>CAWILW010000004.1:0-318419 GCA_963837125.1 uncultured Acidimicrobiaceae bacterium | reverse complement strand
CGGCGGGGCCGTGGTGCGGCCACGCTGAGTGTCGCGCTCAACTCAAACTCGCTCAACGTGACCGCCGGCCTCTTGATCCCCGCCACCGTGATCGGCTTGGCCAAGCCGTCGGGCTCAGGAATGCTGGTAGCTGGCTGGTACGTAGGGCTGACCGCAATGACTTTGCTGCTCGCCTACGTCGGGCATGGACTGCGCCGTGCGTCGGGCGGCTTGATCATCGGGGCCTACGCCCTCTTCGTAGTCCTTCTCGTGGCCACCGGCTCAGACATTGGGTGCTCGGAGAGCGATTGAAGCGCGCAGCTCCTTACACACGAGAGCCAGAAAAGGGTCGCAACGATGCGCCCACCTGATCAGCGATCGCCACGGCCACGACTCGTCGTTCATGCGAGACGGGGTATCCAGCCGTGGGCGTCAGGACGAAACGGCCCAGTGGGCGGCCCTGACTTTGCACAAGCAACTCGATCTCCGGGCCGGGCGAGCCTACGCGATGGACGCCCCAACCCTGCCTCCGAGGAAGACCCGCCCGTCATGCTCGAGCCGCATCATGGGGCGGTCGCTCGATCCGGACTCGTAGCGGCACGCTTCGAGGCCCCAGGGTGACGAGTTGGTTCCGCGCCTGTTCAACCACGTCTCGGGGTGAAGCCCCCGATGTGGCGAGTTCCGAGATGTCGTGAATGAGACCGACGAAGTCCGCCTCCTCGGCCGCCGTCGCATGGTAGTGACAGTTGCCGCCATCCAGCTCGGTCACGATGATCCCCACCACGAAAAGACATATGGCGGTCTCAATGTCGGGCCGGTGGGCGGTGGCGAGCCTCTCGTAAGGGCGGGTCGGAGATGATCGAACCAGATGGTGGCAGAGACCGTGGCCACGAACCCAGAAATCCGGTTGCCCAAAGCCACGACCGCCACGATGGACCGCGACGAGAATCAGCGCCGCCGCCGTCGCCGCGAAACCTCGAGCGGAAGGGGACGAGGATCACTGCCGCCCGCGAGTGGCAAAACGACAGCAGCGACGAGAGCTATCTGGTCTCGGTGCAGTCGGATCCTCTCCATGGCCACCTCACTTCGGTCTGCTCTCCAGTTTCCACGACCTAACGCCGTCCGCCCCAGTGCCCGATCACCGATTCCATGACGCCGGCACCCCATGTGCAGGCGACGGCGACCATCAACACGGCGCAAGTGAAGACAGAACTGCGACATGGTGCCCCAGATACCGTCGGGGAGGGCTAACAGGAAGGCAAGTCCGACAGCCAATGCTCCGGCCTGGGCAGTCGCTACCTGCCAGAGCGCTGAAGAGAGCGCGCAGCAAGGACCGACCATGAGCAAGGCGATGAGGATAACACGGGGCCCGAGGAGCGCGTCGGCGGCAGTAATGACCAACATCATCGCGACGCTCAACCTCCAAGCGTACTTCGAGGCCCAACCCCACACCCTTGATCCAACTGTGCCACCCTCGGGGGGCTGAGCACTCTCGGCACCGAAAGTGTCTCCGTCACGTTCCTCATCAGACGACGACATGCAGACCTCGGCGTCGGCGGCACGCAGGACACGGCCGGCCCCTACGGGTACTCACGAACCCATAACGCTACTTCGGTGTTAGCCAAGGGACTTACTTGACACCGAAAGAGTTCCAGCATGCTCCGGTTCGAGCCGTGGAAGCGTGGGCCGAGGGCGAACCGCCCGCATACAGTCATTGTATGCCTACAATAACTGTATGTCGCCCATGACCAGCCGACCCGCGAGCGTTTCGACAACGCACTCTGCTGAACTCGCCGATGCTGTCCTCACCGCCAGCCGGGTTCTGGTCGCCGTCGCCGCCCGCTCCCTGGCCGAGCACGAGTCCGAGGTTTCCCTGCCCCAGTACCGGGCCCTCGTCGTCCTCGCCTCCCGCGGGCCCCAACGCCCAGTCGACCTCGCCCAGGCCCTCGGTGTCGATCCCTCGACGGCCACGCGCATGTGCGACCGCCTGGCCCGCAAGAAGCTCATCGCCCGTCGCCGCGACGTCACCGATCGCCGAGTCGTCATGCTGAGCCTGAGCGCCTCGGGTCGCCGGCTGGTCGAGCGAGTCACGCAGCGTCGACGCCGCGAGATCGAACAGATCCTCGACGCGGTCGATCCCACCGAGCAGGCCAACTTGGTGCGCGCATTCGCGGTATTCGGCGATGCGGCTGGAGAGGCGCCCGAGAGCGACTGGCAACGCAGCTGGGAACTCTGATGACCACGCTGCAGGCTCGCCTGCGTCCGTTGCGTGCCCGAGCTGCGCATGGAGTTGCCACCGCGTCCTACCTGCGCAAGTGGGTTGTCCTCGGCGGTGCCATCGGTGCCATTGCCGGCCTCGGAGCAGTCGCGTTCTTCGAGGCGCTCAAAGCGGCCACCTACCTCTTCCTTCACCTCCTCGCCGCCTTCGACCCTCCCCACACCGTGGCCGAAGGGGCGGGTCTCGGCTCCTCCGGCTTCAGCCGCCCCTGGGCGCTACCACTCGTCGTCGGACTGGGCGGGCTGTTGTCCGGGCTCCTCGTCTACCGCCTGGCTCCCGAAGCAGAGGGGCACGGCACCGATGCTGCCATTCATGCGGTGCACGACAACCCGCGCGGCATCCGGATCCGCACCGTACTCGTCAAGCTCGTCGCTTCGGCTCTCACCATCGGCTCGGGCGGCTCAGGGGGGCGCGAAGGCCCGACCGCACAGATCAGCGCCGGCTTCGGGTCCCTGCTTGCCCGGATGCTGAACCTCTCTCCGGCCGACGGCCGCATCGCCGTCTCGGTGGGCATCGGATCGGGGATCGGAGCCATCTTCAAGGCACCCCTCGGTGGGGCGGTGCTCGCAGCCGAGATCGTCTACCGCGACGACATAGAGGTCGAGGCGCTGCTCCCTGCCATCGTCGCCTCGGTCATCTCCTACGCAGTGTTCGGCGCCTTCGAGGGCTACACGCCGATCTTCGGCTACGTGCACGCCCCAGGACTGAGCCACCCGCTCGAGTTGGCCTGGTTCGCTCTCATCGGTGTCTGCTGCGGCTTCGTCGGGCTCCTCTACGCCCGGGGCTTCTACGGCCTCGGCGATCTCTTCGGGCGACTCCCGACGACGCGCTATGTGAAGCCGGCCATCGGGGGGCTGCTGGTGGGCACCATGGCCCTCGGCATCCCCCAGGTGCTCGGTACCGGCTACGGCTGGGTCCAGATCGCCCTCGGGCGCACGAGCTTGCTGCACATGTCGCTGGCGATCGTTCTGCTCCTGCCCTTTGCCAGGATCGTGGCCACCGGGTTCTCCATCGGTTCCGGCGGCTCGGGTGGCATCTTCGGGCCGGGACTGGTGATCGGAGGGTTCGTGGGCGCTGGGCTTTGGCGCCTGCTCGAACCCATCGCACCGGTGCCCCATGACCCTGCCAGCTTCGTGATTGTCGGGATGATGGCCTGCTTCGGGAGCATCTCGCGTGCGCCGATCGCGGTGATGTTGATGGTGGCCGAGATGACCGGGTCTCTCCAGGTCCTTGCTCCGGCCATGCTGGCGGTCGGGCTGGCGACCTTGATCGTCCGTCACAGCGACGCCACCATCTACCGCAGCCAGCTGCGCACCCGCCGCGATTCACCGGCCCACCGACTCCAGGCGGGGCTCCCGTTGCTCGCCAGCGTCACCGTGTCCGAGGTCATGGCACCGCTGCGTGTCGTCCTCCGTACTGACGAGCCGGTCGACGAGGCCAGGAGCCGGCTCGCCGACAGGCGCCTTCCCGGCGCCCCCGTCGTCGACGGTGCCGGCGTCTATCTCGGCATCGTGACGGCCCACTCCCTCGAGTCGTCCCCATCGGAAGACGCCGGAGCGCTGGTCGGCCGACTCGTCGACGTCACAGCTGCGAGCGTCCAACAAGGCGCCTCCGTCGATGTCGCCCTCGAGGCGCTCGGCACCACTCCCGAGACCTGGGTGACCGTCACCGACTCTTCCGACCGCGCGGTCGGGATCTTCACCACAAGCAAGGTGATCTCCGGATACCGCAAGGCGTTGGAGTCCAGTACGCAGCGCCTGTCCAAGCTGGCCGGCAATGCCGTCCCGGTCGAGGCCCGTGTCGGCGTCAGCGCCGAGGCGGCTGGCCGGGCCATTCGCGATGCCGCCCTGCCTCCGGGAACCATCGTTGTCACCATCGAGCGCGACGGCGGCCTTCTCTTCGCCGACGGCGACACCTTGCTCGAGCCCGGGGACCTTGTGAGCGCGCTGACCCATCCCGACGCGCTCGACGCAGTACTGCGAGTCCTCGAGGGTGACGAACGTGCCGAGGCTGCCACATGACCTGTGCCATCGAGACGATCGGGTTGACCAAGATGTTCGGTGCCATCAGGGGCATCGAAGCGCTCGACCTCCGCGTCGAGCCCGGTGAGATCTTCGGCTTCCTCGGCCCCAATGGGGCCGGCAAGACCACGACCATCCGGGCCCTCCTCGACTTGCAACGGCCCACAGCAGGCACCGCACTCGTTCTCGGTCTCGACGCCCATCGCGACGGCGTCGCCATCCACTCTCGAGTCGGCTACCTCCCGGGCGACCTGGCCCTGTTCTCTCGGATGACAGCGGGCGATCACTTCGCCTGGTTTGCCCGAGCGCGCGGCTTCACCAACTATCGATCCGCTAGCTCGCTGGCCGCACGGTTCGACCTTCCCCTTGACCGGTGGGTAAAGGAGCTCTCGAAGGGCAACCGGCAGAAGGTGGGCATCGTGCTCGCGTTCATGCACGAACCCGAACTGCTGATCCTCGACGAGCCGACCTCGGGGCTCGATCCCCTTATGAAGGACGAGTTCGAGCGCCTCTTGCGTGAGTCCACGGCGAGCGGGCGCACCGTGTTCCTCTCCTCGCACGAGCTCGACGAGGTCCAGCGGGTGGCCGATCGGGTGGGGATCATCAAGGACGGGCGACTCGTCCGCACCGACACCGTCGAGGGCCTGCGTCGCGACGCCCCCACGACGCTCGAGCTGCGATTCCGTTACCCCGTGGACCCGGCTATCTTCCGCATCGGCGGGGTGCGGGTCCTCGAATCGTCCGGCGCCCACGTCACCTTGGAGGTCACCGGCGCTCTCGGTCCGGTGCTGCGCATCGCCGCCGACCTCGACCCCATCGGTCTGGTGTCGCGCCAGGCGGACCTCGACGAGCTTTTCCTGGACTTTTACCGCGACGACATTGAGATCCCCGATGCGCACTGACGTCACACGCCTTGAACTCGTCGGGCGTCGCCGTGCCGTGCTCGGCTACAGCGTCGGCGCCGCGCTCTACGCCTTCGTCATCGTTGCCCTCTACCCTTCGTTCGAGCACTCGACGGGCCTGGACAACCTCACCAAGAACTCCCCCACGATCGCCGCCCTCCTCGGCGCCGTCGGCACGATCACCTCGCCGGCGGGCTGGCTGAGCGTGAACCTCTACGCCAACTTCTTCCCGCTGCTGGTCCTCCTCGCCACCATCGGTTACGGCGCATCGTCGCTGGCGGGACAGGACGAGGAGGGGACACTCGCGACGGTGGTGACCTTGCCGATTCGACGTCGCCGGATCACGGTCGAGAAGGCGGTGGCGATGGGTGCTCAAGCGACGGCCATCGTCGTGGTGACCACGGCGGTCCTTGCGCTCGGGCACTTCTTCGACATCACCGTGAGCGTGGCCCACCTGTGGGGCTCATCGCTCGGGGTGCTCCTCCTCGGCATCGACCTGGGCTTGGTCGCCCTCGCTGTGGGCGCAGCAACCGGGCGGCGCGGAACGGCGCTCGGCGTGGCGTCTGGCCTGGCCGCCGCCTCGTACCTGATCAGCTCCCTGGCACCAGTGGTGGCGTGGATCCGCCCGGCCCGTTTCGCTTCGCTCTTCTACTGGTCGGTCGGCGACAACCAGTTGAGCTCCGGGCTCAGCGCGGGCGAGTTGGGTGTGCTCGTCGCCGCCGGCCTCGTCTTCGGCAGCCTCGCGATCGCCGCCTTCGAGCGCCTGGACCTGCACTGAGTCGCGCCGGCGGGCACCGCAGTCAGTTTGCCGTGGTCACGAACCGAGAGTGGTTCAGGCAGTCCGTCGGTATCTTCGGCTACCTCGTCCCTGGCGAGGTAAGAGCATTCACGGTCTCAGCTGAGGCGGATGCTCGTACGTGGGTCTCTGCTCGCAAGCCTCGACGTCGACAAGACGTGGAGTGCCGCAACGGAGGTCGAGCGACGCGTCCTCATCGGCGAGTTCATCGAGGAAATTTCGGTGTTACCCGATTACCTCGACGTGAAAGTGCACGGAGCGCCTCCGCTGCACGTCCGCTACCAGGAGCTCGGGATGAAGGAGTCGGGTTTTGATCGTGTCGGAGGGCCGGACTACGCAAAACCCGAGTGGCGGATCCGGCCGGTGGACCTGCGACGATAGGCCGGCCGGAGGCCGGCAGGGTGCGATCCCTGTAACACAGCACCCTCAAACAGCATCAACTTCTCGATGCCTGCTTGCTGTCGTTGCCTGCTGCAGTTCGAATCGGGACCATGGGGCAGGCGACTTCTAGTCGATGCTGAACCAGGCCCGGACCTTGGCCTCATGGTCCACGTACCCCTCACCGGACAGGTCAACAACGACACGATCGATCGAGCCGCCTGTGAAGGGGAAGGGTGCGACATACTCCGGCGTGACCGCGGACGTGCCGTCGCGACCCACGCAGATGCCGTCGCCCGTGAGGCAGAAGTATCCCGGCTGGGTGACGATCTGGCCCAGTCCTACCTGTCGATCGTCCACGAACAAGGTCAGGGTTCCCTCTGTGCCCGGCATGTCCGGGTTCGAACTCGGTCCCGTGGCGGCGAACTGCGCCGCCAGGACGTGCGGCCCAGGAGTGAGCGCCTGCTCGCCCACCACGTCCTGAAGGACGGTGCCGATCCAGTTGAAGGTGTAGCGGAGCTTCCCGTCCCTGACGTAGAAGCTGTGCCCGCCGGGGACTCCTCCCGCCGCCCACAGCACACCCTTCACATCTGCCGAGTCGATGCGAACCCCGGCGGCGATCGTGTAGGACCGGCCGGGGATGGCAGGGCCCGCCGACTCCGGTACGTCGGCGCAGTGCGGGTAGTAGATGTAGCGCTCCCGATCTGGTGCCCCACGAGGCCGCTCCGCGAGGACTTGCTCCAACGCGCTCCGGTCGTCGAGTGGCAGGCCTTTGTAGATTCCCGCGTAGTAGAACCACAGGCTCTTGAGCTCCTCGAGCCGCTCAGGGTGATCCGCCGCCTCGTTGTGTGATTGGGAGCGATCGGACTCGAGGTGGAACAGCTCCCACTCGTCCTTGGCGAAGTTGCCCCAACTCGACAGCGGCGGGTGGACAGTCGAGGCGAGCCAGCCGTCGTGGTAGATCGAGCGCTGCCCGAGCATCGTGTAGAACTGTGTCTGTTTCCCAGGAACCGACGGATCGGTCAGGGCTGCGGCGAAGCTCTCCCCTTCGATGGGGCTTTGCAGGTAGCCGTTGATGACCTCCGGCGGCTCGATCCCGAGAAGCTCGTAGACCGTCGGGACGAGGTCGACGGCGTGCACGTACTGCTGGCGCGGCTCTGCAGAGGTTGGGATTCTTGATGGCCAAGAGATGATGCACATGTCGGCCACGCCGCCCTCTTCGCCGGCCCAGCGCTTCCAGTAGGGGAACGGTGTGTCGAGCGCCCATGCCCAGCCGGTGTTGTAGTGGTTGTTCGAGGCCGGGGTGCCCAGCTCGTCGATGTGGGGCAGAGTGGTCGCCGTCGTGTCGGGCACGCCGTTGAAGAAGCGCCATTCGTTGAAGGACCCGTTCGGACCTCCCTCGCCGCTCCCTCCGTTGTCGGAGACGACCACGACCAAGGTGTTGTCGATCTGGCCCGACTCTTCGAGGTAGTCGAGCACCTTGCCCAGCTTGTCGTCGTTGTAGGAGATGTAGCCGGCGAACACCTCGGCCATCCTCGTGAAGAGTCGCTGTTCGTCGGCACTGAGCGAGTCCCATGGCCGCACCGTGTCGAGCAACGGCCACGGCTGGCCGTCGGGCCCGGTCCGCTCCGGCTCGCCGTGCGGATTGATCGGGGAGAGCTGCGTGCCCTCCGGGAGCAAGCCCAAGGCGATCTGGCGCTCGAGAATGCCGGTCCGGATTGCCTCGTAGCCCTCGTCGAAGACGCCCTTGTAGCGGTCGGCCCATTCGAGGGGTACGAGGTGGGGGGCGTGACCGGCCTGGGGGGCGAGATACATGAAGAAGGGCTTGTCCGGGTCGATCACCTTGGCGTCTCGGATGAACTCGACGGCTTTGTCGCACATGTCGTCGGCCAGGTGGTAGCCGTCCTCGGGCCGTCCCGGCGGTTCGACCGGGTGGTTGTCGTGCACGAGGTCGGGGAAGTACGAGTTCGTCTCGCCGCCCAGCCACCCGTAGAAGCGCTCGAAGCCCCGGCCCAACGGCCAGCGGCCCTTGTAGGCGGCGAGGTTGCACTCTTCGCCCGGCGTCAGGTGCCACTTGCCGACGCAGTAGGTGTTGTAGCCCCGTCCGGCCAGCACCTCAGAGATGAAGCCGTTCTCGAAGGGGATGCGAGTCGAGATGCCTGGGAACCCCGACGCGAACTCGGCGATCGTGGCCATGCCATTCGAGGTGGCATTGCGGCCAGTGAGGAGGGAGGCACGCGTGGGCGAGCACAGCGCCGTGGTGTGGAAGTTGGCGAACTTCACGCCGCGTTCGGCGATCCGAGCCATGTTCGGGCAGGCGACGGGACCGCCGAAGGAGTCCATGGTGGCGTAGCCAAGATCGTCCCAGGCGATCATGAGGACATTGGGTGCTCCATCCGGTGCCTTCGGCGCCAGGTACGGGTCCCAGTCGGGCTCCGACTCCCGGATGTCGATCGCGATCTTGCCCTTGAAGTTCTTGCCCACCATGCAACTCCTCTTGTGTTGCGCGGGCGCTTCAACGCCAGCTCACAGCGATCCTTACGGGACCTCGTTGTCATGAACAGAGTCTTTCGCCCCCTCTTGGAGGAGGACGAGAGTCTGTGAGAAGCGCTTATGCCGGGTCAGGCCCGGATCGAATGAGAGGAGATGCTCCTGAACCCATCTCGATCCGACGCGAGAGGTGCGTACCCCACACGCCGGGAGAGGGTTGGGGCACAAACTCAAACTGCCAGTCGTCCATGTCTCTTCGCTCTGGCAATAGGGCGCCGCTCACAGCGCGGTTCGATCCCTTGCCCGCAGCCTCCTTCCCCCATTGTGGGGGGTGGGGGGCCGTTCGTCGGGGGTTTCACTGCGAAGCGAGAGATCTATGTTCAGTGAGGACCTTTGACCTGACCGGCCAACGACGGCCACCGGCCACCTCCAAGATCTGACGACTCGTGACGGAGGAAGCCGATGTCAGTTCATGCGATGGACGACCCCTCAACACTGCGGCGGGTACTCGACGCCGTACTGCTTATCAAGGCAGATCTCGAACTCCCGGTCCTGTTGCGCCACGTGACCGAGGAGGCCTGTGCCATGACTGGAGCCCGCTACGGCGCTCTGGGTGTCCTCGACGAGGGCGGTACCCACCTGGCCGAGTTCATCACGGTCGGCCTCGAACACGACCACGAGGAGATGATCGGCGCCCGACCTACCGGGCGAGGCGTCCTGGGTCTCCTTGTGACCAACCCCGAGCCACTCCGGCTTTCTCGGCTCTCTGCGCACGAAGAGAGTTTCGGGTTCCCAGCTGAGCATCCCCCCATGACGTCGTTCCTGGGTGTCCCGATCAAGGTGCGTGACGAGGTCTTCGGCAATCTCTATCTGACCGACAAGATCGGATGGAGCGAGTTCACGCGAGAGGACGAGGCACTGGTCATGTCGCTCGCCGTGGCGGCAGGCATCGCCATCGAGAACACTCGGCTGCATCGGCTGGTGCAAGAGCACGCTATCTCCGAGGACCGAGATCGAGTCGCCCGCGACCTGCACGACACGGTCATCCAGACGCTCTATGGCGCAGGCCTTTCGCTCACAGGGATAGCCGGTGTTCCTCAGGCGATCGGCGTTTCGGACCAACTGAACGTGATCGCCGCGACCATTAATGATGCGATTATCCAACTCCGCTCCACCATTTACGAACTGGGGCTGACCGGCGGCGAACTTGGCATCCGAGCCCGGATCATCTCGCTCTTGCGCGAACTGACCGTCGTCGCCGGTTTCGAGGTACACAGCTCTTTCTATGGCCCGGTTGACTCGGTCATCTCCGAGGTGATCGCCGAGCAACTTCTGGCCACTGTCCGAGAGGCGGTCACCAACGTCGGTCGCCATGCTCAGGCCACCCAGGCCAACGTCCGGCTCAACGTGAGCAGCGACGAGTGCCTGCTCCAGGTCACTGACAACGGACGTGGGTTGGGATCGCGTGAAAGCACCGAGGGAGGATTGGGACTCAACAACATGCGGCGCCGGGCCGAGAAGCTCCACGGGAGTTTTGAGGTGAGGAGCCAAAGCGGGGGAACTGTCCTCACCTGGCGTGTTCCAACTTTGAACGCATAGTCGCCACATCGAGGCTCACCAATGGGGTATCCCATTCGCCGGCCTGGAGGCACGAAAATCTGTGTGTCAGGTCCGGATGCTTGCTCCAGAACGCACCACTAGATCGCTTGAAGTCGATCCTCGATCCATGATGCGAGGTCCTCGAGAGGCACCGTTCGCATCGAGGTCGCTTCGACCATTTCCGCAGTTTCAGTTCCGTCGGGATCATCACCTTCGGGTGGTACCCAGCGATACCCATTCAGAGCGGCGAAGAGGACGGCGCAGAGCAACGCCGTCCGCTTGTTGCCGTCCGGCAACGCATGGTTGCTCACCACGGCCTGCAACAAGACCGCCGTCTTCGTTGCAAATTCGGGATACTTCTCGAAGTCACCGAAGCCGGCGCTCGGTGCAGCCAACGCCGAGCCGGCCAATGTGTCGTTGGTGACTGCTCGGACGGTTGCCAGTTCGGTCCCGAGCGCTTCGGCGGCCGCTCGGTGGAAGTCCTCCAGGGTGAGGTAGGCGATCTCCGCCCGGTCGCCCTCGGTCACCAGTGTGCGCTACTTGGCGAGACGGTCCAGAGCAGCTTTGTTGGTCTTACCGGCGAGCTCCAGGAGGGCCTGCACGTCTCGAGTGGTGTCCCGTCCCGCCCGCCGATCGGCAGCGATCCGGGCCACAAGGGCTTCCTCGGAGTCGTCGAGCGCGGCCTCCTCGGCCACCACATCCCGTTCGACAGCGCTGTCCGTCACCTCCCCATTGTGCCCGCGACGCCTCTGCGGCCGTGCCATCGGGCCAGAGCCAGTGTGAGCAGGGTCGGTCAAGGCCGGCGCAGCCGCCCGGAGGGGAAGCCTTGACGGGCCCGGACGGAGCCCGTGGTCACAATGGCCAAGGCCGCCCGATGGGCGGCCTACCTGCGGTTTTGCCCTCTCCGGAAGGGCTTGTCGCAACCATGCGACATACTCCGCGGCCATGACCGAAGACCTCGATTTCCGCAGCGACAAGAGCGAGACCGCCGAAGGTGGCCGGGTCGCCGTGAACCGCTGGGCCGGGTACCACCACAACCTCGACGAGGACGTCATCGCCGAGGCGTTCTCGACGCCCGCCCGGAGCATGGAGGACTTCGATCCGGAGATCCGTGACGCCATCGCCGAGGATGCCCTCGAACGCTCCGAGCTCATCGGCTTCTGGGTGGCCTGGCATCTGGCCGGCGGCTTCGACAACCTCGAGCGGGGCGGCTGGCACCGGGCCACCATCTTCCGCAAGGTCCGCCGCTTCCGGGCCACCTACGGCGCCCACCCCGACGAGTTCGTCTTCCCCTGGATCGAGCTCGACCTCGACACGGCCTGGTCCGAGCAGATCTCCCGGCAGATCCAGGCCGCCCGCGGTCGAGGGCTCGGCTGACCCAGCATCGAGATGGCTCCCGTGCACGCCTCTGATCACCTAGTCGCAAATACGCATCTTCCGGAGGCCGGGCTGCGGGAGCTGGCATCCGGTGTCGACGCCCTCTACCTCTCGGGCCGGGCCGAGCTGCCGAAGCGTCTCCTGGCCCGCCTCGAGGACTGCCGGACCTGGGCCGGCGAGGCCAAGCGGCCGGCCCCGTGTGCGATCGGTGATCTGACCTTTGGGATCGCTCCCCACGGGTGGGGCAAGTACCGCTTCTGCCTCGACCACGAGATGGCCCGCATCGGCTTCTCCACCAGCCGCCACCTCCCGACCGTGCGTGATCCAGCCCCGCTCCCAGTTCCTGCACGCCGTCGGACCCGAGGCGGCGGTGCGGGCAGTACACGATCTGCTCGATGCAGAACTGAGCCGCCTGCGCTTCTGGGTGAACCGGGTCGACCTCTTCGCCGACTGGCAGGGCTGGCATCTCACGCTCGAGGACGCCCAACGCTTCGTCTGTCGGGCCGACGCCCGTCGCACTTACGAGGTCGCCGGCACCCTGACCGGCTTCGAGTTCGGCAGCCGCAAGACCAATACGTTCATGGCTCGCTTGTACGACAAGACGGCCGACGTGGCGGCCAAGGACAACGGCTGGTGGCCCGAGGTGTGGGGCGATCGCTACGTGCCCGGTACGCCCGTGCACCGCCTCGAGTTCGAAATCGGGCGCCAGGGCCTGGTCGAGTTCGACCTCAACACACCCGACCAGGTCCTGGCCGCCACCGGTGACCTGTGGGCCTACGCCACCACCGAGTGGCTGACCTACCGCTCCCCCACCCCCGACCAGACCCGTTCTCGCTGGCCCCTCGCCCGCGAGTGGCACCAGGTACAGCGGGTCCGCCCTCGGCCACCGGGCCGTGGGCGTCGAGCGGCTTCGCCTCACCCGACGGTCGGCGTCGATCGAGAAGCTGCTCCCGGGCCTGACCGGCTACCTGGCCTCGCTGGGTGCGCTGATCGGGACCGAGGGCATCGACGACACCCTGGGAGCCGTCGGGCATCATCTGCATACCTACGAGATCGTCAGCCACACCGCCTTCGCCGAACGGGTGGCCCGCCGCCGCAGTGAACTGGAGCTGCGGTGAGCGCGGCTGGGCCCGACTACGAGCGGGTGGCGGCGGTACTCGTGCGGATCGGTCTGCGGATCGTGAACGAAGAGAGACGGGAGGACACGGATGCTGACGGTGGCGTACTGCCGAGTGTCGACCGAGGAGCAGGCGGCGGAGGGTTTCTCGATCGCCGGGCAAGCTGACAAGCTGCCGCGTCTACGCCGAGCTGCACGACCTCGGTGAGGTGACGGTGATCGCCGACCCTGGGCTCTCGGGCAAGAACCTCGAGCGACCCGGACTGCAGCAGCTGCTGCACATGGTCGACGAAGGCCACGTGGCCAACGTGCTGACGTGGCGGCTCGACCGGCTGTCTCGGAACCTGAGCGACCTGATCTTGTTGGCCGACCGTTTCGGCCAAGCCGGCGTCGCCCTGCACTCGTTCACCGAGAAGATCGACCTCTCGTCGGCGACGGGCCGGATGTTCTACAACATCCTCGGTTCGTTCGCGCAGTTCTACCGCGAGCAACTGGCCGAGAACGTGCGCATGGGCATGCAACAGGCCGTGCGCCAGGGCAAGTGGGTCAACCGTCCCAAGACGGGGTATCGCTTGGTCGACGGCGAGCTCGTCGCCAACGAAATGGCACCCGTCGTCCGGCGCATCTTCACGCTGCGGACCGAGGGGCAGAGCATCGGGAAGATCGCCGACGCCACCGGCATCAAGTACTCGACGGTGCTCACCATCCTCAACTCGCGCATTTACCTCGGCGAGGTGCAGATGAACGGCGAGTGGTTCCCGGGACGACACGAGGCGATCATCACCCCCGAGCAGTTCGCCGCCGCCCACCGGGGCCGGGTCAAGGGGAGGGCCCGTGGTACCGATCTGTTGTCGGGCCGGGTCCGCTGCGGACTCTGTCAGCGCCTGATGGCCCTCGACCAGAACGGCAAGGGCCAAAGGCTCTACCGCTGCCACCATCGGGGCCAAGGCTGCGCCCAACCCCGCCGGACCAACGTCGGGCTGCTGCGGGCCGCCGTGTTGGGGCTGCGGCTCATCGGCGACGACACCGAACTGCAGGCCGCTATCCGGAAGGAACTCGAACGGGCCCGAACGCCGGCCCCCGGGGCCGGCGGAGGGCCCCGCACTCGGCGTTCCCGTCACGGTGTCGAGGAGCTGGTGTCCCAACGCCGCAAGCTGCTGCGCCTGTACTACGCCGACAAGATCGGAGCCGACCTGTTCGCCGAGGAGGAGGCACGCTTGTCCGTGGCTCTTCGTGAGGCACAGCGTGAGGTCGACGAGGCACGCGTCGAGGTGGCGCGCTCGGACGATGTCGCTCTGCACTTCGACGCGGTCGCACGCATACTCGCAACGCTCGACGTCGACAAGACGTGGAGCGCCGCGACGGAGGTCGAGCGACGCGTGCTGATCGACGAGTTCATCGAGGAGATTTCGGTGTTACCGGATTACCTCGACGTGAAAGTGCACGGAGCGCCCCCGCTGCACGTCCGCTACCAGGAGGTAGGGATGAAGGACTCGGGTTTTGATCGTGTCGGAGGGGGGACTTGAACCCCCACGCCCTTGCGGGCACCAGCCCCTCAAGCTGGCGCGTCTGCCTATTCCGCCACTCCGACGTGTACGTCACTGGAATGCAGCGTCCGAAGATCGTAGCGCGTGGCCAACGGCCCACTTCCGCCGGCGAGAGGGCGTCCCGGGGCCGCCTGGCTCCCTACTGGCCCGGCAAGGACGGCGTCGTGTTGCTGGTCGACTGTGGGACGCGAATGGCCCAGAGCTGTGCGAACCAGAGGAGGCTGTCGCTGCGCGGCGTAGGCGTCATCCCGCCGATGGTCCGGCTCCAGACGAGCGCCGTCGGCTCCGCGAACAGCGGGAGGGACACCATCTCGTCCCACAGGCGGGTGTCGGCCTGGGCGTAGTACCCCGCCGCCGTATTCGGGTTGAGCTGCTGCGAGGCCGTCTCCACCAGACGGTCGAACTGGGTGTTCGAGTAGCCGGTCCAGTCCAGCGATCCGTTCTTGCCCGCCGGCCCGAGCAGCATTGTGTACCAGGCCAGGGTCTGGCTCATGTAGGGCGAGAAGGTCACCGGCACCAGCGAGAGGTCGGCGAACCCGACCGAGAGCGCCTGGCCCGCCACCTGGGCGCTGGTGACCGTCACGAGCGTCGTGTCGAGACCGGCCGCCACCAGCTCCTCGCGGATCTCCGGAGCCGCTGCGGCCGCCCAGGGGTCGCTCTCGTCGACCACCATGTGCAAGGTGAAGGGCGTCCCGAAGGCCGAGTGGTAGTACGGGTTGCCGGGCGATCGGACCAGTCCGGTCGCCTCAATGAGGGCCGCCGCCTGGTCGGGCACGGGAGTGACCGGGAAGTTCACACTCCCGCCGGCGCCGATCACGGTCGTCGAGGTCGACGACGGCGGGGGCGGGATCGTCGTCGTCACCGACGTCGACGGCGGCTTGTAGGCCGCCTGTCCCTGGACGTTCACGTGGCTGTCCGCCACGGCGAGCCCCGACACGGCCCAGCTCGCCTGCTGGTTCACCAGGTCCTGACGGTTGATCGTGAGGGCGATGGCCACGCGGAGGTCGGGCGACAACCGCGCGTCGAGCGAGCTCGCCATGTCGAGCTGGAGCAGCGTCCCCGAGGTGTCGACCTCGCTCTCCGCGCCGGGCAGCCCACTCATTTTCGTCAGGAAGGACGGCGTGACGGTCGTGGGCTGGGCAACCTGGACGTAGCCCGTGGACATCCACTGGGCCAGTTGGCCGGTCGACGCCGCCACGTGCACCGTGATGGAGCGGGCGTTGGCCGGTGTCCCCCACCACTTCGGGTTCTGCACCAGCTCAATGGTCTGGCCCGACACCGCCCCGATCTTGAACGGCCCACCCGACAGGTCGATGGCCGGGTCCACGGTGGTGCAGCTGGGGCTCCACCCCACCTTCTCCATCACGTGGGCCGGCACGAGGTTCGCGAAGAGCATCTGCCAGTCAGCGAACGTCGTCTTGAACGTGACCGTCACGGTGTGGCCGCCGTTCGATCCGGCGACCGACGCGATATCGCGGTAGCCGGCGATGCTCAAGGCGTCGGGCGACGATACAACGGGATCGCCCCGCTGCTCGTCCCAGGCATACTTGAAGTCCGCCGCCGTGATGGGCACGCCGTCGGACCACACCGCCTTGGGGTTCAGCGTGTAGACGATCGTCTCCGGCTTGGTGTCGACGAGCTCCGACTGGACGATCAGGTTCGAGTTGGGCGTCGGCGCTCCCAGGCTGTTCACCACGAAGGGGCTGGGCAGCACCCCGCCCAGCACCGTCCGTGTCCCCGGCGAGTCGCCCGCCGACGTGTTCGGGTTGCAGCCCGTCGGAGCCTCGGTCGTGCCGAAGGAGATGTTCCCGCCGGCCACGGCGACATAGGTCACGGTGGTGCCGCCGCTGCTGCCCCCACACGCCGACGCGAGCAGCGCCAGTGCTCCCACGGTGCCGACCAGCTCGCGCCACCGCCGGGGGCGTCGGCCCCGGCCCGTCACTGCAGTCGGAGATCCAGGGTCACCGTCGTGAAGGCGAAGATGATGGCCACCGTCACCGTGATGCGGTCGAGGTTCCGCTCCACCACCGTCGAGCCCTGGGCGGCCGCCCCGACGCTGCCGCCGAACATGTCGGACAGACCGCCGCCCTTCCCGCTGTGCATCAGGATGAGGAAGATCAGTCCGAGCGCGGCGAACACCTCGATCACGATGTAGATCCAAGTGACGGCGTTAATTGATGTTGCCAACACGGTGGAGCCTCCAGCTCGCGGTGATCGAAGCCCTGCTCGGCCTAGGAACGGTAGCAGGCGGCCGTGGCCCGAATGATGTCGGTGAAGTTGGCCGCCTCCAGGCTGGCCCCGCCCACCAGGAGGCCGTCCACGTCCGGTTCGGCCATGAAATCGGCGGCGTTCTCGGCGTTCACCGAGCCCCCGTACTGAATCCGCACACTCCCCGCCGCCTCGTCACCCCCGAGTTTGGCCACCATGGAGCGGATGAAGACACAGGCGTCTTCGGCGTCAACCGCCGTCGCTGCCTTCCCGGTGCCGATGGCCCAGATCGGCTCGTAGGCGAGCACCAGTCCGCCCACGACCTCGCCGGCCAGGCCGCTCAGCGCGGCCAACACCTGCTCCTCCAGCACGCTCTCGGTCTGCCCCCGGTCGCGCTGCTCCTCGCTCTCACCCACGCACACCACCGGCGTCATGGCGTGGCGCAGCACCGCCCGCAGCGTCGCCGCCACGGTGGCGTCGTCCATCCCGAAGAGCATGCGCCGCTCCGAGTGCCCCGCGATCACGTAGGCGGTGCCCAGGCGGGCCAGCATGCGCGGGCTCACCTCGCCCGTCAACGCGCCCGCGTCCTGGTCCGAGCAGTGCTGCGCGCCGAGCGCGACCGGGATGTGCTCCTTCTCCACCAGCGTCTGGACGGTACGCAGGTCGGTGAAGGGGGGGTGCACCGACACGTCGACACGGGCCACGTCCTCGGGCTTGAGCCGGAGGCCGAGGTCCCGCACGGTGTGCAGCGCCTCGATGTGGTCGTGGTGCATCTTCCAGTTCCCGCTGACGAGCGGGCGGCGCGCGCTCACCCCCGGGGCGCGTTGGGCGCCTCGCGCAGGGCGTCGATACCCGGGAGGTGCCCTTCCTGCTCAATGAAGGTCAGTGAGGCCCCGCCGCCGGTGGACAGGTAGCCCACCTGGTCGGCCAGCCCGAGCTCGTCCAGCGCGCTCACGCTGTCCCCGCCGCCCACCACCGAGAAGCCGGGACTGTGCGCCACGGCCTCGGCGACGATCCGGGTGCCGCTGGCAAAGCGGTGGTCCTCGAAGGCGCCCAGGGGGCCGTTCCACAGGACCGTCCCCGCCCCGCCCACCGCCTCCGCGAAGGCGGCCGCGCTGTCGGGGCCGATGTCCAGGCCCGTCCAGCCGTCGGGCAGGTCGCCCTCAATCACCTTGACGCTCCCCCGCGGGCCGTGGCCCTCGGTGGGCGGCCCGAACGTCCCGCCGGGCTCCAGGGCCCAGGTGTCGGTGGGCAGCACGATGCGCACCCCCGAGTCCAGCAGGTCCCGGCAGTCCTGGAGGTGCGCCTCGTCGAAGAGCGAGTTGCCGACCTGTTGTCCCTGGGCGACGAGGAAGGTGAACGCCATGCCGCCGCCGACCACCAGCGTGTCGACCTTGGTGGCCAGTACCTTGAGGACCTCGAGCTTGTCGGCCACCTTGGCCCCCCCGACGACGGCCACGAAGGGCCGCTGCGGGCTCTCCAGGAGCCCCCCGAGCACCTCCACCTCCCGGGCGAAGCGCACCCCCGCCGCACTGGGCAGGAACCGCGGCGGCCCGACGATGGAGGCATGGGCGCGGTGGGCCGCCCCGAACGCCTCGTCCACGTAGGCGTCGAAACCGTCGATCAGCCTCTGCACGAATGCGGGGTCGTTCGCCTTCTCGCCCGGGTCGAAGCGCAGGTTCTCGGTCAGCCCGATCCCCGGGCACAGGGCGTCGAGCCGCTCGCGCACCGGGTCCATCTGCCAGCGGGCGTCCGGCGCGCCGGCGGGGCGGCCGAGATGCGAGGCGGCCACCACGTGGGCACCCTCGTCCTGGAGCCGGCGCAGCGTCGGCACGGCGGCGGTGATCCGGAAGTCGTCGGCCACCGTGGCCTGGCCCCGCACGCCGATGTGCAGCGGGACGTTGAAGTCGACCCGCACCAGCACGCGCTTGCCGTCGAGGTCGGGCAGGTCCTCGAGGAGCGGGATGCCGCGCAGAGGGTCCACCCGTTCAGCCGCCTACCAGCACAGTGAGGTCGAGCAGCCGGTTCGAGTAGCCCCACTCGTTGTCGTACCACCCGTTGACCTTGACCAGCGAGAGGGCGTCGTTGATCGGCATCACCATGGTGAGATCCGCATCGAACGTGCACGAGGCGGGCGAGCCGACGATGTCGCTCGAGACGATCGGGTCCTCGGTGTACTCCAGCACCCGGTCCAGCGGCGGCTTGGCCGCCGCCTCCGCGAACGCGGCGTTGACCTCCTCGACGGACGGGTTGCCCTGCACCACAGCCGTGAAGTCTGTGATGGACCCGGCCGGCAGGGGCACGCGCAGCGACATGCCGTCGAGACGACCCTTCATCGCCTCCAGGACGAGGCTGGTCGCCTTGGCCGCGCCGGTCGTGGTCGGCACGATGTTGACCGCGGCACCACGGGCCCGGCGCGGATCCTTGTGGGTGAGGTCGAGCAGGTTCTGGTCGTTCGTGTAGGCGTGCACCGTCGTCATCAGCCCGCTCACGATCACGAAAGCTTCGTCGAGCACCTTGACCATGGGGACGAAGCAGTTGGTCGTGCAAGAGGCGTTGGAGACGACGATGTCCGTCTCCGGATTGAAGTCGCCGTCGTTCACGCCGATGACGAAGGTGGCGTCCGCGTCGCTCGAGGGCCCCGAGATGATGACGTGCTTGACGGAGCCCCCGAGGTGGCCCGCAGCGTCGCTCCGGCTGGTGAACCGCCCCGTCGACTCAATCACCACGGTGGCGCCGAGCTTGTCCCAGGGCAGCTGCTCGGGCTCCCGTTCGGCCATGACCCTGATGCGCAGGTCACCGACGAGGAGGTCGTCCCCCTCGACGTCGACGGGCACCGGGAGCCGGCCGTTCGTCGAGTCGTAGCGCAGCAGGTGGGCCAGCGTCTCGGGCGACGTGAGGTCGTTGACCCCCACCACCTCCACGTCGGCGCCGGTGGCCAGGATCGCCCGCAGGAAATTGCGTCCGATGCGCCCAAACCCATTGATACCGACCCGCACCGTCATGTCGTCCCTTCCTCTCGGGTCCTGCGTGACCTATGCCAGCAGACCGGACAACGCCTGCGCCAGTTTGGCCGGGCTGTGGACCAGCCCGTTCCCACCAGCGAGGGGAACGTCGCGCACCGCCACATCCGTCGGGCCGATGCGCATGCCCTGGATGCTGTCACACAGCACCAGGTCGACCGTGACACCGTGCCTGGCCAGCGCCTCGACGTGGGCCGCCACGTCGTAGCCCGCCGTCTCGGGGACCTGGGGACGCAGGTTGCAGACGTAGACGACCTGGGCTCCAGAGGAGGCCACCGCCTCGGCGATGCCTCGCACCGCCACGGCGGCCAACACGCTGGTGTAGAGCGACCCGGGCCCGATGACGATCTGGTCCGCCCCGGTGATCCGCTCGACGGCGAGCGGCGGCGGCTGGGCGTCCCCGGGCACGAGGGAGACGGTCCGGATGTCGCCGGTGCCCATGACCGCCACCTGCCCGGCGACGGTGCCGGCGGCGGACTCGGCCTTCAACACCACCCGCTCGGAGGTCGCCGGTAGGACGTCGCCGTCGGCGCCGAGCAGCTGCGCCGCCTCGCGCAGGCCGAGCACGAGGTCGCCCGTGGCATCAATTAGACCGGTCAGGATCAGGTTGCCCAGCGCGTGCCCGGCCAGCTCGCCCTCGTCGAAGCGGCGCTCGAAGGCGACAGCCAGGACAGAGCCCTCTTCGGCGAGCGCCACCAGGCACTTGCGGATGTCCCCCAGCGCGACGACGTTGAGCAGCTCGCGCAACCGCCCGCTGCTCCCGCCGTCGTCGGCCACCGACACGATGCCGGTCAGGGTGCCGGCGTAGCGCCGCGCCGCCTTCAGCGTGACGGCGGTGCCGTGCCCCCCGCCGATGGCCACCACCGACGGCCGGGCACCGCTGATGGGTGGACGGCTCACCGGTCGATGTCCCGGTGGAAGACGGACACCGGTTGCCCGTACCGTCCCAGCCGCTCGGCCAGCGCGTGCGCCATCGCCACCGAGCGGTGCCGACCGCCGGTGCAACCCATGGCGATGGTCAGGTAGGACTTACCCTCGCGCTCGAACGCGGGGAGGATGCTCGTCAACAGGTCGTCCACCTTCTCCAGGAAGGCCTGCGACTCGGGCTGACCCAGCACGTAGTCGCGCACCGGCTCGTCGAGCCCGCTGAAGGGCCGAAGCTCTTCGACCCAGAACGGGTTGGGCAGGAAGCGGCAGTCGAAGACGAGGTCGACGTCGAGCGGGATGCCGTGCTTGTACCCGAACGAGATGACCGACGTCTGCATCTGCGGCGCGTCCTCGGCGCCGAAGGCCTCGAGAATGCGCGACCGGAGCTGGTTGGAGTTCAGCTCCCCGGTGTCGACAAGCAGGTCGGCCCGCTCCCGCACCGGTTCGAGCAGGCGGCGCTCGACCGCGATGGACTCCTCCACGCCCCTGGCCGGCATCGGATGGCGCCGCCGCGTGCCTTCGTAGCGCCGAACCAGGACGTCGTCGGGCGCGTCGAGGAACACGATCCGCACGCGGTTGCGGGCCCCGCGCAGCTCGTCGAGGACGAGGGGCAGGTCGTCGAAGTACTCCGGGCCCGAGTCGCTGCCACCCCGGCCGATGACCAGGGCCACCCGCTCAATGCCCGACCCGGGGCGGTCCACCATCTCGATCATCTTCATGATCAGCCCGGCGGGCAGGTTGTCGATGACGAACCAACCCACGTCCTCGAGGGCGGCGGCCGCGGTGGAACGGCCCGCTCCGGACATCCCCGTCACCACGGCGAACTCGCTCATCGCCTCCCAGCCTTACGCACTCCGTCGTACACCGCGACGGCGACGGCCTCGGGCAGCCACGACAGGGCCTGGAGCTGCTGCAGCGGGGCAGCCCGCACCGCATTGACCCCACCGAGCTCCTTGACCAGGCGGGCCCGGCGGGCCGGGCCGAGGCCGGGGATGTCGTCCAGGACGCTGCGGGTCATCCGCTTGGCCCGGCGCTCCCGGTGGAACGTGATGGCGAAACGGTGGGCCTCGTCACGCACGCGCTGCAGTAGGTAGAGGGCGTCCGAGCCACGGCGCAGGCGCACCGGGTCCGGCGACCCCGGGCGGTAGACCTCTTCGAACTGCTTGGCCAGCGCCGCCAGCTCGATTTCGCCTTCCAGCCCGAGCTCGCGCACCACCCGCTCGGCCACGCCGAGCTGCCCCTTGCCGCCGTCGACGAGCAACAGGTTGGGCCGGTAGGCGAACCGGCGCGGCCGCCCGCCCGGCGGCGCCTCCGGCGCCTCCTTGAGCGCGGTGAGGCGGCGGGTCAGCACCTCCTCCATGGCGGCGTAGTCGTCGTTGCCGGACACCGACTTCACGGTGAAGCGCCGGTAGTCAGACCGCTTGGCCAGACCGTCCTCCAGCACGACCATGGAGCCCACGTAGTCGGTCCCCTGCAGGTGGCTCATGTCGTAGCACTCAATGCGCAACGGTGCCTCGCGCAGCGACAGCGCGCTCTGCAGCTCGGTCAGAGCCTTGGAGCGCGCGTTGTGGTCGGCGGCGCGGCGCAGGCGGTGGCGGGCGAGGTCCTCGCCCGCCGACCGCGTCACCGTCTCGGCCAGCGCGCGCTTGGCGCCCCGCAGCGGCACGGCGATGTCGACGGGGCCGCCGCGCACGCCGCGCAGCCAGCTCTCCAGCACGTCGCGATCGGCTGGCTCCTCGGGGAGCAGCACCCGGCGCGGCACCTCGGTCCCGTCCGCCCCGTAGACCTGCGACACGATCAGCGCCATGAACTCGGGCGCGGAGAGGTCCTCGACCTTCTCGGCCACGAAGCCCCGGTGTCCCACCACGCGGCCCCGCCGCACGACGAAGATCTGCACGGACGCCTCGAGGGGGTCCTCGGCCAGGCCGACGACGTCGAAGTCCTCCGCCCGGTCGGAGACCATCTGCTGCGTCTCGGCCGCCTTGTGCACGGCCGCGATGCGGTCGCGTAGCCGCGCCGCCCGCTCGAACTCCAGCCCGTCGGACGCCGAGACCATCTCCGCCTCCAGGCGGGCCAGGACCGGCTCGGTGTCGCCCGACAGGAAGCCCATGAGGTCGGTCACGTAGCCGTCGTAGGCCTCGTGGTCGACCGCGCCGACGCACGGGCCCGAGCAGCGGTCGATGTCGTAGAGGAGGCACGGTCGCCCCAGCCGCTCGTGGCGGGTGAACTTGGTGTCCGAGCAGGTGCGCACGGGGAAGCTGCGCACTAGTAGGTCGAGCGTGGAGCGGATGGCGCCGGCGTTGCCGTAGGGGCCGAAGTAACGCACGCCCTTGCGCTTGCGGCCCCGAACCACGGCCGGGCGCGGCCACTCCTCGTTGAGCGTGACGGCCAGCCACGGGTAGCTCTTGTCGTCCTTAAGCCGAACGTTGTAGCGGGGCAGGTGGGCCTGAATGAGCGAGTGCTCCAGGATCAGCGCGTCCACCTCGCTGTCGACGACCACCCACTCGACGTGGTCGGCCTGGGCCACCATCTGGGCCGTGCGGGGCATCAGCTTGGCCGAGTCCTGCCAGTAGTTGGGCAGGCGGTGGCGCAAGGATTTGGCTTTTCCCACGTACAGGACGCGCCCCTCGGCGTCGAAGAACTGGTAGGAGCCCGGAGCGTCCGGGATGGAGCCGGTAGGCGGCCGATATTGCATCAGTCCCACTTTCGCGCAGCCGCTGGTGGTGGGCGGTACACTGGCGGAGCCGGCCTGGTATCCGGCATACAACCTCGCATCGAGGCCGACATACCCGCGGATGGGCGACCAGGCTGTCCCCGCCGGCCACATCGATGCTCTCCCTACAAGGGGGCAGACCACATGCTCAGGCTCCAGGCGCCGCTTCCCGAGCGCTACGTTGTCGCGACCGAGGACGAGTTGGCCGCCATGATCGGCGCCGCCAAGGCCGCGCTCGGTGCGCGGCTCTTCGTCCTCGGCCATCACTACCAGCGCGACGAGGTCATGCGCTGGGCCGATGCCCGGGGTGACTCCTTCGGCCTCTCCCGCTTGGCGGCCGAGCAGACCGATGCGGAGTTCATCGTGTTCTGCGGGGTCCACTTCATGGCCGAGTCCGCCGACGTGCTCACGGGCGACCACCAGCAGGTGGTGCTCCCGGACCTCAACGCCGGCTGCTCCATGGCCGACATGGCCGACATCGACCAGGTCGAGGAGGCCTTGGAGGACCTGGCCCAGGTGATCGACGTGGACGGCCTCGTCCCCGTCACCTACATGAACTCGGCGGCGGCCCTCAAGGCCTTCGTCGGCCGCCACGGCGGGGCGGTGTGCACGTCGTCCAACGCACGGGCGGTCCTCACCTGGGCGCTCGAGCACGGGGAGCGCGTCCTCTTCTTCCCGGACCAGCACCTCGGCCGCAACACCGGGTACGAGCTCGGCTACGGCGCCGACGACATGCGGGTGTGGAACCCCCGCCAGGCCCTGGGCGGCCTGACCGACCGCGAGGTGAAGGAGTCCACGCTGCTGCTCTGGAAGGGGCACTGCTCGGTCCATCAGCGCTTCCGGCCCGAGCACGTCGAGGCGTTCCGGGCCGAGCATCCCGACGGCATCGTGATGGTGCACCCCGAGTGCGCGCACGAGGTCGTGGAGGTCGGCGACGTCACCGGGTCGACGGACGCCATCATCCGTGCCGTCGCCGCCGCACCGTCGGGATCGGTCATCGGCGTCGCCACGGAGATCCATTTGGTGAAGCGGCTCAACGACGAGTCGCCCGACAAGACGGTCGTCTGCCTGGACCCGCTGGTGTGCCCCTGCTCGACGATGTCACGCATCGACCCCCAGCACCTGGCCTGGGTGCTCGAGGGCCTGGTCGACGGCGAGGTGCGCAACCGCATCGTCGTCGACGCGGACACGGCCGAATGGGCCAAGGTGGCGCTGCAGCGCATGCTGGCGATCACCTAGAGCGCTCACTCGCCCAGACTCGACTCGACCTGACTCGCCTCGTCCGCCGCGCCGCGTCCATCAGCGAGGCGCGCCGGTAGGGTCAGAGCGTCACCGCTCTCGATCCGTCGGAGGCACCGCAGTGAACGACTACCCCGCCCCGCCCGTCCGGGCCAACCACACCGAGCCGGTCCCCCGCCGCATCCGCGCCGTGCTCGCCGGCCAGACGGTGTTCGACACCACGGCCGCGCGCTACGTGTGGGAGTGGCCGCCCTTCCCCCAGTACTACGTCCCCCTGGCCGACGTCGCGGAGGGCGCCCTGGTGGACGAGGGCACCACGGAGGAGACGGCGCTCGGCGACGTCCGGCACTTCACCCTCAGCGTCGACGGCGAGACCCGGCCCCATGCCGCCCGGGTCCTCGGCGCGTCCAAGGTCGAGGGCCTCGACGACACCGTCCGCTTCGAGTGGTCGGCGCTCGACGCCTGGTTCGAGGAGGACGAGCAGATCTTCGTCCACCCCCGTAATCCCTACAGCCGGGTCGACGCGGTGCGCTCGACCCGCGGCGTCCGCGTGGAGTCCAAGGGGATCGTCCTGGCCGAGTCCTCGTCGCCCGTCATGGTCTTCGAGACGGGGCTCCCGACCCGCTACTACCTGAACCGGACCGACGTCGACTTCACCCACCTGGTGCCGTCCGACACCGTCACGTCGTGCCCGTACAAGGGCACCACGTCCGGCTACTGGTCGGCCCGCATTCAGGAGCGGGTACATCCCGACGTGGCCTGGTCCTACGCGTTCCCCACCCGCGAGGTGCTCCCCATCGCCGGCCTGATCGCCTTCTACAACGAGAAGGTCGACCTCTTCCTCGACGGGGTCGCGCTGGAGCGGCCCCGCACCCGGATGTCATCGGGACGTTAGGCGCCGCCGATCAGTCGATCAGCCTCGGCCTCTCCTCATGGGGCACTCCCCCTTTTGCGCACCCCGTCATCCGGTGCCGGTACGAGTGGGCGCGAGATCAGGGCAGAGCGTACCCCCGAGGTCGATCGCCGAGACCTCCGGGGTGACCTACTTCGCCCGGGCCAGCATCGGCTTGAGCACCTCGCCCGTGTAGCTTCCGGCCGTCTTGGCCACCTGCTCGGGTGTGCCCTCGGCGATGACGAGTCCGCCCTTGTTCCCGCCCTCGGGACCGAGGTCGATGATCCAGTCGGCGGTCTTGACGACGTCGAGGTTGTGCTCAATCACCACGACCGTGTTGCCCTGGTCGACCAGGCGGCCCAGCACGTCGAGCAGCTTGCGCGTGTCGTCGAAGTGGAGGCCCGTCGTCGGCTCGTCGAGGATGTAGAAGGTGTGGCCGGTGGGGCGGCGGCTGAGCTCACTGGCCAGCTTGACCCGCTGCGCCTCGCCGCCCGAGAGCGTCGGCGCCGGCTGGCCCAGGCGGACGTAGCCGAGGCCGACGTCGACCAGGGTCTGCATGTGGCGGGCGATAGGCGGCTGGCGCTCGAAGAAGCTCAACGCCTCCTCGCACGACATGTCGAGCACGTCGGCGATCGTCTTGCCGCGAAAGGTGATCTCGAGCGTGTCGCGGTTGTAGCGCGCCCCGTGGCAGATCTCGCAGGGCACGTACACGTCGGGGAGGAAGTGCATCTCGATCTTGATCGTCCCGTCGCCGGCGCAGGCCTCGCAGCGCCCACCCCGCACGTTGAACGAGAAGCGACCGGGCTGGTAGCCGCGTACCTTGGCCTCCGCCGTCTGCGCGAAAAGCTTGCGGATGTGGTCGAAGACGCCCGTGTAGGTGGCCGGGTTCGAACGCGGCGTGCGCCCGATCGGTGCCTGGTCGACGTCGACGACCTTGTCGAGGTGGACGATGCCCTCGACCTTGCGGTGCCGGCCGGGCAGCGCCTTGGCCCGGTGCAGATGCTGGGCCAGCGAGCGCAGCAGGATGTCGTTGACCAGCGTCGACTTGCCCGAACCCGAGACGCCGGTCACCGCCACGAAG
Source organism: uncultured Acidimicrobiaceae bacterium (assembly GCA_963837125.1). Classification (GTDB taxonomy): domain Bacteria; phylum Actinomycetota; class Acidimicrobiia; order Acidimicrobiales; family RAAP-2; genus Bog-473. Next base: position 291,852 of record CAWILW010000004.1, on the reverse strand, counting down.
CACCCCAGGGGGAACGAGACGTCGATGTCCTGCAGGTTGTGCTCCCGGGCGCCGCGCACGGTGAGGACGTCGCCGGACCCGGGCCGGCGCCGTCCCGGAACCGGGATCGACTTCTTCCCGGTGAGGTACTGGCCCGTGATGGACGACTTGTTGGTGAGCAGCCCGCCCCGGCCGGTGACCGGGCCCGCGTGCACGACGGTGCCGCCGTGCTCCCCCGCCCCCGGACCGATGTCGACGACGTAGTCGGCGGAGCGGATGGTCTCCTCGTCGTGTTCGACCACGATCACCGTGTTGCCCAGGTTCCGCAGGCGCTCGAGGGTGCCGATGAGGCGCTGGTTGTCGCGCTGGTGCAGCCCGATGGACGGCTCGTCGAGGACGTAGAGCACCCCCACCAGCCCGCTCCCGATCTGGCTGGCCAGGCGGATGCGCTGGGCCTCGCCGCCCGACAGCGTGCCCGCCGAGCGGGCCAGCGACAGGTAGTCGAGCCCGACGTCGAGCAGGAACTGCATGCGCTCGCGGACCTCCTTGAAGACCCGGTCGGCGATCATGTGCTCGCGCTCGGTGAGCTCCAGCCCCGCCATGGCGTCGACCGCGGCCTCTATGGAGAGGCTGCACAGCTCGTAGATGTTGCGCCCCCCCACCGTGACGGCCAGCGACTCGGGCTTGAGGCGGGCGCCCTTGCACTCGGGGCAGTCCACCTCGCGCATGAACTGCTCGATCTGCTCGCGTGACCAGTCCGACTCGGACTCGCCGTGGCGCCGCTGCAGCCAGGGGATGATGCCCTCGTAGAGCGCCTCGTAGGAGCGGGTCCGGTTGAAGCGGTTCTTGTAGGTCACGTGCACGGCCCGGGTGCCCGTCCCGTAGAGGACGAGCTTCTTGTCCTTCGCCTTGAGCGACTTCCACGGTGCATCGAACGAGAAGCGGCCCAGGTCGGCGACACCCTGCTGGAGCCCGGTGAAGTACTCGCTGCGGGCGCCGGACCACGGCGCCAGCGCGCCCTCGGCCAGCGAGAGGGTGTCGTCGGGCACCACCAGCTCGGGGTCGACCTCGAAGCGCGTGCCGAGGCCGAGGCAGGACGGGCAGGCACCGTAGGGCGAGTTGAAGGAGAAGTTGCGCGGGGCCGGCTCCTCGAAGCTGATGCCGCAGTGGGTGCAGGCCAGGTGCTGGGAGAAGGTGATGGCCTCGTCGTTCTCGGCGTCACCCGTCCCGTTCATGACGAGCACCTCGGCCGTGCCGCCGGTCAGCTCCAGGGCCGTCTCGATGGACTCGGTCAGGCGCTGGCGGACGTTGTCCCGGCGGATGAGCCGGTCGACGACCACCTCGATGGTGTGCATCTCGTAGCGGGCCAGGGTCGTCTCGGCCCGGTCGGCCAGCTCGAGGGGGATGCCGTCGATGCGCACCCGGGCGAAGCCCTGCTTGGCCAGGTCGTCGAGCAGCGTGGAGTACTCCCCCTTGCGCCCCCGCACCACCGGGGCCAGGACCTGGAAGCGGGTCCCCTCGGGCAGTTCCAGCACGCGGTCGACGATCTGCTGGGGGGTCTGGCGCGCCACGGGCCGGCCACAGGTCGGGCAGTGCGGGTGGCCGATGCGGGCGTAGAGCAGCCGCAGGTAGTCGTAGACCTCGGTGATCGTCCCCACCGTCGAGCGCGGGTTGCGCGAGGCCGACTTCTGGTCGATGGAGATGGCCGGCGACAGGCCCTCGATGAAGTCCACGTCGGGCTTGTCCATCTGGCCCAGGAACTGGCGGGCGTAGGCCGAGAGGGACTCGACGTAGCGGCGCTGGCCCTCGGCGTAGATGGTGTCGAAGGCCAGCGACGACTTCCCCGAGCCCGAGAGCCCGGTGAAGACGATCAGCTTGTCCCGGGGCAGGTCGAGGGACACATCGCGCAGATTGTGCTCGCGTGCCCCGCGAACGACGAGACGGTCGGCCATCCGCTGAGGATACCGGCGCGCTGTATCAGGCCCGGCAGGCCCTGGTCAGGCCACCGCACCGGTGCCGCCGGAACCGAGGCGGCGGATCGACCGCGGGGGCTGCATGGGGTCGGCCGGGGCCGGCCAGCCCGCCCCTCGCGCGTCACTCGAAGGTCATGTCCTCCTCGCCCCAGTAAGCCGTGACGGCGGAGATGAGGCCGCCGTCGGTCACGGTGAACACCTCGACGCCCCGGATGTGCATGGCCGACCCACCCTCCAGCGTCACCGTGATGTGGAACGTGATGGCAGCCACGTCGCCGACGGGGTGGACGTCGACGACCTCGAACGTCATCGTCTCGCAGGCGTCGAAAGAGCGCTGCATGAAGGCGCGGATGGCGTCGCGCCCGACGTTGGGCGGCGTGGGATAGGGATCGACCTGCACGGCGTCGGGCGTGAAGAGGGCGACGTAGGCGTCGATGTCCTTGGAGCTCGTCGTGGCGGCGTAGCGCGCCATGACCTCGCGCAGCTGGGCGGTGGTCGGCATGGCGGAGACTCTAGGTGTCGCCGTGGCCCGGCGGGCTCAGTTGCAGCCTCGGCGGCACTTGTTTTTGAGCTCCAAACATTTCTGTTTAGCGGAGTGCCCTCGCCGGTCGTATCCCATCGGGGGCGCGCCAGCCATCCTCAGCCGGGGATAGAGGCGCGCAGCTCGGCGATCTCGTCCCGGAGCAACGCCGCCTCCTCATAGCGCAGGTCGGCCGCGGCGGCCTTCATCTCGGCCTCCAGCTGCCCCATTAGCTCCATGGCGGCGGCCGGCGTCGACGCGTCCCCCTCAGCCAGGAGCGCCGGGCGGTGATTCCCCCGCACGGCGGCGTTCCTGCGCACCTCGGCCCTGCTCCGTCCGGCCCTCGACACCCCGCCGCTCGTCCCGCGCAGCCGCTCCAGGATGTCGGTCACCGACTTGCGGATGGTCTGCGGGTCGATCCCGTGCTCGCGGTTGTAGGCGATCTGGCGCTCCCGGCGGCGCTGGGTCACCGAGACGGCCTCCCGCATGGAGTCGGTCACCGTGTCGGCGTACAGCACGACCATGCCGTCGACGTTGCGGGCCGCCCGCCCCATGGTCTGGATCAGTGACGAGGCGGAGCGCAGGAAGCCCTCCTTGTCCGCATCGAGGATGGCGACCAGAGCGACCTCGGGCAGGTCAAGGCCCTCGCGCAGTAGGTTGATGCCCACGAGTACGTCGATGCTCCCCAGCCGCAGCTCGCGCAGGATCTCGATGCGCGTGATGGTGTCGATGTCGGAGTGCAGGTACTGCACCCGCACCCCGGCGTCCGCCAGGTAGTCAGTCAGGTCCTCGGCCATCTTCTTGGTCAGCGTCGTCACCAGGACCCGCCCCCCGGCGCCGACCGTCTTCTTGATGCGGGCGATCAGGTCATCCACCTGCCCCTTGGTGGGCATGATCGTGACCTCGGGGTCGACCAGCCCGGTGGGCCGGATGACCTGCTCGACCACCTGATTCGAGTGCTCCAGCTCGAACGCGCTGGGCGTCGCCGAGACGAACACGGTCTGGGAGACCCGCTCGACGAACTCGTCGAAGCGCAGCGGCCGGTTGTCCTTGGCCGAGGGCAGGCGGAACCCGTGCTCGACGAGGACGTCCTTGCGGGAGCGGTCGCCGGCGTACTGTCCGTGCAGCTGGGGCACCGCCACGTGGCTCTCGTCGATCACGCACAGGTAGTCCTTGGGAAAGAAGTCCAGCAGCGTGTACGGCGTCTCCCCCGGCGCCCGGCCGTCGAGGTGGCGGCTGTAGTTCTCCACCCCGGAGCAGACACCGGTCTCGGCCAGCATCTCGAGGTCGTGCTCGGTGCGCACGCGCAGGCGCTGCGCCTCCAGGAGCTTGCCCTCCTTCTCGAACTCCTGGAGCCGCTCCCGCAGCTCCACCTCGATGCTGCCCACGGCACGCTGGATGATCTCGTCGCCCGTGACGTAGTGGGTGGCCGCGTAGACCGCCACGTCCTCCATCTCATCGCCCATCTCGCCGGTGAGGACGTCGAAGGGGACGATGCGCTCGACGGTGTCGCCGAACATCTCGACCCGGAGCGCCTGCTCCTCGTAGGCCGGGTGAATCTCGACCGTGTCACCCCGGGCCCGAAAGGTGCCGCGCACGAGGTTGACGTCGTTGCGGGCGTACTGCAGGTCGACCAGCCGCCGCAGGATCTCGCGCTGGTCGCGCTGCTGCCCCACGGCCAGCCCGAGGATGCGGTCCCGGTACTCCTCGGGTGAGCCCAGGCCATAGATGCACGAGACCGACGCGACGACGATCACGTCGCGCCGCATCAGCAGGGAGGACGTCGTGGCGTGGCGCAATCGGTCGATCTCGTCGTTGATGGACGAGTCCTTCTCGATATAGGTGTCCGTCGTGGGCAGGTACGCCTCGGGCTGGTAGTAGTCGTAATAGGACACGAAGAACTCGACCCGGTTCTTGGGGAAGAGGTCTCGCAGCTCCGAGGAGAGCTGGGCCGCCAGCGACTTGTTGGGCTCGATGATGAGGGTCGGCCGCTGGATCTGCTCGATCATCCAGGCGATCGTCGCCGTCTTCCCCGAGCCCGTGATCCCCTGCAGGGTCTGGTAGCGGTCGCCCCGCCGCACGCCGTGGGCCAGGGCCGTGATGGCCGCGGGCTGGTCACCCGACGGCTTGAAGGGGGAGACGACCTCGAACTCGGGCATGGGACACCGAGGCTACCCGGGGGGTGTGACCGCTCAGGCGTGCTTCCGCTGCTCCTCCGCCGCCGCGACCAGCCAGTCCCACAGGGCGGCCACCTGCGCCTGGAGGGCGGACCGGTCACCGGAGTTGTCGAGCACGTAGTCGGCGCCGGCGACCCGCTCCTCACGCGAGATCTGGGAGCGCATGCGCGCCTCGGCGTCCGCGCGGTCGAAGCCGCGCTGGGTGACGAGCCGCTCGAGCGCGACGTCGGTCGGGCAGTCGACCACCACCACCTTGTGCAAGCGGACGGTGTCGCGATGCTCCGCCTTGAGGAGGGGGATGGCCAGGATCACGATGTCGTCGCCGTCTGAGAGCGCGTCCCGCGCCTGCACCATGGCGATCCCGATGGCCGGGTGGGTGATCGCGTTGAGCTCCAGCCGGGTCTCCTCGTCGGCGAAGGCGACGGCCGCCAGCGCCTGGCGGTCGATGGTGCCATCCGCCGCGACGATCGACGGCCCGAAACGGTCGACGAGGGGCTGGTAGGCGGGGCCCCCGGGGGCCACCACGTCGCGGGCCACCTGGTCGGCGTCGATCAGCACGGCGCCGCGCGCGGCCAGGAGGTCGGCGACGGCGGACTTTCCCGAGCCGATGCCGCCGGTGAGGCCGACGGCCAGCATCAGCCCGGGCGCGCCCGGCGCGGCGCCCGGGCGACCGCGAACAGGACCAGCGTGGTGTCGTCGGGGTCGTCGGTCACGAACCAGTCGTCGGCGGTGATCCCCGTCGTCCCACCGGTGTCGTCCCGGGCCACCAGCTTGTAGGCCAAGGGCAGCAGGCGTGTGTAGGCCCACACGTACCACTCGTGCGGCAGACGGTGCCGCAGGTCCAAGGCGTCCAGCTTGAGCAGCCTGGCCGCCTTGACGCGGCGCGTTTCGAAGTCCGCCTTCACGTGGGGGGCCGCGTCGACCCCGCCCAGCCACACGTCGTCGAAGTGGCGCTCCAGCATGGCCCGGAGCTCGGCGCGATCGAAGAGGTGGAGGTGGAACGGGTTCTCGAAGTCCGCCGGCTTGTTGGGGGTGAGCACGCAACCCAGGCCGTCGTCCTTGAGGACGCGGGCCAGCTCGGCCACGTGGGGCTCGGGGTCGGTGAAGTGCTCAATCAGATGGGACGAGCACGCCCCGTCGAAGCTGGCCGGGCCGAAGGCGAGCCCGAGCGCGTCCATCTGGGCCACCCGGAGTCCGTGGGGTCCGTAGCGGGACGCCGCCGTCGCCACGGCGTCCGTGGAGTAGTCGACGCCCACGACGTCGCGCCCGGGGCCCAAGAAGCGCGCCGACTCGAACCCCTGCCCGCAGCCGACGTCGAGGATACGCCCCTGGCCGATCCGCTCCAGGACGGCCCGATAGCCTGCTTCGTGCAGGGCGAGCAGGGAATCAGGCGTCACGCCCTGTTGGGGGCGCTCACCCGTCAGCCGGCTCTTCGTGCTCGTCGCCACGTCGCTCCAATCGAGTGACACGCCTGGGGTGGCGCTGCCTGCTTATGCTACCCGGCGACCTTTCGGCCCCACTTCATGACCTCGTCACCCACCGTCACCGCCCCCCGGGGGCGGCACGCCGCCAAACGGCCACCGGTGGCCAAGGGGAGCCGATGGTGGTGGATCGGAGGGACGGTGGTGGTCGCCGCGCTCGCCTACGCGCCCCTCCTGGCCGTGCGGCCGGGGGTGGTCACTCCGGACACCAAGACCTACCTCTACCTCGACCCGACCCGCTTCCTCAAGCAGGCGGCGTTCATGTGGGACCCGACGGTGGGCCTCGGCACCGTCACGCACGAGTACATCGGCTACCTGCTCCCGATGGGCCCCTTCTTCGCCGTCTTCCACCTGTTGGGAGTCCCGGTGTGGGTGGCGCAGCGGCTGTGGCTCGGATCGATCCTCTTCGCGGCCGGGCTCGGCGTGCTCTATCTCTCGCGCATCCTCGGGCTGCGCGGGCCGGGCCCGACGGCCGCCGCGCTGGCGTACATGCTCTCCCCCTACTTCCTCCAGTACGCGGGACGGATCTCGGTCATCCTGCTCCCCTGGGCCGGCCTGCCCTTCATGCTGGGCCTGACCATCGTCGCCCTGCGCCGGGGCGGGTGGCGCGAACCGGCGCTCTTCGCGGTGGTGGTCGCGCTGGTCAGCGGCATCAACGCCAGCTCCATCATTTACGTCGGCGTCGCGCCGGTGCTGTGGCTGCTCTACGCCGTGGTGGTGCTGCGCGAGTCGACCTGGCGGCATGCATTTGCCACCGCCCTGCGTATCGGCGCCCTGACCATCGGCGCCTGCGTGTGGTGGATGGCCGGGCTCCAGGTGGAGGCGGCCTACGGGGTCAACGTCTTGAAGTTCACCGAGACCGTGCCGTCGACGTCGGCCACCTCCAACTCCGCGGACATCATCCGGGGCCTCGGCTACTGGTACTTCTACGGCACCGACCACATCGGTGCGTGGACCAACGCCGCCATCCGCTACACCCAGGACCTCACCCAGCTGGCGACGTCGTACGCCGTGCCGGTCCTCGCGCTGGTGGCGGCCGCGTTCGTGCGCTGGCGAGAGCGCGCCTTCTTCCTCATCCTCCTCTTCGTCGGCCTCCTGCTCTCCGTCGGGCCCTTCCCGTTCTCCAACCCGACCGTGATCGGGGGCCAGCTCAAGACGTTCATGACCGACACGACGGCGGGCCTCGCGCTGCGCTCGACCGACCGTGCCACCCCGCTCGTGCTGCTGGCGCTGTTCATGCTGCTCGGCAGCGGGCTCACGGCGCTGTGGAACCGCTTCTCCGTCGCCGGGCTCGCCACCACCATCCTGGTCGCCGGCCTGGTCGTCGCCAACAACCCCTCCATCTTCCTGGGCGACACCATCGCCAACAACTTCACCCAGCCGGCGTCGCTGCCGGCCTCCCAGCTCGCCGCCATCGACCACCTCAACGCGGTCAACCCGGGCACCCGGGTCATGGCGATCCCGGGCAATGACTTCGCGGCCTACCGCTGGGGCGACACGGTCGACACGCCCCAGCCCGCCTTCCTCACCCGCGACTTCGTCACGCGCGAGCAGCAGATCATGGGGTCCATCGCGACGGCCGACACCCTGTACGCGACCGACGGCCCCGTTCAGGACGGCACGGCCAACATGAACGCTCTGGCCCCGATGGCCCGGCTCATGGGCGCGGGGGACCTCATGGTCCAGTACGACCAGCAGTACGAGCGCTACGGGGTGCCCCAGCCCCAGCTCCTCGCCCTGCAGCTGCTGCAGACGCCGCTCGGGCTCACGAACCCCCTCAGTTTCGGCACGCCGCAGCCCAACGTCTCCATTGACTCGACGCTGAACGAGCAGGACCTCTCCGTCTCGGGCAACGACGGCTGGCCCGCACCCGTCGTGACCTACACCGTGCCCGACCCCAGGGCCATGCTGCGCGGCGAGTCCGATGCGGGCGCCCTCCTCGTGGAGGGCGACGCAACTGGGCTGAACAACCTCGCCGGGCTGGGGCTTCTCAACACGACGAGTGCGATCTACTACGCGGGCACATTGGCGACAGATCCGGCACGCCTGCACGACCTGGCCTCCCAGGGCGCGCAGCTCGTGCTCACCGACACCAACCGCAAGCAGGCTTTCCGCTGGGACACGCTGACGGCCAACGCCGGCTACACCGAGGCGCCCGCCGACAACCCCGCCAAGACCGACCTGAGCGACAGCCCGATCGAACTGTTCCCGGGGACCACCGCCACCTCCAAGACCTACGCGTCCTACGTCGGCGCGGTCAACGTCACGGCGAGCAGCTACGGCAACTCCGTCTCCTACACCCCCGAGGACGCGGCCTACAGCGCGATCGACAGCGACTTCGACACGGCCTGGATCACCGGCACCTTCGTGCCCGACCCGGCCGGACAGTGGTGGCAGTCACACTTCACCAACCCCGTCACCACGGACCACATCACGCTGGTGCAGCCGCAGCGCGGTGACCGTTCGCGCCGGGTCTCGGCAGTCACCCTCACCTTCGACGGCAAGGACCCGGTTCGCTACGACCTCACCCCAGCGTCGTACCTCGTCTCGGGCCAGACCCTCACCTTCCCGGCCCGGACGTTCCACACTTTGCGCGTGACGATCGACGGCACGACCGACGACACGGCGCCCCCGCTCTCGGCTGCGGCCGTCGGTTTCGCCGAAGTGGAGATCCCGGGCCAGGCGGTGCACCAGGTGCTCCAGATGCCGACCCAGATGCTCTCCACTCTCGGGGCCTCCTCGGGCGCCGACCGGCTCACGATGGTCATGTCCCGCCAGCGCACGTCGCAGTTCCCGCCGCGCAGCAACCCCGAGACGACGATCGCGCGCCAGTTCACGCTGCCCACGGCGCGCAACTTCACCTTGTCGGGGAGCGCGAGCCTCTCCGCGTTGATCCCCGACGACGAGGTCGACCGGCTGACCGGCCGGGCCGCCACCGCCTCGACCAGTCTCCGGGACGCCTACTCGACGGGCCGTTTGCCAGGGGACGTCGCGGCCACCGCGTCGGCCACCACGGACGGCAACCCGGCCACGGCCTGGCAGCCCGGCCTGGGGACGAAGGCCCAGATCGGCTCGACCCTGACCTACGACCTGGCCAAGCCCGAGACGCTCAGCGGGCTCGCCATGCAGGTGATCGCCGACGGCCGCCACTCGGTCCCCACGGCCATGACCATCACGTCGGGCAGCCAGGTGCGACAGGTGACGCTCCCGCCCATCGCCAACAGCAAGGTGCCCGGGGCCGTGACGACAGTGCCGGTGCCGTTTCCCGCGCTGACCGGCTCGCACTTCATCGTCACGTTCACCGCGATCCGCCCCGAATACGCGGCGAACTACTACACCGCCGGCCCGCTGGAGCTGCCGCTCGGCATCGCCGAGATAGGGATCCCGAACGCGCAGTCGGCCGCCACGCCCGCCGACCTGCCCGGCACCTGTGTGGGCAACCTGCTGGCGATTGACGGCCGGCCGATCCACGTCGCGGTCGTCGGCTCGGCGCAACACGCCCTCGACGGGGGTGAGCAACAGCTGGTCCCGTGCGGTCCCGATGCCGCCGGGATCGCCCTCGCGGCAGGCCCGCACGTGGTGCAGACCGTGGCCGGGCACAACGCGCCGTGCGCGAGCACCCCCGCCACCTGCACCGGCTGGAACATCGACCAGCTCGTCCTCGACTCCGCAGCGGGAGGCGTCGCCGGGCCGCCGGTGTTCCCCACCAGCGCAGGGACGCCCCAACTCCAGGCGACCCAGCCCGGGCAGGCTCCCGCAGTCGCCGCGACGTCGGCCCACATCACCAGCCACGCAGCGGACGTCACCGGGGCCACGCAGTCGTTCGAGCTCGTACTCGGCCAGAGCCTCAACAAGGGATGGCAGGCGGTCGCCGAACCTGGCCCGGGAGCGCCGGCCGGGTCGCACCCGGTGACCCTCGGGCGCCCCCAGCTGGTCGACGGCTTCGCCAACGGCTGGCATCTCAGCACGGCCGACCTGCAGGCGCTCGGGGGCCCCGGCTTCACCGTCGCGCTCACTTGGACGCCCCAGCGCGAGATCTGGGCCGCCCTAGCGGTGTCCGCCGCGACCCTGCTCCTGTGCCTGGTGCTCGGCCTCCTCCCCCTCCGGGCCCGCCGCTGGGTTCGTGCGCATATGCCCCGCCGCCTGCGCGGCCCCGCCGGACCGGACGCCCCGGAGCGACCCGCAGTGCCCTTCGACGCCGCGATCCTCGCTCTGCCCTCCACGCCGCCGCCGGCGGAGCTGCGCCAGCGCGGCTGGATGCACTACCCGCGGGCCCTGCTCATCGGCGCGCTGACCGGAGGGGTGGCCGCGCTCGTCACCACCCCGCCGGCGGCCGGCCTCGTCGTGGCGGGCCTGGTGACGCTCGGGCTCCTGGTCCCGTGGGCCCGCGCCATTGCCGGGTTGGGTGGCGTGGCGTTCATCGTCGCCGGTGCGCTCAACGTCTACCGGGGGCAGTACGTGCACCACTACCTGCCCGGATCAAACTGGGCGGGCTCCTTCGTGCACGCGGGCAACCTGATCTGGCTGGGGATCGCCCTGCTGCTCGCCGACGCAGTGATCTCCGGCCTCGGGCTGCGGAGCAAGAAGCCGCTCAGCCGTCGGGCTCTGCGGGCGCAGCGGGCCGCCGGCTGATGCGCACTGCATCACCATTGCGGTAGGCGCGAGCCGACACGGTCCAGGTAAGTACGGAGAATGTCCCCGAGCTGGCGAGCAGGACACTCCCGGGTCGGCCTCTGAGCATTAGCGTCACCGCCGATGCATCACGCGTTGACCGGCCGAGTTCGACAACTGCGACACTCGATGTACAAAACGGGACTGACGCTGCTCATCCTCGGCATTGCGTTGGCCGCGACCACCGGTCCAGCTGAAGGAAGCTCGCCAACGACAGCGCCTCAGGGAGATCCGCACGGTGCAATCCTGAAGGAGCTCAAGATGATCCGGCAGGCGGTCCCGAAGACTGCACACATCCAAGAATCGTTTGCCGCCGAACCGCATCTCACCGGCTCCTGCTCATCGAGCACGCCCGACGTGCAGGTGGATATGAACTTCACGTCACACGCTTCAGTTCGGGACGTCGAAGCCATGGTCGCCGCCCACCTCTGGTCGCAGGGATGGAAGCATTTGACGGAGAGCGGTCCCGCCCAGTGGTACGACTCCATCGACGGGAAACAGGTGCTGGCGAACCACTTCATCGACCGTTGGCAACGACGGCTGCCCCAGGGCGTCATGGCGGGAACCACACTGCAGGTCGGGATCCCGGTGTCGGGCTGGACCGCGGGCATGCGCCTCGCCTGGAATCTGGGCTCTACCGCGCCCGGACTCGGTGAACACAAGATGCACTGCGGCTCAGCCTGACGCCGCTTCGATCTCGAGGGCAACTAAGGCCGCCGTGAAGGCACCGAGTGAGAGTCCGACAACCAGAGGATTCGTTCCAACGTCAACGGCGGACAGAGCCCTCTCGGCGTATTCCTCGATCCCGCAGGACTCATCGTCTGCAGGGAGGTCGATCGAAGCAGCAGCATGCCCACGAGCGATCAGTTCTGACTCGACTCTGCTCCAGACCCAGGCCTCACCGCCGGCTCCGGGTATCAAGAGGAAATTCATCGGACCAGGGACAATTCTCCGTTACTTCTGGGTACCCGTCTCACCATTTCCGTCACGATCCTGGGCGGCGGCGAGCTGGGCAAGAACGGCCTTTGCTGTCTCTCGGTGGTCGAACTCGGCCAGAATCACTTCACCGTCGACCGGGATATACCCGTGGATCGCCCACATTTGCGCGTCCATCTGGAATAGGTCCTGGCCGAGCCGGGGGTGGAGCGGGAGAATCGAATCCATCATCATCTCGGGGCGCTCGCCACCTTGGTCAGGCATCTCGCTCACCTCGATTCGATCATAGGGACGGCGTCTGGTCTTGTGAATGTCCACATGTGGGAGCACCCTCGACTCGCGGTGAGCGACCACCAAGGGTGATCACGACGGGGCGCGTCACACCGCCCCCGGAGCTCGTAGTCGGGATGATCGGTCTCACGTTGTACCGACGGACTCCTCAGGCCATTCCAAGTTTCGGCACCTCATACTCCCGTTGTATCTCCAGGGGCATAGGGTTACGGTTTCCTTGGGCGGCTTCGACTATGGCGGCCGGGGAGGGATCACCATGTTCATCCAGGTGTTTCAGGTTCAGCTTCGCGAACGCGGATCTCTGGTCGCGCCGAGTAGCGACGTGGCGGCGTGAGATCAGGCCGAAGACAACCGGATTCTTGGGGTTCACATCGGGAGTCACCGCCCAGGGGTACATGATCACTTTGGCCCGCTTCAGGTCGGAGGATGCCGCGAAAGTGGACAACGACCTACCCGAACAAGGGGCATGGATCGAAGAGACGTCGAAGGCCTTCGACGGCGAAGTCACGTTCCACGACTGCCGTGAGGTCGACAGCCTCCTCGACGGGGGTTCAGACGACGCTGGGTTCGTGCAGATCATGCAGGGTCGGGCCAAGGATCAGAAGCAGATGCGGGGTCAGATGACGGAGATGGAGGGTGACCTGCGCAAGGTCCGTCCAGACCTCATCGGGGCGACCATGGCCTGGCATGGGGATGGCGGTTTCACGCAGGCCGCCTACTTCACTTCCGAGCAAGAGGCGCGCAAGAACGAGCAGACCATGGCGCGGAGCCCCGTGTACGAGCAGTTCATGGGGCTCATCGACGGTGACCTGACTTTCTACGACCTGAGCAACCCCGACTTCGAATAGCTGACCAACGCCCGAGTGGCCGACGTCGGTCCTCGACCAGGAACATGGAGGAGTGCGCCATGGCAGACATCGCCCAGCTGCATCGAAGGGCCCTCGACGAGAGCCACTCCGTCGTGGCCCGTATTGATCGTGCCCAATGGGCCGACGCGACTCCCTGTGACGGTTGGGACGTCCAAGCCCTCCTGAATCACTTGGTGTCGGGCAACCTGTGGGCTGCCGAGCTGGGCTCGGGCCACACGATCGAGGAGGTCGGTGACCGCCTCGACGGTGACGTGCTCGGGAATGACGCCTTGGCCGCATATGACGCTTCGGCCAAGGCGGCAGCGGCGACCTTCGAGGCACCCGGGGCGCTCGACGCGCCGTGCGCCGTGTCCTACGGACCTGTCCCCGGCTCGGTGTACGCCGGCCACCGTTTCATTGATGTCCTGATTCACGGATGGGACCTGGCAACCGCCACGGGCCAGGATGCCACCCTCCATCCCGAACTGGTGGACGCTGCCTATAGGCTCCTCAGGGATCAGGCCGAGATGGTGCGAGCCAGTGGGATGTTCGGCGAGGACATTCTCGTCCCCGCCGGTGCCGGAGCGCAGACGCAACTCCTCGCGTTCATCGGTCGCAAAGGCTGACGAACGCGCGGGCGGGTCCTTAGTCGTCCCTCGATCAAGTCCACCGAGGAACCTCGCGCAGGGGGTGAAGTTCGTCTTCGTTCTGGGCATGTGAGTTCTGCATGGCTACGTTCGAGCCGAACTCCACATGTGATCGGACCGCCTCCCGGAAGTCGTCGTCTTCGGGAAGGTCTGCGGCATCCCATACAGCTCCACGAATCTTTGACGTTGCTCTTCTGTGATCTGAAGGTGTCGGTGGACATTGATCAATGGGTGAACCCGAGCTCTCGGGTGAAGCGTTCGGGACCACCGAATGATTCGGCGGTGAAAGCGGTCAGGTGATCGACATGTTAGGGCTGACCAGCTCCGAACAGTGGCTGGAGCAGCGGATCCTTGAGGACGCTGCTGTAGAACGTGTCCTCAAGGCGATGGAGCGCTTCTTCACCACCCGCGAAATTCGTAGAGGGACGGCATCCTTCAATCGTACGGGCCACTTTGTGCGTCCAACAACGGGTAACCCCGAGGTAGAACCGTCACTCCGACCCGACGTACTGTCACATCCCGGACTCCCGCGACCGGAGAGCACCGGCCGATCTCGTCGAATGCTGAAGTCGGCCGTGCTACCGGAACTCACCGATCGCTCCCACACCCATAGTCGGGAATCAACGAACGCGGTGTCCAGTAAGTGCGATGACATTCGCAGGCTGCAGACCGGGAACCGGATCACATCGTTGAGCCGTCGCCCCGATTGCAGTGGGAACCCCACCCGTCACGGAACTCAGGCGTGAGGATTCGCCTCCTGCGCCAGCGCCTCGAGGGCACGCCGCGCCGTGGCCTCCCACGTGAACCAGCGGGCCCTCGACAAAGCGCCCTTCGAGAGACGGCTGCGCAACACCTCGTCGCCGAGCACGCGGCCGAGCGCGGCCGGGAGGTCACCTACGTCGTCGACCAGCAAGCCCGACTCGCCGTCGAGCACGGCGTCGGCGTGGCCGGCGATCGCGGTCGCCACCGCGGGGGTGCCGCACGCAGCGGCCTCGGTCAGGGTCATGCCCCACCCCTCGCGCTGCGAGCTGCTCGCCACCGCCCAGGCCCGGCGGTACCACGACACGAGCTCGTCGTCGTCGACCCGCCCCGGCATGCGCACCCACTCCGTGGCGCCTAACTCTTCGCGCACCGCCTCGAGGGCGGGGCGCTCGTAACCCTCCCCGACCAGCACGGCCTGGAGCCCGGGCTGGTCGGCTTTCACCTCGGCCAGGGCCCGCAACAGGGCGTCGAAGCGCTTCACTGGCACCAGCCGTCCCACCGCCACCACCAGGGGGGTCGGCCAGCGCTGGCCACCGGGCCTGAAGCGCGCATCGACGCCCGGGGGCGCCACGGTGACCCGGTCCGCGCGGAGTCCGAGCATCTCGGTGATCTCGGTGCGCGAGGACTCCGACAGCGTCACGACCCGGCTCGAGCGGTAGAAGCGGGGCGCCAGCCGGCGCTCGACCCCGTCTCCCAGGCGGGCGAGGGTGGGCGGCAGCACCATGCCCCACATCTCTGCATGGACGTGGTGCAGGAAGACGATGCGGGGGCCCCGATACCACAGGGGGGAGAAAAAGGGCATGCCGTTCCAGATCTCGACGAGGGCGTCGCCGGGTCGGTGGCCCATGCGGATGCCCTCCCAGGCGGCGGCGGGGAAGACGGCGTAGCGGCCCGATCGGCGCTCGACCCGGTAGCCGTCGCGAGTCAGAGCCCGGGGTGCGCCGGGGACGGCCGAGGTGCGGAACGTGATGTCGAGCCCGGCCTGCGCCCACAGCGAGGCGATCCTGTGCGCGTGCAGCTCGGACCCGCCCGCCTCGGGGTCCTCGAGATCGCGCCAAGCTACGAAGTGGATGCGCCGGATGCCGGCCTCCGCCGCGATCGCCGCCAGCACCTCGGGGCCCGAGGGGGTCCCGACCACGGGCGCATCGCCGCCCTCGGGCGCGACCGCGACCGGGCCCGGGTCGTCTGCCATCGGGGTCAGGTTAGCCCTGCAGGCTCCCTTGCCAGCCGGACCTTGTGCACCACCGTGAAGCCGATCACGATCACCACCAGGACGAGGGTCTGGACGCCCAGATCGGCCAGCGCGGTGGCCCGAGGCGACCCGTGTACCGCGAGCACCGCCACCGTCAGCGCAGCCGCGCCGCCCACCAGGACACCGGCGACCCAGTGTCGGCCCACCGCGAGCAGGTACATGGTGAGCACGACGGAGACGCTCAGCATGATCATGGCGAGCACCAGGGGTGCCAGCGCATCGGCGGCGGACGTATACGCGTGGTGGTACACCACCTGGAGCAGCTCCTGGGGAGCGATCACCGCCACGGCCAACAGCAGGACGGAGGGGACGGCGAGGAGCACCAGCACCACCGCGAGCTGGCGCAGCGCGTGACCGCCCTGCCGCCAGCGGATGGCCGCCTCGGGGAGCAGGTAGCCGCCGAGGACGATGGCCCCGAAGACGATCGCCTTGCTCGTGACCGAAACAGCGGCGTAGGCGCCGCTGTGGCTGGGGTTGTCGCGCCCGACGACCAGCACGTCAATGTTCTGCAGCACGGCCACCATGGAGAGCGAGATGGAGGCCACCACGAGGTCGACCACCACTGTGCGTCGTTCCGCCCCCCCACCTCCCAACACCGGGTTGGGGCGGATCGCGGCGAACCAGCCGCCCGCCGCCCGCACGCGGGGGCCCTCCCCGCCCGACCAGGCCCGCACCGCCGCGTAGCGCGCGTGCGCGGCGGCCACGACCTCGCCGATCAGCACGCCCACTGCCGCGCCGGAGGGCCCGAACCCGGCGAGCACGAGCACCAGCACGGCGGTAAGGCGGACGCCGATCTCGACCAGGAGGTTGACCGCCAGCGGCCGGTAGGCGCGGTGGGCCTGCAGCAGCCCGCGGTCGAGCGAGAGCAGCACGAAGAAGGCGGCAGCGGTGACGATCGCCGCG
Source organism: uncultured Acidimicrobiaceae bacterium (assembly GCA_963837125.1). Lineage (GTDB taxonomy): Bacteria > Actinomycetota > Acidimicrobiia > Acidimicrobiales > RAAP-2 > Bog-473. The sequence goes on along the minus strand of CAWILW010000004.1, from coordinate 275,412 downwards.
ATGCCGATGCCGCTCTGCTGGTTGAGCAGTACCGCGATCCCGTGCCGGCTCACGAACACGAGTGCGGCCCAGGCCAGGACGAGCATGGTGCCCTGGCGGTGCACGCGGCCCGCCCAGCGGCGCACGAGCTGCGCGTCCCCGCTCTCGCGCCAGATGGTCACCCGCCGCACGACGGCGACGACCACGGCGGACCCCGGCATGGAGAGAATGAGGTACAGCCCCGTGAGCTGATTGAGGACTCCGTAGCTGTGGGGCGTGAGCAGGCGGGCCAACGCGACGGTGAGGACCACGCTGGCCCCGTTGGCCAGCACGCCGGCCGCTGCGAGCGGGCCCGCCTGCACGAGCCCGGACCGCATCGACTCGACCCCCGGGCGTGCGTCGGAGTCGAGGAGCAGCTCCGCCCCGAGGTTCGGGCCGACCGCGTTGGGCGCGAACGACATCGCGGCGGGCACGGCCTCGACGACGACCTCCGCCGCCGGCGCCTCCGGTGCCTCGGGCGCTTCCGGTGCTTCGGGCCCCGTCACGCGTGGGCCCTGGCCGCCGCCTCTTCCCGCATGCCGATGCGATCCATGATGGGCAGGATCTGGCGTCGCAGCAGCTCGCCTCCCGCAGCACTGATGTGGATGCCGTCGGGCCGCACGTCCACCCCGCCGACGGACGCGGTGTAGACGCCGCCGGGGCTGAGCATCCGGTTGAGGTCGATCACGCTGACCTCGCCCGGATCCGCGCCCGCGACGCGACGCACCACCGCGTTGTACGCCACCGTGCGGGCCGGCGTGTTCTCCGACCACGGCAGGCCGTCGGGCTGCCGGTCATTCGGGTCGATGTAGGGCATGGTGAACAGCACCACTCTGGCACCAAACGTGTGGAAGATGGTGATGGCGGCCCGGAGATCCGCGGCCAGGTGCCCGTCCCAGGCCGGCTGCCCGACGTGCACCCAGCGCCCACCCAGCAGGTGGTCGGTGACCTCCCAACGGCCCAGGCCCAGCGCCACTACCTGCGGCCGCACGCTCGCCATCAAGAAGGGCCACAGGCCGCGCCACTGGACACAGCCCTGCGTCGCCTCCCGCGGGATGCCCGAGGTCATCACGGGGAGCCGGGGGTCGAGGTCGCACCCGAGGGTGGCGTGGTCGGCGATCGACACGCCGTAGGCGGACTGGGAGCCGACCGACAGCCCCATCCCGAGGGTGAGGGCGATGGAGTCGCCCAGCAGCAGCACCCGCACCGGATGGCCGCCGTAGGCTCCCGAATGCTGCAGCGCCTGGTGCTCGGGCGCACTGAGGCCCGGTGGGAGCGCCAACGCAGGCCGGCCCGCGGCGGGCCCGCCCGGAACCGCCCCGGCCGGTGCACTGGCGGCCGCGGGGCCGAGCAGGCAGGCCGCGAGGATCCAGGCGGCGGCCAACAGCAGGCCCCGCGCACCCGATCGCGTCACGTCTGCTCCATCCTCGTCGTGGCCAGCCGGCCTCACTCCTCGCAGGGGCGCGCCCCGGCCACGAGGCCCGCAGCGGCGGGATCCGGGCACGAGGCCAACTCCTCCGCGTCGGCGCGATCCGGCCGGCACTTGAGCATCGCAGGGCCACCTCTCATGCGTTCCCCAGACCGTGCAGCGCCACACAGATCGCCACCGGCATGCTGGCGCCCGCATGCGATGGCTGCCCCTCAGCCCCCTGCACGCAAGATCCCAGCGTGTGGGCCCCGAGGTGGAGGGGCGCCGGCAGGTCGCGGTCGACGTGCTCCCACACCCACGCCCCGGCCTGCACTCTGGGCAGCCGGCCCAGGGCGGCGGTCATGAACGCCGCCGCGTAGGCGGGGTCGTGGCCCTGCTGGAGGGAGGGCGCGGCCGGGTTGGTGGCGATCACGACGGTGTTCACCCGCCACGCCTCCAGGGCATGGCGCACCGCAGCCAGCTGGGCTCGGGTGCCGGCCGGGGGCGGCGCGCCCACCCCGAACGCCAGCGCGCTCAGGACGGTGAAGCCGGCCCGTGCCGAGCCGGCCCGGTGCGCGACGCCCTGGGGTCCCCCGCCCCCGGCCTGGCTGTAATTGATCCGGTTCACCGCCTGCCACGACATGGAGGACTGGATCCCCGAGAACGGTGCCGGATAGGAGAGCAGCACGCGCCCGGGCGGCAACGTCGGCGCGACCTCGCGGTACCAGCGGGGCAGGATCACCGGCCGCATGGTGTACGGCAGGCGGGGCGCGAACGTGACTGCGATGGGGACGAGCGCGACGGCCGCGGCGACCAGCGCGGCCGCGACGCCGCGGGCGTCGCGGAGCGCCGCATGGACGTGGTCGACGACGACGGCCAGCATCACCGCGGCGGCCAGGAATCCCACCGCCATGAAGCGCTGCTGAATGACGTTCTCGACGACGGGGATGTGGTGGAACACGCGGGCCGGCTCCCACTGGCCCGGCCGCACCCCGAGCGAGCACGCGGCGCAGAGCACGAGCAGGAAGCCGAAGAACCAGAGGCGGCGGTCCCGGAAGAAGGCCGCGGTCCCGGCGGCTAGGACGGCGAGCAGGCCCCAGCCGAGATAGGCGGACGAGGCCAGCTGCGGGCCCTCGTACCCGCCGAGGGCGGCGAAGATGTTCGCCCCGTGCACGTAGTCGGGGGCCACGAAGCTCGACGGGATGTACCCGCCGATCGACTCGGTGTGCGGCCACACGAGCCCCGAGAGGTGCGCCGGTCCGGCCAACGCGAACCACACCGGCCAGGCCAGCAGCACGGCCGCGACGCCGGCGCCGATGGCCAGCGCCTCCAGCGCGTGGGGCGCCCGCCGTCGGAGCCCCTCGCGGTCGGCCACGGCGGCCGCCCCCACCAGGACCAGGAGGCCGATGATGACGACGATCGCCACGATCGCCAGGAGCTCCGTGCTGAGGAAGAACTGTGCGAAGACGAGCAGGCCGAGCAGGACGCCCGCCCAGCGGGCGCTGTGGCGCTGGCGGACCACGATCTCGTCCAGGACGGCCAGGATCAGCGGGAGGAGCATGAGGGCGGCCGTCATGAGATGCGTGAACTCGAGGCTGCTCAGCACGAAGGGCGAGAACCCGTAGAGCAGCCCGCCGACGAAGGCGGCCGGCGTCCAGGGCGCCCAGCGCCGCAGGACGGCGAACGCGCTGAAGGCGGTGAGCGCAGGCGCCAGGGTCGCCGCGACGTTGAGGGACGCCACGGGCCCCCAGATCCAGGTGACGGGGACCAGGGGGAGGCTGAGCCCGGTGACCGACGTCTGCGCCAGCAGGTTGACGCCCGTGGGGTGGAACAGCGCGATGGAGAAGAACGGGTTCTCGCCGTGGGCCAGCGCAGTGGCCGGCCACTGGAAGAACCACAGGAAGAGGGCGGGGTCCCCACAGCCGCACAGCGTGTGGGTGGTGGCGCCCTCGGCCCAGGCGTGCACCCACAGGACGAACCCGAGGGCGAGATACACCGCCCCCACCGCGGCCAGGGTCATCCACGGTCGCCACCGTTGCGCCCGCGCCGGCGCGTGCTCAGCCAGGGTCGAGCGTGCCCGCCGTGGCTGCCGTGCGCCGCGGCAGCACGGGGGCGTCCCGTCCGGTCGACCCCGCCTCGTGGTACTCCTCCTCGACGTTGACCGACCAGATGTCATGCGTCGCGCCGTAGATGTTCTCCACCGTGAGCATGGCGGTGTACATGGAGTGATCCTGGTTGTTGTACTTGTGCATCCCGTTGCGCCCGACCGGGTGGATGTTGGGTGCCTCGGCCTCGATCCATTTGCGGATGGTCTCGACGTTCGCCTTGTAGCTGAAGTCGTAGTACGGGTAGGCCTTGGGCACGCGCACGACGTAGCCCTGCTCGATGTCACCCTCGGCCGCCAGGCCGAGCGAGATGAGCTCCTTCGTGCCCAGTGCAATGAGCTCGTCGTCGGGCGTGTTCCACATGTCGTCACCCTCGAAGACGAAGTACTCCATGCCGAGACAGGTGCGCCCGTCCTTGACGAGGTACGGCGACCACGAGCCGTAGTTCTGGATGCGCCCAACCTCGACGTCGGTGGCGTGGATGTAGATCCAGTTGTCCGGGAAGCTGCGCGACTCGGGCACGATGAGCGCGACGGTGAGGTAGTCGCGGTAGTGCAGGTCGTCGGCCGCCGCGACGACTTCGGCGGGAGGAGGCGGCGTGATCGTGTGCACTAGCTCGCGCATGGGCATGGTCGAGATCACGTGCGAGGACGGCACGGTGTGCGCCGTCCCGTCCTGGGTGTACGTCGCTGCAGTCGCGCGGCCGCCTTCGACCGTGATGCCGGTCAGCCGCGCCTGCATCTCCAGGGTCCCCCCGGCGGCCTGCACCTTCTCCGCGCAGACCTCCCACATCATCCCCGGCCCGTACTTGGGATACTGGAACTCCTCGATGAGGGTCGTGATGTCCGTCTGGTTGCGCTTGGGCAGGATCGCGTTCATGACCGCCTTGCGCAGGTCCAGGTTCTTTACCCGTTGCGCCGCCCAGTCGGCCGGCATGTCGGTCACGGGCACTCCCCACACCTTCTCGGTGTAGGTCTTGAAGAAGGTGCGATACAGGCGCCACCCGAACCGTGCCACGAGCCAGTTCTCGTAGTTCGACTCGTCCTTGGGCGGGCGGATCCGGGCCCACACGTAGGAGAAGCCGCACAGGATCGCCTCCCACAGGCCCAGGTTGCGCAGGGCGTTGAGCGCCTTGAGCGGGTAGTCGTAGAACTTGCCCCGGTAGTAGATGCGGCTCATGCGCGGGCGCAGCATGAAATCGCCCTCGGGCAGGATCTCGTGCCAGAGGGCCTCCACCTCGGGCACCTTGGTGAAGAAGCGGTGGCCGCCCAGGTCGAACCGCCAGCCGTCGCGCACCACGGTGCGGCTGATGCCACCGACGACGTCGTCCGCCTCGAGCACGAGCGGCTGCTCCCCCCGTTGCGTCAGCAGGTAGGCCGCCGTCAGGCCGCCGGGCCCCGCGCCGGCGATGACGACGGGGGCTTTCTCGGGGGCGGCCACGGGTAAGGGAGGTTAGTTGACCCCTCCTGCGGCCTTGGGGAGGGGTTGCAGGGCCACAACGGCCATTTGCGCGGCGCCGCGGGTCACGGGACCGACATGTCGCGGCGGGTCACGGAACCGAGATGTTGAGGAAGGTCACGGGACCGAGATGTTGAGGAAGGCGAGCAGCGCGTAGCCGGCCAGCCCGGCGGCCAGGAGCGACAGCACCGCCCGCTCCAGCTGGGACTGCCGGAGCACGAGCGCGGCGGCGATCGACAGCGGGAAGGCGCTCAGGGCGTAGCGCTCGAACGAGTCGAGGTTCGAGCCGGCCACGGCGGTGGCCAGGACTGCGGCGGCAAAGAGGGTGTAGGGGGCCGGGAGGCGGCGCCAGCAGACGATCAGCAGGGCCAGGGCCACCAGCACCCAGGGCAGGTGCAAGGCGGTGCCGACGTGATGGTGCAGCACCCCCTTGGCGTCGTGGTACATCGTGGTGAAGGGGTCGGAGAGGCCCCCGTGGTGCGAGCCCTGAAGCTGCACGCGCAGGGGGGCCCACCAGTCGCCTACGACGTGCTTGGACCAGGCCAAGAACGCGACGACGGCGACGAAGGGGGCCGCGGTCGCGCCGATGCCGGCCACCCGATCGGCCCGCCCGAGCCGGGGCCACCAGCGCACCAGCTCGGCGACGACCGCGAGCGCGAGCAGTACGCCGATCGGCCGGGTGAGGGCGCCCGCGAAGGCCAGCAGACCGGCCAGGACGAAGTGGGGGCGAGCGCCGGCGTCGGGGGGCGGACGCAGGGCCAGGAAGCAGCCGACGGCGAAGACGAGCAGGACCGGCTCGGCATAGCCCATGACCAGCACGAAGGCGGCCGGCAGGAGGCTGAAGATCCACACGGTCCTCCGGGCGACGGTGGTGCCGGCCTCCCGGCGCACGAGGGTGAAGAGCAGGGCGGTGGCGGCCAAGGCCGCCGCATTGGCCAGGAGGACGAGCGCAGGACCGTCGCCGAGCCCCGGCACCCAGGCCAGGGCATGGGTGAGCAGCGGGACGGCCGGGAAGAAGCGCAGCGACTCGCGCCCGAGCGGCCCGTAACCGTCCCGCGCGATGGTCTCGTACCAACCGGCGTCCCACCCGAGCAGGCCGGCGTGCACCCGGGCCGCCACCTCGGGAGCAGCCGGATGGGTGCGATCGACGATGAAGTGCGCCAAGCCCAGTGCACCCAGCACCACCACCCGGGCCACGGCGAAGGGAAGCAGCGCCGCCCGCAGCGAAGCGGGCAGGCGCTCCCACGAGCGCGCCGCGGCCGTGCCCGGCCCTGCGGGCGCAGACGTCGCGGGCGGGGGCGACGGACCCGCCGGCGACGTCGCCAGGACCGGATCAGTCACCTCGGCCATCGATCAGGGACCCTTCGCGTACTCGGTGAGGCTCATCGGCTCGTAGTAGAGGCGCTCACGACCCGTGATCACGTCGCGCCCACCGCCACCCGCCTTGGTGGCGGCCGCCAGCAGGGTCGACGCGATCGCCTCGCACTTGGTCCCGAAGGTCTGGTACATCGGGTACCACACGAGCCAGATGTGATGGGTGGCCCCGGAGCTGTGGAACACGGCGTCGGCGAAGTCGTTGGTGTTCGCGGCGCCGACGGTGTTCGAATAGTCCACCCAGTCGACGATCTGCGGCGCGGTGCGGCGCGGGAACGTGACCATGTGGTACTGCGACGGGTGGTCCAGCTGGCGCACGACCGAGGGCCCCAGCTGATCGGGGCAGAAGGCGATGACGTCACCCTGGCGGGCCTGCGCGTTGAGGGCCGCGGCGACCGCATTGGCCTGCGTGCGCTGCGTGGTCACGTTCTGGAAGGACGACACGAGGCCCGCCGCCACCGCCAGCCCGACGACGATCACCCGCACTCTGGGGTTCAGCAGCGTCGTCGTGCCGAGGGCGACCAGCAGGAGGAAGGGGAGGAAGACGACGGCCGCATAGCGGGAGGAGAACGCGCTCGAGGTCGCAATGCCCCCGACGATGGCGGCGAACAGCGTGCCGATCACGACGAAGCCCACGCCACGGGCGCGGGGCCGGGTGCGCAGGTCCAGTTCGATGATGCGGCCGCTGAGGCCGACGCCGAACACAGCCAGCGCCAGCATGGAGAAGTAGATGACGGCCAGCAGTCGGCCCTGGTTGGTGGCCGTCAGGAGAGTCGAGCCCTGGTTGTCGGTGAAGCCGGTCACCGCGTTGATCACGGCCGAGAAGTTCGGCGGTTTGGCCCACGGGGTCCCCGTGTGCTGTGTCTGGTAGAGGAAGGTCGGCACCCAGGGCACGAAGAGCAAGCCGCCGATGGCGACCGCGATGAGCGCGGCCCAAGGCGACCTCTCGGGGTGCCCCTGCCGGCGGGTGCGTACGACGGACACGACGAGCCAGATGCCCACCATGCCGACGAGGTAGATGGACCAGTACTGGGCGTAGAGGAGCGCCGCCGTGACGACAGCGACCGCGATCAGGTTGCCCGGGCGCGGCGCCGTGATCGCCCGTTGCAGGGCCAGGATCCCGCAGCCGGTCAGCAGGATGACCAGTGCATACATGCGGGACTCCGTGGCGTCGTACACGGCGAAGGGCGCGCTGGCCAGGAGCACCAGCAGCGTCCAGGCCACGGCGCGGCCGCCGAAGCGCTTGCCGCAGAGCCAGGCGACGGGGAGGGTGAGCACGGCGATCACGCCCGACAGCGAGCGCACCGCGACGTTGGACTGCCCGAAGAGGACGATCCAGAAATGCAGGAGGTAGTAGTAGAGCGGAGGGGCGCCGTCGTGCCTGAGCGCGTTGGGGATCTCGTGCAACGGGAGGCGGGCGACGTCGACGGTCAGGGCCTCGTCCAGCCAGAGGCCCGAGCGGGTCCAGAAGCGAAGGACCAAGGCGGCGGCCAGGACCAGACCCACCCCCACTCCGACCACCAGGCGCGTACGTCCAGTGAGAGCGGGAACCTCCTCGGGCATGTGGCGCATGGTAGGACAAGAGGGTCGCGGTCTAGGATCATCCGCCGCCGGGTGGGAACCGGCGTGACCGCGGGGGACCGAGGCAACGGAAGGGGGCTGAGGGCGAGGTGACTCGTTACATCGCCAAGCGGGTGGTGCTGCTCATCATCATCATCCTCTTCGTCTCGGTCGCCTCGTTCTTCCTGGTCCATCTCCTCCCGGGGAACCCCACCGACACCATCCTCGGGCCCAATTCCACCCCTCAGAACGTGGCGACGCTCAACCGCCAGCTGGGCCTCAACAAGCCCCTGTACGAGCAGTACTTCATCTGGATGGGACACGTCCTGCAGGGCAACCTGGGACAGTCCTACACGACGCACCAATCGACGACGAGCATCATCGCCCAGTCCTTCCCGATCGACCTGGAGCTGATCATCCTCTCGCAGATCCTGGCCTTCGCCATCGCCTTCCCGATGGCCATGCACGCGGCGCGGCGGCCCAACAAGATGTTCGACCAGGCCTCCAACAGCGGGACGTTCGCCATGCTGGCCCTGCCGCCCTTCGTGATCGCTCCCGTCCTGGTGCTCATCTTCGCCGTGCACTGGCACGTCTTCCCCGGACCAGCCTCCTATGTCCCCTTCTCGCAGAACGCCTGGTCGAACATCCACACGATGATGCTGCCCGCCATCGTGCTCGCCCTCGGCTCCATCGTCGTGTACTTCCGGCTGCTGCGGAACGACCTCATCTCCACCCTGCAGGAGGACTTCATCACGATGGCCCGGTCGAAGGGCCTGTCCGACCGGCGCATCATGTGGCGGCACGCCCTGCGGCCGTCGTCCATCTCGCTCCTGGCCTCGGCGGGCGTCACCATCGGCAGCCTGATCGCCGGGACGTTCATCGTCGAGCTCCTGCTGCAAATGCCCGGGCTGGGCTATCAGCTGATCTCGAGCGTGAACCAGGACGACTACACGGTCGTGCAGGGCATCACCCTGTTCGTTGCCGTCGCCATCGTCCTGATCAACTTCATCTTCGACTTCCTGTTCACCATCGTCGACCCGAGGATTGCCCGTGAGTAGCGTCAGCCTGACCCACCCCACCAACGAGGCATTCGCCGACATCAAGGAGGAGATCTCGGCAGAGGCCGAGGCCGATCCGACCAAGAAGAGGCTCGGCCCCCTCTTCTGGATCTGCACGGGGTGGATCGTCCTCGTCGCCGTCATGGCAACCTTCGCCAGCCTGTTGCCGCTGCCCAACCCCGACCTCGGGAACTACAACAGCGTGCAGAACGGCGGGCCCGGCTGGGGCCACATCCTCGGCACCGACGACCTCTACCGCGACATCTTCAGTCGCCTCGTCTACGGGGCGCGCGTCTCGCTCGTGGTGGGCTTCGGCGGGGCGCTCATCGGACTCTTGGTGGGCGGCATACCCGCCATGTTCTCGGCCTACCGGAGGGGGCGGGTCGACACCGCCCTCAACACCGGCTCCTATGTCGTGCTGGCCTTCCCCGCCATCATCGCGGTCATCGCGATCGTCTCCTTCTGGGGCAAGTCGCTGTTCAAGATCACCCTCGTCATCGGCCTCTTCGCGGCGCCGCTCATCTTCCGCGTCGTCCGCGCCTCCACCCTCTCGTACGCCACCCGAGACTTCGTGCTGGCGGCCAAGGCGCTCGGCGCCAGCGACCGCCGCATCCTGGCCCGGGAGATCCTGCCCAACATCATGCCCACCATCGTGTCCTTCGGGCTCATCGCGGTGGCGACCATCATCGTGCTGGAGGGCTCGCTCGCCTTCCTGGGCCTGTCGGTGTCGCCGCCCACGCCGAGCTGGGGCAACATGCTCAACGAAGGCTCCACCCTGCTCACCGGCGCCAAGGGGCAGACCAACCCGTGGCTGGTCATCTTCCCGGCCAGTGCCATGTTCCTGCTCCTGATCAGCCTCAACGTGGTGGCGGACAAGCTACGCGCCTACTTCGACGTCACCGAGATCAAATTGTGAGCCCGACGCTGCTGGAAGTCGAGGACCTCTACGTCTCCTTCGCCACGACCCGTGGTTCGTTGCGCGCCGTGCAGGGTGTGTCGCTCTCGCTCGCGCAGGGCAAGACGCTCGGCATCGTGGGCGAGTCGGGCTCCGGGAAGACCGTCCTGTCGCGGGCGATCATGGGTCTGCTGCCTCCGGCCTCGACGACGCAGACGGGGTCGGTCCGCTACAACGGCACCGAGATCCTGAACGCGCCCAACGACGAGCTGCGCAAGCTCTGGAGCACCCACATCGCCATGGTGTTCCAGGACCCCATGACCTCGCTCAACCCGGTGCAGCGCATCGGCCACCAGATCACCGAGCCCCTCAAGATCCACCTGAAACTGTCCAAGGGCGAGGCCAAGGAGACCGCGCTCTCCCTCCTGATGCAGGTGGGCATCCCCTCCCCGGTCGAGCGCTATGAGGCCTACCCGGCCCAACTTTCGGGCGGCATGCGCCAGCGTGTCATGATCGCCATCGCGCTCGCCTGCGCCCCCCGACTCCTCATGGCCGACGAGCCCACCACCGGGCTCGACGTGACCGTGCAGGCGCAGATCCTCGACCTGCTGAGCCAGCTGCAGATCGACCGGCAGATGGCGATGGTTCTCGTGACCCACGACCTCGGCGTGGTCGCGACGCGGACCGACGAGATCATCGTCATGTACGCGGGCAACGTGGTCGAGCGCGCCCCGACCAACGTCCTCTTCAAGAGCATGGCCATGCCCTACACCGAGGCGCTGCTCAAGTCCATGCCACGCATCGCCAACCCGAGCCACACCCGGCTGACCGCCATTGAGGGGCGGCCGCCCGACCTGCTGCACCCCCCGGCCGGCTGCCCATTCTCCCCCCGCTGCCCCTACGCGCAGGAGCGGTGCCACCGCGAGAAGCCGCCGCTCGTGGAGGCGGCACCCGGGCACAGCTACGCGTGCTGGTTCCCCCTCCCCACCGCCGACCGCTCCGAGGCGGTGCTGGTGTGACGGACACCGCGCTCTCGACCGACCCGCTGCTCTCCGTCGAGGACCTCCACGTCTCCTTCCAGAAGGGCAAAACGACCGTGCAGGCAGTGGCGGGCGTCACGTTCACCATGCGACAGCGCGAGACGCTCGGCCTCGTCGGGGAGTCCGGCTGCGGGAAGACGACCACCGGCCGCGCCATCGTGCAGGTGGAACGGGCCACCTCGGGCCGGATCCGCTTCGGGGACACCGAGCTGACCGCGCTCAACCGCGGCGACCTGCGCACCCTGCGCACGCAGGTGCAGATGATCTTCCAGGACCCCATTTCGTCCCTCAATCCCCGGCGGCGGGTGAGCGAGATCGTGGCGGAGCCCCTCACCATCTGGAAGATCGGGAGCAAGGCGGAACGCCGGGACACCGCCAACGCGATGCTCGAGCAGGTCGGGATCGACCCCTACCTCAACGGGGGCCGGAGGCCCCGCGAGTTCTCTGGGGGGCAGTGCCAGCGCATCAGCATCGCCCGCGCGCTGGTGCTCAAGCCGAAGCTGCTCGTGTGCGACGAGATCGTCTCGGCCCTCGACGTGTCCGTCCAGGCCCAGATCCTCAATCTCTTGGAGGACCTGAAGTCCCAGTATCACCTGACCGTCCTCTTCATCGCCCACGACCTGGCGGTGGTCAAGAACGTGAGCGACCGGGTGGCGGTGATGTACCTGGGCCGCCTCTGCGAGATCGCGCCCTCCGACCTGCTCTACGAGGCGCCGGCCCACCACTACACCGCCGCGCTGCTGTCCTCCGCGGTGGAGCCCGACCCCGAGTCCTCCCGGGCCTCGATCCCCCTGACGGGCGAGCCCCCCAGCCCCATCAACCCGCCCTCGGGCTGCCGCTTCCGCACCCGGTGCCCTCGGGCGGAGGCCCGGTGCTCCGAGGAGGTCCCCGAGATGCGCGAGCTCGCCCCCGGCCACCAGGTGGCCTGTCACTTCCCGATCGGGAGTTGAGCGCCAGCCGACCACGCGGCGCGACCGGGCCGAGACGCAGGCGGGCCGCGGCGCTGGCCGCGCTCGTCGTGGCGCTGCTCGCGGCGGGGGGCGCGTTCGCCCTGGCCCCGCCACCGGGACCGGCGGCAGCCGACGCGGGAGCGGTCCTCCCTGAGTCGGTGCAGGCCTTCGTCACGACCTCCTTCGGCGACCTCTCGGCGGCAACACCCAACCGGCCCGCCATCGGGATGGCCACCACCGCGGACGGCGGCGGCTACTGGCTGGTGTCCTCCGACGGGGGCGTCTTCACCTTCGGCGACGCCGTCTTCTCTGGGTCTGCCGGCGCCATCGCGCTGAACCAGCCCATCGTGGGCATGGCCGAGGACCCGGCCACGGGCGGCTACTGGCTCGTGGCCAGCGACGGCGGCATCTTCGCCTACGGCGCCCCGTTCGACGGCTCCGAGGGCGGGCAGCCGCTGAACCAGCCCATCGTCGGGATGGCGGCCACGCCAGACGGCGGCGGGTACTGGCTCGTCGCCCGGGACGGTGGCGTGTTCAGCTTCGGAACCGCCTCCTTCCTCGGCTCTGAGGGCGGGCAGCCGCTGAACGCGCCCGTCGTCGGGATGGCGACCGGTGGCGGCGGCTACTGGCTCGTGGCACGCGACGGCGGGATCTTCACCTTCGGCGGGGCGGCCTTCGCGGGCTCCGAGGGCGGGCAGCCGCTGAACCAGCCCATCGTCGGCATGGCGGCCACGCCGGGCGGCGGCGGCTACTGGCTCGTGGCACGCGACGGGGGGGTCTTCAACTTCGGGGACGCCCCGTTCGACGGCTCCGCGCTGAGCGCCCGGGACGTGCCCGCCGTCGGCATCGGCAATGGCGGCACGTCGCCCGGGTCGGGCTACCGGGTGGCCTACGGCGACGCGCCCTTCGGCCCCGCCGTCCGGGCCTACCTGGCCCAGCGGGCCGGCGACGCCACCATCGCGGTCTACGACGCCACCACGGGCGCCACCTGGGACCTGAATCCCGACCGCGTCCAGGTCGCTGCGAGCATCGTCAAGGTCGACGTCATGGCGGCGGCGCTGACGGCCGACCAACAGTCGGGAGGCATCCCGCCGCAGCAGGCCGCACTCCTGGCGCCCATGATCGAGGTGAGCGACAACAACGCGGCCAACGCGATGTGGGGTGCCATCGGCGGCGCGGCGGGGCTCAGCGCCTTCGACCAGGTGCTCGGTCTGCAGTCGACCTCGCCCTACCCCGGCCCGATCACCTCGGACAACCTGGGCTGGGCTTACACGACGACGACCGCCGACGACATGGTCAAGGTGGTCAACACCTTCGCCTTCCCCAACGCGATCCTGAGCGACTCCTCCCGCGCCTACGGCCTCTCCCTCATGCACAGCGTGCGCGCGGACCAGGTGTGGGGCGTGCCGGCGGGTGCACCGCCGGGGAGCGTCGCGCTCGAAGACGGGCTTCATCACCCCGGAGTCAGGCGCGCAGGTGAACAGCATCGGCTACGTCTCGGGGGCTGGGCGCAACTACGTCTTCGCCATCCTGACGGACAGCAACCCCGACGAGGTCTACGGCGAGAGCACCATCAACGCGGTGGCGTCGATCATCTTCGACACGCTCGACCCGGCGTGATGGCGCCGCCGGCGGCGGAGCCCGCACCCGGCCGCCGCCCGCTGGTCGCAGTGGCGGCGTCGCCCCGCTTCCCCGACCTCCACGACGACTGGCCGTTGCTGCGCGCCGCGCTGGGCGAGTTCGGTGTGGATGCCCGTGCGGCGGTCTGGAGCGACCCCGACGTGGACTGGGCGTCCTTCGACCTGGTGGTGGCGAACGGTGCCTGGGACAACATCCACCGGGCGGCGGAGTTCTTGGCCTGGGTGGCGGCGCTCGAGGCGGCCGGCGTGCCGACGGTCAATCCCCCCGCCATCCTGCGCTGGAACATCGACAAGCGCTACCTGCGCGACCTGGAGGCAGGCGGGGTCCGGACCGTGCCCACGCATTGGATCGAGCCTGACAGGGCCGGGAGTAGTCGGGACGATCGACCCGATCCGTTCGCGCTCCATCTCGGAGGCGGCGAGGTCGTCGTGAAGCCCTCGGTGTCGGGTGGCGGCTTCCAGACGGCCCGCTACCAGCCCCACGAGCTCGACGAGGCGCGGGTGCACGTCGCCCGGCTGGCTGCGTCCGGCCGCACCGTCATGGTCCAGCCCTACGTGCGGTCGGTCGACGACGTGGGCGAGCGCGGGCTCGTCTTCCTCGGCGGCGTCTTCAGCCACGCCATCCACAAGGACCCCATGATCCGGCGCGGCGTGGGCGCGACCGAGAGCCTGGTGGAGAACCAGGTGACGAGGGAAGCGACGCCGACGGCCGCGGAGCTCCGGCTGGCCCGCCTGTCGCTCGAGGTCGCCGAGACAAGGCTCGGGCCGACGGCCTACGCCCGTGTGGACATCGTGACGCTGGACGACGGGGATCCCGCGCTGCTCGAGCTCGAGCTGCTCGACCCCGTCCTGTTCTTCGTGCACGCCCCTGGCGCGGCGCAGAGGTTCGCCCGGGTCCTCGTGGGGCAGCTGGAGGCGGACTGAGGCCGGCGCCGCCCCGGTCTCCGTCGGGGGTATGTTTTTGAAACGCTCGCCGTCAATGGAGCCGTAAGGCGCACCCCGACGAGGCTATCGCCGTCCACTCAGCCAACGGCCTGCCGCCCGGCGTAGTCAATCCATTCTCTTCAGAGGTCCAGCGTCTTCGTACCTGGATCGATGGACATACGGGCAATGATCTTTGCCTTTGTGCGAAGTGACAGCTCACGAGGGAATGCGGCGACGCTCCTGGCGACCTCCGCCACAACGGTCATCAACTCCATTGGTGCAACGACTTGTGAGACCAGCCTGAGCTCATGAGCCTCATGTGCATCGATCGTCCGACCCGTCAAGCACAAGTCCCGCGGCGACCGCCCCGCCAACCAGATCGTGCAAAGGTCCGTAGACCACGTCGCCGAAGGATCGCTCAGGATGGCTGAAGCGGGCCGAACTCGACGCGATACGCAGGTCACAAAGGACGGCGAGGTCGAATCCGCCGGCCAGCGCCGGCCCGTTCACCGCGGCGATCAGCGGAAGCGGAAATTGGAGCAACGCTTGATGGAATCTGTCACTCGAGTCCCACAACTGCCTCTGGAACGCGTCATCGGCAATGGCAAACTCGCTCAGGTCGAACCCAGCGCTGAACGTGTCACCTGCACCTGTCACAACGGCGCAGCAGGCCGATTCGTCCGCACGAAGGCGCTCGAGCGCGTCCACCAATTCATCACGAAGCGCGACGGAGAGGGCGTTCTTCTTTTGTGGCCGGTCTAAAGTGAGTGTGACCACGCCGTCCTCACAAGGCGACACCCTTAAGCTTGGCATGACACAACATCATCCCAGGCCGAGGGAAGGATGGTGATGCAACGTGATCAAGGAACTCAGTGACATGCCTCCAGGGGTCATTGGATTCGAGGCCGCTGGCAAGCTCAGGGCTGAGGATTATCGAGATGTTGTTCTACCCGCCCTCGCAGCGGCTGCGGCAAGCGGGGAAGTCCGATTCGTCATTGTGATGAAGGATTTCGACGGAATGACAGGCGGGGCCCTTTGGCAAGATCTCAAGCTGGGCGTAGAGCACCTTCGGGCCTGGAAGCGCATTGCGTTGGTGACCGATATCGGGTGGATGCTTCACCTGACTGACCTCTTCGGCTGGATGACTCCGGGCGAAACGAAGACGTTCCCGATCGCAGAGCGGGACGCGGCGATCGCCTGGGTCGCCGGCTGATCCCGGGTTGCCACTCGGCCGGGTCAGTGAACGCACCCTTGGGCCAATGGCCCTTCGTTTGAGGGACTTCATCTCACCCTGCCGTACTCGCGAGGGCGGGAGTCGGGCGGCGGGCTCCCAACGTGGATGCGGCTGCCTGCCTACCATTTCGGCCCATGTACGACCTCACCCCGCCTCGTGTCGAGAAGACCGTGGTCGTGCGGGAGGGGCGGAAACTCGGTGTGGCCGAGTTCGGATCGTCGACGGGCCGGGCAGTTGTGTGGTTCCACGGCACGCCCGGGGCCCGCCGGCAGATCCCCGAAGATGCCCGAGTCATGGCGGGAACCGACGACCTCCGGATCATCGGGATCGACCGGCCGGGAATCGGACTCTCCACGTCACACCTCTATTCGTCCCTCTACGACTCCGTGGCGGACGTCGCGATCGCCCTCGACCATTTGGGGGTCGATCGCTTCGCCGTGGTCGGGCTCTCCGGCGGTGGCCCCTATGCCCTGGCCACTGCGCACGCGTTTCCCGATCGGGTCACGGCGGCCGGGATCCTCGGCGGGGTCGCGCCGAACGTAGGCGAAGGGCACATTGCCGGCGGCCTCGTGGGCGCCCTGGCCGGCACCCGCTTCGCGCTCCCCTGGCTTCGCCATCCCCTGGGGCGCGTGTTCCAAGCCCTTGTCGGCGCGCTCGGGCCGGTCGGTCCCCAGGCGCTCGACCTCTTCGCCCGGATCTCACCGGAAGGCGACCGAGTCGTGCTCGGCCGAGAGGAGATCAAGGCCATGTTCCTCGACGATCTCATCTCGAACAGCCGACACGGCCTGGAGGCGCCACTCAACGACCTCATCCTCTTCCTGCGGCCGTGGGGCTTCGACGTGCGGGACATCACCGTCCCGGTCCGCTGGTGGCATGGCGATGCCGACCACATCGTCCCCTTCGCGCACGGAGATCACCTCGCAGCGCTCATCCCGAACGCCCAGCTCTACGTGCGGCCGGGCGAGAGCCATCTCGGCGGGCTCGGCGCAGCCGGGGAGGTGCTGCGCACCATCCTGGCGCTGTGGGACTGAGAGCCGCGCAAACGGGCGAACCCTCGACGCTCACGCCCGGCACTGACCCCACATTCGTGGCATAGTCCGACACGAAATATCGCCGGTGAAACGAAGGAGGAGCCCGATGGGCGAGTTGGACGGGAAGGTCGCGGTCATCACCGGGGCGGGCTCGGGCATGGCGAAGGCGTCGGTCAAGGTCTTCGTCCGTGAGGGCGCCAAGGTCGTCGCGGCCGACATCAGTGGCGCCGAGGAGGACACCGCCAAGGAAGTCGGAGGGGACGTCATGGCGGTCCACTGCGACGTGACGAAGGAAGCCGAGGTCGAGTCGATGATGGCACGGGCCGTCGCCGAATTCGGGCGTGTCGACGTGGTCCTCAACGTCGCCGGTATCGCCGACGGCTGCATGCTGGCCGACCTCGACATGGCGCTCTACGACCGCCTCATGGATGTCGACCTGCGCGGCGTGATGCTGGGGATGAAGCACGGCATCCGCACCATGCTCCCGACCGGGGGCGGCGCCATCGTCAACTGGTCCTCCGTCGGTGGTCTCAACGGGTCGGCGGGAGTGAGCGTCTACTCGGCCGCCAAGCACGGGGTCATCGGCGCCACCAAGGCGGCCGCAATTGAGTACGGCGCCCAGGGGATCCGGGTCAACGTCATCTGCCCCGGTTTCGTCCTGACCGAGATCATGGCGGTCGGCGCGGAGGACTTCATCCCCGACATCGCGGCCAAGGCGGCCCTCAACAGAGCCGGGCTGCCACACGAGGTGGCCGAGGTCGGCGCATTCCTGGCCTCGGACAGGGCGTCGTTCGTGACCGGGGCCGTGATCGCCGTCGACGGAGGGTGGTCCGCCAAGCTGGCGTAGTCGGGTCGATCGAGGCGTCGGCGACTAACTTGGCCGCCGACCGGCGGTGAGGTGCCGACGAAGGGGTGCAGGGCGTGCGATTCGTTCTCGTGCATGGTGGCTTCCACGGCGCCTGGTGTTGGAGCCGCACCATCCCCGAGCTCGAGTCCCTCGGGCACGAGGCGGTCGCCATCGACGTACCCGGCCACGGTGCGCGCGTGCACGAAGAAGCCACCATGCCTGGCCGCCTCGACGCGGTGCTCGAAGTGCTGCAGCCCGGCGACGTTCTGGTCGGGCACTCCGGTGGTGGCATGGAGATCACCCGCGCCGCCGATGCCGCGCCGGAGCTGGTCGGCCACCTGGTCTACCTCGCGGCCGCGTTGCCGCTGGAAGGCCGCCTCATGCAAGAAGCCCTGGTCTACCGCGACGACGGTGTGACGGAGGCCGACTACGACGTCGGCGGGATCCTGGAGCACCTGCGCATCGGCGAGGACGGCTCCATGGCGATCGCCGACCCCGAGGGCGCGCGGGCGCTCTTCTACAATGATTGCGACGACGCGACCGTCCGCTGGGCCTTCGAACGCTTGACCCCCGAGAAGGCGGGCGACACGGCGACGACCCCGGTGACGGTCCCACGGTTCTGGGAGGCCGAGCTGCCGCGGAGCTTCATCGTGTGCCTGCAGGACCGCGCCCAACCACGGTGGCTCGCCGACGTGACCGCGCGGCGCCTCGGCGTGGAGCCACTGGCGATCGACGCGTCGCACTCGCCGTTCCTGAGCCGATCCCGAGAGCTCGCGCGGCTCCTCGTCGACGCAACGACGACGAGGCCGGTTGGCCCACTGCGGCCCCGCGGCTGACCGCGAGAGACGCCCAATCTTCTGCGCTCGGGCTTCAACGAGCCCGGCCCGTCACTCTCCGACTGGTGCCGCCTCCCCCGGGGCTTCGGCAACGGGCTCGGCGGCCTCGACAGGAGCTTCGGCGACCGGCGCGGCGGGCTCGGCCGCAGCTTCGGCGACCGGCGCCGCTTCGGCAACCGGCGCCGCGGCGGCTTCCGCGCCTTCGGCCGCGGCACCCTCGGCCCCAGGGGCCTCACCAGCTTCACCCTCGGGCACGACGACCGGCGTGCCGATCTCCTCGGCGAAGTCGGCCCACGCGGCCTGCGCCTCCGTCTCGGGAGTGAACTCGCCCTCGGCGTAGTCGAAACCGATGTAGTTCCCTTCCTCGTCGTAGGCGTGCTCGCCGAAGGCCTCGCGGTACTCCTCGGAGACCTCGCCGCCCTCGGCCGCCTGCTTGATGGAGAGGCTGATGCGCCGGCGCTGCAGATCGATGTCGATGATCTTGACCCACAGCTCCTCGCCCGGGGTGACGACCTGCTCGGGCAGGTCGACGTGGTGCACCGCCATCTCGGAGATGTGCACCAGGCCCTCGATCCCGTCGCCCACCTGCACGAAGGAACCGAAGGGCACCAGCTTGGTGATGCGACCGTAGACGAGCTGGCCCACAGAGTGGCTGTCGGCGAACTCCTGCCACGGGTCGGACTGGGTGGCCTTGAGCGAGAGGCTGATGCGCTCCTTCTCCAGGTCGACGTCGAGGACCTCGACCTCGATCTCGTCGCCGACGTTGACGACGGAGGACGGGTGGTCGACGTGCTTCCAGCTGAGCTCGGAGACGTGGACGAGCCCGTCCATGCCGCCGAGGTCCACGAAGGCGCCGAAGTTGACGACCGAGGAGACGACGCCCTTGCGGCGCTCGCCCGGCTTCAGGTTCGCCAGGAAGTCGCCCCGCTGCTCCTTCTGGGCCTCCTCGAGCCAGGCCCGG
The DNA here is from genome assembly GCA_963837125.1 of uncultured Acidimicrobiaceae bacterium. Lineage (GTDB taxonomy): Bacteria > Actinomycetota > Acidimicrobiia > Acidimicrobiales > RAAP-2 > Bog-473. The sequence goes on along the minus strand of CAWILW010000004.1, from coordinate 256,073 downwards.
CGGGAGAGGACGACGTTGTTGCGGTTGCGGTCGAGCTCAATGATCTTGGCCTCGATGACCTTGCCCACGTAGGGCTGGAGCTCGCGCACACGGCGCAGCTCCACCAGGGAGGCGGGCAGGAAGCCCCGCAGGCCGATGTCGACGATCAGCCCGCCCTTCACGACCTCGATGACCGGGCCGGAGACCATCTCGCCGCTGTTCTTCTTCTCTTCAATGGTGGTCCAGGCCCGCTCGTACTGGGCCCGCTTCTTGGAGAGTACGAGCCGTCCCTCCTTGTCCTCCTTCTGAAGGACCAGCGCCTCGATGTGCTCGCCGAGCGACACGATGTCCTCGGGATTCGCGTCGTTGCGGATGGACAGCTCGCGGGCGGGGATGACGCCTTCTGACTTGAAGCCGATATCGAGCAAGACCTCGTCGCGGTCGATCTTGACGACCGTCCCCTCGATCACGTCGCCGTCGTCGAACTCGATGATGGAGTCCCCCATCGCCTGTTCGAGATCGGAGTCCCCCAGGTCGTCGTCGACGATGGTGCGGGGGGTGTAGTTGCCCTCGGCGTCGAAGCTGCCCATCGCTTCGGGAGAGAGGAGGGAGGTGGGTGCGTCAGCCATGTTGAAGCTCCTTGCGGCGGGTGCGACTTGCACCCGCAGGACCGCGCCGGGGTCAGTTCTCGTCGGATATGGGTTTGCGCCGCCGCCGGAGCCGGCGGGCAAGGGGGTTCATCGTACCAGCTGCTCAGGCGAGGTCTCCCCCGCCGTCAGCCTTTCGCCGCGGCCCAGCTCGGTCCGGTCGCCACCGAGATGGTCAGGGGGACCTTCAGGTCCGCCGCGCCGGTCAGGGCGGACTCGGTGAGGCGGCGCACGTCGTCCTCCTCCCCCGGCGGCATCTCGACGATGACCTCGTCGTGCACCTGGAGCACCAGTCGGCTCTGCAGCTTCTTTGCCTCGAGGTCACGGTCGAGTCGGACGAGCGCCAGCTTGAAGATGTCGGCGGCGAGTCCCTGGATGCCCGCGTTCATCGCCTGGCGCTCGGCGGCCTGGCGCAGGCGGTAGTTCGACGCGTTGAGGTCGGGCAGCGGCCGGATGCGGCCGAACATGGTGCGCGTGTAGCCGCGCAGCTTCGCCTCGGTGACCGTCTCGTCCATGTACTGCTTGACCCGCGGGAAGGCCCCGAAGTAGCTCTCCATGATGAGGGCCGCTTCCTCCACCGCGACGCCGAGCCGTTGGCTGAGGCCATAGGCCTCCATGCCGTAGGCGAGGCCGTAGGACACCATCTTGGAGAACTCGCGTTGGGTGTGCGTGACTTCCTCCGGGTTGACGCCGTACACGGCGGCCGCGACGGTGCGGTGCACGTCTGAGCCCGACGACAAGGCGTCGATCAGCCCCTGGTCTCCGGAGAGGTGCGCGATGCAGCGCAACTCGACCTGGTCGTAGTCGGCCACCAGGAAGCTGCAGCCCTCGGACGGCACGAAGGCGCGCCGGAATTGCTTGCCCAGCTCTGTGCGCACCGGGATGTTGTGCAGGTTGGGGCGATCCGACGAGATGCGCCCGGTGCGGGCCACCGTCTGGCCGAACGACGCGTGGATGCGGCCGTCGGGCTGCACCTCGGCCAGCAGGCTCTCGCCGTAGGTCGAGCGCAGCTTCTCGACCTCGCGGTACGAGAGCAGCGCCTCGATGATCGGGTGGGACCCGCGCAAGGTCTCGAGGGTCTGGGCATCGGTGGAGAAGCCGGTCTTGGTCTTCTTGCCCGGTGTGAGCCCGAGCTCGTCGTAGAGGACCGTGCGTAGCTGCGGGGTGGAGTTCACGTTGAATTCGTGGCCGGCGCACTCCTGCACCTCGGCCTGGAGAGTGGCGGCGGAGGCCGCGAGGGAGTCGGCGATCGCCTGCAGCTCGGCCCGGTCCACGCCGATGCCGGCAACCTCCATCCGGGCCAACACCCGCACGAGGGGCGTCTCGATGTCGTCGTGCAGCGTGACCATGTCCTCGGACTGCAGGCGCCGGCGGAACCCAAGGGCCATGGCGACGATGTCGGCCGCCTCGCCGGCCGCCTCCCGGGCCACGTCGAGGGCCCCGGTACCCGGCTCGGCAATGTCGAGGGTCAGCTGGCCCGTCTGCTCGCGCAGCTGCTCCAGCCCGTACTCCCCCGTCGAGGCGTCGAGGAGGTAGGCCGCCACCGCGGTGTCCATCTCCAGCCCCGTCAGGTCAACGCCGAGGGGGAGCAGGGACCGCATGGCCTCCTTCACGTGGTGGCCGAGGACGGGCCGGTCCAGGACGGCGTTGAGCTTCTCGACCACCGGGGCCGCGTCGAGGAGGTCGCCCGGCGCCATGACCCCGATGCCCGCCTCCTCGCCTTCCGTCGCCACCAGGACCAGCCCCACCAGCGGGCTGCGGCCGGGCATGCCGCTCCAGCGGGCGGCCAGCGCGACCGGGCCGTGCCCGAGCGCGTCGAGGGCCTCGGCCAACTCCGCGGCAGTCGCGGGCACCGCCACCTCGCGCAGCTCCAGTGCCGGTTCGGCCGGCGCGCTGTCGTCTTCCGCCTCCGCCGGCCACGCTGCCTTCGGCGCCGGCCCGGCACTGCCGGGCACCGGCTCCCCCAGCGCGCCGGCGTCGAGGAGTTCCTCCATGCGCTGCCAGACGGTCTTCATCTCGTAGCGTTCGAAGGTGGCCTCGGCCGCGGCGCGATCCCAGCCGCCGAGCTCAATGTGGGCCACGTCGACGTCGAGGGGTACGTCGCACACGAGCGGGATGATGCGTGCGTTCGAGCGGGCGAGCTCCTCGTTCGCCGCCAGGTTCTCGCGCAGCTTCGGCGTCATCTCGGACAGGTGCGAGAAGACGCCGTCAAGGTCGCCGTAGTTGGTGAGGAGCTTCGCCGCCGTCTTCTCCCCCACCCCGGGCACGCCGGGCAGGTTGTCCGAGGGGTCGCCCCGCAGCGCCGCCAGCAGCACGTACTGCGAGGGGGGCACGCCGCAGCGGTCCATGATGCCCGCCTCGTCGTAGAGGGTGTAGTCGCTCACGCCCCGCTTGTTGTAGAGCACCCGGATGTGGGGGTCACTGACCAGCTGGAAGCTGTCGCGGTCTCCGGTCACGATGACGACGTCGGACTGGCGCGCCGCGGCTTGCGTGGCCAGCGTGGCGATGACGTCGTCGGCTTCGAAGCCGGGGGCCTCGACCACCGGGATGGCCAGCGCGGCCATGACCTCGCGGATCATGTCGAACTGCGGCGGCAGCAACCAGGGCGTCTCCGCCCGCCCGGCCTTGTAGTCCTCGAGCATCTCGTCGCGGAAGGTCGCCCCCGGTGCGTCGAACGCCACGGCCAGCGCCGAGGGGTGCTGCTCGCGGATGAGGTACACCAGCATGGACGTGAACCCGTGCACTGCGTTCGTGACCACGCCGGTGGAGGTGGCCAGGGTGTCGGGCAGCGCGAAGTAGGCCCGGAAGGCGAGCGACATGCCGTCGAGCAGAAGCAGCGGACCCGGTCGCTCCTGCTGCGTCGCCATGGGGACGAGACTACGGGGTCAGGGTGCCGTCGACGACCTGCTGCGCCACGTCGCGCATCCGCGCCCGGGTCTGCATGGCCGTGCGCTGGATGAAGCCGAATGCCTCTGTTTCGGAGAGGTCGTCACGGTCCATCAGGATCTGCTTGGCCTCGTCGACCAGGCGGCGGGTGGCGATCTTGTCCTCGGCCCCGTCGGCCGAGTGCTCCGCCTCGATGGCCCGGTCCTGCCGGGCCTTGGCCAGCACGTCCGCGATGGCCGGCAGCAGCTCCCGCGGCTGGAAGGGCTTGACGAGGTAGGCGGACACCCCCGAGTCCCTGGCCTCCTCAATGAGGTCTCGCTGGCTGAACGCCGTCAGCAGCAGGACCACTGCCTGATGGCGCGAGGTGATCTCGCGGGCGGCCCGCAGGCCGTCCATCCCCGGCATCTTCACATCGAGGATGGCCAGGTCCGGCTGGTGCTCTGCGACCAGCTGCACCGCCTCATCGCCGCGTCCGGTTTCACCGACGACTTCGTAGCCGGCCGACACGAGAATCTCCTTGAGGTCGAGGCGCACGATGGCCTCGTCCTCGGCGATCACCACTCGGGCCGGGCCCGCCCCGTCCGTTCCAAGCACCGCCTCGCGGCCCCGCCCCGTCACTGCGTGCCCGAGGCCACGTGGCCGAGGAGCTCGTCCTGGCGATGCTCGAGGTCGACCACCGTCTTCACCAGCGCCTCGCGGGCCCGCACCATGGCGTCGGCGTGGCGCACCGCCTCGTTGTGCTCCTGAGTGGCGAGCGGGGTCTCCGAGACGAGGGCCCGCACGCGGGCCTCGTCAGCCGACTCCTGGACGACGGCCAGCTGCTCGTCGAGCACGGCCAGCTCCTCCCGCGCCTGCACGAGGCGGGCGTGGACGTCTCTGATCCGCCGTTCCAGCAGCGCGCGATGCATGGGGCGTCAAGTGTACGTGGCGGGGAACCAACGACGCCGCACGTCCATGGTGTCCAGGACGGCCTCGTCGGGCCGGTTCCCCACCCCCGGACCGGCGGGGACACGGACCCAGCCGCCGACCACCGGGGGGTAGCCACACGGGTCGGTGGACAGGTAATCCGTTGGGTCGCCGAGGTCGCTCACCAGGCCCGTCGCGTCCTCGTTGAGCCGGGCCGCCAGAGCGAGGTTGGAGGCGCGCCCGAGCCCCGCCTCGAAGAAGCCGCCCACGAACACCGGCACGCCCGCGTCGGCGCAGGCCGCGTGGGCGGCCCGGGTGGCGCGCACGCCGCCGAGGCGGGCCGGCTTGAGGCAGGCCATGGCGCAGGCGCCGTTGCGGAGCGCGTCGCGCACCCGGCGGGGCGTGGTGAGGGACTCGTCGAGGCAGATCGGGACGGGAAGGACGCGAGCCAGCTGGGCGTGGGCGACGAGGTCGGCCGGCGGGAGCGGCTGCTCAATGCACAAGACGTCATAGTCCGCCAACCGGCTCAAGACGGCGACGTCCTCCTCCCCCGTTCCGAAGGACCCGTTCGCGTCGACCTGGAGGACGAGCCCGGGATGATCGGCGCGCACCGCGCGCACCGGGTCCTGCTCCCAGCCGGGCGCGATCTTCAGGCGCACCCGCGCCGCCCCGGCACGCACCGCGGCGTCCACGTCCGCTCGCAGGCGTGCCAGATCGCGACTCGGCGGAATGCCGACGACGGCACCCACGGGCAGCGTCTCGAACCCAGGACCCGTCCCGAGGGACTGGGCCATCGAACGACCTACGGCACGCAGTTCGGCGTCGGACACCGCCATCTCGAAGGCCGCCGCAAGCATCCGGTCTGCCGCCGTGCTCCCGAAGAGTTGGGGCACGAGCGCAGCGGTGGGCAGCTGCCCGCCCCGGGCGGCGCAGGCCGCCTGGAGCCGGGGTACGCCGCGCTCGGCCGCCGCCAGCTCCACCTCCTTTAGTGCGGGGTCGACCGAGGTCGCGTCGGCCAGGGCGGCACACTCGCCCCACCCTTCGCCCGAATCCCCCACGACCCGGACGAAGAGGAGGGGTCGCATCCGGTGTACGCCCGCTGCGGTCCCGATGTCATGACGGAACGGGACGTCGACCCGGACCAGCTCCACTCCGGTGAGCTTCATCGGGAACGGGCACCCACCCCTCCACCGTAGGTCCCAGCTTGTACGATCTGGCGTTCCCGCCCGGATGGCGGAATCGGCAGACGCGGCGGCCTCAAAAGCCGTTGTCCGAAAGGACGTGCGGGTTCAAGTCCCGCTCCGGGCACGCTGTGGGCACGCAGCGGAACCTCTCTCACCCGTGTGGGACCATGCGTCCTGGACTACAGGTGCGGGCCCATGTGCCATCACACAATCTGGTTGGGACGTGCGCACGACCGTTCGCTCGGCGAGAGATGGGGCGTTCGAGCTGCTGCCCTGGTCGCCACGGTCCTCGTCCTCAACGGCCTGTCTGGCGGTTTCGTCGCCGGCGGTTCGCTCAGCGACGTCGGCACTCCCGCGCACCCCCAGCTCCTGACCTGTCCCGAGGAAGCGACGCAGTTCACCGGGACACTGCCCCCCGCCGGATCACATGACATCAGGTTCGGCCCGGGCTATTTCCCCCCGGGCGCGCCTGCTGGCCGACATGAGCCCGCCGCACGCAGGCCAACTGGCCCTTCGCACCGGCTACAAGCTGCCTCCTGTGATCGACCCCGGAGCCACGGTGACGATGACGATCGCCCGTGGGGCGCGGTCCTACGTCGTGCAGCAGAATCCATGGTCACCGCGCCAAGGGAGTCAATCGGTCACGTACCGGGCCTGTGCACACAATCCAGGGTTCTTTCCCCAGAGCTGCCGGTTCACTGACGGTCGACAATGGGGTTGCGTGCCCCTCGACGTGCCAGTCGATGGGCAGCGCAAGACGACCCGCATCGTTCTCTCGTTCTTCGCTGGACCCTGCAGAACCTCGGCCTGAGCCGTCGGCGGTGCGTGGCCAGGGCTTGGGACTCGCGTGAAAATGCTGCCTGCATGAACACCTCTCCGCGCGTCCCCTGGACCTCGGACATGGGCTGGCGCTTCACGGCCGACTCGAGAGTCGGCGATCGATCTCTGCACCCATGATCTTGCAGTCCGTCACCGGGTGGTCGTAGCGGCAGAGCAACGCACCGGAAAGGTACGTGCGGGCCTGACGCAACGTGGCAATCTGCTCATCGAGCGCCTCGAGTCGGCGCGCCGCAATGGACTTCCACTCGCGGACGTCCGCTGCGTCGAGGATTCCGGCGATGTCGACGAGAGCGAGCCCCGCGTCTTGCAGCATGCCGATGAACACAAGCCTTCGGAGTGTTGCGATGCGGTAGCGGCGCTGTCCGGATTGTCGGGTGTCGGCGACGAGCAGGTTGAGGCGTTCGTAGTAGCGGATCGTCGAGGTGGTGACGCCCGCTCGTTCGGCGACCTCCCCGATCGTCAGCAAAGGCTCAGGCACCTGCCAACTTGACTTGAAGTCAGGTTCAACTGTCAAGGTGCAGGCGTGGAGCAACAGCACGCACCGCCCAATCACCACGCCGACCACCCCGGCTTTGCCGGGGTGGTCGGGCTCGTCGCCGCCCTCAGCATGGTCTTCGGTCGCCAGGGCGACGCCCAGCTCGCAGGCCGATTGAGCAGGTTGGGATCTGGTGACACGGTCGTGGACCTGGGGTGTGGGCCCGGAGCCGCAGTCCGCTACGCAGCCCGAACGGGTGCGGTCGCAACCGGGATCGATCCGGCGCCAGTGATGTTGCGGGTCGCCCGGCTGCTCACCCGGCGTTCGGCAGCGGTGCGGTACCTCCAAGGGTCGGCCGAGGTGATCCCCGTGCCTGAGGGGTCCGCCTCGGTCGTGTGGTCGATTGCCACGGTCCACCACTGGTCCGACATCGACGCCGGACTTCGAGAAATACGCCGAGTGCTCCTCTCCGGTGGCCGCCTCGTCGCCATGGAGAGGACGGCCCAACCAGGCGCCAGGGGCCACCAAAGCCACGGGTGGACCGACGAACAAGCCTCGGCCTTCGCGGATCAATGCCGCGCACACGGCTTCAGCGATGTTCGTCTGGAACGAAACACAACCGGGCGTCGATCGACGGTGAGCGTGATCGCACGGGCGCCCTGATGGTCCCGGAATTCTCAGCCTGACGTCGCTCGCGGCAGCGATCAGAAGCCGGTGGCGGCGATGATGGAGCCGTTGAGGTGCGTGCCGGCCATGCCTCCGTCGTTCGGAGCGTCGCCGTACGGGTCCACGGCGCCGACGGCACTCGCCACCCAGTACCCCCCTCCGTCCGACGTGCTGAAGATGGCCGTCGCCGGATTGAAGGCGCCGAACTGGCCACTCGGGCTGCCGTAGTCGACGGCGTCGCCGTAGCGGTACACGGTGCCGTTGGCGACGAGGACCCAGTAGCCCTTCCCGTCCGGGGTGCGGACGGCGGAGGTGATGGGAGACCCCACGTTGCCGGGGGAACCGAGGGAGGGCGCGTCACCGAACGAATAGACGTTGCCCGTGGCGGTGAAGAGCCAGTATCCGTTCCCGGTCGAGTCGGGGATCACGGAGACCGCGGGGCCCGAGCAGCCGCCGATGCCCGGGCACGAGCCGGCGAAGCTGGCGCCCGGTCCGAAGGCGAAGACGCCCCCGTCGGAGGCCACCACGAAGTAACCCTGGCCGTCCGCCGCCGGCACCATCGCGACGATTGGTGCGTTGAGGCTGTGCGGGAGGCCGGAACCCGCCGGTGCGAGCCCGAGGCCTGGGATGGAGCCGTAGAAGCCGGCATCGCCGAAGGCAAAGGTCCCGCCGTCGGACGCCACCAGCCAGTAGCCGGCGCGGTCCCGTGTCGAGGTGATGCCGACCACCGGGCGCTGGAGCGTGAGGCTACCTGTGGAACCGTAGAAGCTTGCCGAGCCGAAAGTGAAGATGCCCCCGTCGGACCCGACCAGCCAGTAGCCGTGGGTGGCGGGTGGTGGGGGTTGCGGTGGCGGGGGTGATACCGGCGGCGGCCCGCCCGTGACGGTGAAGTCCCCCGAGGCGCTCGTGAGGGTGACGGAATAGTCCCCGGCGTTGGTGCCGGCGAGAACGATCCCGCTGCACGACGACGCCAACAGGGTGTAGGCACCGGAGGCCAGGTTGACGGTGATCGGCGTCGAGGGGGTGACCTCGGTGCAGGTCAGGGCGCTGGTCGTGAGGGTCACCCCGGCGGGCGGGTTGCCGCTTCCGCTGAAGCTCGGTGACCCCATGTTGGCCTGAGTGCCGCGGACGGCCACGGCGATGGGCGCTTTGGTCACCGTCGTGGCACCGTTGACGTAGGCGAAGGCGTAGTTCGCGTCTGACCCGCCAGAGCACGAGGAGGGGTAGGTCGGCGGTGACGGCGGGCTCGCGCTGGTCGCGGTGGTCGAGCACACCGGCTTGGTCGTCAGCGACGAAGTCGTGTCGCCGTTGACGAAGCCCGCATAGCCCGGTGTGATCGTGGACACCGTGGCGCCGTAGGTCATCGACCCGCTCGAGGCGGTGACCGTCAAAGCGGCGGGGTTGACCGTCACCGATCCGCCGACATAGCTGAAGGAGTAGTTGGAATCGACCGCGCCACCGCACGACGAGGCGTACGGGCCCGCCAACACCGGGCTGGAGATGGTCGCCGTTGTCGCGCAGGTGGGCTTGGCCGTGAGGGAGGACGTGGTCTCGCCGTTCACGAAGCCCGCGTAGCCCGGCGTGATGGTCGGAACGGAGCCGCCGTAGGTCATGGTCGGGCTCGAGGCCGTGATCGTGAGCGGGGCCGGGGTGACGGTGAAGTCGGTGGACGTGCTCGTGTAGACCACCGAATAGTCGGCCGCGTTGGCGCCCGAGAGGGTCACCCCGCTGCATGACAGAGGTACCAGCGAGGTGGTCCCCGCGGGCAGCGTCGGGGCGATGGGCTTCAGGATCGGAGTGTCCACGTAGGTGCAGGCCAAGCCGTCCGTGTTCACCGTGATGCCCGAGGGGGGGCTGGCACCGCCCGAGAAGCTCGGCGTCCCCCCGTAGGTCTGCGTGCCCGCGACCGCCACGTTGACCGAGCCAAGGGTCACCGTGAAGTCGTTGGCTGCGCTCGTGTACACGATGGAGTAGTACGCGGAGTTCGCTCCAGAGAGGGTGGCCCCGCTGCACGATGTGGGCAGCAGCGTGTATCCCCCGGGCACGAGCGTGGGGCCGATCGGCGTGGAGTCGCCCACCGTCGTACAGCTGAATCCGGTCGTGTTGAGGGTGATGCCCGACGGCAATCCTGGAACGCCGCCGTAGTTGGCCAAGGCGGTGAAGGTCGGGGACCCACCGAACGCCTGAGTGCCCGAGACGACCACGTTCAGCGGGATCCCCACCAGGCCCGTGGCCAGCTGGGATGCGACCGGCGTGCCGAGGCCCGTTGCCATGTCATATCCGGTCGTGGCCGGATACTGGCCACCGCTCGTCGCGTTGTAGTCGTTGTTGCCCGACGTCACGTCATTGAGGTAGGTGCCAGGGGAGTTCTGCGCCAGCAGATACAACGCCGGGTTCAGTGCGCCGTAGCCGCCGGTGTTCCCGTCGGCAGAGGCAGCGACCGCCAGGACGGCGGCCCACAACGGCGCCGCGCCGCTCGTCCCACCCAACGCATTCCAACCGAACCCGTTCACGGAGTCGTAGATGACGTACCCGGTGCTCGGATCGGCATCTGCGGACACGTCCGGAACCTCGCGGCAGTTTCCGCTCGCGTTCGCGCAGGGCGTCCCGCTACTGCCGCTGACCGTGCCGAGCGCCTGCTGGTAGGCAGGCATGGCGTACGTCTCTGAGATTCCGCCTCCTCCGGCCCCGTCCGAATAGAAGAGCCTGTCGTTCCAGACCTTCTCGGTCGGCGCGGGTCCCAGTGCGGTCACCGTGGTGCCGCCGACTGACGTGACGTACGGCTGGCTGGCCGGATCCGAGACGGCGAGGTTCAGGTTCTGCACGACGTCACCGCCGTTTGTCTCGTCGGTGACCCACGCGTAGCCCAATGTCCCGTCGCTGACGAGCTGACCCATGGTGTCCGACCCGGTCTCGAGGCCGACGGTCGAGGTGATCGACTGCGTCGATGGGTCGACCGTCGCCATGACGTCTCCAGGGAAGTTCAGGCCGTTGAGCACGGCGAGCACTTCGTGGTTGTCCGGGGACATCCCGATGGACTGCACCACGCCGGTTCCGTTCGACGGTTGGCTGGTCGAAATGGTGGCGACCACGGTGTGCGTGCTCAAGCTGACCACCGAGATGCCGCCGCCAGGCCCGGCGTTGGCCACGTAGAGATCCCCCGCGTTGGTGGCGACGGCCAGCGCCACGGGATCGAGGCCCACCGTGACCGTCGCCGGTACCGCGGAACAACCCGAAGTGGTGGCCGCGTTGCACGTCGCGGCGTTGAAATACTCGATTCTGCCGCCGACCCCGTCCGCGAGGTACACGGCGCCGTTGGTCACGTCGACGGCGAGCGCGGTCGGGGCGGTCAGAGGTGGGAGCGTGACCGACGTGACGTAGGCGTTCGTCGATGCGTTGTACACCGCGACCGTGCCGTTGCTGTTCGCGACGTAGAGCGTCGACCCGTTGGCGACGATCGCCGCCGGCCCGCTGAGGTGTCCTCCGGAGGCCACCCTGGTCGGCGCAGTGCAGCCGGCCGTGGTGGACCGGTTGCAGTTGCTGGTCGAGAAGACGGTGAGCGTGCTGTTGGCGTTCGCCACGAACACTTTGCCCACGGACGAATCGAGCGTCACCGCGTCGGGGCCAGAGCCCGAGCCCGTCGACACGGAGCCCGCGGTGACGAAGTTGGAGGGGTTGCTCGCGTTGCCCTCGCTGTCGACGCTGATCGTGTTGCTCGACTTGTTCGCGACGTACAGGGTGCCGGTTGTGGGGTCGACTGTTTGGGCCACGGGATCGGTGCCGGTCGTCGCGGAGATCGCCCGGTTGATATTGCAACCCTGCGCTCCCTGGTCACCCGACGCGATGAAGACCGACTGCCCCTCGGTGGCTGCCGCCTGGAAGAGGGTGTTCTCGGAGGACTGGTACGACTTGGGCAGATAGGCCTCGCATCCGTTCGTCCAGCTCACGCTCACGATCTTCGCCGTGTCATCACCGACGATCCGGTTGACGACGTTGTAGATGCCGTCGGAGGGCCCGCCTTCGTAGACCTGGATGTTCGCCTTGGGCGCGAGGGAGATCACGTTGTCGATGTCGAGTTCCGCTTCCATGGTGGCATCGCCGGTGGCCCCGCCACCGTCGACGACCTTCTGCGTGATCTGCCCACCGGCGAGGCTGATCCCGTAGCAATTGGCGAAAGTGGAGATGTCACTGGTGGAGTAGCCGGCGCCCGACATCTCGACGAGCGCGACCGTGGACCCCGCCCCGTAGTGGTTGGACGAGTAGAGCGGTCCGAATGAGTACGCCTGGGCCAATTGGACGGCGTTGAGCGCACCGGTGCCGCTCTGGACGTTTCCGATGACTGTCGCACAGGTTCCGGGCTGTGGCGACGGTTGACCGGGGGCCAGGGCGGGCGCAACGGAACCGGCATGCGGACGGATCGAGCTCGGCTGCGGGAGGCCCGACGACGGCTGCGGTGGGCTGAGCGTGTCCAATCCCAGGATGCCCTGGATCTGCGGCGCCACCGAGGCCGGCACCTCCGGCGCCGACCGGTTGTCGTACCCCGTCTTGCCCGAGGCAAGGCGGTAGCGGTCGATCCCGGTCGAAAAGGCGGATTGCACCTGGGCCACGGTGCCCGTGACGGGTACGGAGAGGCCGGTCGACGAGGGGGTGCCGACCGTGAGGCCCTCGCGACGTAGCGCCGACACGACCTGTGCGATGGCGCCCGGCGATGGTCCGAACTGCTGTGCGAACTGGGCGGGGGTGAGGAATCGGTGGTAGTCGGGGGATCGGGGGTCGGAGACGGCCCGGACCTCCGCCGCCAGCGCCGCCGGATTGGGTGGGCGGAAGGTCACGACGAGGGGCAGGGTGTTCGCCTGCGGGGCCGGCCCGATCAACGTCGCCCCAGGAGGAACGGCGCCCTGATGTCCGGGCAACGGCACCCGGCCGGCCCCGGCGGCGAATGCTCCCGACGCTCCTGGACCCGCGAAGGCGACGGTGGACGCCAGGGACAACGACACACCGAGGAGGGCACACGCGGCGCGGCACGCCACGCGACCGCCCCGAACTTGGACCCCCTCCTGCGCGACCCTCACGCCTGCCCCCTCGGACACGATCGTACCGCCCCTCGCAAGGGGTCCTTTGTACTAGGCGCGGCGAGCCGAGGGACCCCCGGGCGTACGTAACTGTACTGGAACGACGGGTCTTTTCTGCACAGCGCTAGGGCGACGCACTTCCTTCAGGTGGCCGCTCGGTTCAGCGGCATCGCTCCAGCCGTTTGGCCAACATCCCGCCAATTCCCACTTTCGGCGTCCGTGAGGGAGGTCGCACCGGACTGCGTGAGCCCAGCAGCGCCCGCGGGCACTGCTCACGCAATGCCCGATGCAGAAGCCCTCGTGGACGCCTCACACCGTCGGGCGGCCGTCCACCAGCGGCACCGACGGTATGCAGGGCGCGATGCCTGCGACCCCCCGGGGTCACGCCCGCTCTGGGTGGCTCGGCCACCCCTGAGCAGTCCCCGATCGCCGATCTTCGCCAAACTGGTTCAGATCATCATTGCCTGCGCCGATAGACCCGTGGGTGGACCGTCATCAGAACGTGCCAATCTGGAGGAGTCCGTTGGGCCACTTCGCCGGGCGGCCCGGACTTCTCGTGACGATCTCTTGCTTGGCGAACCCACCGACCCGGAACTCTTCCCTATGACCCGCACACTCCGAAACGTCGTGCTCGCGCTGGCCATCGTGACGGCCGGGCTGGGCGGGTGCGCCTTCACGGGGGCCATCGCCGGAACCGCATCGGCCAGTGGCAGCGGCACCCCTCTCCCTCCGGGCTGGGAGCTCTGCATCCTGCAGGGTGTCGGCGCGCCGGCAACGGAGGCCAACATCGCGGATCTCGATGAATGGCAGGTCGCTGAGGGTGGATCCACCAACAACACGGCCGCCTACAACCCCTTCAACACACAACGGATGACCGACGCCAGCGGCGCACCGTTGCCGGGCGTCGTGTCCGCCAACGGATTTCCCGCCTTCGCCAACTGGCTGGCCGGGTGTGCGGCGACCGTGACCACCCTGTTCCAGCCCAACATGTGGTCGATCACCTCCGCGCTGCGGGCCGGGAACGTCGCTCCCCCGGGTGTGTTCCTCGCCGCGGTGGACCAGAGCGCATGGTGCGCCCCCTCCGCTGACGGGATTCCGTGTTACGAAGGACAAGTTCTCGGTGCCGCCGGTGACCTCGCCGCCATGCTGACGAACTCACCCGCCCTGAGCGTGTTCGGGAACGTTCGGTCGGACCTGCGTGCCTACCAGCAGGCCATCGCCACCGTCGCCGGCGACCAGAACCTCCTGGTGACACGGCAGGAACAGCTGGCGGCGATGCAGACCCAGCTGTCGGCCGCGCGGGGCACGTACGACATTGCGTCCCGCGCCCTCCGGCGTTTCGCGATCGACGAGTACGTGAGCAGCGGGCTGTACGCGAGCACCTCCGTGGCCAACCTCGGTGGCGGGGTCAACCCATTCGGTCCGAAGACCGCGCAGGGTGTGATCGCCCAGCAATACCTCAGCGTCGCGGCGAACGATCTCCTGGTCCGCGAACGATCGGCCGCAGCGGACGTCAAAGCCATGCTCTCACGACGCGACGCAGCGGCGAAGGCGGTCACACCTGCCGCGTTGGCTCTTGCAGCGGATACGAATACAGAACACACGTCCCTCACCAAGATGGTGGCCGACGTGGCGACGCTTCAGCAGGCCGGTGCCTGCACGACGGTGGCCATCGCGCTGCCTGCATCGGACGCGGCTCCGACGGCACCCGCTGACACCACGACGACGACGACCACCACCACCACCACCGCTCCGGTGCCCACGTCCACCACGACGACAACGACGACCACCGTGCCCGCGGCCGCGGCGACCACCACTACGGTGCCCACGGCGATCACGGTCCCGACGACAGTGACGACAACCACGCTCCCGGCCACGACCGTGCAGTCCACCGTCCCGGTGACCACGACCACAACGACAACGGTGCCCTCGGCCGCGGTGCCGGCGACACCACCGAGTGCCGGCGCCGCGAACGCACCGGTCGCCGGAGTCACGGCGCTGCAGGGCTGCGTGGCCGCACTGGCGCCTCCCGGCACCCTCTGACCACGCCGGGCCGGCGCGTCCCGGTGGCCCGTCCGAACCCTCCCGCGTTGGCCCCGGTTGGCCGCGGAGCAGCGCGTAGTGTCTCGCCCCGGAACGGATCCATGCGCATACTCCTCGTCTCTGACCTCCATTACACGCTCCCCCAGTTCGACTGGGTGGTCGGCGTGGGCCCGCAGTTCGACCTCGTGGTCGTGGCCGGGGACTGCCTCAGCATCCGCTCGTCTGTCCCGCTCGAGGCGCAGAGCGTGGTCGTTCTGCAGTACCTCCCGCTGCTGCGGGCGGCGACTCGAGTGGCGGTGAGCTCCGGCAATCACGATCTGACTGGCCCGGATGACCACGGCGAGCAGGCCGCGCTCTGGCTCGCCGAAGCGAGGGCCGCCGATGTCCCGACCGACGGGGATTCGCTGCTGATCGATGACACGCTGGTCACGATCTGCCCCTGGTGGGACGGCCCGGTCGGGCGAGATGCTGTGGCCGCCCAGCTCGCCGCAGATGCGCGCCGGCGGCCGGCCCGATGGGTGTGGGTCTATCACTGGCCCCCGCTCGGCTCACCCACGTGTTGGACGGGGCGAAAGGACTACGGCGACGCCGACCTCCGTGACTGGATCGACGAACACCGCCCCGACATCGTCCTCACCGGGCACGTGCACGAGTCCCCCTTCAAGCCCGACGGGTCCTGGGTCGACCGCCGGGGCGACACCTGGATCTTCAACGGGGGCCAGCAGATCGGCCCGGTGCCGTCCCGCGTGGAGATCGATCTCGATGCCAACGTCGCCCGCTGGGTGTCCATGCTCGGCAACGAGGAGGTCGACCTCGCCGGGGGGAAGGTGCCGGAGCGCACCGTCTTCTGAGTCAGCCCCGGGCGGACCCGTTCAATACTCGGGGTCGGGGTCCCGGACTGAGCCGGATTGGGCTCCTCCGTCCTTCTGCTGGGCCAGCCGGGCCAGGACGTCGGACACCATGGCGAGCCCGGGCGCGTCGCCGTACTGCACCTTCAGGTCGGCGAGATACGACGAGACGTAATTGAGCCGCTCCGCCAGCCCTATCGCCAGGAGCCTCGTCACCTCGGGGTCACTGAGCAACAGCGCGTTGCCGTCGGCCGCGTAGCGGAGCGTGGTCGACTCGGTGGCCTCGACGGTGGCGCCGTGGGGCGTGCCGAGCAGCACCGACATCTCCCCGACCATGGACCCCGGAACGGTGATCGTGTTGACCGTCGTGTCGCCCTTGCGGACCTGTAGCGCGCCGGAGACGAGGACCCAGATGGCACCGGCACCACCGCCCTCGGTGACCACGGCCTCTCCTGGCTCCAACGTCACTTCGGGCAGGTGGGCCGAGAAGGTGAGCATGTCCGTCATTCCGACGATCGTAGTGACATCGCTTACGGGCGGAATTACGCCGGCGCGCCCCAGACCCGGACCCAGACGACCTTCGTCGTTGCGGGCAGCGGTGTCGGAACGAGTCGTCGTAGTGGGCGAAGGGAATGGCCAGCGTCGTCCTGATGACCGTGATGCTGACGCAGGGCGGGGCGGTTCGGTCCGGCACTCAAAGCGGGGGACGTGTCGCCCTGCAGGGCGCGGGAAGCAAGAGCCGGGCCCACAACGAGAACGAACACACCAGCGTGTCCGGCGCGGGGCCTCACCGGCCCACCACGCCTGGTGCGAGAGCAGGGCGCTCCGTGCCTCTCGCTCTCATTGGACACCTGCAAATCGGTGCACAGCCCTCCTTGCAATCCCAGCGGCAGGGTCTCCTGGGAAACACCTGCCGATGCCTGATCTCACGGGAGATGCTGCCCGGGAGGCACGGCGCCCACGGCGGCGCGGTCGTACCCGGCGCCACACCAGGTTTCCCGTCGGTAACCAACCATGGGCTGCGCCGAGCCGCGCGGCTTCCCACCGCCGGTGCGATGTTGCGACCTCCGCCTTGGGCCGCGGCCAGGTCGACATGCCACACTGTGAGTTCCCCACCCGCCGTCGATGGGAGCCGTTGGACACGTGCTGGTCTTCACCTTCCCCGGACAGGGATCACAACGTGCCGGCATGGGTGAGCCATGGGTCGATCACCCCTCGTGGGAGGTCGTCGAAGAAGCCTCGGCCGCCGCCGAACGCGACCTCAGCCATCTCCTGCTGCACGCCCCGATTGAGGAGCTCACCCAGACCGAGAACGCTCAGCTGGCCACCACGGTGCTCAGCCTGGTCGTGCTCGACGCCGTGGAGCGCATCGGACTCACGCCGGCCGCCTGCGCCGGCCACAGCCTGGGCGAGTACACCGCCCTGGTCGCCAGCGGCGCGCTGGGCTTCGAGCACGGGATCCAACTCGTGGTCGCTCGGGGCGCGGCCATGGCCCGCGCCGGGGAGGAGGCTCCGGGAACGATGGCCGCGCTCCTCGGCATCGCCGACGACGACGCCGAGGCCGCGTGCATGCGGGCCGAGGGCGACGTCTGGGTGGCCAACTACAACGCGCCGGGACAGGTGGTGATCTCCGGCACGCCCGACGCGGTCGCCGTGGCCGGCGAGCTGGCCAAGGGCCTGGGGGCGAAGCGGGTGCTCCCGATCCAGGTCTCCGGCGCGTTCCACACGCCGCTCATGCAGGGCGCCCGGGCCGATCTGCGCAAGGCCCTGGCCGAGGTGACCTTCCTGGCGCCAGAGGTCCGGGTCGTGGCCAACGTGGACGCGCACGTGCACGACGACCCCGCGGAGTGGCCCGGGCTTCTCTCGGCCCAGCTGTGCAGCCCGGTTCGCTGGCGCCAGACGCTCGAGACCTTCGCCGGTCTCGGGCTCACGTCGCTGGTGGAGCTCGGTCCTGGTGGCGTGCTCAGCGGACTGGCAAAGCGAAGCCTGCCCGAGATCCAGTCCCTGGCGGTCTCCAAGCCCGAGGACCTCGACACCCTGATGGACCAGATCGGCGCCGCCGGCACCTGGCGAGCCGAACCGGCGCTCCACCAGGGCGAGCACCTCTACATGTCCGAGCGCGTCGTCGTGAGCCCGTCGAGCGGCATCTTCAGCCCCGAGTCCTCGCTGCGCGCGCCCGGGACCGGCCTCCTCCCCGGAACCGACGGCGACCCCGGCGTGGCCTCCTCGGACGTCGAGGTGGCGGACCTCGTCGGCCGCGTCGGGGTGTCCGAGGTCCGAACGCCCTTCGCCGGGCAGATCATCCGATGGCTGGCGGCTGATGGCGAGCGGGTGCAGGAGGGTCAGCCCCTCGTCTGGCTCCGCGTGCCCGACACCCACTGATGGCCGTCGTCCTCGTCACCGGCGGCACGCGCGGCATCGGCGCGGCGTGTGTGGAGTGGTTCCTCGCCAACGGCGACCAGGTGGCGACGACGTGCCGCTCGTCCGACCCTCCGCCACCGCCCGAGGGATCCGACCCGGACCGGTTCCTCGCCGTGCACTGCGACGTCCGAAACCCGGACGAAGTCGAGGCGGCCTTCAAGGCGATCGAAGAGCGGTGGGGACCGGTGCAGGTACTGGTGGCCAACGCCGGGATCACCGCGGACTCCCTGATCCTTCGCATGAGTGAGCAGGCCTTCGTCGACGTGATCGACGCCAATCTCACCGGCTCGTTCCGTGTCGCGAAACGCGCCGTGGCCAAGATGCTGCGGCTCCATGCCGGGCGCATCATCTTCCTGTCGTCCGTCGGTGCCTACGTGGGGCTCCCGGGACAGGCCAACTACGCCGCGTCCAAAGCGGGCCTGGTCGGCATGGCCCGGGCCATCGCGCGGGAGGTCGGCAGCCGGCAGATCACGGTCAACGTGGTCGCCCCGGGCTTCATCGACACCGACATGACTGCGGCCCTCGGAGCCGACCGCGTGGCGCTGATGACCGGTCAGGTCCCGCTCGGGCGGGTCGGCACGGTGGAGGACGTGGCGGCCGTCGTCGGCTTCCTGGCCTCCGACGCAGCCGCGTACGTGACGGGGGCAGTGGTGCCGGTCGACGGCGGCCTGGGCATGGGCCTGTAGCGTGCAGTGGAACCGACAGACAAGGAGCTGAAAGTGGACAGCGACGCAGCGTTCGAGAAGTTTCGCGAGTGCGCCGTAGAGGTACTCCAGGTACCGGCCGACAAGATCACGAAGGAAGCCAAGTTCGCCGACGATCTCGATGCCGACAGCCTCGACCTCGTCGAGCTGGTGATGGCGCTCGAAGAGGCGTTCGACATCACGGTCGAGGAGACCGAGCTCGAGGACATCACCACCATCGGGCAGGCGTTCGACCTGATCTCTTCCAAGCTCTGATGCAGATCGGCATCGGCGCCGGCGGCCCGATCCCGGGGCGGCGTGTGGCCGTCACCGGCCTGGGCGCGGTCACGTGCTGCGGGGTCGGTGTCGACGCCCTCTGGGACGGTCTGCTCCATCCCTCGGTGACCGGCGGTGTCGTGCGGGGCTTCGAGCCGAACGACTTCTTCGGCCCGAAGGAGATCCGACAGCTGGACCGCTTCGCCCAGCTGTCCATGGCCTCGGCCGACATGGCAGTCGAGGCCGCCGGCGAGCTGGCGGTCGACCCGGCAAAGGCGGGCGTCATCTTCGCGACCGGCGTCGGCGGCCTGGAGACGCTGGCCGACCAGGTCGGCGTGTTCAACGAGAAGGGGCCCGACCGGGTCTCGCCGCGCCTCGTGCCGATGATGATGGCCAACGCGGGGGCCGCCGGGATCTCCATGCGCCTCGGCTGGCGAGGCCCGTCGGAGGTGATCTGCACGGCCTGCGCGGCCGGCACGCACGCCATCGGGGCGGCCGCCCGACTCGTCGCGTCGGGTCGCTGCGACGTGGTGATCGGTGGCGGCTCCGAGGCCAGCATGGTCCCCGTCGCACAGGCAGCGTTTGCCAACATGACCGCCCTGTCCACATCGGGTCACTCGCGGCCATTCGACGCGCGGCGCGACGGGTTCGTCATGACCGAGGGTGCCGCGGCGCTGGTCCTCGAAGACTGGGAGCGCGCGGTGGCCCGCGGCGCCACCATTTACGCCGAAGTGGCCGGCGCCGCCAGCACCGCCGATGCCCACCACATCACGGCCCCCTCGCCCGACGGGTCCGGCGCGGTCGCCTGCATGGAGCTGGCCCTGGCCGACGCGGCGATCCAGGCCTCCGACGTCGGCCACATCAACGCGCACGGCACCTCGACCCCACTGAACGACCTGGCCGAGGCACGCGCCATCGGCAAGGTGTTCGGCGATCCCGGGCCGCTCGTGACCTCGACCAAGGGTGTCACGGGCCATGGGCTGGCGGCCGCCGGCGCGATCGAGGCCGTGGCGGCGGTGCTGACGATCCACCATGCGACCATCCCGCCGACCGCCGGCTACGAGGAGCCCGATCCCGAGATCACGATCCGGGTGGTGCACGGCGAACCCCAGTCATGGGAGCCCTCCGCTGTCCTCTCCAACTCGTTCGGCTTCGGCGGCCACAACGGCTGCCTCCTGCTGCTGCCTCCTCGCTGAACGCGGCCGGTAGAGTCGCTCCTCCGCCGCCATCCGGCAGCGGTTCGTGAGGTTCCATTCCATGGGAAGGCTGCAAACTTGGGGTGCCGCGGCACGCCGCTCCCCTGTGTTCTGGTTCGCCACCACCGTGGTCGTGCTGGGCCTGGTCACCAGTGGCATCGTGCTGGCGACGCGCAGCTCCGGCCCGCCCACCCCATCCGTGCCGGCGACGACCCGCGTCGTCGCGCTGGGTGACTCCGTCCCTTACGGCCACGGGTTGCACAACCCCTATCTCACGCCCCAGGTCGGGCTCCCGACCACCTGGGTGTCGCAGGGCCCCTCGACGGCCGCCTACCCGTCCCAGCTGGCCCGGGATTTCGGGCTGACCATGACGGTGCGGACCACCAACTGCCGGCTCGTCGGGGACCAGCTCGCCATTAGCGGCGCCGTCGCCGACGCGGTGGACAACACGGCCCGAGACGGGCAATGCCCGGTCCCTCCGCAGCAGGCCCGCAACCTGAGCGACGAGCTGGCGGCGGCGGACCTGGCCCAGCACCCCGCCAAGTTGGTCCTGTTGCAGGATGGGGCCGACGACATCGGCTTCGCCTCCTGCCTGGAGTTCCAGCTGGCCCGGGTCCTCGGCGTCGGCCTCGGCATCGGGACGCCCTGCGTCAACAACGGCATGGTCACGCCCGGACTGGCGAGCGATCTGTCCAACGTGCGCACGAGCCTGGCCCAAGCCATCGAGTCCATCGCACCGCACGCGGGGACGATCGGCGTCCTCGACTACTACCAGCCCATTCCGAGTCCCGGCCAGATCGCGGACGACACCTTCGCCTCTCACCTCCACACCAATCTCATCTGTAGCGGGCTCAAGTCCAACGCAGCCGCCACCTATGCCGCCGCCCAGGTCGTGCTGGGGGCCCTGAACGAGGCCATTGGCGGTGCGGTGGCCGATGCCCGGGCCGACCACGTGACGAATGTCACGCTCGTCCAGACCGCCGGGACCATGGCCGGGCACGGGATCTGCACCGCGCACCCGTGGCTGTTCTCGGGTGAGCCCGTGCCGGACGCCACGCTGGCGTCCGACGCCGCCGATGTCCTCGCCGCCAAGGCGTGCACGGGCACCGACGTCCTCCACCCGGGTTCGGCCTGCACCTCGCTCATTGCCCGGGCCACGCAGGCGGAGCACAACGTGCAGGGGTACGTGTGGCGAGCCGTACATCCGAATGCGGCAGGGCAGCACGCGATCGCCGCCGACGCGGAGCGCCAGCTGCGCGGGCGTGCCTGACGGGGTGCGAGCGCCTCAAGGCCCGTCGTCCCGGTGGCCTCGAGTGGCTCGTGGCCCGTCACCGCGAGGAATCTGTGATCGCAACAGCGCGTCTCGCTCGTTAGTCGATCGCCTCGCGGAGCGACCCGACGAACGCGCCAGCACCCTCGGGACCCTCGCCCGCGAGCAGGCGGCGCACCAGGGCAGAGCCCACCACCACACCGTCAGCCACCTCGCACACCTCGGCGGCCTGTGCCGGTGTGGACACGCCGACTCCGACGCACACCGGCATATCCGTGCACTGACGGATGCGCCCGACGACCTTCACCACGTCGTCCCCCACGTCGCCCCGCTCACCGGTCACGCCCATGCGCGCCACGGCGTAGACGAAGCCGCGCGCCCGCGTGGAAATTCGCTCCACCCTTTCGGGCGGGCTCGAAGGCGCCACCAGCAGCACGGTGTCGATCCCCGCCGCGTCGGCCTCGGTGGCCCAGGGGCCGATCTCCTCAATCGGGAGGTCGACGACGATGGCTCCGCTCACGCCGGCGGCAGCGAGGGAGCGGGCCATGCGCTTGTGGCCGGCCCGGAAGACGAGGTTGTAATAGGTCATGACCGCCACGGGCACGGGTGCCTCCGCCCGGGCGATGCCGTCGAGCACCGCATCGGGCACGGTGCCCCGCTGCAGTGCGCGCAGTCCCGCTTCTTGGATGACCGGTCCGTCCATCATCGGGTCCGAGAAGGGGATGCCGACCTCCACCGCGTCGGCTCCGGCGGCCACCACGGCGGCCAACGACTCTCCCCAGTCGCCGCTCATCCCGCCCATGAGGTAGGGGATCAGCAGCTTGCGTCCGCTGTCGCGCCGGGCGCGGAGCTCCTTCTCCAGGTCAGGCATCGCGCTCACGGCCGAAGATCTCCCGCACCTGGGCCACGTCCTTGTCGCCCCGCCCCGACAGCGTGATCAGGACCACCGAGCCCGACGGCAGCGTCTCCGTCCCGGCCGACCGGGCCACCCACGCCACCGCATGCGCCGACTCGAGTGCCGGGATGATGCCTTCGGTGTGGCTGAGGAGGCGGAACGCCTCGAGCACCTCGTCGTCGCTCGCCGTCGAGTACTCCGCCCGCCCCGTGGCGGCCAGATGGGCGTGCTCGGGCCCGAGACCGGGGTAGTCCAGGCCGGCCGAGATCGACTCGGCCTCCTCGATCTGACCCGCCTCGTCCTGCAGCAGGCGCGAGTGCATGCCGTGGAGCACACCGGGGATGCCATTGGTGATGGCGGCGCCGCCGGCCGCCTCCACCCCGACGAGCCGTGCCCTCGTGTCGACGAACCCGGCGAACGTGCCCGCGGCGTTGGAACCGCCGCCGATGCACGCCACGACGACGTCGGGATCGGCACCGGCGAGCACCTCGCGACACTGCGCGCGGGCCTCCTGCCCGACGATGCTCTGCAGCTGGCGGACCATGTAGGGGAAGGGGTGCGGACCCATCACGGAGCCCAGGCAGTAGTGCGTGGTCTCCACGGTCGCCACCCACTCCCGCATGGCCTCGTTCACCGCGTCCTTCAGTGTCCGGCTCCCGGACGTGACCGAGCGCACCTCCGCCCCGAGCAGCTCCATCCGGAAGACGTTGAGCTCCTGCCGCTTCGTGTCGACCTCGCCCATGAACACGGTGCACTCCAGGCCGAAGAGTGCAGCCGCGGTCGCCGCGGCCACGCCATGCTGGCCCGCCCCCGTCTCGGCGATCATGCGCGTCTTGCCCATCCGCTTCGTGAGCAGCGCCTGCCCGACGACGTTGTTGATTTTGTGCGAGCCGGTGTGCGCCAGGTCCTCCCGCTTGAGGAGGACGCGCACCCCGAGACGCTCCGACAGGCGGGCGCACTCGGTCACCGGCGTCGGCCGCCCGCCGTAGTGGCGCAACAGCCCGTCCAGCTCGGCACGGAACGTCGGGTCGCCCCAGGCGTCGTCGAACCACTTCTCCAGTTCCAGGCACGCCGGCATCAGCGGCTCGGGGACGAAGCGGCCGCCGAACTCCCCGAACCGG
Organism: uncultured Acidimicrobiaceae bacterium; assembly: GCA_963837125.1. Lineage (GTDB taxonomy): Bacteria > Actinomycetota > Acidimicrobiia > Acidimicrobiales > RAAP-2 > Bog-473. Next base: position 232,665 of record CAWILW010000004.1, on the reverse strand, counting down.
CCGTCAGGGCCCGGCCGCGCCATCAGGCTGTCGCCTTCGCCGCTCACCCGTCCCTCCAGTCGTAAGGCTGCTCGGCGACCGGCTCGTCGACGACGTCACGGCCCGCGGCGTCCAGGGCGGCCTGTCGCGCGTTGGCGATGAAGTCCCGCAAGAGCAGCGGGTCCTTGCGGCCCGGTGCCGACTCGACACCACTGGAGACGTCGACCCCGGCGGGTCGCAGGTGCGCCACGGCGTCGGCGACGTTCTCCGGGCCCAGCCCCCCCGAGACGATCAGCCGGTGGTGGTCGGCGACCCCCTCGGCCAGCCGCCAGTCGAAGACGTTGCCCGAGCCAGGGTTATCGCCGTCGACGAGAAGGTAGTCGGCGCCGAACTCCTCGAAGCGGGCGATAGCTCGTTCGCCCGCCCGGAAGGCCTTGATCACCGTGTGCAGGCGGGCGCGCACCCATTGGGTCTCCTCGGCCGTCTCGTGGCCGTGCAGCTGGGCCGCGCCGAGACCGGCCAGGCGCACCGCCTCGACCACGCGCTGGGGTGCCTCGTCGCGAAAGACGCCCACGGTCAGCACGTGCTCGGGGAGGCGCTTCGCAATGTCGCCCGCGAGCTGCACGGAGACCTGCCGTGGTGAGGGCGCGAAGATGAAGCCCACCGCCGACGCGCCGAGGCTCACTGAGAGCAGCGCGTCGGCCTCCGACGTCACGCCGCAGATCTTGACGAGGAAGTCGTCCGTCATCGCGTCCCGACGGGGTGGCCGATCAGCTCACGAAGTTGTGCCACCCGGTCCCCAGCCCGGACGAGCGTCTCCCCCACCAGGATGGCGTCGTACCCGGCCTCGGCCAGGCGGCGGGCATCGGCCGCGTCCCGGATGCCAGACTCCGCGACGGCGGTCACACCGGCAGGGATGCGCGCCGCCAGGGTGCAGGCGCGCTCGTGGTCGACTGCGAAGGTGTGCAGGTCGCGCTCGATTGACCCCCACCAGCGTCGCACCCACCGCGAGCGCCCGACCCAGCTCCTCCTGGTCGTGCACCTCCACGAGAGCCGCCAGCTCGAGCTCCTCGGCCCGGGCGGCACAACGCATCAGCTCGTCGTCGTCCAGACCAGCCACGATCAAGAGGACCGCGTCGGCGCCCATCAGGCGCGGCGTCGGCCACGTCCGCCTCCTGCACGGTGAAGTCCTTGCGCAGCACGGGCAGACCCGATGCCTGGCGCGCCGACGCCAGGTCGCCGGCCGAGCCCCCGAAGAACTCGGCGTCCGTCAGAACGGACAGGCACGCCGCACCTCCCGCCACGTACTCCTTGGCCACGAGATCCGGCTGCAGGCCGGGGTCCAGGTCGCCCTTCGACGGGGAGCGGCGCTTCACCTCCGCGATGCACGAGAGCCCCCCGCCCTGCAGGGCGCCGACGAAGTCGCGGGGCGCCGGCGAGGCAACCGCCCGCTCGACCAGGTGCCCGAGCGGGCGGCGGTCAGCCGCAGCGCGGGCCCGGTGGGCGGCGAGGATGTCCGCCAGGTAGGTCGGCATGAGGCTTCAGCGTAGTGGCGCGCCGTTTCGCCGAAGGCCCACCATCCTGCTCAGGAGCAGTCCCCGTACGGATCGAGCGGCACATCGGCCTGGGCGCTCATGGACCATGAGTTCGAGGCCTCGTTCATAGAGGCAGCCGGGCACGGTCGGCGATCACGATCAGCCTCTGGACGTACAGGGAGTCGTCTCCGACATGCACTCGGTGGCCGCCTGGTGCCCGCCCGCGTCGCCGGGGCACACGAAGGAGAACCCCGGCGCCGCGTCGGCGCTGAGAGAGGCGATGGCAGCGCCGCACCCCCAGGCCGTGGCCTCACTCGCGTGGTCGTGGCCACGAAGGATGGCGTCGTCGTCGTCGTGACCGCCTCCGGTGCCGGCTGAGGGCCGACGAACCGGCGCGTCGACGCCGACCGTCGCGGCCGGGAGCAACCACCCGCGGGAGGAATCAGCTTCTGGCCGGCCCGCCGCGGGCCGGCGGGTCAGTCGCGGATCCGGCCCAGGATCTTCTCGCGACGGTGCCGCGCCTCGTGTGGCAGGTCGAACTGCGGCACGATCGCGGGAGCGTTCGCTGTGGCGGCCTCCCGCAGCATCTCGGCGATGCCCGAGTAGATGACCTCGATCGTGAAGTCGTCGACTTCGATCGCAGCCACCTCGGTGCCGTCATCTGCGACGTGGATGACCTTGACCATCAGTCGACCAATACCCGTGATCGGGTCTCGTCACCCTGGCGCTCGATGGCGATGCAGGAACCGTCGCGGAAGATCCAGCCCACCTCGCGCCAGGGATTGAGCTCGGAGAGCGCCTCGGTGTGCCCGAGGCTCCGTCCCTGCTCCATGTCCTCCGAACGCCTCATAGGACGAGATTGATCCTGGGTTGTCTCGACTCCGGTGGCGTCAGGTTGCAGTTGTGGTGCACGCATGCGGAGGCCGCATCGTGCCTCATCCCTGGCCAGAGTCCTTGACCCCCGTGTCACGTGCCCACGACCGCATCGGTGGGCCGGCCAGGACCGGCGCAATGCCTGTTCAGTTCGCAGCGCCGAGCGGCAGGGCTGCGGCCCGCGCCGAGTGCGAACCACCCAGCCCGTCACCCGAGCGCACCCTGACCGGTCCGGGGACCTCCACGTTGCGGTGCAGGTATCCGAGCGCCACCCAGGCCCCCAGTTCCACGCTCCACGCCGCCGAGGTCACTGTGCCGGCCACCTTGTCGTCCGCCGGGCCGTCGCCCTCGGGTGCGTCCCCGCCGTGCAGGGTCATGCCGCGCACCAGCAGGGGCGCGCCGTCACGGTCCTCCGACTCCGCCGCGGCCACCACGCCGACGAGCCGGCGCGCCACGTTGGAGCCGCGGGAGTCGATCCGGGCCACGAGCTCCTGCCCGGTGTAGCACCCCTTGGTGAAGCTCACGGTGCGCTCCACCAGCCCCGCTTCGGCGGGGATGGTCTTGCCGGTCAGCTCGGTCCCCATGGCGGGGATCCCCGAGACGATCCGGCACGCCTCGACCGCGTCGGCGCCGCACGCCACCACTCCCGGGGGGAGACCCCCGGTGTCGGCCCCGAGCACGACGTCGTCGGGGCCGAGCAGGTCCGTCCCCGCCCACCCGTTCCACTCGAAGGGCAGGGCGAGCACACCCCGCTCGGCGAGGACGGCGAGGAGGCCGGCCGCCGCCGCGTCGACCGCGGCGCCGCGCAGCGAGAGACAGCGCCAGGAAAGGCGCTCCATCTCCACCTTGGAGCGCAGCAGGAAGCGACGGAGCCGCGCCGTCACCGCATCGCCGTAGCCCCCGTCGACGTCGAGGACGAAACCCTGCCCGTCGGTGCGGGTCACCCGCAGCAGAGCGGACAGCTTCCCGTCGGGCTCCAGCAGCAACGCGTCCGCCGACGCGCCCACGGCCAGGGCCTCGACGTCTTGGCTGAGCTGGCCCTGCAGGTAGGCCTCGGCGTCGGGGCCGCGCACGGCCAGCACGTCTCGCGCCGGGCGGAAGGCGCCGGCGCCGTGGCGCAGCGCCTCGGTCCCCTCCTCCAACCCCACCGGCGTGCCCCGCCCGCTCACTGGGCCACCGGACGCGGCGAGGCCCCCATGCGCCGAGCCGCCGTCACGGCCACCAACAGCGCACCGGCCTTGTGCGCGCACTCCTCGTCCTCGCTCTGGGGGTCGCTGTCGGCCACGATTCCCGCGCCCGCCTGGACGCTGGCCCGCCCGTCGGGCGTCACGACCATGGTCCGGATGGCGATCGCCGTGTCGACGTTGCCCGAGAAGTCGATGTACCCCACGACGCCGCCGTAGACGCCGCGCTTGGTCGGCTCGAGTTCGTCGATGATCTCCATGGCCCGCACCTTGGGGGCCCCCGAGAGCGTGCCCGCTGGCAGCGTCGCCCGCAGGACGTCGATCGGGCCCTTGCCCTCCGCCAGCTCCCCCGACACCTGCGACGTGATGTGCATGATGTGGCTGTAGCGCTCAATGCTCATGAGCTCGTCGACCTTCTCGGTGCCGAAGCGGACGACCCGCCCCACGTCGTTGCGGGCCAGGTCCACCAGCATGATGTGCTCCGCCAGCTCCTTGGGGTCCTCCGCCAGCTCCCCCTCCAGGAGGCGGTCGTGCTGCTCGTTCTCCCCCCGCGGCCGCGACCCGGCGATGGGCCGCGACGTGACGACGCCGTCGCGCAGCCGCACCATGGGCTCGGGCGAGGCCCCGACCACGGTCACCTCGGGGAAGCGCAGGAAGTAGAGGTACGGGCTGGGGTTCAGCAGGCGCAGCGCCCGGTAGACGTCGAACGCGTCGGCGCCGAGCGTCAGGTCGAAGCGCTGCGACAGCACCACCTGGAAGATGTCCCCCGCCCGGATGTACTCCTTGGCCACTCCGATGGCGGCCTGGTACTCCTCCGAGCTCATCGTCCGCGCCGCCTCGGCCCGCTCCAGGCCCGGCGGCGGCGCCGCCACCATGTGGCCGGTGGCCGGTCCGGGCCGGGCGCAGTCCGACGCGAGCTGGCGCAGGCGGGCACAGGCGGCGTCGTAGGTGTCCGCCGCGGCCACCTCGTCGACGACGCCGTCGGGCGCCTCGGGGACGACGACGTTGTCCACCAGGACGATGCGCTGGCGCCAGTGGTCGAACGCGCAGAACTGCCCGATGACCACCAGCGCCGCGTCGGGATGCCCGAGGTCGTCGGGAGGCGGCTCGGGGAGGCGCTCGACCTCGCGCACGACGTCGTAGCCGAGATACCCGACCAGCCCGCCGTGCAGCGGCGGGAGCCCCGTCAGCACCGGTGACCGGAAGCGGGACACCAGCTCCTCGATGGCGTCGAGGATCCCGTCCTCGGAACGCTCCAGGTCGAGCTCGCCGGCCACCTCGACGGTCCGGCCCCGGGCCGTCAGCGTGGCGAGCGGCTGGCGCCCGACGAACGAGTAGCGGCCCCAACGCTCCCCCCCTTCGACGGACTCGAAGAGGAACCCCTCCCCCTCCCCGACGACGTTGGCGAAGCAGGCGACGGGCGTGAGCGTGTCGGCGACGACCTCGCACCACACGGGGACGATGGCGTGCTCCTTGGCCAAGGCGGCGAACTCGGCCGGGTCGGGCCGGAAGTCGAGCACACCCGGGCCCGGCCCGCCCGCCGGCGTCACGGCGCGGGCACCCCCGGGCCCACCCCCAGGCTGCGGTGGAAGCACGTGCGCTCCCCGGTGTGGCACGCCCCGCGGCCGTGCTGGTCCACCAGCACCACCAGCGCGTCGCCGTCACAGTCGAGACGGACCTCCCGGACGTACTGCCGGTCCCCCGAGGTCTCTCCCTTCTGCCAGTACTCCTTGCGGCTGCGGCTGAAGAACCAGGAGCGGCCCGTGGCCAGCGTGCGCCGGAGGGCCTCCGCGTCCATGTAGGCCAGCGTGAGCACCGTCCCGTCGCGGGCGTCCTGGACGATCGCCGGCACGAGGCCGTCGGGGTCCTTGGTGAAGTCGACGGCGCCCGCGACACCCTCGTCCACCGACAGGGCCACACCCTCGGGGACGGCGGGGGCCGCGTCGGCCCCGGCCCCGGCGCCGCTCAAAGGTAGAGCCCCGTGCCGCGGTCGTTGCGAGGCGACGCGATGGCGTGGATGTCGCGCTCGCGCAAAATCACGTACTCCTCGCCGTGCACCTCGACCTCGAAGCGGTCCTCGGGGTTGAACAGAACCGTGTCGCCCACCTTGACGGTGCGGACGTGCGGGCCGACCGCGACCGCCTCGGCCCAGGTCAGGCGACGGGTGATCTGCGCCGTGGCCGGGATCAGGATGCCGGCGCGCGAACGCCGCTCGCCGTCGGTGGGCGAGATCTGGACCATGACGCGATCGAAGAGCACCGAGATCGGCTGCTTGTCGTCCACCGCGTCGGCCTTGGCCTTGCCGGTCCCGTTCTTCGCCGTTGACGTAGGCACCCTGGCACGGTACCGCACGAGGGCGGCCCTCCAGGTCAGGGGGCTCGGAAGGGGCGGACCGTGACCCCGCGTTCGGCCATGTAGGCCTTGGCCTCGCCGATGGTGAATTCGCGGCGGTGGAAGATCGATGCGGCGAGGACGGCGTCGGCACCCCCGTCGAGTGCGCCGTCCACCAGGTCCTGCAGCCGGCCTACGCCGCCCGACGCCACCACCGGGATCTCCACCGCATCGACGACGGCCCGCGTCAGCGCGAGGTCGAAGCCGTCCTTCGTCCCGTCGCGGTCCATGGACGTCAGCAGTATCTCGCCCGCCCCGTTGGCCGCACACTCGGCCGCCCAGGCGACGACGTCGCGGCCCGTGCGCGTGCGTCCGCCGTGCGTGTACACCTCCCAGCCGACCCCCTGCTCCCTGGCGCGGGCGTCGATGGCGACCACGGCGCACTGGCCGCCGAACTCCTCTGCGATGTCGCGCACGAGGTCCGGCCGCTCGACGGCGGCCGTGTTCACCGCGACCTTGTCCGCGCCCGCCCGGAGGAGGCGGCGTGCGTCCTCCGCCACCCGGACCCCACCACCCACCGTCAAGGGGATGAAGACCTGCTCGGCGGTGCGCGCCACTACCGCCACCATCGTGTCGCGCCCGTCGGAGGAGGCCGTGATGTCGAGGAACGTGACCTCGTCGGCCCCCTCGGCGTCGTAGCGCGCCGCCAGCTCGACCGGGTCTCCCTCGTCGGTGAGGTCGACGAAGCGCACGCCCTTCACGACGCGGCCCTCGGTGACGTCGAGGCAGGGGATCAGTCGGATGCTGCGCACGCGGCCAACGCCTCCTCCACGCTGAAGCGGCGCTCCGCCAGCGCCTTCCCGACGATGGCGCCGGCCAGCCGGCGCCCGCCCGCCTGCAGGTGGGCCAACCGGTACAGGTCCTGGGTGGACCCGACGCCGCCCGACGCCACCAGTGGCAGCTCCGTGCGCAGGAGAAGGTGGGCCAGGCCCTCGACGGCGGGGCCCTCCAGCGTGCCGTCCCGGGCCACCTCGGTCACCACGGCGGCTCCGAACGGCTCCCCGGCCCACTGCTCGAGGAGGTCCGTCACCGAGCGGCCCGACCCGGCCAGCCAGCCCTGCGCCAGCGCCTCGGCCACCCCGTCCGGGCCGACCCGGTAGTCGAGGCCCACCGCGACGCGCCCGGGCCAGCGCCGGGCGCTGCGGCCCGCCAGCGCGGGATCCTCCAGGGCGGCGGTGCCCAGCACGACCCGTGCGACGCCGACCGCCTCGAGCAACTCCTCCGCCGCGTCCTCGTTGCGGATGCCGCCGCCGGCCTGCACGGACACCGACGACGCCGTCGCCAGCCGCACGATCTCGCGCAGCGCCGTCCGCTCGTGCTCCACCCCCGTGCGCGCCGCGTCGAGGTCGACGACGTGAATCCACCGCGCCCCTCCCTCGATGTAGCGCATCGCCAATGCCGCGGGGTCGCCATAGCCCTGCTGGCGCTCGAAGTCGCCCTGGGTCAGCCGGACGGCCTCACCCTGGCGAAGGTCAATGGCGGGCAGCAGCTCCATGGCGCTCACGCGGCCGCGGCCCGCCCGACGAAGTTCGCCAGCAACGCCAGCCCGGTCGCGCCAGACTTCTCCGGGTGGAACTGGGCTCCCCACAGCGGGCCCCGGCTCACGAGCGCGGCGACCGGTCCCCCGTAGTCGCACACCGCGACCGTCTCGGCTCCCACCGGCGGCGCGAACGAGTGCACGAAGTACACCCACGGGTCGTGGCCGAGACCCTGCAGCGGAGCCGGCTCCACGTCGCCCAGCACCTGCAGCGTGTTCCACTGCATCTGCGGGTGCTTCACCCCGGCGGGCAGCCGACCGACGGTGCCCGGGAGGACGCCCAGCCCTTCGGCACCCGGGCTCTCGACCGAACCCTCGTAGAGGAGCTGGAAGCCCACGCACACCCCGAAGAAGGGCACGCCCGCGGCGAGGGCTGCCCGGGCCGGGCCCTCGAGCCCGCTCTCGCGCAGCGCCCGCGCGCAGGCGCCGAACGCGCCGACCCCGGGCAGGACGACGGCGTCGGCCGCCTCCACCGAAGCCGCGTCGGTCACCAGGCGTGCCGCCGCCCCGACGTGCTGCAGCGCCTTCTCGGCCGAGCGCAGGTTGCCGATGCCGTAGTCGAGGACGGCGATGCGCGGCCCTGTCACAGGCTTCCCTTCGTGGAGGGAATGCCACCCCCCTCGACACGCACGGCGTCGCGCAGGCAGCGGGCCACGCCCTTGAAGCTGGCCTCCAGGATGTGGTGGGTGTTCTTCCCCTCCAGCCGGCGGATGTGCAGGGTGACGTTGGCGGCGGTGGCGAAGGCGCGCCAGAACTCTTCGGCCAGCTGCGGGTCGAAGGGTGGCGTGCCGAGGCCCGCCGTGTCGGGCGCGAACTCGAGCCCGTAGGCCAGGTACGGCCGACCCGAGAGGTCCAGCGCCACCTCAATGAGCGCCTCGTCGAGCGGCAGCAGCATGGACGCGAAGCGTCGGATCCCCGCCTTGTCGCCGAGCGCCTCGCCCAGGCATCCCCCCAGCACGATCCCGACGTCCTCGACGGTGTGGTGCGCGTCGACGTGGAGGTCGCCCGTCGCGTGCACCTCGAGATCGAACGAGGCATGGCGCCCGAGCTGCTCGACCATGTGGTCGAAGAACGGCAGCCCCGTGCTCACCTCGGTGCGGCCGGAGCCGTCGATGGCCAGCGTGGCGTCGACGGTGGTCTCCTTGGTCGCGCGCTCCTTGTGGGCGTGGCGGGTGGCGGTGGTCACAGGCTCTCCTTCAAGGCGTGCAGGAAGCGATCGTTCTCCTCCGCGGTCCCAACGGTGACGCGCAGGCAGCCGCGCAGCCCGTCCCAGCTGGCGCAGTTGCGGATCAGGATGGACTGGGCGAGGAGGGAACGCCAGACGTCGTCCGCGTTGCGGTCCCGCGGGCGGAAGAGGATGAAGTTGGCGTCCGAGGGCCAGCTGTCGACCGGCAGGTCGTGCAGGGCGGCCGCGACCCGCCCCCGCTCCTCGGAGATGCGGGCGACCCGCGACTCCATCTCGGGCACGTGGCGCAGTGCGAGGAGCCCGGCCAGCTGCGTCTGCGCGGACAGGTGGTAGGGCAGCACGACCGCCTCGCACGCGGCGACCACGGCCGGGTCGGCCACGAGGTAGCCGAGGCGCGCGCCGGCCATGGCCCAGGTCTTGGAGAACGTGCGGGTGACCACGAGGCCCGGCAGGCCCGGCCCGCGCAGCTCCAGCGCCGAGAACGGGGAGAACTGCCCGTAGGCCTCGTCGACGATGACGAGCCCGGGCGCTGCCGCGCCCACGGCGGCGATCGTCTCGGGTGGCTCGGCCCGACCGGTCGGGTTGTTCGGCGAGCAGAGAAAGGCGATGTCGGGCCGCTCGGCCACCAGCAGCGCCACCGCGTCGACGGGGTCGATCCGGAAGTCGTCGTCGCGCGACCCCTCGACCACCTCCGTGCCCGTGATGCGCGCGATGTGCGAGTGCAGCGCGTAGGTCGGCTCGAAGACGAGGGCGCGCCGGCCGGGCCCGCCGAAGGCGAGCAGGAGGCACTGCAGGACCTCGTTCGACCCGTTGGCACAGAAGACCTCGTCGAGTGCGACCCCGTGGAGGTCGGCCACCGCCTGACGCAGCTCGGTGGCGGGGCGGTCGGGGTAGCGGTTGAAGGTGACCTCCTCCAGCGCCGCGAGCAGCTCCTCGCGCCACGCGTCGGGCGGCGCGAACGGCGACTCGTTGGTGTTGAGGCGCACCTCCGCGTCGACCTGGGGCGAGTGATAGCCCTCGGTCAGGTCCAGGTCGGGCCGGACCGGCGGGATGGCGCTCACGGCGCGCCCTTCTCGTCGAGGGCGGCCAGACGGCGCCGCACGGAGTCGGCGTGGGCGGGCAGGCCCTCGGTCTCGGCCAACGTGACGACGTGCGGGCCGAGGGCGCGCAACGCCTCGGGCGTCACCCGGACCGTGTGCAGGTGCTTGCGGAAGTCGTCGGCGCGCAGCGCAGACGCGAAACGGGCCGTCCGGTTGGTGGGCAGCACGTGGTTGGGCCCCGCGATGTAGTCCCCCATGCTGGCCGGCGACCAGTCACCGACGAAGACTGCGCCCGCGTTCTGGACCAGTCCCAGCAGGGCCATGCCCTCATCCTCGGGGACCATCAGCTGCAGATGCTCGGGGGCGACGGTGTTGGCCACCGCCATCGCGTGCACCGGCCCGTCGACGAGGCACACGATGCCCGAGGTCGCGAGGGTCGCCTCCAGGTCGGCGCGCCGGCTCGACGCCGCCACCATGTTGTCCACCTCGGTCGAGACCGCCTCGGCCAGGGCCTGGTCCCAGCAGACGAGCCAGGCCAGCCCGTCGGGACCGTGCTCGGCCTGCACCACGAGGTCCACGGCGACAAAGGCCGGGGGCGCGTCGGGCCCCGCGACCACCACGATCTCGGAGGGGCCGGCGAAGGCCGACGCCACGCCCACGACGCCCGACACCTGGCGCTTGGCCTCCGCCACGTACGCGTTGCCCGGCCCCGCGATCACATCGACCGCGGGCACGCTACGCGTCCCGTACGCCATCGCGGCGATGGCCTGCGCGCCGCCGATGCGGTAGACCTCGTCCACCCCGGCGATCGACGCGGCGCACAGCGTCGCGGCATCGATCCTGCCGTCGGAGGCCGGCGGCACGCACAGCGCGAGGCTCTCCACGCCGGCCACCCGGGCCGGGGCCGCGCACATGAGGACGGTCGAGGGGTAGCGGGCCCTGCCGCCGGGGGCATAGAGGCCGGCTCGCGCCACGGGCCTGGTCAGGTGCGAGACCGTGATGCCCCCGTCCACGAGGTCGTCCGGAGGTGTCCCCTCGTGCCCGTGGTACGCGAGGATGCGACCGAACGCCACCTCCAGGGCCCTCCACAGGTCGGGGTCGACGCCGGCGCAGGCCTTCTCGATCTCGCTCTCCGGGACCCGCAGGCCGTCGGACACGTCGACTCGGTCCAGCTCGGCGGTGGCTCGGACCACGGCGGCATCGCCCTCGGAGCGGACGGCGGCGAGGATGCCCGCCACGGCGTCGTGCACGTCCGCCCCCGGTGCCGACGGGCGCGGCAGGGTGGCATCGAAGGGCGGCTGCGAGCCGCGCAGGTCCAGGACACGGAGGGACATGAGACCACTAAGGCTACCGGCGGTCCCCTCCGTGTCCCGACTCCCGCGCGGGACCCGGCGAGTCAGCCCAGCCGGCGCAGCGGTTCGGTGAGGGTGGTCACCACGTGCTGGGCACCGACTTCGTCGCGGCCGATCACCATGTGCTCGTGCTGGCCCTCCCGGGACGCCTGCCCGCACCCCGGCGGCACCTCGAAGTCCTCGTCGCGCACCGCCGCATGCACTGCCTCGTAGAGCTCGCGGTCGCCGAGACGGGTGGCCTCGTCCGTCGCGGGGACGGTGGCCATCTCGCCCCAGCCGGATCGGCCATCATCGCGGGATGTCATCTGCTGCCGAGATCTCCTCCCTGTCCTCCACGCTGGCCGAGCTGCACCAGCGGGTCACCGCCATGGCGGAGGGGGCACTGGCCAGCGGCGACGAGGACATGGCGCAGGAGCTGATCGCAGTCGAGCGCTCCCTCGGCGGGGCGCTGCGGCGTCTGCGCCGCTTCTCCCAGGACTCTGCCCCGGGCAGGTGAGCGGGGCCGGGCGGCTCAGGCAGGCGTCGCGCCTCGCCGTCGCACTGCGGACCCTCCCGGGATCTGACAGCGCTGTTCTCCATCCCCCTGGCGGGCTTGCCTCAGCCCCCGAGCCGCTCCGTGAGCCGCACGCGGACGGTCGCGCCGGCCTCCTTGCCGATGGCCCGCCGCAGGTCCGACCGGATCGGCAGCTTGTGGGTGCCGTCGCCGAGCGCCATGAACGAGCTCTCGAAGGGGACCCCGTCCACCGTCCCCCGCACTTTGACTCGCCCCCGCGTCCCGAAGAACGTCGCTGACCCGGGCATGACGACGTAGGTCCAACCGCCCTTGGCCGGGCTCTTCTGGAGCGTGGCGTCGAACGACTTCCTCAGTGCTCGTGCCACGCCGTGCCCGCCGTGCCCCCTCCGTGCCGTGCCGTGCCGTGCCTACACCGCGTAGAGGACGAGCTCGTGGCTCAGCAGCGTCGCCGCCGTCCGCAGCACGGCCTGTCGTTGCGCCACCACCGCGCAATTGCGGCGCTCGGCCACCTCGACCACCGCCACGGTGCTGAGGTCGGACGTGTCGCACCGAGCTGCGATCTCGCCCGAGCGGCGGGCGGCCTCGCCGGTGAAGGGCTCAATCTCCGTCCCCGCCAACAGCTCGTCGATGCGGTCGTTGCGGGCCTCGGTCCGGTACCCCTCGGCCACCGCGACGGCGGGGATCACCGGCACGATCCCGTTCGACAGCGCGGCGAGATGCAGGGCCCACATCATGCGGTCTCCCCGGGCCGCGGCGTGCAGGGCCCCCAGTCCGTAGACCAGCCCCTCGCGGCGGTTCGCGCTCACCGTCGCCGGACGCGCGAGGCCACCCCGGACACGCCCGAGCGCAAGCGGGCCAGCAGCGCTTCGCCCGCCGCCAGCTCCTCCGCGCTGAGCGAGCCCGTCTCGCCCTCCCACGCGGCCACGCCGCGGAGACCCTGGCGGACCTTCAGCTGCTTCTCGGCCGCCGACGACAACCAGGCGCTGAACGAGACGCCGTCCTGCTTGGCGGCCGACTCCACCGACGACGCCACCTCGTCGTCGAGCGAGACGGAGCGCTTCGTCACCATGACCCCGAATGGTAGCACCTCAAGTGCTACCAGCGGCGCGAACGCCCCTGCCCGTCCGAATCCGAAACACCAATGCCGGCCCGAAGGCCGGCATTGGGCGAGTCGGCCGGGAGGCGGATCCCAGTCACGACTCTTTTGGAACCAGGTGGCGGGAACCGGTTCCGGGGCCAATCGTAGCGGTTGGGTGTCTGATTTTCACCAAGGGAAACCCGAATTGCCTAAAAAGGGGCCGAAAGTCCCGACGCGCGCCGGTTACCGGACTGACGGGCAGAAATCAGCCAAGACGCATGCACCGCAACGCGGCTTCCGGGCCACGCACGTCTCGCGTCCGTGCAGGATCATGCGCAGGCTGAAGGCACCCCGCTCGGGCGCCGGCACGAGCGAGTTGAGCTCGTGCTCGACCTTGACCGCGTCGCCGCGTTGGGCGGGCGCCAGACCGTCGAGCAGGCCGAGCCGCCCGCTCACCCGCAGGACGTGGGTGTCGACGGGCAGCCCCGGGAGCCCGAAGGCCACGCTCCGCACGACGTTGCCCGTCTTGCGCCCAACGCCCGGGATGGTCACCAGCTCCGCGAGCTTTGTCGGGACCTCGCCGCCGAAGCGCTCCGCCACCGCCGCGGCCATGCCGATGAGGCTCCGGGTCTTGGCCCGGAAGAACCCCGTCGACCGGACGAGGCCTTCGACGTCCTCGGGGTTGGCGGCCGCCAGCGACGCCGCGTCCGGGTAGGCCGCGAAGAGGTCGGGCGTCACCATGTTGACCCGGGCGTCGGTGGACTGCGCCGACAGGATCGTGGCGGCCAGCAGCTGGAACGGGTCCTTGAAATCGAGCGCGCACAGCTCGGTCGCCGTGCCCGGGTAGAGCTCGGCCAGCCGCTCGGTCACGAGGCGCGCCCGCCCCTTCGGTGTCCTCGGCTTCGCCACCGGTTCACGGTACCGGGTTACGTTGGCCGGCGTGGCCACTGTGCACCTGGACGTCGTCGAGCTGCACGACCTGCGCGACCCCGACCGCGCCGACCTCGTTGCGCTGCTCGCCCGTGCCGGCGCAGCAGACGGCCACCCCGCGCTCCCCGAGCCCCAACTCCTCGCCGTGACGCACCCGCTCAGCGATGGCACCGAGCCCGCCGAGGGCCACCTCGTCCTCGCCCGCGACGAAAAGGCGCTCACCGGCTGCGCCTTCGTCACGGTTGCAAAGGACGGTTCCACCGTCCTCCACGTCGTCGCCGACCCGGCGGCGCGGGGCGAAGGAGTCGCAGCGGCGCTGATCGGGCGCGCCGTCGCCGAGGCGCCGGCCGGCGCCCCGGTGCACCTCTGGGCGATGCAGGCCGGTCCCGACGACGACGCCCGTGCCCGCGCCCATGGCTTCGCACCCGAGCGGGACCTCCTCCAGATGCGCGTCCCCCTGCCGCTCGCCGCCGAGGTGGTGGCGGCGAGCCGGCCGCTGGTCACCCGGCCCTTCGTGCCCGGGCGCGACGAGGCGGCGTGGGTGGACACCAACAACCGGGCCTTCGCCGGCCACCCCGAGCAGGGCGGGTGGACCGTCGAGGAGCTCCGGGCGCGCATGGCCGCGGACTGGGTCGACCTCGACGGCTTCCTCGTGGCCGACGATCCCGACGGCCCCGGGCTCATCGGGTCGTGCTGGACCAAGGTCCACGCCGACCGCGCACCGGTGCTCGGGGAGATCTACGTCATCGCCGTCGACCCCCGCCACCACGGGCAGGGTTGGGGCCGGTCGCTCACGGTGGCGGGCCTGGAGTCACTGGCCCGGCGCGGCGTCACGATCGGGATGCTCTACGCGGACGCCACCAACGAGGCCGCCGTCGCCCTCTACCGCCGGCTGGGCTTCACCGTCGACCACGTCGACCGCTCCTACCGCCGCCCACCGCCCACCGCCGGCTGAGCCCGCCGGCGGCGCCCGACGCGCGTCAAGAGACGCCGGTGCCGATGGCCTTGCCCACCCCGAAGGTGACCCCGGCCGCGACGATCGTCACGGCGAGCTGGCGCAGCGCCGAGGGGATGACAGGGCGCTCGGTGTAGTGGGCCAGCACCACGCCGACCGCGACCGAGACCACCGCGGCCAGCACCACCGACAGCACGATGGCCAGCGTGCCCGAGGTGAACAGCCACGGGGCCAGGGGGATGAAGGCGCCGATGGCGAACATGACGAAGGAGGCAGCGGCGGCCTGCCAGGGGTTCCCGAGGTGCTGGGTCGAGATCCCGAGCTCCTCGCGGGCGTGGGTCTCCAGGGCGAGGTCGGGGTCCTGCATCACCTCGTTGACCATGTCGCTGGCCACGGCGGGGTCGATGCCCCGCCGGACGTACATGCCCCGGAGCTCAGCCGCCTCCCCCTCGGGGCTGCGGTGCAGCGCCCGCCGCTCCACCTCGAGCTCCCGCTCCATGAGCTCGCGCTGGGCCGTCATGGACACGTACTCGCCGGCCGCCATGGAGAAGGAGCCCGCGATCAGACCGGCCACCCCGGCCAGGCGCACGAAGGAGGCCCCGGGATTGGCCCCGGCCACGCCCAGGACGAGGGAGACGTTGGTCACCAGGCCGTCGCTGATCCCGAAGACGGCGGCCCGCGCCCCGCCACCCCGGAGGTCCCGGTGCTCGTGCGGGGGCACACCTTCGTGCTCGTGCGGGGAGCTCACCGGCGTCAGCGTAGTGAGGTCCCCCGGCGCGGGTAGCGTCCCTCCCCGGAACCAGATCCGGACCAGCGAGGAGCGCACCATGACCACCATCGTCGACGGCGTCGACGCCTTCCACGATCTCGTCGGCAAGGAGCTCGGCCACTCCGAGTGGCAGACCATCACGCAGGACAGGGTCAACCTCTTCGCCGACGCCACCGACGACCACCAGTGGATCCATGTCGACCCCGAGCGCGCCAAGAGCGGACCCTTCGGGGTGGCCATCGCCCACGGCTACCTCACCCTCTCGCTCGCCCCAGTGCTCTTGAACAAGGTCATCCGCGTCGACAACACGAAATTCGGGGTGAACTACGGCGCCAACAAGGTCCGGTTCCCCTCGCCGGTGCCGGTCGGCTCCGACCTGCGCATGGGCGTCACGGTGGCCGCCGCCGATGAGGTCGAGGGCGGCGTGCAGGTCACCTACGACCTCGTCATGGAGGTCAAGGACGCGCCCAAGCCCGCCTGCGTGGCCCAAGTGGTCTACCGCTACTACCGCTAAGGCCCGCCGCATGGGTCGACGACGCGGGACCGCCACGTCCGTGCCGGCGCTGCCCACCGGGGACGAGAAGACGGCACGCGTGCGTGCCATGTTCGACGCCATCGCGCCCCGCTACGACGCGATGAACCGGCTGATGACGTTCGGGCTCGACCAGGTCTGGCGGCGCGGCACCCTGGGGGCACTGGCCCTGCCCGGCGGTGCGCTCGTCCTCGACCTCGCCTGCGGGACGGGCGACCTCTCGCGGCTCGGCCACGGGCGCGGCTACCGCATGGTCGGGGCCGACCTCAGCGCGGGCATGCTGGCGGCCAACGGCACCTCGACCCCCCTCGTCGAGGCGGACGGCAGCCGCCTCCCCTTCGTCGACGGGGCCTTCGACGGGCTCGTGTGCGGCTACGCGCTGCGCAACTTCACCGACCTGGGCGCCACGCTGGCCGAGGCCGCCCGCGTCCTGCGCCCGGGCGGTCGCCTGGCGGTGCTCGAGGTGGACGCGCCCACCTCGCGGCTCTGGCGCGCCGGCTACGACGTGTGGTTCACCAAGGCGGTGCCCGCGCTGGGTGCGGCGCTCTCGGACCGCGATGCGTACCGCTACCTCCCCCGCTCCGTGGCCTACCTCCCCCCGGCCGCGGTCCTGCGCCGGATGCTCGTGGACGCCGGCTTCTCGGCCGTGGGCATCCGCCCCCTGGCGGGTGGCCTCAGCCAGCTCGTGGTCGCCACCCGCGCCGGCGCCCCGTGAGCGGCGAGGGAGCGCTCCACGCGCGGAGCGTGGCGCTCGACTACGGCCCCGACGCGCTCCAGTTCGACGGCAGCCCGACCGTGCTCTTCGACAGGCCCGGACTGACGCTGGTCGGCTGGGGCACGGCACAGCTCGTCGCCGCGGACAAGGCCGCCGCTGCACTGGCGGCCATCCCGTGCGACGACACGGTCCGGTGCCCCGGCTCCGGCGTGGTGGCGCTCGGCGCGCTCCCCTTCGAGGGCGCCATGGCGGGGCACCTCGTGATCCCCCGCTTCTCCATGGGGATCTCGCGCGACGCGGAGGGGGTCGCCCGGCGCTGGGCCACCGCCGTCGGCCCGGCCGACATGGCCCTCCCGTCCACCGACGAGCTCTTCGACGCCGTCATCTGGCAGTACGGCACCAGCCCCGAGGTCGACGCCGACCCCGGCGTCGCCGCCGTCTCCACCGCCATGGACTCGTCCGCCTACGCCGCCATGGTGGCCGAGGCCGTCATGGTGCTGCGCGCCCCGGCGGCGCCCTGCGCAAGGTCGTCCTCTCCCGGCCGATCACCGTCGATCTCGACGGCCCGCTCATCCTCTCCTCGGTGCTGCGCCGCCTCCGCTCCGGCGAGCCGAACTGCACCATCTTCTCCATGCCGGTCCCCGACGGCGCCTTCTTCGGCGCCAGCCCCGAGCTGCTCGTGGCCCGCCACGGTGATCGCGTGACGTGCCACCCGCTGGCGGGGACGGTGGCGCGGGGGGAGACCGCCCGCGCCGACGCGGACGCCCAGCGGGACCTGTCCCGTTCGGGCAAGAGCCGCGAGGAGCACCGCTACGTCGTCGACGAGATCGCCGCCACCCTCGCCCCGTGGTGCGCGGAGCTCTCCGTGCCCGAGGAGCCCTCCATGGTGGCCTTCCGCTCGGTGGCCCACCTGGGCACGCGTATCGAGGGCCGCCTGGACCGGCCCGTCGGGGTGCTCACCCTGTTGGAACAGCTGCACCCCACGCCGGCGGTCGGCGGCACGCCCCGGCAGGACGCGCTGGAATTCATCGCGCGGCGGGAAGCCGGCGAACGGGGCTATTGGGCCGGCCCGGTCGGGTGGGTGGACGCCACCGGGGACGGTGAGTGGATGATCGGCATCCGCAGCGCCCGCCTCCGCGGTGACGGCACGACCGTCACCCTGCGTGCCGGCTCTGGCATCGTGGCCGACTCCGACCCGGGCGCCGAGGCGGCCGAGACCAACGTAAAGCTGGCCACTGTCGTGGAGGCCGTGGTCCCCGGGGGCTCAGTGCAGCTGCGGTGAGCGGACTGGTTCGGGGGGCTCGCTGACCGATGCGGCGGCGTAGGTGGCGGCGAGCGGGATGCGCACCACCAACGTGGCGCCTGCCCCCGGCGTCGGGAGCACGTCGGCCGACCCGCCCAGCGCCTCGGCGATGGCGCGCACGATGGCCAGCCCCAGGCCGGTGCCCAAGGCGGAGCGCGACGGGTCGCCCTGGTAGAAGCGGTCGAAGATGCGGGCCGCCACCTGGGGCGGGATGCCGGGCCCGTCGTCAGACACGCGGATGTAGCCCATCTTCTGCGCGACGCCCGTCGACACGCTGACCTCGCTGCCCGGAGGCGTGTGCGCCAGCGCGTTGCGGACGAGGTTGTGCGCCACCTGGGCCAGCCGCTCGCCGTCGCCGACGACGACCACGGGCGGGCCCGGCCGGAGCGTCAGGACGTGGCCGTGCTCCACCGCGTTCGAGTCGCCCACGGCGTCGGAGCAGATGCGCTGGAGGTCGACGGGCTCGGCCCGCAGCGGCCGGCCCCGGTCGAGCTCGGCCAGCAGGAGGAGATCCTCCACCAGGCCGCCCATGCGGGTCGCCTCCTCCTCAATGCGCTTCAACGCCCTCTCCCGCCCGGCCTCGTCGGAGAAGCCTCCCCGTCGCAGCAGCTCGGCGTAGCCCCGGATGGAGGTGAGGGGCGTGCGCAGCTCGTGCGAGGCGTCGGCCACGAACTGGCGCAGCCGCTCCTCGGAGCTCGACTTCTCCGCGAAGGCCCCCTCAATCTGGGTCAGCATCTCGTTCAGCGCCTGCCCGAGACGCCCGACCTCGGTGCCGGAGCGGCCCTCGGGCACCCGCTGGGTCAGGTCGCCCGAGGTGATGGAGTCGGCCGTTCCCGCCATTTCGCGCAGGGGGCGCAGGCCACGGCGCACGACGACCATCACGAGCACGCCCATGGCGAGCAACACGGCCAGAGTGGCGAACAGCTCGACCCGGCGTAGCGAGCTCAGCGTGTCGCTGGTCGGGTTCAAGGACACCGCGGTGACGAGGGTCCCCTGCGGGACGGTGACGGCCACCGCCCGGTAGGCGCCGTCGGGGTCCCCCGTGCTGCGCAGGGTCACCGCGTCGGGATCGGGGTGGAACGTGCCGGCGTAACGCCCGACGCGAAGGTGGCGGCTGTAGATGTCGGGGACCTGCTGGGTCGGCATCCCATGGGTCAGGATCGGCGCCGGGTCGGGATGGGCCGGCGGGCCCGAGGCCCGGCGCAGGATGACCCGGCCGGAGCGGTCCAGCAGGGTCACGTAGACGTCCATGGAGACTCGCCGCGAGACCTCGTCCTGGTTGACGGTGATGTTCCGGGACGCCGCGTAGGTGAGGAAGTTGAAGCCGAGCGCCTCGTTCTGGGCCAGGGTGCTGTCGGCCTGGCCGTAGAGGAAGGAGCGCACCGAGGCGTACGTCACCACGTCGGCGACCACGAGGCCGACCACCAGCAGCAGCGCCACGACGGCGACCAGCCGCTTCTGGAGGCTCATCCGTCCCGAGGCAGCCGGAGGGTGTAGCCGACGCGCCGGATGGTGTGGATCAGCGCCGGCTCGCTGGCGTCGACCTTCTTGCGCAGGTAGCTGATGTAGGTCTCGACGATGTTGGGGTCGCCGCGGAACTCGAAGCCCCAGACGTTGTCGAGAAGCTCGGACTTGGAGATCACCCGCCGGGCGTTCTCCAGCAGGTAGCGCAGGAGGTTGAACTCGGTCGCGGTCAGGTCGACGGACTGCTCGTGGCGCCACACCTCGTGAGTGTCCACGTTCATGACGAGGTCGGCGAACTGCAGGATCGCGACGTCGGCCGCCGCCATCTCCCCGGTGCGGCGCAGGATGGCCCCGACGCGCGCCATCAGCTCCTCGACGCTGAAGGGTTTGGTCACGTAGTCGTCGCCCATCCGCAGGCCCTCGACCTTGTCCCGGGTGGTGTCGCGCGCGGTCAGGAACACGATCGGCATCTGCTCGCCAAGGTTGCGCAGCCGCCGGCACACCTCGTTGCCGTCGAAGTCAGGCAACATGACGTCGAGCATCACGAGGTGCGGGCGGAACGTGCGCACCTGCTCCAGCGCCTCGGCGCCGGTGTGGGCGACGCCGACCTGGTAGCCCTCGAAGGAGAGCGCGGCGGACAGCAGCTCGGCGATGTTCGGCTCGTCATCGACGACGAGGATGCGGGCCGATGGCGTCTCGACGGTCACGTCACGCGCACCACACGTGCACCGCTCTCGGGGTGACCGTGGTCATGTCGAGCGGACGGGATCCTCGGCACCGTTGTAGCTGTGCGGCTCGGGGCCGTCCGGGCCCGTCCCGCCGGCCGAACCGCCCGAACCACCCGCACCTCGGGCCCCGCCCGCCCCCGCGCCGCCAGGGCCGGTGCCCGTGTCGGTACCGGACTTACGCCAGCCGAGGCGCATCCGCACGCCCCGGCCGATCCGCCCCAAGCCCCACCAGGTCACGAGGCCCAGCGCCTCGACGACGATGAACGACGACATCTTCGATTCGCCGGCGGTCCGGTCGACGAAGCTGATCGGCACCTCGGTGATGGCGGCGCCGTGCTGCTTGGCCCGGTAGGTCATCTCGATCTGGAAGCCGTAGCCCTCGGCCCGGACGCGGTCGAGGTCGAGCCGGCGCAGGATGGAGGCGGAGTAGGCGCGGTACCCGGCCGTCGAGTCGGCCACGCCGAGCCCGAGGACCCTGGAGGCGTACAGGTTGCCCCCGCGCGACAGGAGGTGGCGGTGCCAGGCCCAGTTGGGGATGGACCCGCCCTCGATGTAGCGCGAGCCGATGGCGACCTCGAAGCCCTCCTCGAGTGGCGCCAGGACCGACGGCAGCGCGGCGGGATCGTGCGAGAAGTCGGCGTCGATCTCGACGAAGGCGTCGTAGCCGCGCTCGAGCCCCCACGCGAAGCCGGTGCGGTACGCACTGCCCAGACCCGACTTGGCCGCTCGCTCGAGCAGGTGGACGTCGGGCAGCTCGGTCGCGACGGCCTTCACCAGCTCGCCCGTCCCGTCGGGGCTCCCGTCGTCGACCACCAGGATGCCGGCTTGCGGCAGGCACTCGTGGATCCGCCGCAGCATCCGCTCGATGTTCTCCGACTCGTTATAGGTCGGGATGACCACCAGCGGTCGCATGGAGGCATTCTAGGGGGTGCCGCCGCCGCATCCCCGGCGGACGTCGGTGAGGCGGCCGGCCCCTCTCCCTGCCCGACCTGGGCTTTCTCGTGCGCGGCACGCCCGTGTCGATCGGCTCTTCGCGGTGAGAAGTCCGACGGTTCTGCGGTCAGAAGTCCGAGGCGTCAGCCGTCAACGTCCCGTGGGCGTCGGAGGGCTCCACCTGCGCGTCAGGACCGCGGCGCAGCTCCCGGACGATGACCTGGATGGCGCCGCCGACGGGGATCCCGACCAGCGCGCCGACGAAGGTGCCCAGGCCGCCCGCGACGCGGCCGCCCAGCGCGGCGCCCACCAGCACCGCCAGGAGCACCCAGAAGGGGTTCAGCCGCACCGTCTTGCTCATGATGATCGGGTTGAGGACGTGGTTCTCAATCTGCTGGTACACGAGGAAGACGACCAGCATGACGATCCCCGCCGGCACGGAATGGATGGCGGCGATGACGACGACCGGGATTCCGGCCAGCAGGCCACCCACCAGCGGCAGCAGGTCGACCAGGGCCACGAACACGCCGAGCAGCAGCGCGAAGGGCACCCCCAGGATGGTCAGGGTGATCGCCACGATCACCCCGGCGATCACCGAGGTCAGGAAGTTCCCGAGCATGTAGCCGGTCACCGAGCGGATCGACTGGTCGACCACGCTGCCCAGGCGGGCGGCCGTGGCCGGCTGGAACAGGCCCAGGAAGCCGGACCACATGCGGGGCGCCTCCAACATGGTGAAGAAGGTGAGGATGGCGATGGTGACGATGGAGACCAGCGTCGACACGGCCGCCGCGCCGACCGAGAAGGCCGTGGCCGGCTTGAGGACCTTGGTGATCTGCGAGGTCAGCTTCGTCGAGCCCTCGGAGAGGTACTTCTGCAGGTGCAGGCGGAAGACGAGCCGGCCCAGCGGCCCGTGGCCCTTCTTGGCCTCCCGCACGAGCGTGGGGACCTGCTGGCCGAAGTGCACGGCGGCCGTCACGAGCGGCTCGGTGAACAGGTAGACGAGCCCGATGAGGACCAGCACACCGACGAGGAACACCAGGAGCGTGGCCCCGCCGTGGGTCATGCCCCGCGCGCGCAAGAAGCGCGTGGCCGGGGTCAACAGGAGCGTGATGAAGAACGCGATGACGGCGTAGACAACGATGGTGCGCAGGGTCCACAGGCCCAGGATGAGGGCGGCGTTGAGGTCCAGCAGCACGATCGTGACGGCGACGGACACCACGATGGTGCCGAGCGGGATGCCCCGGCGGTCCGCCTTTCCCGTGAGCTTGGACCGCCAGGTGTCGGGAGCCTCGAGGGCCATGGGGACCAGCTTGGCAGCTTTGACCTCCGAATTAGCGGTTCTCCGGGTTGCCGACGTGCAAGCATGCATGCGATGGACGAGGTCGTGCCGGGGGAGCCCGAGCAGCCCCCGGCTGAACCGAGGGCCCGGAAGCGGTGGCTGCCCCGCAACGTGAAGATCACGCTCACGGTGGTCTTCCTCTTCTTCGTGGGCGAGTACATCCTCCTCCCCGAGCTCGCCAGCGCCCGTCGGGAGTTCCATCAGCTCAGTCACCTCAACTTCCTGTGGCTGATCCTCGGTGTGCTGCTCGAGATCGGCGCGCTGGTCGCCTACGCGGAGCTGACCCACACGGTGCTCTCGCCGGGCGCTCCCGACCGGTTCCGCATCTTCCGCATCAACATGTGGGCCCTCGCCGTCAGCCACGTCCTTCCCGGCGGCACCGTGCCCGGCACCGCGGCCAGCTACCGGTTGCTCACCGACTCGGGCGTGTCGGGGAGCACCGCCGCCTTCGGGCTGGCCACCCAGGGCATCGGCTCGGCCGTCGTTCTCAACATCATCTTCTGGCTATCGCTCCTCATCTCCATCCCCCTGCAGGGCTACAACCCGCTCTACGGCTTCGCCGCCATCCTGGGCGTGCTGCTGCTGGCGATCTTCGCCGGGCTCGTGTTCCTCCTCACCCGGGGCGAGAAGCACGCAGCGGTGTTCGTGCGCAAGGTGGCCGACCGGCTTCCCTTCGTCAAGGCGGAGACCGTCACGTCGCTGGTCCAGAGGGTCGCGGACCGCATGAAGATCCTGTCGTCGAGCTCCGAGCTGCTCACCCGGGCCGGCATCTGGGCGGCGGCCAACTGGCTGCTCGACGCCTCCTCGCTCTACGTCTTCCTCCTGGCCTTCGGCGCCCACATCTCCCCCATCGACGTGCTGGTCGCCTACGGCCTGGCCAACATCCTCGCCGTCATCCCCCTGACGCCCAGCGGCCTCGGCGTGATTGAGCTGACGATCATCGCTGTCCTCAAGGGCTTCGGCGTCCCGGGGGGCGTCGCGGCGGCCGGCGTGTTGAGCTGGCGACTGGTGAACTTCTGGCTGCCGATCCCCTTCGGGGGCGCGTCCTACTTCTCGCTCCGCCTGGGCAATCGCGCGCCGGCGGGCGCCAAGGCGATCACGCCCTGACGGTCCGACCGGTGCCGTCAGCGCGGCCCTCGGTCACCGCGCGCTGGGTCGCGGCCCACCGGGCCCGGCTGGCCCGCACGCGCCCGTCGACGCCGACGGGCGACGTCGACGCGGAACGGCGGCTCTACGCGGACGTGGCCGGCATCTTCGCGCTGCCCCTCGGCCGTCCCACCGGGATGGCGGAGCGCACGAGGGTCATCGACGCCGAGGTGGCGCGCGCCATCGGCGGCGGGACCGCGCAGGTTGTCCTCGTCGGTGCCGGCTACGACGGGCGCGCCCTGCGCTTCGCCGGCGCCCCGTCGCGCTGGTTCGAGGTCGACCTCCCCTCGACCCAGGACGACAAGCGGCGGCGGCTGCAGGCGCTGGGCACGGAGGCGGCGGGGGTCACCTACGTCGGCGTCGACCTCAAGACCGACGACCTGGGGGCGTCACTGGCGGCCGCCGGCCACGATCCCGGCGCGCCATCCCTCTTCGTCTGCGAAGGCCTGCTGCCCTCCCTGACCCTCGAGGCGACGGCGTCCCTGTGCGAGACGCTGCGCGACCGAGCCGCTCCGGGGAGCGTGCTGGTGGCCTCCTTCCTCGTCGCGCCGGAACCGGGACTGACCGCAAGGATCCTGCGGACGGCGACGAACGCGCTCCTCGCGGCTTGCGGCGAGCGCAGGCGCGACGAGTTCCGCCCGGGGGACCCCGAGAAGCTCACGGTCGTGACGGGCTGGCGCGTGGTGCGCTCGGAGTCCTCGGCCGAGAGCAGGATCGACCGCGGCTCGCACCTGCTCCTCCTGGTCAGCGAGCCCGCCTGAGCGCGCGAGCGGCCGGGTCCGTCAGCTGCCGACGCCCGTCGGCGCCATCGCGCGGCGGCGGAAGGCCGGCCGCCGCACCGGCGCGCGCCACACCCGGACCCCGGCCCCCACCACCACGGCGACGAAGAGGAGCGCGTAGGAGTCGGAGAGGGGGATGAGCCAGCCCCTCCCCGCGAAGGCCACGCCCGGCCCGTGCGGGACCCACCACGAGGGCGCAGCCCAGAAGAGCAGCGCGACGGCCAGGGCGTACCACTCCCCGTAGCGCGGGCGGTCCTCGGCCAGCGCGAGCCAGGCCACGAGCAGGATCACCCAGATGAAGTGGTGGGACCACGAGACCGGGTTGGCCAGCGACTCGGTGGCCTCCACGACGAGAAGCCCCAGCACGGCCGACGAGCGCCGGTAGGCCGCGGCGGCCACGCCGAGCCCCACGCAGGCGACCGAGAGCACGAGCACGAAGGTGGCGGGCGTCGTCACGGTGTGGCCGAGCATGCGCTCGAGCGCGCCCAGCATCCCCTGGTTCCCGATCCACGAGAGCATGCCGGCGCGCTGGGGGTCACGGATGTAGTGGGTCCAGTAGGCCCACGAAGTGGAGGCATTGACGGCCGTGGCCAGCAGCGCGGCGGCGCAGAAGGTGGCCGTCGCCCGGACCCCGGCGCGCCCCTGCCGGGTCAGGAACAGGTACGGGATGAGGATGGCGGGCGTCACCTTGATGGCCGCCGCGAGCCCGACCAGGATGCCCCGCGGCAGGGGCAGGTCGAGCGTCATGTCCGCCACCACCATGAGGGCGAGGATGATGTTGACCTGGCCGAGCAGGAAGGTCTGGCGCACCGGGTCGAACATCACGACCGGCAACAGGA
Organism: uncultured Acidimicrobiaceae bacterium; assembly: GCA_963837125.1. Lineage (GTDB taxonomy): Bacteria > Actinomycetota > Acidimicrobiia > Acidimicrobiales > RAAP-2 > Bog-473. The sequence goes on along the minus strand of CAWILW010000004.1, from coordinate 207,564 downwards.
GGGCGAGCGACCACCACAGGATGGTGCGCCGGTCCAAAGCCCGGCACACGGCGCGCAGGCTGACGACGATGAGCGCGAAGACGGCGGCGAGGTTGCACAGCGAGAACGCCACCTCGCAGACCCGCAGCGGGAAGTGCGCGAAGGGCGCGAACAGGAGGGCGGAGAAGGGCGGGTAGGTGAACCCCAGGCCGTCCTTCGGCAGGGTGACCGTGAAGAGGTCGTTCGCCGGGGCGTGCAGGCCACCGAGGAGATAGGTGCTGAGGTCGATCTGCTGGTGGACGACCGCGAGGATCGTCGCCCCCGTCACGGCCACCGCGGCCGATAGCGCGGGCCAGGCCCACCCCCGGGCCGACGAGACCGCGCGCATGCGCAGCGCCAATCCATCGCTCGCCATGGCGTTGGATGGTACCGGCGGCCGGAGCTGATGGTGCGGCTTTGCGCCCGAATCGCACCAGGGGTCGGCGCCGAGGTGCCTACGCAGGAGGCTTGGGCTCGTCGCTCTCGCCGACGCGGAGGTCCGACTCCAGGCGGCGGCGGGCCCGCTCCCGAGCCAGCTCCTTCAGGCGCTCCTGCGAGCTCACCCCGTGGCGGTTCTGCACCCGGCGCCAGCGCCGGTCGGGGCCGAGCTCCCAGGCGTTGGTCTCGTCGGCGAAGACCAGGTCGAGCACCTCGAAGAGGCGGGCCTGCAGCTCGGTGTCGTGCACCGGGACCACGACCTCGATGCGGCGGTCCAGGTTGCGGCCCATCAGGTCCGCGGAGCCGATGTAGATCTTGAGGGGCAGGCCGGGTCCGGCCGCCGGGTCGACGGGGGCGCCGCCGAAGCGGTAGATCCTCGAATGCTCCAGGAAGCTGCCGACGATGGAGCGCACCCGGATGCGCTCGGAGAGCTCGGGGATGCCGGGGCGGAGCCGGCACAGGCCGCGCACGGCGAGGTCGATCTCGACGCCGGCGCCCGAGGCCCGGTAGAGCGCGTCGATCATGGCGGCGTCGGTCAGCCCGTTGAGCTTCATGACGATGCGGCCGGACGGGCCCGCCTCCGCCTGCTCCTCGATCATGGCCATGATGCGCTTGCGCACCGTCACCGGCGACACGAGGATCTGGCGGTAGTCGGCGTGGCGCGAGAAGCCGGTGAGGTAGTTGAAGAGCTCGCCGACGTCGGCGCCGATGTCGGGGTCCGAGGTGAGCAGGCCGATGTCCTCGTAGATGCGCGCCGTCTTCGAGTTGTAGTTGCCGGTGCCCACGTGGCAGTAGGGGCGGACGCCGTCCTCCTCGCGCCGCAGCACGAGCGCGGTCTTCGAGTGCGTCTTGAGCCCGACGATGCCGTAGACGACGTGCACCCCCACCTCTTCGAGCGCGCGGGCCCATCCGATGTTGGCCTCCTCGTCGAAGCGCGCCTTGAGCTCGACGATCGCCGCCACCTGCTTCCCGTTCTCGGCCGCCCGGATCAGCGAGCCCACGATGGGGCTGTCGCCGCCGGTGCGGTAGAGCGTCTGCTTGATCCCGAGGACGGCCGGGTCCTCCGCCGCCTGGGCGACGAAGGCCTCGACCGAGGTGGCGAACGAGTCGTAGGGATGGTGCACGAGGACGTCGCGCTCGCGCAGCAGCGAGAAGAACTCCGAGGGCTCGTGGGCGGAAGTGGCGAGGCCCGGCGGCGTCAGCGGCGTCCACGTCTCGCCGTGCAGGTCGGGGCGGTCGAGCGCGTAGACGCCCCACAACCCGCTCAGGTCGAGCGGCGCGCCGACCCGGAAGATGCCGTCGGCACCGATCTCGAGCTCGGTCGCCAGCAGGTCGGCCAGGTCCTGGCCGATGTCGGCCTCCACCTCGAGGCGGAGCGCCTTGCCGAAGCGGCGCCGGCGCAGCTCCATCTCGATCGCCACGAGGAGATCGTCGGCCTCGTCCTCCTCCAGCGCGAGGTCGGCGTTGCGGGTGACCCGGAACGCGTGGTGGTGCCCGATGGTCATGCCCGGGAAGAGGGAGCCGAGATGGGCCGAGATCACCTGCTCCAGCGGCACGAAGCGCTCGCCGTCGGGCATGACGACGAAGCGCGGCAGGGCCGGCGGGACCTTGACCCGGGCGATGCGCCGCTCCCCCGAGGCCGGGTCCTCCACCTCGACCACGAGGTTGAGCGACAGGTTCGAGATGTAGGGGAAGGGGTGCCCCGGGTCGACGGCGAGGGGGGTGAGCACGGGGTAGATCTGGCGCTGGAAGACCTCGACGAGGTGCTCGCGGTCGTCGTCGTTGAGCGAAGACCAGCTGGAGAGGCGGATGCCGGCCTGGGCCAGGCCCGGCACGATGAGGTCCAAGAAGATGTGGTCCTGGCGCCGGACCAGGTCCTCGACCCGGTCCCGGATCATGGTCAGCTGCTCGCCGGGCCGCAGCCCGTCGACCGAGCGGGTGCGCACGCCGGCGGCGACCTGGTCCTCCAGCGCGGCGACCCGGATCTGGTAGAACTCGTCGAGCAGCTCCGAGAAGATGGCGAGGAACTTCGCCCGCTCCAGCAACGGTTGCCCGTCGTCCTCGGCCAGGTCCAGCAGGCGGGCGGCGAAATCGAGCCGGGACTGCTCCCGGTTGGTGAAGCGCTGGTAGCCGAACGCCTCGATCTCCTGGTAGGTGGGCGGTGTCGGGTGCGCGACGGCGGGCGCCTCTGCGGTGCCTGCCGGCTGCCCGGCCGATTGTCCGGCCGGCTCTTCCGCCTGCTTCTCGGGCTGGGGCGCAGGGGCCGCTCCGGATTCCGGTGGCGTCTGCGTCGGGGGTTGGTGCTGAGGCTGGGTCTGGGTCATGGGGCCGGGTGACACGGAGCGCGAGAAGCCAGGTGTCCCCTCGATCCTACCCCCCCACCACTACGATTCGCCCGTGCCGCCAGGAGCCCGTCGGTCGCCGATCCCGCGCTATTCGTGGGGTCCGAAGCCCAAGCGGCGCACCGAGTTGGGGCTCCTGTTGTTCGGCTCGGGACTGGTGATCGCGCTCTACATCATCGCCGAGCTGGGGGCGAAGTCGAAGATCCCGGCCAACATCGGGCCCTTCCTCGGCATCCTGCTCGGACTCGCCCTGGCGGCCCACATGGCGAACCGCTGGCTCATCCCCGACGCCAACGCCGTGATCCTCCCGTTGGCCGCGCTGCTGAACGGCATCGGCTACGTCGTCATCGCGCGCTGGAACCCGCCGCACGCACGCGAGCAGGCGGCCTGGGCCGCCCTCGGCGTGATCCTCTACGTCCTGACGCTCATCTTCGTCCAGTACTCGCGCGACCTGGAGCGCTACCGCTACCTGTTGCTGCTGCTGGCCGGCGTCCTCCTCGTGGCCCCGCTCTTCTTCAGCCCCATCAACGGGGCCAAGCTGTGGGTCCACTTCGGCGGCCTGGAGTTCCAACCAATTGAGTTCTCCAAGCTCCTTCTGTGCATCTTCTTCGCCTCCTACTTCGCTGAGAACAAGGAGATGCTCTCCATCGCCACCGCGCGGCTGGGAAACCGGCTCGTCCTCGACCCGCGCCCGCTGATCCCCCTCCTCGTGGCGTGGGGCGCCGCCATGGCCGTGATCGGCCTGGAGGGCGACATCGGCTTTGCCGCCCTGCTGTTCACCTTGTTCATCGCCATGCTGTGGATCACCACCGGCCGCGTCGGCTACCTCGTCTTCGGGGCCCTGCTGTTCGCAGGCGGGGCCTACATCTCGGCCCGCTATTTCGGGCAGGTGCACACCCGGGTGGACGAGTGGCTGAACCCGTGGGCGACGCCCACCAATCCCAACGTGGGCGGTGCGCAGCTGCGGCTCGGCGAGTACGGGTTCGGCACCGGCGGCGTCGGCGGCACCGGTCTCGGGTTCGACCTCCAGGCCGGCAACATCCCCTACCTCACGACCGACATGATCTTCGCCGCCATCGGCACCGAGATGGGCCTGGTCGGGGCGGCGGCGATCGTCATCGCCTACATCCTCCTGGTCGGCGCCGGCTTCCGCGTCGCCCAGGCGGCACGCTCCGACTTCTCGCGTCTGATGGCGGCCGGCTTCACCCTCATCATCGGTTTCCAGGCGTTCTTCATCATGGCGGGGGTGGTGCGGTTGCTCCCCTTCACCGGGATCACGCTGCCGTTCGTGGCCTACGGCGGGTCGTCGCTTTTGGCCAACTACATGCTCATCGCGCTGCTCCTGCGCATCTCCGACGAGGGCGCCAAGACGCAGCGGGCGATGATGAGCGTCGGCGCGGCCAGCGGGCCGGGCGAGCGCCCGATGGTGCCCGCGCGCTAGGCGCGAGAGCGAGCGAGGGGCCCGCTCAACGCTGGCCGGGGCTCTCGATCTCGGTGTAGAGGTCGCCCTGGGCCGCGCCCGATCCCGAAGCGCCGCCGCCCCGGCCGCGCAGGACGAAGGCGACGCCGACCGCCAACGCGCCGCCGATGATCGGTCCGGCGATGTAGACCCAGTAGCCGGTGAACGTCGTCGAGACGAGGTCGGGCCCGAAGGTGCGGGCCGGGTTCATGGAGGCGCCCGAGATCGGGCTCCCCCACAGGCCGGCCAGGGCGATGTAGCCGCCGACGCCCAGGGCGCCGATGATGCCGACGTTCTGCGCCCCCGATGCCGTGCCCAGGATGACGCTGAGGAGGCCGAAGGTCAGGATGAGCTCCATCCAGAAGGCCGCCATGTCCGAGTAGCCGTGCGCGGGGTAGTTCGACCCGTAGGTCGCCGACACGTTGATGACGGCCCGGAGGAACAGTGCGGCCAGCGTGGCGCCGGCGAGCTGGGCCACGACGTAGCCGGGCACGCGCCGCCAGGGGAAGTCCCGGCGCAGCGCGAAGGCGATGGACACCGCCGGGTTGAGGTGGGCGCCCGAGACCTTGCCCATGAAGAGGATGATGGCCATGACCATGAGGCCCGGCGCGACGACCGCCGCGCTGTGGCTGATCACCCCGGGAAAGGCCTGGCCCATCATGCCGCCGCCGGCGGCCACCAGCACCAAGAAGAACGTCCCGAACACCTCCGAGACGATGCGCCGCCACTCCTGGCGCGGGTCCTTGAAGTCCTCGATGCGGTCGAGGATGCCCTGCTCGTAGTGCGCCAGCGGCCCGAGCGCGCTCTGGACGATGCCTTCCTGTCCGGCGGGTGTACTCGGGGCTCCGGTCATGGCGTCATCCTTCTCCTCGGTCCGTGTCGGCGGGACCCGCACGCGCCCTCCCGGGTCGCGTGACGGCGACTCAGGAGGGAGTCTTGGGCACCCGTGCCGACGGGCCTAGGGCCGAAAGTCACTCGGACCCCCGACGAGCGGCGCAAGACGGCCCGAATGTCCGCCTGCCCCTTGCCGCCCGGGGTCTGGTCCTGGACAATCACTCTGCGGGACCGCCCGGCCCGAAGGAGCGCGCCATGCCAGCAGATTTCAACGATCGGACCGACTTCGAGAACGCCGACCGGGGCTTCATCGCCAGCATCGAGCCCATGGAGATCAGCGACGGCGGGGGCCGCCGCGTCTGGGACATGGACGGCTGGGCCTTCCTCGCCGGCGACTGCCCCGACACCGCGAACCCGAGCCTGTGGCGCCAGGGACAGCTCAACTGCCGCCACGGCCTCTACGAGGTCACCGCGGGCATCTACCAGGTACGCGGCTTCGACCTGTCGAACATGACCCTGGTCGAGAGCGACAACGGCGTCATCGTGATCGACCCGCTGGTCTCCCAGGAGACCGCGGCGGCGGCGCTGGCCCTCTACCGGGCGCGGCGCGGCGACCGGCGCGTCACGGCCGTCATCTACACCCACGCCCACATCGACCACTTCGGCGGCGTGCTCGGCGTGGTCGACGCCGACACCGACGTGCCCATCCTCGCCCCCGAGCACTTCCTGGAGCACGCCGTGTCGGAGAACGTCTACGCGGGGACGGCCATGCTGCGGCGGGGCTACTACTACGGGGGGGTCGTCCTCCCCAAGGGTCCCAAGGGGACGCTCGGCATGGGCCTCGGACCGGCGCCGTCGACGGGCGCCGTGGGGCTCATCGCGCCCACCCTCGACATCACCCATACCGGCCAGGAGGAGGTGCTCGACGGCGTCCGCATTCTGTTCCAGTCCACGCCGGGCACCGAGTGCCCGGCCGAGATGAACTTCTCCTTCCCCGACCACAAGGCGCTCTGCCTGGCCGAGAACGCCACCCACAACCTGCACAACCTCCTCACGCTGCGCGGTGCGCAGGTGCGCGACCCCCGCATCTGGTCGCGCTACCTCTCCGAGGCCATTGAGCTGTTCGCCCGCGAGTCTGACGTCGCGTTCGCGTCCCACCACTGGCCCACCTGGGGCTCGGACAACATCGTCGCCTACCTGAGCGAGCAACGCGACCTGTACGCCTACCTGCACGACCAGACGCTGCGCCTGATGAACCAGGGCTACGTCGGCGCCGAGATCGCGGAGATGCTGGAGATGCCGCCGGGGCTCGACGAGGCCTGGCACACGCATGGCTACTACGGGTCGGCCAACCACAACATCAAGGCCATCTACCAGCGCTACCTCGGCTGGTACGACGGGAACCCGGCCCACCTGTGGCAGCACCCGCCCGTGGCCGCCGCGGAGCGCTACGTGAAGGTGATGGGCGGGGTGGACGCGACGGTGTCCAAGGCCATCGGCTTCTTGGAGAAGGGCGACCTGCGCTTCGCCGCCGAGCTGGCCAGCCATGCCGTCTTCGCGGCTCCCGACAGCGAGACGGCGCGCCAGGTGCTGGCGACGGCCCTGACCGAGCTGGGCTACGGCGCCGAGTGCGCCACCTGGCGCAACTGCTTCCTCGTGGGCGCCACCGAGCTATTCCATCCGGTCGAGCACACCGAGGTCAGCGCGGCCGGCATGGCGCCGGCGCTCACCATCACCCAATTGTTCGACTCCGTCGCCATCCGGATCAACGGGCCCAAGGCGTGGAGCGAGCACCTGCGGATCAACTGGACGGTCACCGCCGCCGGGAAAGCCGACACCGACGCCCGGGACTACCGGATGGAGCTGAGCAACGGCGCGCTCATCCACTTCCCCACCACCGTGCGCGCGGAGGCGGACCTGAGCGTGACGCTGACCAAGTCCCAGCTGATCGGGCTGCTGCTGGCGGGCCAGACCGACGGGATCGCGATGTCGGGCGACGCCGGCGTCCTGGCGACGCTGGTCGGGCTCATCGACAGCACCGACCCCGACTTCGCCGTGGTCACCCCGTAGGGGCCTCCCCCTCGGGGTTCGAGCCGCCCGCCACCTCGTAGGACCACAGCTCGGAGGACACCGACACCGGCCCGCCGTGGGGCGAGGGCCGGTCGGCGCCGGCGTGGCCGTGCGCGAAGGCCGGCGAGGAGACCCAGGCCTGGAACGACGCCTCGTCGCGCCAGCGGGTGACCACGAGCCACTGGCGCCGGTCGTCGGTGGGGCGCAGCAGCTCGAAGCCCTCGAAACCCTCCTGGTCGTCCACCGCCCCGGCCCGGGCGGCGAAGCGGCGGGCCAGCTCGTCGCCGGCGTCGGCGGGAACGGTGATGGCGTTGATCTTGATGACGGTCATGGCCCCGATCTGATCAGATCCGGCCCCCGACCGACGGTCCCGACATCACGAGGGGCGTCGTCGAGACCCCTACCGACTGTCGGCGTCGAGAACGGGGGTGATCTTCAGGTCGTCAGGCGGGGCAATCCCACCCGCCTTCATCCCCTCGGCCAACGGACCCTCAGCGAAGCCCTGCCATGCCTCGGCGCTCGGCCAGAAGTCCACGATCGCGACCTGGCTCCCGACCTCGTGGGCGGAGTGAAAGAGCATCCCAGCCGGGATCGCGAGGCCAAGCATCTGATCGTGCATACCCCGGTAGGGTCCCCCAGTCAAGAAGGGAGGTCGGCAAATGAGCGACGTCCAGGACTGGAACAGCAAGATCATCGAGGAGTTTCGGGCGAACGAGGGCAAGGTGGGTGGACCATTCGCTGGCGCCCCAATCCTGATCCTTCACACGACGGGGGCCAAGAGCGGCCGGCCACGGGTGAACCCGATGATGTACCGGGATCTTGACGGGCACCGCTACGTCTTTGCGAGCAAAGCGGGTGCTGACACGAACCCGGACTGGTACTGGAACCTGGTGGCCCATCCCAACGTGACCGTTGAGGTGGGACCCGAGACCTACGAAGCCACAGCAGTGCCGGTGACCGGGGAGGATCGGGATCGGATCTACGCCGGGCAGGCTCGCGAATACCCTGGTTTCGCCGAGTATGAGCAGAAGACCAGCCGGGTCATACCGGTGGTCGAGCTCATCCGCAACGGCTGACGACGGAGCACTCGGGTCCGCCCGAACCGCCCGTGACCAAGCCCGATAGGTCGTCCTGAGAGCCTCAATGCGACCGGTTAGCCCGCAATGAGTCAGTGGGGTGCAGCCGTGCGAAGGATCTCGGCAGCGCATGACTCTGGGGAGGCAAGGCTGGTGTCGACCGTTATGTCGTACACGACGCCTTGGTGAACAACCGCTGCCTGGGACTCGGCCATCCCTGGAACTCGATCTGGCCGCAATGCCTCTCGTGCTCTTGCTACGTCGCGGTCGCACTGCACGCCGACCCAGAGGATCCCGAGGCCGACGAGGGCCGCCCGCAACCGTTCCTGACTCTTTCTGCCGCTGAGAAATACCTCGTCAACAATGACTCCGGTCCCGCTGGCAGAAATCGCGGCAAGGCCGGCGTACCAGGATGCCTCGAGGTCCTGCCAGCCGGGCCCGACAACGACCTGACCGGTCTCCCCTATGTGAAGAAGAGATCCGTCTTCGATCCCCTCGTTCGGCATCGCTCTGATCAGGTCATCGATTCCAAGCAACAGCCAGGGTCTCGGCAACATCGCTTGAAGGCTCCGACCGATTGTCGACTTGCCTGACGAAGAGACGCCGTTCAAGACGATGATTTGGGTGCTCACGGGGGCAAGGTCACACTGCGTCAATTCGTGGGGACGCGTAGCCCATGTGGAAGTGGGATCGCAGGCGAAACGACGGAGACTGTTTCAGCCATCCATCACCCGGGCGGGGCGAAGAACTCCAGTGCGATGTTGTCGGGGTCGCGGAATGACAGCCCTGAACCATAAGGGGCATCAACGACGCCACCATTCTCGATGCCTAGCTCGTTGAGCTTCGACGCCCACTGCTCGAGTTCGGCGCGATTCGAGCACGCGAACGCGAGGTGGTCCAGACCGGGCCGACGCTCATCGAACGGATCCGATCCATGCGGATCGGGGAACTGGTGGATGCCGACCAGTGTCTGGCCCCCGAGGAGCCATACGACGTGGTGGAACGGACCCGTGTCCTCATCGATGACCGGCGGGGACCCGATGAGGTTCTGGTACCAGGGCCGACTCCGACCGAGATCGGTGACGGTCAGCGCTACGTGCGTGACGCCGGGGAATTCGGGCACGATGACCTCCTTGAAGCCGCTGCACTGCACCATAGTTCTTGGTCTCACGGGCTTCCCGGGGTGCGTTCCCGCTGCCGGGGACGGGTGCTGTCGAGACCCGCTGGGTCGGGCCGCCGTGGCACCGACCGGTATCCTGAGCGCAGTCATTGCGAGGCAGTCGTGCGAAGGGGCCTGGGGGCCCCTCTCCGCGTCCTGGGACTGACCGTAGATTCCGTTTCCGACTGCCCACTACGCCCGGAGCGGCGAGGTTGTCGAAGTATCACTGGTCTGCGCATGAGGCCACAAACCCCGTCGTTTCAGGTGAGTCAGGGATCTTCAACTGCGGAGATGACGTAGCGCATGACGTGCGCCGACCGGATCGGCGGCGAATCAGATGCCGGCTGTCCCGCGCCACGGAAGGCGAGCAGGTCGTTCTCCGTATCCCAACGCTCGAAGATGTTGATCCGGCTGGGGTCGAGCGGATCCGCCGCCTGCACAAAATCGAGGCACCCGGTCGCTTGACGGGCCTGGCCAATAACGTCCGCGTTCGCGGCGAGAAAGGCCGCTCGTTGGGCGGGATCAAGGATCAAGCTGCCTGCGATGATCAGCATGAGCCAAGACTAGGCAGTTGATCTCAGCGGTTCTGTTCCGTGCGGCCATACCCTAAACCAGGGGCTAACGGACCCTGCGGATGTCCCACCGAGTTGACCGATTGAGGCAGTCCGAGATCGACGAGAGTCCCACTCCTAGCCGGCGTACCGAGGCAGTCATCAACCCGGGCTCGGGTCCAAGAACAACGCCAATCATGATGACCGAGAGAAGGAGTAGGGGAACGGCGAGGCAAACTGCCAGTAGCGACAACCATGATCGATCCATCCACCCTTCGCACGCGTGAACACCAACAAGAACACTCCGGCGATCAGGTCCACACCCACCCAGATGACCGTCAAGATCCCGGTCGGACCACCACCGCTTAACCAAGACCACGAGTTTCCAAGATTGCCGAACCGACTCAGAACAGGTTGCCCGGCATTCCTCACGACGCGGACGGCTTCAGCATGTGTCGGAGACCCACCTCCAAGTTGGACTGGGTGAAGGCGAACCCGCTCGATTCGAGGACTGCGGGCTGCACTCGGGCGCTGGTAAATAGCAGAGCGTCGGCGAGCTCGGACCCCAGCAGCAACCTCGGACCGAAACTGGGCACAGGTAACCGGGCCGGTCTGGAAAGCACCGCGCCGAGGACCCGGGTGAACTCGCGGTTTGTGACGGGATTCGGCGCCGTCAGGTTCACCGGCCCGCGTATGTCGTTCTCCAGCAGCCACGCAATCGCCCGGATCTCGTCGTCAAGCGTGATCCAGCTCCACCACTGGGTACCAGATCCGAACCTCCCGCCCAGGCCGAGCTTGAACAGCGGCAATAGCTTGGCGAGCGCGCCACCCTCCTTGCTCAAGACAAGGCCGGTGCGTGCGGAGACCACTCTGATGCCTGCCTCTGCCGCGGGGGCAGCCTCGGCTTCCCAGCGGACACAAAGCGATGCGAGAAAGTCGACACCTGGTGGGCTCTGCTCTGTGAGGATCTCGTCGCTTCGGTCACCGTAAAACCCGATTGCCGATGCGCTGACCAGCACCCGAGGCCGGTGATCCAGACCAGTCAACGCACCCGCGAGAAGCGCAGTAGAGCGGGTACGGCTCTCGACGAGAGCGCGTTTGCGGGACTCGGTCCAGCGGCCGTCGCCGACACCTGCACCGGCCAGGTGGACCACCGCGTCAGCACCTTCGAGGCCACGGGCATCGATCGTGCCTGCCTCCGGGTCCCAAGAAAGGGCGACCTCACCCGGTCGAACGGGGCGGCGCACGACCCTGACGACGTGGTGTCCAGACTTGGCGAGGTGGCCACACAGCGCGGTGCCGATCTGGCCGCTCGATCCCGTGACCACGACCTGCATAATCGTCGCAGCATAGGTGGGCCCTTCTCACGATCTACCTATCCCGCTCCCGGAGATGCGGGGCACCCTTGGGTCAGGGGTCTCGGGGTTCTCCGCCGCCTCGGCGCGGCGGGCGGGGCCTTCGGCCCCTCTGCTGCAGAGCTTCAATCTCGAGGAAGGGTGCCGTCCATTGGAGTTCATCAATTGGGATCCGCCCCGTACTACCCAAAACATCGGTGAGGGGGTGCGCACGTTTTGGGCTACCCCAGGGTGCGACGCCCCCGGACTTCTCCACCACGAGCTAGCAGTCCTCGCGGTGAATGTCGGCCCTTGAGGAGCGGTCTGCAGAGGTCAGCGCTCGCGGTTGTTGCCTGCCTGTAGACGGCCCGATCCGGACACCTTCGCTCGAAGTCGTGGATGTCGCGGACTCAGCTCTCGGGCGTGCCCACATCCAATCGGCTCCGAACCTCCGACGTGTTCACGCCGAGCGCGCCCAGCAGCACCGCCGCAGGATCTGGTGGTTGGAGAGTGAGGATCTGGGCCAGCACCTGGGAGGCCGTGACCTGAGTCTTCCGGCGATTGGGCTTGACCGCATCCTGAAGCACTTTCTTTGCAGCGGGCGTCATGCGGAGGCGATCCTTTTGCGCCACGTCCCTGAGCCCCGGCTTCTTCGGCACGGAGCGCATCGGCAGTTCGGGAGCGTCGGCGCCAGACCCCAGGCCCAAGGTGCCTAGGGCTTCGTGATCGAGCGACTCAAGTGCCTGGCGAGCTTGCTGCAGGCTCACGCCCAACACGGCTTCGATCGAGGGGTCCTCGAACAAGGCGAGCAGGATGTGATCGGTGCCAGTTCGGCGATCACCTCGGCGACGGGCCTCCTCACTGGCCTGCAAGTAGACGGCCCAGGCGTGAAGCGTCTCTGGCGCAACGGATTCGGTGGTCACGATGGCTCCTTGTTGTATTTGGTGTGCACGGATTGGCGGGTGACGCCCAAGGCGTCGCCGATCTGCTGCCACGACCAGCCTTTTTCCCGGGCCGACGCGACGTGGTTCGCCTCGACCCTCTCAGCCAGGCGGTGGAGGGCCAACGAGGCGCGAAGCCCAATTGCCGGGTCATCCGACGAGAGATTCACGTTGAGTTCTTCGATGTCCACGCCTGTCAGTATGGACTGACATCCTTGCTGTGTCAACCTAAACTGACAAAGCAGATCCTCACACGGAATGGTGAGGTAGGCCGCTGGTTCGGTGTGGCCGGTGCGGCGGATGGGCTCAGTCCCGTCGGTTTCCCGTTGGGTGCATGTGTTCCATCTCGCCTGGACGTCAACCTCCCCAGCGGCCCCCTATCAAACCGTGCATGCGGTTCTCCCGCACACGGCTTCCCGACACCGTTCATCGTCAGGCATGCGCAGAACCCCATCTCCGGATGGTTCCGGTGAGTCGATAGACGCCGAGATCGGTCAACCAGCCATGATTGAACCGGTCGACTCGAAGACGACCCCTGGTGGCGTACTTGACGCTGGCCAGCTTGGACATCCGGAAGTGCATGTAGCTGTCGATGGCGGCGAACTTGCGGTTCGAGTTTCCGTAACGGAAGTACGCCCCCCACCCCCGCAGGACGGGAGTGAGGTCAGCGACAACATTGTGCAGGTCCCGGCCGGCGAAGCGGCGGTCGGTGTGATCACGAACCTTGGCCCGAATTGAGGCCATGGCCCGTGGTGACGGCCACTTCGACAGGTAGCGGCGATCTCCGAACTTCGACGGGGTCTTCCGATGAGTGAAGCCCAAGAAGTCGAAGCCGTCGGTGCCGTCACCGATGTAGACGATGCGGGTCTTGTCGGGATGCAGGCGCAACCCGAGGCCGACCAGCACCGCCTCAATCCGGCGCTGGGCCTCTTCGGCCCGGCTCCGGGTGGTGGTGAGGACAACGAGATCGTCCGCGTAGCGGACCAACGTCCCCAGGGCGGCCGCCTTCGCCCATGCCTCGTCAATGACGTGCAGAGCGATGTTGGCCAACAACGGGGAGATCGGTGAACCCTGCGGTGTCCCTGACTCGGTGTCAGAGACCAACCCGCCCTCGAACACCCCCGCTCTGAGCCAACTCCGCAGCAGCTTCAACATCTGCCGGTCGAGAACCCGGCGCTCGACCTGAGCCATGAGGGCCTCGTGGTCGATCTCGTCGAAGCACGCCTTGATGTCAGCGTCGAGCACCCAGTTGGCTCCCCGATTCGCCGTCACCCGGATCTCTTCGAGAGCCTGGTGGGCGGAGCGCTTGGGCCGGAACCCATAGCTCTGCGGGGAGAAATCGGCCTCGAAGATGGGTTCGAGGACGATCTTGGCCGCCGACATGACCACCCGGTCGGCCACCGTGGGGATCCCGAGCGGCCGGGTTTCACCCGGCTTGCCCGGTTTGGGGATGTGGACCCGCCGCAGAGGCTTCGGACGATACGTCTTTGCCTGAAGCTGAACGGCGAGGCCGTCGAGGAACACCTTGACCCCGTTGGTGCCACCTTCGCTGATCGACACGATCGTCACGCCGTCAACTCCGGGGGCACCCTGGTTCTTCGCCACCTCGACCCATGCCCGCCACAAGACGTCGCTGCGGGCGACCTTGTCGTAGAGGGCGTGGAAGCGTCTGGTGGGGTTCTGCTTGGCGCTGCGATAAAGCACGCGTTGAAGGGCTCGGACCGGGTCCACGCCTTCGGCGTGGCTGACGGATCTAGCCGAGAACTCGGCACTCATCAGGGTTCCTCTCCATCTTCGCCATGCACCGGTGAAGCAGGGGCCCTTCGCTCGGACCGGGTTGTGTTGTCCCGGCCGTCATCGCTACTACGGCCCCCTCCGACTTCCTCTCGGCTCCCTGGCACTTCCCGTCCCCGGTTATAGACAGGGCTGCTTCCCGGACCGCAGATCCGGGGCCGAGGAGGATCTCTCCAGTTCCAAGGACACCCTTCTGACCATTCCACGCCCCCTGCGCCGGGAGGTTCATAAGCACCCGCTCCAAGTTCTCTGGTGCTGTCCATGGCCTTCGCCCATTGGGGAAGGGCTCGGCTCCTCCTCGTCCGTGCGAACACGGACCGGCGTGACGACGCTGCAGGCTTCACTTGATGTTGCGGACTGGTCAGTTGCCTGGCCCCGCTTCGCACCCGGCCTCTCGACCACGCACGGGGGCTTCACTACCGGGGACCTTGGCGTCTCCCCGGACCGGACTCGCACCGGCTGGCTGCCCTCAGCTTGTCGATTGGTTACGTCATCACAACCTCCTTGTTGTCATGGCGCCCAATCTCCTGGACGCACCCCCAGATCGCCGGGCGGGGCTGTTGCTCTACTGGTTCCGGGCTCGGAGACGTGCCCACGGTCACACGGATTGAGAACCACCCACCGTTTCTGAGTAGTCGCCTCGTCCCGCCGTAATGGGACAGAGGGTCTGCCTACTCGAACGCTCTGAAGACCGACCCAGAGATGCGCTCCGGCAGCGGTCCTACTCGGTACTGATCTTCTCGAGCCTCTCCAGGCTGGCCGTCATGGACTCAAGCACCGAATTGGTCCCATTGATCCACGCCCCGCCATCACGTAGGAGGTCCTTCGGCAAGGGGCCGCGGTCAAAGACCTCGGTGACGACGGTGGCGTCATCACCGTCTGGAGTGAGGATGTAGCCCCAGCGGTAGCCCGCAGGAATGCCGACCTTGGATGGATCATCACCCTCAGCCCGCGAAAGGTCTCCGGGAGCCGGTTCCCAAAATATGCGCCGATCTGGCTCGAACTCCACCACATAGTTGAGCATGAGGTAGTCGTCTCCGAGCCGATGCATCTTCATGGTGAAGGTGTCGCCCACGTCGGAGATGGGACGGTCGAGGACGGCTCCCCGGAGCATGTCGGATCCGTCGAAATTCACGTGACGTTGCGGATTCGCCAGGATCTTGAAGATGAGGGCCGCCGGTGCTTCGATTCTGCGTGACAATTCGACCGTCTTGCTTTCCTCTGCCATGGTCCAGTCCTCTCTTTCTCTCTGCCTCTGCTCTGCGTCTGCTACCGAGCGCACGTCAGTGGATTCATACAGTTTGCTGGTGACCCAATTCGGCCCGAGTGAACCAGGTTCCGGTTCCTCTGCCCGGCATTAGCCCTCTGGTTTAGGGTGCGCCACCTCACCCAATTGCCGTACTCAGGGGACGGCTATGGGAACCACGTCACCGAACACCTCGAGCAGGCGCTCGTCGACGAGGATCGGCGCCGGCACCGGCATCCGCAGGGCGAGCACGAGACCATCCGAGGGGCGGCAGTCGACCCGCTCCCGCCCACTCGGCGCCATCAGGTCGAGCTCGGCCAGCAGCGTTCCCTCCTCGCGGCCCACCAGCCGCACGGCGATGACGTCGATGCGCGCCCTTTGCAGCACCTGCGCGAACAGTTCGTGGGTCATGGGCCGGCGTCCCTCCATCCGGCGCAGGGCCTGGGCGATCGCCGTGCCCTCGGGGAGTCCCACCGGGAAGATGAGCGTGCGCATCGGGGGCTCCGTCTCAATCAGCGTGACCGAGGGGAACTGCTCGGGCAGATCGAGCGCGACATCCTCGACGTCCATGACCCGGAAGGTGGCGTAGATCTGCTCGTCCGCTGCCTCCGCCGCGGGCTCCGCCGCAACCTCGGGCATGGCCTCAGCGGCGAGCACGGTCTCAGCCTCCGTCGCCGGCCTGGGCACGGCCCCGGGCTCCGCCGCCTCCACCTGGGGCTCCACGTCGGTCACCGGAGTCTCCGGCGCGCGCCCACGCTCAGGGCCAGGCCCACGGCACCGAAGAAGACGAGCACGGCGGTCCCCCCGTAGCTGACGAAGGGAAGCGGGATCCCGGTGATGGGCATGATGCCCATCGTCATCCCGGCGTTCTGGAAGACGCTGAACGCGATGAAGCCGAAGAGGCCGGCGCAGATCAGGCGGCCGAAGGTGTCCCGGGACACCACGGCCGCGTGCAGGATGCGCCAGGCGATCACGCCGAGGAGACTCAGGACGCCGACGGACCCCACGAAGCCGAGCTGTTCGGCCACCGCGGTGAAGATGAAGTCGGTCTGCTGCTCGGGCACGTAGCCGAGGTTCGTCTGCACCCCGTGCCCGATGCCGGAGCCAAAGAGCCCTCCCGACCCGATGGCGATCTTGGCCTGCTGCGTGTTGTAGATCGTCGACTGTACGTACGGGTTGTTGCTGTGCGCGCTCGGGTTGAGGAACGTCGTCAGCCGGGCGATCTGGTAGTGGTGCAGGAAGCCACCCTCGACCGCCACCAGCGCGACGAGGACCGTGGCGATGAGCAGCATGACCATAATCCGGATCGGCAGGCCGGCGACTGCCAGCATGACCAGGAGGACGATCACCATGATCATGGCCGTGCCGAGGTCCGGCTGAATGAGGACGAGCACGATCGGGATGCCGGCCATGATCAGCAGGCGAAAGACGTCGATCCAGGCCAACCCCTCCTCGTCGCGGCGCGCGCAGTAGGTGGCCACCGCGAGGATCAGCGCGAGGACGGCGAACTCGGACGGCTGCAGCTGCAGCGGGCCCACGCTGAACCAGCGCGCCGCACCCTGGGCGCTGCTGCCCACCACGAAGACGCCCAGCAGGGCGAGCACGATGAGCCAGTAGAGGACGTTCGCAATGGGTTCGAGGCGCCGGTAGTCGATGAGGGCGACCACCACCATGGTGATGACCCCGAGGACGACGAAGAGCCCCTGCTTCTTGAGGAAGGTCTTCGGGTCGTCACCCTGGGCCAGGAGGGAGCCGCGGGTGGCGGTGAACACCATCACCACCCCGATGGCCGAGACCATCAGCGTCGCCACGACCAGGATCAAGTCGAACGGGGGGACGCTGCGCCGGGAGGCAACGTGTGTTCGGGCCAGTGTGGTCATATCGCGGATTCGGGGACAGAATACCGGCCGTGGCCCTCCCCTCCCTGGCGGCACCTCATGCCCTGGTGAGCACCGTGGGCACCCTGCGCTCGCTCGGGGCCACCAATCAGGTGGACCAAGGGGGAGGGTGGCTCTACCACCTCTTGATCAAGTCGGGCGTCAGCCCCGACACGGCGTCGACGGTAACCGACCTCATCATCCGCCCGCTCAGCATCCTCTTCGTCGTCCTCGTCGCGCTCATCGCCGCTCGATACGGCTCCAAGGTCATCCGGCGCCTCCTGGAGCGGGTGGCCAACCAGGCCACCGCTCGGTCGGCCTCGCCGCGGGCCGGGGCGCGTGTGGTCACCATGTCCGCCCTCATGGCGAACGTGTGGCGCTTCTTCGTGTTCGTCGTGGCCGGCGCCATCGTCCTCGGGATGCTCGGCATCAACCTCACGCCGCTCCTGGCCAGCGCCACCATCATCGGCGCCACACTCGGCTTCGGGGCGCAGCAGATCGTGCGCGACTACTTCTCCGGCGTGCTCATGACAATGGAGGACCAGTACAACGTCGGCGACTCCGTCACCGTCGGAGGCGTCACCGGCGTGGTGGAGGACGTGACGATGCGGCTTACCCGCTTCCGCGGCGTGGACGGGACCATGTACGTCATCCCCAACGGCGACATCCGCCTGGTGGGCAACCTCTCGCGGGGCTGGGCCCGTGCCGTCGTCGACCTCACGCTGCCCGGTGCCACTGCCGCCGACCTCGATACGGTCCGCACCGTCATTGCGGACGCGGCCCACCGCGTGGCGAGCGATCCCCGCTTCGCGCCGCACTGCACCGAGCCGCCGACGGTCGTCGGGCTCCTCGCCGCCGACGTGTCGACCATCACGATGCGGGTCATGCTGCTCACGGTCCCCTCCCAGCGCGACGCGCTCACCCGAGCGCTGCGCGAGGCGGCGATCACGGCCCTGGCCCAGGCCGAGCTGTGGCCGGGCGAGGTCACGCCCCCGGCGTCACCCGCCTCCCCCACCGCCTGACGCCGTCCCGCCCGACGCGGGTGGCGCACGAACGTCAGCTCCCCGTCGCCTCCGGACTGGCCACCTCGCCGGCCCGCCACATGGCCTCCACCGGAGGATCCACGCCGGTCCACAGCACGAGTTGCGCCGCCGCCTGGTGCACGAGCATCCCGAGCCCGTCGAGCACGGTCGCACCCCGGTCCGCCGCCTCCCGGAGCCACGGCGTCGGACGCGGTGCATACACCAGGTCGGCCGCGACCTGGCCGGGCCCGAGCAGGTCCGGGGAGACCAGCCATCCGCCTGCCGTAGTCACCGAGGCAGCGCCGACCCCGGCCATCCCCACCGGGGTGGCGTTGACCACCAGGTCGGCCGCGGTCACGGCCTCCGCGATGGCGCCGTCGGTCAGAGGCACCGCCGTGCCGACCGGGTCGGCCAGCGCCGCCGCCTCGTAGGCCCGCTCGGGGGTGCGGTTCACGACCGCCACCTGGGCCGCGCCGGCGGCCGCCAACGCCAGCACGACGGCCCGCGCCGCGCCGCCGGCACCGATGACGACGCAGCGGCGACCCTCCGGGGCGAGGCCGGCGCCGCGGGCCAGCGAGGATACGAACCCCTCCCCGTCGGTGTTGGTCCCGAACAGCGTGCCGTTGCGGTGCAGCACGCAATTCACCGCGCCGAGCCGGCGCGCCACGTCGCTGCACTCGTCGACCATGGCCGCGACGTCGGCCTTGTGCGGCATGGTCACCGATAGGCCGGTGACCTCGGCGCGCCGCACGGCCTCGAGCGCGCCGGCCGCCTGACCGGGTGCGATCTCGAACGCGAAGGAGCGCCAGATGGCGTCGAGCCCAAGCGCGGCGAAGGCCGTGTTGTGCAGGAGCGGCGAGAGCGAGTGCGCGACGGGGCTCCCGATCACGCCGACGATGTGGACGCTCGGACCGACCTCGCGGCGCGCACCCTCCATCGTGGTCACGTTCGCCTCACGGCCCGGATCAGGGGAGCCCACGTGACTTGGCCAGCTGCTCGTTGGCCTGCTGCTCGGCAAAGGTGTCCGAGAAGGCCAAGGTGCCGTCCTCTTTGACGAGGACGAAGTACAGCCACGCACCCGGTGGCGGGTGCAGGGCGGCGGCCAGCGCCTGCGGCGACGGCATGCAGATCGGTGTCGGCGGCAGGCCCTTGTGCAGGTACGAGTTGTAGGGGGACTGGATCTTGAGGTCCTGCGCCGTCACCGTCCCCCCGTCCTGGCCGAGGGCGTACAGCACGGTCGAGTCCATCTGCAGGGGCATGTCGTTGACCAGGCGGTTGTAGATGACCCGGGCCACGTCGGGCATGTTGACCGGGATGTAGCCCTCCTTCTCCACCACGGAGGCGGCCGTAATCACCTCATAAGGCGTCAGGCCGAGTGCGGCCGCCGACGCCGTGCTCAGCCCCTGAGCCACGGCCACGCGGTCGAAGCGCTGCACCATGGCGCGCAGGATGGTGACGTCGGTCTCCCCGGGCAGGATGAGGTAGGTCCCGGTCCCGAGCATCCCCTCCAGGTTGTTGGAGCCGGGCGGCGAAAAGGCCGAGTGCACCGCGCCGCTGTTGGCCGCGGAGGTGAACCCTCCCCCGCTGTGGCCGGGCACGCTGCCGACGCGGGCCGCCACCTCCGAGAGCGTGAACCCGGGGCGGACGTCGACGGGGTAGATGTTCGGCCCGGCGGCGAGGATTGCCCGCACCTCGGCGAAGGTCTGGTTCTCGTGCAGCGCGTAGCTCCCGGGGAGCACGTTCGGCGTGCCGTGGAAGATGGTCGAGACCCGGAAGGCGAGCGAGCTCCCGATCACGTGCTTCTGGCTCAACGCGTCGATGACCCCCGTGGCCGACTCGCCGTTGGCCACGGTCACGACCACCTGGGGTCCTTCGGGGCCGAGCGCGTGCGACTCCAGCTCGTACCAGAGCGTGAAGGCGAGGACGAGCACCAGGAGCGCTCCAGCAATGCCCGCCAACACCCGGCGGCGCCGGCGCACCCGGGCCGCCCGCTCGGCCTTGCGCTCGGCCCGGGATTGTCCCTCGGCCCCGTCCGGATCGGCCTCGTCCACTTCGACTCCACGCTCGGCTCCCTCCGCACCCTCGGCCCTCTCGGCGTCGCCCGGGTCCGGTGGCACCTCCGGCGCCGGCCATGGCAGCTCCTCGCCATCGGTGTCCTCGGGCCCGGTCACGCGTTGTCCAGCCAGGCCTGCAGCAGGACCATCGCCGCCGCGGCGTCGATCACCTTGCGCGCCGCCTTGCCGGTACGGCCGGCCGCCCGCAGCGAGCGCTCCGCCTCCACGGTCGTGAAGCGCTCGTCCACCGTCTCGACGCCGATCCCCAGCGGCTCGAGCAGCTCGCGAAGCGCGGCGGCCTCCGCGAGCGCCGCCTTCGCCGCCGGCCCCGTGTCCCCCGAGAGGCTCAGCGGCAGCCCGACGACGAGCGCCGTCGCCTCCACCTCGCGCACGGCGTCGACGACCGCGGCGCGGTCGCGCTCCGGGTCACCGCTGCGCGCAATGGTGCCCCACGGGCTGGCCAGGGTGCGGCCGCTGTCGCTGAAAGCCACGCCGATGCGCCGTGCCCCGAGATCGATGGCCGCCACGCGCCCGCGGCCCCGGACCGGCGGCGCGTCCGGCGCGAGGCCGCTCACGCGGACAGGAGTCGCGTCGCCTCGGCCAGCACCGCCTCAATCTGGGAAGGGTCCTTCCCTCCCGCCAGTGCCACCTCGGCCGAGCCGCCGCCCCCACCGCCCACCATCTGGCCCAGTTTGCGCACCAGCTGCGTGGCGTCGGGGGTCCCTCCGGTCGCCGCAGCGATGGCCACCTTCGCCCCGTCCGGTGAGCCGCCCAGCACGACGGCCCGCACCCCCTCGTGGCGCAGCACCGCCTGGGCCAGGGCCCGCAGCGCGTCGGGCTCGACGTTGTCCCGCCGGGCCACGACCACCCCGCTGTCGACCGCGGCCTGCTCCGCCAGTGTCTGTGCCTCGGCCTCGCTCGATTGCTGGCGCAGCCGGACCAGCTCCTTCTCCGCCTCGCGCTGGCGCTCGGTGACCCGCCTGATGGCGGCCAGCAGCTCGTCGGGTTCGGCCCGCAGCAGTTCTGCGGCGGATTGCACCAAGCGCTCCCGCTCCAGGGAGCGTTGCAAGGACGCGTGCCCCGTCAGGGCGAAGATCCGTCGCGTGTTGGAGCCGATGGAGCCCTCCGACAGCAGCGTGATGGGGCCGATCTGCCCCAGCGAGTCGACGTGGGTGCCTCCGCAGAACTCCAGCGACGTCGGCCCGGCCTGCACGACGCGCACGGACGACCCGTACTTGTCACCGAAGAACGCGATGGCCCCCATCTTCTCGGCCTCGTCGCGCGACGTCTCGGTCGTCTGCACCCGCACGTCGGTCAGCACGGCGTCGTTGGCCAGCGCGAACACCCGGTCGAGCTCGTCGCGGGTCGGCTGGGCGTGGTGCGAGAAGTCGAAGCGCAGGTAGTCGGGCGAGACCAGCGACCCCTGTTGGCGGACGTGGTCGCCCAGCACCGTGCGCAGCGCGGAGTGCAGCAGGTGCGTCGCGGTGTGGTTGCGCCGGATGGCCTCCCGGCGCTCGCCGTCGATCCGGGCCAACGCATCCTGCCCCGCCCGCACCTCGCCGGTCATGCGCGCCCGGTGGGCGATCAGCCCGGGCAGCGCCAGCACGGTGTCGTAGACCTCGGCGGTGCCGGTCTCGGTCACGATCGTGCCGGTGTCCCCGATCTGCCCGCCGCTCTCGGCGTAGAAGGGCGTCCGGTCCAAGAAGACCTCGACCAGCCGGTCCTCGGCCGACCCGGCGCCGTCCTCCCCTTCGGCGCCGCCGCCACCCTCGAGCACCGCCACCACCCGCGCCGGCACCTCGTAGTTCTCCCCGCCGCGCCCGACGAACGGCGTCGGCCCCTCGAGCTCGAGCAGCTCGCGGTAGGCCGCCTCGTCACCCGCCCGCGACGCCTTGGCCGCGGAGCGGGCCCGCTCGCGCTGCTCGGCCATGGCGGCGTCGAAGCCCGCCCGGTCCACCTCCACGCCCGCGTCGTGGGCCAGCTCCTCGGTGAGCTCGACCGGGAAGCCGTGGGTGTCGTGCAGGGTGAAGGCCACCTCGCCCCCGAGCACCTTCGCCCCGGTGGCGAACGCCTCTTCCAGCCGGCCCAAACCGGCGCGCAGGGTGCGATCGAAGCCCGCCTCCTCGCGCGCCACGACGTCGACGACGAGGTCGCGCTGGGCCAACAGCGCCGGGTAGGCCTCGCCCAGGACCTCGGTGGCCGCCGTCACAAGCGTCGGGCCGATGGGCGCGTCGATCCCGGACCGCCGGGCCGCCATCACGGCGCGGCGCACCACCCGGCGCAACACGTAGCCGCGTCCCTCGTTGGCGGGCAGGACGCCGTCGGCCACCAGCATGGCGATGGCGCGACCGTGGTCGGCCAGCACCCGCAGCGCGACGTCGGTGCGCGGGTCGGTGCCGTAGGCGGTCCCGAGGACCGAGGCCGCGGCCTCGATGATCGGGGCGAACAGGTCGGTGTCGAACATCGAATCCTTGCCCTGGAGGAGGGGCAGGATCCGCTCTAAGCCCGCCCCGGTGTCGATGTTCTTGCGCGGCAGCTCCGTGAGGACGCCCTGGGCGTCGCGGTTGAACTGCATGAAGACCAGGTTCCAGATCTCCACGAAGCGCTGATCGCCTCCGTGCTTGGGCCCGCCGTCGTGCCCGTAGGACTCGCCCTTGTCGAAGAAGATCTCCGAGTCGGGGCCGCACGGCCCCGTCTCGCCCATGGCCCAGAAGTTGTCCTCGTCGCCCATACGTTGGATCCGCTCGGGCCGCACGCCCACCTTGTCGATCCAGAGCTGCTCCGCCTCGTCGTCGCTGTCGTGGACGGTCACCCACAGGCGATCGCCGTCGAGGCCGAAGACCCCAGTGAGGAGCTCCCAGGCCAGCGGGATGGCGTCGGCCTTGAAGTAGTCCCCGAAGCTGAAGTTGCCCAGCATCTCGAAGAAGGTGCAGTGGTAGGTGTCGGTGCCGATGATGTCGATGTCGGGCGTCCGGAAACACTTCTGGATGGAGGTGGCCCGGGGCCAGGGTGCGGGCTCCTCGCCCAGGAAGTAGGGCTTGAAGGGCACCATGCCGGCGATGGTGAAGAGCACCGAGGGGTCGTGCGGGATGAGGCTGGCCGACGGGACGATCGCATGGCCCCGGTCGGCGAAGAAGCGCGTGAAGGCCGCCCTGAGTCCGTTGGCGTCCATCGCACCAGCTTACCGGGGGCAAAATCGGCATCGGGGCCCACCCCGCGGGCCGGAATTTCCTCCGCCGGGGCCGAGTACGGCAAAAGGGCGAGATGAAGTACCTCAAACGAGAGGGGGACTGACTGGCCGACAGCTGTCTCACTTACCCCGCCAAGTGGGGCAGCCCGGGACCAACCAGAGCTCGCCCCCAGGCCGGCGTAGCGGGGCAGGTCAGGACGGGACCAAAGCCTCTACTGAATCGGGACGATCGGCCCTGCCGTTGCCTGATGAGCTGGAGCATTGTGCAAGTGAGGAGGTCCCGTGAGATGTCGATCAATTTGAATGATCCAAAGGTGGATGCTCCCGAGGACGGTCTGAAGGCTGAGATGGCCCCGACGAGCAACGACACCGAGGAAAGGCTTCGTCAACAAGCCATAAAGCAGATCAAACAGAGGCGCAGCTTCCACGTTGAACTGGTTGTGTCCGGCATCGGCATGATGATCCTCGTGTTGATCTGGGCAACCTCCGAGTACCACAACGCGGGAGGCTGGCCGACCCAAGGGTTCAGCCAGAGTTCCAGTATCCATGACGTGTGGAACTACTGGATCATTTACCCGATCGGGGCATGGGTCCTCATAATGGCTGGTCGAGCATGGTCAGTTTACGGACGCCGAGGGATAACGGAGAGCGAGATAAAGCAAGAGATCGAGCGTCAGGCGAACTAGCGAGGCGACGCAGAGGAAGGGTCCAACGGAGCCCTTCCTCTCACGTCCTCGTGATTGCGAGGCCTCAGAAGCCGAGGGACATCCGCCACGTCATTGACGCCGCTGCCGCCGAGGCTGCCGTCGAAGCCGGCGGGGCCGTAGTTGAACACCCCGCCGTCGGAGGCCACGAACCAGTACCCCGTGGCCGTCGGGTGCGGCCGCCATGACGAGGTACGGGGCAGTCTCAATACCAGTCCGACTCGACCGTTCAACTGGTTGCACCGGATATCGGTCGGGTTGGCATGGTTGGGGTGTGCCACCGAGGTGTCCCACCCTCCCGTCGGCGACTGGGGCAGTCCCGGGCGCGAGCAAACGCAACGGCGCGCCTCCTAAGGGCTACCAAATCGTTGCGCTTATGATTCCGGTGACGCTCGTTATCGAAAGGCTCAACGCCGGCGGCCAACTCCCGTCAGCCCGCCCAGATGGTCCGGGCACGCCCACACTTCCACCAGCGGTCTCCTCATGGCGCGAACCCGCCATCGGCTGAACGTTGGCGTCGCCCCCAGCCGAATGGGACGACGCGGCTGGGATACACAACTTCCCGCGGCTTCTTCGCGTCCGTCAGCTGGGTCGGGTTTGTTCCACTGTTGTCACGAACAGAGCCGTCCGGCTCTACATCAGCCCGGTGTGCAAGCGCATCATCTGATGCAGGAGCGGCGGCCGATTGGGGAAACCCTTTGACGGAGAATGAGAGGAAGGACCGTGGAGAATCGACGACGGGCAGAACGTCGAAACGTCCTTTGGATGGGCCGTTGCCAGGTCGAAGGCGAGCCATCGGACGTGTGGCGGGCCTGCGCGATTTTCGACGTCTCGACGCTCGGTGTGGGGATAGACCTTCCCCACCCCCGTGCGTCTGAACTCCTGAGTCGTCGCATCACGGCACTCCTTGAACTCGGCCGTTCCGTCGATGTGACTGTCACGGGTGAGGTGCGATGTGCAGAATCCGCACAGGATGGCATCGTACGAGCCGGCATGGAATTCGTAGGCTTGAGCGAAACTGAGTCTGCCATCGTCGATCTTCTCGAACGTCGCGCCGCGAGCAGGTCAGGGGCCTTACCGTCACGCTGAAATCCAGCCGCTTGTGGCGTATGTGGAGGCGTCTCCCCGACGTCGTGTCGCGGTGGCGCTACTAGCACGACTATCTCACTGACCCGGCGCTTGGGGGTTCTGTCCAGGACTGCGCTATCCCCCAGTGCTCGACGGTAGGAGTTCGACCGTTTGGCGGCCTGGCGGCGGATGCCACTGAAGCACGGTAAGTCCGTTCTGGTTGAGGACGGGCTGGGCGCCGAACCGTTCGGCGTCGGTGATGGCTTCTTGCGAGAAGCTCGGTTCCATCGAGATGATCCCCGCCGTCGGGGCGACGACGATGAAGACATTATGGCGCTCGATCGGGAAGACCTGGCCGGGGCGAATCGAGGCGAACACCCACTGGCGACCCGAGAAGTGCCCCATCACCGGCATAGACACAATGATTTCGGCACTCTCGGGGATGAGGTTCTCCGCTCTTTGGATGGCGTCCCCTTGGGGACCGGATACGCGGATCCAGAACGTGGGGATCCTCGGTAACATCACGACAGCAACGCCGATGAATTGCGCGAACACCGCGATGCACAGCGTGCCCATCACGAGGCGTGCCCTTGCGGCGCTCCACCTCCGGCCAACGACCCGACCGATCCAGAGCAGGAGGAACACCGATCCGCACAACCCGAAGATCTCGGCCGGAATAGTCTGGAATCCCGACTCGAGGAAGATGGGTGCGCCCAGCAGTGCCGCGGGCACGATCACGGACAGCACCACAGCGAAACTCCACGGGGACACCACGCTCAACAAGCCCGTGGGCACCAGGTTGCGATAAAGGTCCAGCGGCTTGGTAGCCAGCATGGAACCCCATCTTCCCGGATGGGCCGCCATAGCCCAGGCCAGTTGTGGCGTGGTGACGGTGCCGGCCGTTCCCGTGATATAGGCGTAGCCCTGAAGGTTGTCTGCCTGGTTGTCTCCCAAGGCCCCGACCAACAGGATCCAACACGCTCCGAGCCCGACGGCCACAAGGCCCCACCGACGGACCCCAGTTCCAGCGACGAAGACGCAGACACCCAGGGCCAAGACGTAGAGGCCGGCATAGTCCGACGTCGTGAGGGCGAGCATGCACCAAAGAATCGCTATCACTGGGCGGCGGCGCCAGAAGGATCGGCCGGCCAGGACCAGGAAGAGAGCGCAGAAGGCCTCCATGTGGAAGTCGAAGGAGATGCTCTGCCAGAGCCAGGGGTTGAACGCCAACATGGCCAGGCACCCCGCCACGCAGAGAGCGGCGAAGCGTCGGGTGATGACCGGCACTGCTTCGGCCAGTTGGCGCTCGAAGAGCTCGATGATCCAGAGGAGGGCCACCAGCGTGGCGAGGGCGGACGCCAAGTCCTGCAGAAGGAGAAGGGTGAGCCCGCTGGGGTGCAGCGCGTACACGGCGAGGAGCGGGTAGAGGAACAGCGCGAAATGTTCCTGGAGGAATGTCCCACCTCCAGAGACCGAGGAATATGGATTGAAGTTGCCGTGGAGGATGAGCCAGGCGGACTGGTTGAAGTCCGAGATGTCTTGACCGTCCCCTCCGCGGTGCCACTGGAATGCACTCCAGGCGCACATGGCCAAGAACAACACGCCTGTGGCGAGGTAGGAAGCTCCGCGAGCGCCCGGAAGCTGGGGAGTCGTCTCGTCGCGCCGACCCTCTTGATGACCAAGTTCGGCGGGCTCAGCTTCAGTCCAGTCTTCGAGTGTACTCGTCACCGTGACGCAGCCTTTGGCGACCTTCCGGTGGTACTCAGGGACGAGCTACCTGGTGGAGTTCTGGCGTGATGTCTCACTGCGTGTGGGCTCGATTGCTCGGCAATGGAAGTCTCGACATTACAACTCGGGTAGATTAGTTCCCGCCTCGCACTGTGGCTGGTTCTGGTCGGTGGACCTCTTGCAAGGGATGGGGGCGAACGTCGAGCCGCCCACGCAATTGGGGGAGCGTCCCAGGAAGCGCCACCTACCCGGCAGCGTCGTATTGGGATATTTAGCGTTGATTCCGGAGGCTGAAATCACCGTTCCATGTCACCGTTGACGACAGGCCGTGGGCATCATCAGACTGCAACGTGATCCCAAGGAGGTTCCCAGGCACCTCAAAGGGCGGATCCACCCTTGCAGAGCATCTTTGCTTCATGGACGTCGTCATTTTGGAGTCGTGCCATAGCACCTGGATCTTCGACCCGAGCCGAATGCAGTTCTGCCGGATTCTGAAGGCCATAGAGGTTGAAGATCGAAGTGTGCCCACCGAATGGCGCCCATATTGGGATCTCGAGATTGATACGGAGTCCGAGGCATTCACTGTTCACCTGAATCCATCCCGATCCCGCATGATCCGATCGTGGAGGCATACCGAAGATTGCGCTCAGTGCGGAGGTCACGAAACTGCTGAACTCTCGTTGGAGGACATTCGTCGCACGGTGCGTCTGTGAGCTCGTTGGTTCCGGTCGTTCAGTCAGGCAATCACCGTGATCTTGGTGAGTCCGGTCATAAACCGTCGAGTAGTTCGGGCGTCCCCGAGCGAACTGGGACAGCTCCCTGGTCCCTTCTAATCTCTCATCCATCCGGTCTCGAGAAAGCTACGAGGAAGCCCAGGAGGAATCAGTGGACGAGGCATTGGGTCACCCCATTTCGTATATGGCGCTTGAGGTCGGTACACCCGTTATGACTGCTTCTGAAGCAGAGTTTGGAACGGTCGAGCACGTGCTCCAAATACCGTCTGAGGATCTCTTCGACGGCATTGTGGTCAAGACAAGCCACTACGGTGTGCGATTCGTCGACCGCGACCAGATCGTAGAAATTTGGACCCAGGCTGTCCGATGCTCGGTTACCGACGACGAGGTTGCGTCACTTCCCGAGCCCAGGGGAACGCTTGCGGAGACTCCTGACATCGCCAGAGATGAAGGACACTCGCTTACTGCCCGCTGGGGTCGGCTATTTGGACGGCGTCATTGGAAGGAGCTCGACTAAGAACGCCGGCGATCACCAAGGCGCTTCCACACCCGGCGAAGGAGGGCACCCTCTGCCCTGCTCGGCATCGGCACATTGAGTGCGATGACGTGGCTCTTGTCCTCTATGGGCTTTCGGCGATTGGTCCGGGAATGAGGACGTTCTCTACGACGGTCATCAGCCTCACTGTGGCGGTCAGATCCAAGAAATGCTCTCCATCGGGTGCGAACTGGGGCACCTATTCGCCGACGCCGATCAATTGACGAGGTGATCATGGACCGTGCGGGTGGATGGTCTCGCCTCGGGCCAGCATCTCCACAAACTCCTCGATACGTCTGGCTCGGGTCTCCAGCTTCTTTGCGCTTCCGATCCGATAGAGGATGGAGTACCGATTGGCACTTGTGAGCGTCTGAAACATTGCCTGTGCACGAGGATTGGCAATCAGGGCGTCCGCCAAGTCCTCTGGAACCTCCACGCTCGCTTGTCCGGCGTAGGCAGTATTCCACCGACCATCCGCTTTGGCCTGCCGAACCTCGGCTTCTCCTGACCGATGCATTCGGCCCGAGGCGATCAACCTCTCGGCGATGGCGACGTTCCGTTGAGACCAAGGGCTCCGAGCGTTTCGGGGTGTGAATCGTCGCCGGTACGTTGCGTTGTCACGACGCCCGAGCTGCCCATCGATCCAACCAAAGCAGATCGCCTCGTCGAGAGCCTCGTCGTAGGAGAGCGTTGTCGGATGCGTCGTGCCCTTCTTGGCCAACACGAGCCACACGCCTTGTGACTTGGAGTGGTGGCCCCTCAACCAGGTCCGCCATTCGGCAGTATCAGCGACCAAAAACTCTGGAAGATCCACCGTTTGACGCTATCCCGTTGTGCCGGACTGTCCCACCGTCCTGATGGCGATAGGTGGCAGATGGCGAAGAGGTGATCTGTCACCCAACGAACGCAAACAACCTCCAGGAGTTCGCCACTCCCTTCAGTTCGTGATCGCCACGATCGTCAAAGTTGAGACCAGATCCGGCGACAAAGTCGGTAACGGTCCTTGAGACAAGTATCTCACCGGGCCCTGCAGCCGCCGCGACGCGTGCACCGATATGGACGGCGATCCCGCCGAGGTCCTCTCCTCGGGATTCGACCTCTCCAGTATGGAGCCCGATCCGCACTTCGACGCCCAATTCAGCAGCTCGGGTCCTTATGGCATCAGCGCACTGGATTGCGCGACCGGGCCCGTCGAAGGTGACAAGCCGTCGCCGGTGGTTTGGACCTCTCTTCCTCGGAACCTTGCCAACTCCTCACGAACCTCGGGTCGAACGGCCGGTTCCGGCTCGAACGCCTAGGTCGACGACATCCCGACGATGGGCTTGTTGAGCGCGGTGCTGCCGGTCGACCCGAAGAAGCCGGCCGAGCCGTAGTTGAAGATCCCGCCGTCGGAGGCGACCAGCCAGTAGCCGGCCTCGTCGGGGGTGGCCGCCATGCCGACCACGGGCTTGTTGAGGTGGATGCTGCCGGCGGAGCCGAAGAAGCCGGCCGAGCCGTAGGTGAAGATGCCGCCGTCGGACGCCACCAGCCAGTAGCCGGTGCCGCCGGGACCCGTCGCCATACCGACGACCGGCGAGTTCAGAGGCAGCGAACCGGCCGAGCCCTCGAAGGCCGCGTCGCCGTAGGTGAAGATGCCGCCGTCGGAGGCCACCAGCCAGTAGCCGCCCCCGTCGGGCGTGGCGGCCATGCCCACCACCGGCTTGTTCAGGTGCATGCCACCCGCCGACCCGAAGAAGTGGGCGTCACCGAAGTTGAAGATGCCGCCGTCGGCCGCCACCATCCAGTAGCCGCCCCCGTTGGCAGTCGACGCGATGCCCACGATGGGCTGGTTGAGGTGCTGCCCGCCCATTGAGCCGTAGAACGGCGCGTCGCCGAAGCTGAAGATGCCGCCATCCGAGGCGACCATCCAGTAGCCGTTGGTACTCGGCGTGGTCGCCATGCCCACCACGGGCGCATTGAGTTGGAGGCTCCCCGTGCTGCCCCAGAACCCGGCGTCGCCGTAGGTGAAGATTCCCCCGTCGGAGGCAACGAAGCGGTAGCCCTGGCCGCAGTTGAGGTCGCCCGCGAAGCCGTAGCGGTCGGCCGTCGAGGTGGCCGAGATGCCCTGGGCGTTGCGCACGGTGATGTCGACGCAGAGCGCGCCGGGAGCGTTGGGCGGGATTACCGTGAGGGAGGTGTCGGACCGCGAGACGATCTGACCGCCGCCCACGGGCCCGAAGGTCACCGACGTCGCGTTGGCGAACCCTCCACCCGAGATCGTGATGGCGCCGCCGCCGCTCAGCGGCCCCGTGTTAGGGCTCACCGACGCCACCGACGGGCACCCGCTGCCGTCCCCGCCCTGCAGCGCCTTGTAGAGGTTCTGGTCGGTCGGTGTCCCGAGGCCGGTGGCCCCGTCGAAACCGGACGTGACCGGGTAGGCACCACCGTTGGTGTTCGTGAGGTCGTTGTTGCCGGCCGCGGTGACGTCGAAGTAGTTGCTCGGGCCCGCCGCGCTGTAGAGCGCGGGGCCCACCCCGCCGAGGGGCACGAAGCAGCCCTGGTTGGTGTCCGCATAGAAGCCGGCGTTCGACGGGGCGACGACGCTCGTGCCACCGAACGTGGTCCAGCCACCGAATGGCGCGAAGTACAACGGCACGCCGTGGCTGGGGTCGGCCGAGCCCGAGATGTCGGGCACGGCGCGCTTGCCCGAGCCGCTGTACGGGGACTTCAGGTCCGGCTGGTACGACGGCTTCGGCCAGTGGGCGGATTGTCCCCCGCCGCCGGCGCCGGCACTGGTCGGGTTGGCGACGACAGCGAGAGAGCACCCCGGGTTGCCCTGGCAGTCGTTCCACACGACCTGTGACGAGGTCGAAGCCGTGGGCAGCGTCGTGCCGCCGGCGCTGATGACGTTGGGCTGGGAACCGGGGTCGTCGACGGCGACGCCCGTGCTTTGGTGGTTCGACGACAAGAGGCAGTCCTCGGAGCCCGAGTCGCCGGACGCGGCGATCATGGTCTGCCCCTGCACCGCCATCTGGGAGAAGATTGCGTTCTCGGCCGTGAAGTCGCTCGACAAGAGGTCCGCCTCGCAGTCGCCCCAACTCGTGGTGACGACGCGGGCCGTGTTGTCCGTCGCGATCTGCTGGTAGAGGTCGATGCCGCTCGCGTCGGTGTTGCTGTTCGGGGCCTCGTAGACGGTGAGGGACGCCGAGGGAGCGGTCACGGCGGCCAGCTCGATGTCGATGGCCGGCTCGGGGTCGAGGGACGTCGACGGGGGCGCCCCTCCGTCGACGAGGACGGTGTGCACCGGGTTGGAGAGGCCGTAGCACGACATGAACGCGCCGACGTCGCTCGGCGCGTAGCGGTCGAACTCCACGATGGCGATCGTCTGGCCGATGCCGGTGCGCCCCTCGTTGAGCAGCGTGTCGAGCCCGTAGATGCCGGCCATCTGCGTCGAGGTGTAGCCGTGGTCGGCGATCGCTTGGCCCACCGCTGAGCCGCAAGCCTGCGGCGAGGAGTGCCCGACGGCGGCATGACCCTGGTCCGTGTCGCCCGTGGTCGATGGGGTCGCTCCGGGCTTCGCACCCGACGCCGGCTCGTGGCGCAGCATGGAGTGCTGCTGGACGAGGCCGTCGAGGCCCACGACCCCGGTGACGGCGCCGGCGACGGAGACCGGGACCTGCGGTGACGCGGTGTTGACCAGCGCATGCGCCCCCTTGGGCAGCTGCACGGACTCGAGCGGCGTCGCGAAGGCCGCGGACACCACCGCCGCCGTGCCGCTCACCGGCAGCAGGCTGCTGCCGGGGCCGGGCGCCCCCACCGTGAGCCCCTCGGCGCGCAGCGCGGAGGACACCTGGTCGACCTCGGCCGCGCTCGGGCCAAACTCCGCCGCGTACTCCGCCGAAGTCAGGTAGTGGCGGTAGTCGGGCGAGCCGGGCGTCGAGATCGCGGCCACGGCGGCCGCGAGGCCGGCGGGGTTCTGGCCGGCGAGGGCCACGTCGAGGTGCAGGACCTGGTCCGCCGGCGCCGGGCCGAGGCGGGCGACGTCACCGGGGATGTGCGGCACGGCCTGGGGCAGCGCGACCTTCCCGGTCGCGACGCTCGGCGCGGCCGCACCGGCCGCACCCATCGCGACGGCCGGCGCCAGCGCGCCGGCACCGAGGGTCAGCGCGCCCAGGGCCGCCCCGAGGAGCACGCCCTTTCCACGTCGCCGGTTCACGAATCGCTCTCCCTGACCGTGGCTCGCCCTGTCCCACCCTCAGGGCCGCCCTCATCACCATGAGGCGTGGGCTCGTAGTAGTACACCCGACCCTCCAGCGCTTCTGGACGATACCGCTGGAGAACGGCCCCGTCCGGATCGTCATGCGGGTACACGTAACCCTCCCCGTGGCCGAGCGATGAGGCGCCCTTGTAGTGGGCGTCCCGCAGGTGTGTGGGGACCTCCTGGTTGACGCTGGAGCGCACGTCGGCCTGGGCCCGCCCGAGGGCCACCACCACGGCGTTCGACTTGGGCGCCCGGGCCAGGTAGATCACGGCCTCGGCCAGGTTGAGCGCCGCCTCGGGGAGCCCCACGTACTCGACGGCCCGGGCGGCGGCCTCGGCCACGAGCAGCGCCTGGGGGTCGGCCAGCCCGATGTCCTCGCTGGCCAGGATCACCATGCGCCGGGCCAGGAAGCGAGGGTCCTCCCCCGCCTCGATCATGCGGGCCATCCAGTAGAGGCCGGCATCGGGGTCCGAGCCCCGCACGCTCTTGATGAGCGCACTGACCTGGTCGTAGTGCTCGTCCGCGCCCTGGTGGAACAAGCGGCCGTCCCGGGCCCGCGACATGTCGTCCATGGTGAGCACGACCGGCGCATCGGAGTCTGCGCCACCGGCACCGGCACCCGCCCGGGCCAGCGCCACCGCCACCTCGACCGTGGTGAGGGCGGCCCGGGCGTCGCCCTCGCAGGCGGCCACCACCGCGTCGATCGCCTCCTCCTCGGCGTCGGCCCCCTCGAGGTCGAGCCCGCGCCGTATGAGCGTGCGCAGGTTGTCCGGCGACAAGGGGTGCAGCCGCCACAGTGAGGCCCGGCTCAACAGGGGCGGGTTCACCTCGAAGAAGGGGTTCTCCGTGGTGGCCCCGATGAGCACGACCAGCCCGTCCTCGACGGCGGGGAGCAGCACGTCCTGCTGGGACTTGGAGAAGCGGTGCACCTCGTCGATGAAGAGCATGGTGCCCTGGCCGTGCTCGCCCAGGCGGCGCTCGGCCTCGGCTAAGGCCTCACGCACGTCCTTCACGCCGGCGGCCGTGGCCGAGAGGGTGGTGAGGTGCTTGGCGGTGGTGTCGGCCAGCAGGTGGGCGATCGTCGTCTTCCCGGTGCCGGCCGGGCCCCACAGGATCGCCGAGCCGACCCGGTCCGACTCGGCCAGCACCCGCAACGGCGCACCCGGGGCGAGGAGGTGCTCCTGGCCCACGACCTCATCGAGCGTGCGGGGGCGGAGGCGGGCGGCGAGCGGCGCCTGGCGCTTGAGCTGGCGATCGACGGCGTCGGCGAAGAGGCTCACGGGACGGGTCCAGGCTACGTGCCGCCGGGGCGGTGGCTAGCCCGTCCCGAGCGCGAGCTTGGCGTCCCGGTAGTCGACCACGATGGAGCTGTAGGAGCCCAGCGCATCGAGCCCCAGCGCTCCCTGGATGCCAGCTCGCTGCGGCCCGCTGAAGTTTGCCGAACGCGGCAATGTGACAGTGAGCGACGTCGAACCCAGGGACATCGACGCCCCGGAGACGATCGGCACTCGCTGCGAGCAGCCGACCCCGACGGGCGCCACCATCTTCGTGCTGGTCTGCAGCTTCAAGACTTTGATCAGCGATGCAGCGATGGACGAGTGCGGAGATCCGCTGTCGAGGACGAAGGCGTAGGGGCCGGGCGTCCCGATGGAGACCTTGGCATAGGGGGCGATACTCCCGGGCGCCACCACGACGCTGAGCGGCACGATGACCGGCGGGGTCGAGCCGTGCAGCAAGGACTTCGGCGGCGTGGCGGTGGGCTGCCCCAAGATCAACTGGTGACCCAGGGGCGGTGGACCCTCGGGCCCGGGCACCGTGAGCTTGCCCGCCGTGAAGTCGAGTCGCACGGCACCGAAGCGCCCCAGCACGTCGGATCCGATGACGCCGTCCGCCCGCTGGCCGTCCCAGCTCCGGATCTTGACCGCAGCCATGGCCTGTGGCGCGAGGGCGACACCCTTCAGGTGCATGGCAGGTGCCTTGACGAAGGGGGACGTGACCGTGCATCCGTAGCCGCCCAGCTGGGCCGAGGCCGGAGTGGCCTTCTTCAGGTGCAGTGCTGAGGCCAGCGAGGGGTCGATGACCGACTGGGTCACACCGCTCGCCACGACGAATGGGTAGGGCCCGTGCTTGCCGACGCAGACCCCGACCCGGAGGACCTGCCCGGACCTTCCCCGGGTGACAGCCATCGGCACCGCGGTGACTCGGCCCAATGCTTTGCTCTTCTTGGCACAGTTGAAGCTGAGGAACGTCCGGGCGGAGTTGTTGCGGGTGGACTTGGCGGTCGTGGTCGTGGCTTTGGCGGTCGTGGTCGTGGCTTTGGCGGTCGTGGTCGTCGTCGAGCTCGCCGCGCCGGCGGCGGCGCCAACGCTCAAAGTGGCCACGCCCACCGTCGCGGCAACGACCGCGCTCAGCGCGAACGGGCCGACTCGCGACGGACGACGTGGCCGGTCGCCAAAGCATTGGGGGCGCAGACGCATCAAGCCGACTTCCTCGGGTTCCTCGGGTCGTCCAGCGTCAGCTCGCCTGAAGCGCCGGTCCGGTCGAGGCTACCGGAAGTGCCGACGGCAATTCGGTCATTGACCTGCACTCTGTGATCCGGCTGGGCAGGGTTGTGCCGCCGTTGACCAAGGGCAGACGCGTGCTAGCTCGGGCTGGGGTTCGCCGCCTCGCCGATGGCCGACGCTGAGGCCGGCGGTACCACGACCCGGATCCCGAGCTCGGCCAGGGCGGCCGCCGGCAGGGGCGTGGGTGCGCCCGTCAACAGGTCGGCGCCGGACTGGGTCTTGGGGTAGGCGATGACCTCGCGAATGTTCTCCTCCCCGGCCAGGACGGCGGCCAGGCGGTCCACCCCGAACGCGAACCCGGCGTGCGGGGGCGCCCCGTAGCGGAACGCGCCCAGCAGGAAGCCGAAGCGGGCCTCGGCCTCGGCGGGCTCGATCCCCAGCGCGGAGAACACCTGCGACTGGATGTCGCGCCGATGGATACGCACACTCCCCGACCCGAGCTCCCAGCCGTTGAGCACCAGGTCGTAGGCCTGCGAGCGCACCGCAAGCGGGTCGGTCGCCAGCTTGGGCAGGTCCTCGGGGTAGGGCATCGTGAAGGGGTGGTGGGCGGCCTGAGGATTGCCCTCGGCGTCCCTGCCCTCGAACATGGGGAAGTCGACGACCCAGACGTAGCGGTGCGGGCCCTGGCCGACCGGCGGCCCCCCGATGGCGTTGCGCAGCGTGCCGAGCACCGTGCAGGCCGTCGCGTACTCGTCCGAGACGGCCAGGATGAGGTCCCCCGGTTCCGCCCGGGTCTGTTCCAGGACGCGCACCCCCTCCTGCTCCGAGAGATGGCGCGCCAGCGGCCCGTCCAGCGACGGGCCGTTCTCGACCACGCGGAACCAGGCCAACCCGGCCGCACCGGCCCGTTTGGCCTGCTCGGTCAGCTCGTCGAGGCGCGACCGCGGGTAGGCGGCGGCGTCGGGCACCACCAGCGCCTTGACCGTCGGGGACGAGAAGGCCTTCACCTCGGTGCCCTCGAACACGTCGCTCAGGTCGACCAGCTCCATCGCGAAACGCAGGTCGGGCTTGTCGGTGCCGTAGCGGTCGAGCGCGTCGGCCCAAGTCATGCGCTCTATCGGCGGGGGCCGCTCCCCCGTCGCCGCCTCGGCCGCATCGAGCACGGCCTCGGAGACGAAGGCCATGACGTCGTCCTGGGAGGCGAAGGAGCACTCCATGTCGAGCTGCATGAACTCGAACTGGCGGTCGGCGCGCAGGTCCTCGTCGCGCAGACAGCGGGCGATCTGGTAGTAGCGGTCGAAGCCGCCCACCATGAGGAGCTGCTTGGCCAGCTGCGGGCTCTGCGGCAGCGCGTAGAAGGAGCCGTGGTGCAGCCGCGCCGGGACGGAGAATTCCCGCGAGCCCTCCGGCGTGGGCGCCCACAGGAGCGGCGTCTCGATCTCGACGAAGCCCTGCCGGTCCATGGCGGCCCGGATGGCGGCGTTGACGCGCGAGCGCAGCCGGAGGTTCTTCTGCATGCGCGGCCGGCGCAGGTCGACGTAGCGGTGGCGCAGCCGCACGGGTTCGTCGGCCTCGGTGCGGTCGTCGACGGAGAAGGGTGGCGGCTCGGCCTCGTTGAGCACCTCGACCGTGCAGTCGCCGATCTCGACCTCGCCCGTGCCGATGCCGGGGTTGACGGTTCCCTCGGGCCGCGCCCGCACGGTGCCGGTGACCGCGATCACCCACTCGCTGCGCACGTCGGTGGCGTGGTCGATCACGCACTGCACGATGCCGGTGTGGTCGCGCAGGTCGACGAAGGCCAGGTGCTCGCCGTGCTCGCGGCGCCGGGCCACCCACCCGCACAGCCGCACCGTCGTGCCGACGTCGGCCGTGCGCAGGACGCCGCACAGATGCGTGCGCATGGCGGTGGGCCGGTTCGGCTCGCGCCCGTCGGTGGCGCTCTTGTCCTCGTCGGCGGCGGTCATCGCGTGTCGGTGTCCTCGTCCGTGTCCATGTCCCTGTCGGCGTCCGTGTCGGCGCCACGCAGGTGGGGATGGAGGTGCCGGTCGACGTCGTTGTCCGATCCCTCGGCGAAGGCCGCGTTGGCCAGATAGCTCTTGAGCTCGTCCACGATGGCGGCCCGCGGCACGGTCCGCTGGTCCTCGCCGCTGCGCAGGGGACGCAGCACGACCGTTCCCTCCGCGACCTCCTGCTCCCCGACGATCAGCGCCACCAGCGCACCCGAGCGGTCAGCCGACTTGATCTGGGACTTCATGGAGCGCCCGCCGAAGGCGCGGTCGACCCGCAGGCCGGCCCGGCGCAGATCGGCGGTCAGCGTGACGGCCGTCTTCCCGCCGGCGATGTCCATGACGTAGGCGTGCAGGGGCCGCGCCGCCACCACGCCGGCGGCGGAGAACACGCCCTCGGCGTCGCAGGCGAGCAGCACCCGCTCCACGCCGATACCGAAGCCGATGCCCGGCGTCGGGTCGCCGCCGAGGAGCTCCACCAGCCCGTCGTAGCGGCCGCCCCCGCCGATCCCGTTCTGGGCCGCATCGAGCGCGTCGGCGGCGAACTCGAACGTCGTCCGCGTGTAGTAGTCGAAGCCGCGCACCAGCCGGTGGTCGATGGCGTACTCCACGCCGAGTGCGTCGAGGCCGGCGCGCACCCGGGCGAAGTGGGCCGCGCAGGGGTCGCACAGGTGGTCGAGGAAGTGGGGCGCGTCGGCCGTGGCCTCCCGGCACTCGGCCGTCTTGCAGTCGAGCACGCGCAGCGGGTTCTCCAGGTGGCGGGCGCGATGCGCCGCGCAGAGCCGGTCGGCCCGCTCGGCCACGAACGCGCCGAGCAGCGCCACGTAGCCGGGCTTGCACACCCCGTCGCCCATGGAGTGCACCTTGAGCGTCACCTCGCGCAGGCCGAGCCCGGCGAAGAAGTCGTGGGCCAGGGAGACGACCTCGACGTCGAGGTCGGCGTCGGAGGGGCCGAGCGCCTCGACGCCCAGCTGGTGGTGCTGGCGGTAGCGGCCCTGCTGGGGGTTCTCGTGGCGGAACGACGGCGCGGCGTACCAGGCCTTCCAGGGCGGGACGGGGTGGTGCTGGACGAAGGCGCGGGCGATCGGGGCCGTCCCCTCGGGGCGGAGCGCCATCATCTGGCCGTCGCGGTCCTCGAAGAGGTACATCTCCTTGCCGACGACCTCGCTGCCCTCGCCGATGCCGCGCAGGAAGACGCCGGCGTGCTCGAGCACCGGGGTGACGGTCAGGCCGTAGCCGGCGCCCTCGACCAGCGCGGCGAACCAGGCCAGCGCGGCCTCCCAGCGGGCCGACTCGGGCCACAGCACGTCGTGCATGCCCTTGGGCGTGCGCGCCTCGACCCGCGCCCGCGCGCCGCCGTCGGCGCCCGCCGCCGCAGCCGTCTCGGGCGCGCGACCACATCCTTGCTCACTCGGAGCTCCCCACGGTCAGGCCTTCTTGCCAGGTAGCTGACGATAGGCGTCGAAGACCCCGTCGAGATGCTTCAACGCGCTGATCAGCGAATGCAGGTGGGTCGGGTCGGCCAGCTCGACGTCGAAAGCCATCCGGCTGACCCGGTCGGGGGTGGTCGCCGTGCGGGCGGCCACGATGTTGAGGTGGTGCTCGGAGACGACCCGGGACACGTCGGCCAGGAGGCGGGAGCGGTCGAAGGCCTGCACCTCGATGGTGGCGACGAAGACGCCGTCGTTGCCCCGGTCCCATTCGACCTCGATCAGGCGCTCCTGGGAGCGGTCGGCCAGGGCGGTGGCGTTGGAGCAGTCGGCCCGGTGCACAGAGACGCCCCGGCCCTGGGTGACGAAGCCGATGATCTGATCGCCCGGCACCGGCGTGCAGCAGCGGGCCAGGTGGATCATGACGTCGTCGAGGCCCTCGACGTAGACCCCGGCCCCGGAGCGGCGGGCCTGCCGGTGCCGGCTCGGGCCGGGGACGGCGACGGTGGGGAGCTGCTCGTCGGCGCCCCCGCCGCCCCGCAGGGCCTTGGTGAGGCGCTGGACGATCGACTGGGCCGAGACCTGGTTCTCGCCGATGGAGGCGTAGAGCGCATCGAGGTCGACCAGGTTCATGGAGTCGGCCACCTCCTGGAGCGCGGCCGAGCCCATCAGCTTGTGCAGCGGCAGGCCCTCGCGGCGCAGCGCCCGCCCCAGCTCCTCCCGGCCGTTCTCTATGGCGTCCTCGCGGCGCTCCCGCGAGAACCACTGGCGGATCTTGTTGCGGGCCCGCGTCGAGGCGATGATCTGCAGCCA
The DNA here is from genome assembly GCA_963837125.1 of uncultured Acidimicrobiaceae bacterium. GTDB lineage: Bacteria > Actinomycetota > Acidimicrobiia > Acidimicrobiales > RAAP-2 > Bog-473. The sequence goes on along the minus strand of CAWILW010000004.1, from coordinate 168,397 downwards.
GTCCCGCGACGGGCCGGCCGTGGGCGACTTCGACGTGAAGATCTCGACCGTGTCGGCCGAGCTCAGCTGCGTCTCGAGGGGAACGAGCCGGCCGTTGACCCGCGCCCCGATGCACCGGTGCCCGACCTCGGTGTGGATGGCGTAGGCGAAGTCGACGGGCGTCGAACGCGCCGGCAGCGCGATGACCTTGCCCTTGGGCGTGAAGACGTAGACCTCGTCCTGCTCCAGGTCCAGCTTGAGCGCTTCGAGGAACTCGATCGGGTCGTCGGTCTGGCGGTCGACGTCCGCGATGCGCTGGAGCCAGGCCATCTCCGAGGAGTGGTCCTCCTTGGACTTGTAGCCCCAGTGCGCCGCGATGCCGTACTCGGCCCGCTGGTGCATCTCCGAGGTCCGGATCTGCACCTCGACCGGCTTGCCGTCGAGCCCGATGACCGTCGTGTGCAGCGACTGGTACATGTTGAACTTGGGCGTGTTGATGTAGTCCTTGAAGCGCCCCTGCACGGGGGCCCAGATGGCGTGGATGGCGCCGAGGGCGGCCCAGCAGTCCTTCTCGGAGTCGACGACCACCCGGATGGCGACCAGGTCGTTGATGTCGTCGAACTCCTTGCCCCGGACGACCATCTTCTCGTAAATGGACCACAGGTGCTTCGGCCGGCCCGTCACGTCGGCGCCGACGCCCATGTCGTCGAGGCGCTGGCGCACGTGGACGAGCACGCGCTCGAGATACTCCTCCCGCTGCGGCGCCCGTGCCGCCACCATCTGCTCGATCTCGGCGTAGCGCTTGGGGTGCAGCGTCGCGAAGGCGAGGTCTTCGAGCTGCCAGCGCACCTGCTGCACACCGAGGCGGTGGGCCAGCGGCGCGTAGACGTCGAAGGTCTCCTGGGCGGTGCGGCGCTGCTTCCACTCGGGCATCACGGCCAGGGTGCGCATGTTGTGCAGCCGGTCGGCGAGCTTGATCAGCAGGACCCGCCAGTCGTCCGCCATGGCGACGAGCATCTTGCGGATGGTCGCCGCCTGTTGGGCCTCCTTGGAGTTGAACTGCAGCCGGTCCAACTTGGTGACACCGTCGACCACCCGGGCCACGCCCTCGCCGAAGGTCTTCGTGATGGCGTCGAGGGTGACGCCGGTGTCCTCCACGGCATCGTGCAGGAGGGCGGCCGCCACGGTCTGGGCGTCGAGGCCCAGCTCGGCCACGATGGTCGCCACGGCCACCGGGTGGGTGATGTAGGGCTCACCGGAGCGCCGGAACTGCCCCTCGTGGGCCTTCACGGCCGTCCGGCCGGCGTCGACGATGACCGTCGTCTCGTCCTCGGGCCGGTGCGCGGCGAACTCGGCCAGGAGGGGTGCGAGGAGGTCGCGCAGGGCCCGCTCCTGGACCTCCTCGAGGTCGCTCACCCGGGCCAGGGTCACCATCCACTTAGGCTACCCGCCTGGGGAAACACTGGGAACGCCTTGCCGCCGCGGTGGCGCGTCCCACCCGGGGTCAGCGCTTGCGCTTCTTGCCCCGCGACTGGCGCGGCCGGGGCGCCTGGGACTGCGTCTGGCCCCCTGAGGGCTTGTCCATGACGGCGGTCCCCGTCCCGGTGCCGCCCGTCCCGCCGCTTCCCCCCGTGCCGCTGCCCGAGCCGGGCCGGATCGGCCCGCTGCGCTTGGTGCCGCCGGACCGCTGCGCGGCAGCCGCAGCTCCCGCGGCCGCACCCCGGCTGATCTGCCCGCCGGCGGCCATGTTCATCTGCGTGCCCATGGTGGCGGCGTCGAGGGCCGAGTACGTCCCCCCACCCTCGCCCCGCCTCTCCAGGCGCTCGGCGATGGCGACCCAGCGCTCGTCGCGCTCCTTGAGCATGGAGAGCACCGGTGCGGCGATGAAGATCGACGAGTAGGCGCCCGAGAGCAGGCCGACGAAGAGGGCCAGGCCGTAGGACTGCAGCGTCGTCGCCCCGAGGAACTGGGCCCCGACGAGCAGGATCGCCAGCACCGGGATGATGGCGACCATGGACGTGTTGATCGACCGGGCCAGGGTCTGGTTCATGGACAGGTTGATCAGCTGCGGGTAGGTCAGTCGCCCGCTGCTGCCGATGCCCTTGGTGTTGTCGCGCACGCGGTCGAACACCACGACCGTGTCGTAGAGCGAGTAGCCGAGGATGGTCAGGATGGCGACGACGGTGTCGGGTGTCACCTGGAAGTTGAAGATCGAGTAGATGCCGACGGTCACCAGGACGTCGTGGACCATCGCGATGAAGGCGGCCAGGGCCATCTTCGGCTCGAAGCGGATGCTGATGTAGATGCCGACCACGATGAAGAAGATGATCAGCGCCTCGATCGCCTTGTTGGTGATGGAGGAGCCCCAGGTCGGCCCGACCGTGGTGATGCTGATCTTGTCGGGCTGCGTCTTGGTCGCGGCGTTGGCCGGGGCCGTGGTGCTCGTCGTGGTGGTCGAGCCGGCGGCGGCGCTGCCCGCCTTGGCGGTGGTCGTGGTGGTCGGCGCCCTCGTGGTGGTCGTGGTGGGCGGGGTCGAGTTCTTGGGGGCGTTCGCCGCCGTGACCTCGAGCAGCGCCTTCTGCACGTTCGTGCTGACGGCGTCCTGCTGGGCCTGCGTGAGCCGGTTGATGTCGGACTGGACGTTGAGCGTCTGCTTGCTCCCGGCGCCGAGCAGCTGCACGGTCGGGTCGATCAGGCCCGTACCCCTCATGGCGTCGGCGGCCTCGGTCTGGGTGACCCCGGGGGCCGCGATGGTCCACTCGGTCCCGCCCTTGAACTCAATGCCGAGGTTCAGCCCGCCCCGCAGGACGATGGAGATGATCCCGAGGGCGATGATGAGGCTGGAGACGGTGAACCAGATCTTGCGCTTGCCCACGAAGTCGAAGCGGGTCTCGCCGCGGTAGAGGCGGGCGATCGGGCCGTGGCCCCTCCGGGGCTTGGCCAAGAGCGAGCGCGCCGCGTCGTCGAGGCTGACGAGCTCCTCCTCGTCGAGGCTCCCGGTGTCCACGCTCTCTTCGAGCCGCTCGACGTCCTCCTCGCTGACGTCGTCGAGGGCGCTGCCGTCCTCGTCGTGCCCGCCGCGACCCGAGTTCTTGGAGTCGCTCACGAGCCACCCCCCGCTCCGGCGCCGACCGGCACCTGCGCCTGCGGTCCGGCGCCGAGGCCGGTGGCGATGCTGAAGGCGCCCGAGCCCTGCAGGCTGGAGCTCTGGCCGAGCAGGATGACCAGCGGGCGTGTGTAGAACCAGGTGATGGCCATGTCCATGATCGTCGAGAGCCCGAGGAAGAACGCGAAGCCCTTCACGTTCCCGACGGCCACGAAGTAGAGGACGATGGCGGCCAGCAGGGACACGAAGTCGGCGGCCCAGACCGTCCTCCAGGCGCTCTTGAAGCCGCGGTCGACCGAGGTTCGCACCGAACGGCCCGATCTGGTCTCGTCCTTCAGCCGCTCGAAATAGACGATGTACGAGTCCACGGTGATGCCGATGGAGACGATCAGGCCCGTGATGCCGGCGAGGTCGAAGCTCGGCGCGACCGAGGTGTGCCCGAGCGCCGAGATGATGGCCCACAGGATCATCGCGGTGAGCACGAGGCCCGAGATCACGACCAGGCCCAGCGCCCGGTAGTACAGCAGCACGTAGAGCAGCACGAGGAGGAGGCCCACGATGCCCGCGCCGAGCCCGGCCACCAGCGCGGAGTGGCCCAGGGTGGCCGAGACGGTCTCGGACGTGGCGGCCTTCAGGCTGACCGGCAGCGCACCGAAGTTCATGGCCTGGGCCAGGTTCTGGGCGTCCGACTGGGTCAGGTTCCCCGAGATCTCGCCCTGGCCGTTGAAGGAGCTGAAGGCGGTCTGGGAGGGCTGGATGATGGGCGCCGAGTAGACGACGCCGTCGAGCTCAATGCCGAGCAGCTGGTGGAAGTTGGCCTGCGCCACCCGGTCCCACAGGGCCGAGCCGGCGGCGCCGGCGAGGGTGTAGTTGACGACCCATTGGCCGGTCTGGTTCTGCGTGGCCTGAGCACTCGAGATGGAGTGGCCCGTCATCTGGCTGGGGCCCAGGACGTAGCGCTCCCCGCCCTGGGCGGCGCCGCTGGCGGCGAGGCCGGGCAGGAGGACGGTGCTGGTCACGTAGCCGGGCTTCTGCACTGCGGTGGACGGGTAGGAGATGTACTGCGTGTCGGGCGGGACGTTGTTGGAGTGGTAGCCCTGCGGGGAGTTGTCCGGCGTCACCGCGAGGTTGGCCTGCGTCAGGGCGGTCGACGGCGTGCAGGCCGGGATGGTCTGGATCCCCCGCGCCGGGACCGTGTTCTTCTTGGCATGCTTCGGGATCCCCTGGGGATAGGCGAAGCACAGCACGGGGCGGAAGTACATGCGGGCCGTCTGCCCGATCTGGTTCAGCACCTGCTGGGCGTCGGTGACGCCGGGGATGGAGACCGAGATCTGGTTCTTCCCGGTGGTCTGCACCTGCGCCCCCGACACGCCGAGCCCGTTGACCCGGAGGTTCAAGATGTTGACCGTCTCGTTGAGGTCGGCCTGCGTCACGTGCTGGCCCTCCGCCGTGTAGACGACAGCGACGCCTCCGGCGAGGTCCAGCCCGAGACGGGGCGACCACTTGGCGGCGAACACGGCCGCGAAGGACCCGACCGCGATCGCCACCACCACCAGCACGCTGATGAGGAGGTTGCGTCTCTGGCGCCGCTGGGCCCTGCCCCCCGCCTTGGGGCTCACCCCTCTTCAGCCTCCCCGCCGTGCTCTCGGCTGCGTGGTGCGGCGTCGCCGCCGACGTCGTCGATGTCGCCCTGGTCGCTGTGGTGCTCGTCGTGGGGGGTGACGTCGGGTGCGACGTCCGCCACCGGTGCGTCGTCGAGGCGCACGTCCGCGATCGGCTCGATCTTGCGGGCGATGGCCTGGCGCACGAACACGATCCTCGTCGGCTGGGGGCCGTCCAGGTTGCCGTCGTCACCGAGCGCGCCGGTCAAGAGCGTGTAGCGGTCGCCGTGGATCTCGAGGATGGTCCCGATGACGCCGCCGACCGTCTGCACCTCGTCTCCCAACTCGTAGCCCGAGCCCTGGGACTCCCGCGCCGCCTTGGCCTTGCGCTGCTGCGGCTTGATGAAGAAGAAGTAGCCGAGGAGCCCGATCGCGATGAGTGGGATGAAGGTCACCAGCGGGTTGGAGCTGGATTTTGTGGCGGCGAGAACCGAGTGGACGAGCGCCAGGGTTGGTGTCATGGGGGGATCCTTGGACCTGAATGGGTGCGGAGTGCCACCCTACTGCCTGGTTTCGGGCTGTCTCAGGCACCTCGTGACCCAGGCGGCGACCCGGCTCCCGGCTTCGGAGGGGTCGCGGTCCGCCCCGCCGTGGGGGTCGTGGTGCAGCCCCGCTGTGAGGGCCCCGCCGGGAGGCGACCCGGACCTGGGCGGGAAGCGGCGTCGCATGACGCCTCCGCCTCCCGGCGGGAACAACGAGGCAGTTCGCCCCGTATGGCGGGACCAAGTTTGCGCAACCGAACTGCAACCCAAAGTGGCCCTGGTTGCCACGGCGGGTGTGCAGAGTACGGCGCATCAGTACATCATCCTCACGGTGATGGTCGTTCGGAGGGGGGCGACCAACGTGAGAGTCCGCAGAAGGGGAGCGGGTTCTCGGTTCGGGGGAACGCCGAGAGGGGGAAGCGAAGGGATGCGCCGGCCGAGGGCCGCCGTCAGTCGGAGCGATCCGGGGGGAACTGACGGCCCGGGCCGGCGCACCTTTCGCGTCTGTACTGCTCTTCTGGATCGGCGCGGCGCCTCACCCGCATCCACGAATCCGGCCCCGGCGCCGCGCTCGGTTTCCAGCCGGTCGTGGAGTCGATCCGCTCCTGGCCTGCAGCCGGTCGATCCACTCCGACTCGGGTCATCCGCGCCGACGGGAGTGGACCCGTGCACGCGTCCAACCGGCGCCCAAAATGGGGGGGCCGGCCGCCCCCCGCGTCCCGTTTGGCGATCTGGGCGGAAATTCGCTTCCTGATCAGGAAGTTCGCAATCCGACCCGGGTGTGCATAATGCACTCTTTTTCGGCGTTTCCCCAGTACAGTTGCACCCTGATGCGAGACGGACATATCTCCGTGCTGGTCATCGAGGACGAGGCCGATATCCGCCAACTCCTGAGGACCATGCTCGAGCGGGAGGGTTTCGCGGTCGCGGAGGCGACCGAGGGCCGCGACGGGGTGCGCCAGTTCCACCAGAGCCACCCCGACATCGTGATCCTCGACGTCGGCCTCCCCGACCTGGACGGCTGGCAGGTCCTGGAGCGGATCCGGGACATGAGCGACGTCCCCGTTCTCATGTTGACCGCTCTCGGAACCGAGAGGGACAAGGTGCGGGGGCTCAACGCCGGGGCCGACGACTACCTGACCAAGCCGTTCAGCCGGATGGAGCTCATGGCCCGTCTCCAGGCCATCAGCCGACGCCAGACCTCGAGGGCCGATCCCGTCACCACCTTCGACGACGGCACCCTTCACATCGACTTCGCCCACCAGGAGGTGAGCATCGACGGCGGCGCCGTGGTGCTGACCCCGACCGAGTACCGCCTCCTGGCCACTCTGGCCCGCCACCAGGGCCAGGTCCTCTCTTCCGACCAGCTCATTGAGCTGGCCTGGGACGACCCCAGCGGGTTGGCACCCTCGCGCGTCAAGTACGCAGTATTGCGGCTCCGGCGCAAGTTGGGCTGGGACGACGGGGACGACACCCCCATTGAGACGGTGCGGGGCTTCGGCTACCGCTACCGCGCTCGGAGCCGGTGAGCGAGACCCTCCAGACCCGATCTGACCCTGCTGGGCGTCGCGAGCAGCAGATGCCCGGAAGCGCACTGCCCATCGGCTTCTCCGCCTCCACGCGCGTCCGCCTCCCGGTCTTCGCGCTCGTGGCCATCGGTACCGTCCTCATCGCTGTGGTCCCGTTCCCCCACGCCGCCCGCCGCGAAATCTCCATCGCCGGCGTCCTGTTCTTCGCCCTCGTCGCCGCCGCCTTCATCGTGCCCTGGGAACGCCTCCCCGAATGGGCCTGGCTCATCATCCCGATCGGCTACATCGCGGTCATCGCCATCATCCGTGACGCCCAGGGCGGGACCCACTCCGGGCTGGTGGTCGTGTACCTGCTGCCGATCGTGTGGCTCTCGCTCTACGGACGCCGCCTGCACCTGCTCGTCGGGCTCTTCTTCTTGGACCTGGCCCTGCTCATCCCCTTGCTCATCCTCGGCGCGCCCAAGTACCCGACCATCGAGTGGCGGGAGGTCGCGGTCATGGCGACCGTGACGACGCTGGTGGCGTCGACCGTCTACACGATGGTGTCCCGCGACCGGGCCTACCTCGCCGACATGGTCCGGCAGTCCCGTATCGCCCGGCGCAACGCCCGCGAGGCCGACTACGCCCGCGACCGCCTCGAGACCCTTCTCCGGGCGGCCACGGGAAGCGCCATCATGGGGGTCGACCCCGCCGGCACCGTCACCTTCTTCTCAGCCGGCGCCGAGCAGATGCTCGGCTACCGCGCCTCCGAGGTCGTGGGCATCCGCTCCATCGCGGACTTCATCGACCCGGCCCAGATCGACGAGCGCCGCCAGACGATCGACTCCATGCGGACGGCGCTCGAGCCCATTGACGCCGAGACCGCGGCCGAGGTCCCCTGGACCGCCACCCGCAAGGACGGCGCGCAGCGCCGCTGCGTCGTGCGGGTCAGGGCCCTCCCGGTCCCCATGCCCGACCCGTCGCTCGACGCGGACTGGGACAACGTCGACTGGGAAGCCACCGACGCCGGTGCCGCCGCCGATGTGGCCTCGTCCCTCAACGGCGCCCTGGCCCCGGCCAGCGGGGGCTACGTGGTCGTCGCCATAGACGTGACCGAGCGCGAGGAGCTGGCCGCCGACCGCGAGCGACTCTTCGCCATCCAGAAGGAGGTCACGCAGTCCCTGATTGAGCAGAACAACCGGCTGCGCGAGCTGACCCAGATGAAGGACGACGTCGTGGCGACGGTGTCGCACGAGCTGCGCACGCCGATCACCTCCATCAGGGGCTTCGTCGAGCTCCTGTTGGATGCCTCCTCGGACCTGACCGAGAGCCAGATGCGCATGCTCCAGACCATTGAGCGCAACGCCGAGCAGCTCCAGCGCGTCGCCGAGGACCTCCTCGCCGACCCCGGCGCCGGCCGCGGCCTGCGGGTCGCCTTCCTGGAGCTGGACCTCAACCGCCTAGCCGAGGAGGCGGTCCACGCGATGCAGACGTCGGCCACCGTCCATGGCATCGTGCTGACAATGGAACCGGGAGAAGAGGTCCCGATCTTCGGCGACCCGACCCGCCTGCACCAGCTCCTGGGCAACCTCTTGTCCAACGCCATCAAGTTCTCCCCCGCGGCGGGCGCGTCCACGTCATCGTCGACAACGTGGACACCTACGCCCGGGTCCAGGTGCTCGACGAGGGTCCCGGCATCCCCGAGGGCGAGCGGGACCAGCTCTTCGAGCGCTTCTACCGCCTCGCCTCGTCGACCGAGATGGGCGTGCCGGGGACCGGCCTCGGCCTGGCCATCGCCAAGTCGGTCGCCGAGGCCCACGAGGGCTTCGTCGACATCGTCGACACACCGGGCTGGTCGACCACGTTCCGAGTCTTCCTGCCCATGCGCACCTCGGTCGTCTCGACCAAGACCGCCTGACTGCCGCCCTCGGGCGAACTCAGAGCGTCACCGGGACGGGTTCAACGGCCCTTGTCCGTGAGCCTCACTCGTGGCCGGGAGGCATAGTGAGATCTCCCGACCGGGACTTTCGTGCTCCTCCCAGGCGGGTATCCCGGGTGCCCTTGGGTCTCCGAGAAGAAATCCTCTCGGAGCCGTCGATTTGGGTACGAGCCGTTCGTATAGAGCGTGACAGCCGGCACGAGGTCCGGCTGACGACCGATGGAGGGCCGGGAAATGAAGATTGTCGTGACAGAGTTCGTGTCGCTCGACGGCGTCATCGACGAGCCGAGATGGACATTCGACTACGACCGGGCAGCGGAGGGTGACAAGTTCAAGTACGACGAACTGTTCGAGGCCGACGCGCTCCTGCTCGGACGCGTCACCTACCAGGGTTTCGCCGCCTCCTGGCCCGGCATGGGCCACGACGAGTTCGGGCAGCGCATGAACAACATTGAGAAGTTCGTCGTGTCGTCGTCCCTCGCCGACGAGGACGCAACGTGGGGCAAGACCTCGGTGCTGCGGGGCAACGTGGTGGCCGAGGTCACCCGGCTCAAGAACCAGCCCGGCGGAAACCTGCTCGTGGAGGGCAGTGCGCAGCTGGTGCAGACCCTGGTGGCACACGACCTGGTGGACGAGTACCGCCTGATGATCTTCCCGATCGTCCTCGGAGCGGGCAAGCGGATGTACCCGTCGTCCATGCCGCAACCGTCGACCCTCGCGGTCACCAACTCGCAGGTGGTCGGTTCGGGCGTGGTGCTCTTGAACCTCTCGGCGCACACCGAACCCGCTCAGTAGCCCGACCGCTATCGAGACCAGGAGGTCGCACCATGTCCACATCCGTGCTCTACATGTCGATGTCGCTCGACGGCTACATCGCTGGGCCCAACGACGAACCGAGCAACCCCGGCGGAGACGGCTTCATGCGTCTGCACGAGTGGTTCGGGTTTGCGTCGGATCCCGGGCCGAACGCGGAGTCCATTGATCCGTCGGGTGCAGCCCAGTACTTCTTGGACGAAATCAAGGGGACCGGCGCGATCCTCTCCGGTCGCAACACCGTGGAGCAGGCGGATCACTGGGGCGGCGATCACCACGACGGCGTCCCGATCTTCGTGCCCAGCCACCGGCCCCCGGGGCCGGCGGTCGCCGAGTACCCGTTGGTGACGTATGTGGCGGGTGGGATCGCTGACGCCATGGCGCAGGCCAAGGCCGCCGCAGGCGACCGCCACGTCCTGGTCCACGGCGCCTACACGGCACAGACCGCGCTCGAGGCGCGCGTCCTCGATGAGGTGCAGATCCACCAGATCCCGGTGCTCCTCGGTGGCGGGCGCCGGCTGTTCGAAGGGTTGTCGGCGAGGGTCGAGTTGGAGATCGTCCGAGTGATCGACACGCCACAGGCCACGCACATCCGCTACCGCGTGCTTTCCTAGCCGCGTCCGGGGTGAGCGCAGAACGGCCTCGGAAGCTAGGCCTGTGCACCAATTTCGTAGACGGTGCTGGACATCAGCTCGGGTCCATCCGGCGGGGGCTTGAGGGCCGACATGGCGGCTTCGGCCTGCTCCGCGGTCTCGAACACCACAACGCCCATTCCGGAGTTATCCGAGGACCGCATCCATATGCCGCTTTGAAACCCAGACTGTGCCTTGGCGGTTGGAACGACCAACTCCTTCAACATCCGTTCTGCTTCCTCAGGGCTTTCGCCTTGAAGAAGCTTTACCTGGAGTACGACGGCATGCGGCATATGACCTCATCTCCTATCCCCCGCTCGCACCGTACACCCATACTCGACTCCAAGACGGGGAACGGAGCGAATGAGATCGATCTGCATGCAGAGATGATCGACACAATGGAGCCGTAGGCGAGCACATCAGTCCTCGGGGAGAGCGGCAAAATCACGCTTGGCCTTCTTGTACCAACGCATGCCTGAAATGGGATGCTTCCATCGCCCTTTCATCTGCATCAGAGCCTCTTGGTGCATGTCATCACCGCCGGCGACCATCTCGTTGAGATGGCTGTCTTGCGCCTTTATGACTTCGTCAGCGGTCTGTCCGTGATGTGAGAACTCACACGGTCCGCCCAGTTGTTTACACGTCATTGTCCTCATATGGCTTGCTTCCTTCCATGCACGGTGTCGTGCCGTCACAACCGCGCAGCTGCTCAGGACGCGACTCGATGGACAAGGAGACACGAGTCCACTCCAAATCGACGCTGCAGACGTTGCTCCTTCGGCCCAAAGTGTTGTGATGCTTTGGTCAGCGGAATGACCCGAGGTCGGTCGACGTCGTACGTGTCACCCTCCATGCGCACCCGTGCCGAGCCCGCGGCGAGCACGTTCTGGAGCCAGTCCGTGCGGGGTCCATACGGGAGCGCGATGAGAAACTCATCGTCGTGCTGCACCGCCACGACAGGCGTCTCATAGGAGCGGCCGGTCGTCCGGCCGAGGTGACTGACGACCGACGCAGAGGCACCCTTGGTGCCGGCAGATCGCATTGCGAGAGGTCGCATGACCTGGGTCGCCCTGCGCCCGGCGTTGAGCACGGCGTCAGATCGCCGGCGCATCCCGACGACGAAGACGACGCCCAAGAGAACGATCCCGAATACGGAGAAGCCAAAGACGGCTCTGAGCAGACGACGCATGGCAACCTCGGTTCTACGCTGGTTTCCTCCAATGTCCCCGAGCAAGACCGGCACGACTCGGGACGAAGTCCGACTGGCTTCGAGTCGAGTTAACCACCAGATCAGCGGATGGACCAGTGGCCGGCCGGCCCAGGAGGTCAGATACCGAGCGACGCGGCGCGCAACTGGGCGGCGAGCGCTGCGTCGCCGCTCATCTCGACCCGAGCTGCCTTTTGCCGCCCGGCACCGAACATGGTGAGCTCGCCCGGGTCGCCGGCCACAGTGAGGCGCGGCCCGGTACCGCGCTCTTTGTCGACCCGCCCCGGCGAGGTGATCACGATCGTGGCCGGGACCTTCTTCGCCATCCCGCCGGGCCCGACGCGCGCCCAGAGTGCATCGGCCAGCTCGGGGGAGATCGGCCGCGGTTGCCAGCCATCCTGGGCGCGCCGCACGTCCTCGACGTGGATGAAGTATTCGACGGTGTTCATCGGCCCATCGAAGGGGCGGAGCAACAACGGAGGCCCTCGCCGGACCGTGTCGACGAGCTTCTCCCAGGGCGTGCGATCTCGCACCGCGCGCCGGACCTTGTCCGTGTAGCCGGCCAGCGGGGGCCAGACGAGCCCGGGCCCGCTATCGGGTCGCCGCTCACGGACGACGAGGTGCGCCGCCAGGTCGGCGGTGCGCCACCCCTCGCAGAGCGTGGGTGCGTCGGGTCCGCGCTCGACCAAGAGGTCGCAGAGGGCGATGCGCTCTTCTTGGGCGAGGCTCACTTGCGGCATGTCCGCAGTTTATGGAAAGGGTTCGCGCTGAACACTCACAGTCACATGATGCAGTGATCGGCGAGGTGAGTGATGCGGCTCGATCCGACCCGGGGTTGCTTCCGGCTGATCGGAATTGCCCATTTCTGTGCCGACACCGCGTGCACCCAAGCCAGCGACGGGGTTAGGCAGTCGCTCTCGATCTAATCTTCCTCATAGCGGAGGGCGACATGACGGTAGATCAAGAGCCGGAGCAACCTGGCGAGGGAGCGGTGTCGCCCTTCCCACCTCCTCCCGGATCAAAGAAGGAGATCAGAAAAAAGGTAGTCCAGGCCGTCAGGGAGCAGCGCGAGGCGGAGTGGTCTGAGTTTCCGAATCTTCCAGGGAAGCGATTCTCCATGAGAAAAGCACATCGAGGATCTTACGAGCTCGTCAACGACGAGACCGGCGTCGTGACCGCCAGTTGTAGACACTCAGCCTTGAGGCGATTTCCGCGCTCGATCACGAACCGAGGGCACACCTATGCGTGGCGGAGGGTTGGCAAAAGGCAGTTCGTTGCAGAACGCCGGGTGGTGGACCTCGTGAATGTTGCTACGAATGCGCCGATCCTGCGCCTCAGCGGCATTCACTTCGATCATAAGGCCGGCACGATCTTGACAATGAAAGGGCAAGATCCGCTCCGCTTTCCCGTGCGGGGCGCACCATCGGGTGACCTCATGTCTGCCACGGATGGGTCGGGGAACAGACTGATTGAATATCGTCTCGTTCGCGCTCAACGCAAGTCCCGCACCGACTTTTTCGGTTGGGCCGAAATGGTTGTGAGTCCAGCCGCGCTGACGATCCCACATATCGATTTGGTGATCGCAGTGTCTAGGCAGTTCCTGTACGGCTACTCCCAAGTCAAGTCAGGTGGCGGCTGATATGGGGGGTTCGGCTTTGCGTGACGCTACAGAGGTCGCTTCCTGGATGCCATTTACGAGACCTATCGAGTGACGGAAGGGATCTGGCTTGTTGTCGGAGTGCAGGCGTCGGGGAAATCGACCGTCGCAGACCTGCTCGCCCATCAGTTCGAGCGGCGTGTGCACAGGCGCCGCGGAGTTGACGATCAGCGCCTTACGCAGGTCTCAGGGACGCGAGTGCACCGCCCCACCGTGCACTCGCGGGTTACTCACACCATCAACCTTCGGGAAGGGCGGCAAAATCACGCTTGGCCTGCCGATACCACCCCATGCCCCTAATTGGGTTCTTCCACCGGCCCTTCATGTCCTTCAGGGCACCTTCGTGCGTTGTGTCTCCGTTTGCAACCATCTCCTTGAGATGTTGATCTTGCGCCTTGATGACCTCGTCTGCGGTCGTGCCTTGGTGCGGAGAATCGCACGGGCCACCCAGTTGCTGACACGTCATGGTCTTCATCTCATTGTTTCCTTTCTCGGCGTTGAACTGTCACTTGGAACGACGACAACGTGGTCCGGGCCGGCATCAACCTCTCGACTTCGCTCGAAGACGAACGATCTCCATGGTCGCCAGCACATCCGGGTCGGCGATCAGTTCGACCTCGCGCACCAGGCCAGCCTCGACGTGGAATACGAACGCCACCTTGGTCGAGCCGGCATGGATCCACGCCGCTCCCAGGTCACCGTCGATGGTGACCGGTGCCGCTCCCCGCACGCCGTCGAAGCGAGCAGCCACGGCGGCTGCACCCTCATAGACGGGTTCGGTGCCCATCTTCTGGCCGATCAGGTCGGCACGCATGAAAGCGTCGGGCGCCAGCAGCGAGAGCAAAGTGCCGAGATCCCCACCCCGGGCTGCAGCGAGGAACGCGTCGACGACCCGCCCACTCTCGGCGCGCGCCACCTGCGATGCGGCCGGCTCTGGCACGCCCTGCACCTTGCGCCGCGCCCGGCTTGCCAACTGGCGCACGGCGGTACCCGAGCGCCCCATGACAGCGCTGATCTCGTCGAAGGGATACCCGAACACATCGTGTAGGACAAACGCTGCCCTCTCTGCCGGCGCCAGGGCATCGAGAACGACCTGCAGCGCGTCGCCCGTTTTTTCGGCGAGCAACGCGTCGGCCTCCGGGTCAACCGGAGCGGGCTCTGCGGGCACCTCGGATTCGACTACCAACCTGGTACGCCGCTTGCGCAGCTGGTCAAGGCACAGCCGCGTCACGACAGTCGTAAGCCAGGCGGGCAGGTCATCGATGCCGTCGGTGCGGGAGAGCCGAAGCCAGGCTTCCTGTAGGACGTCGTCCGCATCGGCCGCAGACCCCAGTATCCGGATGGCGATCGCGATCAACCGGGGCCGCTCGGCGTCGAAATCTGTCCCGTCCATCGTGGTCACACCATATTGACGCAGGGCACCTCCAGAATGTGACTGCCAGGCTCACGAATGGAAAGATCCCTGGTGGCTCCAAAAACGCGCTCGCACGACTCAGATCGAAGGGGTAGGCCCGATGTGCCGAAGCGTCCTACGATCCGGGCGTTGGGGGTCACTCCGGACCGCGGTCGGTGGTGCTCCGACGGGGTCGCCGAGGTTCGGGTTCGCCGCCGGAGCGATCGGATCGGTCAGGCGAACGGCAGGGTCGCCGCGCCCGTGAACAACTCGACCGTCGTCCACTGACCAACTATCCGCGGGGTGCCGCATGAGTCACCGATCCGGCAACGTGGGGTGCCCCGGGGCAGCCGAGCGGTTGTAAGCCGGCACGGCTGCCCCGGCACACTGCGCGCTCAGGAGGCGACGATTCCCTCGCCCCCGACGGCGCCTGCCACAGAGACGGAGCCAATCTTGTTGAGACTGCCATTGGAGTTCACCGCGAACTCGTCGACGATCCCGCTACCACCCGTTTGGACATAGAGATACTGCCCGCCAGTTGACGCAGACGCGTCGACGGTTCCGGGGTCGGTGCTGTTCGCCCCGAGCAGGGACAAGTTCCCTGCACCGTCCACCTGGTAGCCACTGACCGACGGCCCGCCGGCGTTGGACGCAAAAAAGAACCCTTGGGCCGGAGCGACCCAACAAGTAGCCGGCTGGCCCGTAGCGACTGAGTTGATCAGGGTCACCGTCCCGTTCTGGTCCAGCGTGAATGTGGCCAGGGAGTTGTTGCCAGCGTTGGCCACGACGAGGTGATGGGCCCGGTCGAAGCTCACCGCGAACGGAACGGTGTCTGGCTCGGAGTTCACGACCGGGACGCCGGATAGCCGGCCATTGGGCAACACGGCGAAGACGTCGATGGCGCTTGTGGTGGCCTTGGTCGTGACGATCAGTTGGGACCCGTTGGGCGAAAAGGCGACCTGTCCAGGGGTGTGGGTGAACTGCGAACTGTCACTGGGGATGAGGAGCCCGAGCGGCCGGGTCGAACCGTGGATCGGATGCAGAGCGCCGCCTGCCACTCGAAAACCTGAGACGCTCCCGCCGTCTTCGGCGTTGAGCACGTAGACGAAGGTACCGTCGGCGGTGACACTGACCGGGAAGGTGCCGCCCGAGTCCACCACTTGACGCAAGCTGAGATGATCGCCCGACACCGAGAAGACCGAGACCGTGTTGCTGCCTGCGTTCACGGCGTAGAGCAAAGCATTGGCTGCGTCGTATGTGAGAGAGCCCTGAGAAGCAAGGTGGTCGACAACTGACCCGTTGAGCGCACCGCCCAAGCCCCCCGTGCCATAGGTGTTGGCCCACGTGAGGCTGCCGTCGTCGGCGCGGTCGTAGGCGACGACTTGGTTGCCGGCCGTGCCGTCGGTCTGGACGAACACCACGTGATTGGCACCCGCACCGGCACTAGGGCCACCTGGGGACCCCACGGCGCCGGCGACCACCGGCGCGGCAAACGCTGTGAGTCCCACAGCGGCTCCGGCAGTCACGGCCAGTTGGACGAACTTCTTCATGAATGTCTCCTTCGTGTTGAGGTCTCGAGCACAGTCCTCGGGTGTACCAAAAGCGTTACGCGGCGTACCTCCAAGCCTGGAGCGCCCGTAACGCTTTCCAGCTCGACACGGACCCAAGGGGATGGTGAGGCGAGCAGTCCCGACAGGACACAGAGGACGTACGCCGGCGCGACTGGTAATCGAAGAACTAGCCCTACGCTTCGTGTCGTGGAGATGGACGCCGAACTGCTCGGTCGGCTTCGCAACGGTGACGAGGAAGCGTTCGTGATGCTGGTGGCGCGCTATCAGCAACCAATGCTGCGCCTGGCCCGCTCCATGGTTCCGAGTCAGGCGGTAGCCGAAGAGGCAGTCCAGGACACCTGGATGGGCGTCGTTCGGGGTATCGAGCGCTTCGAGGGCCGCTCCTCGTTCAAGACGTGGCTTTTTCGGATCCTGGTGAACAGGGCTCGTTCAGCAGGCTCACACGAGCACCCGGGGACGCCGATGGAATCTCTGCACACCGTCGACCCGGCGCGGTTTGACTCCCAGGGCCAATGGGCCGACCCCTTGGAACGCTGGACCGACGCGAGCGAGGAGAGGCTCGACGCCGCCACCTGGCTGCCGGCGCTCAAAGTGGCGCTCGAGGATCTTCCACCCCGCCAGCGCGAGGTGGTCATGTTGCGCGACGTCGAGGGACTGTCCAACGACGAGGCCTGCGCGGTGCTCGACATCAGTGTTGGCAATCAGCGGATACTGCTGCACCGCGGGCGAGCCCGTCTGCGTGCCATCCTTGAGGCCGAAATGCGAAGGGGCTGAGTGATGCTGTCGCTGCGTCGAAGAGACATCGTGTGCCAGCAGGCGGTGGAGCTCGTTACCGACTACCTGGAGGGGGCCCTGTCGCGCCATGATCGGCGCCGCTTCGAGAAACACCTTCGAGCGTGCCGCAACTGTGCCGCGTATCTGGAGCAAATCAGAATGACCATCGAGTTGTCTGGCGCCGTCGAGCCCGGTGATCTCACACCTGAGGCGCGATCAGACCTCACCGCCCTGTACCGGCGCTGGCGATCCGAGTAGGCCGTCCCGGATACCTGATTGATGGAACCGGCTTGTCCTGTCGACTCGATCGCCTTGTCCGGCGTCCCTCGATAACACCTAAGGCCCCGGCGTGCGGGCGCACTGTCAGGTGACCAGGCATCAGCGGCCCGACTCGTCGGGTGGTACGCCCCAGCCGGGAATCGAGCCCGGTGCATCCGCGTAGTCATGGCGAAGAAGCAATCCAGACTCCGGGCTCCATTCAAGAACGGTCCACAAATGGCTTGAAGTCGACTGGCAGTCTTGCGGGTAGTCATGGCGAGGCAGTCGCGAGAAGGGGCCTGCGGGCCCCTTCTGCGCGTCGGGGTCCCGCCGTCGATTGCGTCTCAGACTGCCCAGTTCGCTCCCCGATGGAGAGAGCCATGGCGCTGCGCCCTGCGCCCCCTATGCCGCCAGGAAGCCGCCGGACTGGTGCGCCCACAGGCGTCCGTAGACGCCGGCGGTACCGGCCGAGAGAAGCTCGGCGTGCGTGCCCTGCTCGACCACGCGGCCGTGGTCGAGGACGACGATCCGGTCCAGCTGGGCGATGGTGGCCAAGCGGTGCGCCACTACCAGCGCGGTGGTCCCCTCCATCAGGTTCCACAGCGCCTCCTGCACGAGCGACTCGGACTCCGAGTCCAGCGCGGAGGTCGCCTCGTCGAGCACCAGGACGTGCGCGCCCTTGGCCATGGCCTGGGCGATGGCCACCCGCTGGCGCTGGCCGCCGGAGAGCTTGAGCCCGCGCTCGCCCACGACGGTCTGGTAGCCGTCGGGAAGGCGCTGCACGAACTCGTCCACGTAGGCGGCCTGGCCGACGGCGCGGACGAGGTCCATGTCGGCCCCGCCCGGCTTCTCCAGTCCGTAACAGATGTTCTCGGCGATGGTCCGGTGCAGCATCTGCGGGTCCTGGGGCACGTACGCGATGTGCCGGCGCAGCGAGTGTTGCGTCACGCAGGCGATGTCCTGGCCGTCGATGGCGATGACCCCGTCGTCGCGATCCGCGAAGCGCAGCAGCAGCTTGGTCAGCGTCGTCTTGCCCGACCCCGATGGCCCGACGAGCCCGACGTGCTCCCCCGGCGCTATGCGCAGGTCCAGCCCCTCGAACAAGGGCGCACCGTCGCGGTAGGAGAACCGCAGGTCCCGGAACTCGACCAGGCCGCGCGGCACCATGAGCGTCGGGAGCGCCGGGCACGTCGACGATCTCGGGCAGGGTGGCCGCGATGCCCGCGAACTTGGCGCAACGGCCGATGGCGCGCGACATCAGGCGGATGAACTCGAAGGACTCCTCCAGGCTGGTGCCGACGAAGGTGGCGTAGAAGAGGATCAGGTAGACCACCCCGGCCGCGGCGACATGGTGTAGCGCGAGGACCACGCCGACCGCGACGGCAGCCCAGTTGAAGAAGGCCATGGCCGACTCCATCTGCAGCCTCGTCGAGGTGAAGACGCGGCGCGCCCGCAGGTCGGCGGTCAGCGAGTCGCCGACCAGCGCGCCGACATGGTCCTTCTCGCGGCCCTCGGCCGCCTGCGAACGCACCGTGGTCAGGTTGGCGATCGTGTCCGCGATGACGCCCGTGGCCCGCGAGTGCGAGTCGGAGAATTCCTTCTCGGCCGCGACGACCGCGCCCATGCGGTGGTGCAGCACGGCACCGAACACGGCCACGAGAGCGGCCATGACCAGGGCCACCGGCCAGGCCACGATCCCGAGCACGACGATGGCGCCGAGCGTGGTGACGCCGATGCGCAGGATGCCCCACACCATGGCGTCGATCAGCTCGACGAAGGCCCAGGTCGATGTCTCGAGCGTGGCGATGACCTCGCCCGAAGGGCGGTCGGTGTGCCAGCCGTGGCTGAGCCCGATCAGATGGTCGTAGCCGTTCGTGATGGCGCGACCGAAGGAGCGCAGCGTGGCGCCCCAGTTGAGCCAGCCGCCGAGGCGTCCGAACACGGTGGCGGCAACCAGCACGATGGCATAGGCGATGATCAGCGGAGCGAAGCTGTCCCACTCGCTCTCGCGCGCGCCGGTGTCGGCGATCCGCGCCAAGAGGGCGGCGAAGATCAACGGCGCCGCGACGGCGTTGGCCAGCGTGCCGGCCACGATGGCCGCGGCACTGCCCACGAAGGCGGCGCGGTCGGGGCGCATCTGACGCCAGCAGTAGTCCAGCGTCGCTCTGTTCGAGGCATTCGGGAAGAGGGCGTGCTCACCCATGGGAATCTCCTGGTGGGAGGTCAATTCGGACTGAGAGGAGGCGCAGCGGTGGTGCGCCGTGAGGATCGGGTCGCGCCGACGGCGAGCTGGGCCTCGAGGCCCTACGGAGCGCTCAGCGAGAGCCGGGGTGCCGGGCCGGCGTCAGTGGCCGGTCGGGCGCAGGACGGGCCCGGCAAGCCGGTACCCCCCTCCGGCCACCCAAAAGTCGGGCGGCAGGACCACGAGGGCGCGCGCCACCATCTGGCGGCGTGTCGTCATACCGGCCATCTGGTCACCTCGCTTCCGTCTCGTGGTGTGCCCCAAAACGGTAGCGCACCCGAACGAGGCGGTCGAACACCTCCGCTCGGAACCCACTCCACGCCGGCGCTGCGGCACGCGCGACCCGCGAGCCAGCTCAGAACAGCGGCGGGGTGTTGGCGCCGGGCGGCCCACCCGGCGGGCCCTCGTAACCGAGATGGACCCAGGCGCGCTGCGTCGCGACCCGGCCGCGCGCCGTGCGCTGGATGAGCCCGCTCTGCACGAGGTAGGGCTCGTAGGCGTCCTCGATCGTGTCGGTCTCCTCGCCGACGCACTGCGCCAGCGTCGTCAGGCCGACCGGCTGGCCCTCGAAGCGGGTGCACAACGTCGAGAGGATCGCCCGGTCCACCTTGTCGAGTCCCAGCTCGTCCACACCGAAGACCTCGAGGCCCTCACTGGCCGTGGCCCCGTCGATGAAGCCCTCGCCGCGTACCTCGGCGAAGTCGCGCACGCGTCGCAACAGCCGGTTGGCCACTCGCGGCGTCCCCCGGGAGCGTTCCGAGATCCGCTTCGCGCCTTCGCCGTCGATCCGCACCTTCAAGATGCGGGCCGACCGCTCCACGATGGCGCGCAGGTCGGCCGGCTCGTAGAGGTCCAGCCGGCCCACGAAACCGAAGCGGTCCCGCAGCGGCCCCGACACGAGGCCGGTGCGCGTCGTCGCGCCCACCAGCGTGAACTTCGGCAGCTCCAGGCGGATGGAGCGCGCCGTCGGTCCCTTGCCGATGAGGATGTCGAGCTTGCCGTCCTCCATCGCCGAATAGAGCATCTCCTCGACGGAGCTGTGCAGGCGATGGATCTCGTCGATGAAGAGGACGTCGCCGTCCTGGAGGTCGGTCAGGAGCGCGGCGAGGTCGCCCGCCCGGGTCAGGACGGGACCGGCCGTGATGCGCAGGCCGGCCGCCATCTCGGCGGCGACGATGCCGGCCAGCGAGGTCTTGCCCAGACCCGGGGGGCCGGCGAAGAGGATGTGATCGACCGCCTGGCGGCGCTGCCGGGCCGCCTGCAGCACGATGCCGAGATGCTCGACCAGCTGCGACTGCCCGACGAACTCCTCCAGCGTCCGGGGCCGGAGCCCGACCTCCTCGAGCTCCTCGTCCTGGTCGGTCGTCACCGGGTCCACGACCCTGGACGCCGTCCCATCCACCGCATCGTCGGTCTCTCCCGGCACTCCCGTGTCGCGCCCCTCCACGCCGTCGGCGTCGACGGCCAGGACCTCGCGCCGGGACCTGGGGCTCACCGGCTGGCCAGCTCGCGCAGCGCGAGGCGGAGCATCTCTTCCACGCCGACATCGTCGCGTAGGCCGTCGAGCGCGCCGCGGATCTCCTCGGGCCCGTACCCGAGCTCGCTCAGCGCGGCGCGGGCCTCCGAGCGCGACGTGCGGGTGGCCCGCTGCCCCGAATCCGCGCCGTTCAGACTCACGCCGGCGTGGTCCAGCGAGAGGTCGGGCAGGTCCAGCCGGCTCTTCAGCTCAATCAGGAGCCGCGCCGCCGTCTTGCGGCCCACACCGGGCACCGCGCACAGCGTGTCGAGATCGTCCTCGAGCACGGCGGTCGACAGCGCCGCGGGCGACAGGACCGCCATGATGGAGAGGGCCAGCGCCGGGCCGACGCCGTGCGAGCCCAGCAGCACCTCGAAGCAGCGGCGCTCGTCGTCGTGCACGAACCCGTAGAGGACGATGGCGTCCTCGCGGACGTGGGTGTGCACGAACAGCTGCGCCTCGGCGCCGGCACCGCTTCCATTCCCATTCCCGCCCGTCATGAGCGCGGCCGCCGTCGCCGGCGTGACCGTCACCCGGTAGCCGACGCCGGCCACGTCCACGATCACCTCGCAGTCGCCCGTGCGCAGCACGACGGGCCCTCGCAACAGTCCGATCACAGCTCGCTCCTCACGTGTCGCTTCCTCCTCTGACGAGCGCCTCCCGGCCCGGTTCCCGACCCCGACCCACCCCGCCGCCGCCCAGGCCCTGCCCGGCCAGCGCCGCGTCGACCGCGCGCTGCAGCGGCACCGTGGTGAGGTGGCAGACGGCCAGCGCCAGCGCGTCGGCGACGTCGGGCGGCCCCTCGATGGCCGGCAACCCGAGCACCTGGGCCACCATCCGCTGGACCTGGTCCTTGGTCGCCGCCCCGTAGCCGACCAGCCCCAACTTGACCTCGTTGGAGGTGTACTGGGCGATCTCGCACCCAGCCGCCGCCGCGGCAACGAGCGCCAGGCCGCTGGCCTGGCCCACCGACATCGCGGTCCGGGCGTTGACCTGGAAGAAGACGCGCTCAACGGCGACGACCTTCGGCCGGAGCTCTCCGAGCAGGGCCGACAGCTCCGTGTGCAGGATCAGCAAGCGGTCGGCCAGGGCCAACGCGGGGTCGGTCTCGAGCACCCCGGCCGCGTGGGCCCGCAGTGCACCGCCGGCCTCGCCCCGGCTCACCAGGCCGTAGCCGCAGCGGGACAGCCCCGGATCGATACCCAGAACGAACATGTGTTCGTAGGTTAGTCGGGGCCGCTACGCAGGGGTGGGACCGACGCGAACCGGTCCCCAGGCGGAGGCGGCGGGAGCCTCAGCCCTCGAACGCGGCCAGCACCGAGTCGGCGATGTCGGCGTTGGAGTGCACCGCCTGGACGTCGTCGTGGTCGTCGATCGCCTCCAGCAGGCGCAGGACCCGCTTCGCCTCAGACTCGTCGGGGACGGGCACCAGCGTGGTCGGCTCCAACGACAAGTCGACGGACAGAGGCGTGATGCCGGCGCCGTCCAGCGCCGCCCGCACCGACTCCAGATCGCCTGGAGCGCACGTCACGACCCACGCAGCACCGTTGCTCGATAGGTCCTCCGCCCCGCCCTCCATGGCGATCTCCATGACCTTGTCCTCGTCGTTGTCGAGGCTGACCGTCACGATGCCCTTGCGCTCGAACTGCCACCCCACCGCGCCCGGTTCGGCCATGTTGCCGCCGTTGCGGCTGAAGAGGTTGCGCATCTCGGAGCCGGTCCGGTTGCGGTTGTCCGACAGGGTCTCGACCATGATGGCCACGCCGCCGGGGCCGTAGCCCTCGTAGTTGATGGCCTCGTAGCGCACCCCCTCGAGGTCGCCCGTCCCGCGCTTGATCGCCTTCTCGATCGTGTCCAGCGGGACACTCGCCGCCCGGGCCTTCTGGTAGGCGGTCCGCAGCGTGGCGTTGGAGTCGAGGTCCCCTCCCCCATCGCGCGCGGCCACCTCGACGAGGCGGATGCACTTGGCGAAGACCTTGGCGCGTGCCTTGTCCTGGGCGCCCTTGCGATATTTGGTGGTCGCCCACTTCGAATGACCCGACATTGCGGACCCGATTGTATCGGCGCCGGTCAGCCCTCGGGCTGGGCCAGGACGAGCGGCACGCCGACCTTGCCGGCGATGACCAGGTGGTACGTGCCCCTCGGCACCAGGGAGGCGACCCTGGCGGGTCGCCCGCCGCCCTGCATCTGGTTCCAGCTCCCCGCGGCGGCCAGAGTCTGGTGCGCCTGCAGACGGGGCCCGATGAACATTGGGCAGAGGATCGCCTCGAACGGCGGGTACACCGCGACACCCCGCGCGTTGACGATGTGGAGCGGCAGCGGGCCGCACTGTCCGAGCAACCCGGCGAGCGAATGGGTACGGACCCCGCCGACCGTCGAGCCGCAGGCCCGCGTGCCCCGGTTCGTGAGGGTCACCCGATACGGGACGCGCTCCCCCGGCACGAAGTGCCTCGTGGGCACCGTGACACTGACCACGACACTGCCCGTCGGGCAGCTGCCGTAGGGCACCGCGGCCGAGTGGGTGATGGTCGCCGACGACAACGCGGCCGATGCGGGAGCCGTAAGGGCGAACGTCGTCACCGCGAGACCGGCCGCGCTCGCAGCCAACACCGTCTTGAACCACGCGGTGCGCACGGGAGAAAGACTCCCTCAGAAACGCTCCGTTGCGCGGTCAGGTCGGGGGCCGGGTCGCCGCCTGCAGGACCGACTCGACGTCGGACGCCACCTGCTCAATCGCCGCCCATATTTCCTTTGATTTCTCACGTTCCGGAACCAGTGCCACCCGGGTCGGCCCTGGGTCCCGGTCCGAGGTCGCCCATGCCCGATCCCGCGTACGCTCCGAGACCATGACGCGCCCCTCCACGACAAACTCCGGTACCGGCTCGGGGAAGTCCCGCTCCCGCTCCAGGCGGCTGCTGATGATCGGTGGCGCCCTGGCTGCAGGGGCTGCCGCTGGAGCGGCCTACCGGCGCCTGGCGGCTGACTCCACGTCCGGCGACGAGCGCGCTGAGGGCGGGCGCCACGCGCTGGGCTGGGGCGCGGACATCACGCAGCCCGAGCATCGAGTCGTCCGGACCCCGGACGGCGCGCACCTCGCCGTGTGGGACATCGAGGGCGACGGCCCCGACGCACCGGTCGTGGTGCTTCCCCACTGCTGGGGCGGCACCCACGAGATCTGGGTGCCGGTGGCCCGCCGGCTGCGCGAACAGGGTCACCGCGTCGTGCTCTACGACCAGCGCGGCCACGGCGCCAGCACGCGCGGCACCGCGCCGCTCGCGGTCGAGACGTTGGCGCATGACCTTGCTCATGTCCTCGAGACCCAGGACGTGAGCGACGCCGTGCTGGCCGGCCATTCCATGGGCGGCATGACGATCATGTCGCTCGCGACGTACCGCCCCGACGTCATGAAGGAACGAGCCCGGGCCGCGGTACTGGTCGCCACATCCGCCCACGACCCTCGCGGTCAGACGGTTCCGCACGCGGCACGCCTGGCGTCGGCTTTCATCGCCTCGCCGGTCGTGACCAGGAGCATGCGGACGGCCAACGGGCATCGGTTCGTCCGCGTGGCCTTCGGAGCCGATCCCGTGCGCTCCCACATGGTGCTGACCCGCGACCTCTTCGCCGGCTGTGACCCCTCTGTGCGCGGCGAATGGCTCGCCGCCATGACCGAGATGAACCTGCTGGAGGGCATCGCCAACATCGACGTCCCGACCACCGTGATGGTGGGGACCCGGGACGCCTTGACCGTGCCCGCCCGGGCCCACGCCATCGCGGCGACCGTTCCGGGGGCGCGGCTGGTCACCCTCGAGAACCGAGGGCATATGTTGCCGCTGGAGGATCCCGACGCGGTGACCGACGAGATCGTGCGGGCCGTCAAGGGCTGACAGCGCGCACACTCTCGCAGCCTGCGTCCCCGGCTTACGGGAAGACGACGGTCTTGGTGCCGTTCAACAGCACCCGGTCCTCCAGGTGCCAGCGCAGGCCGCGGGCGAGCACTGTGCGCTCGACGTCGCGGCCCACCCGGCGCAGCTCCTCGACGGAGTCGCCGTGGTCGATACGGCGCGTGTCCTGCTCAATGATCGGGCCCTCGTCCAACTCGGCCGTCACGTAGTGGCAGGTGGCGCCGATGAGCTTCACACCCCGCTCGAAGGCCTGGTGGTAGGGGCGGGCGCCGGCGAAGCTGGGCAAGAAAGAGTGGTGGATATTGATGATCCCCCCGGGGCGAGCGGCGCAGAGCGACGGGGGGAGGATCTGCATGTAGCGAGCGAGGACGAGCACGTCGGCCCGCTCGAGCTCCAGGAGGTGCGCGATCTTCTCGAACGCCGCCTCCTTGGCGGCCGGCTCCGACCCGGCCGGCACCGGCACGCACCGGAACGGCACGCCGTACCACTCGACCAGCCCGCGCAGGTCCTCGTGGTTCGAGATCACGCAGGTCATGGCGCACCCGAGCTCCTCGGCCCGCCAGCGGTAGAGGAGGTCGGCGACGCAGTGGTCCTCCTGGCTGGCAAAGACGACCACCCGCTTGGGGACGTCCGTGTCGCTCAGGCGCCACTCCATGTCGAATTCCGCCGCCGCCGGCTCGAAGGCGGCGGCCAGCTCCGCCGGCCCGAAGCCGGCCGGCAGGCTGTCGGCCACGATCTCGATGCGCAGGAAGAAGCGCCCCGAGTCGAGGTCCCCGTGCTGGGCCGCCTCGAGGACGGAGCCGCCCTGGCCGGCGATCAGGCCGGTCACGGCGGCGACGATGCCGACCCGGTCGGGGCAGGTGACGGTCAGGACGTATCGACGCATGGTGGAGCGACCAGACTACGGACTCCCGCTCGCCGAAGGTGAGTACGGCAAATAGACGGCGGTTGCCTTGAGTCTCGGGCTAACCGCTCCGGGATCACCCGCCAACGGGGAGATCCCGGCACATGTCGGCCATGAGCCGGTGCACCCGCCGGTCGGGCGTGAGCTCCGGGTGGAACGACGAGGCGAGCACGGACCCTTGCCGCACCAGCACCGGCACGCCGTCCAGCGTCGCCAGCACCTCGACGTCGGCCCCGACCGACAGCACCAGGGGCGCGCGGATGAAGACCGCGGGCAGCGGCGGCCCCTCACCCGACCCGAACACCACGTCAGCCTCGAAGGACTGCACCTGGCGCCCGTAGCCGTTGCGGCGGACGACCGCATCGACGACGCCGAAGGTGCGCTGGTCGGGGCGCCCATCGAGCACCTCCCGGGCCACCAGCACCAACCCGGCGCAGGTGCCGAGCAGCGGCAGCCCGGGGCCCGAGGAACCCAGCCGCTCGGCCAGCGCCTCGAAGAGACCCGTCGACTCGAGCAGCATCGACAACGTGGTCGACTCCCCGCCGGGCAGGACCAGGCCGGAGAGACCATCGAGATCGGCTGGGCGCTTCACCAGACGGCAAGAGCACCCCACCTCAGCAAGAGCAGCCTGGTGCTCGCGCACGTCGCCCTGGAGGTCGAGCACGCCGACCACCGGAGGACGAGGAGCAGGGCGAGAGCCCGCTACCACCCCCGGTCGGCGAGATGCTCGCCCAGCTGCGACTCGTCCAGGCCCCGCATCGCCTCGCCGAGGCCGCGGGACACCTTGGCCACGTGGTCGGCGTCGGCAAAGTGGGCCGTCGCCTCCACGATGGCAGAGGCCATCCGGGCGGGGTCGGAGGACTTGAAGATCCCCGAGCCCACGAACACGGCCTCCGCACCGAGCTGCATCACCAACGACGCGTCGGAGGGCGTGGCGATCCCCCCGGCGCAGAAGAGCGGCACCGGCAGCCGCCCGGTCGAAGCGATCTCCTGCACCAGCCCCACCGGAGCACCGAGTTCCTTCGCCCAGCCGTAGAGCTCGGCCGGGTCGGCCTGCCCGACGGCCCGCAAGGACCCCAGGATGGAGCGCAGGTGGCGCACCGCCTCGACGATGTTCCCAGTCCCGGCCTCGCCCTTGGAGCGGATCATGGCCGCGCCCTCCGAGATACGGCGCAGCGCCTCGCCCAGGTTCGTCGCCCCGCACACGAAGGGCACGGTGAACCCCCACTTGTCGATGTGGTACGCCTCGTCGGCGGGGGTCAGCACCTCGGACTCGTCGATGAAGTCGACGCCCAGGGTCTGGAGCACCTGCGCCTCGGCGAAGTGCCCGATCCGGGCCTTGGCCATCACTGGGATGGTCACCGCGTCGATGATCCCCTCGACCAGCTGGGGGTCGCTCATGCGCGCCACGCCGCCGTCCCGGCGGATGTCGGCCGGGACCCGCTCGAGCGCCATGACGGAGACGGCACCGGCGTCCTCGGCGATCTTGGCCTGCTCGGCGTTGACCACGTCCATGATGACGCCGCCCCGCAGCATGTCCGCCAACCCCCGCTTGACGGTGAAGGTCCCGGTTGTCATGGTTCCAGTCTACGAGGCCGGGCCGCCGCCTCTTCTCACCACTCGCTCAGCGCGGCGGCCCGCACCGATGTGGCATCCAGGTCGCCAGGCTCCAGAGCCTCGTCACGGTGCCCAACCGACGGGTCGATCCAGACCCAGCGCGTCGGGCCGAAGCGGGAAGGTGAGGCGAAGAACGAGCCCTCCGCCGGCGGCGGGGCACCCTCCATGGTGCGGAGCGCATCGAGCAGGCCCCGCGGGTAGCGCACGGTCGACGCGCCGACGACGTCGGCTCGATACTCCCGGTTCGCCCCCACGCAGCGTCGCAGCGTCTTTTCGCCGCCGAAGAGCGTTGCCAGCGTGATGCCCACGCAGGAGACACCGTTGTCGCCCCGCTTGACGTGGGCCAGCTCGTGCGCGATCACGCCTTCGAGCTCAATCGGGTCCACCCACCGCAGCAGACCTGTCGTCACCACGATGTCCGAGCGGCTGGCGTCGCGACCGAGAGCGCTGGCGTTGGGCACGTCGTCGTCGAGGACGTGGAAGGTCGGCATGGAGAGGCCGAAGGTGGCGCAGAGTCCTTCGGTGACGTTCCAGAGGCGCGGGTCGTCGTGCTCGTCCAG
Source organism: uncultured Acidimicrobiaceae bacterium (assembly GCA_963837125.1). Classification (GTDB taxonomy): domain Bacteria; phylum Actinomycetota; class Acidimicrobiia; order Acidimicrobiales; family RAAP-2; genus Bog-473. The sequence goes on along the minus strand of CAWILW010000004.1, from coordinate 140,676 downwards.
GGGCACGGCGCCGATCCGACGCAGGGCGATGGCCGGCGCCAGGTGCCACACCGCGTACATGAACGCGGCGCCGACGACCACCAGCGCGATCGCCCCGGCGATGATCGAGGCGGCGACCGAAAGCAGCGCGAAGCAGAGGAGCGCGGGGATGACCGCCGTGTAGGCGCACAGCCTGACGGCCCGGCGCCGGTTGGCCGCCACCTCGCCCGGGTGGACCTGCGGGGCGCCGAGGCTGGGCGTGACGTCCAGAGGCGGAAGGGGCGGTGGTGGCGGTGCGAGCGCGACCGGGGCGCGTTGCTGCCCGCCACGTGAGTGCGACCCCGAGCGCGACCGGTTGCCACCCCGCTGGCCCTGGCTCTGACCCTTCTTCTGCCCGCTCGAGCTCCCGCCGCCGCTGCGAGATCCTCCCCCACCCCCACTGCTGCTGCCACCGCTCGGGCGGTTCCGGTTGCGGTTCCTGTTGCGATTGCGGTTCCTGTTCTGGCCCCCGCCTCCTCCTCCGCCGCTGCCGCCCGACCCGCTGCCTCCGTTCCCGGCCGCCTTGGGCGGCGTCGGCGCACTGTCGTTCTGATCGGCCATGGGCCAGCCAGCCTACGACAACGGCCGCCGCCGTCTTGACCCGTCGCCGACGCCCCCGCCGAGACTGAGTCGGTGCAGCGGGGCACACGAATCAGCGCGTTCTGGGCGCGGCCCTGGCGGGGACCGTGCTCCAGGCCCCGACAGTTCGGCGACGCCTTGGCGGGCCACCCCGACTACACCGGCACGCCCTGAGAAGCGTTCGCGGGTTCCGATCGCCCTCTCAGCCGGGGCGGGCGGACCCGAAGAGGAACCAGCGGGTGGCCTCGATGTCAGCCGACCAGCCCTCGTCCGCCAGGAGAGACCGGAGCTCCTCCGGCTCGTACATGACCTTGACCACCCGGTACTGCGACCCGTCCTCGAGCCGTCGCAGGTGTTGGTCGGTGCCGTACTCCACGACGTAGGGATCCTTCACCACCGGCCCTGGTGTCGGGTCGTTCCGATTGTCGATGAGGAACACCCGCCCCGACGGAGCCAGGCACGAGCGGACGAGGGACCAGAACGAAGCAAATCGAGTCCTCGGCACGTGCGAGAGCCAGAAGGAGAAGAAGACGGCATCGTAGGCGGCGTCCGCTTCCCACTCGAACACGTCCGCTACGACGTAGCGCACGTCGGGCCGTCCCACCCGCGCTCGGTTCAGCGCCAGGGTCTCGGGGGACGAGTCCACGACGGTGAGGCGCGCCGCGGTCCTCGCCAGTCGCTCCGTCCACCATCCCGTCCCGCCCGCCAGTTCCAGGACATGCCCCGTGGCCCCGAACGCACTGAGCACCGCCTCGACCGTCACGATTTGCCGGTCCCACTCCGCCCGCTGCTCCGCGCCACGGTCATAGCGACCCCGCCGCTGCCACCACTCGTCGTACTCGGGTGCCCGAGCCCGGTAGAACGAACGTTGTTCCTCCAGCAGTCCGTCCTCGTGCATCAGCTCAGTGTCGCGCCATAGGGCGCACCGCCAAGCGTTCAGTCTCTGTGTTGGGAGCGGTAGGCGTCGATCGCCCGCACGTACACGTCGACGTAACGCTCGGCCAGCGTCTCCATCGACCAGGCCCGGGCGTGCTCGCGGGCCGCCTTGCGCGCCTCGGGAGAGGACCGGCCGCTCCCCTCCACCGCGTCGGCCAGCGCCGCGCCCAGGGCGCCGGCCAGGGCGGGCACGTCGCCGGGCGCCACCAGCTCCGCGTGCCCGCCCGCCGCGCCCCGGTAGCCATCAATGTCGGATGCCACCACGGCGCAGCCCCCCGCCATGCCCTCCAGGAGCACCATGCCGAAGGACTCACCGCGCAGAGACGGCGCGCAGAGGACGTCCGCCCCCGCCAGGCGTGACGCCACCTCCTCGTCGCTCAGCAGGCCCAGCCACCGCACGCGACCCGACTCGGGATGGCGCCGCCGCTGGACCTCGGTGGCCGGCCCGTCGCCAGCCACCCACAGGACGGCGGGCCGCTCGACCAGCGCGAAGGCGTCCAGGAGGACGTTCAAACCCTTGCGGGCCTCGTGGCGCCCGAGAAACAGCACCGCGGCCCGGCCCTGCTCGTCGCGCACGGGCTCGGCCGACTCGAAGCGATGCACGTCGACGCCGTTGAAGAGCACCTCGAAGTCCCCGCCGCCCGCCTGGAGGCCGGTCTCGCGCGCCGCCTCGGAGACGGCCACCCGGATCTGCATGCGGTGGCCCACGTATCCGGCCAGGGGCTTGAGGACCCGCACCCACGGGCTCACCCCGGATCGGTGGTACGTCCCGACCATCGGCAGTGGAGCCCGCAACGCCAGTCCGTACGCGGCCACGGGCGCCAGCGGCTCGTGGACGTGCACCACGTCGAAGCCGCCCGCGCGCACGAAGCGCTCCACTCGCGTCGCCGCCGAGGGCCGGAGCGCCACCGGGGCGACCGAACCGTTCGAGTGCAATGGCGTCGGCGGCCCGATGACGTAGTGCGCACCGGCTTCCCCGGGAACGGGATGGCCCTTGTCCGCGGGCCCGAGCACGGTGACGTCGTGGCCCAGCGCCCGCAGGGAGCGGGAGAGTCCGATCACCTGGCCCTGCACGCCTCCCGGCCGTGTCAGCGCGTAGGGCGAGAGCATGGCGATCTTCATCGGGGGTCGCTCGGCCAGTTGGGCTGGTAGAGGTGCCACTGCTCAGGGTGGCACCGGATGTCGTTCTCGAAGATGGTCGCCAGCTCCTGGGTCACCCGGGCGATGTCCTCGCGCAGGGAGCCCCGGCGGGTGGTGTCGACCGGAGCGTGCACGACGCCAGTGTGCCAATTCCCCGGTCCCGAATAGACCACGACCGGCACGAGCGGGGCCCCAGTGCGCAGAGCAAGGGTCGCCGCGCCCCCGGGCAGCGTCGTCCGCTCGCCGAAGAACTCCACCTCCACCCCGTTGCCCACGAGGTCGCGGTCACTCACCAGCCCGGCGATGTGACCCGCCCTCAGGGCCCGGAGTATGCCCGAGCTCGATCCCTCGCCCAGCGGAACCGCGGTCAGGCCCATGGCGGCGCGCTGGGCCACGAACCACTCGAAGAGCTGCTCGGGCTCCAGGCGCTCGACGACGGCGGTCATCGGCATGCCCTCGAGCGCGAGCCAGTAGCCGCCCCACTCCCAGCTGCCCACGTGGGGCAGTGCCATGACGATGCCGCGGCCGAGCGCGAACGCGGCCCGGAGGTGGTCGTCACCCTCCTCGAGCCGGAAGCGGGCGCGCACGCCGGCCTCCCTCTCGTAAGGAAGGCGCGCGCCGTCGCACCAGTAGCGCGCGTAGGCGTCGAACGTGCGCCTGCTCCATCGCCGCACCAGCGCGGGGTCCGGCTCGACGCCCTCGACACACTCGCTGGCCAGGATGCGCCGCATGTGCCGTTCGTTCATGGCCATCGCGGGGCCGCCCCGCAAGGCCATTCCCCGCGCCACACCCCGCGCCACCGCTTGCGCCAACGGCTCGGGCATGTGGCCCATGGCCGCACCGAGCCCGCGGTATTTGAAGTACCGGGCCGTCTCCCGCCAGCCCCCAGCCGTCGCGAGATCGTCAGTCAAGGTGCACTCATGTCAGAGGCGCAGGACGCGGGGGACTCAGCGCATTGTTCGGTGAGGCCAGTGGAGTGACGGAGCGTCCGCAGCGCTCAAGTCGCGGGAGGCGTGCGGCGGTTCGCAGCACGGCGCGCACTCGTGCTCGTGCTTCCCTCGCCATGCCCCCTTGCGGCGCGGCGGCGCTCCCGCAGGGTCCGTCCCGACCGGCTACTGATCGTCTCCTGGCGCCGGGCCCGCCAACGCCCGACGGGCGCCCCGGAGGTCGTGGTCCGGCCGAGCTCCCGGCGAGGCATGCCGTCGCTCTCCCGCCCCTCGCGCCAGGCGCGCCAACGCGAGTCGACGCGGCCCTCCCGCCACGCCTCGATGCGCCGGGCGATCACGCGGTCGCGACCCGAAGCCGCGTTCCACACCTTCACGAACCGGGCCACCGCCGTGAAAGTAATGAGCACGAAGAGGACCCAGAGCACCGGCACGAAGATCACCGGGCTGAGGAAGGCCACGCCGAGCAGGAACATCCGCTCGCCCCGCTCCATGAGGCCGCCCTTGGCCTCGAGCCCGAGGGACTCGGCCTTCGCCCGCTCGTAGGAGACGAGCGCGGTCACCCCGAGGATGGCCATGGGCAGCAGCGCGAGGTGGCCCTCCCCTCGGTCGAGCAGGTACCAGGCACAGCCGATCATCAAGACGGCGTCGGCCACCCGGTCCGTCACCGAGTCGAAGAACGCACCCCGGACAGAAGCAGTGCCCGCCGCCTTGGCCACAGGCCCGTCGAGCAGGTCGTGCAGGCCCGTGATGATCAGGAAGACGACGGCCAGATAGAGGTGACCGGTGGCGACGAGCACGGCCGTCGCTGTGGCCGAGACCAATCCCGTGGCGGTGAGCACGTCTGCGGTGATGCCATGGCGATGCAGTGTCTCGCCGACCGGACCCGTGGTCCGATCGACGGCGCTTCGCCAACGACCGTCGAACATGAAGCTCCTCGTCGTGCGCCGTCCGGCAGAGGAGGGCGCTGTTAGCAAGAGTTTATCAGTCCGACCGCCAAACTCGGAGGTAGGGAGGTCTCGGGTTCGGAGCGGCGGGACCTCCGCCCCAGGGCCGGCGCGCGCGGGATTTCGCACGGAAATCCTGGTCGTAGGGAGAATCCGGACCCCGCCAATCCCGATCCAGCAGGCGGCCACGGGCTCGGACGAAGGGCCAACAGCCCGGCCGGTCGCGCGCCGGGACGAACATGACCTCGGGTAACCTCGTCGGCCGAGAAGTCCCAGACGGGCATGCGCGTGAGGTGATGGTGTCGGAGTCCGAGCCGAGGAGCACCACAAGAGCGCAGCCCCACCTCCCGATCCTCCCCGACCCCACCCTCGACGTCTCCATCGTCGTCCCCTACTACAACCCGGGCGGGCGGCTGCGGGCGACCGTGGAGGACATGGTGCGGGTGCTGGACGCCTCGGAGATGACCTTCGAGATCATCACCGTGTCGGACGGCTCGACCGACGGCAGCCCGTTCACGCTGGCCGGCTTCCCCGAGAGCGTGGTGCGGCGCATCTCCTTCGAGACGAACGTCGGCAAAGGCCACGCGCTACGAGCGGGTCTCGGAATGGGGCGGGGCCGGTATCTCGGCTTCATCGACGCCGACGGCGACATCTCCCCCGAGTTCCTGGCCTCCTTCGTGTCGATCATGCGATCCCAGGAGCCCGACATCATCATCGGGAGCAAGCGGCACCCCGAGTCCTCGGTGCATTACCCGGCGCTACGCCGGCTCTATTCATGGGGCTACCAGCGCCTTATCCACCTCCTGTTCCGGCTGAACGTGAAGGACACTCAGGTCGGGATCAAATTGGTCGACCGCCGGGTCATTGCGGACGTGCTGCCCCTGCTACGCGAGAGCCGCTTCGCCCTCGACCTCGAGCTCCTCGTCCTGGCCCGCCGACTCGGCTACACGCGCATCGTGGAGGCACCGGTGAGGATCCAGGAGCGGTTCGGTAGCTCCATCTCCGTCAAGGCGGTGTGGCTGCTCCTCATCGACACGCTGGGACTCTTCGTCCGCTTCTCCATCCGGCACGAGTACGACCCGGCGATCAGGGCGAGGTCGGCACCCGCGCCACGCGAGGCGCCCGAGCCCTGACCAGGGCCGCCCTGCGCGGGCCGGCGCGGGCGGTCGTACACTCGACGGTGACGAGCGGGCTCAGGCCCGGCAGTACGGACGGAGGACCAGGTGCCACAGGACCCGACCGCAATCCGCAACGTCGCCCTCGTCGGGCACCACGGAGCCGGTAAGACGACGCTGGCCGAGGCCCTGCTGGCCGCCACCGGGGCCATCGCGCGCCGGGGCTCGGTCGAGAAGGGCACCACCGTGATGGACTTCGAGCCCGAGGAGGTAGCCCGCCAGCTGTCCATCTCGACCGGCCTCGCCCCCTTCACGGTGAACGGGGTCAAGGTGAACCTGCTCGACACCCCCGGCTACGCCGACTTCGCCGGCGAGATGCTCACCGCCCTGGCCAACGTCGATCTGGCGGTTGTCGTGGTGAGCGCCACCGACGGCGTGCAGGCCCAGACCGAGGACGCGTGGCGGGCCGCGGCCCGTCTCGGGGTCCCCCGGGTGATCGTCGTGAACAAGCTCGACCGGGAGCGGGCCGACTTCGATCGCACGCTGGCCGAGATCAGGCAGAGCTTCGGAGCCGGCGTGGCCCCGGTGGAGCTGCCCATCGGGCACGAGGCCGACTTCCACGGCGTCATCGACCTGCTCGACGACACGGCCACGCACTACGACACTCCCGCCCCCGGAGCGGCCGTCGACGGCACGATCCCGCCCGCCGGGCACGAGGGCCCCATCCCCGACGAACTCGTCGACGAGGAGCACACTGTCCACGAGCAACTCGTCGAGGGCATCGTCGTCGGCGACGACGACCTGATGGAGCGCTACCTCGAGGGCGAGACGCTCGACTACGCCGAGTTGGAGAAGAGCTTGGCCGGGGGCGTGGCCTCGGCCAGCGTGTTCCCCGTGCTGTGCTGCTCCGCGGCGAGCGGGGTCGGGGTCGACCGGCTCGCCCGGCTCATCGAGGAGCTGTGCCCCAGCCCGACCTCCCGGCCCCCGCTCCAGGCGGCGGCCGGGACCGAGACCGTCGAGATCGCCTCCGACCCGGCGGGACAGACCGTCCTGACGGTGACGAAGACCTTCAACGACAGCCACACCGGCAAGATGTCGCTCTGCAAGGTCGTCTCGGGCACCCTGCAGCCCGACGCCGTCCTCGTCAACTCCCGCACGAAGTCGGAGGAGCGTCTGCACGCGCTGCAGAGCATTGCCGGTCACGCCACCGCGCCGGCCACCACCGTGGCCGCCGGGGACTTCGTGGCTATTCCCCGTCTCAACGGGACTCGCACCGGCGACACCCTCGCCCCCAAGGGCCAACCCATCGTCGTGCCCGCTCCCGCGATGCCCTCCCCTTCGCTCCAGGTGGCGGTGAAGCCGGCGACCCGGGCCGACGACGACAAGCTGATGTCGGGCCTGCAGCGCCTCTGCGAAGAGGACCCGACACTCATGGTCACCCGGGACGACGAGACGCACCAGACCATCCTCGGTGTGAGCGGCGAGGTCCATCTGGCCGTGGCGCTGGAGCGGCTGGAGCGCAAGTGCAACGTCCACGTCGAGCGCGAGGAGCTGCGCATCCCCTACCGCGAGACCATCACGGCGCCGGCGCAAGCCGAGGGCAAGCACAAGAAGCAGTCCGGCGGCCACGGCCAGTTCGGCGTGTGCCACCTGCGCCTGGAGCCGCTGCCCCGCGGCGAGGGGTTCCAGTTCCGCGACGAGGTGGTGGGAGGAGCGATCCCCCGCCAGTACATCCCCGCCGTCGAGAAAGGCGTGATCGAGACGTTCTCCAGCGGCGGCCTGTACGGCTACCCGGTCGTCGACATCGCAGTCACGGTGGACGACGGCAAGGCCCACTCCGTCGACTCCAACGAGGTCAGCTTCAAGATGGCCGCTGCCTTGGCGGTCAGAGCCGCCATGGCCGACGCCAAGCCGATCGTGCTCGAGCCGATCTCCCGACTGGAAATCACGATCCCGATCGAATGCCAAGGCGACGTCCTGGGCGACCTGCACTCGCGCCGAGCTCGCATCATCGGTACCGACCCCGCCGAAGACGAGGGCTACCAGACCGTCACCGCGACCGCTCCCACCGCCGAGCTGACCCGCTACGCCGTCGACCTGCGCGCGCTGACCGGTGGCCGTGGCTCGTTCAGCGTCGCCTACGACCACTACGACGCCGTCCCCGACCACTTGATGGCGTCCATCCCCAAGCTGGAGGGCTGACCCACAGGGCGGTGGTTGACCGCGGCTTGAGCCGAACGTCGCTTCGCCAAGACCTCTAGTAGCTCGAGGCGCCCGTTTCGTCGAGCCAGGCCTCGAAGGCCAGGACGGCCCAGAGTGGGTATTCCAGGCCGGGCCGCCCGGCCTGGTGCGCGTCCCAGCAGGCTCGCACCGCCACCGGGTCGAAGCAAGCCCTGGTCCCGCAGACGGGACTCAGCGAGGTGGTCCTCGGCCCAACCCCGCAGCGGCCCGCGCAGCCAAGCGCCCAGGGGGGGATCGAAGCCCGTCTTGGGCCGATCGATCAGGTGGCGGGGCACGTGGCGCTCCACGAGGAGGCGCAGGGCCCGCTTGCCCACTCCACCGCGGATCCGCAGGGACGGCGGCAGGTTCCAGGCCGCCTCCACCACCTTGTGGTCGACCAGGGGCGGACGCACCTCGAGGCCGAAGGCCATGCTGGCCCGGTCGACCTTGACCAACATCTCGTCGGGCAACGTCGAGAGGGTGTCCCAGGCCATCATCTCCTCGGCCGGCGTTCCCTCCAGGCCACCGAGGGATGGCGGACCGCTCCAAGGCGAGTCAGGAGCCCCCAGGACGACCGTCTCGGCGTCGTCCCAAGCCGAGACCAGGCTCATGTAGACCTGGCGAGACGACCGGGCCGCCAGCAGGCGGGCCAGTTTGTGGGCGCGGGTGCCGAGGTCTGACCCGACCGGGGCGGGCCGGAGGCGCTGGGCGCCGCGTCCGATGCCGTCCCACACCGCCCCGGGCACCGCGTCCAGCGCGCCGGCGGCGGCCCGGCGCAGTGCGGCGGGGCAGGGGCAGCACCCGTCGGCTGAGGACTTCCCCCGCCGTGTAGCGGCGGTAACCGCCGAACGCCTCGTCTCCGCCGTCCCCCGACAGGGCCACGGTGACGTGGCGTCTGGCCTCCCGGCACATGAGGAGGGTGGGCAACTGGGACGGGTCGGCGAAGGGCTCGTCGTAGTGACGACCGAGGTGGGGCACCAGGTTCAGGGCATCGTCGGCCGTCAGGTCGATCCGGGTGTGGGCGGTGCCGAGATGCCGGGCGACCGCCTCCGCGTGGTCCGCCTCGTCGTGGGCCTGGCCGGCGAAAGCCCACCGTGAAGGTGCGCACCGGTCCCGTGGACCCGGCCTGCGCCAGCGCGGTGACCAGGCTGGAGTCGATGCCGCCGGACAGAAAGGTGCCGATGGGGACATCGGCGACCAGGCGGCGGGACACGGCCTCGGCCAGCACCGCCTCGAGCCGGTCGAGGGCGCCCTGGTCATCGCCCGCGGACGGTCGTGCCGCCATGGCGGTCCGGGCCGCGGTCGGGAAAGTCCCACCAGACCTCGGGCTCGGGCCAGCCGCGCTGGCCTGCGCGCAGGCTGACCAGCGTGCCCGGCGGCCAGCTTCCGCGCCCCGGTGAAGATGGTCAGCGGGGCCGGGATGTAGTTGAGCCGCAGCAGGAGGGCCAGCGCCTGCCGGTCGATCTCCCGGCTGAACTGGGGGTAGGCGAGGAGCGCGCGCAGCTCCGAGCCGAAGAGGACGACGCCGCCCGCAGCTGAGTAGTACAACGGCTTCTCACCCAGGCGGTCCCGGATCAGGTGCAGGACGCGGTCCCGGCGGTCCCACAGGGCCAGGGCGAACATGGCATCGAGCCGCTCGAGAGTCGGGCGCAGGCCCCAGGCGGCCACCGCCTCGACCACCACCTCGGTGTCGCAGTGGCCCCTGAGGCCTCGGCCTCGGTCCGGCAGAGCGGCCCGCAGCTCGGCGGCGTTGTAACACTCTCCGTTGTAGACGGCGACCCAGCGGCCGTCGGCCGAGACCATGGGCTGGTGGCCGGCGGGCGAGAGGTCGATGACGGCCAGTCGGCGGTGACCGAAGCCCACCCCGGCCTCGCCGTCGCACCAGGTGCCCTCGTCGTCGGGCCCCCGATGGGCCAGGGGCCGGGCCATGGCGCGAGCGAGCCGGGCAAGCTCCTCGGCCGTCCCCGACCAGCCCGGGTCCAGCAATCCGGCGATGCCGCACATTGTCTGCCCCCGTAGCCGATCCGATGCCCGGCCCGGGTGAGTCGCCAGGCGAGCTGCTGGGCGCAGCGTACTGTCGGGCCGTGGGTCAAGCTGTGCAGCGGGTCCTGGAACCAGCCCGGCCGGGACCGCGCCGCCCCTGCCGCGCGAGCGTGCCGTCGAGCGGTGCGCACTCGTCTCGCCGAGCCGGCGCACCGCCCGCACGGGCACCATGTGCCTACGCCGCAGGCATGGTGCCGCCTGGCATGATGGCCGCCGTGGGGAGATCGTCCGCGGTGCAGCGAGCTGGGCGCGGCGCGCTCAAGCGAGCGGCGGCAGCTCACGACCTGGTGCGCCGGCCGAAGCGCGGCACTCGTCGTCCTCTGCTATCACCGGGTCGGACGCCGCACGACAGCACGGGTCGACCTGCCCAGCGGGCTCTTCGATGAGCAAATGGCCCGGTTGGTGGCCGGACCCGGTGTGGTCGACCTCGACCGCGCGTTGGCCGCACTGGCCGGACCGCCCCCAGCGGGGCCCGATGCGGTGGTCGTCACATTCGACGACGGCACGGCCGACTTCGTCGAGGAGGCGCTTCCCATACTGGTCCGACACCGGGTGCCCGCCACCCTGTACGTGGCCACCGACTTCGTCGAACGCGGCCGACCGTTCCCCGGTGGCGGCGCTCCCCTCAGCTGGTCCACCTTGGTCGACGCTGTCTCGACCGGGCTCGTCACGGTCGGCTCCCACACCCACACCCACGCCCTGCTTGATCGCCTGCCCGCCGGCGAGGTGGACGGGGAGCTTGACCGCTCCATCACCCTGATCGGCGACCGGCTCGGTGTCGAGTCCCGACACTTCGCCTACCCCAAGGCGCTGGGCGGCTCGCCGGCGGCCGACCGAGCCGTGAGAGCGCGCTTTACCTCCGCTGCCGCTCGCGGGCACCCGGGCCAACCCGTACGGAGGGACCGACCCGTATCGCCTGGCCCGCTCTCCTGTGCAGGTGGACGACGGGCTCGCCTTCTTCGCCCGCAAGGTGGTCGGGGGGATGCGCATGGAGGACGACCTGCGGCGCCTGGTCAACCGTCGCCGTCTCGCGAGCGCCACCACTTGAGGGAGCCCCTCTTGGGGCGCATGGCGAAACGGAAGCTGGGCCGGGCGGGGTAGCTGCAATAACCCCGCGGCTCGACGGTGGCGTCCGTGCCCGCTCTACCCTTTCTGCCCCTTGAACTCGGGCATGGTGGCGTGCCCGCCGTGGGAGACCCCGCGCCCGTGCAGGACGACCAGCGGTGTCTGCCAGCAGAATGCGTACGTCGAGGGACCAGGTGCGATGCTCGACGTACCAGATGTCGAGTGCGAATTTCTCGTCCCAGGTGAGGGCGTTGCGACCCCGCACCTGGACCAGGCCCGTCAGGCCCGGATTGACCTCCAGGCGCCTCGCTTCGCGTCGGCGAATACTCGGCCGTGTAGGCCACGGGCAGGGGACGGGGACCGACGAGGTTCATCTCGCCCCGGACCACGTTCCACAGTTCCGGCAGCTCGTCGAGGCTGGAACGACGGAGCAGGCGACCGACCCGGGTGATGCGGGCGGCGTCGGGCTCCCCGGGGCGAGCCCGGTGGGCGCATGGTGCGGAACTTCAGGAGACCGAACGGCCGCCCGTCCAGCCCGGCGCGCTGGTGGACGAAGAGGAGGGGCCGGCCATCGGCGAGCCGCACCAAGACGGCGACCACGGCCAGCACCGGGTGCCAGCAGGATGGCCAGGCCAGCCGGCGACAGCACGGTTCATCATGCCGGCGCGGTGGTCGGCGGCGGTGCGGTCCATCGGCGGCCGCCAGGGCGGCCGCAACGTCAGCCACCTCGTCGGGGGTGAGGAGGGAGTGGATGGGCAGGGAGAGAATTCGCCCCGCCAGGTCATCGGTCACCGGCACATCCGCCGGTTGGCCCCCGAAGACGGGCTGTCGATGCGCCGGGGGGAAGTACACGCGGGATTCGATACCCTGCTGCGCCAGGTCGTCGATCACGGCATCCCGCCGGGCCGCGTCGGCGGTAGCCAGTGTCACCGTGTAGAGCATGTGCACGTGGTCCCGGTCGCCTCGCACCACCGGCGCCTGCACGCCAGCCACCGGATCGAGGCGCCGATCGAGGTCGGCCGCCAGCGTGCGCTTGCGGGCGAGGATGGCGTCGAGCTTGGCCGTCTGGGCCCGGCCCATGGCCGCCTGCATCTCGGACAATCGCCAGTTGCAGCCCAGGACCGCGTGCTCGTAGGGCGACACCTGGCCGTGGTTGCGCTGCAGGCGCAGTCGCCGGGCCAGGTCGCCGTCGCCGGTGATGACCATCCCCCCCTCGCCGGTCGTGATGTTCTTCGTGGGAGTGAAGCTGAACATGCCCGCCACGCCCCACGTCCCCACGTGGCGTCCCCGGTAGCGGGCGCCGTGGGCCTCCGCCGCATCCTCCAGGAGCACCACGCCGGCATCGGCGGCCAAGGCCGAGAGCTCGGCCAGGTCGGCGGGCTGGCCCCCGTAGTGCACGGCCAGGATGGCCCTTGACCCGCGGACCCAGCCGGCGGGCGACGTCGGCCGGGTCCAGGTTGAACGTGTCGGGGTCGACATCGGCGAAGACCGGTGTGGCGCCGGCGTAGACGATGGACGTGGCCGACGACACGAAGGTCAGCGACGGCACGATGACCTCGTCGCCCGGTCCGATGCCGAGGGCGGCGAAGAGCGCCACCAGGGCCACGGTCCCGTTGGCGAAGGCGACCCCGTGCTCCGCCTGGTGAAGGTCGGCGAACTCCCGCTCGAAGCCCGCCGTCTCGGGCCCGTTGGTGAGGATCGGGGTGCGCAGCACACGGGACACCGCCTCGATCTCCTCCTCGCCGACGTCGGGGCGGGCGAGGCCGATCCGCCACTCCGTGTACCCGGCGCTCACTCCTGCCATCCCGCCGGGCGTCTGTCCACGACCCGAGCCGGGCAGCCGACAACCGTGGTGTCCGCCGCCACGTCACCGATCACCACCGTCCCGGCGCCGACGATGGCCCAGGCACCGATGGTCTTCCCCTGCGTCACCGAAGCGCCGATGCCGACGTCGGCCCCCTCGCCCAGACGGACGTGGCCCGCCAGATGGGCACCGGGTGCGACGGTGGCGAAGTCGCCCAGGCGCGCGTTGTGGCTCACGGTGGCCCCGACGTTGACGATGCCGAAACGACCGACCACCACGTCGGCCGTCATGGTGGCGTGGGCCCCCACCACCGTTCCCTCGCCCAGCTCGACCCCCAATCCCACGTAGGCCGCCGGGTGGACGAGTGCCGGCGCCTCGACGGCCCCGACCGACTGCGCCGCGGTCCAGGCCCGGCGCCGCGCCGCCGGCGCGCCCACCCCGATGGCCACGGCGGCCTGGCGGCCGGACAACCAGCGATGATCACCGAGCACGGGCAACCCGAGGACCTCGAGGCCGTGCAGGGCGCTGTCGTCGTCGATGAACCCGATCAGCGTCCAGCGGGTGCCGTCGGATGCCCCTGCCCGAACGATGTCGGCGACCTCTTGACCCATGCCACCGGCGCCGAGGATGACGAGGTCACAGGCCGAGGACATGGTCGACGATATCTCTCCCCTCCATCACCGGTACAGCCTCCTCGACGAGCGGGAGGGGTTGTCGCCGGCACAGCTCGGCCAGGCGGGTCCGGATCGCGATGGCGGAACGCTCCTGCAGGAGGTCTTCCAGCTGGTCGATCTGCGTGGAGGCGACGGTCACGGCCACGATCTGCGGGTGCGCCCGGCGCTCGCCGGCCAGGTCGTTGTCGTCGAAAAGATCCTCCGTGATCTTCTCGCCGGGCCGCAACCCTGTGTAGACGATCTCGATCGGCCGACCCGAGGCGACAACCATCTGCGAGGCGACCTCGCTGATGCGGACGGGCTCACCCATATCGAGCACCAGGACCTCGCCGTCACGCCCCACCGCCCCCGCCTGGATCACCAGCTCCACCGCTTCCTCGACCAACATGAAGTAGCGGGCCACGTTGGGGTGGGTGACGGTCACGGGACCCCCGGCGGCGATCTGGGCCCGAAACGTCGTCAGGACGGACCCCCGGCTCCCCAGGACGTTGCCGAAGCGGACACTCAGATAGACGCCGCCCGACTCTTCCGCCATCCCCGCCGTCAGCTGCTCGCCGAGGTGCTTCGTGTAGCCGAGCACGCTGATCGGGTTCACCGCCTTGTCGGTCGAGATGTTCACGAAGCGCTCGACCTCCCAGGCCTTCGATGCGTCGAGCATGATCTCCGTGCCCACGACGTTGGTCTTGACGGCCTCGTCCGGCCACATCTCGAGCAGCGGCAGGTGCTTGAGCGCAGCGGCGTGAAACACCACCTCAGGGTGGTGCTCGGCGAACACACGGGCGACGGCCGCCTCGTCCCTGATATCGCACAGGGCCAACGTGCGGTCGGTGAGCATGGCCCGCCCTTGCATTGAGAGCTGGACGTTGTGCAGCCCGCACTCATCGTGGTCGAGCATGACCAACGAAGAAGGGTCGTAGCGCTGAATCTGGCGACACAGCTCTGATCCGATTGAGCCGCCGGCGCCGGTGACGAGCACCCGCTTGCCTGTGAGGTAGCCGGCCACCAGGTCGACCTCGGTCCGGATGACCCGGCGCCCGAGGAGGTCCTCGGGGGTGACCGGGCGGATATCGGCGGTGTGGACCGATGAGGACAGCATCTGCGACACCGTCGGCAGGACCCTCGTGGCGAGCCCCGCCGATGTGGCCAGATCGGTCACGTCTCGCACCAGCTTCGAATCGGCGCTCGGGATGGCGATGACCACCGAGTCGGCCCGCTGCTCGACCGCCACCGCGGCCAGGTTCTCACGGGTGCCGGCCACCTTGAGGTTCCGCAGGCGGAGGTTCCGCTTCGCCGGGTCGTCATCGAGCACGGCCACCGGCCGGTATCCGCTCGCCGGGTCGGCCAACAGTGCGTTGACCAGCTGCACCCCGGCCTCGCCGGCGCCGAAGATGATCGCCCGCTCACTCGCATGATGCGGGCGGAGAGAGCGCTCCCCGTTGAGCCGCCACCCCACCCGAAGAGCCGACGCCAACAGCAAGGCGAGCGCCCCACCGCCCACCGTGGCGCCGACCGGCAAGACGTGCTGCGGCGAAGCGATGCTGAACGCCGTGATGAGCACCGTCACGGACACCACGGTGAATGCCAGGCACTGGACCTCTTCGAAGCTGCCCACCCGCCAGCGCGCCCGATACAGCTGTGTTGCGTTGCCGATCGTCAGCTGCAGCGCCACCGCCGCGGCGACCATCACCGCCAATCCCAATGTTATCGATCGGTTCAGATTGAACTCGTAGCGCAAGAGGGTCGCGATGGTGATGGAGACGGCCCAGGCCGCAGCGTCGGCGGCCAGGACGAGGTGCCGATGCCGGCTCAGCATCCCATAGCCCAGGGGAGGAACAGCACTGAACTTGCCAAATAGCGCTTGGCGTCGCTCACAGCTACCACCTCATTGACCCCCAAAACACCCCACTCAGCAGCTGGGCAGCCGATCCTATCGAGACGTCACGTCCACTGCCTCGTGCTCCCCCGGGGCGCCTCCACAGACATCACCCGCTCCACAGGCATGGTGACAAACCCCTGCCACGCGCCATAGAGCCGTTCGTCACGAATCGGGACGGAGGGCTTGCGTGGTGCCCATTCCTTACCGCCTACCCCTCCATACGCCAGCTCGGACCGGCGGCGGCGGCTCACCAGAACAAGCATGCCGCCCACCCCGATGGCGACGGCGCCAAGCGTGAACATCAGGGCGAGATCGGCGCCGGTGAAGGCGATGGGGGTGGAGGCAGGGGCCGCCGGCGCGCCCGTGAAGCCATTGGCGTCGGTGGCAGGGCCCGCCGGCGCGACCGTGGTGGCTGTGACGCTGGTCGATCCGGAGGCAGGGGACGCCGGCGCGACCGTGGGGGCTGGACGCCGTTACCGGGGCCGAGGCCCGGCGTGACCGTGGTGGCTGTGACGCCGGTTGGTCCGGGGGCGGGTCCGTAGGGCGCCTGAGCGGCGGCCGCCGGCCCCGAGACGAGCAGGACGGCGCCCATCAGCGCCGTCGCGCCCAACATCAAAAATCCGGCCCACAAACCAACCGCCCTGTGCCTCATCAGGTGCCCTCCTGATTGCTGTCCCGGCCAAAAGGCTAACCCGAAAATCGGCCAGGTGTACCAGGTGGACCGGCTGCTGTCAGCGAGCTGAGCACGAATTGGCCTCTAGTGGTCCCCATGCAGCAGGAACGTGATGCCCCTCGGTGACGTCGTTCCCGGGGACCAGGTGGCAGGACCCGTGACCGTCCACCCGGGAGTCGGCTCGACGCTCACGGTGTCCAGGTCGGGCAGCACCATGGGCTGGTTGTACAGGCTGAGCCTGTAGCCCGAGCCCGGAGTGGTGACCCCGGCGAGGTCGAAGGTCAGCGTGACGCTGCCCTCGGGAGGGATGTCCACATACTCGCTGTAGGCGTGGACGCCCAGCTCAGCCACGTCGCTCACTCCTTGACTCCGGCCGTTGACGGTGGCGGCGCGCAGCCCGAGCGGGCTGTAGAGGGTGAGCCACGTCTCGTTGGTCCCGGGCGGCAGTCCGCTGCCGGTATAGCTGCCGATCACCTCGCTCGGGAGGCCCTGGGCGGGGGCCTCGTTGTGCAGGGTGATCGTGACCCGGGACGCCACCGCCCCGTTCGCCGGGTCGTAGTTCACCGCATCGGAGATGGAACGCTGCAGGTAGACGTCGATCTTGTTGTTGGCTGCGTTCTGGGTGGTCACGGCCAGCAGATCGTGGCCACCGGCGGCCGGGAAGGCGCCGGCCAGGCCGAGGCGGTAGAGCACGGGCTGATCCGCCTTGTCGAAGCTCCAGAACGCGATGCGCCCCTGACGAACGTCGGGGTCCAGTGCGTCGGACAGCGCACGGGGGCCGGGCAGCGACCCGGTGGTCAGCCGGTGGAACTCGATCCTGAGGGCATCTTGGTCGTAGTCGTGCGCCACTCTCTGCTGGCTCTGCCGCGAAGGCGGCGTACTGGCCCTCGAGCAGCTCGCTGGCGGTATTGGCTGCGGTCAACCTGCCCAGCCCGGGTACCTCAATGGGCCCGGTGAGGCCGATCAGGGCCGCCAGTCCGTACGGGTCGAGGGCGAGGACGCCGTCGATGGGGTCGCCACCCGCCTGTGGGTAGAGCTGCTGAATGACGTCGGCCACCGTCGGCAGGTCGGGGGCGTAGCTCAGGTCCTGGAAGAGCTTCTGGGGGTCGAAGGCGCCGTAGCGGGCCAGGTAGTCGGCGGGCCCCGTCAGGTGGCCACCACCCTGGGGCAGCGCCTTGATCAGCTGGGAGATGTCACCCGACCGGGTCAACGTGAGGCGACCCTGGTCGGCCGTGAGCTCGCCGTAGGCGGCGATCAACCCGTCCAGGCCGCGGCTCTCGGCGGGTGTCATGAAGGCGATGAAGTAGTGGCGGACGCCGTCGCCCCCGAGAAGGGAGGGCGCGGCCTGCACCACCTGCGCGGCCAGCGAGGCGCTGGCCTGGGCCCGGAAGACCTTGGTGTCCAGCTGGTCCAGGCGGGACTGAACCGGCTCGAGCAGCCATCCCGACTGCAGGGACCGGAGCTGCGCCGCGGCGCCCGTCAGCTGGTCGGTCGACGATGCCGATCGGCCCGGCGAGGGCGCGGACCCGGCCGAGGTCCAACTGCCCGTCGGAGTAGCGGAGCTGCTGGTAGTGGATCCCCGCCGCCTGGTACGCCGCGGTGGCGGTCACGTCCCGCGCCACGGCCGAGGCCTGGCCCACGGCCTGGCGCTGCTGGGACACCACCGGCACCAGGCGGGCACCGGCGGTCCACCAGCTGTCCGTGCTGGACGCGGCGGATGCGAAGTCGGTGCTCGCCGCCTGGAGCTGCGCCGCGCCCGATGTCGGTCGTGCCGTTGCCGATCGACCCCAGGGCGCCCTCCGCCTCGGCGATCCCCTGGCTGATTTCGGAATGGGCCAGCAGAGCGGCCACGGCGACCGGGATGGACACGACAATCGCCAGCGCGATCAGGCCGAAGGTCCACCGGCGCACCCGGCGCCGGGCCGGTGCCGACAGGGTGCGCACGGCCCCCACCAGGCACGGTCCGGTCGCCGCCACGGCCACCAGCGCGGTGGCCCCGTGGAAGCCCATCGGGGGCCAGCGCAGCACGACCTGCACGGCGAGGGCGCCGGTGAGCGCGCCGAGGATCGCATTGGGCCGGCGCGGCAACACGCCGGCGAAGGCGAGCAACAGCGCGGCGAGCGCCGGGACCACCAGCCAGCCCCGGCTCATGACCACGGCGAGCACGCCCAGCCACAGCAGCGTCCCCCGGGGGGCGCGGGCGGCAGCCCATGTCACGGCGGCGGCGAACACGGCGGCGTAAATCGGATCGACCGCCGGTGTCCCCGAGGGGTGGCAGCCGGCCAGCGCGCCACCGATGGCAGCCGCCACGACCAGCAGAGAAATGGGCGCCAACGCCGCTACCCTGCCCCGGTCTGCCCCCAAGGCGCCCCAATATAGGGTGCCGGGTGGTCGTCGTGAGGGTCAGGCCCGAACCTCCACTCACTCGGTTCTCGGACGGGCATCAGATCCGAGGGCCGATCTGTGGCTCCAATCCCGTCGGGCCAAGGGCAGACCAGGCCCGAGTTGTGCGGACGTTGTCAGAACACAGGCTGGAATCCCACGGGGACCTTGGCCGCCCGTGACGTGCACTCGATCTTCGCCGGGCGATCCCGCTGTCGGCCTCCAAGTGTAGTCAGACTGCTACACTTGTAGCGGATCGAAACAAGGAGAGGAGGGCACATGCCTGCAGATCGAGTAACCCGGTTCGCGGCCGATCTCCTCGATGCGGCAGCGGTCGAAGGTGCCCGTCACAGCCGTTCCGCCAAGCAGCAACTCGATCATTGGGCGCGCGTGGGACGCACGGTGTCGGCGTACCACTCGACGGCCCGCCGTCGCGTCGAGGCGGCACTGAGTGGAACGCTCCCCCTGACGGAGTTGACCCCCGAGGAGCGCCTGGTCGCCAACGCCGAGACGGATGCCGCGATCTCGGAGCGCCTGCGAACGGTGAACTACGGCGACGTGCTCGCCGGCGAGGGCGTTGTGACGGTGGCTCTTGACGACAACGGCCACCTCGTGCGCTATGAGGCCGACGGCACGACGACCCGCCTCGATTGATCGCCGACTGAGGGTCGGACCCACAGATGCGACTCGATCTCGTGGTCGGGCCCAACGGTGCTGGCAAGTCGACGTTCGTCCGGCTCACCCTCGCGCCCTCCCGCCCCGGTGTCCGGTTCGTCAACGCGGACCTCATTGCGGACCGGCGCTGGCCCGAAGAACCCGAGGTCCACGCCTATCAGGCCGCTCGCATCGCCGAAGCCACACGGATGGCGCTGATTGAGCGCCGACAGCCGCTTATCGCCGAGACCGTGTTCTCCCACCCCTCCAAGCTCGAGTTGCTCCGCAACGCGGCTGCGGCCGGGTATTACGCGGCGCTGCACGTCCTCATGGTCCCCGAAGATCTCGCAGTCGCCCGCGTCGTGGCCCGGGTGGCCGGCGGCGGCCACACCGTTCCCGAGGGCAAGATCCGGGCGCGTTACGACCGGCTCTGGCCGCTCGTCGCCGATGCGATCATGCTCGCCGATGCGGCGACGCTCTACGACAATTCGCGAAGCACCGGACCGCGTGAAGTCGTCGTGTTCAGTCATGGCTTCCCGATCGGCAACCCATCGTGGCCGGAATGGGCACCTCATGCGCTCACTCTCCGCTGGCCGCGTGCGGGATAGTCGAACATTGCGAGCCTCCTTCCGTCGCAGCGCCGACGCCGCGTCGAGGATCGACTTCCTGATCGCCTCAGATCGGCTCATGCCGGATGCTTCAAGCGTGTTCAGAGCCTGTTGGACCTCGTCGTCCAGCCGTACCGAAACCGGGCGCGTCATAAGAGCAGGAGTGCGTCACATTTCGTCTTACATTGGGCGGGGGTGGGCGGGACGATCAGAACATGTGCTGGAAGCGGACCGGGAGCTTGTTCAGGATCAAGGTGCCCAGCACGTGATTCCCGGGCGTGGTCACGACCGCGACGGCAAGCGTTCCTGACGGGCGCCCCAGCGGCTTGGTGACCGCCGGCGCGCTGAAGTGGCCCGTGTAGGCCGCCACGCACACGCTCTGTCCCTTCGGCACGTCGTGGGCCAGCTGCCCGTAGAGGCGCGGCGCCATGCCATGCAGGCTCGAGAGGCTGAATTTCCTGATCCCCGCCAGGTGCCCGTGGCCCCCGACGGCCTTGGCCGCGGTCGGGAGGGCGAGGTAGCAGGACTCGTCCGTCGTGCCCTGGCCGGTCCGAGCGGCCGAGCACGCGGCGAGCAGGGAGGCCGCCATCAGGAGGCCGGCCGACCCGGCTCCCAGCCGACGCAGGGGACCCCATGACCTCATTCCGGCACCGCCTCGCCCGCGGCCACCCAGGCCGGCTCGGGCACCAACCCGGGACCAGCTACCTGCCTTGGCTCGTACGCCACCGGTCCCGCCTCCACCTCGCTCGCCATGGCCTGTCGCGGCCAGCGTCCCCGCCGCACCTGGAGGGCGAGCTGGCCGATGAGGAGCCACCCGATCACGAGGATGAGCCAGAAACTGATGAGGCGGTACAACAGCACCGCGTAGGCGGTGCTGTTCTCCGCGCCACCGAAGGCGACCAGGGCGACGGTGATGGAGCCCTCGACGACACCGAGCCCTCCGGGCGTGATGGGCAGCGTCGCGGCCAGCTGCCCGGCGCCGTAAGCGAGCAGCAGGCCCTTCCACGGGATGGGCGCGTCGATGGCGCGGAACATCATGGCGAAGCACGCGCAGTCGAGCAGCCAATTGGTCGCCCCCCAGCCCACGATGCGTCCGACCTGGGTCCAGCTGAGCCGGACCGCGGTCATCCAGGCCATGATGCGCACGATCTGCGCCGTCGTGTCCCCCCGCGGCCGGTGCGTCAGCATCACCGAGAGGCGCAATATGCCCGACACCACCGCGTGCAGGGGGCGCTCGTAGACGAACAGCGAGCCGATCCCCAGCATGACCACGAACGTGCCGATGAGCACCGGCACGAGGTCCAGCGAGGCACCCTCGTTGGCCGCCACGCCCAGGCCCAGGATGGCGACGATCGACAGGCTGACCGAGGCGGCGACCAGCGTCCCCGCCATCGCCCACACGGCGAGCGTGTTGTCGGCCCCGAAGCGGCGGAACCAGCGGAAACCGTAGACCGAAGCGACCGCGTTCCCGATCGGCAGCGAATTGGTGATCGCCTGCGACGCGAACGACAACTTGAACAGCGGCCACCACGGGGCGCGCAGGTGCCCTGCCCCGAGCAGCTCGTACTGCATCATGGTGAAGCAGAAGTACGAGCCGATCTCGGCGGCCACGGCCGCCGCTACCCACCACCAGTCGAACGACTTGAAGATGGTGCTGAAGCCGGAGAGCTCGGACGTCTTGGAGGACAACACCCACAGGGCGAGGACGACGAGGCCGAAGCCGACGGCCACCCGGACCACCGGCCAGGCGCGCCGCACCACGCGCCGCAGCGCCGTGCCGGTGGCCGCAGAGGATCCTTCGAACGGTGCGTTACCCGGGCCAGGCGTCGGTGAGCCTCTTCCAGGACAGCTGCAGCGTTTCGGGCATGACCCGGGTCTCCCCCACCGATGTCATGAAGTTGGTGTCACCCGACCAGCGCGGGAGCGCGTGGAGGTGGACGTGCGACGGCAGTCCCGCCCCCGCCGCCCGGCCCAGGTTGGCGCCCATGTTCAGCCCGTCGGGCTCATATGCCGCCTCAATGGCGGCAATAGCCCGCTGCGTTGCCCACCACACTTCGGCGGACTCGGCCTCCGTGAGCTCGGACAGGGCCCCGGCGTGGCGCAGGGGCAGCACCATCACGTGCCCGCTCGCGTAGGGGTAGGCGTTGAGCACCACGAAGGCCACTTCGCCCCGCCACACGATGAGGTTGTCCTCGGAAGGCGCGCCGCTGGCGGCCAGGCGGCAGAAGACGCAGTCGGACTCGTCCTGGTGGCTACCGCCCGCGCGCTCGCGCGCCGTGGCCTCCATCATGTACTCCTTGCGCCACCCCGCCCAGAGGTGCTCGAGGCTCACCGTTCCCGCCGCCGCCTCCCGGGGGCCGCGACGGGTGCCCGGTCCTCGGGCAGGCCCTTGCGGTCCACCTCGGCCACCACCTCGGCGACGAGGTCGTCGAGGGGCACACCGTGCTCGGGCTTGGTCTCCCAGCCGCGCCGGTTGACCCCCACCGAACCGGCAGCAACGTCCTGGTCGCCTACGACGAGCACGTAGGGAATCTTGGCCATCTTGGCCCGACGGATCAGCGCGCCCATCTTCTCCCCGCTCCCGTCGACCGAGGCCCGTAGCCCCGCCGCCGCGCAGGCGTCGGCGACCGACTGCGCGTAGTCGCCGTGCGCGTCGGTGACCGGGATGACCCGCACCTGCTCGGGGCTCAACCACGTCGGGAGGGCGCCGGCGTAGTGCTCAATCAGCACGGCCATGAACCGCTCCACCGATCCGAACAGCGCGCGGTGGATCATGATCGGCCGGTGGCGCGCGTTGTCGGCACCCACGTACTCCAGCCCGAAGCGTTGGGGCAGCTGGAAGTCGAGCTGCACCGTCGACATCTGCCAGGTCCGCCCGATGGCGTCCTTGGCCTGCACCGAGATCTTCGGCCCGTAGAAGGCACCGCCGCCCTCGTCCATTACGACGTCGAGGCCCATCTCGTCCGCCGTCCGCCGGAGGGCCTCGGTGGCCACCTCCCACTCCTCGTCAGAGCCGACGGCTTTGCCGGGCGGCTTCGTAGAGAGCTCCAGGTAGAACTCGTTCAGCCCGTAGTCGCGCAAAAGGTCCAGCACGAAGTGCAGCGTGCGCACCAGCTCGGAGTCCATCTGCTCGCGGGTGCAGAAGATGTGGGCGTCGTCTTGGGTCATGCCGCGGACCCGGGTGAGGCCCTGCAGCACGCCCGACTTCTCGTAGCGGTAGACCGACCCGAACTCGAACAGGCGCATCGGCAGTTCGCGGTACGAACGCTGGTGGCTCCGGTACACCAGGATGTGGAACGGGCAGTTCATCGGCTTGAGGTAGTAGTGCGTCCCGCCGTCGAGCTCCATGGGCGGGTACATACCGTCGGCGAACCAGTCGAGGTGGCCCGACTCCTCGAACAGCGCGCTTTTGGTGATGTGGGGCGAGTTGACGAAGTCGTAGCCCGACTCGACATGCCGCTGCCGCGAATAGTCCTCCATCAGACGCCGGATGGTGCCGCCCTTGGGGTGAAACACGGCGAGGCCCGAGCCGATCTCCTCGGGGAAGCTGTAGAGGTCGAGCTCGGCGCCCAGCCGGCGGTGGTCGCGCCGCTCCGCCTCCTCGAGCTGGTGCAGGTGGGCAGCCAGGGCCTTCTCGGACTCCCACGCCGTCCCGTAGATCCGCTGCAGCTGCTCACGCTTCTCGTCACCGCGCCAATAGGCGCCGGCCACCCGCATCAACTTGAAGTGACCGAGCCGCCCCGTCGAGGGCACGTGCGGTCCCCGGCACAGGTCGATGAAGGCGTCCGAGTTGCGGTACGTGCTGACCACCGACCCGGCGGCGTCCACCTCGTCGGCCCCCGACCCCACCGCCTCGATGATCTCCAGCTTGAAGGGCTGGTCGGCGAAGATCTCCAGGCCCTCCGCGAGGTCGTGCTCGTGACGCTCGAAGGGCTGGTCCTCCTTGATGATGTCCCGCATCTCGGCCTCGATCCGCTCCAGGTCGTCGTCGCTGAAGTGGGCGCCGCCGGGCAGCTCGAAGTCGTAGTAGAAGCCGTTCTCAATCACCGGCCCGATGGCGTACTTGGCGCCCGGCCACAGACGCCGAACGGCCTGGGCCATCACGTGGGCGGTGGAGTGCCGGAGCACTTCCCGGCCCGCCTCGGAGTCCCCGGTGACGATCGACACCTTCGCCCCGTTGGGCAGCACCGAGTCGAGGTCGACCGCGTGGCCGTCGACCGTCGCCACGACCGCAGCCTTGGCCAGGCGAGAGCCGATTGAGCCGGCGAGCTCGGCCGCCGTCGTGCCCTCGGCCAGCTCCCGTGTCGAGCCGTCGGGGAGACCAACCGAGATGACGCCTGGCATCGTGCACCCTTTCCCGTTGAGCCGGCGGATCTCTCCTGGTCCGGACACCGTTCGTGGAGACACCAGGGTACTTGACCGATCCTCCGGTTCAGGAGCCCCCGTCATCCGGCTGGAACACGTCGACCGGCCGGACGGGATTCCGCTCTCGTCGGCCTGATCTACGCGGCTTCCTCGACTCGGCGATGGCGGCGTCTATTTGGTCGAAGCGGGTTCCGGTGCGCTTCCTGTTGTTGGCCTTCGACTCGCCCCGGAGGTCACTCAGGATTGTTCGCATCGCATTCGCCAGGTCGCGCACGACGCTTGGAGTGCGTTCCATCTGGTCGGGAATGACGGTCGCGAGCTCAGCTAAGGGGACTAGCGGATTTGCTGTGAATCGGGGCTCCACGGTCGCGCCAGTCGATCAGCTTGGCCGTGATGAGCAGGGCGACGACCAGGCAGAGCTGAGCGTGTCGGTGTCGGGTTCGCCGGTCGGTGTTCCGACGGAGCTGGCCGTAGTCGCTCGGCCACGACTTGGTACCCTCCACCACCCAGCGCATCCCGAGTCGAATGGGTTGTTTCTCAGTGGTGGTGGTGCCGGGTCTCGAGCGGAGCTGGGTGTTGAGATCGTCCAGGCCGCGACCGGCGAGCTGGGCGGCGCTGTCTGCTTTTGCTCCCGCGTCATGTGCACGCCTCGCGGCATCTACAACCTCCTTGGTCAGGGGCAGAGCCTTTGCCCACTCGCCAGGGTCGTTGCATTAACCGGTTGAAATCGCGGTGAGCCGGGCAGGGACCTTGGCCCTTCACCTGACTGACGCAGTCTGTCACAATGAATTTGCCATCTTCTTCAGAGATGGTGCTGGTCACAACGCAGGTGTGGTGCCGTGGGCGCTTCCTTGGCCCGAAGAGCTTTCAGGAACTGCGCCGCCAAAGCAGGTCGGCCGGTCGCGCCGAAATGGAGGGGCAATGCGACTCCGAGCCTGGATTGCCGGTCTGACGCTTTTCGCATCATCCGCCGTCATCACCCCCGCTGTGCTCTTGACCGACGTTGGCGTGGCCTCTGCGGCGCCCACTTGCGCGTTGCCAGCGCCCGTTGGGGGCGTCATCACCTTGACCGGCGACTGCGACACGACTGTCCCGCTCATGATCCCAGACGGGGACACCCTTAATGGCGCCGGGTTCAAGATCACCGCCCACGATGTCGCAGACGGGTCGTTCAACGGCGCCGTGGTGACGAACGCCGGGACGTCGATGAAAGTCGAGAACCTGACGATCATGGGCACCGGGTTCACACAGACCCAGCCCGTGGGCTCGTGTGGGAGGGCGGCGTTGTACGGCATTTGGTTCAACGGTGCGGGCGGCTCTGTGAGCAACGTCACCGTCACGGGGATAACAGAAGGGAGCAACTGCCAGGTCGGCAGGGCGATCGTGGGTCAAGGGACAGCTGGACAAACCCTCACGATCACCAACACCACCGTCAGCGACTACAACAAGGATGCGATCCACGCGTACGGGTTGACCATGAACGTCTCGGGCAGCACGATCGATCCCCCAGCGCCCCTCATGGGCATCACCGGCCAGAACGGATTGGTGTACCAGGACGGTGCCTCGGGCACGACCTCTAACACCACCATCTTCGGCAGCGGCTACGGCAATGCCAACAATGCCAACACCGCTGTGCTCTTGTTCGGGGCGACGAACGTCACCTTGAGCGGCGACACGATCACAGGCGCCGAAACCGACATCGGAGTGGCCGTGGCTGCCAATAGCACCGGCATCGTCATCGACGGAAATCAGATCGGACGGGCCGCCCCCGACGTGGCCGACAACTTCGGCTTCGGAGTGGAGGTGGATTCCCCCAGCTCGACCGCGACGTTGAACTGCAACACCTTTAGCGGCTGGAACACCGACATCGTCGGCGCGACGCAGACCGAAACTGATTGCGCACCACCTGTCCCCCCTCCCACTGAGGCCCCCTTCGGGGTCGGCTACTGGCTGGGCGCCGCCGACGCAGGAGTGTTCACCTTCGGCGCGGCCAACTTCTACGGCTCGGGCGCCAACCTCCACCTCAACTCTCCCGTGGTGGGCATGGCCAGCACCCCCTCTGGCGGCTACTGGCTGGTCGGCTCCGATGGCGGCGTGTTCTCCTACGACGGAGCAGGCTTCTTCGGCTCGTTGGGCGCCAGCCCGCCCGCGGCGCCCATCGTCGGCATGGCCGCGACGCGCGACGGTGGCGGGTACTACTTGGTCGGGTCAGACGGCAGCGTGTACCCCTTCGGTGACGCCCAGTCCCACGGCTCCATGGCTGGGACACATCTGAACGCCCCGGTGGTCGGCATCGCCGTCACCCCCGACAACGGGGGCTACTACCTGGCGGCACGCGACGGCGGCGTGTTCACCTTCGGGGACGCCAACCTCCAGGGATCGATGGGAGGCAAGCCGCTCAACAAGCCCGTCGTGGGCCTCGCCGTAGACGACGCCACGGGCGGCTACTGGCTGGTGGCGAGCGACGGCGGTGTCTTTGCGTTCGCCGCGCCCTTCCTCGGCTCGACCGGCTCCATCCACCTCAACGCCCCGGTAGTCGCCATGACCGCCCGCTCCGATGGCCTTGGCTACTGGCTGGTCGCCTCTGACGGCGGCGTGTTCGCCTACGGGACAGCGCCGTTCCTCGGCTCGATGGGAGGGACGCCTCTGAACGAACCCGTTGTCGCCGCGGCCTCGTTCGGGTGAGCGCCCAGAACGCAGTTGGCAGAGACGAACATCGGTCATTCCGCCGCCATCGTCTCGACTTCGCCGCATTCACCGTAAAGATCACCCATTGGTCAGTAGTCGGGGTTGCCCCACACAGCCGGTATCGGGCAGTGGAGGTCATCTCCGTTTGCCCCCTCGCGCCAGCCGACACAGCTACAGAACGGTCCGCGCCATAGCCCAGGGCGCCCGCGCCGAGGGACTACAGGTTGATGCCGAGGAGACGGGCACCGGCCCGAACCGCCCGGCCGGCCTCCGCCGCCTCGTCGAGCGCGCGCAGCGCGGCCGGCGTGTCGAGGTCGTCGTCCAGCGCCGCCCGTACTGCAGCCAACGCCGGTGCGCCGTCCCGGTCAGGTGCGCTCCTCCACAGGGCCAGGCGGGTCGCCGCCGTCGGCATGTCCTCGACCGTCTGCCAGTCCCAGTCCCCTCGGTAATGGTGGGCCAGGAGGGCGAGGCGCACCGCCGCCGGGTCCCACTCCTTGCACAGGTCGCCCACGAAGACGAGGTTGCCGAGTGACTTCGACATCTTCGTCCCCTCGAACCCGACCAGGCCCACGTGGAACCACAGGCGCACGAAGGGCCGACCGGTCACCGACTCCGACTGTGCCGTTTCGCACTCGTGGTGCGGGAAGACCAGGTCCCGACCCCCACCGTGGATGTCGATGGTCTCACCCAACTCGCGCAGCACCAGAGCCGAGCACTCGATGTGCCACCCGGGCCGGCCCGGCCCCCAGCGCGACTCCCACGCCGGCTCGTCGGACAGCGACGGTTGCCACAACACGAAGTCGAGGGGGTCCCGCTTGTTGGGGTCCTCGGGGTGGCCGCCGTGCTCGGCCGCCAGCTCGAGCATGCGGGAGCGCCCGAACCCGCTGATGCGGCCGAACTCGGGAAAGCTGGCGACGCTGAAGTAGACGGAGCCCCCGGACTGGTAGGCATGGCCGCCCTCGAGCGCGTCGCCGATCAGCGACAGGATCTCCGAGATGGCCGACGTGGCCCTGGGCTCGGAGTAGACGGGCAGCAGGTTCAGCAGGCCCATCTCGGCGTCGAACCGTGCCATCTCCTCGGCGGCGAGGTCGAGGTAGTGCACCCCGAGTTCGCGCGCCTTGCGCAGGATGTCGTCATCGACGTCGGTGACGTTGCGCACGCACTTCGTCTCGTGGCCTGCGTCCTGCAGGCGTCGCTGCAACATGTCGAAGTACAGGTACACCGCCGCATGTCCCAGGTGCGCAGCGTCGTACGGCGTGATGCCGCACGAGTACATCGTCACCACGGGCCCCGGCTCGAACGCCACCACCTCCCTCCGTGCCGTGTCGTACAGCCGCACAGCTAGATACCGGACATCCTCAGCGTCGAGTGCGCCTTGTGCCGGATGTTCAGGGTGATACAGACGGCCGTGAAGGCCTCGATGGCGGCCGCCTGGCTCAGACTCCCCGCATCGAGCGGACGCAGGCCGCGCATCTGCTCGACCAGCCCGACCGTGGCTGTCGTCGCCTCCGGGTGGTCCGAGCACACGAGCACATCAGCTTCCAACCCCGATTCGAGGTCTTCCATTTCCGAGGCAGGCAGGTGATGAAAGGCGGCCGAGACCAGGGACTCGGGCAGTGCGGCCTGGACGGCGGCGGCCACAGAGCCCCGGGGTGGCAGCAGCGCCCACATCTCGCGTCCCTCCTTGACCAGCGCATTGGCCATCGAAACGACCACCTTGCCGGCCAGCGGCTCCCGCACTGCCCGGACGGTCGCGATGGCGCTGTCCCAGGGGGTGGCCACGACCACCAGCTCAGCCCCGGCGGCATCGGCGTTGTCCGCTCCGTCGATCGCCAGCTGCAACGCGGGCCACCGCGCCACGACGTCGCCTGCGATGTCTACGGCCCGCTCCGCGTCGCGTGACCCGATCGTCACCCGGACGCCGGACTCCGCCAACCGGACTGCGACTCCGCGCCCAGCCGGACCCGTCCCACCGAGAACTCCCACGTGCACGCCCCTACCTTCGCATAACCTCGCTGGTGCAGTGGGACTCCTCGACGGCAAGCGGCTCCTGATCACCGGCGTGCTCACCGACGCGTCCCTGGCCTTCGCCGTGGCCAAGCTCGCCCAGGAGGAGGGTGCCGACATCGTGCTGTCCGGCGCGGGGCGGGCCCTTTCCCTCACCCGGCGGACCGCGCGCAAGCTGCCCGGCGAGCCCGACGTCCTCGAAATCGACGTGACCTCACCGGAGCAACTCGCTGCCGCCGGCGAGGCCCTGGCCGACCGCTGGGACCGGCTCGACGGGCTGTTGCACGCCATCGGCTTCGCTCCACCCGACTGCCTGGGCTCCGGCATGTTCGCGGCGGGGTGGGACGACGTTGCGGTGGCGCTCAACATCTCCGCGTACTCCCTCAAAGCTCTGGTCGACGCTTTCCTGCCCCTTCTGTCCGCTGCGGGTCGGGACGGAGGCGCCTCCGTGGTCGGACTCGACTTCGACGCCACCGTCGCGTGGCCCGTCTACGACTGGATGGGTGTGGCCAAGGCGGCCCTAGAGTCGCTTTCCCGCTACCTCGCGAAGGAGCTCGGTCCAACGGGCATCCGGGTCAACCTCGTCGCGGCGGGGCCGGTGCGGACCATGGCGGCGAAGTCGATTCCGGGCTTCGGCGCCTTCGAGGACACCTGGGCCGACCGCGCCCCCCTCGGCTGGGACGTCCACGACCCAACCCCAGTCGCCCAGGCCTGTCTGGCGCTCTTCAGCGACCTGTTCCCGATGACGACCGGGGAGATGATCCACGTCGACGGCGGCGTCCATGCCGTGGGTAGCAGAGGGTGAGTCCGGGGCTGAATGCTCTCCTTCGCCGGAATCCGGGGCCAACGCACTGGCCGTCGATTCCAATTTTGTAATCCCACCCATACCCCCCCACCTGATATGTGGGGGGGGCACCATTCCAGGGATGCCGCGCTCTGTGGGCCTTCTGGGGGACCCAGAAGGCCTTCTGGGCCGTGGGGCGTCTCATCCCCGCACGGGACCGCCTCGCCGAGTTCGTTGGGCCACCTCCGCACCCGCGTCCGCCGGGTCGAGCGGTGACCAGGGTCTCGGGGTGGGCGGCGGGATTGCAAGGCCGCCGGCCGCGGCTTCGGCGGCAACGGGCGGCGGCCTCGCCGGGTCGGCAGCTCCCGTCGAGTCGTCGAAGGAACGCGCGGGGGGGCCGCGAGCGGTCCCGGGGACCAGCGCGGCCGGTCGTCCTCTTGACGGGCCCAATCGTGCCATCCCCATAGGATCCGTCCCCGTGCCGTCGCCCTCCAAGGTCGAGGACTCCGCGGTCCGGTTCCTCCCGGAGCCCATCGAGTGCTGGTGCGCCGGCAAGGGCACGGCGAGCGCCCAGGCGCTGCCGCGCCGGGTCCTCGTTGCCATCGGCCGCGAGCGGGTGTACCTCTTCGAGGGACCACTGGCGGAAGCCGAATCCGTCGCCACGCTCGATCGGCGCACTGTCTCGGTGGCTTACAGCGAGAAGCGCTACGGGCGGCACCGGCTCGTCCTGATCGGGCGTGGCGCCAGAACGCGGCGTTCGTACACGCTGACGGTCCCGGGCCTCAACGGCGGACGCCTGCGCCGGCTCGAGCACACCGTCGCGGTGCTGCGCTCCTGACACATCTCGCTCGCCGGCTTCGTGCGGGTCGAGTCAGAGCCGCGCCCTGGCACCACTCCCCCGCTAACGCCCCCCTCCCATTGCCGCCGTGACGCGACAGTCCCCCGGCCATCGACCGGGGGACTGCGCTACGGAGGTCCGGAGCGTCCGCTCAGCTCCCCGCTCCTCAGTTCACCTGCTCCCGGCGCCGGCGCCTCGTCAGGATCACGAGGAACCCACCCAGCCCGAGAAGGGCCAGACCGGCCGCACCCATGCCGGCGATGTCAGCACCGGTAAAGGCGATGACGGCCGGCTTGACGACCGGCGGGACCGTCGTCGTGGTGGTCGGGTTGGTCACCGGCAGGAGCACGCTCACCGTGACGGTGTTGGTGTCGCAGGTGCCCGTCGTGCAGCCCGGGGTGCCCACGTTGGTGAACACGGCGAAGTTCGGGATGACCTGCCCACTGGTGTCACTGTTGTTGACGGTCACCTTGAAGCTCAGCTTGATCGCGGTGGACGAGCCCCCCGGCGGGACGGTGAGACCGGTCCAGGTCACGGTGTTGTTGGCCTCGCTGACGCTGCAGCCCGGAGCACCGCCACAGCTGGCCGAACCGGCCGTGTAGGTGGTCCCGCTGGGGACGGCGTCGGTCACGGTGATACCCGTGGCCGGTCCCGTCCCGGCGTTGGAGAGCACGAGACCGTAGGTGACCGTCGAGCCAAGGGCGACCGTCGAGCCCGACACCGGGTCCGAGCTCTTGACCACGCTGAGGACCGCGACCGGATTGGACACCGTCGACGAACAGGTCACGACGGTGTCGTGGGCCCTGGCCGCCGAGGCGGTGGTCGACGTCGGGTCACAATTCGGGGTCGTGACGGCGGCGGTGTTGACCACCGTGGCCGTGTCGGTGGCCGAAACGACCGCCGAGAAGGTCACCGTGACGGTGCCCCCGGGGGCGAGCGAGAGGATGCTGAAGGTCCATGTCGACCCCGACGGGTTGGCCACCACGCACTGGGCGCGGCCAACGAGCAGTTGGGCGTGCCGATGATGGTCAGGTTGGACGGCAGGATGTCGGTGACGACCCCGGGGCCCGTCCCGTCCCCGGCATTGGTGATGGTCACCGTGTAGGGGATGGTGGTTCCCGGGGTGACGGTCTGACCGTCACCGGGCACGTCGGTCTTGGTCACCGAGAAGTTCGTCCTGGTGACCAAGAAGCACTCGTTGGTCTGGACGTCGCCAGAGGTGTTGTCGGTCGAGCCCTGGTAGTTGGACCCCTCGTTGGGCGTGTAGACGGCCGCGAAGCAGTAGGTCCCGATGGTGGTCGGCGTGAAGGAGGCCGAGGTGGCGCTCGAGGTGTCGCCCGAGCCGCTCAAGGTGACCGGCGAGCCCACCTGGGTCCCGTCGCCACAGACGGCCGGCAGGATGGTCGGGCCGCACTCGGTGAAGGTGACCGTGCCACCGGGGACCCCGGCCTGGGTGTTACCAGTGACCGTGGCCGTATCGGTGATGGACCCGCCGATGAGGATGGAGCCGGAGCCCGAGTCGCTTGTCGACTGCTGCGTCACCGTGGTGGAGGACGCGGGGGTCACCGTGAAGCACTCGGTGGCCTGGACGTCGCCCGTGACGTTGTCCGACGAGCCCAGGTAGTTGGACCCCTCGTTGGGGGTGTAGACGGCCGCGAAGCAGTAGGTCCCGACCGCGGTCGGCGTGAAGGAGGCCGAGGTGGCGCTCGAGGTGTCGCCCGTCCCGCTGAGCGTGACCGGCGATCCCACCGGGGTGCCGCTCGGGCACAGGGCGGCCGAGGTCGTCGGGCCGCACTCGGTGAAGGTGATGGTGCCGCCGGGGACCCCGGCGGTGGTGTTGCCCGTGACCGTGGCCGTGTCGGTGACGCTGCCGGTGGGGCCGATCACGATGGTGCCCTCGCCCGAGCCCGACGCCGACTGCTGGGTGGTGGTCTGCGTCGGTGCGGGGTTGAGCGTGAAGCACTCGTTGGAGTCGACGGTCCCGGTCATGTTGTCGGTCGAGCCGCTGTAGTTCGAGCCGGTGTTGGGGGTGTAGACGGCCGCGAAGCAGTAGGTCCCGACCGCGGTCGGCGTGAAGGAGACCGAGGTGGCCGTGGAGGTGTGCCCCGAGCCGCTGAGCGTGACCGGCGAGCCCACCGGGGTGCCACTCGGGCACAGGGCGGCCGAGGTCGTCGGGCCGCACTCGGTGAAGGTGATGGTGCCGCCGGGCACGCCACCGGTCGTGTTGCCCGTGACCGTGGCGGTGTCGGTGACGCTGCCGGTGGGGCCGATCACGATCGAGCCCGGGCCTGAAGACGTCGTCGACTGCTGGGTGGCCGTCGACGACGGGGCCGGGGTCACCGTGAAGCACTCGGTGGCCTGGACGTCGCCCGTGACGTTGTCCGACGAGCCCAGGTAGTTGGACCCCTCGTTGGGCGTGTAGACGGCCGCGAAGCAGTAGGTCCCGACGGCGGTCGGCGTGAAGGAGGCCGAGGTGGCGCTCGAGGTGTCGCCCGTCCCGCTGAGCGTGACCGGCGAGCCCACCGGGGTGCCTGCGGCGCAGACGGCCGGCGAGGTCGTCGGGCCGCACTCGGTGAAGGTGATGGTGCCGCCGGGGACCCCGGCGGTGGTGTTGCCCGTGACCGTGGCCGTGTCGGTGACGCTGCCGGTGGGGCCGATCACGATGGTGCCCTCACCCGAGCCCGACGCCGACTGCTGGGTGGTGGTCTGGGAGGGTGCGGGGGTCACCGTGAAGCACTCGTTGGCCTGGACGTCGCCCGTGACGTTGTCCGACGAGCCCAGGTAGTTGGACCCCTCGTTGGGGGTGTAGACGGCCGCGAAGCAGTAGGTCCCGACCGCGGTCGGCGTGAAGGAGGCCGAGGTGGCGCTCGAGGTGTCGCCCGTCCCGCTGAGCGTGACCGGCGATCCCACCGGGGTGCCGCTCGGGCACAGGGCGGCCGAGGTCGTCGGGCCGCACTCGGTGAAGGTGATGGTGCCGCCGGGGACCCCGGCGGTGGTGTTGCCCGTGACCGTGGCCGTGTCGGTGACGCTGCCGGTGGGGCCGATCACGATGGTGCCCTCGCCCGAGCCCGACGCCGACTGCTGGGTGGTGGTCTGCGTCGGTGCGGGGTTGAGCGTGAAGCACTCGTTGGAGTCGACGGTCCCGGTCATGTTGTCGGTCGAGCCGCTGTAGTTCGAGCCGGTGTTGGGGGTGTAGACGGCCGCGAAGCAGTAGGTCCCGACCGCGGTCGGCGTGAAGGAGACCGAGGTGGCCGTGGAGGTGTGCCCCGAGCCGCTGAGCGTGACCGGCGAGCCCACCGGGGTGCCACTCGGGCACAGGGCGGCCGAGGTCGTCGGGCCGCACTCGGTGAAGGTGATGGTGCCGCCGGGCACGCCACCGGTCGTGTTGCCCGTGACCGTGGCGGTGTCGGTGACGCTGCCGGTGGGGCCGATCACGATCGAGCCCGGGCCTGAAGACGTCGTCGACTGCTGGGTGGCCGTCGACGACGGGGCCGGGGTCACCGTGAAGCACTCGGTGGCCTGGACGTCGCCCGTGACGTTGTCCGACGAGCCCAGGTAGTTGGACCCCTCGTTGGGCGTGTAGACGGCCGCGAAGCAGTAGGTCCCGACCGCGGTCGGCGTGAAGGAGGCCGAGGTGGCGCTCGAGGTGTCGCCCGTCCCGCTGAGCGTGACCGGCGAGCCCACCGGGGTGCCTGCGGCGCACAGGGCCGGCCGAGGTCGTCGGGCCGCACTCGGTGAAGGTGATGGTGCCGCCGGGGACCCCGGCGGTGGTGTTGCCCGTGACCGTGGCCGTGTCGGTGACGCTGCCGGTGGGGCCGATCACGATGGTGCCCTCGCCCGAGCCCGACGCCGACTGCTGGGTGGTGGTCTGCGTCGGTGCGGGGTTGAGCGTGAAGCACTCGTTGGAGTCGACGGTCCCGGTCATGTTGTCGGTCGAGCCGCTGTAGTTCGAGCCGGTGTTGGGGGTGTAGACGGCCGCGAAGCAGTAGGTCCCGACCGCGGTCGGCGTGAAGGAGACCGAGGTGGCCGTGGAGGTGTGCCCCGAGCCGCTGAGCGTGACCGGCGAGCCCACCGGGGTGCCGCTCGGGCACAGGGCGGCCGAGGTCGTCGGGCCGCACTCGGTGAAGGTGATGGTGCCGCCGGGCACGCCACCGGTCGTGTTGCCCGTGACCGTGGCGGTGTCGGTGACGCTGCCGGTGGGGCCGATCACGATCGAGCCCGGGCCTGAAGACGTCGTCGACTGCTGGGTGGTGGTCTGGGAAGGAGCAGCTCCGACCGACACACACTCGTTGAGGTCGACGGTCCCGGTCGTGTTGTGCGAGGAGCCCTGGTAGTTCGAGCCGGTGTTGGGGGTGTAGACGGCCGCGAAGCAGTAGGTCCCGACCGCGGTCGGCGTGAAGGAGGCCGAGGTGGCCGTGGAGGTGTGCCCCGTGCCGCTCAAGGTGACCGGCGATCCCACCGGGGTGCCTGCGGCGCAGACGGCCGGCGAGGTCGTCGGGCCGCACTCGGTGAAGGTGACGGTGCCGCCGGGGAGCCCCGCGGTGGTGTTGCCCGTGACCGTGGCGGTGTCAGTGATGGACCCGCCGACGATGAGCGTGCCCTCACCCGAGCTCGACGCCGACTGCTGGGTGGTGGTCTGGGAGGGTGCGGGGGTCACCGTGAAGCACTCGTTGGCCTGGACGTCGCCCGTGACGTTGTCCGACGAGCCCAGGTAGTTCGAGCCGGTGTTGGGGGTGTAGACGGCCGCGAAGCAGTAGGTCCCGACCGCGGTCGGCGTGAAGGAGGCCGAGGTGGCGCTCGAGGTGTCGCCCGTCCCGCTGAGCGTGACCGGCGATCCCACCGGGGTGCCGCTCGGGCACAGGGCGGCCGAGGTCGTCGGGCCGCACTCGGTGAAGGTGATGGTGCCGCCGGGGACCCCGGCGGTGGTGTTGCCCGTGACCGTGGCCGTGTCGGTGACGCTGCCGGTGGGGCCGATCACGATGGTGCCCTCGCCCGAGCCCGACGCCGACTGCTGGGTGGTGGTCTGCGTCGGTGCGGGGTTGAGCGTGAAGCACTCGTTGGAGTCGACGGTCCCGGTCATGTTGTCGGTCGAGCCGCTGTAGTTCGAGCCGGTGTTGGGGGTGTAGACGGCCGCGAAGCAGTAGGTCCCGACCGCGGTCGGCGTGAAGGAGACCGAGGTGGCCGTGGAGGTGTGCCCCGAGCCGCTGAGCGTGACCGGCGAGCCCACCGGGGTGCCACTCGGGCACAGGGCGGCCGAGGTCGTCGGGCCGCACTCGGTGAAGGTGATGGTGCCGCCGGGCACGCCACCGGTCGTGTTGCCCGTGACCGTGGCGGTGTCGGTGACGCTGCCGGTGGGGCCGATCACGATCGAGCCCGGGCCTGAAGACGTCGTCGACTGCTGGGTGGTGGTCTGGGAAGGAGCAGCTCCGACCGACACACACTCGTTGAGGTCGACGGTCCCGGTCGTGTTGTGCGAGGAGCCCTGGTAGTTCGAGCCGGTGTTGGGGGTGTAGACGGCCGCGAAGCAGTAGGTCCCGACCGCGGTCGGCGTGAAGGAGGCCGAGGTGGCCGTGGAGGTGTGCCCCGTGCCGCTCAAGGTGACCGGCGATCCCACCGGGGTGCCTGCGGCGCAGACGGCCGGCGAGGTCGTCGGGCCGCACTCGGTGAAGGTGACGGTGCCGCCGGGGAGCCCCGCGGTGGTGTTGCCCGTGACCGTGGCGGTGTCAGTGATGGACCCGCCGACGATGAGCGTGCCCTCACCCGAGCTCGACGCCGACTGCTGGGTGGTGGTCTGGGAGGGTGCGGGGGTCACCGTGAAGCACTCGTTGGCCTGGACGTCGCCCGTGACGTTGTCCGACGAGCCCAGGTAGTTCGAGCCGGTGTTGGGGGTGTAGACGGCCGCGAAGCAGTAGGTCCCGACCGCGGTCGGCGTGAAGGAGGCCGAGGTTGCCGTGGATGTGTGCCCCGTCCCGCTGAGCGTGACCGGCGATCCCACCGGGGTGCCGCTCGGGCACAGGGCGGCCGAGGTCGTCGGGCCGCACTCGGTGAAGGTGATGGTGCCGCCGGGGACCCCGGCGGTGGTGTTGCCCGTGACCGTGGCCGTGTCGGTGACGCTGCCGGTGGGGCCGATCACGATGGTGCCCTCGCCCGAGCCCGACGCCGACTGCTGGGTGGTGGTCTGGGAGGGTGCGGGGGTCACCGTGAAGCACTCGTTGGCCTGGACGTCGCCCGTGACGTTGTCCGACGAGCCCAGGTAGTTCGAGCCGGTGTTGGGGGTGTAGACGGCCGCGAAGCAGTAGGTCCCGACCGCGGTCGGCGTGAAGGAGGCCGAGGTTGCGCTCGAGGTGTGCCCCGTCCCGCTCAAGGTGACCGGCGATCCCACCGGGGTGCCAGAGGCACACAGGGCGGCCGAGG
The DNA here is from genome assembly GCA_963837125.1 of uncultured Acidimicrobiaceae bacterium. Classification (GTDB taxonomy): domain Bacteria; phylum Actinomycetota; class Acidimicrobiia; order Acidimicrobiales; family RAAP-2; genus Bog-473. The sequence goes on along the minus strand of CAWILW010000004.1, from coordinate 103,902 downwards.
TCGTCGGGCCGCACTCGGTGAAGGTGATGGTGCCGCCGGGCACGCCACCGGTCGTGTTGCCCGTGACCGTGGCCGTGTCGGTGACGCTGCCGGTGGGGCCGATCACGATGGTGCCCTCGCCCGAGCTCGACGCCGACTGCTGGGTGGTGGTCTGGGAGGGTGCGGGGGTGAGCGTGAAGCACTCGTTGAGGTCGACGGTCCCGGTCATGTTGTCGGTCGAGCCGCTGTAGTTCGAGCCGGTGTTGGGGGTGTAGACGGCCGCGAAGCAGTAGGTCCCGACCGCGGTCGGCGTGAAGGAGGCCGAGGTGGCCGTGGAGGTGTGCCCCGAGCCGCTGAGCGTGACCGGCGAGCCCACCGGGGTGCCACTCGGGCACAGGGCGGCCGAGGTCGTCGGGCCGCACTCGGTGAAGGTGATGGTGCCGCCGGGCACGCCACCGGTCGTGTTGCCCGTGACCGTGGCCGTGTCGGTGACGCTGCCCGAGGGGCCGATCACGATGGTGCCCTCACCCGAGCCAGACGCCGACTGCTGGGTGGTGGTCTGCGTCGGTGCGGGGTTGAGCGTGAAGCACTCGTTGGTGTCGACGGTCCCGGTCATGTTGTCCGAGGAGCCGTTGTAGTTGGACCCGCCCGCTGGCGTGTAGACGGCCGCGAAGCAGTAGACGCCGACCGCGGTCGGCGTGAAGGAGGCCGAGGTTGCCGTGGATGTGTGCCCCGTCCCGCTGAGCGTGACCGGGGAGCCCACCGGGGTCCCGCTCGGGCAGAGGGCGGCCGAGGTCGTCGGGCCGCACTCGGTGAAGGTGACGGTGCCGCCGGGCACGCCACCGGTCGTGTTGCCCGTGACCGTGGCGGTGTCGGTGACGCTGCCCGTGGGGCCGATCACGATGGAGCCCGGGCCAGAGGACGTCGTCGACTGCTGGGTGGTGCTCGTCGAGTTGGCCGGGGTGACGCTGAAGCACTCGGTGTCGCTCTGTTGGGCGACCGGGGCGTAGCTGGTCGACCCCGCGTAGGCGGCGTTGTAGCAGTAGGTGCCCACGTTGGCCGGGGTCTGGGCGTCGCTGCCCGGCAGGGTGTAGGTCGAGACGTTACCGCTGGTCGATGTCGGGGCGCTCAGCGTGCCCACGGTGCTGCCACCGGTGCAGGTGGTGGGCGGCGTCGTCTCCTTGCAGAAGGTGAAGGTGACCGTTCCGGTCGGGGCCCCGCCGGTTGAGGTGCCCGTCACGGTGGCCACGTCGTTCCACGAGTTGCCGACCGAGGTGGGGGGCGGCGTTCCCGGTGGCGCGGCGATCGTGGTGGTGAAGCCCGGGGTGGGCAAGGCGGTGTTGGTGAGCGTGCAGGAGATGGACGAGCTGGCCACCGGGGTGATGGCCAGGGAGCCGCTGAAGGGGGCGTTGTTGGGGAGGCCGGTCTGGTTGCCGTTGGCGTCGCTACAGGTGATCGTGGAGGCGTAGAGGGACAGGTTGGTCGTGCCCGAGGCCGCCTCGGTGAGGAAGTAGGTCGTGCCGGCGGTGGTGGTGTAGACGCCGGTCGTGCCGGACCCCGGTGTCACCGTCGAGCCGGTACCGGTGGTGGTCGAGTTGGTGGTGTTGTTGACCACAGGCCCGCTCGGGCTCCCGGTGTGGATCTGCATCGTGAACTGGTCGGTGCTCGCGTTGCGGGGCGCTCCGAGCGCCTTGGTCAGCGAGAGGTTCGGCGCCGGGGTATTGGAGAAGATGCAATTGACGTTGGGCGCATTCTCCCCCGAGCTCGCACTCGGGAAGACGAGGCTGAAGCTGGTGCCGCTCCCCGAGGTGACGGTTGTACCCGTGTTCGTGTCCACACAGCTGAAGGTCGTCGTGTAATTGGAGAGCGATCCCGACGCCGCCGTCTCCGCGATGGTGTACGTGGTGCCCGTTATGCCGATGAGCGGCCCGACCTGCGCCGCCTGGATCCCCTTGGCCGTCCCCGTGGTGGTCGCCGTGTTGCCCATGGTGATCCCGCCGCCGGTGACCGTCATGGTGAACTGGTCCGACTGGTTGTAGCGGCCGCCGATGACGTTCTTCTGGACGTTCAGCGTTGGGTTGAACGTGCACGAGCCCAGGTCCACGCCGGCACCGGTGATCGAGGTGGGGCCGCTGATGATCGCCGCGGTGTTGGGGTTGAGCACGTACACCGCGGCTGCATTCGTGCCGTTGAGACGCTGGACGACGAGGTTTCCATTGGGAAGGAAGGTGATGCCGTTGAAGCCGTTCGCGGTGGTGGCGCCCGGCAGGCTCGTGGTCAGCGTCGTCGAGGTGAGCGATGCACCGACGGCCGTGGTCGGCAACGGGCCCTTGACCGTCGCGATGCCACCCGTCGTGCCGACGGAGTCGACCATGTACATGTTGCCGAGGGTGTCGAAGGCCAGGTCGCCGTTGGCGGCACCGCCGCCCACCGCGAGGGGAGCGGTGGCGATGACACCGGGGATCGACGTCTTGGTGACCGTGTTGAACCCGTAGATGGTCGCCGTCCCGCTGGCGTAGTGGGCGAAGTAATAGATCCCGTTCACGGGGTCGATCGCGCCCGCGACGACGATGCCGGGGGAGTCCCCGTCCGGGAACGACGTGGTCACCTGGGTGCTCGTGTTGTAGTCGAAGATCGTTCCGGCGTTTAGCTCGTCGAGGTACCAGGCGTCCGTTCCGCCCTGGGTCAGCCCCAGTGCATTGGGCTCGGACCCGGAGGCAGCGACGATCGGGGTCAGCACACCGGTCGAGGGGACGACCGAGTTGATCTCCTGCGTGCTGCCGAGGCCGCCGGAAGTCGTCGTGACGTTGTAGACGACGGCGCCACTGCAATCGAAGGCGGTGCCTTGACCAGGCGCCGCCGTGGCCGGCGTGGCCGAGATGGCCACCGCCGCCGTCAGGACACCGGTGAACAGGCACAGGGCACCGACGCCGCGCCCGGCGATTGACCCCATGCGCCGCCAGGACTTCGAGGTGGATGCGTGCGCCCCGAAAAACCGCCGACCGAGCTTCCGTGAAATACCCATTGAGTTCGTTCCCTGTTCGCCAAGTACGGGTAGTCATAGGCCTTTTGGCCTACCCCATATCGATAGAATAGGCCTCCTGGGGTTGCATTTGTCCAAGAAACTTTCGCCTCGAGCGCTGTCCAGGTCCTCGATCACACCCCGGACACACGATCCCTCTTCGATCAACCTATCTTGCCCCGCTCCGTGAACTGCTTGCCCAGTCTCAGCAGCCCCACCAGGAACAAGGCGGGAAACCCCGGCAACGAAGCAACACAGCCCTTGTCAGACGGAGCGCGCTGAACGGGAGAACCGCTGTCACCATCCGGTCATCTGCGGGCCATCATCGAGGACCAACGTAATTGTGAATGAGTTGACTCAGTTCGACAGGATCCTTGGCCGAGACAGGACTATTGGCAGGCGGCCGGCCGCCACCGGACCCAAGCCCTACGCGGGGCGACACGCGCCCCCACTTCTGTCGAGTGGCTGCGTTCGCCTGCTCGCCATTGGGTACCGTTGGCGGGTCAATCGCCCGGTGCCGGTGCCCCTTCCGATCGTGTTAACACCCGCGTGTGCCTGCCCTACGGGGGGCGACACGCGCCCCCACTTCTGTCGAGTGGCTGCGTTCGCCTGCTCGCCATTGGGTACCGTTGGCGGGTCAATCGCCCGGTGCCGGTGCCCCTTCCGATCGTGTTAACACCCGCGTGTGCCTAGGAGTCCCGGAAGGTTGAAGCGCCGTGAAACTGGATCATGCGCTGGCGTTGATGGCGGCGCAGTAGTCGGCAAGGCGTTCGAGGATCTGTTCGGCGGATTTGGTCCACACGAACGGACGCGGGTTCTCGTTCCAGGTGGCGGCCCAGTCCAAGGTGTCGGTGGCCAGTCTTTGACGTTGCGATGCGCCGAACGCTTCAGCTTCTTGGTGCTGAGCGCGAAGAACCACCCTTCGACGAGAACGCTTCCGTGCTTTTGAGGCTTTTGAGCGAAGGCGTATCCGGATCCAATTGTCCAGATCTTCGAACAGGCTAGGTACATCGCCCAAGGCGTAGTAGTTCCCCCAGCCACGAAGGAGGGGTTGAGTTGGTCGATCATCTCGCTCATGGAAACGGGGCCCTTCGCCGGATGCTCGATCGCACCGGCAGTCAGGGCTGATCCCATGGGTTCCACGTCACCGGACTCGCTGTGGAGCTTGGTCTCAGTCGGACCCTTCGCCGGGCACCGGTCGCCCCCTCGGGCCATCGCGCCGCCCGCCCACACGAAGGCGGCGGGTCAGCGGGCATTACCCCGCGCTTCACTACTACGAGCCGTCTGACTCCTCGGAAGGCATCGGTCTGCCTTTCCCCGCGGGTTTGCGCCGCCTACGCGAGCTCCACCCATCCATCCACCGGGCCGCACGTGGACCACCGGCCAACCGACCTCTCGGGCACGACGTCGTATGCGAGGACTGCACGGAACCGTACGAGGTCTCGTTGGATCACCTCACCAACACTGTCGCTGCGGCCCGCCGAAATCAGCGCCTGGAGCCCTCACCTCCACGGGTCGTTCCTGACCAGGTGAGCTCATTGGCTTCCCCGTTCGCGGGCAAGTCGCCGCATCCAGACGGCCTTCCTTCGGCGCACTGCTCGCTCGACCCTGCAGCTTTCCCTCCGCCCCTCGGCACCCATCGTCACCGAGAAGCACTGGGCATTGGCTCCTGAACTTCAACGACCAAAGCTCATAGAGGACTTGCACCGCCTTGCTGATGAGATTGCCAGCCGTACCGCGCCAGGGCCCCCGGTCGGATCGACCGGGGGCCCTGCGCTACGAATGGAGACTCAGGAGCGTCCGCTCAACTCCTTAGCTCGCCTGCCCCTCACGGCGCCGGCGCCTCGAGAGGAACACGAGGAAGCCGCCGAGCCCGAGGAAGGCCGCGCCGGCCGCCGCCATGCCGGCGATGTCGGCACCGGTGAAGGCGATCGTTGCGGGCGGTGACGGTGCCGCCGGGGACCCCGGCGGTGGTGTTGCCCGTGACCGTGGCCGTGTCGGTGACGCTGCCGGTGGGGCCGATCACGATGGTGCCCTCGCCCGAGCCCGACGCCGACTGCTGGGTGGTGGTCTGGGAGGGTGCGGGGTTGAGCGTGAAGCACTCGTTGGAGTCGACGGTCCCGGTCATGTTGTCGGTCGAGCCGCTGTAGTTCGAGCCGGTGTTGGGGGTGTAGACGGCCGCGAAGCAGTAGGTCCCGACCGCGGTCGGCGTGAAGGAGGCCGAGGTGGCCGTGGAGGTGTGCCCCGAGCCGCTGAGCGTGACCGGCGAGCCCACCGGGGTGCCACTCGGGCACAGGGCGGCCGAGGTCGTCGGGCCGCACTCGGTGAAGGTGATGGTGCCGCCGGGCACGCCACCGGTCGTGTTGCCCGTGACCGTGGCGGTGTCGGTGACGCTGCCGGTGGGGCCGATCACGATCGAGCCCGGGCCTGAAGACGTCGTCGACTGCTGGGTGGTGCTCGTCGAGTTGGCCGGGGTGACGCTGAAGCACTCGGTGTCTCTCTGCTGGGCGACCGGGGCGTAGCTGGTCGACCTCGACGCCGTCCGCGTGTCGTCGAGAGAACACTGTTCGAAGAAGAGCGCGCTCGTGCTGTCGTCGCTGGATTGCGGCCCGGCGAACTCAGAGGAGAAACAGCGACGCCGTAGGGAGCGGTGGGCTCCCTACGGCGTCGCCAGTTCTCTACGCTGCCCGACCTGGTGTGCGATGACTCCTGACGGAGTCAGTCAGACTGCGCTCCGATCAGGTGGTCGTGACACCTCCGACCTGGAAGCAGGTCGGAGTGACCTTGCGGTTGCCGCCACCTCCATGATCGGTTCTGATGTCCCGGGCGAAGCTGCACACCCACGAACCTGTCGTGGCAGTCGAGGGAAGGGTCCAGCCGAAGTAGATCTGGCCTTCTGGGCTCGAGATGCCAGTGAGGGCGGCTCCGTCGATCATGGTGCCTGCGTGGTCCAGACTGGACTTGTTGAATGCGTTGCTCGTCAGCACGCCGGTTGTGGGGTCGAAGTCACTGGACGTGAAAAAGCTCTCCGGGTAGACGACCATGCAGTCCTGGATGGTGAATCCGAAAGCCGACCCGTGAGGGTTGTCGGAGTAGACGAAGTAGACCGTGCCGCCGGCCTCGAAGCTCATCGCGTTGTTCTGGGGCGCATTCAGCGCCAGATTGGCCGGGTCGCTTCCCGGCGTGCCAGCGAGTCCGTTCGGACACTGGGGGCTCAAGGTGCTCGTCGGGGGGGTGTACGTGTTGGTCCAGGGCGCCACCGTGTCCGGTGAGTAGCTCATCGGGAAGCCGCCCTTCGTCCCTTGACCCGCCGACGCGGCCTGTGCACCGGCGCCTAGCACCGCCAGGCACGTTGCGCCGATGATGGCGGGCGTCGCCAACGCGCGGAAAACTCTCCCCAGACGCTTGTGCCCGCAGCCGTTGTTCTCTTGGTCGCGCATAATTACCTCCAGAGGTCGCCAAACCACCTGAGCGCAATGCTGCCACGTTGCATGCCGAGTTGCAACGCGGCCTTGCACGTTTCCGTGAGAAGACCACAGTGAAATCTCGCTCGGACCCGCGGCCCTGGCCCACAGGATCCTTCCAGCGGTCGCGAGGCCCTTGTCAGAGGAAAACGCCTGTACAGCGGGGTAACCGATCTGCAACCCACCTTGTCATTGAGGCGCCACCCATCGGGGTGTCCGGGCTGAGGTCAGCCCGAATGGGGCCGACCGGAATTGTGGATTGGTTGTCTCAAGGGACGTGCGGTTCTGGTCGATCCCGCCACCCCTGCCGGCTCCCGCCCGGCGGACCTCACGGTACCCCCTTCGAAGTGGGAAGGAGCGATGTGCACGTGCTGGCCCGGTCGTGGCGCGAACCATCTATTTGGCCCTCGACGAGGCACCCTCCGCCGCTCTCGACAAAATGGGGTCCACGACCGCATCTCGATGAACCGTGCGACGCCGCGTTCGGGTCTCGCAGTCTCAGACGCGCCGACGCGGAGCTGCGGGAAGCTGCTTCTGATCCTTGAAGGTCGGGGTGGAGAGTAACGGACCAGATGTGACTTGAACGGTGGATCGTTCTGCTGGTGCTCGCACTGACATTCATCTGCTGTCGATGGCCCAGCGGATGTCCGCCTCCGGCGCGAGCACGAAGTCGACCGGATGCTCGCTGGCCTGAGCCAGGACCGTTCGCAGCTCGTCACTCGGCTGGTCGGCGACGGCGACGTGGAGAGCTTGCTCATGGAGTCGGAGTGGCACAACCATGAAACGCCGCGTGACGTCTTCCGGAACAAGGGCAATTGCTCCTGTTTCGGGGTTGCCCCTCCTCACGTCGACGACCGGCAGCCCGAAGACCTCGCCGAGAACGTCCGCCAAGTCCCGCTGAGCGAGGATGCGCATTTCTTACGAGGACGTCACCCAGCTTCCCTCCAGACTCCTCTTGAACGACACGGGCTTGGGCCACCTGAGAGTCGTTGGCCAAGCCGCGCGAGATGAGGAGGTCGACGATGCGGGACTCGGTCGCCTCTTCGTGCAGAGCGACTATGTGTGGGGTGTAGTGCGCGACCACGTTCGATGCTGCGTGCCACCCGCGGCGCGACTTCGCGGGCTTTCCGTTCCCGTTTGAGGGCGAGCCGTTTTCGGATGGCGACGGCGCATCGTCAGAGGCTGGGAGGTCGAGCTCCTCGCGATCCCTTTCTTTCCGACCGAGCTTCACATTCGTTCTATTGGTGGATTGCAGGTGACCGCCACCACCCCGTCCTACTTTTTAGGGTGACCTGCGGGAACGCACCCCAAGCGTCGGCTCGGGTGGAACGAGCGGGGATAACACCCATCAGGCGAGTCTCAGAGGTTCAATCGCAGAGCGGGGCGGTCGCGATTGCGCTCACGACCGTCTCGTAGGCCCGGTCGAACTCGCGCTCGCTGTGGGCCCGGCGGCACCAGTGGACGGCACGCCGCAGGTACTGGTCCCGGCCGGACAGGTCGGTCGCCTCGACGAGCAGGAAGACGACCTCGTCCCGCCGCTGCTCGAAGCTGCGAGTGTCCTCCTCCGAGAACATCTCCTTCAGCGTCACGGCTCACCCTCTTCCCCTCGTCACCTGGAACTACCCGACGAGAAAATGGTACGGGGACCCCTCAGGTGGGTCTATGGGAGCCATGGACTATTTCGAAGCCTCGACAGGAGCGATAACCGCCAACGGTAGGTTGCAACCATGAACATGCGGGGGCACGCCATGGGTGGGGGCCGGGGTGGTGCCTGGTCCGGCATGCGATCGATGCGCCAGGACCGGGATGTCCTGGGCCACCGGGTCCGCAAGGGCACCGCCCGGCGCATGCTGACCTTCGCCGTCCCCTACAAGAAGATCCTGGCCGTCTTCCTCCCGGTCGTCGTCCTGGCTGCGGTCATCGGGGCCGTCAACCCCCTCATCCTGCGCTCGCTCATCGACAACGGGATCCTCAAGAGCAACGAGAACCTCGTCATTGGCCTGTCCATCCTGGTGGCCGTCCTGGCTCTGGTGGACGGCGCCCTCTCACTCACCGATCGCAGGATCTCCGCCTACATCGGCGAGCACCTCATCTACGACATGCGGGCCAAGGTGTTCCGGCACATCCAACGGATGCCGCTCGCCTTCTTCACCCGCACCCAGACCGGGGCCCTGGTCAGCCGCCTTAACAACGACGTCATCGGGGCCCAGCAGGCATTCACCGATCTGCTGTCCAACATGGTCGGGAACCTGGTGACCGTCGTCATCGTGGTCGCGACCATGTTCTTTCTGAGCTGGCAGATCACGCTGGCCGCGCTCATCTTGCTTCCTCTCTTCTTGATCCCGGCCCGCTTCGTCGGTCAGCGCATCGGGTCGCTCACCAAGGAGGGGTACAACCTCAACTCCGAGATGAACATGGTCATGCAGGAGCGCTTCCAGGTGGGCGGCGCGATGTTGGTGAAGTTGCTCGGGCGGCCCGACGCCGAGGCTGAGGCCTTCGAGGCCAAGGCGGGGCGGGTGCGCGACATCGGGATCGCGCAGGCGACCTACGCCCGCTTCTTCTTCGTCGCTCTCACCCTCACCGCCTCGCTGGCGACCGCGATCGTCTACGGCGTCGGAGGCGTGGCAGCCATCCACGGCGCACTCCAGGTCGGCACGGTCGTCGCCCTGACCGCATATCTGACGAGGCTGTATGGACCTCTTACCCAGCTCTCCAATCTGAACCTCGACGTGATGACGGCCCTGGTCTCGTTCGAGCGGCTCTTCGAGGTGCTCGACATCGTACCGATGCTCCGCGAGGACCCCCAGCCGGTCGAGGTCCCGCGAGGGCACGCGTCGATCGAGTTCGAGAACGTCGACTTCACGTACCCGAGCGCGGAGGAGGTGTCACTCGCCTCACTGGAGTCGGTCGCCGTGCTCGAGGCCGGAGCGAGGAGCGAGGTGCTCCACGGTGTCTCGTTCAGCGTCGAGCCGGGGCAGATGGTGGCACTTGTCGGACCGTCCGGGGCCGGCAAGACAACGATCTCCATGCTGGTCCCCCGCCTCTACGACGTGACCGGCGGCGCCGTCCGCATCGGCGGGGTCGACGTCCGCAAAGCCTCGATGGCCTCGTTGAGGGATGTCGTGGGCGTGGTGAGCCAGGATCCGCACCTCTTCCACGACTCGCTGCGAGCCAACCTCATGTACGCCCGGCCCGAGGCCAGCGAGGCCGAGGTTCTCGAGGCGCTCGACCAGGCCCAGATCGGTCACATCGTGGGTGAGTTGCCCGACGGTCTCGACACCGTCATCGGCGAGCGGGGCTACCGCCTTTCGGGCGGCGAGAAACAGCGGGTGGCCCTCGCCAGGCTCATGCTCAAGGCACCCGACATCGTCGTCCTCGACGAGGCAACCGCCCATCTGGACTCCGAGTCCGAGGCGGCCGTCCAGCGCGCCCTGAGCGAGACGCTCTCCGGGCGCACCTCCTTGGTCATCGCCCACCGGCTTTCGACCGTCCGGGAGGCAGACGAGCTGCTCGTGGTCGACGACGGGCGCATCGTGGAACGAGGCACCCACGCCAGCCTGCTGGCCGAGAACGGCCTCTACGCCGAACTGTACCGGACCCAGTTCGCCGACCAGGAGGAGGCGGCCACCACCTGAGCGATGACGTCGGCTGATGCGTCCGCGGGCCGTGCCCACAAAAAGTAGAATCTGTTCTAGTTGCCCGGAAGGTTCGGGTGGCGCGTTGCCCCAGTAGCCATCAGTCGCCCATTAGGAGGCATTCCGATGCACAACGAACTCTGCGAACGCCTCGGGATCGAGTTCCCCATCTTCGCCTTCACCCACTGCCGCGATGTGGCCGCAGCCGTGACCAATGCCGGCGGCATGGGCGTGCTCGGCGCAGTCGGTTTCAGCGCCGACGAATTGGAGGTGGAGCTGACCTGGCTGGACGAGCACGTGGGCGACCGTCCGTACGGTGTCGACATCGTGATCCCCGGCAAGTACGAGGGGATGGGCGAGCTGGACCCGGTCAAGCTCGAGGAAGAGCTCCGGGCCATGATCCCCGAGGAGCACCGCACGTTCGCCAAGAAGATCCTGGCCGACCACGGCGTGCCCGAGCTCGAGGGCGGGCCTCGCCGCGAGCTGCTCGGCTGGACGGCCGCCACCGCGGCGCCGCTCGTCGAGGTGATCCTTCGCCACGACAAGGTCAGGCTGGTGGCCAACGCGCTCGGCACACCCCCCGACGACGTGATCGCCGAGGTGCACGACCACGGGATGCTGATCGCGGCACTCGCCGGTTCGGTCAAGCACGCGCTCAACCACAAGGCCGCCGGTGTGGACGTCGTCATCTGCCAGGGCTCCGAAGGCGGCGGCCACACCGGTGACGTCGGCTCCATCGTGCTGTGGCCCGAGGTCATCGATGCCGTCGCTCCTCTGCCCGTGCTCGCCGCCGGTGGCGTCGGGTCCGGTCGCCAGATGGCCGCCGCCATGGTCATGGGCGCTGCGGGCGTGTGGACGGGCTCCCTGTGGCTCACCGTCGAGGAGGCTGACGTGCCACCGAAGCAGATGGAGTCCTACCTGAAGGCGACTTCGCGTGACACGGTGCGCTCACGGTCCTTCACCGGCAAGCCCTGCCGCCTGCTCAAGAACGACTGGACGGACGCCTGGGATGCTCCGGGCAACCCGAAGCCACTCGGCATGCCGCTGCAGATGATGGTCGCTATCGACTGCGTCTCCCGGGGCCACGCCTACCCCGAGGAAGCCCGGGATGTGAACTTCAACCCGGCCGGTCAGATCATCGGCCGCGCCACGTCGGTGCGCCGGACGAAGGACGTGGTGCTCGGGATGGTCGAGGAGTACATCGACGCTGTGGAGAAGCTGCAACAGGTGAACGAGGGCGCCACGGCCTGAGGGACTTCACGCCGCTTCTCTCGATCGTTCCCGCCTGCAGTTCTCCTTCGACCCCCACGACAGCATCGACGTCCACATCCGGTCCGACCACGACGTCAACCACGACGCCGGTCACTGTCCCTCATGAATCGCCGGCGCAAGTGGCCGCATGCAAGGCGGACGCACAGAGCTTCTCTGTCGCACTCGAGGCCTACATGGTCCAAAAGGGCGCCTTCCCAACGCCGCCGTCGCCGTGGAGCGCCGCCACCTATGCCGCCAACTTCGCGCCGCTCATCCCGCAGTACATGCACAGTCCGCCCGGCACAAGCTCCTACGTCATCGAGCACGACTCGTCCGGCCACGTGTGGGTCGCACCGCCCGGCTCCTACGGCTCGACGTACAACCCGGGGCAGAGTTTCGACGCCAACCCCGATGTCTGCCTGGCGGCCGTCGGTTAGCAGTAGGCGAGCTTCAACGGGCCTTTTCTGGACCACCCTGCGGATTCGCAGGCCGTGGGCCACCCAGGATCCCCGGCGGATAGCAGGCTGGCGAGTTCTTGTTCAACCTCTCGGGCCGCTCGACCGACCAAATAGACATGGAAGAGGTTGGGACGGCCGCGGAGCGGCGCGGCGAAGGCATCGGGACACGGTTCGTCTCCTCCATGAACCGGCCGCTCTCTGGTTCGTGGTGCGCCCTCGGTTGGTGCGTTGGCACCGTCCTCTTCGTCGGTATCGTCGCCTTGCTAGGAGGACCGGCGACCCTGGACAGCCGGGAGTCCGTCGCCTCGACGCTGGCCGTCGCCCACGGCCACCTGTCCTGTGCTTACCCCGCGAATGTGGTGCGATCGGAGCCGCTCATCGCCCCCCTCTACGTCCTCTACTCGGGAGCGCTGGCGGCAGTGGCGCACGTCGGTGCCGGAACGTTTCCTTCCTCCGCACTGGGCGCCCACTGTGGCACGGCCGATGCCGCCATCTACCGCTGGGCCGCCCACAGCGACGCATTGGCCCACACCCTCTACATCGGGTACACCGCCTGGCTCGTATTGCTGGTAGGTGTCGTCTCCTGGCTGCGGGCAGCTCGCCGCGGCCGCTGCGGCTGGGAGCCCTTGGCGGTGGTCGCGACCGCGTGCCTGCCGCCCGTCTTCATGTGCGTCGTCGGCTACTTCCACCCACAGGACCTCGTCGCGTTGGGTTTGGCCTTGGCAGCGATGGCCACGGCGTTGCGAAGACGGTGGGTGCTCGCGGGTGTGCTCATGGCCGCCGCCGTGCTCACCCAGCAGTACACCCTGATGATCGCTGCGCCCCTTCTCGTTCTGGCCCCCGTGGGACGGCGTGTGCGGTACGCCGGGGCGGCCGCCGTCACTGCCGCCGTCATCGTCCTCCCGCTGGTGACGTTGACGTCGGGGCGCGCCCTGCGCCCCATCGCCTTCGGCTCCGGTGACAACCCCTCCATCGGTGGAACCCTGATGTGGGAGCTGACGCGCTCCGGAGCCTCCATGGTGCTGCTGTCGCGTCTCCTGCCATTGGTGCTCAGCCTGGCGTTAGCCGCCTGGGTCGTGCGCCGGCTCGGAGCTTCCGAGGCCAGGTCGAATCCGGCCGTCATGGTCGCTGTCGTCGCCGTCTCGCTCAGCCTGCGGCTCATCTTCGAGCAGAACCTCTTCGTGTACTACTTCATGGCCCTGGCGGTGACATTGCTCCTCCTCGATATCACCCTTGGACACATCCGAGCGTCGTTCGTCGCCTGGCTGACCACCCTCTCGCTCGTGTTCTTCCTGGAGTGGGGCACCCTCGTCTTCCACGGGTCATGGGCAGGGCCGGTGAAGGGCATCGTTCCCTTCGCCGTGATGGTGACCGTGGTGTCCATCGTGGTGTCGGCCTCGGGCCGAGGGATATCGCGCTGGAACCTTGCCCTCTGCGGGGCGGTCTTCATCTGCGCGCTCACGGTGTGGCCAATCCGGGGGAACCCGGTGTTCGTGTCCCTGCCGACGTGGCTGTGGCAGATCCTCTTCGTCGGGACCGGCGTGGCATTGGCGGTCGGACCTTTGCTCTCGTTCGTATCGATGGGCGCAACCTCGAGCGTCGAGGGCCCGCGTGGCGATGAGGAAACGGCAGAGCCCGCGCCAAGTCTGGCGTTGCGCGCTCGGGTCTAGCGGCTTCGTCCTGGTCGCCGCCCCGACCTAAGGTCGGCCCCATGGAACTCCACGAGGCGCTCTATACGACCCGCGCCATGCGCAGGGTCCGACCGGACCCCATCCCCCACGACGTCCAGGCCCGCATCCTCGATGCGGCGATCCGGGCCCCCTCCGGAGGGAACTCGCAGAACTGGCGCTTCCTCCTGCTCGACGACCCGGCCAAGAAGGCAGCCCTCGCTCCTCTCTACCAGCACGCCATGGGAGAGCTGTGGAAGTCCGTCTACAAGGACCAGATCGCGGCGGCCCACGCCGACCCCGACGCACCCGAATCCGTGCAGATGCTCAAGGTCCAGCGCTCGGCCCAGTGGCTGGCCGACCATTTCGAGCAGGTCCCCCTCTACCTGTTCCCCTTCAGCCAGCACGACCCCACCGGCGGCTCCATCTACCCCGCCGTCTGGAACGCCATGCTCGCGGCCCGGGCCGAGGGAGTCGGCAGCTGCCTCACCGCCCTCCTGCAGTTCTTCCACCCCGCCGAGACGTTCGAGATCCTCGGCGTCCCGACCGACCAGGGCTGGGTCCTCTCGGGCACGGTCAGCTTCGGCTACCCCACCGGCAGCTGGGGCGTTGCCCCCCGCCGGCCGGTGCACGAGGTCTCCTACCGGAACACCTGGGGCAGCGACATCGGATTCGAGGTGCCCAAACCCCTCTGGCCCGGCTGAGCGGGCTCATTTGATGGGACGTCCTGCGCCGTGACGATCAGCGTGCCCTTCGCCGGAACCGTGGTCAGCGTCGCGGTCGAGGCCGGGGACCCGGTCCACCCCGGGCAGACCCTGCTCGTGCTCGAGTCGATGAAGATGGAGCACGTGGTGGAGGCCACCGCTTCCGGCACCGTCGAGTCGGTCGCCGTCACGGTCGGTGACGCGGTGCAGGCCGGCGACGAGCTGCTCCGGGTGGACGAGAAACCCGGCGATGCACTCGGCCCCGCTGCCGAGGTCGAGACGGAGGCGGTGGCCGGTGGGATCCGCCCCGAGCTGGCCGAGGTGCGCGCCCGCGTCCAGGGCACGCTCGATGCGGGTCGTCCGGCCGCCACAGAGCGGCGCCACGCGGGAGGCCGGCGCACGGCGCGGGAGAACGTCGAGGACCTGTGCGACCCGGGCAGCTTCGACGAGTACGGCCGCTTCGTCATCGCGGCCCAGCGGGGTCGCCGCAGCCCCGACGACCTGATCGCCAACACGCCGGCCGACGGACTGATCGCCGGTATCGGGCACGTCAACGGATCGCGCTGCGCCGTCCTCTCCTACGACTACTCGGTCCTCGCCGGCACCCAGGGCCAGATGAACCACCGCAAGAAGGACCGGCTCTTCGCTCTGGCCGAGCGGCTGCGTCTCCCCGTCGTGCTCTTCGCCGAGGGCGGGGGCGGGCGACCGGGTGACACCGACATGGCTGTGGTCACCGGGCTCGATACGGAGGCCTTCGCCCTCTTCGGCGCGCTCAGCGGGAAGGTGCCGCTCGTCGGCATCGTGTCCGGCCGCTGCTTCGCGGGCAACGCCGCGCTGACTGGGATGCTGCCACGTCGTCATCGCCACCCCCGACGCCAACGTGGGCATGGGTGGCCCCGCCATGATCGAGGGCGGCGGGCTGGGCGTCTTCACTCCTGACGACGTCGGGCCGATGTCGGTGCAGGTGCCCAACGGCGTGGTCGACATCCTCGCCGTCGACGAGAAGGAGGCGGTGGACGTCGCCCGCCGCTACCTGGCCTACTTCCAGGGCGACGTGGCGGCTTGGACGGCGCCCGACCAGGAGCTCCTCCGTGACGTCGTCCCCCCTGACCGCCGGCGCGTCTACGACGTGCGACGGGCGGTCGGGCTGCTGGCCGACGAGGGCTCGGTGCTGGAGCTGCGGCCCGCGTTCGCGCCCGGCCTGGTCACTGCGCTGGCCCGGGTCGAGGGCCGCGCCGTCGGGGTCATTGCGAACAACCCGATGCATAACGCGGGAGCCATCGACGCCGTGTGCGCGGACAAGGCGGCCCGCTTCATGCAGCTGTGCGAGGCCTTCGCGCTACCGTTGCTCTGTCTGTGCGACACGCCCGGCTTCATGGTCGGGCCCGAGGCGGAGGAGACCGCCTTGGTGCGCCACGTGAGCCGGATGTTCGTCGTCGGCGCCTCACTGACGGTGCCCTTCGCCTGCGTCGTGCTGCGCAAGGGCTACGGGCTGGGCGCGCAGGCCATGGCGGGCGGGAGCTTCCGTCGCCCGCTCTTCACCGTCGCCTGGCCCACCGGGGAGCTGGGCGGCATGGGGTTGGAGGGCGCCGTGCGCCTCGGCTTCCGCCGCGAGCTCGACCTCATCGAGGACCCCGGCGAACGGGAGACGGCCTTCGCGGTCATGGTGGCCCGCGCCTACGAGCACGGCAAGGCGCTGCACGTGGCCGAGCACTTCGAGATCGACGACGTGATCGACCCGGCGGACACCCGGGCCCGCCTCGTCGGCGCGCTGGCGTCGGCGCCACGGGACGACTGGCGCTCGGGCGGCACGCCGCGCCGGCCCTTCGTGGACACCTGGTGATGGGATCGAGGTCTTCTACGAGCACGAGCACGAGTCGGGGCTCGTCACGATGCTCCTCATCGCACAACGGCGGTCGTCGAGAGCGCAAGATCCGTTTCGTAATGGTCGACGGGATCGCCCACATCCTTGAGGATGCGATCACCGAGTACCAGTCCAACGCGTCGTAGAGCTCGTCGCAGAGGTCCTAGGGCGCTCCTGCCGCCGATATCGGTCCCCACCAATCCAATGGGATACGGGCCCATTGCCTTCTATGGCGGCCCGCGTAGTGTCACCAGCATGGAACTCGAGCGCCTCCTGGCCGCCCTGACCCTCGATGAGAAGTGCTCCCTCACCGCCGGCGCCAGCCTGTGGTACCTCCCGCCCGTCGAGCGGCTCGGCATCCCCGCCCTCAAGGTGTCCGACGGCCCCTCGGGCGTGCGGGGCGACTCCATGATCGGCCGCCGCTCGCTGTCGCTGCCCTGCGGCATGGCGGTCGGCTCGACGTGGAACCCCGCGCTGGCCGGCCGCCTCGGCGAGGCCCTGGCGGCCGAGGCGCGCTCCAAGGGCGTCCACGTGCTTTTGGGCCCGACGGTCTGCATCCCGCGCACGCCCCTCGCCGGCCGCACCTTCGAGTCTTTCTCCGAGGACCCGCTGCTGACGGCCCGCATCGCCGGCGCCTACGTCAGCGCCGTCCAGGCGGGCGGCGTGGCCTGCTGCATCAAGCACTTCGCCTGCAACGACCAGGAGCACGAGCGGATGACCATCAGCGCCGAGGTCGACGAGCGCGCCCTGCGGGAGATCCACCTCGTCGCCTTCGAAGCCGCCGTACAGGAGGCCGGCGTCTGGGCCGTGATGACCGCCTACAACAAGGTCAACGGCATCTACTGCGGCGAGCAGCCCGACCTGGTCGCGGGCATCCTGAAGGACGAGTGGGGTTTTGACGGGCTCGTCATGTCGGACTGGTTCGGGACCCACTCGACCGCGCCCGCGGCGCTGGCCGGACTCGACCTCGAGATGCCGGGACCGCCCGCCTGGTTCGGCCCCTCCCTCGCCGCCGCCGTGCGCGACGGGTCGGTCGACGAGTCCGTCGTCGACGAGAAGGTGCGCCGCCTCCTGCGCCTGATGGCCCGCGTCGGACTGCTCGACGGCACTGACCCAACCACCTCCACTCATCCCGCGCCCGAGCCCGTTGCCGAGCGCGAGGACGACGACCCCGGCCGCCGCGCCCTCGCGAGGGCGATCGCGGCCGAGGGAACGGTCCTCCTGGTGAATAACGGTCTGCTCCCCCTGCCCGACGACGGGTCAATTTCGAGCGTCGCCGTGATCGGGCCCAACGTGTCGCAGCTCGCCATGGGCGGGGGCAGCTCCGAGGTCACGCCGCACCGGCGCAGGAGCGTGGCCGACGCGCTGGCCGAGCGCATCCCGGCGGCGGCCGTCACCTACGAGGTGGGCTGCCGCATCGATCGCGGCCTGCCCCCCATCGACCTCCGCCTCGTCAACGGCGGCGATGGGCTGTCGGTGGAGTACTTCGATGGTGCCGACCCTCCCTCCGGAGCCCCCGTCTCCACAGGCCTGGCCCACGACCCGCGCGTCATGTGGCTGGGCTCGCCGCTGCCCGGCCTCGACGTCGGCCGTGGGTCGGCCCGCATCAGCGGGACCTTCACCCCAGACGTGTCCGGCGCGTGGCGGCTCGGCCTCGAGAGTGCCGGGCGCTCCGTGCTGCGCCTCGACGGCGACGTGCTCATCGACAACACGGATCCGTCGCGTGGTACCGGTTTTTATGGCGCCGGGAGCGCGCCGGTTGAGGTCACCGTCGACCTCGCTGCCGGCCACACTCATGAGCTCGCCGTCGAGGTCTGGCCCCGGACGACGACCTCCCCCATCCTCGGTGCGCGGATCGGCGCGTCGCCGCCCGACACCGGTGACGAATTCGAACGGGCTATCCGTGCTGCCGCCGAGGCCGATGTCTCGGTGGTGGTCGTCGGGTCGAACGGGCAGTGGGAGTCCGAGGGCCACGACCGACCGGACCTGTCGCTGCCGGGGCGCCAGCGCGAGCTCGTCGAGGCGGTGCTGGAGGCCAACCCGCGCACCGTGATCGCCGTCAACGCCGGCTCGCCCGTCGAGATGCCCTGGGCCGAGCGCGCCGGCGCCGTGCTGGTCACCTGGTACCCGGGCGAGGAGGGCGCCGACGCCCTGGCGGACATCATCACCGGCGCCTCCGAGCCCACGGGACGGCTGCCGATCACGTTCCCGGCCCGCGTGGAGGACGGACCGGCCGGTCTCGGGGTGGAGGGTGACCGGTACCCGGGGGTGGAAGACCAGGTCGTCTACGGCGAGGAGATCTTCGTCGGCTACCGCTTCTTCGAGACCGCGCGCCTCGCTCCCCTCTTTCCGTTCGGGCACGGCCTCTCCTACGGCGACATCGCGTACGAGGAGGTCACGATCACACCGGAGCGGGTGCGGGTCCGGCTGGTCAACGAGGGTGGGCGACAGGGCACCGAGGTCGTACAGGTCTACCTGCGGGCGCTCGAACCCCGCGTGCCGCGGCCCGACCGGGAGCTAGTGGGATTCGTGAAGGTCGAGCTGGGGGCCGGCCAGCAGGAGACGGTCGAGGTGGAGCTCGACGCTGCCGCCTTCCGCTACTGGGACGTGGACACGCACGGGTGGCGATCGGACCCGGGTCGTTACGAGGTGCTGGTCGGATCGTCGTCGCGCGACATCAGGTCGAGTACAGAGGTCGTGTGGGGCATTTGACGTGACCGACGTCGACCCCGGCCCGTCACGGCCGTGGACGTTGACCTGGGACCGGCTGCTGGTGGAACCCCGGCGCCCGCGGGTGATCCGTGAGCAACCCAACGCACCCTGGTTCGCCGTGGCCGCCGTGTGCGTCGGTGCGTTCATGGGTCAGCTCGATGCGTCCATCGTCACCGTCGCCCTGCCCACGCTGCAGCACACCTTCGACGCGTCTGTGGGCGCGGTCACCTGGGTCGGGCTGTCCTACCTGCTGGTGCTGGTGGCCACCGTGACCGCCGTCGGGCGGTTCGCCGACATGTGGGGCCACAAGCTCCTGTACGTCTACGGGTTCTTGATCTTCACCCTCGCCTCGGCGCTCTGCGGGCTCGCCCCGACGCTGGGCGCGCTGTGTGGCTTCCGTGCCCTGCAGGCTGTGGGCGCCGCGATGCTGCAGGCGAACAGCTTGGCCATCATCGTGCTGGTCGTTCCCGGGCGCGCGCTCGGCAAGGCCATCGGGCTCCAGGGGGCGGCCCAGGCGCTGGGGCTCGCCATGGGCCCGTCGATCGGCGGATTGCTGCTCGCTGCGGGAGGCTGGCGGCTGATCTTCTTCGTCAACATCCCCTTCGGGCTCCTCGGCGCGCTGGCCGCGGTGCTGCTCGTGCCCCGGAGCCGCCACCTCCTGGCCCGCGTGCGGTTCGACTGGACCGGGCTGGCGATCTTCTTCCCGGCGGTGGTGGCGCTCCTCTCCGCGATCTCCTTCGGGGCGGAGGCGGGTTGGGGTTCCGCGCTCATCGTGGGGCTGTTCGTGGCCGCCGGGGTTCTGGGCCTCGTGTTCATCTGGCACGAGCGCCGGGACGAGGACCCGATGCTCGATCTCGGTCTCTTCCGCAACGCCCAGTTCTCGACCGGGATCGCCAGCGGCATCGGCTCGTACCTGGTGATGTTCGGCGTCCTGCTGCTGGTGCCCTTCTACCTGGAGCGGGGGCAAGGGTTGGGAACGGCCCGCTCCGGGCTGGAGTTGATGGCCATGCCGCTGGCCTTCGGCGTGGTGGCGCCATTCGCGGGACGGCTTGCCGACCGATTGGGCGCTCGGCCACTGACTGTCGCCGGGATGGGACTCGTCGCCGGGGGGCTGGCGACCCTGGGGGCGCTCCGACCTTCGACGGGCGCGTTCCTGTTGTTGCTGGCCGCCGTGGGAGTGGGGATGGGCCTGTTCACCTCCCCCAACAACGCGTCCATCATGGGCGCCGCTCCCGGACAGCAGGCGGGCATGGCGTCGGGGGTGCTCAACATGACGCGTGGGTTCGGTACGGCGCTGGGTCTGGCTCTGACGGGGACGATCTTCGTGGTCGCCGGCGGCGACATGGGGAGCGCCGCGGGTGCCGAGCACGCCTTCACCGTGACGGCATATGTGCTCGCTGCGATCGCGGCAGGAGCGGGGATCATCTCGGCCCTGCGCTCCAATGGGCCGCTCGCTGACGCGACGTTGTCGTCGCTGGAATAGCCGGCGCGACATTTGACCCAGAACTCGTCCGAGTTTCGTTGGTTGTTCGAGTTAAGCGGGGTGGCCTTCGGCCCGCCCCAGGCGAGCGAAGTGGGACATTTCGCGTTGGTTCCGGGCACCCTGGCCGGCCACTAGTCCATAAGACCTATGGAGGCTGGGACAGATTCGATTTAGCGTCTAAGCCTCGATCCACCGATTGACCCTGGATGAGCTTGTGCAGATGGGGGCCGGCTGAACAACGAGGTGATGCTGCCGTCGAAACGGAGATCGGCTGTGGTGGTGGCGTGGGGGATCAGAGGTTCTTGTCGTTCGCATCGGATGTCAGCGCCTTGGTCGATGTCGTCTGCGGTGCGCCGCCCGCCGGGGGTGTCCCTAGAGCGGAACGGGCTGCAGCTCTCTGAGCAAGGAAAGGCAACGGGTAAAGGCGGGAGCCCAGGGCCAGCGTTGTGGTGCTCGCAGAGTAGGAACACCCGAGCGGTTGACGAGGCGGCCCGGGACGCTGAGGAACCGGGTGCGCACGGTGGCAGCGACAGTGAGCGCGTTGCTCGGGGTGAGCTGACCAAGCACGGCGGTCCAACGGATGAGGTCGTGGGCCAGTGCCGCGCACAGCAACCACGCCGCGTTCGCCTGGAAGTTCCCCGATGGGACGTGGTTGAGGCCCGCCCCTTCTTTGAGGTCGCGGATGGCGAGTTCGACGACGGCGTGGCGGCGGTGGAACGCATCGACCTCGAGCGCGTCAGCGTCGAGATCGGTGAGGAACGCAAAGTGACGCCAGTCGGGCCACAAGGTGGCCTGGGGGCCGATAAGCCTGGTGCGGCGCACGATGAGGCGCTGACCCCGGTAGTCGCACTCGGCCACCTGGGCCTCGCCGCCCGGCGTGTAGGGCACTGGTCTCCAGGCGTCCTCGTCGATGAGCGAAATGGCCTCGACCACCTGCTTTTGCATGCGCACCCCCATGGTGAAGCGGACGTCGAGGCGGCGCAGGGTGGCGATGGTGTCGTTGGACCAAAAGCCCGAGTCAAAGCGCATGACGAGTTCACCGGTTGCGCCAGCCCGGCGGACTCGGGCCACCAGCTCGGCGATGAAGCGTCTCGCTCCGCGCGCCGAGCCGGCCGGCCCACGGCGCAGCCGCGCATGGAGCACCTCGCCGGTGTCGGCCCGGGTGGCGAGAATCGGGTGGTAGCCGAGGACCCGGGTGTAGCCATAGCCAGCACCGCTCTTGGCCTTGCCGCACACCTCGCAGATGGTCGAGTCGATGTCGATCACCAGGCGAGCCGCACCGGGACCCGCGCCGAGTGACCAGGCCCGACGAATGGCCTCGCCGAGAACCGAGTCGAGTTGGCGGACGTGTCCGAAGGTGAACGAGCGCAAGAACGTGCCGAGCGTCGAGGGGGCCATCACCTTATGTGGGAGCACCGCTTGTGTCGCTCCGGCCCGCAGCACGTTGGCGTGGTCGATGTGTGAGCCACCGGCGACGAGCGTGTGCACCAAGGTCAAGACCTTGCGTCCCGGACGAGCACCTCCCACCCGGCCACCCAGACGCACCGTCTGGTCGATCAAGGACTCCAGCGAGAGGCACGACACGAGCGTCGCCACCAACAACAGACCGGCATTAGCCACCAGATTGGGCTCATCGAATGACACCTCAATCCGGTCGATTCCACGCGATACTGACCTCACAGAAAGTGCCTCCTTGGTGCTGGGGAACTGCGACGTCGAACACCGCAATTCTTCCAGCGCAGGAGGCACTTTCCGCGGATGCGCGGCCTACGCTCCGCTCAGTTCATCGGTGGATCGAGGCTAAGTAGAGCGACGTTCGTATCTTCCCGGGGGAACACAAGTGCAAGCCACGGATGGAACAGGGCCGCCCGTGGGATGGGCACAAACGTCAACGGTGCCGCCGGGCGAAAAGAGCGAGATTCCAGTCCGGTCGGCCCATGCACACGAACCCGCGCTCGACGGACTCAGGGCCCTGGCCGTGACCGCTGTGATCCTGTTCCACCTTGGCGGCTCGGGGAAGCTCCAGGGGGGCTTCGTCGGCGTGGATGTCTTCTTCGTCCTGTCCGGCTATCTCATCACGTCGCTGCTCATCACCGAGTTCGACCGTCGCGACCAGGTCAGTTTCAAGCGGTTCTACCAACGCCGGGCTCTGCGACTGTTCCCGGCTCTGGCCGTGGTGATCCTTCTATGCGTCGCCGCGTCGGCGTTGTGGCCGACCAACAGCCAAGGAACCCTCCCCGGCCTGTCCTGGGTGGTCTTCTTCGCCGGCAACTGGGATCGGGCCATCGTCGACCCGAACAGCATGGGCCTGCTGGCTCACACCTGGTCTCTGGCCATCGAGGAGCAGTTCTACCTGCTGTGGCCGGCGCTGTTCGTGCTGATCTTCGTCAGGATCCGCCGGAGGGAGCTGGCCGGGGCCGCACTCTTCGCGTTGGCTGCGACCGAGATCGTGTACCGCATGGTCGTGCTGGATGCCGGCTGGACCTGGCAGCGCGTCTACAACGGCCTCGACACGCATTCCGATGGGCTCCTGGTTGGTTGCGGCATCGCGTTCCTGGCCGCTTCGGGCATGGCCGCGAGGGTGCCCGTATGGTGCAGTCGGTTGCTTGCCGTACTGGGCTTCGTGGCGATAGTGGCCGTGGCCTGTTGGTGTCATATCAAAAACGGGAACCAGATGGATCTGGCCATCACCGTGACAACCATCGGCACCGCGCTCGTGCTGTGGTCACTGTTGACTGCGCCGGTCGGACTATTGCGGCGATGCCTCGCGTCCGGTCTGATGGTCTGGGTCGGTCTCCGCTCCTACGGAATTTATCTGTGGCACTTTCCGATACTGCTCTTGGTCGGCAACGACGGTGACTACACCCCGATTGCCCGAGGGCTCGCACCGCTCGGCCACTTCGGTTCGTCCGTGCTCATCGTCGTTCTGTCAGTGTGGATGGCGGCCGTCTCCTACAGGTGGATCGAGCAACCGGCTCTCCGATTGAAGGACCGGCTGCCGACGCTGCCTTCACCTCCGGACGCCGACACCGCTCAGCGAATCGGGCTACCGAAGCGAATCACGTTCCCGTCGGGGTCGGTGATGGAGCCCTCACGCTTGCCATAGTCCTCGTCCCGCGGGCCGTCCACTTCGATCCCAGCCTGTCTCCACTCCTCAGCCACCCTGTCGGCTTCTTGACAGTGGATGTAGAGAGCACCACGACCCGGATGTTCGTCTCCGAGAGCTTGGGCAAGGTGGATCTTGAGGTCACGAGCCCGGTGCGCGAAGGCATAGGTGTCATCGTGGAACGACGTCTCGAAGCCCGCGCCGTCGAACCAGGCGACAGAGCGAGCCACATCGGCGACCCTGAATATCGGCTCGAATCCCGTGATCATCCAACTTCCGGTCATGAGTTGCAGTTGGCCGTCTCGCTGTCCGTTCAGCCCGGCGAGGCAGTTGTGGCAGATCGGCAGGTCGGGATGCGAGCGCAGTCTGACCCACCAATCCACCGACGTTGAGCAGCACGTGCAGATCGCAGCCATGCCGACAATGGTAGATGTCAGCCCCAGCGGTGCACGGGCGTCGTGCTCCCGGCGCGCTAAGTGTCGAGCGTGGAAGGTGGAGCGTCGCTGACCCTATAGCAAAGGCACCAGGCTGCTGACGCAGCCTGGTGGACGGCCTAACGCAGCTCGTTGATTCGGATCAGGTTGCCCGCGGGATCGCGGAAAGCGCAATCGCGCACACCGTACGGCTGCTCGGAGGGCTCCTGGACGACCTCGGCGCCACTGGCCTGCACCCGCGCGAAGACGCCGTCGAGGTCGGCTGTGCCCAGGATGACACGGGCGTAGGTGCCCTTGGCCATCATCTCGACGATGGTGCGACGCTCGTCCTCGGTGATGCCCGGGTCGGCGGCCGGCGGTTCTAGGACGATGGACATGTCGCGCTGCTCGGCGGAACCGACGGTGATCCAGCGCATCTTGCCGGATCCGACGTCGGTTCGGACCTCGAAGCCGAGGGCGTCGCGGTAGAAGGCCACGGAGGCATCGGGGTCGTCGTGCGGGAGGAAGGTCTGGTAAAGGGTGAGTTCCATGGAGGTCATGCTAAGTGCGGCTCGATCACCGATGCTTCTCGATTCCTTATCGGTCTGGTCACTTGTTTCGCTATGCACGCCGGCACCCCTGCAGTCGTGCGAGCTGCTTGGCGCCGATAGGTGCTGGGCGGCACGCCGACCAACTCGGTGAAGCGCGTGCTGAACGTGCCCAGCGACGAGTAGCCCACCGCGAAACAGACGTCGGTGACGCTGAGGTCGCCACGACGTAGCAGCGCCATCGCCCGCTCGATGCGCCGCGTCATCAGGTAGCCGTACGGAGATTCTCCGTAGGCGAGCCGGAATTCGCGGCTCAGGTGCCCGGCCGACATGTGCACGCCACGTGCGAGGGCCTCGACGTCCAGCGGCTGGGCGTACTCCCGGTCGATCCGGTCGCGGACTCGACGCAGCCATACGAGGTCGCGTAGTTGATTCGCCGCAGTTTCGGGCCTGCTGGTCATCTTCGAGATCGTGCCACGTTGCGCCTGAGGTGCCAAACCCCCTTACGGGCTTCCCTGGGTGACTGGGCGGACTGAGCCGGACACTGGCCTCGTCAGGCGCGGCCGAAGCCCTGAAGTCGCCTCGGGACCAGCCTGGAACGGGCGTTCACGAGATGCCCCGGCCGGGACCTGCCCACTGCGCAGCGCTTCGCGGCCATAGCGTTGCGGTCATGGTCGGCCACGACAGCGGCAGACAAGGAGGTCCGGCCCACGCCCGAAAGCGGGCGCTGCCTCGGGCAAGCGAGGAGCGCCTCGTCGAAATCGGCCGGCTGCTCCCGCCGCCGAGCGAAGACGAGCTCCAGATCGTTGCCGGGCTGCGCTCCTCACGCCGGCGCCGGCGACTCCTCATGTGGGGCACTGGCCTCGTCGTCGTGGCGCTCTGCGCGGGTGCCATCGCACAGTGGGTCCGACCGCTCCCCCGCTCCACCGTCAAGGCCAGTGCAGTCCGACTCCCAGGGACGCCACCGTCCTTCGCGTGGCCCAGCGGCGGAGAGGCAGCGGCGAAGGTCGTCGGCGTTGGAACGGTGGGTCAGGTACGTGGGACCCAGTCCGTCCCGGTCGCGGGTCTGGCCGAGCTCCTCGCCGCCTACGTTGTCCTGTCGGATCATCACCTGGCGCCGGGGGCCGACGGCCCGGCGATCCCCGTGACCGCCGACACGCTCGCGGCCTATCAGGCCGGCCAGGCGAGCCAGGAGTCCGAAGTCCCGGTCGCCGCCGGGGAGTCGCTCACCGAGCTCCAAGCCCTCGAGGGGCTGTTGGTCGACTCGGGAACCGACATGGCGACGGTCCTCGCCCACTGGGACGCGGGAAGCGTCAGCGCGTTCGTGGCCAAGATGAATACCGCCGCGAGCGGTCTCGGCCTCACCTCGACACACATCACCGACCCGAGTGGCGTCGACCCCGCCACGACGAGCACCGCAGAGGACCTCGTCAGCCTCGGCGAAGCATCGTTGTCCATCCCGGTCCTCCGACAGATCGTCTCGCTGGGCCAGGCGAGCGTGCCGATGACCACCGTCGTCTACAACCCCAACTTCGACCTGGGCCACGACGGGATCATCGGCATCAAGACGGCGTCCGACTCGAGTGCTCAGGGCTGCTATCTCTTCGCGGCGCAGCAGAACATCGGAGGAAAGGACGTCACGGTCGTCGGTGCTGTCCTGGGTCAACCGGGCGGGGCGCTCGGCCCGAACACCGCCGCGGTCGATGCGGGTGACGCGCTCGTGAGGAGCGTCTTCGCTGCCCTGCACAGCTTCACCATCTTCGCTCCCGGCCAGAAGGTCGCCGAGGTCGATGCACCCTGGGGCTCGATGGCACCGGTGACCGTGGCGCAACCGGTCAACGTGATCGGGTGGCCCGGTCTCGTTGCCACCCTCGAAGTTCGACACCCCCCTTTGCGTGGTCCCCTACCGAGCGGAGCAACGGTCGGGACGGTACAAGCGGGAGTGGGAAGCAAATCAGCACAAGTGGATCTGCGGACGGCGAGTGCACTCTCCGGCCCCGGGGTGTGGTGGCGTCTCACGCGTTGAGTCGGCACATCGCGAGACCCCGGCGGCCCGGGTGAACCATCCCATTGTGGCCGAGCGCACACTGAGGAACGGCTGCCGGGAAGCAACTAGGTTGCGCGTCGGCGACAGGGAAGGGACCCCTCGAGTGCAACGGAAGAGTTCGTAGCCCAATGTTCGGGTCGCGGTTGCGGCTGACCAACCGCTGAGCGCCGCCGGAGAAGTCGTCGCGCAGGCTGCGCCGCGACCGGCGTCAGACTGAGGAACTCCTGCTCGAGGCCCGGTGTCAGGCCCTCTCGCCCCGGAAGAGGCCCGAGGAGTCAGACCCGGTCGAGCTCCAGCATCTTGATGGCGTTGCCGCGCAGGATCTTGTAGGCCTGCTGGTCGGTGAGGCCGACGCACAGCTTCTCGATGTAGGCCTCCGAGTAGGGCCACGTCGTGTCGGTGTGCGGGTAGTCGGTCTCGAAGCAGATGTTGTCCTCGCCCACCTCTTCCAGCGAGCGCAGGCCGTGACGGTCCGCGGTGAAGCAGCCGAAGATGCGGCCGTAGTACTGGGTCGAGGGCGGGACCGAGAGGCGCTCCTTGGCGTGCGTCCACGAGTCGTGCATCTCCCAGACGGTGTCGGCCCGCTCCAGGACGTAGGGGATCCAGCCGATCTGTCCCTCCGAGTAGGCCAGCTTGAGCTTGGGGAACCGGATCAGGTTGCCCGAGAAGAGCCAGTCGGCCAGCGAGGCCATCGCGTTGTTGAAGCCCAACGTGACCCCCACCGCCGCCTGCGAGTCCGGGGAGGCGACGGGGTTCGAGGACGAGGACCCGACGTGCATGCACACGGTCACGCCGTAGTCGTTGCAGACCTGCCACAGCGGGTCCCAGTAGTCGGTGTTGATGCTGGGAAGCTTCAGGCGGGTCGGGATCTCGCTGAAGGCGATGGCCCGCACGCCCCGCTCGGCGTTGCGCTTGGTCTCCGCCGCCGCCAGCTCGGCGTCCCACAGCGGGATGATGCACAGCGGGATGTTGTAGCCCCCCGAGGGGGCGCACCACTCCTCGACCATCCAGTCGTTGTTCGCCTTGACGCAGGCGAGGCCGAGCTCCTTGTCCGTGTTCTCGTAGAAGGTCTGCCCGCAGAAGCGCGGGAACGTCGGGAAGGGCAGCGAGCCGTCCGTGTAATTGAGGGCGAGGTCCTTGATGCGCTCTTCGCGGTCCCAGCAGCCCTTGCGCATCTCGTCGTACGTGGTGGCCGTCATCGTCATCTTGGTGCGGTCGAAGAGGAGGTCGCCCTTCTCGTCCTCGGTCACCGACGCCCGGGGGATGGCGACGAACTTCTTCTGCACGTAGATGAGCTCGTCGTCGTAGTACCAGGCGTCGCCCCACTCGCCCTCGGGGTCCTCTTTCATGTCGTACTTGGCCCCGGAGAGGTGCTTGAACGAACCCCACTTCTTGCGCTCCACCCTCGGGCCGCGCTCCCGCCACTTCTCGGGGAGCCATGTCTGCCACACGTGTGGCGGTTCGACGACATGGTCGTCAACGCTGATGATCCGGGGCAGTGCCATGGGCCCAGGTTACCTGAACCTGACACGGACGTCAGGAAACTAGGACCGGTCCCGCAAACCCCCCGCCTGCGGCTGTGTTGCCAACGTGAGGGGGTGCCTGAAGCGGGATGGGCACATTGCAGAAAAGACGGGTGGGAACCCCCGGGGGGCACTCGCGTTGTCCCTGGTGGCGGTGTCATGTGGAGCTCGGGTGGGCCCCTACCTGGGGGCGAGCGCGGGCAACGGGTCCGATGTGGGCACCGGGAGCGCCGTCGCGGCCGGGACGACCATGACGTTGGGCGGGACGGGCGGCGTGCCGGGTCGGGCGGGTCTGGTGCGGCGACGTTCTACGCGACGGCGTCGGGGTCCGTGCACCACGTGGCCGGCTGCGCGGTGATCGGGCACCACCCCGACGACTTGCGGGTGCTGGCCCCGGCGGCGCTAGCGGGGATGCGGCCCTGCCAGATCTGCCTGCCCGGGTAGCTGGCGATCCGAACGCTGAGATTCGGGGCCACCTTCGATGACCAAGATTCTCTTCTGCGACAACCGAGGTGTCCCAACGTGGGAGGTTCAGATTTAGGCTCTGCTGACATGCCAGCTCACGACGTCACGATGAACCTGTCCCACCCGATCACCGTTATGAACGTGGACGTGGAGTTCGAAGTCCGCTCTGACGGCGACTTGATGGGGAAGGTCCAGATCAGCAGGGGCGGTATCGACTGGACGCCGTTCAAGTCTCACCCGCGCACAGCCACCTGGGAGCAGTTCGCCGCATGGATGGAGGGAACCGCCTAGATCCGGCGTACCATCGACGCCGATGGCCAGAGCACCGGAGAACCGAGGAGGTTCGCGACATGGGAACCACATTTGGCATCACTCACACCTTTAAGGGCGGGACTGCCGAACAGTACGACCGATCCATCAAGGTCGTGCACCCGAATGGTGGCAAGGGGCTTCCAGCAGGTCAGACGTACCATGCGGCTGGCGAGACGGACGATTGTCTCGTCGTCGTCGCACTCTGGGACTCCGAAGCTTCATGGGTGAAGTTCCGTGATGAGACTCTGTTGCCAGGGCTGGCCAAGGTGGAAGGCGGGCTGGTCGGGCCGCCGGAAGAGGTGTCGTTCCACGTACACAACTCCGGGTCTGCTTGAAGAGCGAAGGCGCCCGGGGTCCGTGGCGCCGGTGTGCCACTAGGTCAGTGTCTGGCGACGACTATCTCCAAACCATCGCTCAGCACGAAACACTGGTGAGAGGTCGTCGAGTCCACCGACGATTGTCGCTTCAGTCGGCTTTCGGTCAGTGAACCGCCAGAGTGGCGCGAATGTGTCCGCCGTCTTTTGCGCACCACTCTTGCGAGCGATCGCGCCGGTGTTCTGGCTCGAGAGCTCAAGACGCAGCCCGGCTGCCTCAAGAAATTTCAGCGGTGAGAGCCAGATCACGTCCTGAGCTCCGTCGATCTCGACGTATTTGTCCAGGAGCTTGCGCATCGACGGCTCATCGGTGAAGAAGTACACGCGCTGGTTCAACAGGTGGATCCAATCGCTGACATCGAGCCCGTCATCCAGGATCGATTTCAGGTCCTTGCGGGCGAAGAGCGGGCCCTGGTCTCTCAGGACGACGCCGTCGCCTTGGACGCTCAGGCGAACCGACTCCGGACGAGGCTCTGAGAGCAGCCTCTGGCGTTCCTCCTCGGTCAGATCGGCTTCCAAGATCAACTGCTCGGCCGTCCGGAACCCGTGCTTCGTCACTTGATCCCAGACGCCGGCGGGGCCCACGTGACAGATCACCTTGCAACGATTGAGGAACTGCTCTGGCGTCATCGCTTGAAGGATCGCACAGTTCCTACCGAATAGCAGACTTCGCCTGGCCGAACCGCCCTCCAAAGACTTTCGGCTCGTCGGTCAGACTGCCCGGAACGCCGAACCGGTCAAGGACTCTTCAGGCGTACGGTGGGCTGCGAGGCGATCTTGAAACCTCGGTTGATTTGCGAGGATCAGGACGTTCCGGCGCCACACTTGGCAAGTGCATTTTGGTCGAGTGTCGCAAGCTTCACGGCCCCCGCCGGTGTCGGGTGAATCAGAATCGGCTCGGCTCGGAGATAGGTCCTCTGGGTGCCGGCGTGGCGACTCAAGAAACGACTCCAATCGGCCACTTTGTACTTCTTGGGGTTTCGCGCGGCGAGAGCCCTGATATCAGCGTTGATTCTCGTGGCGATCGGTCTATGGCTGAGTGCGTCAGCGGCTGGGTTGATTGTTGTCAAGACAACACAGGGTGTGGTTCTTGTTATGCGAATCAGCTTGTCCCAACTCGATACCCAGTCGGGGTGCGAGCCACCTTGCAGCGCATCGTTGGTCCCCAGATTCTCGACTACGGCATGAGGATGAAACCTCAACGCCGACTCAAGCGCTGGCAAGCCCTGGTTGATGCGAATGCCGTCTACAGCCAGAACCTCAACGTCGTAATTCCGATCGAGCAGCTGATGTATCGCAGGCGTGGCGAGGACCGTGATCGAGTCCCCGTCGAACACCACGCTCGTCTTGCTCGCACCTGGGCTGCCACCCGCCAAGAGGATGATCGCCAAAGTCAGCAACCATCTCACAAGGTGGGCAGCGTAATCCCGGAGTGACCTCAGGCCGACCCTGCCCTCGTATGCCGGGTCGGGGTGCCACCCTGCGGCAGTTCGGGGGCATATGCGAGGATGAGCTCAGCGACCTACCCAGCATCGGTATTTGCTCGCACGAACGTAAACGATCGGAGAGCGGGATGGCTGAACCAGTCCCGGTGACCAAGCTGAGCGCCTTCAGCAGCCCGAATGCGACACCAACGGAGTGGTCGCAGGCTCGAGATGAGCTGGCCGGCGCTGAGGTGTATTGGCTTTCGACGGTTCGACCTGACGGCCGCCCGCATGTCACGCCCCTGTTGGGGATCTGGCTCGAAGGGGCTCTGTACTTCTGTACTGGACCGAACGAGCGAAAAGCGAAGAACCTCTCGGGAAACTGTCATTGCGTCCTTATGACGGGGCAGAGCACCCTCGACGGCCTCGACCTCGTAATTGAAGGAACGGCCGAAGGTGTGAGCGACCATCAGGAGCTTGGACGAGTCGCCAACACCTATGAGTCGAAGTACGGAGCGCATTTCGTCGCACCCGATGGAATCTGGTCCGGTCTGGGTGACGCCATTCGGCGAGCAGAGGTTCTCGTTTACCGCGTGGCACCCGATACCGGTTTTGGATTCGGCAAGGGAGGACGGTTCAGCCAAACGCGTTGGAGCTTTTAGGTAGACCCACACTCGCTGCCGGGAGGGGGAGCCACCCTGCGGCACACCCACTCATCACCGTGACGGCAGGAAACAACGAGGACTTGAGGGAGCTGGCTCTCGCCCCTTACGGATCAGGCAGGCTAGCCCGGCCGGTTGGTGTCTTGGCTATTACTGTCAGGGATTCCACGGATCTCGACTCAGCCTCTATCCGGGGTGGTACCGCGGGTCTTCCCCGAGCAAGACTGGACGCGTGACGCAGGGATGGCGCGTACAGCGAGTGGACCACCGGGACCCCTTGGCGCCTGTGGAGGACATCGTGCGCCTCATCGACGTGGCCGGTACGGCTACGGCCGCCGCCTACAGCCGCAGCGACGTGGTCCAGGCGCTCAACGAACAGCAGCCGGCCGCCGTGGCATTCGCGTCCGAGCAGCTTGTTGGCGTTGCAATCGCGCGTATGGCGGGTCGCGATGCTCATCTGCTCGCCCTGGCACTACACCCGAGTTGGCGGAACCGGGGCATCGGCTCTGCACTGCTTCGCGAACTTGACCAGGAGGCTGTCCATCACGGCGCTCTGCGCATGCTGGCTCTAGTCGAGCCAGGTCAAGTCGGGGAGGTCGCGTTCGCACACCAGGGGTTCGACCGAATAGACGGTCTCCACTTTTACGTCAGATCGGCCTCCATGGTGCCCGCGGAGCTCGAAATCGTCGAGCGCTACGCCGGCCACTTCCCGCCGGCGGGGCTGTGGGAAGAGATGAAGGGCTTCTCAACGACCAAGGAGCTCCTGGAGCGCCGGATCGTCGCTCCGCTCGCACATGTCGACCTGGCGGACAGCGTCGGGCTACGAGCGCCCGCGGCGGTGATGCTCTTCGGGCCACCGGGGACCGGCAAGACCTCGTTTGCCCGTGCCATGGCGTCCCGGCTTTCGTGGGCGTTCGTCGAGCTGCACCCCGCACTCCTGGGCCATGGCGCTGAGGGCGCAGTGGCGCTGCGTGCCGCGCTGGAAGATCTGGCGCACGTGGACCGCTTGGTGTGCTTCATCGACGAGGCTGACGAAATCGCCTCGGCGCGCGTCAGCCGACCCGAGAGCCAGCCGGTCGTCAACGAGCTGCTCAAGGCGATTCCAGTCTTCAAGTCCCGCCCGGGTCGACTCATGGTGATGGCAACAAACTCCATCGCCTCCATCGATTCAGCCATGCTCCGACCAGGACGCTTCGATCTCATCATCCCGATTGGCGCGCCCGACAGTGCCGGCCGTGCCGAGCTGGCGGCCGAGTTCCTAGAGCAGTGTGATCCCGAGGACATCGCCGAACGCACAGAGGGCTTCACGCCCGCCGACTTCGCATTGGCCGCCCAACGAGCCGCCCAGCTCGCCTTCGAACGGGCGCTCGCCGGCGGTGCGCCAACGGTGACATCCGACGACTGTACCGACGCCGTGTCGCGGACGCGTCCCAGCGTCCACAAGAAAGCGGCCGCCGACTTCGACGAGGAAGCGGCCGCGTTCGCCAGGCTCTGATGCGATCTTCGACAAACAACTAAGAGCTTCGATCGAGATGTGAACTGGTGCACCAGAATCACCGGGTAAGTGGATGAGGCTAGAGGATGCAGTCGCGAGTTGGTTGCTAAAATGCGCGCCTATCGCCTATGTACCGTGGCGAGGTCGACCGGATCGTTAGGAATCAACTGGCCCCACACCATGGAACAGCCCCTCGAGAACTGGGACGGAGCAGCTGTCATGTGTCGCCCGACCGACACATGACGAGTCCAGAATCGCTACTCGGTGAGTCAGGGCGGTTCGAAAGCAACGATGATCTACCGCTTTTCGTCCGTCGCCGATTCAGTCGACGATAAGTCGTCGGCTGTCCGGCACCACGGATAGCGAGCAGGTGGTGGTCGTTGTCCCAGCAGCTCCAGATTTCGCAATGTCTCATTCATTTAGAACGCTCATTTCCCGCGTGATACATATCTCCCGTTTCACCGCGATCCACACGGGTATGAGATTTGCAACCTGATAGGAGGTTGCAAAATGGTTGGAGCTGGAGGACTTGTCGCGAGCATTATCGCCTTTGCAGTGGGTGCCATTCTTGATTACGCCGTGACTGTGAGCCCTGATCAGCACGGATTCAACGTCAACAAGGTGGGTGTCATCTTGATGATCGTCGGCGTGGTCGGAGCGGCGTTATCGCTGATCGCCATGGTCGTGGCCAACACTCGCCGCCGTCGGACCGTCGTTGACGATGGCCAAGGGAACGTTGTTCGTCGGGTCGATTCGACGTACTAAGCCGAAACAAATTCCCCGGCTTACCGGGCTCAGTGAATAGAGAGGTTCGTCTATGGTTTTGGTTCTCGCATTGCTGCTCGTGTTTATCCTCTTTGGAGCCGGATTCGCAGTGCATCTCTTGTGGATCGTTGCAGCCGTCTTTCTCGTGCTGTGGTTCGTCGGATTCGCCATTGGTCGGGGTGAGGGCGCCGGTTCGCATCGGTTCTATCGGTGGTAGCAAGTCGTAAGAAATGAAAAGCGTCAATGCCGGCCATGAAACGACCCCCTGCTGGGGGTCGTTTCGCTTCCCGCCGCCGTCGAGGTCCGATCCACGCCCGTGGGGCCACTTCAGGTAGAGGCGGACTTCGCCCGGCGGAATGGTCCCCAGAGCGGCGGTGGGCGCGCGATCGTCCGAGTAGACGATCTCGCGCGAACCTGCAAGTTCGAGAATCGATTGTCAGGAGGCAGCCATGTCCCAGGTCCGTGTCCACAACTTCTCGATCTCCCTAGACGGGTTCGGGACCGGCGCCGGCATCACGTTCGAGGCCCCGTTCGGTCACGCCGGGGACCGCCTGCACGAGTGGATGTTCGCCACCCGATTCTGGCGCTCGATGGTCGGCGAGCCCGGTGGCACCTCGGGTGTCGACCACGCGTTCGCCGAACGCCATGGCCTCGGCATCGGTGCCGAGATCATGGGACGGGGCAAGTTCGGTGTCCAGACGGGCCCGTGGACCGATGTCGGCTCTGACGACGAGTGGCGCGGCTGGTGGGGGCCGAACCCGCCATTTCACACGCCGGTCTTCGTGCTCACTCATCACCAGCGTCCGTCGATAGACATGGAGGGCGGCACGGTGTTCCACTTCGTCGACGCCAGCCCGCAGGAAGCGCTCGACCTCGCTCGGGAGGCAGCCGGGGACCTCGACGTCCGTATCGGCGGTGGCCCGACAGTCGTCCGCGACTTCCTCGTCGCCGATCTGATCGACACGCTCCATGTCGTGCAGGTGCCGATCCTGCTCGGCCGCGGCGTTCGGCTGTGGGACGACGTCGGGAGCGTCGAGGACCGCTACGACATCGAGGCGGTCTCGTCACCGAGCGGCGTCACCCACTTGACCTTCACGCGTCGATAACCGATCCTGCGAACCTCCTGCGAGGTAGTTCGCCACCAATCCAAGAGGCATTCATCACCTCGCGGCGAAGTGACGACTATCGCGGAACAGGTAAGGCCGGGTCGGTGGCGCTATTCGACTTACGTTATGAATGGTCCTATTCCCAAGCCGTTAAGTCCGTACGGGCGGCACCCTGTGACCGCCGCAATGTTCGACGGCGAGTGGCTCGGGACCGGTCGGCGTGGATGACGGTCGTCGGTTGTGCGCCGGCGAGCACCCAGACAACGGGCCGTTCGCAACCAGAGGAGATCAAAAGATGTCGGCCACGCTGAAGTTGACCCATAAGGCAATCGGAGCGGAGGTACGTCGTGGCGGTTACGATGTCGTGGTCGACGGTGAGCGGGTCGGACGACAACCATCTGGTGGAGACTTCATGAAGACACGGTCTCGCCCGTCGCTGCATCTTTGAGCGCCCCGACAAGTTGTTCCAGTGTCGGCGCGCCAGCCCGACCATCCGGAGTGGAGTAGATCCGGCAGGTCAGCCCGAAGGTAGCCGAGGTCGAATGGAATGGGTCCCTGCCGTCGATCCGGATCGATGGAGACCCCGCGAACTGATGACGTTTCGCTTCCTCGGGTGAATCGACCTGGCAATGTTCGATTCCGGCAGGGATGCCCACTAGGTCAAGGGCCGTTCGCAGGCGCTGTTCGGTCAGCGTCCAGTTGGGGCAACCCTCGAAGTACAGAAGCTCCACCTTCATCGTCAACATCCTGCCCCGGACTTTGAGCAATCGACATCTCGAAGGGTTGTCCCCATACATTGCCGGAACGGTTGACCGACGGCCCCCGGCTCTAAGGCTCGATGGCAGTCCATCCCCGACGACGCAGCTCACCAGCGAGCTCCTCTGAAGGCATGCGACTCAGCATCTGATTCTGGGCGGTTTGCCGCCATGCTGGCGCAGCGACGGCGCTGCCGTCGTCGGACTCTGCGTCCTGCAACTGGCTGATGAAAGCCGCCGCTTCGTCGCGGGCGAACTTGCCTGCGGCCTGACGCTGGGTGAACCCCATTGGGCCGCGTGCATCGCGGAAATCGCTATGTCCAGCGCTCTTGAGGAGGGCCAGCAGCTCTCGCACCTGGCTTGCCGATGCAGGTGGGCCCAGCTGTTGACCAAACGCCATGGAGGCATTCTTGCTGATGCGGATATGCGACATGGTGGAGTGTCCGGGTTCGCCGGCAAGAGGACGCGATTTCGAGATCGCTTACTCGAGTGAGCAGGCATCATCCGTGTAGCCCACCTCGAGGGATTCAAGCTGGACGGCAAGGAATCGAGTGAGACGGTGGTATCTCCTGCCCGACCTAGCGGGTGATGGGTACGGCTCCCGAGCTCATCTCGTCGAAGATCCACTTGTAGGTGTTCTCGAGGCCGTACTCGAGGCTGATGTCGGGCGCCCAGCCGAGCCGCTCCTGAATCAGGGTGTTGTCGCTGTTGCGGCCGCGGACCCCCTGGGGGGCGTCGAGGTTGTACTTGCGCTTGAGGGTGACGCCGGCGAGCCTCTCGACGATGTCGACCAGCTCGTTGATGGTGACGCGCTGGTCGCTCCCGATGTTGAGCGGCTCCCGCACGTCGCTCTCGGTGAGCTTGAGAGTGCCCACCACGCAGTCCTCGATGTAGGTAAAGCTGCGCGTCTGCTCGCCGTCGCCCCAGATCTCGATGGCGTGGTTGCCGCTGAGCACGGCGGAGGCGACCTTCCGGCAGACGGCCGCCGGGGCCTTCTCGCGGCCGCCGACATAGGTGCCGAGGGGTCCGTAGACGTTGTGGTAGCGGGCCACCCGCGTCTCGAGCCCGAAGTCCTCGTAGAAGTGCCGGCACATTCGCTCGCTGAAGAGCTTCTCCCAGCCGTAGCCGTCCTCGGGCATGGCCGGGTACGCGTCCGACTCGCGCAGAGGCTCCACCTCGGGCGACTCCTGCTTGC
Organism: uncultured Acidimicrobiaceae bacterium; assembly: GCA_963837125.1. Lineage (GTDB taxonomy): Bacteria > Actinomycetota > Acidimicrobiia > Acidimicrobiales > RAAP-2 > Bog-473. The sequence goes on along the minus strand of CAWILW010000004.1, from coordinate 67,473 downwards.
CCGCCGCGTAAACGCAGGCCGACGACGAGTAAAAGAGCCGCTGGACGCCCCTGTGCCGGGCGGCCTCGAGCATGTGGATCGAGATGAGAACCGAGAGCATGCACAGCGCCTTGTTGTTGTCAATGAAGCCCATGCCGCCCATATCGGCCGCGAGGTTGTAGACGGTGTGGACGCCCTCGCACACGTTGAGGCAGCTCGAGAGGTCCTGCAGGTCGGCACATCGGTTGTCGACGTCGTCGAAGCGCTGGTGCCACTCGTCCACCGGGACCCTGTCCACCCCGCGGATCGACTGGACCCCCCGCTCGCGCAGCGTGGCCACCAGGTGTCCCCCGATGAAGCCCCCCGCGCCCGTCACCAGTACGTCCGTCACGGCTTACGCCCTCCCTCTCACATCATCCTTCCCGAAATTACCGTGGCGAGTCGACCAGCGGCCCGACCAGACCCGTGATCGGGGCCGCAGGCGGCACCGCACTTGTCGTCGAGTCCAAGACGCCGCATGATCGGCCGTCAATCCCCACCCACACCGTCGAACCCACAATGATGATGATGAGCCAGACTAGAAAGTCCATCCGTCGGCGATGTAGTACTCACGCAGATCCAATCCTGTCCCACTAACTTCGCAACTGGGTACACCCAGCCCCTGGGCTGACACTCCGAATATGTGGCCAGTTGCAGGCCATGGTCATCCGGATCTGGCGCTACGTTGTGCCTTCCCGCAGCCGACTAGAGCTCGCTGAGCACTCCGGGGATGCGCGGGAGAAATCGCTCCCGCCAACACAGCCAAAGGAACCGAATCATGACGCCTCCCGCCGACGCAGTCCGCTTGATTGGGCATAAGGGCCGCTTCGCCGAGGCGATCGCGCAGATCGACACCCAGTTGGAGTTCGACTCGGGTCCTGTTGTCGCCGCTCGTCGAGACGAGGTTGTCGCTGCGGCACGTGCCGCCTACGGACCCAGCGAGGACTTCCGCGGAGTACGTGACGCTTGGGATGCTGTCTTTCCCGCTGGCGTCTACAACGCCAGCGGGTTGGCCAGAGCGAAGCGGCTGGCATAGGCCCTCAAGCATCCTTGTTTTCAGGCCCGGGGACACCGTGATAGACGCCTGCGTCCATCCCGCCCTAATTGGGCAGGTGTGAGGGGCTAGATCTCTTCCCGCGTCACGTCGAGGTTGCGAAAGGTCGGAGGACCGTCGCAAATCTTCGCAAGTTGCGCCGCGCAGACCAACCTGTGGTGGGGACGAATGCTCCAGGAGCAAGGCGGTTCAGGCGGCGTCGAGCGGGCCCGAGATCTGCTCGACACCGCCCGTAAGATCGCCGTCGATCGTGGCTATGCCCTGGTCGAGCGTCGGGCCGACGAGGAGCTGTCGAAGCTGGCCTAGTAGTCCCCCTTCCCGTACTCACTCAACCAGGATGCCCAGATCGGGCCGTGGGGTACGCCATCTCACCCATTTGCCGCAATCAGGCGCGGTTGAGCCGGACCTTCACCTCTTCGGCGATCAGGTGCGACAGATGGGCACGGCCCACCTGTTCGAGGTGCTCGCTGGCGTCATCGGGGTCGGCGAACTCGCGAGTGGCGAACGACACCGTGCCCTCGCCCGCGAGCTCGGCTCCCGAGGGATCACCGTGAACTCGATCGCGCCGAGTTACCTGCGCACGGAGATGACCCACGGGCTCGACGCGGGCCAGCTAGAGCAGATCGTCCGGCGGACACCCGTGGGCCGTCTCGGCGAGTCCGATGACGTTGCGCGGGCCGTCCAGTCCTGGCCGCTCCGGAGAACGACGACATCACGGGCCACGTGGTGGTGCTCGACGGCGGGCTGACCTGCTAAGAGGAGGCCTCCTCCACCCGGCCGCTCTGCGCCCGGAGCGCGACCGCCGTCTGCAAGAGCTGCACCGCCAGGAGGGCGCCGACGCCCTCGCCCGAACGCAGGCGGAGTGAGAGCAGCGGCTCCAGCCCGAGGTGGGTGTTGACCGCCCGGTGCGCCTGCTCCCGGCTCTCCTGCCCGGCGACGAGATGGGCTGCCACGGCGGGCTCGACCGCGACAGCGACGACGGCCGCCGCTCCGGTGACCAGCCCGTCGATCACCAGCAGCGAATCGGCCTCGGCCGCACCGAGGGCGACGCCGGCCAGGAAGGCGATCTCGGGCCCGCCCAGCGCCGCCAGCGCAACCATCGGGTCCTCGAGGTCCGGGTGCACCGACGCCGCCCTGGCCAGTGCGGCCTCGACCGCGGCGCGCTTTCGCCCCAGCGTCGCAGAATCGCCGCCGGCCCCCAAACCGACGGCGTCGGCCACCGTCAGTCCCAGCCGGGTGGCCACCAGCGCCGCGGCGACGGTCGTGTTGCCGATGCCGACCTCGCCGAGCACGACCAGCCGGCCCCCCAGGCGCCGACCGAGCGCACGCCCGGCTTCGACCATGCGCTCGGCATCGGGTGCCGCCAGGGCGTCGTCCGAGACGAGGTCGCCCCGGACGCCGACGGCACGGCATTCCAGCGCACCGGCCACCGGGTCACCGGGCACGCCGGCATCGACGGCGACCATGTCCGCACCGACGAGGCGTGCCGTCACCGCGCCGAGCGACTCCCCCGCCACCGTGGCTTCCAGCACCTCGCGGGTCACCGTGTCGTCGTAGGTCGACACGCCGTGCCTCGTGACGGGATGCCCGGCGGCGGCGACGACGACGGTCACGGGTGTGCCCAGCTCTAAGCCGAGCGCGGCCATGCGGTCGACGGCCCGGTCGAGCACGCCGAGCGAGCCCGGGGGTGTGAGCAGGACGTCCGCTTCGTCGCGGGCGCCGACGACGGAGGCCGGCTCCGGCGCGCGCAGGCGTGATGGTGGCGGTTGCGGGCCTTCCTGCCATTGCTCCCACAGCACCACGTCGGCGAGCGGCTGGCGGGTCGACCAGCCGGCCCGTTGGAGCCCCGGCTCAGGAGGACGCTCGTCGGGCCAGCCCAGGCACAGCCACCCGAGGGTCTCGACCCCGGCGGGCAGCCCGATGAGCTCGGCCAGCTCGTCGGGCTGGAACAGGGTGACCCAGCCCGTGCCCACGCCCTCGACCCGGGCGGCCAGCCAGAGGTTCTCGATGGCGCACGCGCACGACCACAGGTCGGCGTCGACGTACGTGGCGCGTCCGAGCACCCCCTGCGCCGCCGTCCGGCGGTCGCAGCACACGACGACACCGACCGGCGCGTCGCGGATGCCGTGCAACTGCAGGTCCAACATCTGGCGGCCGGGCCGGTCGTCGAAGCTGGCGGCCTGGCTGTGCCACTCCCGGTCGGCCATCAGTGCGGCGCGGTCGCGCGTGGCCGGGTCGCGCACGACGACGAACCGCCAGGGTTGGGAGTGCCCGACCGACGGCGCCGCGTGCGCCGCCGTCAGGATGCGCTCGAGCACGTCCGCCTCGATGTCGTCGGGCCGGAAGCGACGGATGTCGCGCCGACCCAGCACGGCGGCGTAGAACGCCTCCCGCTCCTGTTCGCCGAAGGCCCAGGCGCGCGGCGACTCCCGCCGCGCCCTCGCCGAAGAGGTGTCGCCGACAGTCGGGACGGGTCGCCGCCAGCTCACGAGACCCGCTCCGTGTGCGTCGCCGCGTCGACCCGTTGGGGGGCCGCGGGGTCCAGCGCCGTCCCCAGAGCCGCGCGCAAGGCGGCGTCCAGGCGCCCGAGCCCGTCCTCGGAGGGCACGGCGATGCGCGTCACGCCGGGCATTCCGAAGCTGGCACAGTCGCGCACGACGACGCCGTGCGGCGCCAGCGCCTCGCGCAGGCCGCCGTGCTCGACCAGGACCCAGTTGGCGTCCGACGGCCGTACCGGCAACCCGTGGGAGGCCAACAGGTCGCAGAGGGCGGCCCGCAGCCGCGCCACGCCGGCGCACCACTCCGGCAGGTCGATCGTCTCCAGCAGGTCAGGGAGGGCCGCCGCTGCGACGCCGCCCAGCGCCCAGGCGGGCTGGCGGGCGCGACAGCGCTCGACGAGGTCCTCGTCGGCGAGCACGTACCCGAGGCGCAGCCCCGGACAGGCCAGCACCTTCGTGAGAGAGCCCACCACCACGGCCCCGTCGCCGCGGGTCCAGCGCCCGGTGGCCAGCGGGAAGAAGGCCTCGTCCCAGACGTCGGCGGTGTCGTCGGGCCGGGCCAGGAGGCCGCTCGGGCTGTGCGGGTTCGAGCGCCACAGGGGCCCGCCCCCGCGCGGGTGCAGCGCGAAGTCCGGCTCCTCGACGCGTCCGCCGAGCTCCGCAGCGACGAGCGCGATGGCCTCGGCGCCGCCGTTGGTCAGCACCAGCCGCTCGGCTCCCACCCCCATCGCCTCGGCCAGCGCCTCCGTCGCCAGATCGGGGTCCGGGTAGGCGTGCACGGCGCCGAGGTGCCGGGCGACCACGGGCACCGGGTCCGGAGCGAGCGGGTTCAGCGACATCGACAGGTCGAGCACCGAACCGGGGGGCAGCCCGAGGGCTCGGGCCACGGCCAGCCCGTCGCCGCCGTGAGCTCCGGCAAGGGGCACCGTCACCGCGCCGACCACCAGCGGACACACCCGATCAGCGCCAGGCCGGCGGCCAGCGCCGCTGTGACGTCGCCCGAGAGCCGCACCGCGGCCCCGATGTCGTCGACGCGGACGGGCCGACCCGTCCCGAGCCCGGGCCGCGCCTCGACGCGGTCGCCGTAGCGGCTCGGCCCGCCGAGGCGCAGGCCCAGGGCGGCGGCGAACGCCGCCTCCGCGACGCCCGCGTTGGGCGACGGGTGGGCCGGCGCCTGGCCCCGCACCGCGCGCCAGATCGCGGCGGCAGCCCGGGGCCGGACAAGCACGACCAGCGCGGCAGTCAGCCGGGCCGGCAGCCAGGCCACGGCGTCGTCGAGCCGCGCGCTCGCCCACCCGTAGTTGGCGTAGCGCGGCGAGCGGTGGCCCACCATGGAGTCGAGCGTGTTCACGGCCCGGTAGCCGAGCGCGCCCGGCGCACCGGCCACAGCCGCCCAAAAGGCCGGTCCCACGACCGCGTCCACCGTGTTCTCCGCCACGGACTCGACCACCGCCCGGGCGATCTCGCCGGCCTCCAGCCCGCTCGGGTCCCGCCCCACCAGCGCGGGCAGCAGCTGCCGCGCCTCCTCGACGTCACCCGCCTCGAGGGAGCGGCCGACCTGTCCGGCCGCGCCGGCCAGGGCGTGCCCGGCCACCGCGGTGGATGTCGCCAGCGCAGTCGACCGGACCACTGCGCCGACCCCGAGGCCCAGGGCGACGCCGGCGGCCGCGTGCACGAGGCCTGGGCCCTTGGCATCGCGGTGCAGGCGGCGCTCCAGGCCCGTCATGGCGACCCCGAAGAGCACGACCGGATGCACGGCCCCCGGCGGCTCAGGCAGCAGGCGGTCGAGGACGAGGCCGGCGGCCGCCCCGAGCGGACGCGGCAGCGCCGTGCGTCGCCTCATCTGGCGGCCAGGGCGAGCAGGCCGACCGTCTCGCCGATGACCCCCATCGCGCCCAGCACGTCCCCGGTGTAGCCGCCCACCCGGCGCGCCGCGAACCAGACCACGGCCATCATCGCCACCACCTCCGACGCGATCACCACCAGGCCACGGCCTCCGGCGCCGACCGCGGCCAGCGCGCACGCGGCGCCCATGCCGTAGGCGGCGACGCCGTAGCGCGACGCAGCCGAATGATGCGCGCCCACGAAGGCCGACGCGGTGCCCCCCTCGGCGTGGGCGTAGGGCAGCGTGCGTGCGACGACGCCCATCATGGTCCGCGATCCGCACCACAACCCCACGACGACCAGCGGGCGGGCCACCGTCACGGCGAGCGCCGTGGTGCGCAGCGACAGCACCAGCACCAGGGCGACGGCGCCGAAGGCACCGACCCGCGGGTCGGCCATGATCTCGAAGCGCCGCTCCCGTCCGACCGCAGGCAGCAAGCCGTCGGCGGCGTCGGCGAGGCCGTCGAGGTGCAGGCAGCCCGTCAGCGCGGCGTCGACCGCCACCGCCACCACGGCGGCCACCGCCGCGGGCCAGACCCGGCCGGCGACCCACCAGACCGATCCCACCAGCGCACCGACGGCGATGCCGACGAGGGGGAACCACGACAGGGTGCGCTCGTTGGGCTCGGCCGCGCGGCCAAGCACGGTCAGGAACGAGAGCGCGCGCCTCACTGGGGCGGACCCGTGGGCGGGAGGGGCAGAGCGCGGCCCGCCACGACGAGGTAGGCCCGGTCGGCCACACCCGAAACCGCGTGGTTGACCGCGCCGAGCGCGTCGCGGAAGCGGCGTCCCTCGTCGGTGGAGGGGTGCACCGCCAGCCCGACCTCGTCGGAGACCACGACCGTGTCCCCCGAGCGCCCGCACAGCGCGGCGCACAGCGCGACAGACAGTGCGGCAGGCTCGTCCACCGCGGCCGCCAATCCGGCCGCCACCCAGGGGCCGAGCGAGTCCACCAGGACGGTCCCCCGCAACCCCGCCAGCAGTCCGGACAGGTCGTCGCCGGCATCGATGGTGCCCCAGGCCGGGCTACGACGCCGGCGGTGAGCGGCGACGCGGGCCTCGAGGTCCGGGTCGCCACGGGGGTCCATCGTGGCGACATAGGTCACCGGGGGGCCGTGGCGGGCGGCCAGGTCCTCGGCGACCGCCGACTTCCCCGAGCGCGCGCCCCCGAGCACCAGCGTGATCACCGTCGGGCCATCCCGGACCGGAGGGCGGCGTACACGGCGCGGGCGACCGGGGCGCCGAACTCCGAGCGCGGGCCTCCGAAGGGCTCCGCCCGCCCAGTCGCCGGACACAGGACCGTCACGGCGTCCGATGCGGTGCCGGTCCCGTCCACCTTCCCATCGAGCAGCGCCTGCACCTTGGCCTCGGTGACCGTGCACAGCAGGTTGGCCAGCGCGGCGTCGGTGTGCCGGACGGGCACGAAGGCCACGATGTTCACCGTTCCCGGCGCCACCAGGTCGCACTCCTCCGCGGGTGCAGCCGCCCAGACGGGCCGGGCGAGCCCCACTGTCGCCTCGACCCGGACAGCGCCGTCTTCGGCAGCGCTCGCGGTCGCGACCGGGGCGGCGGTGAGCATCCCGACGCCCGGACCGCTCAGGCCGAGCGCGGCGGCGATCTCGGCGACGTGGGCGGCCACGTCCCGGCGGCCGTAGTCCGACGGAACCTCCGCGTTGAGCACCCACCGGCGGAGACCGAGACCCCCGCCCACGGGTGCCGTCGACGCGGCGCGCAGGGCTGTACCGAGGCGCCACGCCAGGGCGGCCACCGCGGGCACCCCGTCGAAGGTGCGGAGCTCGGAGGCGGGCGCGCTCAATACTCAATGCCTTTCATGGCCTGGATGCCCTTGGTGTAGGCGTGCTTCACCATCTTCATCTCGGTGACCGTGTCGGCGATCTCGACCAGCTCGGGAAAGGCGTCGCGCCCGGTGACGACCACGTTCGTCTTGGGCACGCGGTCGCGGATGGCGTCGGCCACCTCGTCCGCCGCGACCCAGCCGTAGTTCACGACGTAGGTGAGCTCGTCGAGGATCAGCAGCTCGTAGTCGCCCGAGGCCAGCTTCGCCCGCGCCACGCTCCAGGCATGGACGTTCTTGGCCGCCGACTCGTCGAGGTCGGTCGACTCCCAGGTGAACCCATCCCCCAGCGTCCACCAGTCCACCCCGAGATGACGCGCCAGCTTCTGCTCGCCCACCTTCCAGTCGCCGCTCTTCATGAACTGCACGACGCCGACGCGCCAGCCCCGCGCCCACCCGCGTCCCATCACGCCGAAGGCGGCCGTCGACTTGCCCTTCCCATCGCCCGTATTGACCACGACGACGGAATCGACCCGCTGCCGGGCGGGGGGTTCCTCGGGCGCGGGTAGCGGCACCCTCTGGACCGGTGCGTCCCCGCTCATTGCGCCTCCATCTCTTTCAGCGGTGCCGATGCCGGACCGTCGTCGCGTGGTGCAGTCCGCCGCGGTGCGATGACGATCTCGCCGTCGTCGGTGCGCAGGATCCGCACCGCGCAGCCGAACGCCTCCCCCAGGACCGCCTCGTCGAGCACCTCCGCCGGCCTCCCGTACGCGGCCACCGACCCGGCCGACAACAGGAGCAGCCGGTCGGCGAACTGGCCCGCCAGCGTCAGGTCGTGCAGCGCGCTCACCACGGTGAGCCCCCACTCGCGGCGCAGCTCGTCGACGATCTCGAGCGCCTCGACCCGGTGCGCCAGGTCGAGCGCGCTCGTCGGCTCGTCCATCAGGAGCACGGGCGCCTCCTGGGCCAGGGCCCGCGCCACCACGACCCGCTGGCGCTCGCCCCCCGAGAGCGTCGACAGGTGGCGCGTGGCCAGGTGGGCCAGGTCCAGGCGGTCGAGCAGGCGACCGCAGTGGGCCAGGTCGGAGCGGGACTCCACGGCCAGGTACCCGATGTGTGGCGTCCGGCCGAGCAGCGTGTAGTCGAAGACGGTCATGTCCGCCGGCAGCTCCGGGGACTGGGGCACGTAGGCCACCGAACGGGCCCGCTCGCGCCGGCCCATGGCGACCGTCGGCCGGCCACCGACGTGCACCTCCCCGTCGTGGTCCATCAGGCCGGCCACCGCCTTGATCAGCGTGGTCTTGCCGGCCCCGTTCGCACCGATGAGGCCGACCCACTCCCCGCGCGCCACCGACGCCGTGACCGCGGAGACGGCCAGCTGCTCCCCGAAGCGGACGGACACCGCCCGCATCTCGACCATGGCGCCGTCCGTGCCGCCGGCGCCTCGTCGCCCGCGGCGCTCCGCCAGGCGGATGACCGTCCCCAGCCGTGCCATCAGGCGTCCCCCGCCGCCACGCCCTGACCGGCGCGGCGTGACACCAGGACGATGAGGAAGAACGGGGCGCCGATGCACGCGGTGACGACGCCGATCGGCACCTCGGCGGGCGCCTGCACGGTGCGCGCGATCTGGTCGGCGCCGATCAGGAACGCCGCCCCCGCGACCATGGAGACCGGCAGGATGATCCGGTAGCTCGCGCCGGCGGTGAGCCGGATGCTGTGCGCCACGATGATGCCGACGAAGCCGATGAGCCCGCTCACCGACACGGCGGCCGCGGTGCCGAGCGTGGCGGCCGCCACCACGATCAGGCGCGTGCGCGCCGGGTGGATGCCGAGCGTACCCGCCTCCTCCTCGCCCACCCGGAGCACGTCGAGCATGCGGCGGTGGGCGAGCAGTACGGCGGCGCTGATCACGACGTAGGGCAGGATCGTTCTCACGTCCGACCACGATGCCACGGAGAAGCTGCCGAGGATCCAGTTGTAGATCTGGCGGATCTGGTCCTGGTCCCGCTGCTGCAGGTACGTCTGGACGGCCGTGAGCAGGGCCGCCACCGCGACCCCGGCCAGGACGATTGAGCGGCCCCAGGCGCGCCGGCCGCCGGCGACCCCGATGAGGTAGGTGGCGGCGACCGCCAGCGAGCCCCCGACGAACGCGAAGACGGGCAGGAACGCGGACGAGTCCCCGCCGTAGGCGATCTCGATGGTGGCGCCGAGACCCGCCCCCGCCGCTACTCCGAGCAGGTACGGATCTGCGAGCGGGTTGCGGAAGAGTCCCTGGTAGGCCGCGCCCCCGGCGGCCAGCATGGCTCCGACGATGCCGGCCAGAACGACCCGCGGCGCCCGCAGCTGCCACACGATGGCCTGGTTGATGGCCGGCGTGCTCGTGTGGAAGTGCAGCAAGGGCACGTGCGACAGCAGGGTGCCCGCGACTTGCGAGAGCGGCACCGTCACCGGCCCGGTGCACAACGCAACGAGGGAGATGGCAACCATCAGGAAGGCGGCGAGCGCCATCGGGACCCAGGTGTGCCGCACCCCCGGCCCGCGGGTGCCCGGCACCGGGGGCAGGGCCGTACGGGAGGGTGCGGTCGCCGTCACGAGTTCCCGCCCACCGGATGCACCCGCATCTCCGCCGCGACCTCCGAGAGCAGCACGACGATCCGCGGCCCCCATCTCGACGCGATGTCGTCATTGAGCGCCAGGATGCGACCGTTCTTCACTGCGGAGAGGTTCGACCACCCGGGGCGGGCGGCCACCGTGGTCGCGCTCTGCCCGCAGCAGATCGTGTCAGCAAGGAGGATGTAAGTGGGGTTGGCCTTCAAGATGAACTCACCGCTCAACTGTGGGTAGCCCCCGCTCGAGGCGGAGCCTTTGGCGGCGTCGGCCACGCTGTGCAGGCCGAGCAGGCCCAGCACCTGGCCGATGAACGTGCGCGACGTCGCCGAGTAGTACGTCTGGTCGAGCTCGTAGTAGTAACTCTGGGGCCGGGCGAGCTGGTGGACCGACGCCACGATCCGTGCGACCTGGCGCTTGATCTTGGCGACCTCCGCGCTGGCCTGCGCCTGGTGCCCCGTCACCCTGCCGAGCTCGGCGAACTGCGCGTAGGCCTGGGAGAGGTTGGTCGCGGCCGGTTCGTCGATGACCGGGATCCCGAGCGCGCGCAGTTGCGAGTCCACGCTCGGGGGCTCGCCGGCCGCCACCACGAGGTCGGGCTTATAGGTGGCGATGGCCTCCACGTTCGGGTTGTTGCCGTCGAGCTTCGTGTGCGGCGCGCTCGCCGGGTAGTCCGAATTCAGGTCGACCGCCTTGACCTGGCTGCCGGCGCCGATGGCATAGAGCATCTCGGTCGCCGTCGGCGACAGCGACACGATCGCCGTCGGCCGGGCGGCGATCGTGACAACGCCGTTGGCGGCGTGCACCGTGACGGGAAAGGCGTTCGCCGCCGCCGCCGATGCCGTCCCCGAGAGGACGAGGACGCACATCACGGCCGTCAGCGCGAGTGAGGGCGGCTTGAGCCGGACGCTCGTGAGCCTGGTGAACATTCGATCATCCTCCATCGGTTGCGGAGGACGAAGTGCGCCCGCTGGGACACCCGATGGGGGGTACCGAACGAACCGCCCTTCCTCCGAGGACTGGTTGCGTCGACCCAAGACAGGCGGCTGGGCTCGCCCCCTCGCGGGAGCCTCACCATTGCGGGACAGCGCCGGATTCCGACCGGACTTCGCTGAACTTGGGCCGCCCCGGCACTCGCCGGAGCAGTCGAACGGTAGCCCAGTCCCTGGTCGGTCGTCTACCGCAGATCAGGGCCCCACGGCGGTTTCCTCTTCAGCGGGACGGACCCGTCCGACGGGTACGGGCCAGGAGGGCCGGGGGCCGGGAATGGCTGCGCAGCACCGCATGCACAGGGTCTCGAGCGATCGAAGACCAGCGTCGCGTGGCGCCTCGTCATGGGGTCGGTGGCGCTGGCGATCACGCTGTCCGCCTTCGTCGTGGCGCCCTGGGTCCCGGGACAACACGGTCCGGCCCCCTCGCTGCACTCGGCGCAGAACCTGGGGGCGGCCAGTGCCGCGGCGGACGCCGTGAGCGCGAGCTGGACGCCGCAGCCGGCGACGTACGACCCAGCTCCCCCGCCTCGTCGGCGGCACCCGTCAGGTCGAACGCAGTTCGGCGGCCTCGTCCTCCCTGACGGTGCCCCTGGCGCCGGCCCCGGCCTTCGACGTCCCCTGCGGGAGCCTGCGCTCGGCGGCGCCGGCCCCTGACCAGGATCTGCACGCGGGCCTCTCCCCTACCATGGGCCCATGGCCGCCTGGCGAGCAAAGCGGGAGGACCGGGAAGGGCCCGGCGAATCGGCCATCTCCATTGAGGAGATCGAGGACGCCGTCGTCGACGGCGACACCCCGATCCCCGCCCGGAGCGGGACGGCACGGGCCGCGCTGTCGCACCGGACCTTCCGCATCGTCTACCTGGGCGCGTTCGCGTCGAACATCGGCACCTGGATGCAGAACATCGTCCTGGGCGCCTACGCCTACGACCTGACCCACTCGGCCACCTTCGTCGGGGTCATCATCTTCGCCCAGCTGGGGCCGACGCTGATCCTGCCCATGGTGGGCGGCCTGCTGGCGGACAAGGTGGACCGCAAGCGCTTCTTGATCATCCTGTCGATCGAGCAGCTCGTCTTCTCCATCGGCGTCGCACTCGTCGTGCTCAGTCCCGACCCCTCGCACGTCTTGCTCGTGCTCATGGTGCTGGGAGTCGGCGTGGGCAGCGCCATGTTCGGGCCCGCCTACTCGGCGATCCTCCCCGGCCTCGTCGGCAAGGAGGACCTGCCGGGCGCCATCTCGCTCAACTCGGCCCAGATGAACGCCTCCCGGGTCATCGGCCCGGTCATCGGGGGCGTGCTCTTCTCGCTCGTCGGTCCGGCGTGGGTCTTCGCCGGCAACGCCGCGACCTACCTCTTCGTGGTGGCGGCGCTCATGATGGTGACCCTGCCCGCCGTCCCGCAGTCGCCGGTGCAGTCCAGCCGCTGGCGCCAGCTGACCGCCGGGATCACGGTGGCGCGCCACGACCCGGTGGTCGGCCGCTCCCTCGTGACGGTGTTCCTCTTCTCGCTGCTCGCGCTGGCCTTCATCGGGCAGATGCCGGTGATCGCGGCCCACAACCTGGGGATCAACCTGTCCGACTCACCCGACTACGGCATCCTCTACGCCTGTTTCGGCTTCGGGGCCCTGGCCGGCGCCATCTCCATCGGGACGGTCTTCGCCGCGACCTCCAAACCGCTGCTCGTGCGCGTTTGCCTCGTCGGCTACTCCTTTTCCCTGTGCGTGTTCGCGCTGCAGCGCAGCACCATCCCGGCCTACGTGAACGTGGCGATCGTGGGCGCGTTCTACTTCGCGTTCATCACGGCGCTGAACACGACGCTGCAGGCCCGCGTGCACGAGAACGTGCGGGGCCGGGTCATGGCGCTGTGGATGATGGGCTTCGGCGGCACGGTGGGCATCGGGAACCTGCTGATCGGTCCGGTGGTCGAGGCCGTCGGCATCACCGACGTCCTCCTGTTCGGCGCCGCCGTCGCCCTGGGCCTGGCCTGGTACGCCGACGTGCGGCCCCCGCCCGAGGCTCACATGGTCTGGGAACCCGAGCTGGCCCAGTAGGCGTCGCGCAGGGCCTTCTTGTAGAGCTTGCCGTTCTCGCCCCGCGGCAGCTCGTCGGTGAAGTCGACCGTGCGCGGGCACTTGTAGTGCGACAGGTGGTCCCGGCAGAAGGCGATGATCTCCGCCTCGAGCTCGGGGCCGGGGACCGCACCGGGCGCGGGTTGGACCACGGCCTTGACCTCCTCGCCCATCTCGGGCTCGGGCACGCCGAACACGGCCACGTCGGCCACGGCGGGATGGAGCACGAGGACGTCCTCGATCTCCTGCGGGTAGATGTTCACCCCGCCCGACACGATCATGAAGAGCTTGCGGTCGGTGAGGTACAGGTAGCCCTCGCCGTCCAGGTGGCCGACGTCCCACAACGTGCTCCAGCCCTTGGCGTTGAAGGTCTGGCGGGTCTTCTCGGGGTCGTGGTTGTACTCGAAGGGGGGCGCGCCGGGTGGCGCCTCGAAGTAGACGACGCCGTCCTCTCCCGTCGCCACCTCCTCGCCGTCGTCGCCGCAGACGTGCGCGACGCCCCAGACGGCCCGGCCCACCGATCCGGGATGGGCCAGGGCCTCCGGCGAGGTGATCCAGGTCATGCCGAGGCCCTCGGTGCCCGAGTAGTACTCGTGGATCACCGGGCCCCACCACTCGATCATCCGGCGCTTCACCTCCGGTGCGCACGGGGCGGCCGCGTGCACGGCCGAGCGTAGGGACGACAGGTCGTGGGCCTGCCGCTGCTCGTCGCTCAGCTTGAGCATGCGCACGAACATGGTGGGGACGAACTGCGCGTGGGTGACGCGGCACGACTCCATCAGGGCCAGGCACACCTCGGGGTCGAAGCGCTCCATGACGACGGCCGTGCCACCCATGCGGATCACCGTCATCGACCAGACGAGGGGCGCCGAGTGGTACAGGGGCGCCGGGCTCAGGTAGACGTCGCCCTCGGTGAACCCCATGACCCCACCGAGCATCGGGGCCAGGACGGCGTCGGAGCCGAAGGGCCTCCCGCTCAGCGGCCGCCGGATCCCCTTGGGGTGCCCGGTCGTGCCCGACGAGTACAACATCGCCGAGCCCTCCTGCTCCTCGGCCAGGGGCTCGCCCGGAAACCCGGCCACGAAGTCGTCGTAGGAGCGGTAGCCGTCCCCGACCCGGTCGCCGATCATCAGCCGCAGCTCGACGGCCGGCGTCAACGAGATGAGGTCGGCGGCCAGCGGGGCGAGCGCGGACGAGGTGATCAGCGTGCGGGCGCCGCAGTCGTCGACGATGTAGGCCGCCTCCTCCGCGGCCAGGTGCGTGTTGACCATGGTGTAGTAGAGCCCCGAGCGCTGGAGCGCGAAAGCGACCTCGTGGGTGCGGTCGTCGTTGGGCAGGAGGACGGCCACGTGGTCGCCGCTGCGCAGCCCGTGGGCGAACAGCGCCTGGGCCAGCCGGCACGACCGCTCCTCCAGCTCGCCGAAGGTGACCCGGCTGCCGGCAGACGTGATGACGGCGGGCCGCTCGGGCGCGCTGTCCGCGTACACGCCCGGGCGGAGGTCGGTCGACGGGCTCATGCGTCCCCGTCCCCGTCGGCCCCGTCGGCCCCGTGCTGTGCCGGTTCCATGGCGCCCTACTCTGTCGCCTCGGCCGACCACCTGCACATCCGGTGCGCCGCCCTAGCCCCGTTTGGGCGACCACTCCCAGCGGCGCAGGCTGACGAAGACGCCGGCGGCACCCCAGACGGCGATGACCAACAGGTCGTTCCACGGCGACGTGCCCGGGATGCCGTTGAAGGTGTCGACCAGCGCCAGGATCAGGTGGCGGATGGGGAACAGCCCGGTGAACGTGGCCAGCCCGGTCCCGGCCTTCACGGGGAAGTACAGGCCCGAGAGCGCCACGAGGATGAAGAAGACCAGGCTCACGATCGGGCCGGCCGAGTCGGCGTTGGGCACCAGGGTGCTGACGCCGACACCCAGGGCCGTGAAGCTGAGCATGCCCACGACGATGACGAGCAGGAACAGGGCGATGTCCTGCGGCCCGTGCACGTCGTACCCGAGGCGACCCACCAGCAGCAGGAGCACCAGCTGAATCATGGCGATGATCATGGAGTTGATGAAGATGGCGGCCAGGAGCATCCAGGTCGGGAGCGGGCTCAGCCGCAGCCGTTTGAGGAGCCCCATCTCGCGCCGGTTGACCATCCCGATGGCCAGGATGTTGAAGCAGGCGGCCATGATGCCGTAGGCGGCGAAGGCCGGGACGTAGTACTGGCCGAGGTTGATCGACAGGAAGCTCACCGTCGAGTGGCGCGACGTCGACTCGAAGATCACGATGAAGACGACGGAGAACCCGATGGTCAAGAAGGCCCCGATGGGGTTCAGCCAGAACGAGAGCTGCTCGAAGCGCACCTGACGCGCCACGAGAGCCAGATCGCGCGGGCCGCGGAACGATCCCCTGACGGGCGTCTCGGTCGTGCTCACCGGCGCACCTCCGACGACGCCGGGCGCTCGGCCGCCGAGGCCGGCGGCGGCGCCGACCCCGGTCCCGCCTCCGTCCCGGCCGGCCCCGATCCCGCGCCCTGCGTCAGCCCTAGATACACGTCTTCCAGCGAGACCCGCAGCACCGAGAGCCCCTGGAGCCGATGGCCACCTTCGAGCGCCCATCCCGTCAGGTCGTGCAGCACCCGGACCTCGTCCTCGGTGTGGATCTCGGCATGGCCGTCGTCGGAGCGCTCGGCGGCGACCGGCAGCGACGCCACCGTCACGCCGTCGGGCAGGCGGAAGCGGATCGTCACCGCCCCGAGGTCCCGCCCGCCGATGGACGACGGCGTGCCGCTGGCCACGATCTCCTGGTTGAAGAGGACCGCCGCCCGGTCCGCCAGCGCTTCGACCTCGTCCATGTAGTGGGTGGTCAGCAGCACCGTGGTGCCCCCGGCGGCCAGAAGGCGGATAAGGTCCCACGTCTCGCGGCGCCCTGAGGGGTCGAGCCCGGTCGTCGGCTCGTCCAAGAAGAGCAGGTCGGGATTGCCGATGATCCCGAGGCCGACGTCGAGGCGGCGCTGCTGGCCGCCCGAAAGTCGCTTGATCCGGTCGTCGGCCTTCTCGGCCAACCCGATCAGCTCAATGACCTCGTCGACCGGCCGCGGGTGCGAGTAGTAGCCGGCGTTGCGGGTGAGCACCTGGCGCACCGAGTAGTACGGCTCCACGGCCAGCTCTTGCAGCACGACGCCGATGCGCGTCCGCAGCCAGCGTTGCGTGCTGTGGTCGGCCGGGTCGACCCCGAGCGTCTGCACCGTGCCGCCGCTGCGCTCGCGGAAACCTTCGAGGATCTCGAGCGTGGTCGTCTTGCCGGCGCCGTTCGGCCCCAGCAGCGCGAACACCTCGCCCTTCTGCACGTCGAAGCTGACGTCGCGCACGGCGACGGTGTGCCCGTAGGACTTGGAGAGGTGCTCGACGCGCACCGCCGGCATCGCCATTGCGCCGACGTTACCGAATGTGGACGTGGCCGCGCCGCCAGCGGCCGCCCGGCGACGGTCGGGACACCGATCGTCGCCCGCCGGTCGTCGGGCGCGCCCGCTCACTGATAGGAAATGTCTCGAATGGCACGTTCTGAGGCTCGAGTGACCGGGCCCGCAGACCCCGACGCCGTCGCCAGCGTGGCGGACCTGCTGGCCCGTGCCGGGTGCGTGGCCGCCACGGAAGAGGCGGCCGAGCTCGCGGCACGTGCAGGCGGCGACGGGCCGCTGCTCATGGCGTTGGCCGAACGGCGCCGTGTCGGGGAGCCCCTGGCCTGGATCACGGGCCGCATCGAGTTCGGCGACCTCACCCTGCGCGTCGACGAGGGCGTCTACGTCCCCCGTTGGCAGAGCCTCCCGCTGACCCGGCGCGCCGCGGCCCGGCTCCCCGACAGCGGTACCGCCATCGACCTGTGCACCGGGACCGGTGCGGTGGCCGCGGCGCTGGCCGTGGCGCGGCCCACGGCCCGCATCGTCGCCACCGACCGCGACCCCCGGGCGGTCGCCTGCGCCCGGGCCAACGGCGTGGAGGCCTACCGCGGGGACCTCTTCGCCGGCGTGCCGCCGGCCCTGCGCGGCGCCACCGACGTCGTGGTGGCGGTGGCCCCCTACGTCCCCACCCCGGCGCTGCCCGTGCTCCCGCGCGACACGCTGGTCTTCGAGGACGCGTCGCACTATGACGGTGGGCCGGACGGCACCGGCGTCCTGCGCCGGATCATCGACGACACCCCCCGCTACCTCCGCGCCGGCGGCGCGCTGCTGCTGGAGCTCGGCGGGGAGCAGGCGGACCTCCTCGGCCCGGCCCTCGAACGCCTCGGCTACGGGTCGGTGGAGACCTGGTCGGACGAGGACGGCGACCAGCGCGGCCTGCAGGCGACCCTGGGCTGAGCCGGGTCCCCGGGTCGTTGCGAGCTCAGCGCTCGAGGCGGGCCGAGCGGCGGGCGAACACGAGGGCCACCGGGGAGCGGTCGACCACCCGCCAGCGCGGGTCGTGTGCCAGGTACTCCGACAGGGCGGTGCGCGGCGCCCACACGACGTAGGAGACGTGGTAGGCCGAGAGCACCGGGTCGGGATTCGTCGTCAGGTTGGTCACCGCGAAGAACTCCGTCAGCACGTCGCCCTCGAAGAGGTCGGTGCGCCCGTCGGCGAAGGTGGCCCGGTGCCGTGCGATGGAGTAGTCACCCCACGTGTACTCGGTGAAGACACGCCCGTGATGGGAGCCCAGGTAGCCGAAGGCCTGCACCGGGAGCGTCGGCGACACGGTCCCGGCCGGCACCGACGGGGCGGCGAGGATGAAGATGGCGAAGACCACGAACCCGCCGCCGGCCCAGCGCCGCGCCGTCGTGCCCCACGGGCCCCGCGCGGGCAGTGTCGCGGCCAGACCGGCGGCGACGACCATCAGGTACATGACCATGCGCTGCGTCCGGAGTGCCTCGACGAACAGCACGGCGGCCAGCGACCCCTCGAGCAGCGGGATGCGCCGGACGCGCACCGTCGCGATGATCACCAGCAACGGCACCAGGAAGACCAGGACCACCATCACGGAGTGGAAGTTGGGCGAGTTCCACTCGTCGATGTACTGCGCGATCTGTGAGTTGCCCGCCACACCGACGTCGTAGGACAGCAGGCCCGGGCCGTAGGGGGTGATGCACGAGGCGATCAGGCTGCCCAGCAGCGCCAGGGCGAGGGGGCCCGTGTGCGGGGACTGGCGGACGCCGCCGAGGCGCGTGACCAGCCGGGCCGGTGCCAGCGACCACCCCAGCTCCACGCCGAGCACGACGAGCCCGATCAGGATCGACCCGTGGGTGTTGACCCACGCCACGCACAGCAGCGGGAGCCACAGCAGCCAGCGCGGATTGCCCCGCGCCTTGGTGAGCACCAGCAGCTCCAGCGGCAGCCACACCAGCGAGAAGTCGAGGCCGCGGTCGCTCGAGACGACGCCGGCGATGCCGATGGCCAGCAGGAGGACGATGGCGACCACGCGCCCACCCCTGGCCCCCAGCGCCCGGGCGTAGGCCGCGGTGGCCAACAGGCTCAATCCACCCAGCACGATGGCGTAGATGCTGTAGGCGGCCGCACCGAAGGCCCGGAACAACCCGGCCAGGGCGACGGCCGATCCCCATTCGTCGGTGACCCAGCGGCGGTGCGACTCGGTGTAGCTGAATGGGTCCAGCCCCACGACGGCGTGGTGGGCGATCATCCACTGCCCGGCCGCCAGCGACCAGAACTCGTCGTTCGAGAGCTCGTGCCCCAGGGCGACCGCGGTGATGAAGCCGATGCCGAGGGCCAGGCCGACGAGCTCAATCGACCGCTGCGACAGGCGGCGCTTCGGAGTCGGGCGCGCAGGGGCGGCGCCCGCCGTCGGCACGTTGCGTGACTCGACGGCCTGGACGCTCGCCTGCACCTGCACCCCCCTCTTGCCGGTCCCCCACCGGCGCCCCCACGGCACCGTACAACGCGCGCCGTCACGGACGCGTCGCAGCCCGGTTGCGATCGGGTCGCTTCCCTCAGCAGGTGGGCTGCAGCACGAGCGCCTTGACCAGCGCAGCCCACTGGTAGGCGAACGCCCATGAAGTCCCAGAACCCGCGGGGCGACACGCCGACCTCGAGCAGCTGCACCGGATAGCAGCGGCCGATGCGCCGGCGCGCCCGGGTGGCCCGCGGGGTCGGCATCGCCGCGCAGAACGCCGGCACGAGGACCGCGACCACGGCCGCCGCGACGATGCGCGACCGCCTCGAACGCGGAACCGCCACCGGCGACATCGTGACAGCCGGTGCACCCGCCTCCATTAATCTCCGGCGGCGGTGAGCCGGCGCCGGGGCTACGTGATCAGCGGGTCGCGGGGCAGCCCGAGGATGCGCTCCGCGATCTGGTTCCGGGTGATCTCGGAGGTGCCCCCCGCGATGGACATCGCTCGCGTGGCGAGCTGCGCGAACCCGGCCAGCGCGCCGTCGCCGTCGAGGAACGCGGTCCCGGCGCCGACGAGGTCCGCCTGCAGCCGGGCCCGGTCGTGACCGTGCTCGGCCAGGACCAGCTTCGTCACGTTGCCCTCCGGGCCGGGCTCGCCCCCGATCACGGCGCGCTGGGCCCGGCGCAGGTTGAGCACCTTCAGCGCGTGGTCCTTGGTGATGATGGCGCCGATGCGCGCCGACGCGGCCGGGACGCGGTCGCCGCCGCTCTTGAGCAACGCCAGCAGGTCCATGTGCGGGTAGATGCTGCCGACTCCCCCGCCGATGGAGACCCGCTCGTTGCCCAGGGTCGAGCGGGCCACCGTCCAGCCGTCGTTGGGGGTCCCGACGACATCGTCGTCGGGCACGAAGACGTCGTCGAAGAAGACCTCGTTGAAGTCGGAATGGCCGGTGATCTGGCGCAGCGGACGGACCTCGACGCCCGGGGCGTGCATGTCGATCACCATCGTGGTGATGCCCGCATGCTTCGGCGCGTCGGGGTCGGTCCGCACCGTGGCCAGCCCGAGGTGGCTGTGCCGGGCGCCGCTCGTCCACACCTTCTGGCCGTTGACCGTCCACCCGCCGTCGACCCGCGTCCCCCTCGTCTTGACGGCAGCCGCATCGGAGCCCGCATCGGGCTCGCTGAACAGCTGGCACCACACGTACTCACCCATGAGCGACTTGAAGACCCACCGCTCCACCTGGTCGGGCGTCGCGTACTGGTTCACCGTCATGATGTTCCAGCCCGTGATGCCCAGTCCGGGCACCGTCACGCCGGCGGCGCGCAGCTCCTCGTCGATCACGATCTGCTCGACGGCCCCCGCCTCACGGCCCCAGGGCTTGGGCCAGTGCGGGACCATGAGGCCCGCCTCGACCAACGCCCGGCGCTGCTCCTTGCCGGCCAGCGCGCCGGTGCGCTCCGCGTCGGCGCGCACCCCGGCCCGGATCGGCTCCGCCTCGGGGGGGAGGTCGAGCGAGACCTCGCGCGTCGTCCCGCGAGCGGCGTGCGCCGTGACGTCCTCGGCGTCGTCGGGCGACCCGAGCACTGCGTTGAGGACGAGCGCCCGGCGCAGGAACAGGTGCGCGTCGTGCTCCCAGGTGAACCCGATGCCGCCGTGCACCTGGATGCTCATCTGCGCGCTGTGCACCGCCGGGCCGAAGGCCAGCTGCGCCGCCATGGCGGCGACGAGGTCGAACTCGTCGGCGGTGTCAGCCGAGGCCCGGGCCGCGTCCCACACGGCGGCGGTCGCCAGCTCCGCGGCCACCAGCAGGTCGGCGCAGTGGTGCTTGACGGCCTGGAAGGTCCCGATGGTCCGCCCGAACTGGATCCGCTCCTTGGCGTAGGCGACGGCCGAGTCGGTGCAGGCGGCCATCACGCCGACGGCCTCCGCCGCCCCGAGCGTGCGGGCCAGCGCGTCGAGCGCGCCGCGCCGCGCCGGCGAGGATGTCGCCGTCGTCCACGGCCGCCGACGACACCGTCACGGTGGCCGAGCGGCGTGACGGGTCGAGGTCGTGGGGGCTCCCGAGCGTCACTCCGTCCGTGTCCCGGGGGAGCGCCACCAGGTCGTCGCCGGCCCGGAGCAGCAACAGGTCGGCTCCGGCGCCCCCGAGGACGATCCCGCCGTCACCGTCGAGCACCCCGCCTGTCAGGGTCAGCGAGCCCCCGAGGCCGAGCGCGCCCGTCGCGCTGCCGTCGGCGAGGCTCGGGAGGAGGCGCGCGCGCTGCGCGTCGCTGCCGCACTGCGCTACCACCGCCGAGGCGAGCACCGTCGGCAGGAAGGGGCCCGGGGCGACCTGGCGCCCGAGCTCGTCGAGCACGACGACCAGCTCGCTCAGCGAGGCGCCCGCACCGCCGTGCTCCTCGGGCAGGTGGATGCCGAGCCAGCCCAGGTCCGCCATCTCGTTCCAAAAGGAGGGCCGGGGCGCGGCGTCCGCCTCGAGCAGCGCCCGGTTGGCCGCCAGGGATCCGTGGGTCGTCAGCACGCCGCGGACGGTGGCCCCCAGCTCCTGGTGCTCGTCGGTGATGGCGATCGGCATGCTGCCCCCTTGTGGCCCCTGTGGAGAACCGGGAGCCCGCGCCGCCCGGCCGCACGACACTACTGAACCTCTCCGTCGCGCCCCATCCGGGCGCTACGATTGCGCCGTGAGGTAGAGCCCGACGTGTCCGGAGGCGCACCGCGCCCCAGTTTCGTCCCGCACCCGACCGACCCGTCCCGGAGTTCCCTCATGTCTTCCCTCACCGCTGCGCCGGCGGCCACCCTGGTGGCGCACCACCTCAGCCACGAACGCGGTGGCCGCCCCGTGCTCGACGACGTGTCGTTGACGGTCGGGCCCGCCACCTGTCTCGGGGTCGTCGGCCCCAACGGTGTCGGCAAGTCGACGCTCCTGCAGATCCTGGCCGGCCTCCTCGACCCGGGCGCCGGCGACGTCCGCGTCGACCCGCCCACCGCCACGGTCGGCTACCTGCACCAGGAGGACGCACCGAACGGCGCCGAGAGCGTCCGCGAGGCGCTCTACCGCCGCACCGGTGTCGCCGCGGCGGAGGACGAGCTGGCGCACGCCGCGGCCGCCCTCGGAAAGGGCGAGGACCAGGCCGACGACCGCTACGTTGCGGCGCTCGCCCGCTTCGAGTCTGTCTCGGCGGGCGACTTCGAGGCCCGCCTCGTCACGACCCTCGAGCAGGTCGGCCTCGCCGAGGCCGTCGCCGCCCAGCCCGTGGCGACCCTGTCGGGGGGCCAGGAGGCGCGCGCCGCGCTGGCCGCCATCCTCCTTTCCCGTTTCGACATCACCCTCTTGGACGAGCCGACCAACGACCTCGACTTCGACGGCCTGTCCCGGCTTGAGGACGTGGTCGCCCGCCGCCGCGGCGGCATGGTCATCGTGTCGCACGACCGGGCCTTCCTGGAGCGCACCGTGACCGACGTGCTGGAGCTGGACGAGCACTCCCGCGGCGGGCGCCTCTACGGCGGCGGCTGGGTCGGTTACCAGGCCGAGCGCGAGGCCGAGCGGGCACACGCGGCCGAGGCCTACCAGGCCTACGAGGCCCAGCGCACCGAGCTGCGCCGGCGGGCCCAGCGCGAGCGGCAGTGGGCCACGTCCGGCGTGACCCGCGAGAAGAAGCACCCGCGCGACAACGACAAGGCGCAGCGGGACTTCCGGATCAACCGGACCGAGAAGCTCGCCTCGCGGGCCCGACGGACCGAGCGTGCCCTCGAGTCGCTCCAGGAGGTCGACAAGCCGTGGGAAGGCTGGGACCTCCGGTTCACCATCAGCGAGACGACCCGCTCCGGTGCGGTCGTCGCCGGCCTCGTCGACGCGGTCGTCGAGCGGGGCGACTTCACACTCGGCCCGCTCACCCTGGACATCGCCTGGGCCGACCGCATCGCCCTGGTCGGGCCGAACGGGTCGGGCAAGACCACGCTGGTCGAGGCCGTCCTCGGCCGCCTGCCGCTGGCCAAGGGCACGCGCCGCATCGGCCCGAGCGTCGTCGTCGGCGAGCTGGCCCAGGACAGGCGCGTGCTGCGCGGCACGTCGAGCGTGGTCGACTCCTTCATCGCGGTCACCGGGCTCCGGCGCGATCGGGCGCGCGCCCAACTGGCCAAGTTCGGGCTGGGCGCGGACGCAGTGCTGCGCCCCCCGGAATCGCTCTCCCCCGGCGAGCGCACCCGGGCCGAGTTGGCCGCGTTCGCCGCCACCGGCGTGAACTTCCTCGTACTCGACGAGCCGACCAACCACCTCGACCTGCCCGCCATCGAGCAGCTGGAGTCGGCGCTGCACGAGTACAGGGGCACGTTGCTCCTCGTCTCGCACGACCGCCGCCTGCTGGAGTCGGTGTCCCTGACGCGCCGCGTCGAGCTCCCCCTCCCCTCTCCCGACCAGACGTTCGTGGTCCGGCGCGACGGCCGGTAGCTTCGGCACCATGGCCGAAGCGCGTGGCGGGAAGGCATCGACGGGGTCCGAGCCGGGCGCAGGCGGGCCCGGCGCATGCAGGGCGTCAAGGCACCTGTCCCCGTGTGCGAGGTCCCGCGCCGTCCCTGACTGGGCACGAAGCACCCCGATCGCAACCCCGCTGCGCCGCCGCATCCACCCCTGGGGCGTGAATCTGTCTTGGAGTTGTCGTCAGTCCTGCGCAGCGGACACTGGGGCAAGCGGGGCCCGCGGGGACGACGAAGGGGACCGGGTGGGGACCGGGCCGCAGCACGGGGGAGTTGACATGAGGGAAAGCCTCAAGATCGCGGAGCACATGGTCGTGGAGCTCATCGCAGCGACCAACGGGTCGCACGCCGGGGCCGCCTGGCGCTACGAGCTCACCAGCGCGGTCGACAACATCGAGGTCGTGGCCGGGCATCGTGACGGCGACACCCACACCCTGCGGATCCACCCGTGCTGGCTGCGCTACGTCGTCCGCCAGGGTGAGTTCACGTCGTGCGTGGCCGACGAGATCGAGGCCTGGTACCTCCTCGAGTACCTGACCGGCCCCGCGACGACCACCGCCTGACGACCGTCGCCGGAGCAGTCCCTAGGAGAACCGCTCCCGCAACGCCACCTCGGCCGCCGACAACCCGCACATGCCGTGGACGCCGCCGCCCGGCGGTGTCGAGGCCGAGCAGAGATACACACCGTCCAACGGCGTCCGGTAGGGGTTCCACCGGGCCACGGGCCGGAACACCGTCTGTCGCAGGGTGGCCGCGCCGCCGTTGACGTCGCCGCCCAGCAGGTTCGGGTTGTGGGCCTCGGCCTCGGCCGCGGTGCGCACGGTCCGGGCCAGGATCCGGTCCCGGAAACCCGGCGCGTAGCGCTCGATCTGCGCCTCCATCCGCTCGCACATGTCGACGCCGGAGCCGTTGGGCACGTGGCAGTAGCCCCACAGCGTGTCCAGTCCCGCCGGCGCCCGCGTCGGGTCGACGACGCCCGGCTGGGCCACCAGGACGAACGGCTGCTCCGGGTGCTGCCCGGCGCGCACCGCCGCCTCCGAGCGCGCCACCTCGTCGAAGGTGCCGCCCACGTGCACCGTCACCGTGCGCCGGCAGGCCTCGGCCCTCCACGGCACGGGCCCGTCGAGGGCCCAGTCCACCTTGCACGCCCCGGGCCCGGGCGCAAAGCGCGCCCACGGCCGGGCCGACCGACGGCTCAGGCGCGTCCCGGCCAACGCGACGAACTGGCGCGGGGAGGTGTCGAGCAGCACGGCGCGCGCCGGCGGGAGCTCCGACAGCGAGGTCACCCAGTGGTCCGTGTGCACGACTCCACCGAGGCGTCGCACCTCGCCGGCCAGCCCCGACGCGATGGCCGCGCTGCCACCCTCGGCGACGGGCCAGCCGGCGCCGTGAGCGAGTGCGGTGAGGAGCAGCCCGAAGGCCGCAGTCAGGGGCGCGGTCAGTGGTTCGGCGGAGTGTGCCGCCGCACCGCCGAGCAGCGCCCGCGCCGCGTCGGTGGTGAACCGCCGGGTTGCGTGGCGCATGGAGGGTGTGCCCGCCAGCGCAAAGCGGGCCAGCGCCAGCGGGTCGCGCGGCATGCCCCGCATCGGGCCCAGCACGTAGGGCATGACGCGGTCGAGCCAGTCCACCAGCGGCCCGACCAGGTCGACGTAGGCCGCCGCGTCCCCGCCCAGGTGCGACGCCGTCTCCTCCACGCTCCGATACAGCGCGGCGGCGCGAGACCCTGCGAGCGGCTGGGCGAAGGCCACCTCGGGCTGTCGCAGCACGACGCCGAGACTCCGCAGATCGAGGGAGCGGAAGAAGGGTGATGCCACCAGCAGCGGGTGCACCGCCGAGCAGACGTCGTGGCGGAACCCCTCCAGCGTCAGCGCCTCGGTCCGGGTCCCGCCGCCGACGGTCGGCGCCCCCTCGAACACCTCGACCGAATGGCCGGCCCGAGCCAGTGTGATCGCGGCGGCCAGGCCGTTGGGCCCCGAGCCGACCACGATCGCGTCCACGGAGCGACGTTATCGGGGGGTTGCCGGACGGCCCCGTTTGGCGCGGGCCCTGCCGGGTCAATAGGTTGCCCTCGCCGGGCCATGCACGACGGTGCCCGCGCCGGGGCCCGCATGCCGCGACCCCCGCCACCGAAGAAGGAGGCTCACATGGCAGAGACGGCCGAGGTCCACGGAACCTGCGACCCGCGCTTCGACGCCGTGAAGGCGACGCTGGCCGACCAGATCGCGACGGGCGCCGACCTCGGTGCGTCGGTGGCGGTCTTCCTGCACGGCGAGCCGGTCGTCGACATCTGGGGCGGCTGGGCCGATGCCGAGAAGACGAAGCCCTGGGAGCGCGACACCATCACCAACGTCTGGTCGACCACCAAGACGATGACGTTCTTGTGCGCGCTCATGCTCCATGACCGCGGCGAGCTGGACTTCCACGCCCCCGTCGCCAACTACTGGCCCGAGTTCGCCGCCAACGGCAAGGAGGACGTCGAGGTGCGCCACGTCATGGGCCACACGGCCGGCCTCTCGGGCTGGGACGAGCCCCTGCAGGCCGAGCAGCTGGCCGACTGGGACCTGTGCACGTCCCGGCTCGCCGCCCAGGCGCCGTGGTGGGAGCCCGGCACCGGGTCGGGCTACCACGCCGTGACGCAGGGCTACCTCATCGGCGAGATAGTCCGGCGCATCACCGGGGAGACGA
The DNA here is from genome assembly GCA_963837125.1 of uncultured Acidimicrobiaceae bacterium. Taxonomy (GTDB): domain Bacteria; phylum Actinomycetota; class Acidimicrobiia; order Acidimicrobiales; family RAAP-2; genus Bog-473. The sequence goes on along the minus strand of CAWILW010000004.1, from coordinate 41,538 downwards.
TCGGCCAGTGGTTCGACCGCGAGGTGGCCAAGCCGCTCGATGCGGACTTCCACATCGGACTCCCGGCGAGCGAGGACCACCGGGTCTCCAACGTGATCCCGCCGCCGCCGATCGACATGGACGCCATGGCGGGCCAGGTCTCCGATCTCATGCTCAAGACGTTCGTGAACCCGCCCATCGATGCGACCATGGCCCACCACGAGTGGTGGCGCCGGGCCGAGATCCCCGCCGCCAACGGCCAGGGCAACGCCCGCTCGGTGGCCGCCGTGCAGTCCGTCATCTCCGGCCGGGGCGAGGCGCGCGGCGTCCGCCTCCTCTCTGCCGAGGGCACCGACCCCATCTTCGAGGTGCAGGCGGACGGCATCGACAAGGTGCTCGGCGTGCAGCAGCGCATCGGCATGGGCTACGGGCTGAGCAACCCGCCCGAGCTGCCGCTCGGGCCGCGCGCCTGCTACTGGGGCGGCTACGGCGGCTCGGTCATCATCAACGACCAGGACGCGGAGCTCTCCGTCTGCTACGTGATGAACCGCATGGAGGCGGGCCTCGTCGGCGACCTGCGCGGCACGAACATCGTCGCCGCCACGGTGGCGGGACTCGCCTCCTAGCCCCCAAGCCGTACTCGCCGATCTGGTCAGCGCCTCTGGGGCAACACCGCCTCGGCTTCGATCTCCACCTTCCAGGCGGGGTCCAGCAGTCCCGCCACCACGACCATCGTCGCGGCCGGACGCACGCCACCGAGCAACTCGCCGTGGACGGCGCCGACGGCCGCGGCGTCGTCGGCCGACGTGAGGTACGCCCGGGTCCGCACGACATCGCTCAGGGAGGCTCCGGCCTCCGCCAACGCGGCCCCAATGATCTCGAAGCAGCGTCGGGCCTGCGGCCCGGCGCCCTCGGGACACACCCCGCCGGGCACGACCGGCCCGGTCCCTGAGACGAGGACCCGCTCCCCCACCCGGAGGGCCCTGCTGAACCCGATGGTGGGCTCGAAGGGCGAGCCCGACGAGACGCGCTGACGATCGGCCATGGCCGCATCCTCGCACCCCCGGGGCCGGGGCTGGGGACCCGGCACGTGCCAGTACGATTGGCCCCCATCGGAGGTCGGATGGGTCGGACGCGGCGGCGGATCACGGTGGCGGTGGGGGCGGTGGCGGTGGGGGCGGTGGCACTGGCGGTCGGCGGGGGGGCCCTCGTGCTGGGGGTCTTCAGCCTGGTCACCAGCCAGCCCTCTGCCGCTCCCCCTCCGGCGCACCACCACGCTGCCCTGCCCGCGCCGACAAGCACCACGACCACCGCCCCGCCCGCGGCGCCCGTCGTCACGGCACCGGCCGCGAGCACGCTCGTCGCCACGACCGACGGCAACATCCCCGGCTATGCATCGCCCGAGGCGGCGGCGCCCAGCATGACGGTGCTCGGCACCTGGTACGGCTACGCCTCCGTCCTCCCTGTGATCACGACGCAGCCAGGTTGGCTCTACGTCCGCCTGGCCCAGCGCCCCAACGGCTCCACGATCTGGGTGCGCCAGAGCGACGTCACGCTCTCCAGCACCCCGTACTACATCGTGGTCGACCTCACGACGGAGCACCTCTACGTCTTCGACGCCGGCGCGCAGGTCTTCGACTTCCCGGCCGGCGTCGGTGCGCCCAACGACCCCACCCCGACCGGCCACTACTTCATGCCGATGCAGTACCCGTCCCCCGGCCCCGGCTACGGCCCCTTCGTCCTCGTCACGTCGGATCACTCCGACTCCATCACCGACTGGGAGAACTCGGGCGACGCCATCATCGGCATCCACGGGCCGATCGACTCCTACGACGACTCGCTCATCGGCACCACGGGCGCAGCGATTTCGCACGGGTGCATCCGGCTCCACGATGCCGACCTGGCGCAGCTGTCCGTCATCCCCGCCGGCACGCCGATTGACGTGATCAGCTAGCGTCGTCGCCCATCACCCCGGTGATGTACTGCCGGGCCCGCGCGAACCACGCCAGCGCCTCGGGCACCCCGGCACCCACCATCCCCTGCCAGCCGTGCACCATCCCCGGCCACGACTCCAGCGTGACCGCGACCCCGGCCCGCGCCGCCGACGCCGCCAGGGCGATGACGCCCTCGCGCACGGTGTCGAGCTCGCCCACCGGGAGGTACAGGGGCGGCAGGCCGGCGAGAGACGCGTTGGCCGGCGAGACCCGCGGGTCGTCGAGCGCGATCTGCCCGGCGACGTACTCCTCGCCGCGGTTGCGGACCCATTGCGCCGTGAGGAACGGGTCGCGTCCCTCACCCGGCCCGACCGCGACGGCCAGGTCGAACCAGCCCGAGATCGACACGAAGCACGCCGGCAGGATGAGGCCGGCGTCGCGCGCCGCGAGCAGGGTGGCGAGCCCGAGCAGGCCGCCGCAGGAGTCCCCGCTGACCACCGTCCGCCCGGGCTCCGCCTCTCCCGACGCCAGCAGCCCGTTGTAGGCGGCCAGGCAGTCGTCGTGCGCCGCAGGGTAGGGGTGTTCCGGCGCCAGGCGGTAGTCCGCCATCACCACCCGAGCCTCGAGGCGCTCCGCGAGCATGGCCCCGTAGAAGTGGTAGTCGTCGAGTGGGCACGACACGAGGCCACCGCCGTGGCAATGGAAGACCACCCGGTCCCGGCGGGGCACGCGCTGGTCGTCGTACCAGGCGCAGCGAACCCCGCCGAGCACTGCCTCGGTGACGGTGACGTGCGGCGGCACAGGGTGGCCGTGGAACGGCGCCATCATGGCGCGCACGGCCCGGTAGTCCGCCCCCGGGTCGGCGAAATCCCGCGGGACGAGGGCGAGGATCTCGGTCAGCTCGCGGCTGGGCCCGGTCACGCCAGGTCGTAGTCGGCCAGGTCGGGCTCCCGCGTGCGCTCCCAGTAGGAGTGGAGGTCGAATGGCCAGTTCTGGGTGATCCGGCCGTGCGCGTTGCGGTACCACGTGGGCACGTCGGCGACGCCCCACGCCATCTTCGCGTTGCCCACCTCCATCTCCCGGCCGTAGCGCTCGTGGACGTCGCGCCGGCACGACATTGAGCGGTGGCCCGAGCGCAGCAGGCGGCCGATGGCCTCGACCGCGTAGCGCACCTGGCACTCCACCATCACCAGAATGCTGCCGTTGATGACCAGGTTCGTGTTGGGCCCGTACAGCATGAAGAAATTGGGGAAGCCCGGCACCGTGATGCCGAGGTAGGCGCGGGCGTCGCCGCCCCACTCCTCGTTGAGCTCCAATCCCCCGCTCCCGAACACCCGCATCGGCGCCACGAAGTCCGACGCGCTGAAGCCCGTCCCGTAGATCAGTACGTCCGCTTGGTGCTCCACGCCGTCGACCGTCCGGACGCCGCCCGGCGTGATCTCCCGAATCGGCGTCGTGATCAGGTCCACCTCGGGCCGGCCCAGGGCCGCCGCCCACCGCCCGTCGTCGCGCAGGGCCCGCTTCGCGAAGGGCGGGAAGTGCGGCACCATCTTCTCGTAGAGCTCGTCGTCGCTGACCTGGGCGCGCAGGACGTCGAGCAGCATCGATCGCACGAAGTCATTGCCCGCGCTCACGGCCTCGGTGTGCTCGTCCCAGTCGGGGTCGACGCGAGCGGCCACGAGCAGCCCCTCGTGCATGATCCAGAACTGCCACAGGCGGTCCCAGCGTCCATAGATCGGCAGCAGTGCGAGCAGGTCACCGAATTCGGGTGGGAAGGGGTCCCCGTAGTTCTCGGTCGGCAGCAGCCAGGGCGGGGTGCGCTGGTAGACGTCGAGGTGGGCGACCTCGTCGACGAGGCAGGGGACGAACTGGGCCGCGCTCGCCCCGGTCCCCACCACGGCCACCCGCCGGCGGGCCAGCTCAATGGAGTCGTCCCAGGCCGCCGAGTGGAAGGACGGCCCGCGAAACGTGTCCCGGCCCGCGACGGCCGGGAAGGAGGGGCGGTTGAGCTGCCCCACCGCGCAGAGGACGCCGTCGAAGACCTCCGTCCGCTCCGTGCCGTCCCCGGCGTGCACCGTGAGCGACCACGTCCGGGACCCGTCGTCGAATCGGGCTTCGGTCACCTCGGTGGCGAAGCGGATGCACTCGCCGAGCCCGAGCTCCTTGGTCATCGTCTGCAGGTAGGCCAACAGGTCGGGTTGCGCAGAAAACCGGGAGGCCCACTCGTTGGTCTGGGCGAAGGAGAAGCTGTAGAGCTGGTTGGGCACGTCGACGCGGCACCCCGGGTAGACGTTCTCCAGCCAGGTGCCCCCCACATCGCCGTTCTTCTCGAAGACGGTCACCTCCACACCGGCCTGGCGCAGCCGGTGCGCCGCGGCCAGGCCCGACGCGCCGGCGCCGATGACCGCGCAGCGGAAGGAGCGCCCGATCTCCGCCGCCCGCCACGAGGGCGCCCTGGCGTCGCTGCCGGGGAGCGCCAACTCCTCGGTCAGGAAGGTCTCCCACTGCTCCGTGGACCCGGCGCCGACGAGGAAGCCGAAGGCCCGCCGCTTCTCTTCCTGCGTGAGCGTGTGGTCGGGCGCTCCGGACGCCGCGTGGAGCCAGGAGAGCGGCCGCCGCCAGCCGCCTTGCCTCGTCCTCCTGCTCGGGTCCCAGGCCGCGGCCGGGGACCAGCATCTGCTCCTGGTCGGGCGCGAGGTCCTGGCGCAGCAGCGACAGGTCGCCCGTGACCTGGGCCACGGCGCACAGGAGCGGGTGCACGTCGGCGGTCGCAAAGGCGGCCTCGACCAGCGCGGTGTCGGGCACGACACGTGCCACGTCTCCTGCATTTCCGGCATTCCCGGCATCGCCGGCATCCCCACCCATGGCGACGAAGCCTACGTAGGCCCCCGGGCGACGGGCACCCGCCGTCCCCTCAGTGACCCATGTGCTTGACGAGCTCGGAGATCTGGCTGTTGACCTCGACCGTACGCGGCAGCTTGTCCATGGCCGCCGCCAGCGTCTCGGGGGTCCAGCGGTCGTCGGTCTCCACCTGCTCGGCGATGGACCAACCGCCGTAAATGCCCACCGACCCGCCGTAGACGCTGAAGACCTGGCCGTTGAACGGGCATCCCTCCGACGCCAGGACGGCCACCAGGGGCGAGACGTTCTCGGGATCAAACACGTGCTGCCCCATCGACTCGCCCATGCCGGGCGTCTGCAGGGTGAGGCGGGTGCGGGCCACCGGCGCGATGCAGTTGGCGCGCACGCCGTAGCGGTTCAGCTCCATGGCGTTCACGACCGTCATGGCCGCGATGCCCGCCTTGGCAGCCGAGTAGTTGGTCTGGCCCACGTTGCCGTGCAGGCCGGCGCCCGAGCTGGTGTTCACGATGGCGCGGTCGGTGATCGTCCCGGCCTTCGCGGCGTCGCGCCACACGTCCGCGGCGTGCCGGGTCACGTTGAAGGTGCCCTTGAGGTGGACCGCGATGACGTCGTCGAACTCCTGCTCGCTCATTGAGACGAGCATCCGGTCCCGCAGGATGCCCGCGTTGTTGACCACCACGTGGAGGTCGCCGTAGGTCGCCACGGCCTGGTCGACGATCGCCTTCGCGCCGTCGAACGAGCTGACGCTGTCGGTGTTGGCCACGGCCTGGCCGCCGGCGGCCGTGATCTCGTCGACCACCGACTGGGCCGCGGAGACGTCTGCGCCGGAGCCGTCGACGGCACCGCCCAGGTCGTTGACGACGACCTTGGCCCCCAGCGACCCGAAGAGGAGGGCGTGCTCACGGCCGATGCCCCGCCCGCCCCCGGTGATGATGGCCACTCTGTCCTGCAACATGGTCTCTGCCGTCCTCTCGGTTCTCGCCCACGCCACCGCGGAGGGGCGGCGGTCGGGGCGAACGATTGCAACGGCGCTGCGGCCTGTCAAACCGACGTCAGGCGGTCAGCTCGCGCTGGCGACGCTCCAGGTAGCGGCGCTCCGCATCAGTGCCCGCCAGGTCGCGGGCCGCCCCGTAGGCCGCCGCCGCTTCGGAGCGGCGCCCGAGCCGGCGCAGCATGTCCGCCCGGGCGGCCGGCAGGAGGTGGTAGTCCGGCAGCCCCTCCGGGGCGATCTGCTCGACCAGGGCGAGCCCCGCCTCGGGACCCTCGCTCAACGACACCGCGACGGCGCGGTTGAGCGCGATCACCGCCGAGGGCGCCATTTCGAACAGACGGTCGTAGAGCGCGGCGATCTCCGCCCAGTCCGTCTCGCCACCAGTCTCGACATGGCAGGCGGCGATGGCCGCCTGGACCTGGAAGGGCCCGGGCCGACCCAGCCGCAGGGCGGCATCGAGCAGCTCGTGCCCCTCGGCGATGGCGACGGCGTCGAAGAGGGAGCGGTCCTGCTCGGACAACACCACGAGGTCGCCCGCGCCGTCGACGCGCGCTGCGCTGCGGGCGTCGTGGAACAGCATCAGTGCCAACAGTCCAAGTGCCTCGGGCTCGTCGGGCATGAGCGTGCACAGGACCCGTCCGAGCCTGATCGCCTCTGTGGTGAGGCTTCGCCGGACCAGATCGGCGCCCGTGCTGGCGGAGTAGCCCTCGTTGAAGAGCAGGTAGAGGACCGCCAGCACGGCGGCCGTGCGCTCCACCAGCTGGTGCGCCGGCGGCACCGCGAAGGGGATCCCTGCGTGACGGATCTTGCGCTTCGCCCGGACGAGGCGCTGCGCCATCGTCGCCTCGGGCACCAAAAACGCGCGGGCGATCTCGGTCGTCGTCATGCCGGCCAGTGTGCGGAGCGTCAGCGCCACCTGCGCCTCGAAGGAGAGCGCAGGGTGGCAGCAGGTGAACATCAGGCGCAGGCGGTCGTCGGGGACGTCGTCGTCGCTCAGCTCGCCTTCGTCCGGCTGGCCCGGCCCTCGCTCCGGCTCCACGGCTGCTATCTCCCGCTCCTTGGACACGCCCAATTGCGCGCGTCGCGCCCGGTCGACGGCGCGGTTGCGGGCCACCGTGGTGAGCCAGGCGCCGGGGCGGCGCGGGATGCCGTCGCCGGGCCAGCGCTCCAGCGCGGTGGCGAAGGCATCCTCCGCGCACTCCTCGGCCAGGTCCCAGTCGCCGGTGAGGCGGACGAGCGTCGCCACGACGCGGCCCCATTCGCTGTGGAACGCATCGGCGACGGCGGCCTCGACCTCGGCCGTCACATCTCCCAGATCGGCCTCACCTCGATGCTCCCGGTGCGTGCCCCCGGGATCTTCGAAGCCACCTCGATGGCCTCGTCCAGGTTCTTGCACTCCACCACGTAGTAGCCGGCAAGCTGCTCCTTGGTCTCGGCGAAGGGGCCGTCGGTGGCCAGCACCTCACCGCCGCGCACCCGCACCGTGGTGGCGTCGCTGGTGAAGCGCAGCCGCTCGCCGCCCTGCAGCACGCCCCGCTCGGCCATCGTCTTCCCGAACTCGGCGTACTCGTTCGTCATGGCCTCGCCCTGCTCGGCAGTGGCGCCCTGCATCTGGCTCTCTTCTCCGGCTATCAGCAACAGGTATCGCATCGGTCCTCCTCGGTTGGGGGTTGGTTTCGTTCCTACGACGATCGGGCGCGCCCCGGATCGACACTTCCGGAGGAGATCTTTGCCGGTCCGCTGCCGGGGCGCCGTACGCTGCCCTGCCATGGCCACCCCCGTCGTCACAGGCCTCCTGGAGCTCGAGGTCGGTTCCATCGCGGCCGGCGGCGGCTGCGTGGCGCGGGCGCCCGACGGCCGGGTCGTCTTCGTGCGCCACTCCCTGCCGGGCGAGGTGGTCCGGGCCCGGGTGACGGCCACCACGACCTCGTTCCTACGGGCCGACGCCGTCGAGATCCTCGAACCCTCCCCCGACCGCGTCCCGGCGCCGTGCCCCCATGCCGGGCCGGGGCGCTGCGGGGGATGCGACTTCCAGCACGTCGAGTTGGGGGCCCAGCGGCGCCTCAAGGCCTTCCGCGTGGCGGAGCAGCTCTCCCGGGTGGCCGGGCTCGAGCGCACGGTGAGGGTCGAGCCCGTGGACGGGGACGTCGGCGGGCTCCGCTGGCGCACCCGGGTGCGCGTGGGGGTCGACGCGCATGGTGTGGCCGGCTTCCGCAGGCACCGCTCCCACGAGCTCGAACCGATCGGCTCCTGCCCGATCGCCAGCCCGGCCGTCGAGGACACCGGCGCTCTGCGCGCCAGCTGGCCCGGGGTGGCCCAGCTGGAGGTCGTGACCGGTGCCGACGAGGCCCTGGTGTCGGTCACCCCTCGGGGGCACGGCACGCCCAGCCTGCCCGACCTTGACGCCGGGACCGGGCTCGTGGTGCGCGGCCGGGCGGTACGGCGCCCCGCAGCGGTGCACGCCGTGGTGCGCGGGCGCAATTACCGCACCTCGGCCGGCGTGTTCTGGCAGGTCCACACGGGTGCCGCGGAGGCCCTGCTCAATGCGGTGCTGGCCCTGGCGGGGGACTGCCGCGGCGCGGCCGTCGTCGACCTGTACGCGGGCGCCGGGCTCTTCTCGGTCCCGCTGGCCGAGGCCGTCGGGCCCGCGGGGTCGGTCCTCGCCGTCGAGCGGGACCGGCGCGCCGCGCAAGACGCCCGCCACAACGGCGCGGACCTCGCCACGCTGCGGGTGTTGCGGGCCGACGTCACGCCGGGGCTCGTCTCCTCCGGCATCGGTCGCCCCGATGTCGTCGTGCTCGACCCCGCACGCGAGGGCGCCGGCACCGCGGTGACCGGCGCGCTCGCGGCGCGGGCCGGCGTGCGCAGGATCGTCTACGTCTCGTGCGACCCGGCCTCGTTCGCCCGCGACCTGCGCGTTCTCCTCGACAAAGGCTGGAACCTGACCGAGCTGCTGGCCTTCGACATCTTCCCCATGACCGAGCACGTGGAGCTCGTGGCGGCCATCGATCCCCCGGGGCGCTGACACCATCGCGCCGTGGCTGACCCAGCCGGGACGAACGCACGTCGATCTGCGCACAGAACCCGGATGGCCGGAGACCTGCCGATCGGGTCGTCTGGTCCGAGTTGAATGGCCCTGAGCTGACCCGACTCCGGTTGCAATCGCCGTGGCGGGTGTCAGAGCAGCGCCGCCGCGACGGTTCAGCTGATGACCCTCCGACGCATCGCTGCGACCTGACGGCCCGTGTGGTTCTCAACCAGACGATCGGCGGTCTCGCGCGACGCCAGCGCCATTCCAATGCCTATCGGAACCTCACCCGCGCTGTGCGCACTCCGCTGGCACTCCGGGCAGTTGACCACCCAGCACCCGTCATTGCGCCTCGAGACCTTCGGATGATGGGGACCTTGCATGGTTCCGACCTCCTGGTGGGTGCCGCCGCACCCCTCGGTCCGGGACGATACCCCGCCTCAGTGAGGGGCGACCTGAATCGGGGGTCGCAGGCACGAACTGACCAGAGCGAGGGGTGCCGGCTCGCCCACCACCAAGGGACCCACCCAAGCTCGAAGGGAACCATCCAAGCTCGAAGGGACCTACCCCAGCTCAACGGTTGGTTGATCCGTGCCCAGCCTGGTCGCCGACGAGATCGTCGAGGTGACCGAGCACTCAACCCAGGGTCAGGCGTGCCCCCCGAGCTCGTGCTCGATGTGGCCGGCCGATTCGAACTGCAAAGTCGAGTGCGCCACGTCGAAGTGGCCGGCCAGACAGTCCTGCAGGTGGTCGAGGACGCGGCCGGCCTCTCCCGTGTTGAAGCACTCGTCGGTGACCACGATGTGCGCGGTGAGGATGGGCAGCGACGACGTCAGGGTCCACGCGTGCAGGTCGTGCACCGACTGCACCTCGGGCAGCTCCATGAGGTGGCAGCGCACCTCCTCCAGGTCGATGTCCTCGGGCGTGGCCTCGAGCAGGATGCGCAGCGCGGGGCGTAGCAGCTCCACGGCGGCCTTGAGCATGAGGACGACGACCACCAGGGAGGCGATGGCGTCGGCGCGGTTGAAGCCCCACACCACGATGACGATGCCGGCGATCAGCGTGCCGGTGAAGCCGTAGAGGTCGGTCAGGATGTGGCGGTAGGCCCCCTCGACGTTCAGGGAACGCCGGTTGGCCCTGGCCATGGTCAGCGTGGCCGCCAGGTTGACCGCCACCCCGACAGCGGCGACCACGATGAGGATCCCCCCGTCGACGTGCGACGGGTGCACCAGCCGCACGATCGCGTCGTAGGTCACGAGCGCCGAGATCACGAGGAGCGCGATCCCGTTCGCGGCGGCGGCCAGGATCTCGGCCCGCTTCAGCCCGTAGGTGTGCGACCGGGTCTCGGGACGTGCGGCCAGCCGGATGGCCACGAGCGAGCCGGCGATCGCGCCGACGTCCACCAGCATGTGGCCCGCGTCGGCGAAGAGGACCAGCGAGTTGGACACCACGGCGGCGGCGACCTCGAACCCCATGAAGCCGACCAGCAGCGCCAGCGCGATCGTCAACGCGCGCCGGTCGGTCTCCACGGAGGCGGACCCCTGGCCGTGGTGTCCGCCCCCGTGGTGGGCGCGGCCCTCAGCCATGGGCGGTCACGTGGTCGGCGTGCGTCAGCACTTCCTCCACCAGGCGGCGGACGTGGGCGTCGTCGACCACGTAGAAGATCCGTGTGCCCTCACGCCGGCTGCGCACCAGGCGCGCCAGGCGGAGCTTGGCCAGATGTTGCGAGACGGCCGCGGGCTGCGCACCCACCAGCTCGGCCAGCTCGTTGACGGAGTGCTCGCCCTCCAGCAGCGCCCAGATGACCCGGAGCCGGGTCTCGTCCGCCAGCAGCTTCAGCATGCCCACGGCGGAGTTGAACTCGTCCCGGGCCGGAGCCTCAACTATCTGCGTAGACACGCAGGTAGTGTACACGCCGGTGGCGGCGGGGGGCACCCGCGGGCTCAGTGGCCCGACGTGAACGTCGACGTCGGCACGGGGGTGACGTTGCAGGGCTGCTTGACCGACCCCGGCGGCAGCGCCGCCGTCATGACCGCTTTCATGATCGGCCCGGCCACCCCCGCGCCGTCGGAGGCGATGTTCTGGTCCGGCACGACGACCGCCACGGCGATCTGGGGGTCATTCGCGGGGGCGAGGCCGATCATCCAGTCGTGGTTCACCGACTGGGACGCGCTGGTCTGCGCCGTCCCGGTCTTGACTGCCGCGCACAGGTAGGAGGGGAAGCCGACACCCGAGGCGGTGCCGCTGGCCACGACGCCCTGCATGAGCGAGATCACCTGCTGGGCCGCCTGGGCCGTCGCCACCTGCTGCGCGACGTGGGGGGAATAGGACTGTACGAGCCGGCCCTGCGAGTCGTGGATGGACGACATCAGGTGCGGCGTCATGAGGTTGCCCCCGTTGGCCACGCCGGCCGCGACCAGGGCGTTCTGCAGCGCGGTCGCCTGCACGCCGTACTGCCCGATGGCCGTGTAGGCCAGGAAGGCCTGCGAGTTGACGGGCAGCTTGGTGAACGGTGAGGGCACGACACCGGGCAGGTCGAGCGCGGGCACGGAGTTGTAGCCGAACAGCTCGGCCTGCCTCTGCAGGATCGGCACGCCCAGCTGCACCCCGAGCTCGCCGTAGCCGGGGTCGCAGGAGAACGGCAGCATCTGGACCATGGTCCCGCCGCAGGGACCGCTCTGATCGCACAGCTGCTTGTTCGAGTCCGGGAACGACTGGCACTGGGCGGTCGGATAGTCGAAGGCCGCCAGGGAAGGCTTGAGGTTGTAGGCGGCGGTGGACGTCACCACCTTCATGGTCGACCCTGGGAAGAAAACTTCGCGCGTGGCGATGGGCCGCAACGGGTAGTAGCCCTCGTGATCCTTCTGGACGTAGCTGTAGTAGGCGAGGTTCTCGGCATGGACGTCGGTGCTCACCAGCGCGTTCGGGTCGTAGGTGGGGTTCGAGACCATGGCGAGGACAGCCCCGGTCTTGGGGTCGAGGACGACCACCGCCCCGTCCTTGTTCGCGCCGGGGGGCAGCGTCGTCAGCGCGTTCCAGGCCGCCTGTTGCAGGGCCGGCTCCACGGTCAGCGCCACGTCGTCGGTCGTCGTGGGCATCTTCTCCCGGAACAGCAGCTGGCTCAGCGTCTGCGGGTCTTGCTGGTGCGCGGCCAGCTGCGCGTCGTACTGCTCCTCGATCCCCGATGTCCCGTAGTAGAGGGGCGAGTCGTAGCCCGTGATGCCCGCGAAGAGCGGGCCTTGCGGGTACTGCCGCATGTAGTGGAACGGATAGACGGTCTTGCTGGTCCCCGCCGGTGTCGGGATCGACTTCGCCAGCACCGTGCCGTCCGCGGCGGTAATGAGACCGCGCGGGTTGTTGAACCGCTGGGACGCGACGCGGGGGTTGTCGGGCGAGGTCTGCAGCTGCTTGCCCTTCACGAGCTGGATGTTCACCAGCTGGACCACCACCAGGCCGAGGCAGACCACCATGATGACGCCGAGCCAGCGGATGCGCCGGCCCATCAGAGCGCCGATCGCTTCGTGATCACGAGGAGCATGGTAGGCGGCAGGGCATCTCCGGAGGCTTCATGCACCGCGCGCCCCTGCTCACCCGGGATGCAACCTGGGACGACCCCACCGGTGCGCACGGCATAGCCAACCCGCAACGCCGGCGACCGACCCAAGACCTCGCACCGTCACTGTGTGGCCCGATGAGCCGACCATTCAAGCGCCCGCCGCGATGCCGCTGGAGTGCGTGTGGGCCGTGGCGTACCCCAGCCGCGCAACCCCCCCATCATCGTCGGGATGGCGACCCGACGCGCAGGGTGGGTACTGGGAGATGGCGTCCGACGGCGGCATCTGCTCCTTCGGCGCACCGTTCTACGGTTCGATCGGCAAACTGCACCTCAACAGAGCGCGAAGAGGGCTGGTACTCCGACCCGTTCGGACAGCACGAGGCCCGCTGGATGCCTGACGGGACACCCACCAAGCTGGTGCGCGACGGTGGCGTGGAGTCCTATGACGACCCGCCCGACGAGGAGGCCTCACGGACACCCGAGAGGATCGAGGAAGAACAGCAGGACCTGCTCCGGACAGTGACCCCGGCTCGAGCGACGGGTCCCTGAACACGCGTATGGGCGAGGCGGCCGAGTTCGGCTTCACCTGGGGCTCGCACATGCCGATGCACGGCGACCGCGACGGCAGATAGTCAGGCCTCCACGATCACGTGCAGCCGCCGAGAAGCAGCCGCGCAGGCGCGACTGCTCTCCCGAGCGCCCGCAGTACGCCGACCTCCGTGATGGTCGTTGGTGAGGTATCCAAACGTCCGCCTGCGCACGGTGAACGCCAGGTGCCGCTCATCGTGGCCGCCGGAGCGCTCCTCGGCCTCGGGCAGCCCGGCGCAGACCTTCCGGATCTGCCGGGCACAAATGTCCGCTCTCGAGCGGGGCATGTCCCGACCCTATTGACGAGGGATCCGGTCGGCAAGACGTATCCTGGCCGCGCTTGCCATCGATCGGAGGCCGCGCGTGAGCAGGATGGAGGGGAGGGCGGACCCGCTCGTGACCAGCAGGCGAGACGGACACGTGGTGATCATCTCCATGCAGCGCGCCGCCAAGCGGAACGCCGTCGACCGGGCCATGGCCGACGCACTCGACGCCGCGCTCAACGAGCTCGACGACGACGAGGACCTGTGGGCCGGAGTCCTGACTGGGACCGCCGACGTGTTCAGCGCCGGCAGCGATCTCACCGCAGGCGGTGACTACGTCACCAAGCGCGGCGGCGAGTACGGCGTCATTCGGCGCACGCGCCGCAAGCCGTTGATCGCCGCCGTCGAGGGTCCCGCCCTGGGGGGCGGCCTGGAGATCGTCCTCGTCTGCGATCTGGTGGTCGCCTCTACGTCCGCCCGCTTCGGCCTGCCCGAGGTGGGCATCGGCGTGGTGCCGACCTGCGCCGGGTTGTTCCGGGCGCCGCGCACCCTCCCTCTCAACGTGGCCCGGCAGCTGATCCTGACCGGCCGCCCGATTGAGGCGCAGCGTGCCTACGAGGTGGGGTTCGTCAACGTGCTCGCCGAGCCGGGTGCAGCACTCGCCGAGGCCGTGAGGCTGGCGCAGGAGATCTGCCGCAACGCGCCGTTGTCGGTGCAGGCGTGCCTGTCCGCTGTGAACGCCGTCGTCGCGACCGACGACGAGCTGGGCTGGCAGGTGACCGGAGAGGCATTGACCGTTGCGGCGCGCTCGGCCGACGCCCGCGAGGGTGTGGCAGCGTTCCTGGAGAAGCGCGCGCCCATGTGGACGGGTCGCTAAGTGCAGAGGCAGAGGCCAGGGGGGTACCGATGATCGAGGACGTCGTTGCACGGTGGCACGCATTCATCCGGGGCGAAGAACCCGACGCTCTGGATGCGCTGCTCGATGACGACGTCGTCTTCTACTCCCCGATCGTCTACACGCCGCAGGAGGGCAACGCGATCACTGCGCTCTACCTGCAAGCGGCCGCTCGGACCTTCGGTGGTGGTGGTGGTGGCGATGGTGGCGAACAAGGTGGCGGTCGCTCCGTTCGATCCGGCCGGGGAGGCTTTCGCTACACGAAGACGGTGGTCGCGGGAGACACGGCGGTCCTCGAATTCGAGACCACCATGAAGGGGAAGTACGTCAACGGGGTCGACATCATCCGCTGCAACGACGAGGGGCGCATCGTCGAGTTCCGGGTCATGATCCGCCCGCTGCAGGCGGTCAACCTGGTGCACGAGCAGATGGCGGCGATGCTCGAGGCGATGCGAGGCGCGGGCGGCTAGCCGGGAGTGCGGTGTCAGGATCCGGGCCGGGCCGGCCCCGGACGTAGATGAAGCTGGGTCCCTCGTCACTCGGGTCCGAGGACTCGAGGTGCCCCTCCCACACCCGCCGGAACCCGCAAGCCTCGAGGGCCTTCCACGAGGCGGCATTGTCCTGCTGCATGGCGACGACGATGCGATGCTCGGACGGGTAGCGCTCCCAGCACTCGTCGACGAAGGCGGAGATCACCTGGCGCCCGAGGCCCCGACCGACGAGATCCGCCTCGCCGATCAGGTAATCGATGCCGATGCCGCCGGACTCGCCCAGGGCCGACTCGATCGTCATGCGCCACTCGGGATCGTCGTCGATCCTGTACTTCTGGACGAACCCGATCGGCCGGGCGTCGAGTAGGACGACGCTGCCCTCGGTCGGATCGGAGCCGTCGAGGAGCGGGCCGTAGCTCGATTCGACCGAGGCCAGGTCGGAGGGTTCTCTCCACCATGGTGCGACGTGTGGTCGACCGATCCAGCTCGCGACGAGCGGCAGGTCGCTCGCCCGGAGAGCCCTGAACGCGAGGTCCACCGGGCCAGTCTTCCCGACTGGACCGAGGGCGCTCCGGACGGCGTGGATTCAGCGGGGGCGGACCCCAGTGCCCGCCCCTGCCGTGACGAAGAGTGCGATCGCCGGCCCATCGACGTCCGCGGTGTGCCAGACCCCCGGCGGGTTGATCGTTCCCTCGCCCTGCTCCAGCACGACCGTGTGCATCTGGCCGTCCATCTCCTGGTGCAGCGTGATGAGTCCTTCGATGCAGAGGACCAATTCCTCGCCGAGGGGGTGCATCTCCCAGGAGTCCCATGGCGCACTGAACGTGTGCATCGAGACCAGCCGCCCCTCGACCCCGTCGGCAGCGGTTCGCTTCGCGTAGCGCGAGTACCAGTCCGGGTCGCCCGTGAAGTGCTCCTGCGGGACGACCGTCGCCCCGAGACCAAGATGCACCGGGTTGGTGTGGAGGTTGAAGACCGGCGACTCGGGCATGGCTCCAGTGTGACGGCGCGACCGCGTCCTGTCGACCGGTTGCGACCACTGTGCGTGTGTCGGCCCGGCGCGAGTGCGGAGGGGTGGAGAGCTGCCCACATCCGGGGCGGGCAGACGCGCTCGTTCGGCGCAGTCGTGACGCCCCATCTGCGACACTGGATCCGGTGAAGGAGACGGCCGATCGGACTCGCAATGCCCGGTTGCTCGGCCGGGGCCGCCGGCTAGAGGCTGCGACGCTCGCCTGGAACGTCGTGGGTGTGATCGTGCTCGCGTTCGCCGCCGTGGAGGCCCGGTCCGTAGCTCTCGCCGGTTTCGGTCTCGACAGCCTCATTGAGATCGGCGCGTCC
This sequence comes from uncultured Acidimicrobiaceae bacterium, assembly GCA_963837125.1. Lineage (GTDB taxonomy): Bacteria > Actinomycetota > Acidimicrobiia > Acidimicrobiales > RAAP-2 > Bog-473. The sequence goes on along the minus strand of CAWILW010000004.1, from coordinate 25,613 downwards.
ATCGTGGTCCTCTGGGAGCTGGCGGACGTCGACCAAGACCGCCAGCGGCGGGCGATGCGGTTGATCGGTTTCGCCTTCGTCTGTCTGGCCGTCTATCTGGGTATCCAGAGCACGGTCGTCCTCATCGTCGGTTTCCACCCGCACCACAGCCCGCTCGGCATCCTCTGGACCGGCGTCACTGCCGCAGTGATGTTCACGCTCGCGTTCGGCAAGGAGAGGACAGGCCGGGCGTTGGGCAACCCGGTGCTGCGCGCAGAGGGCCGCATCACGATGATCGACGGCATCCTGGCCACGGCGGTCCTCTGCGGCCTCGTACTCAACGCCGTCGCCGGGTGGTGGTGGGCCGATCCCGTGGCGGGATACGTCCTGCTGTACTACGCCGTGCGAGAAGCGAGGCAGTCCCTGCGCCATTGAGCGCGGAGCCCGCACAGCGTCCACGTCGACGTGGCCGATCTCAGGACCACCCGAGCTCATGTAAGCGCGCCTCGCCGATGCCGAAGTGGTGGCCCACTTCATGGAGCAGGGTCACCCGAACCCGGTTGGCCACCTCCTCTGTCGTGCCGGCGGACTGGCAGATCGTGGCGACGAAGAGCGTGATGCGATCCGGGTTGGCGCCGACATAGTTCCCTCGCTTGGTCAGCGGTATCCCCTCGTACAGGCCGAAGAGCGCGCCGGGCGGGCTCTCGTCATCGATGATGATCGCCACGTTCTCCATTTCCGCGCGGAGTCCGTCGGGGATCGTGGCCAGGGCGTCGGCCACCATGGCCTCGAAGGCATCGGTGTCGATCTGCTCCATGCGGACCACCTTGCCAGGCAGCGACGAGTCCCGCCCGGACCGGCCGATCCGACGGTCCCCGGCTCGGACGCTCGGGACACCTGTTCGTGGGTCGCTCAGGGTGGGGGTTCTGCCGGCACCGCGGTGCTCCCGCCCAACGCCGTCGCCAGTCCTTCCAGGTCGGCAACGGTCACGGTCAGCGCAGAATGACCACTCCGCCGAAGCGGAGACGGCACCTTGTCCGCAAAGTGGATGCAGACTCCGCCGTCGTGGTTGGTTCCGAACGTCAGCCCGTCATCGGCACCCGACATGCGAACCCCGACCGCCGTCCACCAGCGATAGTTCCGAGTGATGTGCGCACCAGTGATGTTGGCGATCGGAGTCGTGACCTTGAAAAATCCGAGAGTCGCAACGAGAGAGCCCTCGTCGTTCAGCGTGACGCCGTCCCGTGACGGATGCAGTGCGAGGGGCAGCAGCACAGGCAGATACCGCTTGTCGATGGCGTAGACGAAGTGCTCCCCCACCATTCAACCTATCCGTGTGGTCATCTGTCGTCGAGTGCGTCCGGACCTTCGCGGCGCGACCCGTAAATGGGGATCAGGCTACCGGCGGTGCGGCCGTGGCCGCCTCCGTCGGTGTCCCCACGGTCGGTAGTCTCCCGGAACGTGCCGACGAAGCCAGACCGGGCTCGCCGCACACGGCACCGCGCAGTGCGACGGCAATGTGCCGCAGCGGCTGCTCGCGTTGACTCCGCAGTACCCTGCCCGGGACTCGTCCCGTCGCGCACGGGTCAGGTGATGTCGTGCCCGGCGCCGGTCGGGGCCACCCCGTCGACGCCGTGTCTCGGCGGTCGCCGTACGGCATCGGGATGAGCGCGTTCACCTGCCCGAACGACAGCCCGCAGATTGAGCGTGACGCACAGCACGACGAGGGTGCCTAGGGGGAGGAAGGAACGGCGCCCAGCCCGCAACGCCTCGCCCAGCAGCCGAAGCCGGGCCGAGCAGTGAGACACGGGAGGCGGAGCCAGTGAGACAGACCTACCGAACTCTCACAGAGATCCATTCGATCTCTGATGGACAACGGACGGACGACGTTTCGCATGACCATGCGCCCGTTCTGCGGCGCAATTGATCGGAAACTCTGCGAAGATCGATGGCGAGCCGAATCGCTCAATGAGCGAAGGACCGAGTCCGGCTTGATGTTGAGAACGAGCGCCCGCAGTTGTCTGTTCAGCAAGCAAGCGCGGAGGAACGGAGCCATAAGTGAGTATGTCCAAAATGGTCATCGGGTACGACTCATCGGGCACGGGCGAGCGGGCGTTGGACTCCGCGGTCGAGCTCGCCACTGCACTGGGTGCCGAGATTCATATCGTTACCGCGTTCTCCGACGGACCGAAGGGCAGCACCGAGATCACGACCGAGCGACGCGACGCGGAACGATTGCTCGAAAAGGCTGAAGGGCGGATCAAAGCCACGGGAGCGCACGTGTTCAAGCACGCCATTCCCGAGGCCCCCGCTGACGCAATCCTTCGGATTGCCACCGAGACTGGTGCAGACATCATCGTGATAGGCAATCGGGGCGCACAAGGTGCCCGTCGTGTGCTCGGCAGCGTCGCGAGCGCCATCGTTGGGCACGCCCCCTGCAGCGTCTTCGTCGTCAAAACCAGCTGAGTCTCCCCGCGATCACTGGTTGCACGGGCGCTCGTCAGGATTCACCACTTTAAGTCACCGTTGGGACTATCGATTATCGAGCGGATACCTCCTGCTTCCTGATCTGGCCCGCTTGTAACGCCGTATGGGGGCAGAGGGCACGGGCATAACCAGCAATGGATGCGAAACTTCTGGGAATGGATGCACTGAAGTACGCCGAGGTCGAGGACCGGCACATTGCCTATCGGATACTCGAAGGCGCCGCGGGCCGCGACGCGGTGCTCTTCACCCCCGGTGGGACGGTTCCGATGGACGCGCTTGAGGGCGACCGAATCGGAGCCCGACTGATCAGCGGCCTCCGTGCGCTGGGTCGGCTCCTACTCTTCGATCGTCGTGGTATCGGGCTATCCGATCCGATCACCGACTGGGGCCGACCGCTCGTTGAGCAGTGGGCGGACGATCTAGCAACGGTGATCGAAGCGGCTGACCTTGATCACCCAGTCGTAGTGGCCTTGGGTGACTACTGGGCTCCAGCTCGGCTCTTCGCCAGTCGGCACCCAGATGCCCTTAGTCGACTCGTGCTCTACGAACCCAACGGGCCAGCCCAGCCGGTCGACCTTCCGAGCGAGGCGATCCGAGAAACCGACTGGATCGCACGAGTCTGTCCAAGTCGGGTCGACGATACGGCCTTTCGTCAATGGTTCGACACGGCCGGGCGCACGGGCGCAAGCCCCGCCGTTGCGGCGCGTCTGTATGACCGGCCAGACGACGCCTGTGTCCAAGCAATTGTCCAAGCGCAAGCCCAGATAGCTGTCCCGACTCTCGTTCTCCGTCGGCCCCTGAACCTCGTGGGCTCCCCGCCACCCCCGGACCCCGTTGCGAACGCCATCCCTGCATGTCTCAAGGTGGACCTTCCGGGTCGGGACTATCACTGGCTCGGCGAAGATGTCGATACCCTTCTGGCAGAAATATCGAGGTTTGTCACTGGCGAGGTGCGCGTGCCAGCGCCTGAGCGCGTGCTCTGTGCGGTCGTATTCACAGACCTTGTCGGGTCGACTGTCCACGCCACCAAGGTCGGCGATCTCCGTTGGAAGGGCATATTGGACCGTCACGATACGGTGATTCGAGGAGTGGTCGAACGGTCGGGAGGAACCGTAGTGAAGACCACAGGCGATGGAGTCCTGGCGATCCTGCCGTCTGGAGGCAGCGCTCTGCGATCCGCATCGGCAATCCGCTCCCGACTCGATGACCAAGGGCTAATCGTCCGTATCGGAGTGCATGTTGGTGACATCGAGCGACGTGGTGACGATGTAAGCGGTATTGGGGTTCATGTGGCCGCCAGGGTCATGTCGCTCGCTGGTCCCGGTGAGATTCTCGCGACTGCATCTGTGCCGATCGCTGCACTAGGCGCCGAACATGGGTTTGTGCCACGCGGCCGACACACTCTCAAAGGAATCCCTGGCGAGTGGGACCTGTTCGCCTATGTGGTTGCAGACGGAGATCCACTGTCCGCCGACGGATAGGGTCAATCTGACGGGCATCTAATCTTCCATGAGGCCGTCGATATTGGTCGGGTGGCACAGGAGCCGACCGTCAGAGGAGCGGCAAAGGCCACCCGTTCGGACCCACCAGAATCCTGAGAACCGATCTAGCGATGGCTGCCCCCATGGTGCCGCAGGGTGGCACCCAGTCCCGGCAGCGAGGATTGAGGTGCGGCACCTCGAGATAGGGCGCTGGTGAGACACCGCCAAATGATCTCCGGACGTCGGATGGAGCCCGGGTGGTACTCTGCACGAGTAGTACGCCGCTTATTTCGGTCGGGGCTGATGGGACATGGACGTAGCCGCCGCCAAGGGTGCCGTCGTGCACACGGAATCGTGGGAGTGCATTCAAGACATCGTCCTGGACGACGTTCGCGGTCGTGGCGTCTTGCTCGTCGAGGTTGAAGCCACCGCGCAAGCGCTGAGGCCCGCGGGGATTCAGCGACACGCCCAATCGGGAACCCTGTCGCCCGCGGCCGTCAAAGTCGCAACTCCCCAGAACGGTTGCGCAAAGGTGGATCAGCGTGGTCACTTTAGGTGCAATCACCGCCGAAGGTGCCGGTGATCACCATGGTGCCTGCAGGGTGACGCCCCGTACCGGCAATGTACGGGGGGATTCAGTAGCTCCTCGCAGGTCTGGCGACCACAATGGGCCTGCGCATCATTGCTTTCTCTTCTCGCACCGGGAGTTGCCCGCTGCGAGAAGCTTCCTCGCTCGCCCTCTGCAGGTGAAGCGTTTTAAGACCCTAAAGCCGGTCCGTTGAACCGCGAAATACCCGCTCCTGGTGGTCGCGCCGTAATGCCAGATACCGGGTGGCTCAACGCCGTGAAACCCCTTCCCCATGGTGCGTTAGGGGCGAGCCAGCTCCCGGAACCTCCCCCGCCCCGACGACGGCGAGCGGAGCGCCTTGAGAGGACCTATCATGCGTAGTCGGGTTATCGCACGCCACCAAGCATTGCGGGTTCGGAGCGTGACTACGTGATTTCCAGTGTGCAATGGCAATGGATCCTGCTGGGCGCCGGCCCGGGCGACGGCGGACAAAGCCACAGGGTTGCGCGTCGGCGTGCGGCCGGCGGAAGCGATCTGGTCTACAACTCCGGCACAGACTCACCGATGCAGGACAGCTGGGTTTCCTCACCGTCGGCGCCACCAACGATTACCCAGAGCGGCCAAGAGTACGTCCGTGCCTTCTGGTCGGTGACCGCACACGACTCAATGTCGAGCCAGGGTTCAGCCCAGATTCAGCCGGGTACGGGCACGGCAAATGACTCGCATTTCGGCGGGACGTGGACGGTGGCGGCGAAGCTGTATTACATCGCCTGGGGAGGCGGTTCACTCCCCGGGGGTGACGACGGCGCCGTGCTGATCGACGCGTTCGATATCCAGGCGGGTGACTTCTTCCCTGACGACTTTGTCGACGTAACTCCGGATCCCGGCCACACGCTTACTCCCGCAGCGAATGACGGCTACATCGATACGACGACCCAGATCCAGGAAGGGACAGCACTTACAATCGCCGCTCGCGATGGAATTCCCGGCAAACAATTCGGCTACTGGTGGTCCATCGATTCGTTGCTGCAGAGCGGCAATCCGGCGACCCCGGCCACGGTCGGCTCGCCTGATCGCCACGACATCGTGGCTCACCACAACGATGTTGTTGTGGCATTCGCGTTCTACAACGAGGTCCCGAACCGATGGATCCCGCCGAATGTGTGGCTCTACAACCCCTGGTGGTGGATTGAGACGCACGGCGGGCTGGTACCGCCAGGGCCGACGGATCCCTTCCGAATTCAGCTCGAGGCCGTCTCACAAATAATCGAGGCGACGAGATTCTTGTCCGGAGAGGTGCGAGCGCGCGGCATTGAGCTTGCGTTGTACCAACTGTCGATCGCCGAAACGGTTATTCGGCAGGAACTCAACTCGTTGCGAGAAGGCCTGCAAGAAAAGTAGTCGGCGGACTCACTTGCCTGAAGCCGAAGGGTTTCATACGCAGTTCGAAGCGGAACCAACTTGAACCGAGGCCTGCGCGCTGCCGTGGTTATCTTCGATGCGGCCAACCCCGTACACGAGATAACAAGCGACCACTTCGAGAATCCATCCGATGGGGTCGTGTGTTCCTGCACACCCACTCATCACCGTGATCGCAGGAACAATGAGCATCCAGGTGGCCTGCGCCGTGCCATAGTGATGGCATGCCGCTCTTGGCGGTCCGGGGTATCCCAGTCATGCCTGCTCGAGACTTGAGGCAGACCCTGCGGCTGTTCCGTAGCGTTTAGAGGTCCCAGCGGGGTTGCTCTCGAAGTGCCTGCCCCCAGTGTGAGCTGGCTGGCTTACGAACGAAGAGCCTCCCGCCGGGGCTTCGACACGGAATGGCTCAAAAGAGGATCGAGCACTGACCTCCTGCTCCAGGCCACGTCGCCGCCGACGGGACTGTTGGTGCCCGGCCCGTCAGACTGATGGCATGCCACATGCCTCCGACATTCGTCACGATCTTTCTCGATGTGTGACAACGGCAGGCGTGATCGTCGGGTTGGCACTGAGCCTGTCGGCGTGCTCGTCCGGTACCGGGTCGTCAACGGGTGCGAACAACACCACCACCTCCGGCGACCCATCGGCTCGTGTCTCTATCTCCGGCTCCGTCACGGCCGGCCCCACCTGCCCGGTCGAACGCATCGGGCATCCGTGCCCACCGGCTCCCGTTCGTGCAGAGGTGAATGCCATCAGTGTCGGAGGGGCCAACGAGGCAAGCAGCCCCACGGACGCCGAGGGCCACTATGGCTTCACGCTTCCGCCAGGCAGATACACCTTCGTGGTGGTGAAGGGAAGCATCTACCCCCGCTGCCCGGCTCTGCCCGTCACCGTGGCGTCGGTGGCGCTGTCCAATGTAGACATCACCTGCGACACCGGCATCCGCTGAGCGCTGGCAGCGTTGTCGCTTGCGCGACAGCCAGGCCAACCTGCCCCATACCCGGTTCGGGTTCACCCATTTGGGTTGGGACTTTGGCCCCTTGGCCTTTCGGGGGAGCGAACCGAAGATGGGTGATGAAGATATGGGGGAGGTCCTGCCATGTCCGATCCAAGCCAAGACCAGCAAGCACCGAATCGCAGTCCGGGGATATTTAGCGCCCCCCACGCATCGCCGTCCATCCCGGGTTCTTTGTGCCCACGGTCGTGCCCCGCGTCTCCGAATACTTGCAGCTGTGGTTGCCGCGTTGGCCCTATCAGCAGGTGTCACGTCGGTCATTACCGCAGGAGCGAAAACTAATACCTTCGACGCAATCCTTCGCACTGACAACATGGTGGCCAAGACCCCCGATGGTGGTGGCTACTGGATGGTGGCCTCCGATGGCGGAGTCTTCGCATTCGGCGATGCGGGCTACTACGCATCGATGGGTGGCAAGCCACTGAACTCCCCCATCGTCGCGATTACCCCGACCAGCGATGGAAGTGGCTACTGGTTGATTGCTGCCGATGGCGGAGTCTTCTCGTTCGGGGATGCGGGCTTCTACGGCTCGACGGGCAGCATTCACCTGAACAAACCCATCGTTGGGATGGCGGCGGTCCCGAGTGGAGCATCCAGTGGGCAGCAGGGTCCTCCAGGGCCTCGAGGCCCAGGCGGCATCAACGGGACCAGTGTGGCATCAAGGTGACCAACACTGCTGACAACACGGTCACCTATGTCTGCAACGGGACTCAGGGTCCACCGGGGCCTGGGGCGCAGTCCACAACGGGCGCCGTCCCCCAGGGGAACACCGGTGCGGATGTGTCTCTAGCTCTTATGGCCGGTGACTACGTCGCCTCATGGGATATCGGCGGTGCATTCACGGGCGGATGCGGTTTGGGCGCTTCGACGAATGTCACGTCGACCTTCTCCTGGGGGTCAAGTGCCCTGGTAACGGTAGGAACCGGTGGGGGAACGCTCACCATCCATCGCGCCGGGAACGGGACAGGTGGCATCGCGCGACTGACGGCGGCTCCTTCAACGATGAGTTAGCGCGCTTGCTTCAGACGCCGCCGATACCGACCCCACCGAGCGTGCCTCAGCGGTCCGTCGATGCTCTAGGTTGACCCTGTGACTCGCCCCAGAGTTGCGGATGAGGCTGGGTCTCTGGTCGGGGTATCACTAAGGTGCCGAAGTGTCCCACCGTACCGATGCTTCTGGGACGGTTAGCGCTCTACGGCGTTCGGTCGTTCGCATCCATGTGTTCTATGACTGCCCGGTTGCCCACTCAGCCGTGTCGGCCTCCGAGGTCCGCGTACCCTCTGTTGGCGATCCGCCTATTTGTCTCCATGTTGTTCAGGTCGATCGGGAGTCTGGTCGACATTGATTGAAGGAGGGGTGACGCCGCCAATCGACGCTGCACCCGATCGGGAGGATGGTCCGTGGAGAATCGCCGACGGGCAGAACGCCAACCAGCCCTTTGGATGGGCCGTTGCCATATCCAAAACGAGCCATCGGACCTGTGGCGGGAGTGCGCGATCATCGACGTCACGACGCTCGGTGTGGGGATAGACCTTTGTCACCCCAACGCAGTTGAACTTCTCGGTATGTGGGAAGATAATGCGCTCCAACTGCATCTGAGTCGTCGCATTACGGTGCGCCTTGAGCTCGGTCCCTCGTTCGATATCACGGTCGCTGGTGACGTGCGAAATGCAGGATCGGGACCAGATGGCATCGTCCGGGCCGGCATCGAGTTCGTAGGCCTTACCGAAACTGAGCGCTCCGTCGTTGATATTCTCGTACGTCGCGCCGTGAGAACCGTGCCACGACATGCTCACGGCTCGCCCATACGCGTCTAATGAATCGGATGTACAGAGCCGAGCTTCCAGTTCTGGTGGTAGTACAGGACATTCGGCAATATCTCTGACAACAGCCTAAGCACGCAGGGTCGCAGAACGAGCTATTCGATCCCGTGCCGCCTCCTCTGAGTACTACACGCCCAGAGGAACCTTACGGTACGGCTCCCGGATGAGTTGGCGGCCGACGCTGAGGCACTGGCAAGAGTCGAGGGCGCCAGTCTCAACGAAACGGTCAAGCAGTCCCTGATCGCGGCGGTCGACCGGAGGCGCAGGAACCCGAAGTTCAAGGCTCGGTTGGCGAAGATCATCGAGGAGGACCGAGAGCTGCTCGAACGACTCGCCAAGTGAAAGTTGAGTATCCCGACCTCGCATGCGAACGGGGCACCCCGAGACCGCCCGGCATCGGTGAATTGCTGAGGGGAGGGGTCGGGTCCGTCTCGACTCCCTGGACCTTCGACACTGTCTACGGGAGGGCGAGTGCGTCAGACTCATCACGGACGACGCCGACGTCTCAGGGGATGCCATCGCCCTGCTCGGCGGGAGGTGGACATGACCGGTTACCGACAGACACAGAGGAAGAGTGCAGTCCTCGGCAAGGGCCGAATGGAAGCGTTCAGCGACGGTGTGCTGGCCATCGCCATCACGTTGCTGGTACTCGACGTAGCCATCCGACCGCCAGGCTCGCCGACGGAGCAGTTCCTGCGTGGTTGGCCGTCGTACCTCGCCTACCTCGTAAGCTTCCTGACGATCGGTGCCGCCTGGATCGCCCATAACGGTCTGACGGATTCGCTGGACCGGGTCGATCCGATCTTCCTGCGGTTGAACCTGATCTTCCTTATGGTTGTAGCGTTCCTGCCCTTTCCGACGAGACTCATCGCGGAAGCCTTGGACAAGGACACGAACTGGCAGCGGATGGCCGCTGTCGTCTACGGGCTGACCCTGTTGCTGATCCGACTCTTGTTCTCGGCCATGAGCGCCTATAGCCAGCGGGAACATCTGCGGACGCCAGGCACAGGCGATCCCGACTTGCAAGATGCCCGAAAGAAGTTCGTAGTCATCGTCATCGCCTACGTGGTCACCATCGTGCTCGGTCTATTCGTCCCGGTGGCAGCGATCACCCTGTACTTCGTCATCGCCATCTACATGGTCGTACCTTTCCGCACCGTAGTTAGAGAGCTGTTCGGCGGGAAGCAGAGTGGCGATCAGGTTCCGTCTAACGGTCCCTAGCGCAGGCAATGCCGAAGGCCAGCGGGTACGTCAAAGCTGGTGGCAGAGCTTGGCCTTGCGGCCGCTCCCGCACGGGCACGGGTCGTTCCGACCAGCATCGGCAAGCACGCCCATGACCTCATCCGCATACCGTCCCTGGCGCACTAGGTCCGTCATGATGTGCATAGGGCCGTCGATGTGGCCGAAGAAGGCTTTGTAACCGGAGCACAGGTAGTTGAGCCCGGGCTCGCCGTCAGGCGTGAGCGTGAAGCGGTTCTTCGGACACTCTCCATTGCAGGCGAAGCGAACCGGGCACTCGAGGCAGTACCGGGGCAGGGTATCGCGCTTGGCCTCACCGAAGGCTCGCTGTTGAGGGGAAGCGATCAGCTCCACTATGTGCTCCTCCAAGATATTGCCGAGGAGGTAGCCCGGTTCCACGAAGTGGTCGCACGAGTACAGGTCGCCGTTGTGCTCGAGGGCCACGGCATTCCCGCAGGTCTCTGCGAAAACACAGAGGGCAGGGGGTACACCCACCCACGAAGCGAGTGCGGAGTCGAAATGGGACACGAACACGGTGCCCACGTCGTGTCGGAGCCACTCGTCGAATACGGTGACGAGGAAGCGGCCCCAGGCATCGGAGTCGACGGAGCGCTCGGTCACCTTGTCACCTTCTTGGAACCCGGTCTCGTTGTCGCGTTCGACGATGGGGATGAACTGCACGAACCGGGCGCCAAGGTCGTCACGGAAGTAGCGGTAGACCTCCAGGGGGTGGTCTTGATTCGCGGCGTTGACCGTGCACAAGATGTTGAACTCGATGTCGTGCTTTTTCAGGAGCTCGAAGCCTCTGTGCACCTTGTCCGAGGTCGGGTTCCCCCGCTTGTCGACGCGGTAACGATCGTGGAACTCCGGCGGCCCGTCGATGCTGATTCCCACCAAGAACTCGCGCTCGGCCAACAGCTCACACCACTGGTCGGTCAGCAGCGTTCCGTTCGTCTGGATGGTGTGCTCCACTCGTTGGTCGGGCTGGCGGTAGCGGTCGGTCAGCTCGACGGCCCGGCGGAAGAAGTCCACCCCCATGAGCGTGGGCTCGCCTCCCTGCCAGGCCACTGTGACCTCGGGACTGGACGTGTGGGACTCGAAGAGCTGGCGGATATACGTCTCAAGTAGGTCGTCGGCCATGTGGAACCGGTCGCCCGGGTACAACGCCTCCTTGGACAAGAAGAAGCAGTACTCGCAGTCGAGGTTGCATATGGGTCCCGTTGGCTTGGTCAAGACGTGAAAGTACTCGGGGGCAGTCGGGGGCCGCAGCTCAGGAACGAGCGGAGGTTGCTCAGGAACGACCTTGGCGGCGATGGCCACCGGCACCTTGGTCACATCGCCACGGTAATCGGTAACGGAGCGGTGCCGGGCTGCGGGGCCACCGCCCTTATGCCGAGCGACACCGGAAAGCGCTCTCGAGGCTGACGGTACGAGGTGACGAATGAGCGCCGCCGAATAATCGGTGATGCGGTGATGCGGCGTCACATCGAATCTGGTCTTTGAGACCGTTTGAATCAATGCCTCAGGCGTCAGCTCGCGCCCGAGTGGCACACCTCATAGGTGAGCCCGTCCGGCTTTCCTGGCACCCGACGGTGATAGTAAACCCGCAGAACAGACTCGGCGCCGACCTCAATCTCATCGGGCAACACCCACACCGAGGTCGCCCAACTTGACGCGGGCCATGTCCACGGATCGAGGGTGTGCGTGATACCCCCGTACAACTCGGCGCGGAACGTGAGCGCGATGGCGTTCACTTGGCCGGGCCTTTCGACGAAGAGATCCGCTGAAGCGCTGACCGTTGGCACATCGAAGGTCATAAGGTCCAGCGTGGCCAGCTCGACTGGCGGACCGACCTGGGGCCAGGTGGCGACTACCTCGCCCTCTGTAATCGTATGGGTCGGGCCCGGAATCGCCGCCTCAAGCAGGGGCGCGAAGTCCATGCCGTACAGTGCCTGCCAGCGTTCCACTGCAGCGCGCCCGAAAGCACGCTGTCTGATCTCTGCCTCGGGCAGCAGCACCGGCCGCATCAGCAGGGTGAGCAAATTGGGTATCAGCCGAGCTCCTGGTGCCAGCAAACGGCGGCGGGCGTCGAGCGTGGTCTCGAGGATCTCCTCCTCCAGCGGCTCGTTGCCGATCACCTCGGCGACCAGGAGGTCGGCAGGCTCGGGCAGCTCAATCTGCCTCGACCAGCCGGGGATGAGCGTCACGCGGTCCCGAACGCCGTTGAGTGCGAACACGCGCTCTGCTACGTCGGCAATGTCGCTGGCCTCGACGGCATAGACGTGGCGGGCACCAGCTTGGGCCGCGGCGACGGCGAGGACGCCGCTGCCGGTGCCGATGTCGAGCACTACGTCAGAGGAGCGCACCGTTGCCGCCAAGGCCGCCAGGTAGTCGCCGGTCCGACGTTCATCGTGGAGCATGCGCGCGTGCTCCACCGGATCGGCCCACCCGCTGGTCGGGGCTCGATCGGCGTCAGGAGTGACCAGTGCACCTTCCTCGATCAGCATGTTGAAGATGCTCAGCGTCGGCGCAAAATCGGTGGAATGGCCATGCTCGCGCTCCAGCCGGTCGATCGCGTCACCGAGCCGGATCGGTTGCGAGAACATGGCCAAGATCGAGAAGCCCCTCGGTCCGATATCGATGATGGTCCCCACCGGTGAGTCGACCATGACGTGTCCCATTCGGTCGCAGCGCGTGCGGATCGCAGGTGCGAGCTGAAGAACGGTATCGGGAAAGAGCTCCATTTCCTACCTCGACAGCAATTTCGGGCTCACTGCCACGCTCTCAACAACGACACCCACTCACTGCTCCTTTCGATCCGGCCGCCTCCGCAAGTGGCGGAGAGCGCCCGGCCACGACCGACCTCGTTCGCACCAGACCAGGACGGCCACGTACCTCAGACACCTTCGACAGCATCGAGTCGTCCGCTTCGAATGGCACCCACGAACTCCTGGTAGTCCCGCTCGTTCTGGTCCGCGTAGCGGTTGGAGAAATCGGTGATCGACCGGTCGAACTTGTCGCTCGTGCCGAGGTACGCCGCCAGTGCCACCGCGTCCCCCGAACGGGCGTGAGCCCGGGCGAGTGTCCAGCCACAGAGGCCAGCGTAGAACCCGAGCACGACGGGGGTCATTATCTCGACCAGGGCCGAGCCCTTCATGTCGCGGAGCTGGCGCCAGTACAGGAAGCGGTTCGCCTCAGCTCCTTTGGTCCAGCCCAGGTAGATGTCGCTGGCTGCCTGCATCAGCCGCTGCCCCTGGACAACACGCTCGCCCGGCTGGTGGAACCGGCTCTTGGGGAGATGCTCCTCGAGTACGGAGGCAGTCGCCTCTTTCACCTGGAGGAACAGCGGGTCCTGCTCGTCGCGGCCTTGGAGGAGGACGATGAAGGCCCTGGTGCCGACACTCCCCACCCCCACCACCTTGCGGGCCATGTCGACGATCTCGAAGCGCTCGAGGAGGTGGCGGCGGTCCTCCTGCAGGGTGGACCGGTAGGAGCGGAATTGGTGGTGAACCATCTCCTGGATTTCGTCCCCCGAATATCCGTACATGGCCTCGAGGTCCCGCGCCGGAATGACCACGGGCGGCTGGCTGACGATCCGGTAGCGGCCGTCGACCATCTCCCCGAGCTTGGACAGTGCCTGGAGGCTGTCGCGGCTGTGGGCCTTCTCCACGCTCTTCTGGGCGGTCTTCGCGCCCTTCTTGGCCTGAGCGGCCGCGCTCTTCGTCCTTTCTCCCTTGGTCAGGGTGCCGATCGCCTCCATGACCTGCTCCTCGGTCATCCGGGCGTACCAGATGTCCATGTTGCCCATGGTGGCGAACTCGGCCATGGCCTCGCGATAGGCCCGCACCGAAGCGAGCGTTGACGCGGAGGCGTCGGCGGCGCTGAAGCCGTTGTTCCGCGCCGCGATGGCAAAGCTCGCCGCCATGCGCTTGACGTCGTATTCGAAGGGGCCGGGCAAGGTCTCGTCAAAGTCGTTGAGGTCGAAGAGGAGCGTCCGCTCGGGGGACGCGAATCCGCCGAAGTTCGAGAGATGCGCATCGCCGCACAGTTGGACGTTCAGCCCGGCCGTTGGGGTGTCCTTCAGGTCGGTCGCCATGATCTTCGCCGCACCCCGGTAGAAGGTGAACGGCGAGACCATCATCCGGCCGTGGCGAACGGGCACCAGATCCGGTTCCCGGGTGCTGTCCTGCGCCTCGAGTAGCGCGACGGGGTCGGGGCGGTCGCTGGCCGGCACCCATCCGCTGTGTCCCTTCAGCGACGACCGGTCGCGTGCCTTCTTACCCTGCCGCGTTGCGGTCGCTGACGCTCAGGTGTGTCACCTTCGTCTCAGTCATCTGGGTACCTGCCTCTCATGTTCCTACAATGGTGTCGCCGAGGACCGAGTTCCCAAGTCGGCTCCGGCCTGTACACCGTTGCTGGTTGGCGCCTCGTACGGACGAAGCGATCATGTAACGCGCGGCGTTCAGCATCGGGCCATGAGGATGCTCCTCCATCCGTCCGGGGACCTTCGCGCCTAGCCATGAACTCGTCTGACGGCACATCAGGTGGGGTGGGTCTGGTCGTCGTGAATTTCCTTGCAGTACCAACGCGTGGACGTGCCGGCCGGATAGTCCTCGATGAGACCCACCGTCCGGTAGCCCAGTCGTTCGTAGAAGTCGCCGATAAGGACGTCGTAGGTGAGGCCCATGACCAGCCGACAACCCCGGTCCCGAGCGTGACGCTCGACCTCCGCCATGAGGTCTCGCCCAAGGCCTCGATGCCGGACGGTCTCGTCGACCCACACGACGTGCACCTGGCAGCCTCCGCCCCACATGGCCCCCGACGCCCCGGCCACGGTCCGCCCGTCGTCGCGCACAATCACCGCAAACTCCTGCTCCTCGCCCACACCGGCTGCAGAAACCGCAGCTTCCGCCATGCGCTCCTCGAGGAAGGCCATGTCCAGCGGATCGGGTTCGAGCTCGAAGACGACGGTGTACTGGTGGCCCATGAGCCTGACGCTTGTCCCTTGCCTACGCGTCGAGCATTTGCTCCAGCAAGCTGGCGTCGTCGAAGTAGGCACGGACCGCCTTGATCTTGTCGCCCGCGAAGTCCACGACGGCCGCCGCGCCCAGCAGGAGCTGTTTTCCGTTGGGTTCGATCACCGCCGCCTCCTCGATGACGAAGGGGCCGGAGAAGGTCGCCGCGACGCGGAACTCGGCTGAGACCACGGCTCCCGAAGATGTCGAGGGTGTCGAATTGGATGTTGACATTCGAGAACGCTGATTCGCGATAGATGAGGTTCTCAGCCAGGTCCACGACGCCGAGGGCCAGCATGTTCGGCGTCCAGACCGTCACGTCGTCAGTGAACAACTCGCCGAGCTTCTTAATGGCATTGTCGTCGGGTGAGATGAAGACTTCGATGGCGCGGCGCAGGACAACGCCACGGGGATGTTCGGCCATGAATCCTCCTCGTTCTGGGTCGCCGGCGCGCTAGGCGCCGAGGACCTTCTGCTTGGCGGCGGCAAATTCCTCATCGGAGAGCGCGCCGGAGGTGTGCAACGACGCCAGGCGCTCGAGCTCGCCAGTGGCATCGTCGGCGCTCGGCGCCGGGGGCGGGGGTGCAGGGGGCGGCGCCTCGGCATACCCCTGGTCGCCCTCTGGCTCCTCTTCCTGGCCGCCGCCTCGGTTCCTGCCGGCGGCGTAGGCCGCTCCGCCGACCACCATCGCCGTCCGACGGCGTGTCCGCCGACGTACCATTCCCATGGCTGCCTCCTGTCTCGTGTCGGAACAACATCAAGGACCTGACGCCACGCGGTGACGTCGTCGGCCTGGCTTCTCGGTCAGCGACGGTCGCGGCGGTCCTGGCGGTCGTCGCGGCGGTCGTCGCGGCGGTCCCCGCGCCGGCGCACCCCGTGGGTGACAACGGCCGCGGTGCCGACCACTGCGGCCGTCCGAGCAACGGGAGCACCGATGACGCCGCGACGAGCGGCGCGTGCAGGTCGTAGTGGCACGTCAACCTCCTTCGGTCGTCTCGTCGGCTTCGAGCGCGGCGAGTAGGGCTTGGATCGGGATCCGTCCGTTGGCAATGAGTTGGCCACCGGAGCGGCGGGCAGCGGACGCAAACGGGGCCGCCCAGGTGTTCTCCCAGACCAGTACCCCTGCAGTGGTCCCCGGCTCCATGGCGGCAGCGAGGTTCACGAGGTCCTCAGCGGCGAGGATCTCTGCGAGCTGGCCTTCTGCCTTGCGCAACTCGTCGACCTGCTCGAGGTCTTCGATTTCCATGCCTTCGATCTCTCCGTTCTCGTCCTTCACCATGACGAGAAGGTCAAGGATTCGAATGGTTCCCGCGTCGACCAGCCTGGCCAACTCAGCTGCCATCTCTCCTGTGAAGTGGGACACGCCCGGCGGGAACTCGACGACCAGGTAGTCGACCGGTCCCAGTGTGTCGATGTCGGTTTCAGGTGTCGTCGTCATGCGGCCCGGGTCGTGACATCGGTGTCAGCCACTACGACGACGACATCGGCCTCTGAGGGACGGGCGATGATGTAGATCAGCGAGCCCACGATGGGGAGGAAGAGGATCAGGATCGCCCATCCTGCCTTTGCCATGCCGTGGTGATCGTGTCTGCGGAAGTTATCGATAAAGCACCAGACGATGAAGAAGATCATCAGGAAGATGCCGGCGAAGATCAGCATCGTCCAGAACAGGCTCAGGAGAGGAAACGAATACCCGAATAGTGCACCCATGGTGCCTCCTCATTCATGTGCTGGACGGCCACATGTCGCACGCGGGGTGGCCGCCTGACTATTGCGCCCGAATTGGGCGCCAAGGTCGAGTCTGTTGTCGCTCCTGGTCGGCTGACAGGGCCAAAGGTCCCAACCGAGTCGGAAACGCAGGAGGGGTCGTCGGCCGCCCTGAGTCGATCGACTCAAAAGGACGTTCGACCCTTTCGGGGGGGATCTCGGCGGAATAGACCGAACGATGGAAGGGGGGGTTTGCCAGAGATAGGAGCCGTCCAGATGCCAGTTGTCGAATACCAGCCCGGTCGCCCGTTCCCCGGTGTGATCGGACGTACAGCGGACGAGTCCGAACCGGCCTGGCTGGCCCCGACGAGGGCACCGAAAGGCACACCGAACGTCGTCTTCGTCGTGCTCGACGACACCGGCTTCGGGCAGCTCGGCTGCTACGGCAGCCCGATCGAAACACCCAATCTCGACCAGCTGGCGCAGCACGGCCTGCGCTACAACAACATGCACACGACGGCCCTTTGCTCGCCCAGCCGATCGTGCATCATCACGGGCCGCAATCATCACTCCAATGCGATGGCGTGTGTCACCGAGTTCTCGACCGGCTTCCCCGGTTACGACGGGAACGTGCCGTTCGAGAACGGCTTCCTCTCCGAGATCCTCCTCGCGCAGGGGTACAACACCTACATGGTGGGCAAATGGCACCTGATCCCGGCCAGTCAGGAGTCGGCCGCCGGGCCGTACGACCGCTGGCCGCTCGGTCGCGGCTTCGAGCGGTTCTACGGATTCCTCGGCGGCGACACCAGCCAGTGGAACCCGGACCTGGTCTATGACAATCACCAGGTCGAACCGCCAGCGACACCCGAGGAGGGATACCACCTGACCCCGGATCTGGTGGACAAGGCGATGCAATTCATCGCCGACGCCAAGCAGGTCGACCCCGATAAGCCCTTCTACCTCCACTTCTGCCCGGGTGCCACCCACGCGCCCCATCATGTCCCCAAGGAATGGGCCGACAAGTACGCCGGGCAGTTCGACGACGGCTGGGACGCCTACCGGAAGCGCACCTTCGCACGCCAGAAGGAACTCGGGATCGTGCCGGCCGACTGCGAGCTCTCCCGTCATGACCCCGATGTGCCCGATTGGGGCTCGCTCACACCCGATCAGCGGCGCCTCTACGCCCGGGAGATGGAGGTCTTCGCGGGCTTCTTGAGCCACACCGACCACCACATCGGGCGCCTGATTGAGTTCCTCCGCTCGATCGAAGAGCTCGACAACACCTTGATCATGGTTGTCTCCGACAACGGTGCCAGCGCAGAAGGAGGGGTGACGGGTACCACCAACGAGGCCCAGTTCTTCAACAACTGCCCGGAGACCGTGGAGGACGGCCTCAAGGTGATCGACGAGCTCGGCGGCCCCAAGCACTTCAACCACTATCCCTGGGGCTGGACGTTCGCCGGGAATACACCGCTCCGCCGCTGGAAGCGCGAGACATACCGGGGGGGATCGAGCGATCCCTTCATCGTCCACTGGCCGGCCAACATCGAGGCACAAGGTGAAGTACGGACGCAGTACGCCCACATCATCGACATGGTGCCCACCGTCCTCGACCTGCTCGGCATCGACCCGCCAGCAAGTATCAAGGGAGTGGCGCAGTCTCCGATCCAAGGCGTGAGCTTCGCCCACACGCTCAACGACGGGACCGCGCCGACGAAGCATCACACCCAGTACTTCGAGATGATCGGCAACCGGGCCATCGACCACGACGGGTGGCGGGCGGTGTGCCCGTGGCCGGGCCCGTCGTTCGCGGAGGCGAAGCAGCCCTTCGGCACCCCGATCTCGGCCGACGCGCTCAGCCAGCTCGACGCTTCGGGCTGGGAGCTCTACCACGTCGCCGAGGACTTCACCGAGAGCCACAACGTCGCCGCCGACAACCGTGATCGCCTGATCGCGCTCATCGGGACCTGGTACGCAGAAGCGGGCAAGTACAACGTGCTCCCGGTGGACGGCAGCGCCTTGAACCGACTGCTCGTGGAACGCCCCTTGTTGGCCGCTCCCCGCGATCGCTACGTGTACTTCCCCGACACCCAGTCGGTGCCCTACTTCGCGGGGCCCAAGACACTGAATCGGCCGCACGCCATCACCGCCGACGTCGAGATCCCGAAGGGCGGTGCCGAAGGAGTGCTGTTCTCCCAGGGGGCTGTCCCAGGGGGTTACTCGTTCTTCGTGCAGGGCGGCAAGCTCGTCTACGTCCACAACTACGTCGGCCGGGACTACTTCAAGGTGGAGTCAGAAGCCACACTGCCCGAGGGCCGCCACAAGCTGCGCTTCGAGTTCGAACCGACCGGAGACCTGAACCTGCTCGAGGGCAAGGGGGCCCCGGGCCGCTTCCAGCTCTACGTCGACGGCGACCTCGTTGGCGAGACGGACGTGCCCTATACGACGCCCATGATCCTGAACCCTGGGGCGCTCACCTGTGGAGCGAACCCGGGATCGTCGGTGACGCCCGACTACGTCGCACCGTTCACCTTCACGGGCACGATCCACACCGTCACCGTCGACGTCAGTGGTGACCTGATCGTGGACACCGAGGCCGAGATGCGTGTGGCCATGGCCCGTCAGTAGCGTCGGCCGTGAGCCAGCCCGAGCAATCTGGCGTACAGGGCAACGAACGCCAACACCATCGACGGCTGCACCGCGGCGTTGCTGCAGTCGGTGACAAGTACTCCGGGTCGTCGATGGAGCACCTCTGGAACCGGCTCAACGCGATGGACTTCATCAACAAAGGAATGCTCTTTGCGGCGATCCTCCTCCTCTGCTTCTTCCCTTTCATCATCGTGGCCAATGCTCTGGCCGGACAGAGCGCGGTCACCGGACTGGTTCGGCACCTAGGTCTCAACCAGGAGGCGGCCAAGGATGTGAGTGGGCTCTTCGCTTCGTCCTCCGCGACCTCCAATGCCGTGACTGGCACCGCCTGGCTCTTCTTCATTCTGGGTGGGATCGCAGCGGCGACGGCGGTGCAGGACCTCTATGAACGTTCCTTCGAATTGGAGTCGGGAGGCATGAAGGACATTCTCCGCCGGATCGTCTGGCTGGCTGTGACTGTGGGCGGCGCAGCGCTGGCCGCGGTGGCCGGGCCGTGGTTCCACTCGTGGGGTGGCCCGGTGGTGCTGGCCATCGTGGGGTTGGGCGCTCTGACGCTCTATTGGTGGTTCACGACGTGGTTTCTGCTCGGTGGGAGGGAGTCGTGGCGGGCCACGTTCCCGTCTGCGGTGGCGACCGCGCTCTTCTGGGTCGGAATGGAGGTGGTTTTCTCCTTCATCTTCTCGAGCACCGTGATCTCCGATGACCAAAAGTACGGGCCTATTGGGATCGTCTTCGCGTTGATGTCTTGGTTGATCGCCATCGGGGTCGTGATCATCCTTGGCGCGGTGGTCGGGGTGGTATGGCGCGAACGAGGCCTGTCGTGGTCTGGCGCACTCCGACGTCTCAGGAGACGACCGCATCCGATCGAGCAATGAGGTGAGTTGCTTCCATGGTGAAGCCGCGGAGGTGCCATTGATCACTGAGCCGGGGTGGGACCTGTGACCGGCGAGCCCGACATCGCGAACAGCCCGACCCGGCCTGCCCTGCGAAGAGGGGTCATCCGCGAGGCGGCGAAGGCCTCCGACAGCTACGGCTTGCTCCTAATTCTGGTCGTGGTGGACTACCTCGTCCTGTCTGTTGGTTGGACGACTGGTGCGCCCATCATCCTCGCCACCGCCCTCATCGGCATCACCGCCTTGCTTGCTTTCCACACGTCACATGTGCGAGGCCACATCTTGGCGGCCGTGCAAGTCGGTGCCAGCCTTGCCTTCGTGGCGTCGATCGTGCTCACGATCGTCGGAAGTGACCGTGCCAAGGGCGTCGTATTTGTCATCTGTGCCCTGCTCACACTAACGAGCCCCATCGTCATACTTTCGAGGATTCTGAGACATCGCCACGTGACCGCGGAAACCCTCCTTGGAGCGGTTTGTGTCTACATCCTCCTCGGGCTGGTGTTCTCGTATTCGGACTACGCCGTCCAACTCGTCGGGGGAAGCTCCTTCTTCGCCCAGTCGGGCACACACACCGCTCCGGATTTTGTGTACTACAGCTTCATCACCATCACGACGGTCGGGTACGGCGACCTCACGCCTGCATTGGGTCTCCCCCGGACCATGGCCGTTCTTGAAGCGTTGACCGGCCAGATCTTCCTGGTGGTCTTGGTCGCTCGCCTGGTCTCGATGTACCAGCCGAAGACCCGGGGCGCTCGACTCCGGGACCTTGAAGAATCCACGGTCGCAGACGGCACCGGAGGAGGACCCGTTGGCTCGGGAGAAGTCACGTAATACCGACTCTAGGAGTTGGTCGCGAGCACAGGCGAGGAAAGACCACCAGACCAACATGAGAGATTCGGGGCCAAGTACCTCCCCACATCATCAAGCGTTCCCAGTTCAATTGCGAAGAACTAGCGATGCGATGCGATGCGGCGTTGGGGCCATTCCGCGCGATGGACGCCGGGGCGCTCGGAGGGGAAGTCGTCAGAAAGTAGCTCTGAACTGGGAGTTACTGAGTGGGCGCTGCGGGACTCGAACCCACGACCTCAGCCGTGTGAATCCGTCCTGGGTGGTTTCCGTCACCTGGGGATACCGAGGAAAACCCAGTTCAGAGGGCATTTGAGGCTTCCGCTGTTACGCGCTGATACGCCCTGTTTTCCGCTCGTTCGCGCACGTAGCGCGCACGAAAATGGTGTCCTGGTAGCATGACACCATGACGAAGAACCTGACGGTGCGGCTCCCGGACGAAGTGGCGGCCGATGCTGAGGCACTCGCAAGAGTCGAGGGCACCAGTCTGAATGAAACGGTCAAGCAGTCTTTGATTGAGGCGGTCGAGCGGAGACGCAAGAACCCGAAGTTCAAGGCTCGCTTGGCGAAGATCATCGAGGAGGACCGAGAGCTGCTCGAACGCCTCGCCAAGTGAATGTTGAGTACCCCGACCTCGCCGATTATCTCGCCATTGCCGCCGATCTGACAGGCGTCGACCTCGACACGCTCTGGACCGCCACCAAGCTCGATCTGGCCGATTCCGCTCTCCATGCGCCTTCGGCGTCGTTCGGAGGGGAGGAGTTCTATCCAGAGTTCTGCGACAAAGCTGCCGTGTTGATGGTGCGCTTGGCCAAGAACCACCCGCTGCTCGACGGCAACAAACGGGCTGCTTGGGTGACGCTGCGAATGTTCATTGACATGAATGATTGGAGCTGGTCGAACTATCCGACCGTGGACGAGGCCGAGCAGGTTGTCCTTGCGGTCGCCGCTGGCGAATGGAACGAACTGCGGATGGCGACATGGCTGCGAGAGCGGATTGAGCCAACGGCCCCGGAATCGCAGTAGTGCAGTGAAGCTGCATCACAACAATCCATCGGATGCCGGTATTCAGGCACTCTTGGGCACTGACTAGCGCCGACCGAACCGCTCCCAGTGGTTGAGATGCGTCTGAACGGACCATGCTTCAATGGCCGCTCGGTTCGGTCCGGCAGGAATGGACTCGTCGTCGCTCAGGGCTTCGAGCTCCGCATCGAGCTCGAGCGATCTGTTCCACCATTCATCGAAGAGAACCTCCCCGCTGCGGACCGCCAGGAGCCATTCCCTCGCCTCCCCCTGCATGGGAAGGTTCAGGAGTCCGGTTTGCAGCAACTCCACACCCTGGAACCCGAGTCGGGCGCAGTGCATGGCGTACTTGGTGTCATAGCCATGTTTGCCAACGAGCTCCTCCCGCTGACCGCCTCCCCTTCGGCCATGCCGGCTGCCGCCAATACCAAGGAGCCTGGTGGCCTGGGACTCCATGTACCCCCGGTACCTTGGAATGACATGGCGTCCAACGAAATGCTCACTCATGCGCTGGAGTTCGTGGCCTTCCGCGGTCGCTTCGATAACGGGGGCCCAAAGCGACATGAGCACTGACGGATTGCCGCTTGCCGCCAGATACAGGAACCGTCGGAGTGGGTGCAATGTCCTATCGATGTCGCCTGGACCCGATCTCATGCCTTCAGGTTGGGTGCGCTGCATGATTGTGGCTGGCCCGCCTGGCGCCAACCCCAGGACCTCCTCGGCGCTCTCAATGACGATGGCTGTTTCGTCCTGGTCCTCGCCGCCAGGAAGACCTGTGCCATGGGCCGTCGAACCGACCTCGACGAGGAGAATGGTCGCGTCGGGCAGCGTGGGATTTCCATTCCCCTATCTTGACCTCGGCGCGAATGCGCACCGAACCGGCGAAGTGGGGCATGGGGCGCCCGGTACAGGATGGGGACGAACGGCCCTCATCAACTCTTGGTGCATTGGTCACGGTGAACTAGAAGGGGGCTCGCAGATGCACGAACCGAGCACTGCGTCCAGACCAGAGCAGGTAGTCACCATATGGTCGAACCGGAAGAGGAGAAGCATCAGCGAAGGGGTCCAAGGCGTCCCGAAGGGGTGCCAGCGGGTCCAACAGAGGTTCGCCGGGCGGTGCTTGATGCGGCTACATCGCTGTTCGCGGAGCGAGGCGTCGACCGTGTGTCGTTGCGGCAGATCGCCGCGGCCGCGGACGTCAATGCGGCCTTGATCCGCCGTTACATCGGGAACCGGGATGACCTGGTCCGGGCGGTGTTCGACGACCTCTCGAGGCAACTCGCCGAAACCTTCCTGGCTTCCCCATTGTCAGGGTCGGGGTTCGGGCTCGACACCGTGGGGGGCAAGTGGGCGCGGCTGGTCGCCGCACTGGTCGTGACCGATCGTCCCCTCGAACTCGAAAGCTCGTTCAACCCGGTAGAGGCACTCGCGGACACGATCGTGGAGAGCTACGGACTGGACGCCAGGGCGGCGCGCCTGCGGGCGGCACAGATCGTCGCTGCGGGAGTGGGTTGGCGAATCCTCGAGGAGTATCTGGTCAGGGCGGCGAGCCTCGAGGACGTGCCGCTTGAGGAGTTGCGGGATGAGTTGATCCGCTCGCACCGTCGCCTGGGTGCCACCTCGTTTCCCTCGCCGCCGGACCCAACACCTCGCCCCCGCTGACGTGGACTCGGGACCTTTGCCCCTGGTTCGACGCGCCACCTTTGCTGACAATGTCGTCAGACGACTACAAAGCCAGCCTCGACTGAGGCGGTGGGTAGATCGGAGGTGACGAGCGAATGGCTGACCAAGAGACACAGCTGAGCACGGTCCCGTTGCGCTGGGACGAGGTCTACTTCACGAACTGCCCGATGGTGTCGGCGAACAACATCGATCAGGAGCTCGGGTGGTGCAAGACGGACTTCAAGAAGATCGGTGTCGACTACTCCTACTTTCGTAGCCGTCGGGAGAACGACTTCTACCCGCACTACATCCACAACCTGGACAACCTGATCCGCTTCGGTGGCCTCTATCCGCCGATCCATGTGAACGCCGACATCCGCCGGACCCGCCTGCTGGGCGCGACGTGGGTGTACGAAGGCGGCGCCATGTTGGTGCGGGCGGGCGACCCGATCTGCCGGATGCAGGACCTAAAGGGGAAGAGGGTCGGCCTGTCCAAGAGCCTCAACACCATCAAGAACGACTGGTGGCGTATCACCGAACACATGGGCATCGAGAGCATGCTCCGGGTGAACGGGATGACCATGGATGACGTGAATCTCGTGGAGTTCCCTTACCCCGACGACTGGTACTCCGACCCGAAGATGTTGGAACCAATGATCAACCCGACCGATCTTTGGGCCACACGCGATCACAAGCACGACCTGGCCTTCCGCCCGCTCGAGACGGCATTGCTCACCGGCAAGGTGGACGCCATCTACACGCTGAGCAAGGTGTTCCAGCATCTCCAGGAGGACACCGGCGAGATCAAGACGATCGAGGACCTGGCCCACTACCCGGACTGGACCCTCCAGGTGGCCAACACCCCGGCGGTCATCACCTGCACCGACGTGATGGCCGACGAGCACCCCGAACTCGTCGTCACCTACATGAAGAGCATGATCAAGGTGGGGCGCTGGGCCAACGAGTTCAAGCGAGCCGCCGCGGTGATCCTGGACCGCCAGACGTTCTACCGCGACGCCGAGGACACCTACCAGGGCATCAAGCATGTCGACATGGTCCCGAACCTTTCACCCCAGAATCTGGCCTGTATCGAGATCGGCAAGGACTTCATGGTGGGCCACGGCTACATCCAAAACGACTTCGACGTACACGAGTGGGCTGCGCCGAAGTTCCTCGAAGAAGCCGCCAAGCAGCTCCTCGAGGAGCAGTGGCAGAAGGTCACCACGGCCAAGCTCCCCGACACGTCCGATCTCGAGATCAGCCACGCCCGCCTTGGCTAGACGTCAGTCCGGTCTTGCATCGGGCCAGCCACAAGACCCGACCGAAGGGAGTACGTACCGTGACCACAACCGTGATGGAGATGATCGCCAACGCCCGAGCCCAAGTGAGTTCTGTGACCCCTGAGGCCGCCGCCGAGGAGGTGTCTTCGGGCAAAGCGGTCGTAGTCGACGTGCGTGAGCCCGAGGAGTGGCAGCATGGCCACATCGGCGGAGCGGTGGCGGCCCCCCGCGGCCTGCTCGAGTTCTTCGCCGACCCCAGTAGCCCCCGCCACAACGAGGCACTGGACCCGACGCGGCGCACGATTGTCGTGTGCGCATCCGGCGCCCGGGCCTCGCTCGCCGCGTCCACTCTGCACGACTTGGGCTACCAGGACGTGGCCGTCCTCGAGGGCGGGCTCAAGGGCTGGACGGACGCGGGCCTACCGACCAACGAACACGAGTACGCAGGCCTCTGAGCCCAACCAGGCGGTCGCCCACAAGTTGGACACGCAGTTCCGCCGTAGCGCCTGCGGGCATCCCCGTTGTGC
>CAWILW010000003.1:0-523987 GCA_963837125.1 uncultured Acidimicrobiaceae bacterium | reverse complement strand
CTCATATGGGGGTTGGTTTGTCAAGTGGGCAGGCTGGGGTTGCCCGTGTGTTGGCGGGTGAGGGTGTGGGGCGCGCGGGGTTCTCGGGGCGTCACGGGCGGTGTCTGGGCGTGTCGAGTGCTGTTTCAGCCTCATATGCGAGGGCTGGGTACCTCATGACCGCCGATTCGTCGCGGGGCGCGCAGTCTTGTGGCGGGCGCGGCCGGCACCTTGGGGGTGCTGGTTGCCCGAGGACGCAGCGCGGGCCCGCTAGCCGCGACAGGCCAGGTCCCGGTGGTTCCCGTGTCGCCCCGACAGCACCACTGCCGCCGGGGTGGGTGGTGGGTTTGGGGTCAGGTCAGTTGGCCGACCTCCCAGGCGAACGCGGCGAGTTCGCGTGCGAGAGCGATCGTGACGATGTTCGCTGGCTTGCCGCGCTGGAGGCGGCAGCCGCTTGTACTGGTGGTGCAGGCGTCGTTGGGCGCGCCACGCGATCTCGCACGCGCGGGGGTCTTGGCCGTCTTGGCGACGTGTGAGCGCCATCCCGATCGCGGGGGAGTGGCGGTAGTGGTGGGCGGCCTCGACGAGCAGTCTGCGGGCGTGCGGGGAGCCGGCCTTGGTGATCGGTCCGCGGCGGGTCTGCTCACCGGAGGAGCGCTCGCTGGGCACGATCCCGAGATAGGACGTCAGGGTGGTGGGGTGTTTGAAGCGGTGGAAGTCGCCGATCTCGGCGCACAAGCCGAACGCGGTAGTCGAGTTGATCCCGCGCATACAGCGCTAACGCGCAATCGTTTGCGCCCATGGGCTCTCAGGCCAGGTCTCCTCGATCGCCCCGTCCAGCGCGGAGCGGCGTTGTTCGAGCGCACGAACACCAACGAGGTAGTCAGCTAGTGCGTATCCGGTTGGTTCCGTCTAGTCAGGCGGCGCGGCGAGTCATCTCGCGGTAGGTCGTTGGGGCATGTATCGCGCTTAGAGTCTGTCCGAGAAGTCGGCTGGGGCAGGATTATGTAGAGCTTGATTGAAGCGGCAAGGCACGTCAACCCTCGCTAAAAGGAGCGTGCCTTGCCAGCCGTTGAGACTACCCCTGCTCGCCCGCTGCCGACGATCTGGGAGCTCCCGGATGACCTCTGGGAAGAGATCGAGCCGATGCTCGACTGCTTCTATCCGCCCGCACGCACAGGCCGTCCCAGGGCCGATCTGCGGCTCGTGCTCGACGGGATCATCCACCGCCTACGCTCAGGCTGCCAGTGGCGTCATATGCCGGAGCGCTTCGGTGCTCCCTCGACCGTTCACGGCTGGTTTCAACGGTTCGCCGCCGACGGGTTCCTGGAGGAGAT
The DNA here is from genome assembly GCA_963837125.1 of uncultured Acidimicrobiaceae bacterium. Taxonomy (GTDB): domain Bacteria; phylum Actinomycetota; class Acidimicrobiia; order Acidimicrobiales; family RAAP-2; genus Bog-473. Next base: position 522,671 of record CAWILW010000003.1, on the reverse strand, counting down.
CTGGGCGTATCTGGTCAGGGAGTGCGAGGAACTCGGGGCTGTGCGCTGGGAGTGGCAGGCAGCCGACGGCGTGATGGGCAAGTCACGGTTTGAGGGCGCCAAGCGTGGCCCGAACCCTACTGATAGAGCCAAGATGGGCACCAAGAAGAGCGTCCTCGTCGACCAGGAAGGCGGGCCGCTCGCAGCCGTCATCGACGGCGCGAACGTGCACGACACCAAGCTCTTGGCCGCGACGATCAACGCAGTCGTGATCCCCCGTCCCGACCCCAAGGAGGTCGTGCAGAACCTCTGCCTGGACAAGGGATATGACAACCCGACCGGTGAGGCCGCGTGCACACAAGGCCGGTACGTGCCGCACATCCGCCGCATCGGCGAGGAGAAGAAGGACGGCTGGGGCAAGAAGACCCACCCCGCCCGTCGATGGGTCGTCGAGCGCACGATCGCGTGGCTACAGAAATGCCGCGCGCTGCTGATCCGCTACGACAAGAACCCCACCAACTATCTCGGTCTCATCCAACTCGCCAGCGGCCTGCTCTGGTACCGACGCCGCCACCGCCTACTTCACGCCTGACACGTTCTCGGACAGTTTCTTAGTGCGAGCAGGGTCTGGAAGGCCGCCATCGGAGTGCCGCGGCGGTTGTGACGAAAGACGTACTCGTCGAGGTAGACCGGCAGGTGCTCGTCCGAGCGCCGCGGTGGGTTCCGTGCATCCATGCCTTGAGGTTGGAGATCGCGCGGTGCACCCTGGGCAGCAGCTCCTCGCCCTGAGCGACGCTCGCGACCTTGCGGGGGCGGTGGTCGTAGCCGAGCTTGGGCAGCCCGTTATAGGAGAACAGCCCGTCGGTGTGGACGATCGCGCCGCGTGCCGTCGTCGCCGTCGTGAACTCCTCCAGCGTAGGTGCCTGCGAGTTGGCCAAGACCTGCAGACGCAGGCGTCCTGACCCCTGTCCGCGGACCTCGATGGCAGCGCCGACCAAGGCCTTCTTCCCTTTTTGGCGGCCACCTTTGAGGCCATCCTCGTGGCCACCAATGAAGAACTCGTCGATCTCAACCTCACCTTTGAGAAGATCACGCTCGGGCGCCACCATCGCCCGACGCAGCTTCTGCAGCATCAGCCACGCGGTCTCATAGCGGGAGAGCGCGAGCTGACGCTGGAGTTGCTTGGCCGAGATCCCCGGGTGGTGTGTGGAGACCAGGTAGGCCGCCCAGAACCACGTGCGCAGCGGCGTGTGCGTGAGGTGAAGCACGGTGCCTGCCGTCGCCGAGGTCTGCCGACCGCAGTCCTTGCACTGCCACAGCAGCCGACGGCGATGCATCTCACCCGCGCGGCGAGACCCACACGACCTACAGACGAACCCCTCCGGCCAGCGCGAGGCGAACAGGTAATCCCGGCAGGCATCCTCGGTCGCAAAGCGCTCCTGGAAGTCCAAGATGCTCAGAGGATACGACGGCCGTGGCACCCCACGAAGCTACGGACCATCTCGGACGGAACCAACCGGATACGCACTAGTCAGCTAGGACCGCGCGGGAGGGAGCGTCATCGAACTCCAGCTGGTTCAGCCACTTCCAGTGCGCGAGCGTCCAGTTGCTCCCTGGGCCAGGGAAACGCACGTCGCGGCGCAGCAGGAGCTTCCCGAGGCGGTGACGGGCGCGCATCAGATCACCACGAGCGGCCTCCCGGGAGCGCGCGAGGTCACGGAAGCTCTCTTCCTGCACGGTAGGTACCCGCACGAAGGACAGCTCTCCGGCGGCCAACAATCGCGCCAAACGCTCCGCGTCGCGGCGGTCGGTCTTGATCCGCTCGTGCGGACGACGCAAGATCGAGCCGGGCGCGCAGACACGGACATCCAGTCCCAGATCGCTGGCGGCTCGCGCGAGCCCGTACCCCATCGGACCTGCCTCGTAGGTCGCGAGCACCCTCCCTGGGAGCCCTTGCAGATACCCGATAGCCTCGCTCGGCGGGCCGTTCACCCGCCGGAACGTCAGCTCGCCGGTCTCCAGCTCCAACGCAGCGGCCTGCGTCGCCGTCCCGTGCACATCCAGACCCACGATCGTCCTATCGTTCACCATGTCGGCGCCTCCCATGACTCAGGGTGTCGGCCGGAGGGCCACCCTCCAGCCCAGTCCCCGCACACTCATGCGCGGGGTGCCGACCATCACTACCGCGCGTATCGGTCGACACGACCCATACGGTCTTGCCTGGCTTGGCTGACGCACCTGGTGATGTGATGCCGGGTGTGGGGTTGGGGCGCGTCCGCGCGGGTGGATGAGTCCGACAGGCGTATTGGGCGCGGGCCCTCCGTGGCCCGCGTCGGCACGCACCTGCGGCAGGGGTATTGACAAGACGTGCACTATGTGGTTATGATGGCCGAGTCATAGTCAACCGGTGTGGTTGGCGGGCATACATAGAGTCTGGTTGGGTCAATCCCACCCTGTGGTTGACGTAAAGCGCTCGCAGGGGGTGCGGGTGGGAGAGGGATCGGGTCGTCGATGAGGGAGTTTGTCAGCGTGGTTTCTAGAGGGAGATACATGATGGGGATGTGCGTCGTCGGTCGACGGACTGATGCTAGACGCGCCAGCATGGCGCTGCCGCATCTCTCTCTCTCTCTCTCTCTCTCTTGCACTAGGGGGCTGAACCCAAAACCCTGTCGTTTGGCGCTTTCGCGCCGCCCCGGTTCTCCTTTTGGAGAGCATGAATTCTCGACGGCGCGGGGGGCGGTGTAGCGTGCGCGCGCGGACCGCGACGGCTCCCCGGGCGCGCTCCGGGTCGCGTGGTGCTTCGGCGTCCGGTCGTGGCTCCTCGGCGCCCGGTGTAACACGGAGCGTCCCGCGTGAGAGGTCTGTGTCGAGCGTGTCGCTTGGGGCGCGGCGGCGTGCGCAGGTGCCGGCACGGTTGGCGGCGCCAGAGGGGCGTCTGGTGGAGATTCAGCGCTCGCGGCTGCTCGCGGGTGCGGTCGCGGCGCTTCGAAGGAGCTGGGTTATGCGCAGACGACGGTGACGCAGATCACTTCGCGCGCACGGGTCTCGCGGCGTACCTTCTACGAGCTGTTCGAGAATCGCGACGAGTGCCTGATGGCGCTGTTCGACGATGTCCTCGCGATGATCGAGCGGGAGCTGGCCGACGCGGGCCTGGAGAATCTTGTGTGGCGTGAGCGGGTGCGTGGGGGCCTGGCGGTGATACTTGGGTTTTTCGATCGTGAGCCGGCGCTCGCGCGGGTGTGTTTGGTGTACTCGCAGCAGGGCGGCCCGTCAATTCTCGCGCGTCGAGAGCAGGTTCTCGCGCGTATGGCCGGCACGATCGACGAGGCGCGTGGGGAGAGTGCACGCGCGGCGGGTTGCTCGCCGTTGACGGCGGAGGGCTTGGTCGGCGCGGCGTTCGGGATCGTGTACGCGCGGGTGGCGCGCGGTGAGCGCCGGCCGCTCACGGATCTTCTCGGTGAGTTGATGGGGATGATCGTGCTGCCGTACCTGGGTGCGGTGGCAGCGCGGCGTGAGCAGCGTCGTTCGGTGCCGGTCTCGTCCTCGGCGGTGGGGTCTTCGGTGTTCCTGCCGGCGCGGCGCGACCCGCTGGGGGAAGTCCGGATGCGCCTGACATTTCGCACCGCGCAGGTGCTGGAGTGCATCGCCGGGGAGCCGGGGATCAGCAACCGGCTGGTCGCCGAGCGCGCTGGGGTCACCGACCAGGGCCAGATCTCCAAGCTGCTCGCGCGCCTTGAGCGCCTCGGTCTTGCCTTCAACAACGGCAACGGACACGCCAGGGGTGAGGCGAACGCGTGGACCCTCACGGCGTTGGGCGTTGAGGTCGCGCAGCGCGTCGGTTCCGGTAACCGCGGCGAGAAAGCGGCGGCGTGATGCGTGTTCTCACCCATCAAACAGATCTTCAACTCAGTTGTTCAATCCGCGTGCGCTGCGCTGGGCGCCGGCACGCTCTACTCCCGAAGGAGGAGAGATAGCAATGCTCTCGGCAATCCGTAGACGAATGCACGTCAGCCCTGCGACCGCGATCGCGAGCCTCGCGCTGGTGTTCGCGATGAGCGGCGGCGCGTACGCCGCAAGCCGGTATGTGATCACCTCGACGAAGCAGATCAGCCCGAAGGTGCTGAAGGCGTTGAAGGGCGCTGGCGGTGCGAACGGTGCGGCCGGGGCCACCGGTCCAACTGGTCCAACTGGTGCGGCGGGCTCGCAGGGCCCAGCTGGCGCGAAAGGCGAAACCGGCGCAACGGGACCCCAGGGTTTGGCAGGACCGGCCGGAAAAAACGGGGGAAAACGGGGAAAAACGGCACCACCGGGTTCACCGAAACGCTTCCCTCCGGAAAGACCGAGACGGGTACCTTCGTCGCCGAGTACAACGCGACCGCGGCCGAAGAACCGGGTTTCTGCTCCGATCTCGTTTTCGATTCCGCTGGAAGCGCCGGTGCACGCCGAATACGCGACCAGCCCGACAGCCAATTGCCCGGGCAGTTATGCAAACGCCATCGCCAATCCAGGGTATCTCTGCGTTTACCAGTTGGGTTACGGCGGTATTTTGAACTTCAAGTTTTCGCAGGTCTTCGACTTGGAAAATCTTGCTGAAACCCAGCTTACCTCGAAGTTCGGTGCCCTGGTCAATTTCGAAACCGAAGGCCCCGGGTTCGGCTCAGTCCTCGGATCCTGGGCGGTGACGGCAGCAGAATAGTTCAAGATACTCCGACTGGAGGTACACGCCAGTCACTCCCTGGATGGCGCGACCGTGTGGGCAGTCGGCGTCCTCGGAAACCATGATCGCTCCAAACCAAAACGACAGACCCATGGGCATGCACCGGCCGAACGAGAAAGGCACCGACGTGAATCACTCAGAGCGCACCTCGAAGACATCGCCCCTCAAGAGCGCCACCCTCGCTGCGGTCCGTGCCCCCCGATCGGCGCCGAACGGGACGTGTCCACGCAGGCCGGCGAGGATCGGTCGGGTGGCTCGTATCGTGCTGGGCATGGCGGTCGTTCTGGCGGGGGCGCTGGCGCTCGCCTCGCCGGCGCTCGCCTCCGGGCCCCCTTACTTCGAACCCAAGCGGCTGGAGCAGGAGGTGCACTCGACCCGTGTGATCATGTACCTGCCGCTGTACAACAACGAAATCGCCACCGAATGGCAGGCAGCGTATGGTCTGAGCCCAAATGGCCCGTGGACGGTATCCAACTCCGGCACCGTGGAAGTCGAAAAGGGAGGTTCTGCGCGCAACATCGGGATCGAAGCCCATATCGCCCAAAGCGAAGCAGACAGTCGGAGTCACTTGCTTCGTCATCTGCAGCCGAATACCCAGTATTATGCGCGTTTCTTTGCCAAGAACTCCGCTGGTGAAGTGAGCGAAGCCTTTTCCTTCAAGACGCTGCCGGTCGAAAAGCCCGAAATTCCGGACTATACAATTGGCGTTGCCAAAGATAACCAGAACCCCATTTTCCACGTTGGCGCGACCGGCCCGCACTCGATCGAGCTCAGCGCGCTCTTTGAGTCCAATGGCGCCCAGACCGAATACGAGCTGGAATACTCCCTCTTTGAATTTGGTCCTTGGACGGTGTGCGCCAGTGGGACAGTGACGGTCGCCGAGGATTTCGCATATCCGAGCGCTGAGTGTGGTGGTCTGGCGCCGGAAACCACGTATTTCGTGCGGGCGAAAGCCAGCAACGAAAAGGGCGTGGTGGAACAAACCAGATACGGTGGCACAACGCCCGCGGGCGAACTCAACTCGGTCACGACTTTGACGGCTAAGCCGGGCGTGTCGACGGAAGGTGTCCGTAATGTGACCGCCATATCCGCTCACCTCATCGCCAGTGTGGCTGCGCATGGCTCGGCGACGCATTGGCGCTTCGAATCGGCCACGTCGGGAGGCGGTCCGTGGACGCCCGTTCCCGGCGCCGCGGGCACCATCTCCCAAGCCGAAGCCGAAAGAAACGAAGCAGGTGCCCTCCCGGTCGGTGGCGCTCTTCGGTCATTGAGCCCGACGCACACCTACTATGTCCGCATCTTCGCCGAAAACGAAGCCGGCGAAGCCACTGGAGAAGCTCGGAGCTTCGAGACCTCCGGTTCCCCGGCAGCCACGACTTTTCTAACCCACGCGCTGCATGGTGGATCCCTGCGTCTTCTCGGTGCGGTGAATCCCAACAATGTGCCTACCTCCGCGGAACAGTCGATCGCAATCGAAGGCGCTCCCACGGGCGGGGAGTTCGCGCTCACCTTCGATGGGCAGACCACGGCCGGCATTCCCTACGACGCCTCCGCCGAAACCGTCAGCCATGCACTCAATGCACTCTCAAGCATAGCCGGAATCTATAAAACCGTCGGCAACGGCGAAGGAATAGGCGTCGTGGACGTCAGCGGCCCCGATGGTGGGCCCTACACCCTCTATTTCACGGGCGCGTTGCTGGCCGGTAAGGTTCAGCCGCAGATTGAAGGGGACGGGTCCGGTTTGACGCCATCGGGGCGGGTGGCGGTCGCGACGACCCAGCAGGGCGGCGAAGCCTACGCCACCGACTACCATTTCGAATACGAACGCGAGGAGGAGGGTGGCGAACCGTTCGTCCACGCGCTCTCCACGCCTGCCCTCGATGGCGGCTCGGGCAGCAGCGCGGAGATCGTCGGTGCGGACCTTCCCGAACTGCAGGCGGGAGCCACCTACCGATATCGGATCGTCGCCGCCAGCTCTTCGCCGGGCGATCCCGTGGTGGATGGCGGGGAACGGACGTTGACGGTGCCGACGGCGCCGACGCTGTCGGCGGTGGAATCGTGCCCGAACGCGGCGTCGCGTACCGGTCCGTCCGCGAGCCTGCCGGACTGTCGCGCATACGAGCAGTTGACGCCGGTCGACAAGGAAGGAGCCCAGGAAGCGTTCCCGTATGCCGCCTACACCTCGCAGGCGGCGTACCCGGCGCTGAGTGGGGAAAGCCTGCTGTTCGAAGGCGAAGCGGTGAATTGGGGTTCGGGGCCCGGGGCGGGTCACAGCCCGTATGTGTTCTCGCGCATGCCCGCGGGGTGGGGAATGACCGCGGTGGCGAGGGAGCCGGAATTCGGTGTCGAAAAGTTGACTCCCGCATTGTTGGATGCGGATTTGACCACGATCGGGTTCGAAACGGAATTCGAAACCTCGGCGAAGGTTCGCTCCAAGGATGTGCAGTTCCGGGTGGGGGCGCCCGGCGGCCCTTATACGGTGGTCGCGACGGTCCCGCGCAGGGATGTGGAAGGAAAGACCAACGGCTGGGCCGCGGAGTCGGGCGATTCCCACACGCTCGTGCTGCAGGTCGCCGACCGCGAACTCGTGACGCCGGCGAGCACGACGAAATCCGGCCTCGATCTCTACGAATACTCGGGTGGCGAACTGCGCCAGGTGAACGTAGGGATCGGTACGTGCGGCGCGCGGATCGCTCACGGCATCGAACGGAGTGGCACGACCAGCAGCGTCCACGCGGTTTCGGCGAACGGGTCACGGATCTTCTTCGAAGCTGTTCCGGGCAGCAACTGCAGCGGCCCGCAACATTTGTATGCGCGGGTGGACGGTACGAGCACCGACGATCTCGGCCCCTCCAGGTTCCTCGCGGCGGACGAAACGGGCGGCGAAGTTCTGGTGGAAAGCTCGGGCGGAGAAGTCTCCCTGTTCGACATGGAAACCATGACGAACACGAAGTTGTTCACGGTGGATGGCCCCAAACTGGTTGGATCGCCGGGGACAGTCGTGTCGTCCGACCTCGGCAGCATCTACTTCGAATCGCCGGCCGCGCTGACACCTGAAGCCCCGTCGGTGCCACCGGAAATCGAAAATGGCACAAATATCTACCGGTACGATCTTGCGGCGCGCCACTTGGAATTCCTTTTTCAGATGCAGCCGGGCAACGGGATTAACGAAACGCTTGCTCAGGTGACCCCCGATGGCCGCTATGCCTACTTTGACGTGCAGGTGGTCGCAGGGGTGCCCGGCGGCGGTCTGTTGCTGGTCCCGCCGGGCGGGCAGGCCATTCCGGGCTATCACAGCGTTCAGGTGTATAGGTATGACAGCGTGGAGCACGTGGTGCACTGTGCGTCGTGTGCGTCGCCGTTCGATCCCGAACCGCGACTGGGGGCGATCGAGTCGACGGGAAAAACGATGGGTGCGATGCACGATGGCGCGGCGAGTCCCTCGTTTATTTCGGAAAACGGAGACTATGCGTTTTTCGATACGCCCGCGGCGCTTGTGCCGAGCGACGTGGACGGGGAAGTCGCTCCAGCAGCGTCCTCGGCCATTGAAAAATCGGGTGCCGCTGGGGAATTCCCCGACCCCGGGGTCTCGCCGTCGAGCGACGTGTACGAGTGGCGGGGTGCGGGGGTCGACGGCTGCGCGCAGGTGCAGGGTTGTTTGTCGTTGATTACAAATGGCCACGGCGGCTATTTGAACCTCCTGCTCGGCGCCTCGAGCGATGGGCGGGACGTGTTCTTCTATACGAGCTCGCAGTTGGTCGCGCAGGACAGGGACACCGCGGGAGACATCTACGATGCACGGATCGACGGTGGGTTTTCGCCGCCGCCGCCGGGGCCGGTGGAATGCGAAGGGGATGCGTGCTCGACGCCGGCGAGCCCGCCGAACGACCAGACACCTTCGAGCCTAACGTCCACGGGGAACGGCAACCTCGTGACCGGGGCCGTGAAATCCGGGGCGAAACCGGCGAAACCAAAGAAGAAGCCGAAGAAAAGGAAATCGAATCATAGGAAGCACCGAAGGAAGGCCGGGTCTGCGTCCAGGGCGCGTAAAGGGGGCAAGCGATGAGGTTCGGAGCGTTGATTGCGGGGGTGCTGGGTGCGTGCTGTGTGCTGGGCGGTGTGTCGCCGGTGGCGGTGGCCGAGCCGAGCGAACACCCGTTTGAAATCGTGCCGGGGAGCTTTCGCTTCTCGACTGCCTCGACGCAGGCGGCGGCCCACGCGGATTGGGTGACGGCGTTTGATTTCGCGCACGAAGCGGACGGCGCGACGGACAACGATGTGCGCAACATCGTCTTCAACCTGCCGGCCGGATTCGACGCGAGTAGTACGGCGGTCCCGGCGTGCACGACGGCGCAGCTGCTGCAGTACCGCGGCGAAGAAGGGGATGCGACCGGGTGCCCGATCGCCAGTCAGGTCGGCCAGGTGAGCCTCGAAATCACCACCGGGGAAGAAGACACGGTCGCGAAGCGGTATGTGTTCCCGCTCTACAACATGGAAGTGACGAGCACGGGGATCGCGGCGCAGCTCGGGTTCAAGGCGATCATCTTCACGAGCCTGCTGGACGTGAGGGTGCGCCCGGGGGACGAGGGATTGACCGTGACGACACCGAACATCTCGCGGCTCGGCGAACCGCACGGCGTGGTCGTCACGACGTGGGCGCTGCCGGCGTCGCACGAACACGACGAGCAGCGCGGGGAAACGTGCATCGAAAACCACTGCAAAAACGAATTCGGTGAACCGCAGGAAGCGCATATCGCGATCAAGCCGTTTTTGTCCAACCCCACGAGCTGCGGTCCGTTCACCTCGACGCTGGAAGCCTACTCGTGGGAGGAACCGGGGAACACTTCCACCGCCAGCTCGGAAACGGCGCCGATCACCGAATGCAACCGGGTTCCGTTCGAACCCTCGATCGAAGTGCAGCCGACGACGCGCGCGGCGGAATCCCCGACCGGGCTGAACGTCTCCCTGCTCGTCCCGCAGAGCTATGAAAATGCCTATTCGATCGCCACCGCGAACGTAAAGGACACGAAGGTCACGCTGCCCGAGGGAATCACGATCAACCCCGGCGCCGGCTCGGGCCTCGGAGCGTGCGCACCGGCGCAGTACGAATCGGAAACGGCCGAGTCCCCGGTCGGCGCGGGCTGCCCGCCGGAATCGAAGATCGGCTCGATCGAAATCGAAACGCCGATCCTCGCGGAAAAAATCGACGGTGCGGTTTACGTCGCCACGCCATACGAGAACCCGTTTCCCGAACCCGGCCACCCCGGAGGGTCGCTGCTCGCGCTGTACATCGTGGCGAAGAACTCCCAGCGGGGGATCCTCATCAAAGTTGCCGGCCGAATCGAATTGAACCCCATCACCGGACAGCTCACGACGACGTTCGATAATACCCCGCAGCAGCCGTTCGGCCGCTTTACGTTGAAGTTTCGCCCCGGCGCGACCGCTCCACTGGTCAGCCCCCCGGTGTGCGGGACCTACGCGGCCCAGGGCGAACTGACGCCGTGGTCGGCGCCCACCGAACCGCGACTGGTGAGCAGCACCCCCTTCGAAACGACCCAGGGCGTCGGAGAAGGGCCGTGCCCATCCGGAGGCCTGCCGCCGTTTCACCCGCAGGTCATCTCCGGCACCCAGAACAACGCGGGGGGCGCCTACAGCCCATTCTATCTGCGGATCCTGCGCCAAGACGGCGAACAGGAGATCACACGATTCACAACGGTGCTCCCACCCGGCCTGACCGGGAACCTCTCGGGGATCCCGTTCTGCCCCGATGCGGACATCGAAGCCGCCAGGGACGCGACCGGCCAGCAGGAGATCGAAAGCCCGTCGTGTCCCGCGGCGAGCGAAATCGGGCACACGATCGTCAGCGCAGGCGTCGGGACCGTGCTCGCGCAGACCCCGGGACGGGTCTATCTCGCCGGCCCCTACCACGGCTCATCGCTGTCGATCGTCTCGATCACGAGCGCGAAGGTCGGCCCGTTCGACCTCGGAACGGTCGTGATCCGCTTCGCGCTGCACATCAACCCGAGCACCGCACAGGTCGAAGTGTCCGCGAACGGGTCGGACCCGATCCCGCACATCATCGACGGGATCGTCGTGCATGTCCGCGAAATCCGGGTGTACATGAACCGCGAAAAGTTCATCCTCAACCCGACCAACTGCGACCCGATGTCGATCTCCGAGACGATCAGCGGAGCCGGTGCCGACCCGGCGAATCCTGCCGACCAGACGCAGGTCTCGGCGACCGCGCCGTTCCAGGCTGCCGACTGCTCGAGCCTGCAGTTCAAACCGGCGTTCTCGGTCTCCACCAGCGCCAAAACCAGCCGCGCCGACGGCGCGAGCCTCACCGCGAAGCTCGCGGTCCCCGGCGCGCTCGGCACCCAAGCCAATATCAGCCGCGTCAAAGTGGAACTCCCCAAAGCCCTTCCCTCCCGTCTGCCGACCTTGCAGAAAGCATGCCTCGCCGCGCAGTTCGAAACCAACCCCGCGGGGTGCCCACCCGCGTCGATCATCGGACACGCCAAGGCAATCACCCCGATCCTCCCCGTCCCCATCGAAGGCCCCGCGTACTTCGTCTCCCACGGCGGCGAAGGCTGGCCAAGCCTCGTCGTCGTCCTCCAAGGCTACGGCGTCACGATCGACCTCACCGGCACCACCTTCATCAGCAAAAACGGCGTGACCTCGAGCACCTTCAAAACCGTCCCAGACCAACCCGTCACAAGCTTCGAACTCACCCTCCCCGAGGGCCCCTACAGCGCACTCACCGCGCTCGGGAACCTCTGCACCGCCAAAAACCTCACGATGCCCACCGAACTCGTCGCCCAAAACGGCGCCGAGATCAAGCAGATCACCAAGCTCGCGGTCACCGGGTGCCCGAAGCACGTGCGCCATGAGCGCAAGAAGAAACACACCAAGAAGAAGAAGAAGAAGAAGTGAGGTGTGTTCTTTGATGCGTAGGCGTTAGATGACATCAAAAGCGGGCTTGGTGTTTGGCTCCGTGATGAGTCTGGCGGGTGCCTGTTTATTGGCCAGATGGTGTCCGGCATGTATGTGGCGCGAGCGTGGGTCAGGCTCCTGTATGGAACATGGGAACCTGTCGTCCTGCGAGACGATCAGCTAGTGGCTTCTGGCCTGCGGCTGGCTGTCTCAGGGATGGTCTCAAGCGGAAGAAGCCGCAAGGGACGAATTCCTGTTGTGGGGCACAGGGACGGATCGTCTCGTAGTAGTGATGAAGGTTCTGTAATGGGACTGGAGCGAAGGGGACGGGCCATTCAGACAAGATTGTCGGTCAACCACAAAATGTGTGGGATGAGCTGATGGTTGAGTCAAAGTCGAAGGTGAAGTCGTTTGTTATCTCAAAGAAGGTTGTTTTGGAAGCCTGGGAAGACGTAAAGTCCAACCAGGGCGCTGCTGGTGTCGACGGGGAAACGATCGAGGATTTCGAGAGGAACCTTTCGGGGAACCTGTATCAGATCTGGAATCGCCTCTCCTCGGGATCGTATATGCCGCCGGCGGTGCGGGCGGTGCAGATACCGAAGAAACATTCGCTCGGAGTCAGAACCCTCGGCATACCCACGATCGCGGATAGGGTGGCCCAGACGGTCGTAAAGAGGTACCTGGAGCCCAATGTGGAGCCTGTGTTCCACGATGACTCGTATGGGTACCGACCGGGTCGCTCGGCGCACGATGCGCTGCGGGTTTGCCGGGATCGGTGTTGGAAATACTTCTGGGTGATCGATTGGGATCTCCAGTCGTTTTTGGTGGCATCGTCATACTGCCTGGGCGTTCATGGGGGTGGTGTCGAAGAGGGCGTTTTCGGCTTGTGGGATGAGTATTCGTGGGCCTTTTCGGCGTCCGTTGCGTACGTGGATGGCTTGCAGGTCGCCGCGCTTGACACGCTGCAACACTGTTTGGCGGGAGACGCCGAGGATTCTCATCGCGTCGACGATCGGGACGTAGCCGGCGGGTGCGTTCTCGACGAACAGTGCGCGGAGCTCGTCGTTGACGCGGATTCGCCAGGGGGCGCCTGGGGTGTCTTGCTCGCCGCGGATGAATCCGGCTTGGAGGCAGCGGTGCAGGGTGGACGCTGCGACGCCGAGAGCGTCGGCGGCCTTGCCGACGGGGAGCAGTTGCCCGTCGGGTGGCTCGGTGGGCGGCTGGTAGGCGGGGATGTTGCGGTAGCGGCGCAGTCCGCCGACGATGATTGTGGTGAATCGCTCACCGGTCGCGGAGCGGCGGTCTTGGCGGTTAAGGATCCCGGCGATCTGGGCGTCGGGGGTAGTGGGCGGCGAGACGCTCCAGCAGCGTGATCGTGTCCTCGTCGGTACGGATTGTGGGCTGGCGGCGGGGGAGCGGGACAGCGAGCTCGGTGGTCGCGCTTGCCTGCCAGCGGATGGTGAGTGTCGCGCGGCGCTCCTCACGGTTGGCGTCGATGATTACCTCCTCGATCAGGCAGCGCAGGAGCTGCTTGCGGTCGCGGTCGGTGGTCGTTGGCGCGGACCAGACGCGGCCGAGGTCCGCTCCGAGGGAGAGGAGCGTCTCGCGCTCGGCGGGGGTGAGCGCCCGGGGGCGCTGGCGTTCGCGCAGCTGGAGCTCGGCTTCGGCGTGGTGCAGCGCGGTGAGTGCTTGCTCCCAGTCGCGCTCCAGGCCGCGCGCGACGAGGCGATGCTCGGGCTCGACTTGGCGGTAGCGGCGCTCCGCCCGCTCGGCTTCGTATCGGGCGCGCTCGAGTTGCAGGCGCCATTGCTTGAGCGCGGCGTCGTGGTCTTGCTCGAGCGCTTCGGCCGCTACCAGTGCGGCCTTCACCCCGGCGGGGGTGAGCGCGGCCAGCAGCGCGCTGGCGACCGCTTGGTCGATCTGGCCTCCGCCGACCCGCAGGCACCAGCTCCCGCGGCCCTCGACGAGGATGCTGCTGGGGCAGTGGTAGGCGGGGCTTTGGTGCCCACGTCGGCCTTGGTAGTGCACCTTCAGCTTGCGTCCGCAGCGCCCGCAGACCGCGATGCCCTGCAAGAGTGCTTGGCCCTCGCGGACGGCGCCGCCGGCCTGGTGCGCGCGGGGGCGTGTGTTACGCGCGACCCGCTCGCGGTTGGCCTCGAAGGTGGCCTTGTCGATGAAGCCGGGGTGGTGATCCCAGATCAAGACGCTCCATTCTGCCTGCGGGAGGCGACGCATCCGCGTGCGCGGCGCGCCGTCCTTGTCGATGAAGCGCTCGCGGCGTGTCTTGCCGTACGCGTACGCGCCTGCGTATACGGGGTTCTCGAGCACGCTGTGCACTTGGTGGTAGGTCGGGACGACCCACTTGATCTCGCCGTGCGGGAAGCGCCGCTGCGGGAAGCGGACGCCCTCGCCGCGCATCCACAGCCACACCTGGCGGACCGACCCGAGCTCCGCGAAGCGCTCAAAGATCGTGGCGATCGCGCCACGGGTCGCCTCGTCGGGGTCGAGCAGGATCTCACCGTCCTCTTCGCCCCAGACGAGCCCGACGGGCAGACCGCGGCGCAGCTCTCCACGGGCGGCCTTGTTACGGATCCCGCCATTCAGGCGGGCGCGGAGAACGTGCAGCTCGGCCTCGGACATGGTGCCCTTCAGCCCGAGCAGCAGCCGGTCGTTGAACGAGCCGGGGTGATACAGCCCGTCGCTGTCACCGATCACTGTGTCAGTAACGCCGCACAGATCCAAGAGCCGATACCAGTCGGCGTTGTTGCGAGCCAGGCGGGAGACCTCCAAGCCGAGCACCAGCCCGGCATGGCCGAGCGCGACCTCCGCGGTCAGGCGCGCGAACCCGGAGCGCTCGGAGAGCCCCGAGCCGGAGATCCCGAGATCCTCGTCGATCACCGTTACCTGCTCGCGCGTGAATCCCAGCTCGACCGCACGATCCACGAGCGCGTACTGGCGGTCGGTCGACTCGACGTTGCGCTCAACCTGCGCCTGGGAGGACTGGCGCAAATACACGAACGCCTGGCGGCACAGATGCGAAGCGGTCAGCTTCTCGCGCTCACTCACTGCGCTCCTCCTCGCGCTCGGGCTCCCCGGCGACAGCCTGCGCGATCAGCACGGCCAGCATCGCCATCGCGGCCTGGCGCTGCTCCTCGCCGAGCAGCTCCCACAACGCCGCCGCGGGCGCCGGGCTCTCCGCCAGATCGAGGCGCAACTGCACTATCTGTCTCCTTGCTACTCGGCTGCGAACGATCATCCTCCCTGGCCAGGACGCCACGCCCGAGCACACCATCGAGGATCCGCCGCGCCGCGAGCAGGCTCTCAAGCGAGGCCAGCGTCCCCGCTGGCGCCGACTGCTCGGCCGGCTCCTGCAGATCGGTCCACGCCGCCGGGAGCATCAGATTGCTGCCGTCCGGCAACACCACGATCAGCTCCAGCCGGCCACCACGGCGCATCCACCCCATCAGCTCAAGCGAACGGCCCTCCCATGCATGACGCGCCCGCACGACCCGCACCCGCTCCGGGTAGCCATCGAGATGGGCAGTGTGTCGTGTCTTCCTTCGACTCGATTGACCACGAACGCATGTTGAAGGCGGTGGCTGCCCACACCAAAGAGCGGTGGATTCTCCCCTATGTGGAACGGTGGTTGAAAGCGCCGACCCAACAGGAGGACGGCACTATCCTGGCGCGGGATCGCGGGACCCCACAGGGTTCGGCGATTTCCCCTGTGCTGGCAAATATCTTCTTGCATTACGCGGTCGATGCGTGGATGGCGCGGGAGTTCCCGGCCGTCCCGTTCGAGCGCTACGCAGACGATGTTGTCACACACTGCAAGGGTGAGCGCCAAGCGCAGTTCGTACTCGACATGATCAAGAAGCGGATGCGATCGTGTGGCCTGGAGTTGAATCTGGGCAAGACGCGCATCGTGTACTGCAAGGATTCGCATCGTTTCGGCTCTCACGAGCACGAGCGCTTCGATTTCCTGGGGTACATTTCGTCCTCGCCAGTCCCGTGACGGGAAGGGTGCAACGTTTGTCAATTTCACCCCGGCGATCAGCGACGAGGCCGCGAAGAAGATCCGGCGAACGATCAGGCGATGGAGGCTTCACTTGTGGAGTGGAACACACCTCGCAGAGATAGCACGGGAGATCAACAAGACCGTGCAAGGGTGGATCAACTACTACGGGAAGTTCTACCCGACCATGTTGGTCCGATTGCTCAAGAGCATCGACAAGTATTTGGTGCGATGGGCGATGCGCAAGTACAAGCGACTGAAGCGCCGCCGCATGCGGGCTTGGGAGTTCCTGGCGGGCGTGTTCGCACGCGACCCGGGACTCTTTGCTCACTGGCGTGTGGTTCGAGCCAGCGACCGAATGGTGGGAGTCGTATGAGTCGAGAGGCTCACGTACGGTTCTGCGAGAGCCTGGGGCTGCAACGCCCCGGGCCACTCACCAGGAAGACCGCCCACAAGAAGAAGCACAAGGCGAAGAAGAAGGCCCGGCGCGGGCACACCCACGGAAGGAACGCGCGTGGCTGATCAGACCAGGGTGACCAGGTCTGATATGGTGCGGGGGTGTCCGAGATCGTCACCGTCACCGAGGCCAAAACACAGCTTTCGCGGCTGATCGAGCGCGTCGGCGCCGGCGAGGAGATCGTGATTCGCCGGGGGCGCAAGCCTGTGGCGAAGCTGACCCGCTATGAGGAGCCTGCCGCCCGCCGTCAGATGGGCGATCTCAAAGGGAAGATCTGGATGCGCGATGACTTCGACGAGCCGGATGAGGAAATCGAGCGTCTGTTCGGTATGCGGGATTGACGGGGCTATTGCTTGACACGCACGCGCTGCTGTGGAGCGTCGGCGATGAGGAGCTGCTGTCGCCTGCCGCGCACGAGGCGGTGAGCGCCGGCGCGGTGCCGGCATATGTCAGTGCTGCGAGCATCTGGGAGATTGCGATCAAGCGAGCCTCGGGCAAGCTCGCTGTTCCGGAGAACCTCCTGGAGGAGGTCGCCGCGGCGAGATTCATCGAACTGGTGGTCACTTTCGAGCATGCGCTTCGCGCCGGCGCGCTGCCTGCCCACCACCGCGACCCGTTCGATCGCATGCTCATCGCCCAGGCGCAGAGCGAGGGCTTGACGGTGGTCAGCCGCGACCCGCGGATCGCGGCGTACGACGTGCCGGTGCTCTGGTAGGCGCCGGCTTGCCGACAATCGACGCTACGCCTGCAGCTCGGTGAAGCCGGCGGCGGAGAAGTCGCCGTCGAATGCGAGGGCCCGGGTGGCGCGCAGCTCGCGCATGGTGGCGAAGCTGGTGGCGTCGACCCACGAGAACTCGCGATCGTCGCGTTGGCGAAGCCAGCGCTCGGCGTCGGCTTCGGTGCCATTGGAGATGCTCAATACCTCGACGCGCGGGGAGGCGCGTAGTGCGTCGAGGAAGCCGACGGCTGTGCTGTGGCCGGCGCGGCGGCGGAGGAACGTCCAGGTCTCGCCGCGTACGTGGTTGGTGGTCAGCAGCCGCTCGGCGCCATGCGCGGCGAGCAGCGCGGCGGCGTCGGAATGCCGGGTGTCGCGACGGTTGGTGAGGGCGACCCAGAAGGAGGTGTCGACGAAGATCAACGGCCGTAGACGGTCTCGTCGATGTCGCCGGGCTCGAAGCTCGCGCTCGCGGCGAGGGAGGAGAGGGGATCCTCCGCGAGCGGCGGAAGGGGCTGCAGGCCGTTGCGCACATAGTGGCGGATCAGCGATGCCTTGGACACGTGCGCGCGAGCGGCCTGTATGCCGAGCGTCTCGTAGGTGTCGTCTTCGATCATGATCTGCAGCCGCTTCACGCTGTTGATCTTACATCACTTTGCACGGCCTACGTCGGCACATTACAGGCCCGTCCGCTGCCGCTCTACACGCGCAACCCCGACGATTTCGCCGGGCTCGAGGACCTGCTCGACATCGTCGCAGTGACCGCGTAGCTGCCTGGTGCCAAGTGCGGTTGAGGCGGCGATGCGTCGGAATGCCGGGGGGTGCCCGTCGAGCAGAAGATCAGCTGTCTGTAACCACGCGCAGGCTGGCGATGCCGGCGAAGTGGCGGGTGTTGAGCGTTGCCAGCGGGGTGTCGTGGGTCAGGCAGCAGGCGGCGATCCAGGCGTCGTTGGCGGGCAGCGGCGCGCCTGCGCGCAGGGCTGCACCGGTGAGCTCGCCCCAGCGGCGTGCGACGGCGCGGTCGGCGGGGATGACGATCACGCTCTCCAGCCAGCGCTCGAGTGCGGCCACTCGCCGGGCGCCCCAGCTGGCGTGGGCGGAGCCGCGGAACAGCTCGCCGACGGTGACGAACGTCACGCATGGGGTGAAGCCCTGAATGCCCTGTGCGACCGCGGCGGGTAGCGTGGCGCGCATCAGCCTCGACACGACGTCCGTGTCGAGCACGATCGCCTCAGCGGTCGCGGTCACGCTCGGCGCGAACGGTGGCGTTGAACAAGTCGACCTCCGCGTCGGAGGGCCAGATGTCGGGGTCCGCCAGTGCGGTGGAGCTCTGGAGCGGCTCGATGCCCTGCTCGGCGGCCAGCGTCGCGATCGTCACATCTGGGCCGCTCGGCTCTGCCAGCGTCGGATCGTGCGCGCCGGCGGTCGCCGTGAGTGCCTCGACGTCGGCGCGTCGCAGGCGGCGCACCCCCGAGGGGAGTCGGGCGGCATGGATGAGCCCGCGGTCCGCGTAACGGCGCACTGTGCTCTCGTGCACACCGAGGCTCCGCGCGGCCTCGCGCAGGGTCACATAGGTAGACTTGGTAGCCATGCGCTAGATGGTAGTGTACCAATACGCAGCGCCATCTACGGCAACAGCTGCAGCCCCCCGGCGTGCGCGGGGCGCAGCATGGCGAAGTGTCGGTGGTCGAGTGTGGCGAGCCGGGTCTCGCCGAGTCGCTCCACGAGTGCGAGGACGCTGGCGTCGACCACTCCCAGCGAGTGCTCGCGGTATTGCGTCTGGAGCTCGCGGCAGCGGGTGAGGTCGGCCGGTGTGGGGGTCTCGGCTCGGTAGGCGCCCGCCAGCAGGTCATCGAGGAAGGTGATCCAGGCATTGGCGCCGAGGCGCTGGTGGCACCAGTAGTCGAGCTCGGCGAGTACGAGGATCGGGATGACGCGGTCCTCTTGGGTTTCGCCGATCAGGGTGGCGCAGCGGTGGTGGTCGGGGTCGGCCGCGTCGAGCGCGGCGAGCAGCGGCCCGGTGTCGAGCACCAGGGCCATCTACGACGGTGGCTGTGCGATCGGCTGCGCGGTCACCTCGGCGGCGGAGCGGCCGTCTGTGGATCGCGCGATCCCAAGGCGGGGGCGACGCGCGGCGTGCAGGGCGCTGGCCTTCTCGTCGATCGCCTCGGCGAGCACTGCGGTCAGTGCGACGCCGCGCCGGCGGGCCTCGGCCTCGAGTGTGTCGAGCGATGTGCGCCTGGCGGCGACGGTCGTGCGCCTTACCGCCGAAGTGGAGGCATCATTCATGATGCGTGATTCTAGCATCGGGCGGCTGTAAGTCGGGGAGCAGGATTTTTGGCGAAGTAGGGCCGCTTGTTTGCGTATCGATTGTCAAAGTAGGGATCCTAAATTGGTTTTGATGCCTCGACGGCCCTCAGCTGGAGGCGAAGTCGCGGTCGAGGATGGCGGCGAGATCGGTCCAGTTCGCGGGCTCTGGGTACAACTCCAGCCAGCGCAGGATGCCGCGGGCGATCAGCTCAAACTCGCTGTGATCGATGCCGTAGATGAGGATCGCACCGGCATGTGAGCGCTGCGCCTCCGCCCATTCGCGCAGAATCGTGGGGAAGTCGCGGATGTCCTGGGTCGCGAGGATGCGCTCTTCCTGGGATGCGAGCGCGAGCACGTCCTCGTCTTCGAGGCCCTCAAGTGCTGGCTCCTGGTCGAGCGCGCGCACGTCATGTCCCTCTGCTTGCAGTCGGTGCCCGACCCTGGGCCCGGAGACGTGCGCGTCGAGCAGGAGCCGCACCGGCGCGGCTAACGCGAGGATGCGCTGTGCAGGAACGGGTAGAGCTCGAGAAGTTCCTCGAAGAGGCCGATGATTTTCCTCGATCAGCGGCTCGATCTCCTCGGGGAAGTGCTCTGTGTAGGCGCGCGCGGTGCGCAGGCGCCGGACATTGAGAAGCGGGTGATTTGCCAGCAACGACTCCTCATCGCCATCGTAAGAGCGCAGCATCTCCACGATCTCCCAGACGTCGAGGCCGCTGCCGATCACCCAGGCGCGGCGGGGCCTGCCTCGGAACGCGATGCCGGGGTGCATCCGCGCCTTCGCGGCCTCCTCGGCGAGTTCCTCCACGACGACGCTGCGCGAGCGCCCCGAGCGGCGAACCTCGTCGCTGACAAGCAGATTCGCCTGCGCGCCGAGGCGGATCGAGAAGGGTTGTGTCTTGGCGGGATTGGCAGCCACCACTACATCGTAGCGGATGTAGTGACCAGCGCCAGGCTTGATTACCAGCTCCGAGCGATCAGACCAGGGTGACCAGGTCTGATATGGTGCGGGGGTGTCCGAGATCGTCACCGTCACCGAGGCCAAAACACAGCTTTCGCGGCTGATCGAGCGCGTCGGCGCCGGCGAGGAGATCGTGATTCGCCGGGGGCGCAAGCCTGTGGCGAAGCTGACCCGCTATGAGGAGCCTGCCGCCCGCCGTCAGATGGGCGATCTCAAAGGGAAGATCTGGATGCGCGATGACTTCGACGAGCCGGATGAGGAAATCGAGCGTCTGTTCGGTATGCGGGATTGACGGGGCTATTGCTTGACACGCACGCGCTGCTGTGGAGCGTCGGCGATGAGGAGCTGCTGTCGCCTGCCGCGCACGAGGCGGTGAGCGCCGGCGCGGTGCCGGCATATGTCAGTGCTGCGAGCATCTGGGAGATTGCGATCAAGCGAGCCTCGGGCAAGCTCGCTGTTCCGGAGAACCTCCTGGAGGAGGTCGCCGCGGCGAGATTCATCGAACTGGTGGTCACTTTCGAGCATGCGCTTCGCGCCGGCGCGCTGCCTGCCCACCACCGCGACCCGTTCGATCGCATGCTCATCGCCCAGGCGCAGAGCGAGGGCTTGACGGTGGTCAGCCGCGACCCGCGGATCGCGGCGTACGACGTGCCGGTGCTCTGGTAGGCGCCGGCTTGCCGACAATCGACGCTACGCCTGCAGCTCGGTGAAGCCGGCGGCGGAGAAGTCGCCGTCGAATGCGAGGGCCCGGGTGGCGCGCAGCTCGCGCATGGTGGCGAAGCTGGTGGCGTCGACCCACGAGAACTCGCGATCGTCGCGTTGGCGAAGCCAGCGCTCGGCGTCGGCTTCGGTGCCATTGGAGATGCTCAATACCTCGACGCGCGGGGAGGCGCGTAGTGCGTCGAGGAAGCCGACGGCTGTGCTGTGGCCGGCGCGGCGGCGGAGGAACGTCCAGGTCTCGCCGCGTACGTGGTTGGTGGTGAGCAGCCGCTCGGCGCCATGCGCGGCGAGCAGCGCGGCGGCGTCGGAATGCCGGGTGTCGCGACGGTTGGTGAGGGCGACCCAGAAGGAGGTGTCGACGAAGATCAACGGCCGTAGACGGTCTCGTCGATGTCGCCGGGCTCGAAGCTCGCGCTCGCGGCGAGGGAGGAGAGGGGATCCTCCGCGAGCGGCGGAAGGGGCTGCAGGCCGTTGCGCACATAGTGGCGGATCAGCGATGCCTTGGACACGTGCGCGCGAGCGGCCTGTATGCCGAGCGTCTCGTAGGTGTCGTCTTCGATCATGATCTGCAGCCGCTTCACGCTGTTGATCTTACATCACTTTGCACGGCCTACGTCGGCACATTACAGCGTCCGCTGCCGCTCTACACGCGCAACCCCGACGATTTCGCCGGGCTCGAAGAGGACCTGCTCGACATCGTCGCAGTGACCGCGTAGCTGCCTGGTGCCAAGTGCGGTTGAGGCGGCGATGCGTCGGAATGCCGGGGCCAAAGCTGAGGCTGGCAGGGACAGCGGTGAGCGTCGGGGACCCGGTGCCCGAGAGACTTACGGAAGTCATCGTGCTGTCAGAAGCTTTGATCGTCATCCTCGCCGAGCGGTCTCCGGATGCACTGGGACGGAAATAGACCTCCATATTGCACGGTGTGTCCGGTGTCAGCGTGATGGTGCCGCCGCTCGAGCAGGCGATTGACGGGACCAGCGTGTAGTCGCCAGCGCCGGGGCCCGAATAGGTCACCCCAGTCGAAAGGTCGACTGTGACCGTGGAGCCGGTGTCGTTGGTCAGATAGAAGCTGCGTATGTCTTCAATGGGGGGCGCACCGGGGCCCGGATCGCTGCCCACAATGACATCCCCAAAAGCGATGTTGGCCGAATCTGAGGAAAGTTTGGGAGTAGATGCACCCACCCCCGTGGTCAGGGTGCCACCGATGGCGACGACCGAAAGCACGGTAATCATGGTCCCCGCCAAACCCACCGCTGCCCATCGACGAACTCGCATACCCATGGTTCATTTCCTCGCCAATCGGAGCACATGGCTCCATCGCACCTTTGAGGTTGCGAAACCTAGCCGCTCTGACGCGGTACGAACGCAACGCAAGGTCGCGTAAATCCGGGCAGGAGGTTTCCCGGAAGCACCGCAGTTGTTGCTGATCCAGCGTTTTGAGTCGTTCAGAGACCCTCGGATGGGTGTCCCATAGGTGTCCTGGCGGTGGGGGTTTCGTCCCGTTCCCGCGGGGGCCCCTTGCCTTCTCACACCCTCGAAGTGGGGAGAGAGGAGCGCGGGGCCGCAAACGAGGGCAAAAGGGGCCGCGCGGGGGCGGGGCAGCACGGCCGCCGGCGCCACCCGGGAGACGGAGGGGAGGGGGCGCGGGGCGCGGGGCTTCGACGAGGTTGGGGTGCCCCAGTCCAAGCAGGCACCATGGAGATCCCGCTGCGGGTACAGGAATCGCAGGTAAGCGGGTTCAGATGACTTCAACACCGAGCAATGGATGTATGTCGAGGCTAGGTTGGCCCAACGTCATAAGAACGAAGGAGTCGACATGGCAAGCACATTCGGCATCATCCACACCTTCAAGGGCGGGACAGCCGAGCAGTACGACCGGTCCATCAAGGTGGTGCACCCAGATGGTGGCAAGGGGCTTCCGGCAGGACAGACATACCACGTTGCTGGCGAGACCGACGATGGGCTGGTCGTCATCGCACTCTGGGACTCCGAAGCTTCATGGGTGAAGTTCCGTGATGAGACTCTTTTGCCAGGGTTGGCCAAGGTGGAGGGCGGGCTAGTCGGACCGCCGGAAGAGGCGAAGTACCACGTGCACACCACCAGGTCGGCCTGAGCCACATCGAGAGCGCCGACGAACACATCTCGACCGATAAATCCGCCAGCGCTTCGGCGGGGTCGCTTCGCGTCAGGGGACAGCCGGCCGTCCATGTGGCACAATGCGGCCGGGGAACGACGCCTGGCCTCCGCCAAGGGCCGTGGCGAGATCCCCGATTGAGTGTCGGGTGAACGGCCCCCTTCGGGGGGTCGTTTCGCGTCCCCGAGCCGGCGTATTGGGGTAGCCCTCTCAACTGGCAACCTTCGTACGCAATGTCCCGGTGACGCTGCGTAGGAGCTTGATCGCGTGATAGGCGATGACCAATGAAACCACCAGGGCGACAGTCGGATCCAGCCAGTAGTTCCCCCCGGTGACGAGGATGATGGCACCCGTGATGGCCACGCTGGCCGCTGCGGCGGCGTCGGCTGCGGTATCGAGCAGCACCGCGTGCATGTTGAGATTCCCGCCGTGGTCGTCGTCGTCCTCGTCACCCCCGAGGAGCAGCGCCCCGACGACCATGACCACCGCGGCGATGCTGCTCACGATGAGAACGGGCAGGCCATGAACCTCGGGGGTCCCGGTTACGAGCCGGTCGATCGCCTCGGCACTGACCAGCACGGTCAAGACCAGGAGCCAGCCTCCATTGACGAGCGCCGCCCAGGCGGTGGCGTTGGGGTAGCCGCCTGGGCGTGCGGGGGTCGCTGGTCGTTCGGAGAGCCAGATGGCAAAGAGGGAGACACCGATGGCGGCGGCATCGGCGAGGTAGTCGGCTCCCTCGGCCAGGACGCCCAACGAGTGGGCAGCGATACCAACGACAATGAGGCCGCCAACCAGACCAAGATTGAGGCCCAGGACAATCAACAAGCGAGCTGCCCGGCTCAACTTGGTCGGTTCGCTCACCGAGACAGTCTGGTCGTCTAGGAAGAAATCGACACGCCCGTGGGAGTGCCCCAGTTCGCACCGGGACGGGGTGCCACCTTGGGGGCACCCCTCGGCGAGAAGGGCGTGCGCGTAATGGGACACCTGTCAAAGCGCAGATCGGCGAGTACTTGCTCGATTCGCTCGGTCGAAGGTTCCTTCGGCAGGAGTCGTTTTGCGCGGATCCGATTCAGCTAGGACCCGAAGGCCGTGGCCGTCCCGTCGCTCTCGATGATCGAGTAGCCGGTGCCACTGACCTTGAAGTAGCTGGCTCGCGTAACAATCCCCGCCCCGCGCCGCGCTGCCCCCCGTTTCCCGGTGGCGCCGGCCGCCCTCGGCCTCGCCGCCCGGCTCTCCGTGCCCGTGAGCGGCGCTTCTGGGCCGTCCTGCGCCCCGGGCCCCTCTGTCCCACACCCTCGAAGTGGGGAGAGAGAGGAGCGCGGGCACCGAAACGGGGGCAAAACGGCCGCGCGGGGCGGGGAAGCACGGCCGCCGGCGCCACCCGGGAAACGGAGGGAGCGGCGCGGGGCGCGGGGCGGGGGGGCACCCTTCAGATCAAATCGATCACCGCCTCTATGACCTGAGGAAGTCTTGCTGGGATCGGCAGGACCAGAGCGCCAAACAACAGTGTGATGAACTTTGAATGCCTGTGACGAGGCGGAGCACCGCCACTAAGAACGCCACATTCATACTCTTGGTAGGTCTACCTCTCGATCGCCCGAGCGACGGCAATGGCTCACCAATGAAGCGGTCAGCTATGCAGGCCGACCGGGACCGCTATGTAGAACCCGCCGTCGGTCGAATCGTTAACGACGACGTCACACATCCCACCCGCGGGGCAGGTTCCGCTGGCACCGTCGGAGTACGCACCCCCGACAAGAATCGTGACCCCGGTGGCGCTGAAGGTCACGACGCCGTTGGATGCCACGGTCCCGGTGATTTGGGTGGCGTTGTCACAGTTCGTGCCCAGATTGCCAGCGGTCACACTCGTATCGCATTCTTGGGCCGTCACCGTGTCACCAACCGGGAAACTCCCGGCCGTCACATGGTCCACGTAGTTGGCCGGAACATTGGTTGTTAAGTGCACACTGGCCGTCGGAGCCGCAAAGGTAACGGCCACCTCGAAGCCGATGGCTGCGTTAGACGAATCGGTGACGACGACCTCACACGTCCCACCGGTGGTGCAGGTCCCAGCAGACGTGTCCGAGTAGGCACTGCCGACCCGGAGGGTCACACCGGTGGGGCTGAAGACCACCACTCCGTTGGCTGCCACGGTCCCAGAGATCTGGGTGGCGCCATCGCAGTGAGTCGAGACCGTGCTCGGGACCGAGACGCCCGCATCGCATTCTTGGGCGACGACGGTGTCCCCGATCGGGAAGCCGGTCGTCTTGACCCCGTCGAGGTAGTTCCCGAGCACAGCTGTCGTCTTGTGGACCGCGACGGTCGGGGAGGCGAACGCGACAGCCACGCTGGCGCTGATGTCTGCGTTATTCGAATCGACGACGCCGATGTCACACGTCCCACCGGTCGAACAGGTCCCAGCAGACGTGTCGGTGTAGGCACTGCCGACCCGCAGGGTCACCCCGGTGGGGCTGAAGATGACCTTCCCATTCGTGCCCGAGGTTCCCGAAATCTGCGTTGCGGCGTCGCAGTGAGTCGAGACCGTGGCAGGCACGACCACACTCGCATCACATTCTTGGGCGACGACGGTGTCCCCGATCGGGATGCCAGATGCAGTGACCCCGTCGACGTAGTTGCCGAGCACACCGGTCGTCTTGTGGACCGTGAAGCTCGGAAGCGTGAAGCCGAGCGCCGCACTGGCGGTGGAGTCTCCGGTGTTGCCGACGACGACGATGTAGCACGGCACCGACGTGACCAGACCGCACGTGTCACCGTTGGTGTCGATCCCACCCACGGCCAGGTGGATGAAAACACTCTTGAAGGTCCCCGCCAGCGTGCCGGTTCCGAGGGTCGCCGTCACCTGGTTCGCCGCGTCGCACGTCGCCGAACTGTACGCAGTACTTGCGCATTGATGGAGGGTGACTGTCGTATCACCATTCACGGCCCAACCCGTGCCGGACACCTTCTCGGGGTAGCTTCCGATCAACGCGGTCACGTTGGTCGGGGTGACGGTCCCCCCGGACGTGGTCGTCGAGGGAGTCCAGTACCGGATGGCGCCGTCGTAGGTGTAGATCGTGCTCAGGTAGGCCATGGTGTGGGTCTGTACTGGTTGGCTGATGCCGATGGCGTCCCACACGTTGCCGTTGCCGGCGTAAATGCCCGAGTGGACGTACCCGTCGATGCCGCTCCCGCCCCAGTAGACGGCGTCACCCGGCAGCAGGGCAGCCGTGTCCTCGACGATCGTGCCCGCTGGGGCGATGACCGTCCCGACCCCGCTGAGCTGGCCCCACGCCGGCAGGGCGATGCCGGTTGCCTGGTAGACGGCGTACTGCACAAGACTGACACAGTCGAAGCCTTTGACCCCCGGGCCGCACCCCGCCTCGTTGACCCCGCCATTGGTGGGGCCGTTGATCCCTCCACCGTTGTCACAGTACGGAACACCCACCTGGGAGGCGGCGAAGGCCACGATCTGGTCGCCGGTTGTGGCAGCCGCCGCAGGCTGCGTTCCCACCGCCAATGACGCGCCACCTGCCAACACACAGAGGAGGAGGACCACGATCAGCGTCGTCCTCGTCACGACGGTCGAGTCCGGTGCGAGCACCGATCGCCTCCCGAGGAGACGCAGCGGGTTCATGGGCTCACTATGTCACAACCACAGTGCAACTGGAGTGATTCGTCCAGGATTGGCGATCGGCTATCGGGCCTGCCTGTCCATAATGCGTGCCGAACGCAAACTCGCCCGGAGACGTCGAAGAAGTCCGCCGGCTGCTCACCGACGCGCAGACTGGAGGCGGCCACGGGGTACGCGAACGTCGAACGTCGAACGTCGAACGTCGAACGACGCGCTACTGCGGCAACTCAAGCACTTGGAGCGTAGAGAGCCCGCCACCTGCCCCCGTCGTGCCTGCTGGGGCAGGGGATCAGCAGCCCTTACCCGCGGAACGCGTGATCTTCGGCGCGTGCTCTCGGCACGCCTCGAGGTACCAGCTCTTGCCCTTCCGGTCGGTCCAGATGCCCTTCCACGCCGGCACCTCTCGGCAGTGATCGGCCTGAAGCTGGCGGCTCTGGATCATCGTGAAGCAGTGACCCGGCTCGGGGCTGAACGCGGTGATGAGGTCGCCGGGTTGGGGCATCGGGTCCACGGCAACGAGGGTACGTCGGAACCGCCACGCGAAGCGGCCCCTCAATTGGGTGGAGGGAGGGGCCGCTGCACCCTTGTCTCGTGACTGACGTAGGTGCTTCCCCGTTATACCTGCCGAGCCCGGCCAATCCGTCGCGCCCCGAGTTGGCAAGGCGTCGGCGGCAACCCTGACGTTCCCGCGACCCTTCCCAGCCGAAGCGGGGTCAGGTCGTCGCTATCTGACCGCCCGGGGGGAATGGGAGGGCGGTCAGCGGTCACGACCATCCTACGTGATCGACCCGTCGCCCGCCCGCGGTCCAACCGGGGCATCGGGACCGACGCCGCCTCGGCGCTCCTCGTCGCGGCCGGCGACAATCCCGAACGACTGCGCAACGAGGCAGCCTTCGCCCACCTCTGCGGCGCATCACCTCTCGATGCCAGCAGCGGCAAGAACGAGCGACACCGCCTCAACCGCAGTGGTGATCGCCAGGCCAACTCGGCCCTGTGGCACATCGTGCTGACCCGCATGGTCTACGACCCTCGAACCACCGAGTACATCGACCGACGCAAGAAGGAGGGACTGACCAAGAAGGAGGCGGTGCGATGCCTCAAGCGCTACGTCGCTCGAGAGGTGTTCAGCCTCCTACCTCACGAGAAATTGGGACTTGACAGCCCATAGGAGCATCGAACTGGGGCAGTCTGACCTCAGCTCGTTGAGGCGGGTATCAAGAGCCCGCGGCCGGGACTCATCTTTCAGGCAGTCGACAACGGAGTTGGCTGTTCCCCAGTTGGGGGAGAGATCGGGGCAACACGCGGCCCGACGTTCGCCAAGCGTCGGCGTGCCCCACGGCGGGGCGGAAGGCCTCCGTTTCCATCCACCTTGGGACGGAGGCCGCGCCGCGCCTAGGCCTCTCATTTCCATACGAACCGCGGGGCGTAAGCCGACCGGGCTGATTCACAGTGGGCGGACTGTTGTCCGCGCATGTTGTCGGTTCGTTGTCCCCGTTAGGCCCGATCGGCTCTATGGCGGAAACGGCCACTGGGTCAGCATGCCAACCCAAGGGGCGGTGATTGAGAGGGACCGCGCGTGTCTTGGCGAACATTGCACGCGTTGTCCCCGTCACCGCCCCTTTCGCGACCCGGGCCTTCGGGGCTGATCGCCGCAATGAGGTCTCCGGCCTCGGGCATCGGTCCACGGTGCGACCGTAGACCCGGGTCGGGTCCACCCGCGCGCCGGCGTCGACCCCGTTCTCCTCGGCGCCGGCGGTCACTTTTCGGAGTGTCCCCGAACCGAACTGGGGCACGCCGGTCCGGCCTGAGGTTGGGTGACCCCGTTGTGCCTGCTCCACACCAACGGGGTCACCCCAGTTCCATGGCGCTGGTTCAGCCCTGACCTAACTAATCGACATCCCTGCACTTGTTCATTTGGCTATGAATCAAGCGCTCCAGAAGGCGCCTCGGTGTCCTCTGCATCTGCTTCCCGGAGCCCGAGTGCTCTGGCCAGCGGGGTGGCGGACAGGCCGTAGATGGCAACTGTCCCGACGATTACGAGGAAGGTCGCCGGAAGCAGCTTGCTCGCCCCGCCGAGTCCCAATGCGATCAAGGGGGCGGAGAAGTTCGCTGCGGTGGAGGCTGTCTCGTTCCGACGTCAAGGAACTCGGGGACCTCATCGATTCGGGCGAAGCCGCCCTGCTGATCGTCGGCGAGAGCACGATCGAGGACGCCATCAACAAGGCGGAGTTGAAGGCCCAAAAGCACGTCGCCAAGGAGCTCAACGCCAACGCCAAGGAAGTCGACAAGGCCAGCAAGGAGGCCTCGAAGGATATGACGTGACGAGCGGCAGACCGCCGCAATCTCTGTAGACAGAAGGGGCTAGGGGTGCCCAGTACAAGTCGCCGGTTCGGGATACAGCTTTTGCGACGTCGGCCGGGCTGACTTGGCGGCCCTCGCCGTTAGGCGACCGCTGGCGGATTGCGCGGGCGTGTCCGAGTCATATCGAGGGGCCGACCGGGCTCCCAGAGTTCCGGCGGGCAAGACTTCGGAAGATCGCGTCGGCCCGTCTGGCGTACATGGTTGTCGCGCATCAGCTCAGCCGCGAGGAGTGCCGTGACCGGCAGGCCGATTCCGATTGGGATCGACGACGCCTGGTCCCCATGGCAGTCCCGGCACACCCGACCCAACGACCGTCTTCCGTTTCGGGGCGTGGGCCCCTCTCTCCCACACCCTCGAAGTGGGCGCTGAGGGACTCGAACCCCCGGCCTGCTGGTTGTAAGCCAGCTGCTCTAACCAACTGAGCTAAGCGCCCGGAAAAGGCAACTCTACCTGCTCTTTTTGTCATACTCGTTTCGCCATTGCCTCGGCATGACGCTGGCAGAGCAGCTGGTTGCCTTGGTTTCAGAATGCCGAGGCGCTACAGATGGGTGGCCGACCCGGATCGGCACCGTAGGAGAAGAGATGAGCATCACGGATGCAGGGGTGGACCAGGGCCGCCGGACCCTCGCTGATCGATTTGCGACGTATTTGGAGAAGGTGACGAGTCCCTCGGACATCGAACCCGCCAACAAGTCGACGCAAACGGTCAAGCGCTACACCGATACCGTCAGAGTGTTTTGCATGTTCCTCGTCGATAACGGGATGCCGACCGACGCCCTCGAAGCTCCTGATTACCAATGGGACTCTGGCAGGTGTCGTAATCGGCCAAGAGTCCTTGTAGCCGGATGACACTGCTCCACCCACCACCCACTCCACGCACATGCGCTTGACCCGCAATCGGCGATGGCCCCTCTGGGGCCCCTGGCCGCTGGCGCAGTGCTGCTACTGACCGTCCGGCCGGTCACACCGGCACTCAGGCTCGCTGAGGCACTCACCGGCCCGCAGCGTGGCGATCGGCTTGCACAAGACCGAGCACGGCCTGATGCCGTGTGATGTCCGCGCGCAAATCCAGTCTGGCCTAATGGTCTTCCAGGTGAGAAGCCTTCAGAGCGTCACGACGCGTCATGAGGGGTGAGAGACGGAAGCCGGCTCTCAGCAGGACGTTTGAACATTCCCTAGCCATAGAAGTGGATTTTGGGCATTTGGGACGCAGAGGTCCCCGGTTCAAATCCGGGCACCGCGACTCTGATGGCGCCAGCTCAGGGTGTGGGGACCGTGACCTTCTCTGGTTCCGGGCCGGCGGGTGGGTCCTTGTGGAGAGGCCGGGACTGCAGGCCTATCCACCGAATCAGCAGCACCACCAACGTCACCGCCACGATGACTTCCGTCCAGTAGTACGCCACGACGTCGATCAGTGTGCCCGGGCCCGGGTTCCCCGGCAGCGTCTGGCGGATCAGGGGGAAGGCGAAGAGCAACGCGGCAAGGTAGGCGAATGCGGCGGTGTCGATCTCGTCCTTCCTCCGCATCATCATGATCGTGGCCATAGCCACACCACCGAGCGCGAGTGCCCACAGCATGGCGATGACGAAGTAACAGTAGAACTTGATCGGCTGCGACCGTGCAAAATCGACGTCCCACGTGTTGCCGGGGTACGAAGCCTCGTTGACGCTCCATCCCCCCACCGAATACCCCAGGTTGACACAGGAAGGGACGTATTTACCGCTAGTACCGACACCCCGACGAACCTGAAACGAGAACTGAGAATGGTCCGTGTAGGTGTCCCAGGGATATCTCGCGGTGGACGTTGCGGGACTTGTGTTGTTGCCGATCGTGCCGGGTACCAGAGGGAGTGCGACATCGACGTCCTGCATGTAGTCACCCTTGAAGAACACGAACGACGACGACGAGGCCGAATAGTTCGGCGAGCCCTGAGACCCAGGGGCCCCGGTCGAGGCGCCCGCTGACGACGCGCCAGGTGGTGTAGCCAGAAGGCCCGTAGTCGTCAACGTCAAGGGTTGGTTGAGCGCGAGGAGCTCGTTGCTGTTCGTGTTCTGCACCGCCAGGCGCCCGTTCGGGATGAAGTCCAGGCGTATGGTCGCAATGAGCGCGTCCGTGTCCACGGCGATGATGGTGGCGTAGATATAGACGTTGGTCGGTAGCTGTTGGTTGCCTTCACAGTTTTGATTCTGCGGTAGGGAGGTTTCTTTGCTGTAGCTGTGCCACGACTCAACGATGCCGAAGACGGCGCACCCGACGACCGCGGCAAGGACGAGCACGACGATCCACCAGTGCCTATGGCGCTGAAAGTGCTGTGGTGTCACGGTGTGCTCGGATCAGTGGGATCTGGCGGGATAGCGCAAGAAGCAAACCCTACCGACGCGCCCCCAGTGAAACGCGGATCGCCGCATCCAGGTCGACCGAGAATGACCTGGCCACGACTGCTCACGTGGGAGCGAGTTCCTCAAGTCGGACGCAGGGACATCTCCACATCAAGCTGCGTCCGGGAGGTTGCCGCGTGCGCGATTCGTGCGCGAGCGCACTCCGAGGAGGGTAACCGATCCCCCACCTTTCAGACTCCTGATCACGGATGGGACTCCAGCAGGTGCCGTTCATGAGTGACTGCTCCGTCAGAGGGATAACCCACTTGACTCCAGTAATCAGGCGACGCTGGCCAGTCCACGGTGGCGTGCACGTGGGCATCGTGATGCCACGGTTAGGTTCGAGCCTCATCGGTGCGCCGAACCCGGTTGAGCGCTGATTTCAGGGAGTTTTACTTCGAGCACATAGAACCGTTACCTACGGTTCCCTCCCACCAGGAATCCCCGGTCAGGCATGGCGTTCAGCCCGTTTTGGTTGTAGGCCAGCTGCCCTAACCAACTGAGCTCAGCCCAAGTGCTCCAGCGCCGGGGGGCCATTTTGCCTGCCAGGGCGACGACCCGCGGTGAGTCTTCAGCGCGGCAGCTGCTCCGCGAGAACTCTGCTCCACGGTCGCGCCAGGGTCCGCAGCTCGGCGCAGCCATCGTCGCCCAGGGCGACGTAGGGCGCCGCCGCCAGCGCGTCGGTGCCGTCCTCGATCTCCCGGCGCTGCGCCTGACCCCACTCGGTGAAACGGAGCTCGTCACCCGATTCGACCCAGCCCCGGCCTCGCAGCGCGTCCACCGCTCCCTGCCAGGCTGCCTCCGACCATCCCCGTGTCGAGCGCAACAGGTGGGCTGGCACGTCACCGGCCGCCGCGTGCGTGACCAGCGCCTCTCCCCCTGACAGGCCGTGCACGACGAGAAGCGCGACGTGACCGTCGCCCCGGAACTCGCGCAGGATCGACTGCGCGTGCCACAGCTGCAGATGTGGCTCCTCGGGCCACGCCATCTCCGCATGCGCCGCAGCCAAGGGGCGACCCTCCATGCCGGCTCGCGAAGCCGCCTCGGCGGCGGTCCGGACGAGGGACGCGGCACGACCCATGTCCTCGGACTCCACGACGGCGGGGCCCAACAGCCTGCGGAACGCCGTGTCGACCGCGGCCAACCGGGCGGCGACCAGCTGCGACGGGGTTGCGATCTCCCACGAACCCGGGATCGCGGCGTGCACCAGCTCGGGGTTGAAGTTGAAGAATGTCGACACGACGACGTCCGCCGTGACCGCCCCCATCGGCGCCGCACGCGATGCGAAGTACCCGGCCCGCCCCGTAATACCGAGTCGGGCGTACGCCTCGGTGGCCTCGGGGACGAAGTAGATCATCCCGTGCAGCGGCTCGAGCGTCCGCCATGTCTTGCGCGCCCGCAGGGCGTCGCTGTCCGCTGCAGCGCCGCTCACAGACCCTCCTCCCCCGCCAGGCGCGCCACCAGGGACGGCGTCGCCGCCACGATGGGCCGGCGGCTCGACGCGTCACGCACCACGAGGTCCCGCTCGTCTCGCTCCGCCTCCGACGCCCCCGCCTCGCGGCACATGAGCAGGCCGGCCAGGTAGTCCCACCCGTACAGTGTGCTCTTCCCGACCACCAGGTACGCGTCGAGGACCCCCTCTGCCACGGCACAGCACTCGAGCGACGCGGCGCCCAGCGCCCGGTACTGCGCCCATCCCGGGTGGTGACCCGGGAAGCCCGAGATGCCCACGATGGCGCGCCCCAGGTCCGCGCACCCCGACGTGGCCAGACGTTGCCCATCCTTGTCCGCTCCCCCGCCGCGGACGGCGGCGTAGCGCACACCCGTCGCCTGGTTGACGACCACGCCCACCCGGGGGCCCTGCTCGTCGAGCACGCAGATGCTCGTCGCGTAGAAGGGCACGCCACGGTGCGCATTGGTCGAACCGTCCACCGGGTCGATCACTGCCAACAGCCCCGACGGCCCGTCGCCCGTGACCCCTGACTCCTCGGAGAGCACGGCCAGACCGGCACCGTGTAACACCGGCAGCGCGGCCTTGTCGGCCGCCAGGTCGAGTCGGTACTGGCCGGGCTTGGTCCCGGCGGGTCCCCAGTCCTCCAGCGCGTCGAGAGCGGCGCGCACGGCGGCCACGGCCTCGTCGAGCACCTCCAGCAGCCGAACGTCGTCCACGGGGCACGAACCCTACCGGCCGCGACGCCGTGGCCTGCCCCAACGCACGCTGTGTCGCTCCCATTAGGCTCGCTCCGTTGTGGCTGCCATCGATGTCGCCGGCTACGTCGCGGACCTGAAGGACCATTCCGTCGACCACGGGTTCCACGTCCATGACGAGCGGCACTTCGTCGAGACCTACTCGCTGCGCCAGGTCTGGGAGGTCGACCTGCACCCCGAGGAGGGATGCGGAGGCCCACTGGACCTGCACCTCGCTCTCGACGTGGACCCGCGTATCCTCCTCTCCTTCGAGGATGCCGTCGTCCTGCTCTCCGAGGACGAGGAACCCCCCGACGAGTTCCATTTCCCGCTCACCTTCACCTGGGCGCTGCCGCCACTGCCGAGCGGGCCCGACCTCCTCCGCCTGGCCATCGACCTGGCCGGGGTGGGCGGGATCGAGCTCCCCTTGGAGGTCTCGGCCATCGACTCCTTCGCCAACGCCACCGACGGCTCGGAGCGCCGCCTCAGCATCGTGGCGCGGCACCCGGTGTCACTGGCCCGGGTCCTGAGCGGCGAGGAGCTGCTGTGCGACGTGTTCGACCGCGCCCTCGCGGTCAGCCGCTTCCTGCTCGAATCGGCCGAACGGTGGCTCGCCTGACGTGGGGCGGGCCCGGCGCCCCGCTGGAGGTCGGGTCATTGGAATTGCGCTCGCCGTCGCTCTCGCCCTGGGCCTGAGCGCCTGCGGCAACGGGGGCGGCCAGGACCTCGCCCGGCAGGCCTGCGTCCACGTGCACCGCTCGCTGGACGCCTACCTGCGGTCCCTTCGCTCCGGCACATCGCCTGCGACCGCCGCCCGGCTGCAGGTGGTGGCCGATCAGGAGTTGCGGGCGGCGCTCCCGCTGGCCGCCCAGGCCAATTCGGACGATGGCTCGTGGAATGCGCTGATGACCACCATCTCGGAGAGCGCCACCATCGACGAGGGGCACCTCGTCGCCGGCCTCCGGGCGCAGTGTGTCGTGGCCGACGCGAACACCAACGTCAACCCGCAGACCCCCGGCACCAGCACCACCACGCCGCAGAACGTGAACCCGAAGCCGGCGTCGTCAGCCGGCTGAGGAGCCGAGCGCCGCGCCACCGGCCGCCTGCGCCCTCCCGGCGGCCACGATCGTCGGTATGAGCTTGGGCACCAGTGCGATGCCGCCGGCTGTCGTGAAGTGGACGCCGTCGGCGCGGCGCATCACCACCCCCCCGACCGTGGTGGCGAACTTCCCGCCCGGGCATGCCGCAGCGTTGAGATCGACCACCGAGTCTGTCTGCGGGTGCTCGGACGCCACCTCGCGAATGAGCTTGTTGTACGCCGCCAGGCGCGCGGGATCGTCTTCCGGCCAGGGGGCCCCGTCGGGTTGCTCCCCCTCGTTGGTGCAGGCCCCGGTCAGGAAGACCATGCGAGCGCCCGTCGCCGTCACGAGCTGCGATGCCGCCTCGAGTTGCTGCTTCACGTAGGCGGCGTAGGCCGGGTGCAGGATGTTGGTCCAGGCGCCCTGGTACTCGCGGTCGACCACCTCCCAGCGCCCGGCCAGGAGCACGGCGACGTTCGGCTTGACCACGTTGATGGCGTCCAGCCACTGGTACTGCCATGGCTGGCTGGCCTCGGGCTCGCCCGGGTATAGGGAAGACCCGTTGCACGCCGGGGGCGTCGCGTCCCGGGTTCCCATGAGTTGGACCTCGGGACCGTTGACCACGCCGCAGCCGAGGATCCCCTTGTCGGAGAGCACATAGCCATACTTGGCCTGGTCGGGTGGGTCAGACAGCCCGATCCCCAGCGTCAGCGCGACCGAGTCGCCGAAGAGGAGGACGCGCACCCGGGCGGCGGAGGTGGAGCCCGGGATCGACGAAGTGGTGGTCGTGGTCGCCGCCGGGCCCACGGTCGGAGGCGCTGTGCTCGCCACGGCGGTGGTCCCCGTGGTCGCCGCGACCACCGCCACGAGAACGACCCCCACGCCGACGGGCACCGCCACCCACGCCTTCCACTGGCGGACGAACGTGCCCATGCGGATGGGGCGCTCGACGAGGTGGAAGGACAACACCGACACCGCGAAGGTGACCAGGACGCGCACGGCGAAGAGCGAGTAGCCGGTCAGGCCGGTCCGGGCGTGGTCGAGCCAGATGAAGATCGGCCAGTGCCAGATGTAGAGCCCGTAGGAGATCCGCCCCACATACCGCACCGGCGACAGCGACAGCACCCGGGGGACGATGCTGAGCGGGGCGCCGACTGCGGAGAGGATCACCGCCGCGACGGCGAGCCCGATGAGGAAGAACCCGCCCGAATAGGGAAACGAGGAGGTCGACGTGGTCAGGACCCACAGCCCGACGGCCCCGACAGCTCCCACGACACCGAGGACGCCACAGGCCAGCCTGCCGCTGCTGCCCGCCGGCCGCCAGAGCTCCCCTGCCGCCAGCCGGCCCTCCTCGTGGCGCCGCTGCGTGGCGAGCACCAGCGCGACGGCGAGCGCACACCCGATGAACAGGCACTGGGAGCGGGTGTCGGTGCCCAGGTACGCCCGGTTCGTGTTGAGGCCACCGTCGTAGACCGCGTACATCCAGATCGCCGACCCGATGGCTGCCGCGCAGCAGAGCGCGAACAGCGCCCGCAGGCTCCGCGTGAAATGCATGACCGCCAGCACCACCAGCGGCCAGATCACGTAGAACTGCTCCTCCACGGCCAGCGACCAGGTGTGAAGGAGCGGGGAGGACGCAGCCGTCTCGTTGAAGTAGTTGGAGTTGACCAGGATGAAGTGCCAGTTGCTCACGTAGAGGAGGGTCGACAGCGCGTCGAGCCGGAGCGCGCCGTACGTCCCCTTGGGGACGATCACGGACGCGAAGAAGGCCACGAAGAGAAGCATTAGGAGGAGCGCGGGGAGCAGGCGTCGGGCCCGGCGGCCCCAGAAAGCGCCGAGCTTGATCGTCAGCGTCTGGCGCCACTCGCCTACCAGGAGCGAGGTGATGAGGAAGCCGGACAGCACGAAGAAGGCATCGACCCCCATGAACCCGCCGTCCATGTGCGGGATCCCGCCGTGGAACATCATCACGGCGAGGACGGCGCAGGCGCGCACCCCGTCGAGGGCCGGGAGGTAGGCCAGACGAGTGTGCGAAATCGCGCTCTCGTCGTCCTGCATCGGGCCCATCCCTCCTGTTTCGGCTCGTGCCGACACTCGGATCCGGGTGTCGGGGATCAGACATTCTCTCAGACTCCGCCCGCCGCACCTGTGCACGGCGGACTCACTACCCTGAGGCTTCCTGAGCCCTCCCCGACCCCTGGCCGCTCCGCTCCCGCGCCGCCGATCCCCGGCCCGTCGGCGCCGTGTGGTGGCGTCCTTCCTGGTCGTGGCCGCACTCGGGATCGCGAGCGCCGTCGTGATCTCCCGTCTGGAGGACGGCCGAGGACTCCGTCCCTTGCGGTCGAGGATCGTCGCCATCGCGCAGGGGTGGGTCGGGTACCGCACCGATCCGGCCCACACGTATTGCAACAAGTTCAGCGAATACTGGGACGCCGGCGTCGACGACTGCGGCAACGGCTCCCGCGACGAGGAGTGGTGCGCCGACTTCGCCGCCTGGGTCTGGCAGCAGGCCGGAGCCGAGGTCGTCTATCGGTTGGCGCCGGGCTCCCTCAACAGCAACTCGGCGAGCTTCTACGTGTGGGGCACCGAGCACGGCACGTGGCACGCCCTGGGCTCCGGCTACACGCCGCAGCCCGGCGACGTTGCCGTCTACGGGCTCGACACGGCGGCGGTGACGGCGGTGCACGTGGCGATCGTCACCGGGGACACGGGCGACGACGCCGCACCTGACGTCGTCAACGGGGACGGGGACCGCACCGGCTACAGCGTCGTAGAGGTCGGCACGGGCCAGGCGTTCGCCGACGCCACGACGAAGGGCGCCCCCCTGTCCGGCTACGTCTCGCCCTCGCCCGCGGCGCCCTCCACCTCGTCCTGATCTGGCCCGGCGCCGTTCGATCCGTTCGACCCACTCGCCGCGCTCCGGCCGTTCCACGCCGCGTCGGCGGCCTGCTGGGCTGCCATCGCCATGGCCACCGCCTCGAAGACCTTGGCCGCGTCGCGCTCGATGTGGGTCCGCGCCAGCATGAGGCAACCGGCGCCGAGGAACGCGATCGGCAGAATGATGAGGAACGCGGTGCGGTAGTTGTCCCCGAACTGCGCCGCGATGGCCGAGGTCACGAGCGGGGCGGCCGCCGCCCCGAACACCACCGACGCCAGGTTGAAGGCGCCGAACCCCGCCCCGCGGACATTTGCCGGCGCCGCGTCGGACAGGCCCGCCCGCAGCGCCGGGACGCAGGCCGTCGCAGCGAGGAACCCGGCCAGCTGGATCACGAACACGAAGGCGAAGGCCATCGGGATGAACGACACCATGAAGAGCGCGGCGCTGATGACGATGCACACGGCGGGGATCACGACCCGCGCCCCGAGGAACCGGTTCACCCACCGGTCTGCGATGCGCCCGCCAATGATGGTGCCCGGGATGCCGCCGAGAATGGCCAGCGCGCCGAAGGTGCCGTTCGACGCCTGCTGCGTGAGGTGCAGCTGGTTCTGGTAGAAGTTCGGCATCCAGGTCGCAACGGCAGTGACAACGAAGCCGACGGTCGACACGCCGACGAGCGCGTAGCGCATCGTCGGGATGCGCAGAATGGTCCCGACGTCCTTGCGCAGCCCGTCCATCATGTCGGCGAGGAAGTGCCCGAAGCCCTGGGGGAACAGGGGCGGCCCGTCGTCGGCCAGTTCCATCTCGTCGCTGTGCGTCACGTAGGCCCTGTCCGCCGTGCCGCGGCTCGGCTCGGGTAGCCGCCAGCACAGGTACGCCACCAGGAGACCGGGAAACAACGACACGAAGAAGGCGACCCGCCAGCCGTTGCCGTGGAACAGCGGGCCGAGCGCTCCCCCGATCGCCAGGCCCATGCCCAGCCCGACATAGCTCAGGCACTGCTGGATGGAGAACGCCCGGCCGCGGCGCTCGGTGCCGTAGTAGTCGGCGATGACGCTGCTCCCCGAGGGGTCGGTCACCGCCTGCCCGAACCCGAGCGAGGCCCGGATCACCACCAACAGGCCGAAGGCGGCGGTAGGCACCAGGCCGCCCAGCGCGCTGATGACCGACCACAACGCGATCGTCACGGCCATGGCCCGGGTCCGATTCCAGCGGTCCGCCAGGTAGCCGGCCGGCATGGTGATGATGCCGTTGACCAGGATGAAGGCCGAGAAGAGCAATCCGATGGCGGTGTCGCCCACCCCGAACGCCGACTTGATCTGGTCGCTGCTCCCCCGGACGATGTACTGGTCCATCCCGTCGATGAACAGGGTGAACCCGACGACCCACATGGGCCAGTTGGTGACCACCATGCGCCGCACCGCTGTGGCCGGACGCACCGGTGTCCCGCCCGAGACCGCCGCTTCGACCGCAGCCGCCGCACCAGCCTCGCCGCTCACCTCGGCGGCCGGCGACCGCTCCGGAGCCCGCCGCGCCTCTGTCCCGCTCACGACGGGTCCTCCCGCCGCTCGCCGGAGTGCTCCGCCGGGCCCTCAGTCCCCCGGGGTGTAGCCGGACGGCAAGGCGATCGACTTCATCTCCAGGAAGCTCTCGAGCCCCTCCGGGCCGAACTCGCGGCCCACGCCGGACTCCTTGAAGCCGCCGAAGGGCGTCGAGAAGTCGATGGGCACTGGCGCGTTGAGCATGTAGGTGCCGGTGCGGACCTGGCGGGCCACGCCGAGGCCTCGATCGTTGTCGGCGGTCCACACCGAGCCGCACAGCCCGTAGCTCGAGTCGTTGGCGATCTCCACCGCGTTCTGGTCCCCGTCGTAGGGGATCACCACGAGCACCGGCCCGAAGATCTCCTCCTGGGCGATCTTCATTTTGTTGTCGACGTCGGAGAACACGGTGGGATCGACGTACCAGCCCTTCGCGAAGTCCGAGCCCGTCGGCCGGCCTCCACCGAGCGCCACGGTGGCGCCTTCCTCACGCCCGCTGTCGAGATACCCCTCGATCCTCGTGCGCTGCCGCTCCGCCACCACGGGGCCGACCTCGGTGGCCGGGTCCATCGGGTCGCCCACCTTCATGGCGGACACGCCCGAGACCACGGCGTCGACCACCTCGGCGTAGCGCGAGCGCGGGGCCAGGATGCGGGTCTCCGCGATGCAGGCCTGCCCGTTGTTCATGATCGAGTTGGGCAGCAGCGTCGGGATGGTCGTCGCCAGATCGGCGTCGTCGAGGATGATTGCGGCCGACTTGCCGCCGAGCTCGAGCGTGCAGCGCTTGAGCCGCTCGCCGCACAGGCCGCCGATGCGCTTGCCGCCGACGCCCGAACCGGTGAACGAGATCTTGTCCACACCCGCGTGCGTGACCAGGTGCTCGCTGACCTCGCGCCCAGCCGGCACGACGGACAGGACGCCCTTGGGCAGCCCGGCCTCGGCGAAGATCTCGGCCAGCCGGAAGGCGTCGAGCGGCGTCTCGGGCGCGGGCTTGAAGACGACGGTGCAGCCGGCGACGAGCGAGGGTGCCAACTTGGCGGCGGCGATGAACAGGGGGACGTTCCAGGGCGCGATGGCGCCGACCACGCCGACGGGCTCCTTGGTCACCAGCACCTGCGGGTTGAGCATGCCGGTGCGCACCTCGTCGAAGGCGTACGAGCCGGCGAGCTCGGCGTAGTAGTTGAAGATCATCGTGGGCGCCAGGACCTGGCCCATCCCCGAGAACGAGATGGGCGAGCCCATCTCCGTGGTGATGATCTCCGCCATCTCGCCCATTTCCGCCATGACCTCCGCGGCCACTGTTGTGAGGATGGCGGCCCGCTCGGTGGGGGTCATGCGGGGCCAGGGTCCGTGGTCGAACGCGGTCCTTGCCGCCGCCACGGCCTTGTCGATGTCGGCCTCGGTGCCGTCGGGCACCCGGGCCACGACCTCTTCGGTCGAGGGCGAGATCACGGCAATCGTGTCCGTCCCCTCCGGGGCCACCCAGTCGCCGCCGATGAACAAGCGGTCGTAGTCCCGAATCGCCATGTGTCCTCCCCAACGCTCAGGGGCCCGCGCCCCGCCGCCTGGTGTCGAGCGGCGTCACCAGGGTAGCTGCGCCCGTCCCGATCGGGACAGTCCCGCCACCAGTCCCCACCCGCCCGGAAGGGCTCAGCCTGGGCCGTCGCGGCGCTCGATATGGGCGACGACGCCGCCGTCCGCCTCCACCCAGCCCTTTCCGGCGGCGTACGCGCACATGCCGGCGAAGCCCTCGTCCCACCGGTCGTCGGCGGCGGGCCCCGCCAGCGCACGCAGCGCAACCGGGTCGACCACGACGTGCTCGCCGTCGGGTCGCAGGCGCCCGAGGCCGGACTGGTGCAGCACCTCGGCCAGGTCGCCGGCGCCCTCCACTGCCACCGAGAAGCGGGTGAAGTCGTCGACCTCACCGAGGTGCACCCTCGCCTCGGTGAGGTCGATCACGATGATCATCGGGCCGAAACTATCCCCTTGCCCCACGGTCGTCCCGGGCCGGTTCTTCCGACCCCGCCCGGCCGCGCGGCCTCGCGAACCGGCGCGACCGTCGGTAGAGTGCCGCTCCGTGCCCGACATCAGCCAACGGGACCCCGAAGAGGTGGCCGCCATCCTCACCCGGTGGCTCGCCACCAAGGCGGGAGGTACGTCGGGTCCCGAGGTCTTCGATATCCACGCGCCCGGCTCCAACGGGTTCTCCAACGAGACGATCCTGTGCCGGACCCGCTCCGACGACGGGGAGGAGCGGCGCCTCGTCGTCCGCGTCGCTCCGACCAAGCACCTGCTCTTCTTGGACGCCGAGTTCTCCACCCAGTACCGGGCGATGCGTGCCCTGGCCGACGGCGGATCGGCGGTCCCCCTGCCCCGGCTCGGCTGGTACGAGGACGACCCGCAGTACTTCGGCGTGCCCTTCTTCTCCATGGACCACATCGAGGGCCTCGTCCCCTCCGACAACATCCCCTACACCATGGAGGGCTGGGTCATAGAAGCCACGCCCGAGCAGCAGGAGCGGATGTGGTGGAGCGGCGTCGACGCCCTGGCTGCGGTGCACCGCAGCGACTGGCGGGCCCTCGGGCTGGACTGGCTGAGCAAGCCCGGCCGCGGCAAGCCGGGCATTCAGCAGCAGATGTCCTACTACCGGGACTTCCTCGACTGGGCCACCGATGGCAAGACCGTGCCGGTCATCGAGTCGACCTGGCAGTGGCTCGTGGCCCACCAGCCGGCCGAGGAGGGCGAGGTCGTCATCAGCTGGGGCGACAGCCGGATCGGGAACATGATCTGGGACGACTTCCGCTGCGCCGCGGTGATCGACTGGGAGATGGCCTCCCTGGGCCAGCCGGAGATGGACCTGGGCTGGTTCCTCTACTTCGATCGGCAGTTCTCCGAGGGCCTGGGCGTCCCCCGGCCGGGAGGCTTCGGCACCCACGAGGACACCATCGAGCGCTACTCCGAGCTCATGGGCCGGCCCATGAGGGACATCTTCTTCTACGAGATCTTCTCCGGCTTCCGCTTCGCCGTGGTCATGTACCGGCTGTCTGACCTCGTGTTCGGGAGGGAGGACATGGCCCAGGACGCTGGCATGGCGACCAACAACATCGCGACGCAGCTCCTGGCCAAGATGCTCGACCTCGAACCACCCGCCTAGCGCTCGCCCGGCCGGTCCCCTTGTGCAGGATCGGGCTGTGCGGGACCGGGCTGTGCAGGACCGGGCTGTGCAGGACCGGGCTAGGCGGGATCGGGTCCGTCGTCGGGGATCGGGTCGCCGGCGGGGCCGACGGCGACCCCGGCCACCCGAAGGCGGTCGCCGAGCCAGTCGGCACCGTTGTCGCCCAGCATGGCGTCCTGCCAGCCGTCGAGGATCCTGTGCACGCTGTCGACCGAGTCGATGTTGGCGATGACGTGCACGGTCATCTTGTCGTCGTACCCCGGCGGGGCCGAGACGTGCAGCCCCCCGAACGGGTCCTCGGTCACGTGTGGGGCCGGCTCGCGCAGCACGTAGAGCTCCCCGGTGTCCTCCACGTAGTTGAGCTCGTGCCGCACCCCGTCCTTGTCCATCCACTCGCTGCCCAGCTCCAGCTCCCCTGAGGGGCGGCGGCGGGGGTCGGCCTCGTAGAACTCGTCGATGTCCATCGGCCGCACACTATCGCCGACCAGGGGGATCACCTGATCTCGCTGCCGCATGGGCATGCTCTCTCGGCGGGGGGAGCGATCGGGGGAGGTCCGACCGTGACGGTGTGCCCCATGTCCACCCCAGCGCCCCGGCGACGTGTCGCCCTGATCGACCAGATGACCGCCGAATGGCAGTCGCTCGGCCGCGCCCGCAGCGCGGTCGCTGCGCTCCAGAGAGTGGCCCGACGGGATCCGGGCCTGTCCCGTCTGGTCCTCGGGACCGCAACGGGTCCGCCGCCCTGCCCGACCCCTTGTGACGTGGTCGAACACATGCGGAGCGCATCTGGGCACGTCGGGCGCGAGGAGGCCGCCTGCTTGGTGCGGATCCTGCTCCGGGAAGCGGGAACCGACCCCTTCGTCAGCCGGATGCTCGTGCAGGTCCTGCTGCCGGGGCTCGTGGCGGTGGCCGGGAAGCTGCGGTGGGGCCAGGGCGGGGACTGGCAGGACGGAGAGGAATTCTTCGGGGAGCTCCTCTCGACGGCGTGGCTGATCCTCCATGAATGGGCCGGCCAGGACCGGCCCTATGCCGTCCTCGACCTTCTCTCTGCCATCCGCTGCCGCCTGCGACGCCAGCTGTTCCGCGCCAAGGATCAAGGCGGTCGCTCCATTCCTCTCGAGTCCGACCCGGCGGCTGAGGTGCCCTCCAGCTCGGAGACCGACCTCGAAGCGCTGGCTCGCATCCTGATCGACCTTCACCGCGACGGGATGCGTGACGATGAGGCCCAGGTGCTCTACGCGCATCATGTCCTGGGGTACTCCATCGCCGAGCTGGCCGCCCTGACCGGACGCGACCGCCGCGTCCTCTACGCCCGTCGGGACCGTGGTCATCGGCGCCTCTGCGCCTGACTGCTCCGGTGCGGACAACGTGGCGC
The DNA here is from genome assembly GCA_963837125.1 of uncultured Acidimicrobiaceae bacterium. GTDB lineage: Bacteria > Actinomycetota > Acidimicrobiia > Acidimicrobiales > RAAP-2 > Bog-473. Next base: position 479,131 of record CAWILW010000003.1, on the reverse strand, counting down.
GTGCGTATCGTGTGGCTGTGGTTGGTGGAAGTTCCGAGACCACCGATGGATTGCGCGGACGGGTGGCTCGGGGCCGTCCCAACTGGTGGGTGATCCTGGCCGTGTCGTTGGGCCTCATGGCGCTCCTTGTGGCGACCGCTGGCAGCACGCCTCGTCGGAGTGGCCCGGGCCACGGCCTCGCCGACGTGGCGGCGCGGGGCGGCAGGCGAACCGCTGATGCCGGCTCTGCCGCGGCAGGATCCTCCCGCGCGGCTGGAGCACCGTCCGACGCGAGCACGACGACGACCGCTCCCCATTCTGTGCCATCGGGCGCTACCGCTTCGGACCCCTCGCAGCTCTCCGAGCACCCGTTCGGCACCGCAGCGAACACCGCCCCGACGACCGTGCCGAACGTCATGCCGAACGTCACCACGACGACCACCGTCACCACGACGACCGATCCGAGCTCGTCCACTCCGGCCGACCGGATGCAGACGCAGGGATACCTCAGCCCGCCACTCCAGCCATCGAACGTGTACGGCTTCACCGGCACCGGTGCAATGCGGATTTCGGTCGTGTGGTCGGGCAACACCTACCTGACCATGACAGTGAGCTGCCCGAACGGCAGCCAGAACGTCGGAGGGACCGCGGCCATGGCGGCGTCACTCCCTGCCGCGAGTGGCAGTTGTCGGGCCACTGTGAGCGAGCCGACGTCAGAGTCGGCCTCACTCACCTACACGATCACGATCGGTCCCGCCGGTGGATAGGCCGGACACCCCGAGGTTCCGGCAGAGGGCCCTCGACATCACGGCCGCCGGGTTGGCCGCCCTCCTCGCCTTCACTGCCGTGCCGGCGGCCCTCGTGTTCGTGGTCGGGAACCCCCTGTCCGACGGGCTCGGGCACACGTGGCACCCGCTTCCCCGCGACGCCCTCTGTGTGCTTGCAGTCGCCGCGTGGGTGGCCTGGGTCGCCTGCTGCGCGCAACTCGCGCGTAGCGTGCTGGCGCACGTCCGCAATGGCGACACGGACGCGCCGCGTGGCGGAACGGTCATGGACCGGCTCGCGGCGCGCATCGCCGTCGGTGTGCTGGCGCTGACGACCATCGGGCCTCCCGTGGCACTTTCCTCGAGCGCCGGGGCGAGCCCGCCACCGACCATGCACGTCGCGGGCAGGGGCACCCCGCTCACGCAAAGGTCGTCGCCGGGGGTGCACACGCTTGCCACGACGACGCATGCGGTACAACCCGGCGACACGTTGTGGAGCATCGCGGACGATGACATGGCCGACGGCGCCGACTGGACCGCGATCGCCGCACTCAACCTCGGGCGCGACATGGCCGACGGCACGCGGTTCGTCGACCCTGACCACATCCGGCCGGGATGGCAGCTCCGTGTTCCGCTCGCCGCAGCGGCGCCGGAGCGGGCGGCAAGCGGGCACTCCCGTACCGGAGGATCGGCCCACTCCGACGAGCACCTGCCGGAGCTGATCGCGCTGGGTCTCGGATCGATCGCCTGCGCCGCTCTGGCCCGTCGTGCGAGGAGGCATCGAGTCGACCCGTTCACCGGTGAGCTCGACCTCGAGCGGTCGCCGTCGGAAGAGGCCGTCGACGCGGCTGCTCTCTTGCACCGCTTCGACGGGGTCCCGGCACTGCACTCGTTCGAGGTGGCCAACCGCCTCCTGGGCTGGTCCTTGCGGGACGAACCGGCCGGAGCGGTGGCCAGGGCGATCTGCGTCTCCCCGTCCGGCGTCACGTTCTGGCTCAGGGAGCCGCGGACCGACGCGCCCCACGGCTTCGTGGCGCTGGCAGACGGCATGGCGTGGCACGTTGCCCATGGAGCCGTGCCCGACTATGTCGCTCACTCCCCGCATGTCCCACTGGCGCTCCCGGTCGGGGACGACGTGGAAGGCACCTGGCTCGTCGGTCTCGGCTCAGGTGACGTCCTGCCACTGCTCGGCGAGTCGGCCCCGTCGTTGCTCCGGGCGGCGCGGTCGGCGGTGAGTGCCTGGGACTGGTCCGACATGATCCTGGTGACCGACGAACCGGAGGACCCCGGGCTCCGGTCCCCGGCTGGCTCAGGCGCGCCCTATCGCCTCTTCTTCGGCGATCCCCGCTCCCTTCCTCCCGAAGCGGCTCCGCACGCGGCGGTCGTCACCACCGCGACCGTCGCCGCCAGCGACCTCACCGTCCTCGTCGACCGGCAGGGAGCAACGCTGCACCCGATGGCGAGGGTCGTCCGACCGTGGCTCCAGTCAGCCGAGGCCGGCCGGCGGATCGAGGAGCTCACGGCGCCGGCGGCCGAGCCCGACCTCGACCCCGGGTCGCCCGCGGTCACTGTGGTCACGGCAGCGATGCCCGAGGACTCTCGGGGAACATCCGCTCTGGCTCCCGGGGCCGTCGACGTGCGGCTGTTGACCATGAGCCCCCGCTTGGAGGGACTCCACGAGGACCTCCCCCCGAACCGGGCCCGACGGGCCGTCGAGCTCGTCGCCTACCTGGCCCTGCACCAACCCGACGTCATCACTGGTGACCGTCTGAGGACTCGCGTCCTCGGGTCGTCCGACTCGGATGCCGCGTCGAAGACTCTGTTCAACACGGCCCACGCGGCCCGGCGGGCGATGGGGGTCGACGAGTTGGGTGAACCGCTCTTCCCCGCCGGCTCACGCAACGGGCTCTACCAGGTCTCGCCCCGGGTGACAGTCGATGTGCGCCGGGCGATGGCCCTCGCCGCGCGGGGAGCGTCCGTGGACGATCCCGCTCTGGCGATCGCCCACTACCGCGCCGCCCTCGAACTCGTCGAGGGCGAGCCGCTCGCCAACGCGCTGTCGGGATACTCCTGGTGGGAAGCCGAAGGGCACGGCGGACGCATCGCGACGGTGCTGGTCGACGCCGCGTGCTCCATGGCGACATTGGCGTCCGAGGGGGGCCATTTCGAGCTCGCCCACTGGGGCCTCGAGCGCGCCCGCCTGCTGGAGCCCTACAGCGAGACCCTCTCCCGCGCCGCCATGCAGCTCGCAGCAGCCGAGGGTGATGCGGACCGGCTCCGCCTCGAGTGGCGCGAATGCCTGCGGATGGTCGATGCGCTTGACCCCGGGAGCACGCCGTCACTGCGCACGGAGTCCCTCTACGGCGAGCTCAGCCGCCGTGTCCTCGTCGACAGCGGGAGGCCGCGTGCTGAGCGGGCGCGCTACGCCCCTGCGGCGAGCGACTGAGCTCCGACCGCCGATCCGTACGCGCGTACGACTTCCTCCAGGTGCGCCACCCGGCTGCCCTTCACCAACGCTGCGTCGGCCGGCCCCATCGTCCGCAGGAGGGAGACCGCGGCGTCGATGCCGTCCACCTGGGCCGGCCCGTACAGAGCGGTCTGGAACCCGATGACCTCTATCCCGAGCTCCTCGGCCACCCGCATCATCCGCCGGTGCTCCGACTCGGTCGCGACCCCCAGCTCGGCCATCAGGCCGAGCAGCGCCAGCCTCCTTCCGGTCCCGAGCGCGGCGAGTGCGCGCAACGCGGCCTCGGTGGAGGCAGGGTTCGCGTTGTAACAGTCCACGACTATTGCGGGGCCGTCCGTCACCCGGTGCACCTCCATGCGGAGCGGGGAGCCGGTGACCTCGGAGAGTGCGCCGACGACGCCGTCGAACGAGACGCCGCACCACAGCGCCGCGGTCGCGGCCGCCAGGGCGTTCGGGACCTGCTGTGCCCCCCGCAGGGCCAACCTGACGTCTCCTGCGCCCCACGGTGAGGTGAGACGGAAGCTGGGGCGGAGGTCGCCGTCGAGGACCAGGTTCTCCGCCCCCACCTCGGCGTCACCCTCGACCGCGTAGCCGAGAACCGGGCAGGGGCTGGCCGAGGCCATCGCGGCGACCCGCGGGTCGTCGAAATTCAAGACCGCGACCCCTGACTCCGGCAGCGCCGCCACGAGCTCGCTCTTGGCGCGCGCCACGCCCGCCAGGTCGCCGAAGTACTCCACGTGGGCCATGGCGACGCTGGTCACGATGCCGACGTTGGGCCGGGCCACCTCGGCGAGGCGCCGGATGTGGCCGACGCCGCGGGCTCCCATCTCCAGCACGACCCACTGCACCTCGTCGAGTGCGTTGAGAAGCGTGAGCGGGAGGCCCAGCTCGTTGTTGAAGGACCGCTCGCTCGCCGCCGTCGGAAAGGCACCGGCAAGGCAGTGCGACAGGAGGTCCTTGGTCGTGGTCTTTCCCACAGACCCGGTGATCCCGACGACGCCAGCGACACGATCGCGCGCCACCATCCCGAGGTTCATCAGCGCCAGCGCGGTGTCGGCGACCAAGATGCACGTAGCGCCCACCGGCTCGCGCATGGTCAGGTAGGCGGCGGCGCCGGCATCGAGGGCTGCCGCGATGAATGCGTGCCCGTCGCGTTCGGCCACGATCGGGACATAGAGCTGACCCGGCTGCGTCGTTCTGGAATCGATGCTGGCTCCGTCGACGGTGACGTCCGGACCGACCAGCTCCCCGCCGATCCGGGCTGCGAGCTCAGATGTGGAGAATCGCACGCATTGCCCTCGGCGGGCGATTGTATAGCCTCGGTCGATGCCAGATCCGGGAGAGTTGGCGGTCATTTACGGCGGCCCTTCGGCCGAGCACGAGATCTCCTGCATCTCGGCGCGTCGGATCGTGCAGACGGCACGCGACGCCGGCTTCGTCGTGCGGGTGATCGGACTGACCCACGACAGGGAATGGGTCGACGCCGACGAGGTCCACTCCGGCGTCGAGGAGGTCGCCGCTCTCGCGTCACCGGACGACCTACTGCACGATCATCCCGAAGCCGGACTGACGCACCTCGACCTGGGCCTCCCACCCGGTGCCGTGGTATTCCCCGCGTTGCACGGCCCGTTCGGCGAGGACGGGGTCATCCAGGGGCATCTCGAGGCGCTGCACGTCCCCTACGTCGGTGCCGGTGTGCTCTCCTCGGCCATCTGCATGGACAAGGGCATCGCCAAGTCCGTGCTGCACGATCATCGCATCCCGGTTGCGGCCTGGCGACTGGTCGCCCGGTCGTCGTGGTCGGCCGAGGTGCTGGAGGAGGCCGTCGCTGCCCTCGGCCTCCCCGTCTTCGTGAAGCCGGCCAACCTCGGGTCGTCCATCGGCGTGTCCAAGGTGTCCGACGCGGCCGCGCTGGGTGACGCGGTGCTCGGCGCATTCGAATTCGACGACCACGTGATCCTCGAGGAGTTCATCCGCGGCCGCGAGCTCGAGCTGGCGCTGATGGGCAACGAGGACATCCGCGTGTCGCGGGCGGGAGAGATCGTTGCCAGCCGGGATTTCTACGACTACGACGACAAGTACGTGCTCGGCAGGGCCGAGACGATCGCCCCCACGGACCTGACCGAGGCGCAGCTGGCCCACGCCCAACGGGTGGCCACCGCCGCCTATCGGGCCCTGCGGGTGGAAGGGCTGGCCCGTGTCGACCTCTTCCTCGCCGACGACGAGGAGATCGTCGTCAACGAGGTCAACACGATGCCCGGCTTCACCCCTATCTCCATGTTCCCCATGCTGTGGGAAGCGGAGGGTGTGCCCTTCCAGGCCGTCGTGGAACACCTGGTCATCCTGGCCCGGTCCCGCTACGAGCGCCGGGGTCGGCTGCGCACCCACCGGGCCGTCTGACGCTCCCCGGTCCGCCGCGGGTGCCGCGCGCACCCCTTCGGTACCCTGCAGAGGTGGTCATGGCGTTCGAGGGCTTCGAGAGCGAGACCTGGGAGGCCCTCCCCGGCGCCAACCGCCTGACCCTCGCCCAGCGGGAGGCCATTGAGTCGGACGAGCCGATGCTGTGCGTCGTGGCCGGGGCCGGGGCCGGCAAGACCAGGGTTCTCACCCTCCGCGTGGCGCGCCGGGTGCGCGAAGGCTCCATTGAGGCGGATCGCACCCTCGTCACCACGTTCAGCCGCAAAGCGGCCGAAGAGCTGCGGACTCGCCTGTGGTCCCTCGGCGTCTCGGGTGTGAAGGCGGGCACGTTCCACCGCACCGCACTCGGGCTCCTGCGCGAACACCGAGAGCTCAGGGGGCGCCCGGTCCCCCAGCTCCTGCCGGATCGCCGGCGGCTCCTGGCCGACGTCACGACCGGTGATGCGCGCCGGACCCGGGCCCTCGACGGGGAGATCGGCTGGGCCAAGGCGCGCCTCGTGAGCCCGGAGCACTACGAGGCCGAGGCGCGGCGACACCGTCGGCGCAGCGGCATTAGCGCCGACCAGGTGGCGGACGCGTACCGCGCGCTACGAAGCCGAACGGGCCCGCCGCAGGTTGCTCGACTTCGACGACCTGATCGTGGCCTGCGCGGACGCACTGGCCGGCGACCGCGAGTTCGCCGACTCCGTCCGCTGGCGCACCCGGCATCTCTTCGTCGACGAGATGCAGGACGTGAACCCGGCGCAGTTCCGGCTCCTCACCGCGATGCTCGCCGACGAGCCCGACCTCTTCGTGGTGGGCGATCCCAACCAGTCCGTCTATGGGTTCAACGGCGCCGATCCCACCCTCCTGGACCGGCTGCCCGAGATCCTGCGCGGCACCGAGGTCATCCGCCTCGACGAGAACCACCGCTGCACGCCTCAGATCGTGGCAGTGGCGACCGCCGTGCTGCGCGACGGAGGCGCTGAGGGCGCGGCTCAGGTGGTGCTCCCGCGGACGACCCGGGTCGACGGACCCGTGCCCACCGTGGTGGCACACGACACCGAGGACGACGAGGCGGCCTGGGCGGCGGAGCAGGCCAAGATGTCGCGTACGCCGGGACGACGCTGGTCGAGCATCGCCATCTTGACGAGGACGAACGCCCAGCTGTCCAAGGTGCAGGCCGCCATGGACGCGGCCCGGGTGCCGAGCATGATCGCGGGAGCGGACCTGGGCCCGGCGTCGGACCTGCGCGGCGACGGCGGCCGGAGCAGCAGCCGGGACGACGACGGTGCGACTGCGCCCGAGAACCCCGATGACCGCGACCGGGTCGTCCTCACGACGTTCCACAGAGCCAAGGGCCTGCAGTGGCCGACGGTCCTCGTTCTGGGGTTGAGCACCGGACTGATGCCCATTGCGTCGGCCCAGACGCCCGCCGCCGTCGACGAGGAGCGCAGGCTGCTGTACGTGGCACTGACCCGCGCTGAGGAAGACCTGTGGTGCAGCTGGTCCGAACGCCCGGGCGGAGAGGCGGCACAGAGTTCGGTGCGCAGGGCGAGCCCGTGGCTGGCGCCGATCGAGCGGGCGATCATTCGCCTCCAGAAGGAGGCCGCGCCGACGGCGGCAGCCGAGGTGACCGCCCGGGTGGCGGAACTGCGGCGTCGGCTGGCCGACGCAGCCGGCGGGGACGACGCAGGGCAATAGGCGACGGTAAGGTCGGTTCGCCCCAGCTGCCGAGGTGGGGGTGGAGCGTCACATGTCGCAACTCCTGGAACAGCTGCACAAGGCCGTGGGTGAGAGCAATGTCGTGGCAGGCGCGGCGGTGCACAGCGATTACACCCACGACGAGGCGCTGAAGCTCGTGCCCGTGGCCCCGCTCGCCCTCGTGCTGCCGGCCTCCACCAGCGAGGTGTCCGAGGTCTTGAAGGTCGCCCGCGAGCACGGCGTGCCGGTCGTCGCCCGTGGCAGCGGCACCGGGCTCTCGGGCGCTGCCGTCCCGGTGGCCGACGGGCTCCTGCTGGCCTTCGACCGCATGAAGCGGATCCGAGAGATCGACACCGAGAACCAGGTCGCAGTGGTGGAGCCCGGAGTGACGCTCGAGCAGCTCAACGCCGAACTGGCCCCGCTCGGGCTCATCTACCCGGTCTCTCCCGGCGAGCAGAGCGGGTCCCTGGGCGGGAACGTCGCCACCAATGCGGGCGGCATGCGCGCCGTCCGCTACGGCGTGACCCGCCACCACGTGCTCGGCCTCGAGGTGGTGCTGGCCGACGGCAGGGTGCTGCGGACGGGTGGCAAGTACGTCAAGTGCTCGAGCGGATACGACCTGACCCAGCTGCTGATCGGCTCTGAGGGCACGCTGGCCGTGACCACCGAGGTGACGGTGAAGGTCCAGCCCAGATTCACTGCGTCGTCGACCGTGCTGGCGCCGTTCGGGTCGCTGGGCGAGGTGGCGCACGCCGTGCCCCACATCGTGAACAGCGGTATCGACCCGTCCATCCTGGAGTACGTCGACGTGCTGGTGATGGCGGGCATCACCCGTGCCGCAGGCCTTGACCTCGGCATCCCCGAGGAGGTCAAGGCGGGCACTCTCGCCTATCTCGTCGTCGTCCTCGAGGGCATGGAGGCCGAACGGGTCGAGCAGGACGTGGAACGGCTCGGATCGCTGCTCGAAGTCCTCGGCGCGCGCGATGTGTACGTCCTCCCGGCGACCTCGGGCGCACAGCTGATCGCGGCACGAGAGCGCGCCTTCTTCGTCGGCAAGGCTGCGGGGTGCGACGACCTCATTGACGCGGTGCTCCCCAGGGCCGCCATTCCCGACTACCTGGCCCAGGTCGCCGTGTTGGCACAGGAGCACGACGCGCTCGTGACCGGTTGCGGCCATATCGGCGACGGCAACGTGCACGTGACGGTCTTCCAACCCGACGACGCGCGCCGGCACTCGCTCATGCGAGCGAGCTTCGAGTTGGCACTGGCCGCGGGCGGCGCGATCTCGGGCGAACACGGGATCGGGACCGAGAAGCTGTCGTACTTCCTGGAGATGGAGGACCCGGTGTCGCTGGAGCTCATGCGATCGATCAAGCAGGTGTTCGATCCCGACGGGATCCTGGGGCCGGACAGGCTGCTCGGCTCGCGGCAGGCGCGAGAGACGGTATGAACGGCGCGCGCTCCCTCCTCTCGACGCTGGTGGATGCCCGCGTCGACGTGTGCTTCGCCAACCCCGGCACCTCCGAGATGCACTTCGTGGCGGCGCTCGATGACGTCCCAGCGATGCGAGGAGTCCTGTGCCTCTTCGAGGGTGCGGTGACCGGGGCGGCCGACGGCTACGGGCGTGTCGCGGGGCGACCGGCCGCCACCCTGCTCCACCTCGGTCCCGGGCTCGGCAACGGGCTGGCGAACCTGCATAATGCACGACGGGCGCGCACGCCCGTGGTCAACATCGTCGGCGACCACGCGACGTACCACGGCCGCTACGACGCACCGCTCCAGTCGGACATCGCCTCCATCGCCGGCGCGGTCTCCGGGTGGTACCGCTCGTCCGCCCGAGCCGACGACGTCGCCGGCGATGCCGCGGATGCCGTGGCGGCCGCGATGGGGCCCCCGGGTTGCGTCGCCACCCTGGTACTGCCGGCGGACTCGTCCTGGTCCGAGTCCGCGAGTGGGCCGTGCCCGGCGCGGCCACCCGGGCGGCCGACGGTGGTGCCGGCGGACACGGTCGAAGAAGCCGCCAAGGCCCTGCGCTCGGGCGAGCGGACCGCCCTCCTCCTGGGCGGCGCTGCCCTCCGGGGGGCCGGTCTGCACGCGGCCAGCCGGGTAGCCGTGGCCACGGGTGCCGCGCTCTTGGGCGAGACTTTCCCCGCCAACCTGGAGCGCGGGGCCGGCATCCCGGCCGTGGAGCGGCTGGCCTACCTGGCCGAGATGGCCCAGGCTCAGCTCGACGGTGTGCGCCACCTCGTGCTGGTGGACGCCAAGTCCCCAGTGTCGTTCTTCGCCTACCCCGGCAAGGCGAGCGATCTCGTCCCGGCGGGTTGCACCGTGCACACGCTGGCCCGGCCCGGGGAGGATGCCGCCGGCGCACTGGAAGCGCTGGCCGAGACGGTCGGTGCTCCCGCCGACGGGAGTGCTCCCGCCCCGGCGACCCGGCCCGGGCGGCCGACCGGCGCAACGTCCACGGAGACGCTCGCTGCAGCCATCGGAGCGACACTGCCCGAGGGCACCATCGTCGTGGACGAGGGAAACACCGCAGGTCTGTTCGTCGCCGGGGCCACTGAGGGTGCACCCCGCCACGACTGGCTGACGCTGACCGGTGGCGCCATCGGCATCGGGCTCCCCATGGCCACAGGGGCGGCCGTGGCGGCGCCCGAGCGGCCGGTGCTGTGCCTGCAGGCAGACGGCAGCGCCATGTACACGCTGCAGGCGCTGTGGACCCACGCCCGCGAGGGGCTCAACGTGACGACGGTGATCCTCTCCAACAGGAGCTACGCCATCTTGAACATGGAGCTGCACCGTGTGGGCGCCGATGGCGGCGGGCCACAGGCCCGCCGCCTGCTCGACCTCACGGATCCCGATCTCGACTTCTGCGACCTTGCCCGGGGCATGGGTGTGCCGGCCCGGCGAGTGGAGAGCGCCGACGATCTGGTCACTGCGCTCCAGGCCGGCTTCGCCGAGCCCGGACCGGCGCTGATCGAGGTGCCGCTCTAAAGAAGTCCGGCGTCCTCAGCCAGGCGCGGCCCGGTCAAGAAACCGACAACCTGCTCAATGGGCAGACAACAACGTCCCCTCGCGCCCGCAATAGGTTCCAACGGCTCTACATGGGTGCCCGGGTGCCCTGTCACCATCACGTCTACGAGGTCGTGGTCCCCGCAACCCCCGCAGGGACGATACCGAGGAGGCACAGATGCAGATGGCGACGGACAATCCCCTTTCCGAAGAGCGCTCCATTGAGGCCGCTCTTGAGCGGCTTCGTCGTGACCTCTTGGGCGCACCTTCCCACCAGGCCTCCGAAGAGCCCGAAGGACCCGAGCCCATCGACTTCGCCTCTCTCGAATTCGAGCTGGAGCGGATGCGCAAGCGGCTGGCGATCTGGGAGATCTTCGTGGCCTACGTGCGGGATGGCGCTCGGAGCTGGCCCGAGGTGCAGCGATCGCTGACACAAACGGACCTGGACAGGATCGCGTCCATCTGTGACGGAGTTCCGCTTCGGGACCTCCTGTTGGATCTGCGATAGGCGAAGGACGGATTAGGCGACCGACAAAGGGACTGCTTTCGCGTTGTGCGTGACCGAGCAGCACCGCTGCTCTTGGCGACGGACACGCGCCGCGCGACAGCAATCAGGTGGAGTGCGCTTGGTCGGGCAGCATCGCTGCTCTTGGCGACGGCCAAGCGCTCCCACCGATCCGAGGGACACACCGGGCGGCGCGTGGACTCGTCAGCTCAGTTGGAGTACGTGGTAGACGACGAAGGCCGGCCAGACGAGCGACTTCAAGAAGGCCAGGAGAACGAGCCAGAACGAGCCCGAGTGAGTGTGGATGTAATACACCAGGGCCCCGATGAAACCCAGGAACCAGATGCCGCCAGCGGCGCCGCCCCTGGCATTGGATTTGCTCGTGCTCACCGAGCCGGTTTCCGTCATGGCCTGATACCTCCATTTACATGCCTCAGTCTTCATTCCTCCGTCGTGACTTCTCCGTCTTCCATCACGCGGTCGTCATCCCGGCGGACGAGCGAAGTCAACTACGACCGGCGCATGATCGGACGGCTTCTGCCCCTTGCGGGCGTCGCGGTCCCTGAACGCACCCGTCGCCCGTTCCGCGAGGTCGTCGCTGACGAGCACGAGATCGATGCGCATCCCGCGACCCTGATGGAAGTCACCGGCCCGGTAGTCCCACCACGTGAAGGTGCCCGGCTCGTTGAAGCGCCGGAAGACGTCGTCAAGTCCCCACCCTTCGACCTCCCGCAGCGCGGCGCGCTCGGGCTCGCTCACATGAGTCGCTCCCACGAAGGCGGAGGGATCCCAGACGTCGCCGTCATCGGGTGCCACGTTGAAATCGCCGCACACGGCGACGGATGATCCTGGGGGGCACGTCTGGTCGAGGGTCGCCCGCAGCTGCGCCAGCCACGCCAGCTTGACCGCGTAGAACTCGTTGTCGAGGGCACGGCCGTTCGGGACGTAGACCGAGAAGACCCGGGTTCTGTCGCATACCGCCGACATGACCCTCCGCCCGTGGTCGTCATCGGATGTGCCGAAGCCCCGCGTGACTTGCTCGAGACCGACCTTGCTCACTATGGCGACGCCATTCCACCGGCCATCGCCGTGGTGGGCCGACTGGTAGCCGAGTTCGGCAAACTCCTTCTCCGGGAACTTGTCGTCGGCTTGCTTGGTCTCCTGCATACAGAGCACGTCAGGCTGGTTGGACTCGATCCAATCGGTGACCCGCGGCAGGCGCGCCGTCAGCGAGTTCACGTTCCACGTCGCGAGGCGCATCAACCGTCCTCCCCGTCGACGATCACGAAGAGCAGCTCCGCCTCGCAGGCCGTTCGTCCGGCCACCGACGCCGTGCCGTGACCCTTCCCGGCCCGGGCGGACAGCCGGTCCATGGACACCTGGAGGTCCAGGGTCTCGCCGGGGACGACCTGGCGCCGGAAGCGGGCCCGCTCAATACCCCCGAAGAGGGGCAGCTTGCCGGCATACCCCGGATGGAGGAGCACGGCGATGCCGCCGAGCTGCGCGAGCGACTCGACCATGAGGACGCCGGGCAGGGTGGGACGGCCCGGAAAATGCCCCGCGAAGAAGGGCTCGTCTCCGGTCAGCTCCCAGCGTCCCTGCGCCGAGACCCCCGGTTCCACTGCGGTGACCTCCGTGACGAAGAGGAAGGGGGGGCGGTGAGGCAGGACGTCGGCCGGCTGGGGAAGCCCGGTCATCGGGGACGTGCCGTCGTCATCGTGGCCGCGCCCTGGGGGCCCGGTCGGCGGCGGCCCTCTTCGCCGCCTTGGCGGTTGCCTTCGTGCCCGCCTTGGCAGCCTTCTTCGCGGGAGCCTTCTTCGCTGCGGTCTTCTTCGCTGCGGCCTTCTTTATTGCGGTCTTCTTGGCCGGTGCCGTCTTGGCCCGAGCCTGCTTACCTGCGGCCTTCCTCCCGCTGGGCACGACGGCCATCCTGCCCGCCTTCTTGACCTCCGTGGCCTTCTTGCCTGCGGCCTTCTTCGCTGCGGCCTTCGTTGCCGGGACCGCCCGCGCGGCGCCGTCGGGTGCCCTCTTGGCTGGCGCCGCGGCCTTCTTGGCGGCTCCCTTCTTCCCGGCCGGTCCTGCAGGCAGGGCGAGCTCCGCGACCCGCCGCGGCGGGTCCAGGCCGGCGAGCACGAACGGCCGAACCTCACCCTTCTTGAGGACCTGGCGCGCCTTGGTCGGAGGCGGTGTGCCCATGGCGGTCAGAGGGATGTAGCAGTGCAGCGCCCCTCCACCGGGCAACGCAACGTCGACCATGGCGCCGTGCGAGGTGAACGAGACCACCTCGCCCTCAATCATGCTTCCGACCGTGAACGCGGCGACGAAGTTGATGAAGGCCAGCGGCTCGTTGACCGCCGGGGGTGGGGTGGCGCGCTGTTTCTGCGGCTGGACCCGCTGTTGGCGGGCACGCCGCTCGGTCTCGGAATGCGCGCTCTTGGCGTCGGCACCCTTGCGCGTCGAGACCTCCTTCTTGGCCTTTGCGCTCTTCTGCGGCGCCACCTTGGGGGCCACCGCGTGCTTCTTGGCGGACCCGCGCGACTTGTGCGCCTTCGGCGGGTGGAGGGCCTCCTCGACAGCCTCGTCGATCGCGCTCGAGAAGACGGGGTCGACCTTGGCCCGCCCGGGGGGCGGGGCGGCGGGCGTGATCGGCCATGACGTGTCGACGGGTGGAGCCGCCTTCTTCGCCGTCTTCTTGGCCTTGCCGGCCTTCTTCGCCGCTTTCTTGGCCGCCCGGGCCAACTCGGCTGCCTTGGCCGGAGCGGAGTCAGGGTCCTTCTTTGACTTCGCCTCTGCAGTGGCCGCTCGGCTCTTGGGGCCCCGGATCGGCAGCCGGGGCGTGAAGATCCACCCCACGCCCGGCACGGGCTTGCCCCCGATGAGGCGGCCGTCGTTGAACAGCCACGGGTGCTCGCCGTGGAACTCCTGGAAGGAGTCGTTGGACAGGACGATGGCCCCGGTCCGCTCCGCAATGCGCAGGACGAAGGCGTCACCGCGTCCGATCGCGCCCGCCGGGGGGGAGATCACCTCGCCGTTGAGCATCGCCTCACGGACCTGCTCGCGCTCCGCGTCCGAGACGCGGTGCTCGAAGGTGGCGTCGACGACCACGATGATGCTGGAGCCCGGGTCCTCCTCGGCGTAGGAGCGCACGGCCTCGTCGAGCTGCTTGAGACTGGGAAAGGTTCGCCCTTCCGTGGCCAGGTTCGATCCATCGACCACGACGTGATGTTGTTCAGCCAATGGCACGTCGCAAGAGATCAGCCTGCTCAAGTTGGTGCAGGGCGGCACTTCCGATGGCGGGACTGGCCGACTCGGGCCGGCTCACGTGGCGAAGCCGGAGGCGCTCGGGCAGGCACGCGTGGAGTCGGGCGTGCACGAAGGACCAGCCTCCCATGTTCTCGGGCTCCTCCTGGAGCCACACCACCTCGTTCGCCTCGCCATAGCGCCCGAAGATGTCCGTGAGGAGCTGCACCGGCCACGGATAGAGCTGCTCCACCCACACCAGGGCGATCTGGGACGCCTCGGCGGGCTCCAGCTCGGCCCGCCGCTGCTCGGCTTCGTGGCCGACCTTGCCGCTGCACAGCACGATGCGCCGGACCGCGGACGTGTCCTCCACGGACCGATCGTCAATGACGTGCTGGAAGGAACCCGACTCAATGTCGGTGAAGGTAGAGCGCGAAGCGTGCGCCCGCAACATCGACTTGGGCGTGACCACGATGAGAGGGCGCTTCGGCGTCGACAGCGCCTGGGAGCGCAGCAGGTGGAAGTACTGCGCCGAGGTGGAGGGAATGGTCACCCGCAGGTTGCCGCGTGCGCTGAGCGAAAGGAAGCGTTCGAACCGTGACGAGGAGTGCTCGGGTCCCTGACCCTCGTACCCGTGCGGCAGGAGCATCACGAGCCCGGCGTACTGCCCCCACTTGTTCTCGGCGGCGACGAGGAAGTTGTCGATGATGATCTGGGCCCCGTTGGCGAAGTCGCCGAACTGGGCCTCCCACGCCACGAGAGCCTGAGGGGCCTCGACCGAGTACCCGTATTCGAACCCGACCGCCGCGTACTCCGAGAGCAGGGAGTCGCGCACGGTGAAGTTCCCCATCTCCCCCGCCGGCTCCAGCTCAACAGCCCCGATGCGGCGCAGCCCGTCGCGGATGTGGGCCAGTGGGACGTACTCCTCGCCGGTGGTGTAGTCGACCAGCACGGCGTGGCGGTGGCTAAACGTGCCGCGCCGGGTGTCCTGGCCGGTGAGTCGCACATTGACGCCCTCGTACATCAATGAACCGATGGCCAGGGCCTCGGCCAGCGCCCAGTCGACTTGGCCGCCGGCGACGAGCTCGTCGCGTTGGGCGAATTGGCGCTCCAGCTTGGGGTGGATCGTGAATCCGTCCGGTACCGAGTACACCACCGACGACAGGGCGTGCAACACGTCGGGCGAGACCCCCGTCTGTGCCGACGGCACGTCGCCCGGCCCGCTGTCGGGCGCGGGCAGCTGTGTGGGCGCCAGGGAGGGCTCCCCCCGCACCTCGTCGAGGACGGACTGGAGCTTCGCGTTGAAGTCGTCCAGCGCGGCCTCGGCCTCTTGGAGCGTGATGTCGCCCCGGCGGACCAGCGTCTCGGTGTAGAGCTTGCGCACGGACCGCTTGGCGTCGATCCGCTGGTACATGAGCGGCTGGGTGTAGCTGGGGTCGTCACCCTCGTTGTGCCCGTACTTGCGGTAGCACACGATGTCGATGACCACGTCCTTGTGGAAGGTCTGGCGGAACGTAAAGGCCAGACGGGCGGCCCGCACGCACGCTTCCGGGTCGTCGCCGTTCACGTGGAAGATGGGCGCCTGGACCATTTTGGCGACGTCCGTCGGGTAGACCGACGTCCGGGCAGAGGCGGGCGCGGTCGTGAACCCCAGCTGGTTGTTGATGACGACGTGCACCGTGCCGCCGGTGCGATAGCCCGAGAGGCCCGACAGGTTCAGCGTCTCGGCCACCACGCCCTGGCCGGCGAAGGCTGCGTCGCCGTGCACGAGCACGGACATGCAGGGGAACCCGAACGTGCCCTCGGCGGCCGCGGCGGGCGTGCCGTCGGTGGGCGGCGAGAGGCGGTCCTGCTTGGCCCGTGTCATGCCCTCCACCACGGGGTCCACCGCCTCGAGGTGCGACGGGTTCGAAGCCAGGGTGATCGGGAGCTCCTCGCCGGCGCTGGCGTGGAACACGCCGCGGGCACCCTTGTGGTACTTGACGTCGCCCGATCCCTGCACGGAGTCGGGGTCGAGATTGCCCTCGAACTCCTCGAAGATCTCCTTGTAGGACTTGCCCACGATGTTGGCGAGGACGTTGAGGCGCCCCCGGTGCGCCATCCCCATCACCACCTCGTCCACCCCCGAGCCCGCGGCGGCGTCGAGCAGCGCATCGAGCAGCACGATGGTCGACTCCGCACCCTCGAGGCCGAAGCGCTTCTGTCCCACGTACCGGGTGTGCAGGAAACGCTCGAAGACCTCGGCCGCGTTGAGGCGGTCGAGGATGTGGCGCTGCTCCTCCAGGTTGAGCGTGATGGGCTGGCCCTCGACGTGCTGCTGGATCCAGCGCTTCTGCTCGGGGTCCTGGATGTGCATGTACTCGATGCCCAGCGTGCGGCAATAGGCGTCGCGCAGGACGTGGAGGATCTCGTCGAGCGTGGCCGTGTCGCGGCCGGCCAGGCCGTCGGCGACGAACTGCCGGGGCAGGTCCCAGATCGTCAGGCCGTAGGTGAGCGGGTCGAGCTCGGGATGGATGTGCGGGGGCTCGGCGTCGAGGGGGTCGAGGTGCGCGATCAGGTGCCCGCGCACCCGGTACATGTTGATGAGCGCCTGCACCCGCACCTGCTTGAGCAGGCGCTGGTGCTCGCCCTCGTCGGTGCCGGCGCCGGCGTTGTTGTCCCGCTGCCAGCGCACGGGCTCGTAGGGCACCCCCATCGACTCGAAGAGCGCGTCGTAGAAGCCGTCCGCACCGGTCAACAGCGCGGCGACCCGGGCCAGGAACAGGCCCGACTCCGCGCCCTGAATGATGCGGTGGTCGTAGGTGGAGGTCAGGGTGACGACCTTGCCCAGGCCGAGCTGGGCCAGCACCCGGGGGTCGGCGGCCTCGAAGCCCGCCGGGTAGCCGAGCGCCCCGACGCCGATGATGGCCCCCTGCCCCGGCATCAGGCGCGGCACCGACTGCATGGTGCCCAGGGTCCCGGGATTGGTCAGCGACACCGTCGTCCCGGAGAAGTCGTCCGGCGCGATCTTGTTGGTGTGGATCTTGCGGATGAGGTCCTCGTAGGCCAGCACGAAGGCGCGGAAGTCGAGGGTGTCCGCGTCCTTGATGCACGGCACCAGGAGCATCCGGCTGCCGTCGCTCTTCTCCTGGTCCACCGCGAGCCCGAGCCCCACGTGCTTGTGGTGGACGACGCCCGGCTTCCCGGTGCCGTCGGCGTCCGCGACGAAGGCCGAGTTCAGCGCGGGGACGTCGCAGAGGGCCCGGACGACGGCGTAGCCGATGAGGTGGGTGAAGCTGACCTTGGCCCCCGTGGTGCGCGCCAATTGATTGTTGAGGACGAGGCGGTTGACCTCGAGCAGGCGGGCCGGGACGGTGCGGACGCTGGTCGCGGTGGGAACGGCCAGGCTGGCCTCCATGTTGGCCACGATGCGCGACGCGGCGCCGCGCAGGACGGTGGCCTGGTCGTCCCCCGCCGGGGCGACTCGGGCCGGAGCCGGGGCGGCGGCCGCCGGGGCGGCGGCCTGGGCCTGGGCCGGGGCAGCGGAGGTGGGCACTGGCTCGGGGACGGGCGCGGGCCGGTAGTCGGCGAAGAACTCCTGCCAGCTGGCGCTGACCGAGGTGGGGTCGGCCAAGAAGCGGTCGTACATGTCGTCGACCAGCCACGCGTTGGGCCCGAATGAACCCCCCTCGCCACCGACCTGGGTCATGGACCAACCCTACCGGCGGCGATCGCCCCGGGGGGCGGCCCGGGTAGCGTCTGCCCTGCCCATGAGCTATCCGGCCGCACTCCACGTCCTGTCGCGGGGCGCCCCGGATCCGGGCGCCCCCACGGTCGTGCTCGTCCACGGGTCGCTCGACCGGGGCGCGAGCTTCCGCCGGGTGATGCGCCGGCTGCCCGAGCTCGCGTTCGTGGCCTATGACCGACGGGGGTATCAGGGATCGCGGGGCGCCGGGGTGGTGGACCTGGGCGGCCACATCGAGGATCTCCTCTCAATTGCCGAGGCGGCGGCATCCGGGGGTGGCCCGGTCGTCGCGGTGGGCCACAGCCTGGGGGGCGATGTGGTCATGGGGGCGGCCCTGGCGGCGCCGCGGGCGTTCCGCGCCGTCGGTGCGTACGAGCCGCCCATGCCATGGCTCGGCTTCCGCCGGAACCGACCCGGTGACGAGGCCCGCGCCTGGCCGGCGCCGGCCGACGATCCGGGTGAGGAGGCCGAGCGCTTCTTCTGCCGGATGGTGAGCCCCTCGGCGTGGGCGCGGCTGACCGAGCAAGGACGCAACGAGCGGCGCGCCGATGGCCCGGCCCTCGTCGCCGACCTTCGCAGCCTGCGCGGCGAGGGCCCGCCGTTCGACGTCACGGCGCTGGACGTGCCGTCCGTCTTCGGCATGGGTGGGCCGACGACGCAGTCGCACCACCGCGCCAGCGTCCAGTGGCTGGGCGACCACGTCCCCGATGCCGTCGTGTACGAGATAGAGGGCGCCCAGCACGGCGCGCACCTCTCGCACCCAGACCACTTCGCAGCGATGACCCGCCTCGTCGTGGAGCGGGGCCGCCGGCCGGCCCCGGGCTCGTGACTCGCTACGCCGACGACAGCGGCAGGCCGCCGTCCTGCATCGGGGCGGCGTGGTTCTTCAACCGGCGCGACAGCATCTCGTCGTACTCGACGCCCTTGCCGTCGCTCTTCATGCCAGTGACGAGAGGCGAGTTGGACAGGAACACCGCTCCCATGAACATGACCAGGAGCGAAAGGGCCTCGAGCGGCCCGTAGGGTCCCGTTGTGCGCAGGCTGTCGCCGTAGAGGGCGATGCCCAGGCAGATGCTGACCAGTGGGTCGACCAGGACCAGGGTGGACTGCGAGGCGGCCAGGGGGCCGGCGTGGAACGCGTTCTGGGTGAGGAAGAGCCCGAGCAGCCCGAACGCGATGACTCCGTAGGTCTGCCAGTGCTCGAACAGCGTCACCCAGTCATTCGCGGCGTAGTTGCTGACCGCCTTGATGAGCGCCGCGGTGAAGGCGAACGCGATCGCCGCCGAACTGCCGAACATCGCCGCCTTCCACCAGCGGGCCCCCCAGCGCGTCGCCACCACGGTGACGACGATGAGGAAGGTGGTGCACCCGCCGACCACGATCCACCCCAGGTTGGTGGGCACCTCGTTCCCACCGCCCGGCGCGGCGAAGTAGAGGAACCCCGAGAGACCGAACGCGATGCCCGACGCCCCGATCCACTCACGGGCCGAAATGGAGAAGCGGAAGTACGTCCCCAAGATGGCGACCAGGAAGAGCAGCTCCATGGTGAGGATGGGCTGGACGACCGACAGCCGCCCGATGTGCAGCGCGAACGACTGCAACAGGAAGGAGCAGATCATGAAGCCGAAGCCCAGGAGCCAGACGCCCCTCCGGATGGCGTGCGCCATCAGGCTCAGCCGCATGGTCGACTCCTCGGGGGCGTCCTCGACGCCCATGCGCTGGAACACGCTGGTCAACGCATTCGAAAGTGCCGCTGCGACCGCTAGGACATAGACCATCGCCTCGAGCGAATTTTACCTGGATATCGTCACAGAGCACGCAGTCGGCTCCCAGGTGGGGCCAAGGTTCCGTCCGCTGCGTCCGGATGCCCCGGAGACGCAGGATTCATGTGCCAGGGCCGCCCACACACCGGATCGGGTCTCTCCCCGGCGCGTTCCTGCAGAAAATCCGGACCGGATGACCGAAAAGAATGTGGCAATTGGGTTACGTTGAGTGCAATCTCCCGTCATCCAGGGGTAGAGGAAGCGGGGGATGGCCGTCACCGGGGCGGCCGGCAAACAAGGGGAGTGCCAATGGGATTCACGGGGTTGTTGAAGAGATCGGTCTTTGCGGCCATGGCGGTGGGGGCGTTGAGCGCCTCGGTCGTCGCCGCCACGCCGTCACTCAGCGGTGCATCGACGAGGGCATCCTCGTCCGGGGGCACGGCCACCATGGCCCTCGACCAGAACCTGGCCGGGTTCAACATCAACACGTCGGCGGCCTCGGAGTACGTGCTCCAAGAAATCATGAACATGGTCTGGCCCCAGGCCTTCATCATCAACAACAAGCTCCAGCCGGTCCTCAACAACCAGCTCCTCACGAGCGCCGCCCAGACCAGCAACAGCCCGCAGACCATCGTCTACACGCTGAACCCCAAGGCGGTGTGGTCCGACGGCACGCCCATCACGGCGGACGACTTCATCTACAACTGGCAGGCCCAGAGCGGGAACCCGGCCTACACCGACGTCGGGGGCATGCCCTACGACTCGGCGTCCACGGCCGGCTACAACCAGGTCCTGTCCGTGACGGGGTCCAACCCCTCGGGCGGCGCCGCCTGCGCGCCGGGTAGCACGGCCGACCGCAACACCGGGCTGTGCCCCAACGGGCGCACCGTCACGGTGGTGTTCAAGCCGAGCTTCACCGACTGGCGCAGCATCTTCACCGACATCGTCCCGGCGCACATCGCCCGGACCGTTGGTTGGAACACCGGCTTCGTGGGCCCGACCCAGACCATCTCGGGCAGCTGGTACGTGATCTCGAGCTACAACGAGAACCAGTCCCTCGTCCTGACCCGGAACCCGAAGTACTGGGCCACCCCGGGCAAGCTGAACAAGATCGTCTTCCAGTTCTTCTCCGACGACAGCCAGCTGGTGCCGGCCCTGCAGAACAAAGAGGTCAACCTCATCAACCCGGCGACGGTCAACCTCTCCATCGTCCAAACGGCCAACCAGGTGCCCGACGCCACCAAGGTGACGATCCCCGGCCTGGAGTTCGAGCACTTCGACTTCAACGAGGCCGACCCGTACCTGGCCCGGGTGGGCGTCCGCGAAGCTATCGCCCACGGTGTCAACCGGCCCGCTCTCATCGCCCGCACGGTCGGTGAGATCTCCAAGAACATCAAGCCGCTGGGCAGCCGCATGTACGTGAGCACCCAGCCCCAGTACAAGGCGACCGCCTACGCCTACAGCCCCAGCCAGTCGAACACCTTGCTCAAGGAGCAGGGCTTCACGAAGGGCTCCGACGGCTACTGGCACCCGAACTACGGGCCAGAGAAGGGCCAGGACCTGACCTTCACGATCCAGACCACCTCGGGCAACAGCGTCCGGGCTCAGACCGAGGAGCTGTTCCAGGGTCAGATGAAGGCGATCGGCATCAAGATCAACATCCAGAACTACGACGCCCAGACCTTCTTCGGGACGAACCTGGTGCAGGGCGAGTACCAGATCGGCGAGTTCGCCTGGGTGCCCACGCCGTTCGTGTCGGCCAACCAGTCGATCTACTGCTCCTACACCGACACCGCCAAGTGCGGGCAGAACTGGATCCACTACGCCAACACGCAGGCGGACAACCTGATGGCCTCGGGCTCCGCGGCGCCCAGCCCCTCCCAGGAGACGACGGATTACAACAAGACCGACGCCATCCTGTGGAAGGACATGGCCACCCTGCCGCTGTACCAGAAGCCCCAGTTCTGGGCCTGGACCAACACCCTCAAGAACGTCAAGCCAAACACGGCGAGCGTCGGCATCACCTGGAACGCCGAGGACTGGACGAACGGCTAAGGCCGACCCAGGCACGAGAAGCACGAAGGAGGGGCGGGCCATGACCGGCTCGTCCCTCCTTCGCCTTCGGCTCGCCGTACACTTCGCCCATGCTCGCCTACGTCACTAGGCGCCTGCTGGTCAGCATCGTCGTCCTGTTCTTCGCGACCATCTTCGTCTTCCTGCTGGTGGCGAGCTCGGGGAACCCGCTGGCCCTGCTCAGGTCCAATCCCCACATCCCCCAATCGACCATCATCGCCCGGGAGAACCTGCTCCACCTCAACGACCCCCTGTGGCAGCGCTACTGGATCTGGTTCTCAGGAGCCATCCGGGGCAACTTCGGGACGACCATCAACGGACAGAACGTCTGGTCCGAAGCGACCTCCCACCTGTTCGTCACGCTGCGCATGGTGATCATCGCGACCATCATCGCCATCTTCATCGCCATCTTCATGGGCGTCGTGGCGGCGGTACGGCAGAACCGCTTCGCCGACCATGCCATCACCGTCTCCAACTTCCTCCTGCTGGCCACCCCGGTCTTCGTGCTGGGGCTGGCGCTCAAGGAGTTCGTGGCCATCCCTGTCAACCAGCACCTGGGGACGACCATCTTCTACACCGACGGCGAGCAGAGCCCGACGCTGAGCGGGTCATTCTTCAGCCGGCTGCCCGACTACGCCGGCCACACGGTGCTGCCGGTGCTCACGCTCATCCTCATCTCCTACGCGTCATGGGCGATCTACCAGCGGTCGTCCATGATCGAGACCCTGGACGCCGACCACGTGCGGCTGGCCCGGGCCAAGGGGTTGAGCCAGCGCAGGGTCCTGATCCGCCACGTGCTGCGCAACGCGCTGATCCCCGTCACCACCGTCGTGGCGCTGGACTTCGCGGCGGTGCTCGGTGGCGCCATCATCACCGAGATCGTGTTCGGTTGGCAGGGGCTAGGCCAGTGGTACCTCTCCGGGGTCAGGGACCTGGACGTGAACGTGATGCTGGCCTACCTGCTCATCACCGCGACGTTCGTGATCCTGTTCAACCTGGTCGCCGACATCCTCTACGCCTTCCTCGACCCGCGGATCCGCTATGCCTGAGTCGATGCCCGAGGAGAACTTCATGCCGACGCGGACGGGAGTGGCCACCGCGGAGGCCGGCTCCCACACCCTCGCCAGCGCGTCGGCGGGGACGGAGCTCGCCCAGCCCGGCGACGCCCACGGCCTGGTGGGCGAGGGCAAGAGCCAGCTGCGCATTGTGCTCGGGCGGTTCTTCGACCAGAAGCTCGCCGTGGCAGGCCTGGTCACACTGGTCGCGCTCGGCCTGGCATCGGTGCTCGTGGGCCACTTCTGGCAGTTCTCCTACACCGACATCACCAACAACCTCAATAGCCCGCCGTCGGCGACCAACCCCTTCGGCACCAACGCCATCGGCAACGACATGTTCGCCCAGGTCATGCGCGGCGTGGAGAAGGATATACAGATCGCGTTGACCGTGGCCCTCATGGCGACCATCATCGGGGTGACGGTGGGCGCCATCGCCGGCTTCTACCGGGGGTGGGTGGACTCGCTGCTCATGCGCTTCGTGGACCTCGTGCTCGTCGTGCCGATCCTCGCCGTGCTCATCGTTCTGGCCAACAAGCTCGCCAAGGAGTCGAGCAACTGGCTGGGGCTGGCCATCATCATCGGCGCCCTCTCGTGGACCTATGTGGCGAGGCTCGTGCGGGCCGACTTCCTCACGCTGCGCGAGCGCGACTTCGTCGAGGCGGCCCGGGCCCTGGGCGCCACCAACCGGCGCATCATCGTGAAGCACATGCTCCCCAACGCCATCGGCCCCATCATCGTCAACGCGACGTTGACCGTGGCGCTGAGCATCGTCCTCGAGTCGACCCTCTCCTACCTCGGGCTCGGCGTGCAGCCCCCCGACGTGTCCCTCGGGCTCCTGGTGGCGCAGGGCCAGGACTCGGCCACGACCGAATGGTGGCTCTTCGTCTTCCCCGTCGCCTTCCTGATCATCATGATCCTGTCCATCTTCCTCATCGGCGACGGTCTGCGCGAGGCCTTCGACCCCAAGAAGAGCCGGGTGAGGGCCTAGGTGGCCGAGCCCGCGCTGCAGGTCGAAGCCCTGGAGGTCGAGTTCCGCACGAAGGCGGGGACGGTCCACGCCGTGCGCGGGATCGACTTCTCCATCGCCCCCGGCGAGGTGCTCGGCATCGTGGGCGAATCGGGCTCGGGCAAGTCGGTCACCGCCCTGGCCACCATGGGGCTGCTCCCGAAGAGCGCCGAGGTCCGCGGTTCGATCCGCTACCAGGGCCGCGAGATCCTGGACCTGAAGGAGAAGCAGCTCACCAAAGTGCGGGGCACCGGCATCGCCATGATCTTCCAGGACCCGATGACCTCGCTGAACCCGGTCTACACGATCGGCTGGCAAATCACCGAGGCCATCCGCGCCCATCAGGACATCACCAAGGAGGCCGCCCAGCAGCGAGCCATTGAGCTCCTGGCCACGGTCGGCATCCCCAATCCCGCCGAGCGGGTCGGCAATTACCCCCACGAATTCTCCGGTGGGATGCGCCAACGTGCGGTCATCGCCATCGCGATGGCCAACGACCCCGAGGTGATCCTGGCCGACGAGCCGACGACTGCCCTCGACGTGACCGTGCAGGCCCAGGTGCTCGGGTCGCTCCGGACGGCGTTGACCGAGACCGGCGCCGCGCTGCTCCTGATCACCCACGACCTCGGCATCATCGCGGGGCTGGCCGACCGTGTCCTGGTCATGTACGCCGGCCGCCCCGTCGAGATCGGTACGGCCGAGGACGTCTTCTACAAGCCGTCCATGCCCTACACGCTCGGGCTGCTGGGCTCGCTGCCCCGCCTCGACAGCGACGGCAACGAGCGGCTGCGCCAGATCCCGGGCAGTCCTCCCTCCATGGTCGGGGACCACAGCGGCTGCCCCTTCGCGCCGCGTTGCCCTCTGGCCGCCGACATCTGCCTCACGACCGAACCCGGCCTGGTGGTCGTGCCGTCGGTCACCTCGGGAGTGGGCGGCCACCGGGCCGCCTGCCACTTCGCCGAGGCGGTGGGCCGGGGAGACCACGGCGGGGTCTTCTCCGACGGCGTCGTCGACAACGTGGTGCCATGACCATCTCTGAGCTCGGCACCGCCGCGTCCTCCCCTGGCTCCCGGCCCGCGCTGTTGGAGGTCACGGACCTGGTAAAGGAATTCCCGCTGCGGGGCGGCGGGTTCGTGCGGCGCCAGGTCGGCGTGGTGCACGCGGTCTCCGGCGTCTCCTTCAGCATCTCGCCGGGGGAAACGCTGGGCCTGGTGGGCGAGTCGGGCTGTGGCAAGTCCACCACGGGACGGTCCGTGCTGCAGCTGATCAAGCCGACATCGGGCTCGGTCAAGTTCGAAGGGGCCGAGCTGACCGAGCTCGAGTCCGGGGCCATGCGGCGCATGCGGCGGCAGATGCAGGTCGTGTTCCAAGACCCGTTCGCCTCACTCGATCCGCGCCTCCCCGTCGGCGAGGCGATCGCCGAGCCGCTCCAGATCCACGGGATCAGCGATCGCAAGGCCCAGCAGCGGCGGGTGGCGGAGATGCTCAAGCTCGTCGGGCTGGAGCCCTACCACGCGAACCGTTACCCCAACGAGTTCTCCGGCGGGCAGCGCCAGCGGGTGGGCATCGCCCGGGCCCTCGTGCTGCAGCCGAAGCTGCTCGTCCTGGACGAGCCGGTCTCGGCCCTCGACGTGTCGATCCAGGCGGGCATCGTCAACCTGCTCGACGACCTGCAGAACGAGCTGGGCGTGGCGTTCCTCTTCATCGCGCACGACCTCTCCGTGGTCCGGCACATCTCGGACCGGGTCGCCGTCATGTACCTCGGCAAGATCGTCGAGATCGGCGAACGCCAGAGCGTCTACGAGAGGCCCGCGCACCCCTACACGCAGGCACTCCTCTCCGCGGTGCCCATCCCCGACCCCAGGCGAGAGCGCGCCCGCACGCACATCGTCCTCGAAGGCGACGTGCCGAGCCCGCAGTCACCTCCGTCGGGCTGCCGTTTCCGCACCCGCTGCTGGAAGGCCCAGGAGATCTGCGCCACCGAAGAGCCGGCCCTCGTCGACCGCGGCCAGGGCCATCCCGTCGCCTGCCACTTCGCCGAGGTCGCCGCGGTCGTCTGAGCGCACCCCGGACCACGCCTGCCCGCACCAGGGGAGGTCGCCGGACGAAGGCCCAGCTGCGGCGGTGGATGGCGGACGGCCCGTAGCCGCGCAGCGCGGCCTGGTGCACGGGTGAGGGGTAGCCCTTGTTCCGCTCGAAGGCATAGGCCGGGAAGTGGTCCGCCTCGTCCCGCATCATGCGGTCCCTTACCACCTTGGCCAGGACCGACGCCGCCGACACCGACGCGCATTTGGCGTCCCCGTCGACGATGGGCCGGACCTCGCCACCGAAGGGGTCGTCGGGATGGCGCAGCAGGTCGACGGGCCCGTCGACGAGGAGGGCGTCGGGGGCGGGTCCCAATGCCGCGAGCGCTCGCCGCGCCGCGACCCGCAGGGCCTCGGTCATCCCCCAGTCGTCGCACTCGGCAGGGGTGGCGTGCCCCACCGCCCAGGCCTGGCACCAGGCGCCGACCGCCTCGAAGATCTCCTCTCGTCGGGCCTCGCTCAGCATCTTCGAGTCCCGGAGCCAGGCCGGCATCGACCGCCGCGTGACGCGCGGCCGCACCACGGCGACGCCGACGGTGAGAGGACCGGCCCAGGCGCCGCGCCCGACCTCGTCGAGGCCCGCCACGCACTCGTAGCCCTGGGCGCGCAACCGGCGCTCCTCCTTGAGATCGGGCGTGCAGACGGTCACGTGGTCACGCGCGGGCGGTCATACGATGGAGGTGTGAGCGAAGGCGGGGGGGAAGAACCCGATCCGAACGCACGGTCCCCGCTCGACCCGGGAACCAAGGTCGACGTGCGCAACCGCTTCCAGGGCACGTGGGTGCGCGGCTTCGAGGTCGCCGAGGCGACGGCGGAGGGGTATCGGATCCGCCGGCTCTCCGACGGGAGCACGCTGGGCGAGCTCTTCTCCCGGGACGACGTCCGGCGGGAGCGGACGCGCCAGGGCTTCTGGTGGCACTGAGGCGTCAGTCCTTCCCGGCCTTCAACACGCCTTCGATGTAGTCGTCGATGGGTATGGCCGAGAGCGTGAGCGTCTTGAGGGTCCCGCGCGACCCGAGCACGAGCGCCACTCTCGCCATCGTCGTCTCGTCGGGGGCGTCCAGGACGGTGCAGAAGTCGTACTGCCCCAGCAAGGCCCATTGGGCGACCACCCGCACCCCCATGGCCTCCACCTCGGCGTTGACCGCCTTGAGGCGGTCGGGATTCTCGGTGAGGGTCGCCGCCCCGTCCGGCCCCACCGTGGAGAGCATGAGGAACGTCGGCATGGGAAGCACGCTACCGCAGGGGCGACCCCGCACCGTGGCCCCTCCCGGGTGCCGCCCCGCCCGCATCCCGTCCCCGCAGCTCGCCCCGCACGACCTTGCCCAGCGCGTTGCGCGGCAGCGCGTCGACCAGGCGCACCTCCCGCGGGCACTTGAAGGCCGCGAGCTCCGCCGCCGCCAACTCGTCGAGCGACGCCAGGTCGGGCGTGCCCACCACGAAGGCGACCACGGTCTCCCCCCACTCTGCCGAGGGCACGCCCACCACGGCCACCTCGACCACGTCGGGATGGCGGGACAAGACGGCCTCGACCTCGGCGGGGTACACGTTGTGGCCCCCCGTGATGATCAGTTCGGTCCTGCGCCCGCGCACGGTGACGTACCCGTCGCCGGACACCGACACGAGGTCGCCCGTCCCGAACCACCCGTCGGGCGACGGCGCCTCGCGCCCCCAGTAGCCGCGACAGAGCGACGCGCCGCGCACGTGCAGCTCGCCGACCCCGTGCTCGTCTGCGTCGTCGACGGCCGCCTCGATCCCGGGCAGCGGCACCCCGACCGAGCCGGGGCGGCGCTCACCCTCCAAAGGGTTGGACAGCGTGAGCAGCGTCTCGGTCATCCCGTAGCGCTCCAGGATGGAGACGCCCTCGCCGTCCAGGTGCCGCCACAGGTCGGCGGCGAGCGGCGCCGAGCCCGAGACGCAGAGGCGGAACCCCGCCAGTTCGTGCGCCCGGCCCGTGGCGGCGAGCCGGTGGTACATCGTCGGGACCCCGAACAGCATCGTGCTGTCCGCGGCGGCACCCAGCACGGCGGACTCCTCGAAGCGGTCGAAGACCAGGGCGGACGCGCCGGCGGCGAGCGTGCCGAAGAGGCCGGCGCAGAGCCCGTGGACGTGGAACAGTGGCAGGCAGAGGACGAGGCGGTCCTCGGGGCGCCACGCCCACGCGGTGTGCAGCGCCGAGATGCCGGCCACGAGCGACGCGTGCGTGTGCACCGCACCCTTGGGCTTGCCCGTCGTGCCCGAGGTGTAGACGATGAGGGCGTCCTCGCCCGGTTCGCGCGTGGAGGGTGGACCGGGGTGAGCTCGCTCTGCGTCGCGCACGAGCCGGTCCACACCGAGCACCGGGAGTCCCGCTCCGAATCGATCGGCCGGGTCGGCGTCCCCGGCGATCGCGAGCACGGGGCCTGCGTCGTTGACCACGTGGTCCACCTCCGCGGCCCGGGCGGACGGATTCAGCGGCACGAGCACCGCGCCGGCGCGCGAGCACCCCCAGCAGCGCGGTGACCGAATCGAGCGTGGCGCGCGCACTCCACAGGACTCTGTCGCCGGGGCCGACGCCGCACCCGGCGAGCACGGATGCCATCCGGGCGGTGCGCGCGTGCAGGCGGGCGCCGTCCACGACCTCGCCGCGCTGCCAGCCGTCCACGAGCACAGGGTCGTCGGGGCGCGCCGCCGAGCGCGCCTCCCACATCTCCGGCAGCGTCCGACCGGGCACCCGAGGGGGGCCGGGCGGCCAGCGCCCGGGGGGCACCAGCGCCCTCACCGCCGGCGACCGCAGGTCATAGTCTGGCGGTCATGACCGCCCGTCGGATTGCCATCGTTCCGCACACGCACTGGGACCGGGAATGGTACAAGTCCTACCAGGACTTCCGCCTCGCCCTCGTCGAGCTCGTCGACACCTTGATCCCCCTCCTCGAGCGCGACGCCAGCTACCCCCACTTCATGCTCGACGGGCAGATGGCGGTGGTCGACGACTACCTCGAGGTGCGGCCCGAGGCCGAGGAGCGGCTCCGGGCACTGGCGGCGGCGGGCCGGCTGAGCATGGGGCCGTGGTACATCCTGATGGACGAGTTCCTCGCCTCCGGTGAGACGATCGTGCGCAACCTGCAGATGGGCATCGGGCGCGGCGCCGCCTTCGGCGGCACCATGGACGTCGGCTACCTGCCGGACATGTTCGGCCACATCGCGCAGATGCCCCAGATCCTGCGCCTGGCCGGCTTCGGCGATGCCGTCGTGTGGCGGGGCGTGCCCGCGGAGGTGACCAAGAACGCCTTCATATGGGAGGCCCCAGACGGCTCCGAAGTACGGGCCGAGTACCTGCCCGTCGGCTACGGCAACGGGGCCGCGCTGCCCGGCGACGCCAAGGCGCTCGTGCGCCGCACCCGCGACAACGTGGACGAGGTGGCCGAGTTCCTTCTCGGTGACCTGCTGTGCATGAACGGGTCCGACCACCTCATGCCCCAGCCCGGGCTCGGCCGGGTGGTGGCCGAGGCCAACGACCTCCAGGAGGAGTTCGACTTCGCGGTCACTTCGCTCCCCCGCTACCTGGCCGCAGCCCCCAGGGAGGGATTGACCCGCGTGGAGGGCGAGCTGCGGTCCGGTGCCCGGGCCAACATGCTCATGGGCGTGACGTCGAACCGCGTCGACGTGAAGCGCCTGGGAGCGCTGGCCGAACGCGAACTGGAGCGCCGCGCCGAGCCGCTGGCCGCGCTGTTCGAGGCGCCGGCGGACTACCCCGCGCGACTCCTGGAGCTGGCCTGGCTCGAGATGGTGCGCAACTCGGCGCACGACTCCATCTGCGCCTGCTCCGTCGACGACGTCGTCGACGCCGTCCTGCACCGCTACGCCGAGGCGCGGGCCATCGCCGCCGGACTGGCGGACCGCGCCGTCAAGACCTTCACCCGCTCGCTGTCCCAGGCTGGTCCCTCGGTGCTCAACGCGTCGCCGTGGGCCCGCTCCGGCCTGGTGGAGCTGGTCGTGCCGGCAGACGGCCCGGCTCCCTCCGGTGTGCAGGTGCTCTCGGAGCGGTCCGGGCTACCCGGATCGATGGTGCTCGACGCCGACACGGTGCGCACGGTGCTCGGCATGATGCAGGGCCCCCGTATCAGTGACGACGCCTGGATCCACGACGTGCTGATCGAGGACACCGAGGAGGGCATCGACATCACGATCGCCGTGGGCACCGAGGAGAAGCAGGACGTCCCGATCGCGGAGGCCAAGCAGGACGTCTACACCCGGCTGGGAGCACGGCCGGACGCCGTCGTGCGGGTGGCCATGGACCAGCCCTCCACGAGGAGGATCGTCGCCCGTTCGGCCGAGGTCCCCGGGTACGGATGGACCTCCTTCGAACCCGCAGCGCTGGCGCACCCCGTCGAGGTGTCGGAGGCCGGCGGCGCGGTGGTCCTGGCCAACGAGCTCGTGCGGGTGGAGATCGACCCGGGGAGCGGCACGTTCGCCCTGAACGGGGTGGCGGGCTACGGCCGCCTGGTGGACGGCGGCGACCTCGGCGACTCCTACAACTACTCCCCGCCCCGCCAGGATTCCTTCGTCGAGGTGCCCGAGGCCGTTGCTGTGCGGGTGGACGAACGTGGGCCGGTACGGGCGCGGGTCCGCATCACGAGCACCTACACGTGGCCTGATCACGTGGACGGCTCGTCGCAGGCGCGCGTCGGAGGGCACAGCGTCGACGTCGACACCGATGTGGAGCTGCGGGCCGACGAGGCGACCGTGCGCGTCACGACCACGTTCGTCAACCCGAGCGGCGATCACCGCCTGCGCGTGCACCTGCCCCTCGCGGCACCGGCCATCGGGTCGGAGGCCGAGAGCGCCTTCACCGTCGTCACGCGGGGCTTGACGGCCGAGGGCCGGCCCGACGAGTTCGGGCTCCCCACCGCGCCGTCCACCCGCTTCGTCAGCGCCGGGGGCCTGACCGTGGTCCACGAGGGAGTGTGCGAGTACGAGCTCATCGACATCGAGGGCGATGCGGCCCACACCCTGGCCCTCACGGTGCTGCGTTCGACCGGAATGCTCTCCCGGCTCGGCATGGCGTACCGGCCCTTCCCGGCCGGCCCGATCACGCCGGTCGAGGGGTTACAGATGCGAGGGAAGCGGGTCGCTCTGCGATACGCGCTGGCGCTCGATTGCGCCGACCCCTACCAGCTGGCCGACGACGTGCTGCTCCCGCTGGAGACCGTCTCCAGCCTCGGCGGTGGCTCACGCGCAGGCTCGGGGACCGAGTTGACGGTCGTCGGAGCCGAGGTGAGCGCCCTCCATCGGGTCGCCGGCGTGCTCGAGGCACGGGTGTTCAACCCCACGGACCGGCCGACGGTGGTCTCGTTCCCCGGACGATCGGGCTGGCTGGTGGACCTGCGCGGCTACCCCCTGGAGCCCTTCGAGGGGGCGTTCGACCTACGACCCTTCGGCATCGCCACGGCCAGGCTGCGCGACAGCTGAGTCGTCGCCGCGGGTGGAGGTGAGCAGGCGCTCACCGACGCCACGCAGCTCCTCGAGGTCACGCAGGACCTCCGAGAGGCGCTCCCAGCGCACGTTGCGACGCCGGTCGGCGGCGGCACCCGCTCCGTCGGCCTCATGGCCGGGGCGACCGCACCACCACAACTGGACGCGACCGAGATCCTTGAGGAGCCGCGGCCGCAGCGGCTGCGCGGCGAATTCGCCTGGGGCCTCGTTCGTCAGGGCCGAGTGGAACTCGTCCGACATGAGGACCGTCCCGGGATTGGCGATGTTGACGATACGGTGCGCGAGGTTCACGGTGGGGCCGAAGTAGTCGCCGTCGCGCTGCAGGACCGGGCCGCAGGCCAGCCCGACCCGTACGTCGGAGAGGAGGTCGTCGTCGGCGTAGGCATCGGCCAGGCCCAGGCCGATGCGGGCCGCGTCGGCGACGGTGTCGACCACGAACATGACCTCGTCGCCGATCATTTTGACCACCCGGCCCCCGGTCGCGGTGACGATGTCGTGGGAGATCTCCTCGAATCGGCGCACGACGGCGGCCAGCTCCTCGTCGCTCAGGTGCTGGCTGAGCAGTGTGAAGCCGACCATGTCGGCGAACCCAACCCCCAGGACCGGGCTCTCGCCCGGAGCGAGTCCGTGGCTGCGCATCATCATGCTGCGCTGGATCCCCGCCACCACCTGGCGCCGCCACACGAACTCCAGCAGCCTCGCCATGGCCGGGATGGTCTCGTCGGCCACGCTGGCGAAGGCGTCGGCCGACATCACGGGGTCCACCTCCGCGCTGATCATGATGCCGGGCACGAGCTCCGCCTGGGCGATGCGCGCCATGGACGAGCCGATGACCCGCGCCATCTGCAGCGCGGTGTCGGTATCCGTCGCGCCGAGCGCCTGCATGCCCTGGAAGATGCGGACAGCTTCGAGGTCGAGGTCGGTGAAGGCGCGGTCGTCGTCGTCCACATTGGCAAAGCCCAGGGCACGCCAGAATCGCTTGAGCTTCTCTCGGTCGACACCGGTCAGGTCGGCCACCTCGGCCCGCGTGTAGCGCCGGCGGGACGGGACGAGCATGCGCTCCGCCACGAAGAGGTCGATCACCCCGTCGTCGACGGCCCGGTCTATCTCCTCCTCGGTGGCCCCGTGCATCAGGATCTCCTTGACGTGGGCCAGTGCGGCGGCCTGGCGCGCCACG
This sequence comes from uncultured Acidimicrobiaceae bacterium, assembly GCA_963837125.1. GTDB lineage: Bacteria > Actinomycetota > Acidimicrobiia > Acidimicrobiales > RAAP-2 > Bog-473. The sequence goes on along the minus strand of CAWILW010000003.1, from coordinate 446,706 downwards.
TCGTCGTGATCCTCCGGGAGGCCGTCGTAGCCGTGAAACAGGCCGCTCACCCAGGCAGCCCCCGCAGCAGCGCCTCGTCCCACTCGGGCCGCGACGGGCGTGCCATGAGGTTCATCAGCGCGTCGGCGGGCGAGCACCGGCCCTCGACGATCGCGTGGACCTGCTCGGCGATGGGCATCTCGACCCCACTGGCCCTCGACAGCCCGACCAGCGGTCCGGCGCTCTTCACACCCTCGGCCACCATATGCATCCCGCTCACGATGTCATTGAGCGATTTCCCCTGGCCCAGGGCGAAGCCGACCATTCGGTTCCGGCTCTTCGGGCTGGCGCAGGTCGCCACCAGGTCCCCGACACCGGCCAGGCCCCCGAAGGTGAGCACCTTGCCGCCCAGGGCAACGCCCAGTCGCCCCAACTCCGCCAGGCCCCGGGTGATGAGCACGGCGCGGGTGTTGTCACCCAGGCCGAGCCCGTCGCCGATGCCCGCGGCGATGGCCATGACGTTCTTGGTGGCGCCCGCGATCTCGCAGCCGACGACGTCGGTTCCCATGTAGGCGCGGAAGGTGCGCGTGTGCACCAGCCCCTGCACGCGCCGCGCCAGCTCCTCGTCTGCGAGCGCCACGACGCAGGCCGCCGGGTTCCCCTGGGCGACCTCGCGGGCGAGGTTGGGGCCCGTGAGGACACCGGCGGGGACTCCCGGGAGGACCTCGGCGACCACCTGCGACATGCGGAGATTGGTCCCGATCTCAATCCCCTTGGCCAGGCTCACGACGGCCTCGACGTGGTCGGCCAGCGGACGGATCCCCTCCAGCACGGAGCGGAAGCCGTGCGACGGCACGGCCATGAAGACGATCCCGGCTCCGTCGATCGCCTCTTCGAGCGAAGACGTCACCGCGAGCCCGTCGGGGATCGTGATCCCGGGGAGGTAGACCTCGTTCTCGCGCCCCTCCCGCATGGACGCGGCGAGGGCGTCGGAGCGGGCCCACAGCGTGGCGGGATGGGTCGCACCCACGAGGGTGGCCACCGCCGTCCCCCACGACCCCGCACCGACGACGGCCACCCGCTCCTTCATGGCCAAGAGACTACGGCGGCCCCGGAACGCCCCCCGCGTTCACCCGTACACTGGCTCGGTGTCGAGGGCGACCATGCCGAGGGCGCAGGGCGCCGCGGCAGCTGCGGACGCCCCACTGGGCCCCGCGGTGGTCCTCGTCCCCGTCAAGGCGTTCCACCAGGCTAAGCGGCGCCTCGGCGCCACCATGGCCGATCCCGAGCGGGTCCGGCTCGTCCGCGCCATGGCCACACACGTGGTGAGTGCCTGCGCACCGCTCCCGGTCGCGGTCGTCTGCGACGACGGCGACGTGGCCCGGTGGGCGGCAGAGCTCGGCGCCACCGTCATGTGGGAGCCGGACCAGGGCCTCAACGGCGCGGTCGGGGCCGGCGTGGCGCGCCTGGCGCGCGCGGGCACGCAGTGGGTCACCGTCGCCCACGGCGACCTGCCCCGGGCCCGTGGGCTCGGTGCCCTGCCGTGGTTCGACGGCGTGACCCTGGTCCCCGACCGCCGTGACGACGGCACGAACGTGATGCGGGTGCCCGCTGCGTGCGACTTCCGCTTCTCCTACGGCCCCGGATCGTTCCGCGCCCACCGAGCCGAGGCGACCCGCCTCGGCCTGCCGGTGCGGGTCCTGCGGGATCCGGACCTGGCCTACGACGTCGACTGGCCCGCCGACGTCGACGAACTCGGCCGGCGACCGTGACCGACCGCCCGGCGCGGAGCCGGGGGCCCGAAGGCCCCCGGTCTCACGCGTTCCAACCGGAACGGAGCGCCTAGCGCCGACGAGCCGCCTTGCGGGCGGGTGCGCGACGCACAGCCTTCTTGGCCGCGGTTGCCCGCTTCTTGACGGCCTTGCGAGCGGTTGCCCGCTTCTTGGTGGCCGTCCGCTTGACTGCGGTTGCCCGCTTCTTGACAGCCTTGCGAGCGGTTGTCCGCTTCTTGGCGGCCTTCTTCGCAGGTGCCCGCTTCTTGGTCGCCTTGCGAGCCGGAGCCCTCTTGACGGCCTTCTTCGCAGGTGCCCGCTTCTTCGCAGGTGCCCGCTTCTTGGTCGCCTTGCGAGCCGGAGCCCTCTTGGCAGCCCTCTTGGCGGGGGACCGCTTCACGGCCTTCCGCGCCGGAGCGCGCTTGACGGCCTTCTTGGCCGCTGTGCGCTTGACTGCCTTCTTTGCTGGAGCCCGCTTTTTCACGGCTTTTCTGGCCGGGGCCCTTCTCTTCGCGGCTACTGCCACAGGTGCACCTCCCTAGGAGCATGGTCACTGAATAGAGGTGAAGCCTGCGCCACGTCGAGGCCGAGAGGCCCACGCCGTGCGCATTGCCGCACCGGATTCATTGTCTTGTTTGGCGATCGACGCTGATGCGGGGATGTCATCGACACCACCGCACTCACGCCAAACCGCCTTGAATTCCCGAAACGCGACGTCGCACTGACACACGCGGCACGACACCAGACGCGCAAATTGCGAACCGACAAGCTTCGCTTTGCGCGCCACACATCGTTGTGTCGCAGCACATGTCAACCCTCCCTCACACTTCGGGTACCACACATTCTTCTGTTGTAAACATGCTCAGGTCAAGCATTCTTTATTTGCGCGGTCATTTTGCGTTCGTAGGCGACCTTCGATTGACGCCATTGCTGACCAATAATTGACGCGCATGCTGCGCTCGCGCGACGGATCGCAGTGGTGTTGTCGACGCTTTGCGCGAAATGTCCCATGGACTTATCTGTCCTCCAACGCAAACATCACGTGTGTGGAACAAAGCGCTCATGGAGATGTCGACAGGGACGATTCGTGCCTGATTTCCACTGCTGCACTGCGTGAGGTCCACCGTTCTCCGCGCCACAGCATCTATGTTGGAAGGGGAGCGCACGGATGGATGTGGGCGGGCGCGGAGCGCTCGACCCTGGTGCTCGGTCCGCCGCGGTCCGGGAAGACATCTTCCCTGGTCATACCCAATATTTTGCTCTCGGAAGGCCCCGTCGTCTCGACGTCGACGAAGCCCGACGTCATGCGCGCCACGGCGCCGTCGCGCCGCGGCGAGGGGTGGACGCTCCTCTACGACCCGAGCGGCGAAGTGGAATGCCCACGCGGCGTGGAGCGCGTGGGATGGTCGCCGCTGACGACCGCCGCGAGTTGGGACGCGGCCGTCGTGACCGCCGATGCGATGGTCGCGGCCAGCCGCATGGGGACGTCGCGCACGGGGGAGCACCACTGGACCGAGCGTGCCGGCGCGCTCCTCTCGACCTTGCTCCATGCCGCCGCCACAGAGCGCCTCCCCATGCCTGAGGTCCTTCATTGGATCGAACGTCACAATGGGGCCCCTGCCCTCGAAATTCTCTCCGCGCGGGCCGGAGAGGGCGCGCCCGCGACCGATGTGCTCGCCGGGATCGTGGCCACGGACCCCCGGGAGCAGTCGGGCATCTGGTCCACCGCGTCGGGCGTGCTGGGGGCGTACCGCACGAGTGAGGCCCTGGCGTCGACGCTCGCACCTCCCCTCGACCTCGAGGCGTTCTGCAGCGGCCCGAACACCTTGTACGTCTGCTCGACGGGCCGCCGCCAGCAGCAGTTCGCGCCGCTCGTGGTGGCGGCGATCGGCGACGTGCGCGACGCCGCCTACGCACGGGCTCGCGACGGGTGTCCGGGGCCGCCAACCCTCCTCGCTCTCGACGAGGTGGCCAACATCGCCCCGATCCCCGACCTCCCCGGGATGGTCAGCGAAGGGGCCGGGCAGGGGCTCCTGGTCCTCGCCTGCCTCCAGGACCTCTCCCAGGCCCGGGTCCGCTGGGGCTCGGCGGCGGACGGCTTCCTCTCGCTCTTCGGGACCACGGTCGTCCTACGGGGCATCGCGGACCGGTCGACGCTGCGCGACATCAGCGCGCTCGCGGGAGACCGGGAGGTGATGGCGACGACGGTGAGCCGTTCGGTCGGCCGCTGGGGACGCATCCGCCCCTCCACCTCTGTCGGGCCGGCGCGCCAGGCCCGACTCCCCGTGGACGCCATCGCCCGTGGCATCTCCGGCCGTGCCCTCGTCCTCGGCCCCCACAAGGACGTGCAGGAGGTCGCTCTGACTCCTGCGCACGAGCACTCGCCGTGGCGCGAGCTCGTGCCATCGGGACGCCACCTCGCTCGCCCCGACGTCGCGCAGCTCGGGCGCTGACTCAACGACCGAGGCCCCGTTCGACCTCGAAGGGCTCACCCAGGCCGAGCCGAGATCTCGCCGCCGCCAGGTGCCGCGTCGTGCGGAGGTGATCGGCGAGGCGGGCCGCCGGCAGGGTCGCCAGGCCGGACGGGCACGCCGGCAGGCCGAGTGGGTCCGCCGAACGTTCGAGGCCCCAGCGGGACCGGTACCGGTCGATCACCGCCGCCGCGCCGACCCAGACCTCGTGGTCCACCGGATCGACCGGGCGCGCGCCGAACGCGCGCAGGAGGTGGGCCGCCGGCACCACTTCCCGCCGCTGGCGCAGCGGCTCGGCCACCCCGACACCCTCGGCCGGCACCCACTGGTCGACGAGCCTGGCCAGTGCGGGTGCGACGATGCCCTCGGGAGCGGCGGTGGAGAACGCCGTCACGACGTCGCGCCGCCGGGCGCCGCCGTGGGGAGTGAGGCAGATCACCCCGGCAAAGCGGTGCTCGTCCAGCAGGCGCCGGCCCGCTTTCCGCTCCTCCGGCGGACCGGGGAGCCCAGGGACCAGTCCGCGTTGACCTGCGACGGCTCGTGCCCGACGGGCCCACTCCCGGGCGAGCTCGCCGTAGGGCGTCCCCGGCCCCTTGGCCGGGCGGGTCACCGCCCAGGCCACGCGGGCACCATGGGCCGAGTGAGCGCCCACTTCGTGCATGTGGCGTCGGATGTCCGCCCGGCGTGAGGAGAATTCGCCGAGGAGTGCAGCCCCGATGCCCTCGATCTCGGGGCGACGGCCAGGCCCTCCCGTCCAGCGCACTCCCAACCCGGCGGTGATCCCCGCCCGCAGGTGCGCCTCGTACACCGCCGACGCCGCCTCGCGATGGGCAGCGATGCCGCGGCTGTCACACGCGCTCCACCGGCCGTCGACACCATGGGCGAGGTTCAACATCACGGCGTGGCTGTGGAGGTGCGGGTCGCCGTTGCGGTTCACGCCGTGGGTGAACGTGCCGGCGATGACCCCGGTGGTCGCGATGACGGTCCGCTCCGGCCCGGCGCGCCGGGCCGCCGAGGCACCGTGCCGCTCCAGGTAGGCGAGGGCGGCGTGGACCGCATCGTCGTGGACGGCGACGAGGCGGCGCGCGGCGTCCGGCCCGCCCAGCGCGAACAGCACGCTGGCCGACTTGGGGGCGCTGAAGGTCAGGTCGAACGCCGCGACCGCGGTCCGCCCGGAACCGATCGGCCGCCCGCTGCGCGGATGTGTGCCCAGGAACAGGGCCCGGAACTCCGCGGGGCCGATCGCGCCCTCCAGCCCGAGACGGGCCGCCGCGGCCCCGGTCCAGCAGCCCCCGACGCCGGGTGCGGGCAGTTCAGGAGCGTCGTCGGAGAGGTAGTAGTCCGCCCCGGCGCGACCGACGCCGTGGATCCCGAGCATCCGGCTCCTTCCGCCTCACCCCCGACGGGCGGGAGTGAACGGTCGGCCTCACGGGCGAGTGAAGCGCAGGAGGACCTTCTCCCGGGTGTAGTAGTCCAACCAGGCGAGGAGGTCCCGACGGTGGTCGTGCCCGTGCCGGTGCGCCGACACCGGGACGAAGCCCAGTCTCAGGTTCGCCACCGACACGGAAAAGCCTGCGCTCTCGAAGACACCCGCGACCTCGTCGAGCGTGTAGAGCCGTGGAAGGTCCAGTTCGACCGCACTTTCCGCGTGCCACGCCGACATCAGCGGGCTCTCCTCGTGCACGCCCATGACCGCGAAGTAGGACCCACTGGGCTTCAGGGCGGCAAAGAGACCAGCCGCGTGGGCCACAAGGTCCTTGAGCACGTAGAGGACCTCGTGGCTGAAGGCGACGTCGAATTCGCCCCATCCGTCCGGGACCGTCTGGGCAACCTCGAAGGTGAGAGGCCTGCCGGCGGCGAGACGACGGGCGTCCGCAATGGCGTCCGAGGCTGGGTCGTATCCACGGCCCTCGGCGATGCCCGCGGTGTCGACGAGCAGGCGCAGGAAGCCGCCACGATTGCAGCCGGCATCGAGCGCCCGCTTGCCCGCGAGGTCCGTGTCGATGGTCTCCAGCATCGCCTTCCACAGGAAGCCGTGCTCGTCCTGCATGGCCTCGTCCTCGGCGGCTCCACGCCAGTAGGAGGTGCTCATGCCGACAGCTGCCCGCTGGGCTCGGGCAAGACGGGCGCAGCCCGACCGACCGGGCTCACACGCTCGCTACCGTGGCGCCACGCCATCGCCGTCCCCGCTGTCCGCGTAACGGGCCAGCACGCGGCGGGCAGCATCCGCGGCGAGCCCGGTCAGCTCGGGCGGGCTCACCACGCGGGCCTCCGGCCCGAGCTGGAGCAGCAGCCGTTCGAACCACGCCATGCCCGAGACGTCCAGGACCACGTCAGTCACCCTCCCCCTCTCGTCGCGCCCTATGGCGCGCGTGGGAATTGACTCGGGCACCCATTGCGCCCCCGGGCCCAGGCGCAGATGGACCTCGAGTGCGCCCGGTCCGGGGACGAACATCTCCTCCATCGGCCGGGTCCGGACCGCCGCCGGCCCCGGGGAAACGTCGAGCGGGCTGACGGCACCGATGCGGTCGACCCGGAAGCGGCGCATGTCACCGGCGCGATGGCAGTAGGCGTCGAGATACCAGTGCCCGTCGATCGTGACCACCTGCACCGGTTCCACCCTGCGCGTCGTCAACTCGTCGCGCGAGCCCGAGTGGTAGTCGATCTCGAGCGCCCGCCCCCCCTCGACCGCCTCCCGCACGACGGCCAGGTGCTCCGGGGCGTCGACGTCGAGGCCGACCGCCTCGCGCGACCCCAGCGCCGCGTCCAGCTTGGCCAGGGCGCGCCGCAACGCGCCGTCGTCGGACCCGGGGACCGAGAGCAGCAGCCGGGCCGAGGCGGCGACGGCAAACCCCTCGGCCGGGGTGAGGCGACGGGGGCGGGCGAATTCGGCGGGCAGGAAGGCCCGGACCGATCGCTCCGACACCTCTATCTCCATGAGCGTGTCGGGCGTGTAGGGCGGAGTCCCGCAGCACGCCGCCAGCTCCAGCTCGGCCACCAGCTCCTTCTCGCTCATGCCGAAGCGCCGCGCCGCCTCGACGATGGGAGCCTCCCCGACCTGGGCCAACCAGCCGATGACCGCCAGCAGGCGACGCAACCGCCGGCTCGTCTCTGCGCCGGGTGCGCTCCGGGGCGCGGACGCACTGCCCTCGCCATCGTCGTCGGCGGGCGCCGGTGCCCGAGCGCTCGCGTCCGGCGGCACGGGGGAGGCGGTCGTGAGGGCGGTGAGCCAGGAGATGAGCTCGTCCCGGAAGCCGGGCGGTCCCACCACCGTGGCGTGGTCGAGGAGTCCCAACACCCAGGAGCGGATGGAGGCGAACGAGGACACCCCGAGCGCGAGCTCGACCGACCCGTCGTCGAGACGGCCCACGACCTTGTCCTGACCCACCTCGTCGGCCACCCGGCGCGCCTCGAGCGCGTCGACGCGGATGCGCATCTCTATACCGTCCTCGCCCGCGGCCTCCCAGGGCTCGTCGGGCAGGGCGGCCTCGACGTCGACGCCCTCGGGGACCTCCGCGGTGCCGCTCTCGCCCCGGGCGACCTCCCTCTCAATGCGGTCCACGCGGAACGTGCGCACGGCGGAGCGGTCGATATCCCAGGCCACCAGGTACCAGTGGCCGAAGCGGAACCACAGCCCGACCGGGGCCACCCGGCGCGCGTCGCCCCGGTAGGTGAATTCCGCCGTGGCGCGTGTGCGGACCGCCTCGAAGAGCTCTATCAGCGCGGGCGACGGCAGCATGGACGCGATGGGCCGGACGTCGCCCAGGCCGGCCGCGCCCAGCTTCAGCAGGGCATCCCGGCCACTAGGATCGCCCAGGTGGACGCCGGCGACGGCGAGGTGGAGCGCGATCTGCTCGTCGGGCTCGAGATCCAGGTCCGGCAGGTAGAACGACTCACGGTCGATGAGATAGCCGTACTGCTCGTGGCCCGGGAGGCGCTGCGTGAGGACGGGAATCCCCTCGTCGCGCAGGAGCCGCTTGTCCCGCTCGAAGGCCTGGCGCCGTGCTGCGTGCTCGACGGGGTAGCCGGGGACCTGGTGCGCGATGGCGTCGAGCGTCAAGGGCTGCCTGGTGTCGAGCAACACCAGGACGAGGTCCGTGACGCGCTCCAGCCGGTCGAGCTTCGTGGGCGCCTCCATCGCCCAGAGCCTACGGCGACGGCTGCGCCGTGACCGCCGTGGGGCCACCTTTCGGCTGGCATTTCCACCTGTTGTGGTTGCTCGCCCTCGGGGGCCTCCTCGCCGCGTACTGGTGGGCCACGCGGCAGGAGGGTGGCGCGGCGAGCGGACGACAGAAGGTCCTCTTCCTCGCCGGCGTTGTCCTCCTCGTCCTCGCCGTGACGTGGCCGCTGGGCGACCTGGCCGCCCATTGGCTCTTGATGGCGCTCGTGCTGCAGCGCCTCCTGTTGACGCTGGCGGTCCCGCCGCTCCTCGTTTTGGGCACGCCGCGTCCGGTGATCGCCCGCCTGACCCGCCCTCCCGCGGTCGACGCAGTCCTGCGCGTCGTGGTCCGGCCCTTCCCTGCCGTCGCCATCGTGACGATCGTGGCCGTGGGCACACTGACCACCGGGGCGGTGAGCCTCGCGGCGCACTCGGACCCGGTCCGGGTCGTGATCGAGCTCGTCGTGCTCGCCTCGGGCTTCGTCCTGTGGGCGCCGGTGCTGACCGAGCTCCCGGGAGCTCCACGCCTGTCGGCACTCGGGCGTGGTGGGTATCTCATCGTGCAGTCGATCGTGCCCAGCTTCCTCTCGATCGTGTGGATCTTCGCCCGCCACTCCCTCTACCCGACGTTCTCGCATGGCGGCACCGTGGTGGGGCTGTCACCACTGCTCGATCAGCAACTGGCCGGGTTCCTCGCCAAGCTGAGCACCATCGCCGTGCTGTGGACGGTGGCCTTCGTGATCATGACGCGGGCGCAGTCCGCCGAGGACACCGGCCAGGACGCGGAGCCCCTCATGTGGTCCGACGTGGAACGCGAGATCGAGCGTGCCGACCGCCGCCAGCGGCGGCAGGGGCGGGCCGGCCCGCCAGCGGCGCGCTGACCCGGGTCGCCCAACGTAGGGTGCCGATGGAAGTAGCGTCTAGCGTCTCCTGCTCGTATGGAGGAGGCGTGGTCCGTTCCCGACGTCTATCTCCTCACCCAGGGGGCGGAGCGGGTCGCCGTCCCGCAGTTGACCCTGATCTTCCTGCCCTCGGGGCTAGAGCTGGAGAAGGCAGGCGGGGAGCTGGTCTGGAGCTGCCCCTGGGACGACCTGGAGGCGATGGCGCCCCTGCAGCGCTCGGTCCTGCCCGACGGCCGGGACGGTGTGCTCATCGTCGTCACCGAGCGCGGTCGGCGGCGGCGGCACCGTTTCGTGCTGGCGGCGGACGACGCCGCCTCGACCGAGACGTCGATCAGGAGCCGGGCCGCCGCGCACGGACTGCGCACGAACGCAGACCGGCCCGCCGTGTCACGCCGACTGACCACCTTGATCGTGATCGCCGGCGCGGTGACGCTCTCACTGCTCTTGCTGTCGGCCGCCCACGTCATCCACTTCTAGGTCCCGGGGGACCGAGGCGTCAGGCCAGCGACGCGCTCCGCAACTCGTCGAGTGAGAGCTCGGCCGTCTGGTTGCCGCCGCACTGAGGGCAGTGCTCCACGTGGCGCCACGACCGCAGCAGCCGGGTGCCCTCCGGATTGAGAAGGACAACGAAGGACTCGGAGATCGGGTCGATCTCCAGGCCGTAGTAGCCGCGCCACGCCGTGGTCGCCGCGTGGACGTCGAGTGCGAGGCCCTTGAGGACGCGCCGGAAGCGCATGCGGTCAGTGTCGAAGATCCAGGTGCTGTGACACGACTCCAAGACGAAAAGGGGGTCGTCAGTGGCGGGAGGGACCACGTCGCCCATCATGCCCGAATCCTTTCCCTGGTTCGCAGTCGAATCCACCTCAGGATCGTTACGAATCGATGACAATCTCTGTTACCCCTGGTCGAATCCCTATTGTGGGCCCGCGTCGTGCTTCCGGCCGACCAGCAGCTCCCGTTTCGTGCCGAGCTGGCGCAGCACCGAGCAGAGGACGGTCCGGCTGTCCGCCGGGTCGATGACCTGGTCGACCAGACCACGCTCCGAGGCCGGCCAGGGGTTGAGGTAGGCCTCCTCGTACTCCGCCTCGCGATCGGACCTCGCTCCCGGCTCGATGCCCCGGTGCAGGATCTGCACCGCGCCCGACGCCCCCATGACCGCCACCTCGGCCCCCGGCCAGGCCAGGCAGACGTCGTTGCCCATCCCGCGGGAGTCCATCACGATGTACGCGCCGCCGAACGCCTTGCGCAAGATGAGGCACAACCGCGGCACGGTCGCTTCGCGCGTAGGCGAAGGCCAGCTCGGCGCCGTGGCGGATCATCCCGCGCCATTCGAGGTCCTTGCCGGGCAGGAAGCCGGGGGTGTCCACCAGGCTGACGATGGGCAGGTTGAAGGCGTCGCACAGACGCACGAAGCGGGCGGCCTTCTGCGAGGCCGCAATGTCGAGGGTGCCGGCCAGGATGCGGGGCTGGTTGGCCACGAACCCCACGGGCATCCCGCCCAGCCGCGCGAACGCGGTCACGATCTGCCCCGCCCACCGGGGCCAGAGCTCCCGGAACTCACCGTCGTCGCACAAGGCGCGGACCACGTCGCGGGCGTCGTAGGTCGCCGCCTTGCGGTCGGGGATCACCGTGCGCAGTTCGGGTGTGGGACGCAGCACCGAGTCGCTCATGGGGGCCAGCGGGGGCACCTCGTCGGTGTTCGACGGCAGGTACTCGAGCAGCTCGGCCACGGCGCCGTCGACGTCGTCAGACTCCACCGCGCACAACCCGCTCGACCTGGCGTGCATGGCCGTCCCGCCCAGCTCGCTGATCCCGATCTCAATGCCGGTGAACTCGGCCACCATCTGTGGTCCCGACACGAAGGCGACCGCCTCCGAGCTCATCACGACGAGGTCGGAGAGGCCGAGGAGGAGGGCGGGCCCGGAGACGACGGGCCCGGTGGCGGCGGCGATCACGGGCACTTGGCCGCTGCAGCGCGAGATGGCGGCGGCCGCCTGTCCCCACCCGTGGAGTGCCGCGACGCCGTCGAGGACGTCTGCCCCGCTGGAGGCGACGAAGAACACCAGGGGAATCCCGAGCTCGACCGCCTGATCGGCCGCCTGGGCCAACCGCACCCCGTCCGCGTGGGTGATCGCGCCCCGCCGCATGGTCCCGAGCGACCGGGCAATGACGACATTGCGCCCGCCGATCCGCCCCACCACCGAGGTGATGGCGCCGACGATCCCCTTGCCGACGTCGGGTGCCTCCTCCAGGCGGGTCGTGGTCACCGTCGCCGAAATTAGACCAGGCCCCCGGGAACTGCGGCCCGCAGCGAATCTGCCGCCCGGCGGCAATTCAGTTATCTGCCGCCCGGCGGCAATTCAATTAGATGTGGTTCACCTCGGCCCGCCGCCACGGACCCGAGCGCCCACCCGACTTCTCCCACAGTGCCAGGTGCTCAATGGTCATCGTGCGATCGGAGGACTTGCACATGTCGTAGACGGTCAGGGCGGCGACGGCGCAGGCGGTCATCGCCTCCATCTCCACGCCGGTGCGGTCCACGGTCTCGACCTGGGCCTCCACCTCCACGTAGTCGTCGCCGATGGAGAAGTTGACCCCGATCGACCCCACCAGGACGGGGTGGCACATGGGGATGAGCTCGGCCGTGCGCTTGGCCGCCTGGATCCCCGCGATCCTGGCCGCGGCCAGCACGTCGCCCTTCGTGATGGCGTTGTTGGCCACCTTGGTGGTCGTCTCGGGCAGCATCGAGACCCGGCAACGGGCCAGGGCCCGGCGGTGCGTGGGCTCACGGGGCGTGACATCGACCATGCGGGCGCCGCCCAGCGGGTCGAGATTGGCCAGCATGCGGTCGGACACGAAGGAGGAGTCTACGACCTGGGCCGACTGCGGACCGACGCCCGGGGGACACCCCGGCGGGTAGACTTTGGCAGTCGCAGGCAGCGAGTGCCAACGGAGGAGTCCATTGCCGACCTATGAATACGCATGCAACGCGTGCGGCCACCGGCTCGAAGCCGTCCAGAGCTTCTCGGACGAGCCCTTGACCGAGTGCCCCGAGTGCGGGAGCGCGCTGCGCAAGGTCTACGGGGCGGTCGGGATCGTCCTGAAGGGCAGTGGGTTCTACAAGACCGATTCGCGGGCCGCCGCCCGCGCCGGCAACGGCTCGGGCTCGAAGAAGGCGGATGACGCCTCGGGCGGGTCGTCGAGCACCGAGTCCACGCCCCAGAAGGACGCCGCGGCGTCGGGCGGGGACGCCGCGAGCAACGGCAATGGCAAGGGGACGGGCGACGGCAAGGGGAGGGGCGACGGCAAGGGCGCCGCTGCCACACCGGCCGCCACCACCGCCAGCTGAGGGTCAGTCGCCGCTCAGCGCCATCTCGGCGACGGCGAGCGTCTGACCTGCCGCGGTACCGGGGAGCCAGCGCAGGTCGCCGCCGATCTCGACGACCCCCTGGAGCATGCGCTGGAGCGTCGAGGCGACCGTCACCTCCCGCACCGGCTCGGCCAGCGTCCCGCCCCGGATCATGAGCCCCTCCGCCCCCACCGAGAAGTCGCCGCTCACGGTGTTCACCCCGGAGTGGATGCCGCTGACCGTCTGCACGTAGAGCCCGTCGCCGACCGCGGCCAGGATCTGCTCGAGCCCCTTGTCACCGGGCGCCAGGACGAGAGCACGGCAGCCGGCCGACGGCGTGCCGGCGAAGCCGCCGCGCACCGCAGAGCCGGTCGACACCGTGCCGGCACGGCGGCCCGACACGGTGTCGTAGACGAACATGCGCAACACGCCGTCGGCAATGAGGACGTTGCGCCTGCAGGCCAGGCCCTCCCCGTCGTGTGACGCAGCACCGTAAGCCCGGGCATCGGTCGGGTCGTCCACCAGGGTCACGCCTGGAACCGCCACGCTCTCGCCGGTGCGCCCGGCGAAGAATGAGCGGCCCTTCACCACGGCCTCGCCCGAGAGCGCGGAGGCGACGACCCCCAGCAAGGTCGAGACGACCCGCGGGTCGAAGACCACGGTGCAGTGCGCCGAACGCGCCTTCTGCGCGCCGAGCATCCGGGTGGCGCGCTGGACGGCGTCGTCCATCGCGTCGGCGGGCACGAGCTCACCCGGCCCGCGGCCCACGCTGAAGCCGGTCCCCGTCTGCGTCTCGCTCCCCTCCCCCGCGATGGCGTCGACGGAGAGGAAGGCGTTGGTGCGCTGCCGGACCGAGGAGATGCCAGTCGTCGAGGCGAGCGCCACCTCGACCCGGCTGTCGGCATAGTCGGCCGACGAGACCTGCCGGACCCGCGGGTCCGCGGCGCGCGTCGCCCGCTCGAGCTCCAGCGCCAGCTCGACCTTCTTCTCCATGGGCGTCGAGGCCACACCGTCGTCCCACAGGTCGAGCTCGGCGGCCGCCACGCCGTCCGGCTCGGCCAGGACGACGTCGGGATCGGGGGTGGCGAAGCGCGCGTTGTCCCGGGCGTCGGCCAGGGTGGCGGCGATGACCGCCGGATCGAGTGACCCGGCCCAGGCGAAGCCGACCTGGCTCCCCCCGCCGGACCCGGGGAGGAGGACTCGGATCCCCACGCCGGACGAATCCGCGGAAGTGAGCGACTCGACCTCGCCCTCGTAGGCACGGACCTCGGTGTCGGTGCCGCGGCTGACGTAGACCTCCAACCCCTCGTCGGGTCGCGCCTCCGCGACGACCGAGGTCGCGAGCTCCAGGAGCTCGCCGCTCATGCGGTCCCTCCGAGGGTGACGCCGGTGATGCGCAGCGTCGCCTGGCCGCACCCGACCGGGACGCTCTGCCCATCCTTGCCACAGGTGCCCGGGGTCATGTCGAAGTCGGTGGCCACCGCATCAATGCGCCGCAGCACCTCCGGACCGTTCCCGATCAGGTTGGCGTCCCGCAGCGGCTCGGTGATCCGCCCGTCCTCAATCAGGTACGCCTCGGTGGTGCCGAATACGAAGTCGCCTGTGGCGGTGTTGACCTGGCCGCCTCCGAGCTTCTTCACGTAGACGCCCGAGGGAGTCTGGGCAATGATCTCTTCCGGATCCTCGGTGCCGGCGAGCAGGTACGTGTTCGTCATGCGCACCATCGGCAGGTGCTGATAGCTCTGGCGGCGCCCGTTGCCCGACGAGGTGCGGCCCTCCTTGCGCGCCCGCAGCCAGTCCCACATGTAGTCGGTGAGGATCCCGTCCTCGATCAGCACGTTGCGTGCCGGCGCGCAGCCTTCGTCGTCGACCGCGAAGTTGCCCCACTCCCCCGCCACCGTGCCGTCGTCGACCAGCGTGACCAGCGGGCTGGCGACGAGCTGGCCCATCTGGCCCGCGTAGACCGACGCGTCCTTCACGATGTGGTCGGCCTCGAGCCCATGCCCGCAGGCCTCGTGGAACAAGATGCCCCCGCTCCCGCCCGCCAGCACGATGGGCACCTCGCCGGAGGGTGCCGGCCGCGCCGAGAGCTTGGCCAGCGCACGGACGGCCGCCTTGTGCGCGATGTCCTCCACGCGGTGGCGCTCGAAGATCTCGAAGCCCTCGGTGCGCGCGATGGACTCGTACCCCGTCTGCATGCCGGTGTCTCCGTTGGCGACGCAGACGACGCTGAAGCGCGTGCGGATCTGGTCGTCCTGGGCCAGCAGCCCGTCGGAGTTGGCGATCAGCACCCGGCGCCTGCTGTCGCCACAACCCACCTGCACCTGGGTGATGGCATCTCCGGCGGCCCGGGCGGCCTCGTCGGCGCGGGTCAACAGCTCGAGCTTGTGCGCCTTGTCCACCGATTCCGGGGGTGTGCGGTCGTTGCGCCGGTGGACCGACGGCGGGTCGAGCGCCACCGTCCGCGCCTCGCCGCCGCCCCGGCGGGCGACCGCGGAGGCCGCCCGCGCCGCGGCGAGCAAGCCGGACTCGCTCAGGTCGGCCGTGTGGGCGAAGCCGGTCGTCTCACCGTCGACCACGCGGATCCCGGCGCCTCGTGAGCGACCCGACGAGAGCTCCTCCACCTTGCGGTCGTCCAGCATGCCGCTGGCGGTCACAGCATCCTCGGCGAACACCTCGGCCATGTCACCGCCCCGCAGGAGAGCGGCTGAGAGGACGCGTTCGAGCACGTCATGGTCGATGAGGGCGGCTTCGGTCACGGCGGTATCGTAATGCTCGTGCCCGACGCTCCAACCGACACAGGAACGCCGGCAGGGCACGGTCCCCACGCCGGGCTCAGCGCCCAATTGGAGCTGACGGTGGGTGCGGAGGACACGGCGGAGCACTTCCGCACCGGCGACGTCCCCGTGCTCGCCACGCCCCGGCTCATCGCGTTGTGCGAGGAGGCCACGTGCCGCGCCACCGACGGGCATCTGCTCCGGACGCAGTCCAGTGTGGCCACCCGGGTGCAATTCGACCACCTGGCCCCCGTGGCCGTGGGCTCGGTGGTCCTGGCCGAGGCCACCCTGGTCAAGGTCGAGGGCCGTCGCCTCGTCTTCACCGTGTCCGCCGCCCGGCTGGAGGGCGAGGGGGGAGGCCTGGTCGGCGCGGGCCGGGTCACGCGGGTCGTGGTGGAACGCCCGGCGTTCCTCGCCAAGGCCGGCGTCTCGGACCCACCCTGACCGCGACCCCGGCCGCCGTCGACCCCCCGTGGGTCCTGGCAGGAGCCGGCCCGGTGGTGGCGGCCTTCGGCCTGCTCGGCCTCTTCTGGGGCAGCTGGGCCGTGATGCTCTTCGACATCCAGCACGCCTTCTCGTTGAGCGATGCGCAGCTGGGTGTCCTGCTCGCCATCGCCATCGCCGTGGCGGGCGCATCGAGCGTGTTCACCGCCCACCTCGCCGACCGGGTCGGTGCTCGGCGGCTGCTCTGGATCGCGCTGTTCGCCTGGGCCGTCCTCCTCTGCGTCCTGGCGCTCACGCGCCAGCGGTGGGAGTTCACCGCGGTGCTCGTGCTGGTCGAGGTGGCCGGCGGCTCCATCGACACCGCCATGAACGCAGAGGCGTCCCACCGCCTCGTCGCGAGCCCGTCCGCACTGGTCCGCCTGCACTCACTCTTCAACGCGGGCGCGCTCACCGGGGCGGCCGTGGCGGGGTTGGTGATCCACGCCGGCGTCTCCTGGCGCTGGGTGTGGCCCGCGATCGCGGTGGTGGCCGTGGTCGTCGGCGTCTGGGCGCTCGTGACCGATCCGGGCACGGCGCTCGTCTCCGCCCAGGCCGGCGACCATCCGGAGCAGCCGGTGACGACCCATCCCGTGCGCCGCCTCCGCGGCGACGGCCTCCTCATCTTGCTGGCCGTCTTCGCGCTGGCCGAGGTCACCGAGGGTGGCGTCGACACCTGGGGCGTGCTGTACCTACGCAATCACCTGGCCACCGGCGTCCTGCTCGGCGCCGGGGCCTACGTCGTCGGCCAGCTCGTGGCCTTCACCACCCGCGGCGCCGGCGGGACCGTGCTCGGCCGGCTCTCCACCCGGCACGCCCTGATCATCGGCGGCTGCGTGGCCGGGGCCGGCATCCTTCTCGAATCCGTCTCACCCGTGGCCGGCGTGGCCGCGCTCGGGCTCGCCATCGGTGCGGGCGGGGCCTCGCTGTTCTGGCCGCTGGTCATGAGCACCGTCAGCCGGCAGGCCAGCCAGGTCGTCGAGCGCGGTGGGCACCTTCACCGCCGCCGGCTACGTGGGGTGGGTGGCCGGCGCCCCCATCGTCGGCTGGGTGTCCCAGACACTCGGTCCCGCCCGGGGGCTGCAGGTCCTGGCCCTGGCCTCGTTCGGCGTCGCCGTGTGCACCGTGCTGAGCCCCGAGCGCACGGTCGCAGAGGGTGCCAGCAGGTAGCCTGGGACGACCGCCATGATCCTGCAAAGCATCGAGACGCCCGCCGACATCAAGGGCCTGAGCCGCGACGAACTGGCCGAACTCTCCGAGGAGATCAGGGCGTTCATCGTCGACACGGTCACCACGACCGGCGGCCACCTCGGGTCCAACCTGGGAGCCGTGGAGCTCACCCTGGCCCTGCATCGGGTGTTCGACTCCCCGCGCGACGTCATCTTGTGGGACACCGGCCACCAGGCCTACGTCCACAAGTTGCTGACCGGCCGGCGCTACGGGTTCAAGGCGCTGAAGCAGGCCGGGGGCATGTCGGGGTATCCCAACCGGGCCGAGTCAGAGCACGACTGGATTGAGAACAGCCACGCCTCGACGGCTCTGTCCTATGCCCACGGCATTGCCAGCGGGTTCAACCTGCGGGGCATCGACGGCCAGCGCAAGGTCATCGCCGTGGTCGGCGACGGCGCGCTGACCGGTGGCATGGCGTACGAGGCGCTGAACAACCTCGGGCACTCGCGTCGCCGGGTCGTGATCGTCCTCAACGACAACGGCCGCTCGTACGCGCCCACGGTGTCACAGCTCTCCCAGAGCCTCACGACGCTGCGGCTCAATCCCACCTACACCGCCGCGCGAGAGCGACTGCGGCTCCGCCTGCGCGAGCTCCCCGCGCTGGGCGAGCTGGCCTACTCCAGCGTGCACTCGCTCACCGAGCGCGTTGCGCGAGATGGTGGCGCCGCACACCTTCTTCGAAGCCCTGGGGGTCCGCTACGCCGGGCCGATCGACGGGCACGACATCGAGCACATGGAGCAGGCCTTCACCAATGCGGCCGAATGGGACGGGCCCATCGTGGTCCATGTGCTCACGCAGAAGGGCCGGGGCTACGCCCCGGCGGAGGAAGACGAGATCCAGCGCCTGCACGACGTCAAGGCGACGAAGCCGATCACGATGGAGAACGCGGTGGGCAGCTCGGCCGGCGTGGCCGTGGGCGGATCGGCCGGGTCCGACAGCGGCGGTGTGGCCTCGCCCGGCTCGGTCGCCGAGAACGGGAGCGGCGACGCATTGCCCCGGCGGGCCACCACCTACACCGATGCCTTCTCACGGGCGCTCCTCGAGTCGGCGGAGCAGGACTCTCGGATCGTCGCTCTGACCGCCGCCATGCCGGGTCCGACGGGCCTGTTGGCCTTCCAGGCGCGGTTCCCCGACCGCTTCTTCGACGTCGGCATCGCCGAGCAGCACGAGGCGACCGCCGCGGCGGGGATGGCGATGGCCGGGCTGCGCCCCGTCGTTGCCGTGTATTCGACGTTCTGGAGCCGGGCCTTCGACCAGGCCAACCTCGATGTCGGCCTGCACGCCTGTCCCGTCGTCTTCGTCCTCGACCGGGCCGGCATCACCGGCGACGACGGACCGAGCCACCACGGCATCCTCGACCTGGCGCTCGCGCTCTCCATTCCCGGCATGACCGTGTTCGCCCCGTCGGCCGCCGAGGAGGTGGGGCCGATGCTGCGGACCGCTCTCGAGTTGCAGGGGCCATCCACCATCCGCTTTCCCAAGAGCGCTCCCAGGCACATCGCACCCGAGGACGTCGGGAGCGGGCTCCAGGCGAAGCTGCTGCGCGCCGGTGACGGTTCCGTCTGCCTGCTCGGCGTGGGCAAGGCCGTCGGTGCCTGCGTCGACGCCGCCGACGAGCTGGCCGCCGAGGGAACCGATGCGACGGTCTGGGACGTGCGCGTCGTCACCCCGACCGATGTGGGCATGCTCGCCGACGCAGCCCGCCACCAGCTCGTGGTGACCGTGGAGGACGGCGTGCGGCACGGCGGCGCCGGCGCCTTCCTGGTCGACGCGATCGCGGCGCAGGTCGAGTCGGCCGGTACGCCGCTGCCGACCACCCGGGTCCTGGGTGTGCCGCGCCAGTTCCTCGCCCAGGGCAGGGCCGACGACATCCTCGCCAGCCTCGGTCTCGACGCTGCCGGAATCGCGGAGAGCGTGCGCCGGGTCAAGCTGGAGGTCCCGGCTACCGAACCACCGACCTGACAGTCGTCGGGCCGGTGGACGACGACTACCCGATGTTGGCGCCGTTCTGGCGCACGAAGTCGTTGACGGCGTAGTAGGCCTCGATCGACTCGCCGGCGTCGCCCCAGAAGCCCTCCTGGACGTCGTGCGCCATCCGACCCAGCGCGACGTAGTGGTTGTTCACGTCGGTGATCTCGAGCTCGCCGCGGCCCGAGGGGACGAGTTCGCTGACGACGTCGAACACGTCGGCCTCGTAGCAGTAGATGCCCGTGACGCAGTACTCGGAGGCGGGATGCTCGGGCTTCTCGTCAATGTGGGCGACCCGCCCGTCCTCACCGAAGACGGGCACGCCGAGGTGGCGCAGGTGCTCCGGCTGGTCCACCTTCGACAGCAGGATGCGCGCGCCTACCGGGTCGCGCCGGAACGCGTCCACCGTTGGAGCGATGGAACCCTCCACGATGTTGTCGGCCAGCATCACCAGGACCGGCCCGCCCCCCGCGAAGTGCTCCGCCAGCCCGAGCGCCTCCGCGATGCCGCCGGCGTTCTCCTGGTAGGCGTAGGAGAGCTGGTCGATGCCGTACTCGTGCCCGTTTCCGAGCAGCCGCAGGAACTCGCCGGCGTGCGTCCCGCCGGTGACCAGCATGATCTCGTCAATGCCGCTCGACACCACGGCCTCGATCGCCCAGGCGATCATCGGGCGGTCGTAAATGGGAAGGAGATGCTTGTTCGTGATGCGCGTCAGCGGGTACAGACGCGAGCCGGTGCCTCCTGCGAGGATGACGCCTTTCATGGCCGCGATCCCGTCGGGCGCAACGATCGCATGGCGCGTGTCTAGTCGAACGTGAGCACGCCCCGCGCCACGCGGCCCGCATGCATCTCGTCGATCACGTCGCCGAAGCGCTCGAGGGGCCGGGTCAGCGACACCAGCTCATCGAGCATCAGGAGGCCTGACCGGTAGAGGTCGACCATGAGGGGGATGTCGTGGTGGGGGCGGGCCGAGCCATAGCGGCAGCCGAGCAGCCCGCGGTCCACGTAGGCCAGCGCGTTGACGTCGACCGACACCTCGGTCCCCCGGGGCGGGATGCCGATGGCCACGGCTGCGCCGCCCCAGTCCAGACAGTCGAGCGCGCGCTGCGCAGGACGGCCGGGTGGCCGACGCAGTCGAAGGCCCAAGTGACGCCCCCGAGGGGGAAGAGGGCGCCGGCCGCGGACTCCTTGTCGGCCGGCACGAGCTCGCGCACGGCGGCGGCGGCGTCGCCCGCCGTGGCGTCGACGAAGTGGGTCGCCCCGAACTGGCGCCCGAGACCCTCCTTCTCAGCCACCGTGTCCACCGCCACGATCCTGGTGGCCCCGGCGATGCGCAGCCCCTGGATCACGTTGAGCCCGACCCCGCCCACGCCGAAGACGGCGGCTGTGTCTCCGGGCCGCACCTTGGCCCGGTTCAACACGGCACCGACGCCGGTGAGCACGCCGCAAGCGATGAGGCAGGCCGACGAGAGCGGGATGTCCTTGGGGATCCGCACCGCCTGCACCTCGCTCACGATCGTCATTTCCGCGAACACTGACGCCGCGGCGAAATTGGACGCCGGCTGGCCTTTGAAGGTGAACGGCGTCGAGATGTTCCCGAGCGAGCTCTTGCACCAGGTGGGGTGGCCCGTGCTGCACGCCCGGCAGGCCCCGCAGCTGGCCAGGGTGGCGATCACCACGTGGTCACCCGGCTTGACCGACCGCACCGCGTCGCCCACGGCCTCCACGACGCCGGCGCCCTCGTGGCCGAGCACGGCCGGCGCGGGGAACGGGATCGTCCCGTTGATGACCGACAGGTCGGAGTGGCACACCCCCGCCGCCTGGATCCGCACCTGCACCTCGTTGGGGCCCGGACCCCGCACCTCGAGCTCGTCGGTGACCTCGACCCCTTCTCCCGTGTAGACGATGCCTCGCACTTACTCGCTCCTCTCGTTGGTGACGACGTGGTCAGCGCCCGCCGCGTGGCGCTGGCGGAGCTCGCGCTTGAGCACCTTCCCGCCTGCGTTCACGGGCAGCGCGTCGACCAGGACCACGCCACGTGGCACTTTGTAGTTGGCCATCGCCCCGCGTGACCAACTCAGGATGGAGCGGCCCAGCTCATCGGGGTCGTCGGCGCAGCCCTCGGCGGGGACGACGTAGGCGCAGCCCACCTCTCCCATCCTCTCGTCGGGCACGCCGACGACGGCGACCTGGCCCACCGCGTCGTGGCCGCGCAGGATGCTCTCGACCTCGGCCGGGTACGCGTTGAACCCGCCGACGACGTACATGTCCTTGACCCGGTCGGTGATGGTGACGTTGCCGGCGGCGTCCATGACCCCGATGTCACCGGTGTGCAGCCAGCCGTCGGCGTCGATCGCCTCGGCCGTCGCCTCGTCGTTGCCCCAGTAGCCCGACATCACGGTGTAGCCCCGCACGACGATCTCGCCCGGCTCGCCGGGGGCGACCTCCGAACCCTCCGCCACGGCGCGCACCTCCAACCCGGGGATGGCCCGGCCGGAGGTGGCCGACACCACTTCAGGCGGGTCGTCGCGTCGACACATCGTGACGGTGCCACAGGACTCGGTCAGACCGTAGGCGGTCAGGACCGTGTCGAAGCCGAGCTCGTCGCGCATCGCCTCGACGAGCTCGACGGGCACGACAGCGGCTCCCGTCACCCCGAGACGGAGCGACGACAGGTCGTGCTCGGCGCGGCGGGGATCGGCGAGGAGCGTCTGGTAGAGAGTGGGGGGGCCGGGCAAGACGGTGATGCGCTCAGAGGCGATGCGCGCCATGACCGCGTTCGCGTCGAACACCGGCTCGGGCACCACGGTGGCACCCGCCATGATGCAGGCCAGGATCCCGGCCTTGTAGCCGAACGTGTGGAAGAAAGGGTTCACCACCAGGTAGCGGTCGCCGGCGTCGAGACCGACGATCGACGACCACGTTCCGAAGGTGCGCAGCGTCTGAGCGTGGGTCGTCGCTGCGCCCTTGGGATGACCGGTGGTGCCCGACGTAAAGATGAGATCCGACACGTCGCCGGCCTCCACCGCATCGGCTCGGGCCGCGGTCTCGGACGGCTCCACACCGTCACCCGCAGCGAGGAACTCGGACAGCCCGAGGGCGGGGACCCCCGCCGGGCCGGCACCGTCGCCTGCGCCGCGCAGCAGGAGGATCCGCTCCAACGGGGCCGTGTCCTCTCCGGCCAGCATGGCGGGATAGTCGGCACCGAGGAATCCACGCACCGTCGCCAGGGTCGTGGCGCCGGCATTGCGCACGATGTAGGACGCCTCACCGCCCTTGAAGCGGGTGTTCAGGGGCACGAGGACTGCGCCGGCCCGCAACGCGCCCAGCGCAGCGAGCATCCACTCGGCGCAGTTGGGTGCCCAGATCGCCATACGGTCTCCGGCGGCGACCCCGGTCGCCACGAAGCCGCGCGCGTAACGGTCCACCTCGGTCGCCAGCTGCGCGTAGGTCAGGCGGACCTCGCCGTCGACCAGCGCCTCCGTCGGGCCGTGCCGCTGCGCGGCATCCTCGACCAGCCGGGGCACGCTGCCCCAAATCAGGTCGGCCCGCGGGTCCTCCTGCTCGGCGGGGGCTCCTCCGATGCCCGTCGCCTGTTGGCGGGCGGTCATGGTGCGGCTCCCCTCGGACCTCTCTCGTCATCGCCCTGGCCATTTCTCCGGAGACTCTAAACCAGCATGCTTATAGTTTTCAAAACACACCCCGGCGGACGAAGACCTCGACCCCAGGCGAAGTCGGCTCATGGGTGCTGGCTGCTCACGGAGATGACCTCTCCCGACAGGTAGGACGAATAGTCGCTGGCCAGGAAGACGATGACGTTGGCCACCTCCCACGTCTCGGCCCCCCGCCCGAAGAGCTCGCGGCCGCCGCAGGACGGCCAGGTCCTCGTCGGGGATGGCCCGGTTCAAGAAAGGATGCTCGGCCAGGCTGGGCGAGACGGCGTTGACCCGCACCCCGGCCGGGGCCGCCTCCGCCGCGGCGCACCGGGTCAGCGCCATCACTCCGGCCTTGGCCGCGGCGTAGTGGGCCTGGCCCGGCTGGGCCCGCCACCCGAGCACCGAGGCGTTGTTGACGATGACGCCCCCCTTCTGTGGCACCAGCTTCTTGAGCGCCGCCCGGGTGCAACGGAACGTCCCGGTCAGCGTGATGTCCAGCACGGTCGACCACTGTTCGTCGGTCATCTCCACTAGCGGCACGGTGCCGCCAAGTCCCGCATTGTGCACGGCGACGTCGAGACGGCCGAAGCGGGTTACCGCGCCGTCGTAGAGCGCGCCCACCTGCCCCTCGTCGCGCACGTCGCAGGCCAGCGCGTGGACCCGGTCCGCTCCGCCGGCCTCCGAGGCCAGCTGCTCGGCCGTCTCACCCAGACGGCGCTCGTGCGCGTCGGACACGACCACCGACGCCCCCTCCTCCAGGCAGCGTCGGGCCGTGGCCGAGCCGATGCCCGTCCCCGCCGCAGCGGTGACCAGCACGACCTTGCCCGCCAGGAGCCCGTGACCGGCCGGTGGTGGTGGAGGCGGAGGCGGTTCGAAGGACGCGTCCAGGCTCGTGCTCACGCCACCCCTTTCGGTTCCGGCGGGAGGCCGAGGACCCGCTCGCCGATGATGTTGCGCTGAATCTGGTTCGACCCACCGTAAATCGTCTCCGACCGGGCGAACAGAAAGGAGCGCTGCAGCTCGCCCAGCCCGTAGCCGCCGTTCTCGGCGAGCGCCTCCCCGTCGAGCACCGTCGCGGCCGGGCCGAGGACACCCATGGCCAGCTCGCCCAGCCTGCGGTGCCAGCTCCCCCAGAACAGCTTGGCGATGGACGCCTCGGGTGGGGCGACCGGACCGTCCACACCCGAGAGGCTGCGCAGCGTGTTGTAGCGCATGATCGTGAGCTCGATGTGGGCCTGGGCCAGCTGCTGGCGCAGCACGGGGTCGCGCGAACGGCCGGTGGCCTCCGCCAACGCCACAATCCGGTCCAGCTCGCGACGGAAACCGAGCTGGTGCCCGAGCAGCGCCACGCCACGCTCGAAGGCGAGGGTGGCCAGCGCCACCCGCCAGCCGTCGCCGACGTCGCCCACCACGTTGTCCACGTGGGTGCGGGCCCCGTCGAAGAACACCTCGTTGAACTCGCTGGTCCGGGTGAGCTGGGTGATCGGGCGCACCTCGATCCCCCCCTGGTCCATCGGCACCAGCAGATAGGACAACCCCTTGTGACGCGACGAGCCCGGATCGGTCCGGCAGACCACAAAGCACCAATCCGCCTGGTGGGCCAGCGACGTCCACACCTTCTGCCCCGTGATCACCCACTCGTCGCCGTCGCGCACGGCCCGTGTCGCCACGTTGGCCAGGTCGCTCCCCGCATCGGGCTCGGAGTATCCCTGGCACCACAGCTCCGAGCCCTCCCTGATCGGCGGGAGGAAGCGCGCCTTCTGCTCGGGGGTCCCGTAGTGGATGAGCGTCGGCCCGAGCAGCCCTTCGCCCATGACGTTCACCCGCCCCGGCGCAGCTGCCCGCGTGTACTCCTCGTTGAAGATGACTTGCTCGGTCATGGAGGCCCCCCGGCCTCCGTGCTCCGCCGGCCATCCCAGGCACGTCCAGCCGCCCCCGGCCAGGACCTTCTCCCAACGCCGACGCACCTCGAAGCCGAAGGTCTCGTCACCCGAACCGCCCCGGCCGCCCAGCTCGGCGAACTCGCCCACCAGGTGCTCGTCGAGGAAACGGCGCACCTCCCGCCGGAACGCGACGTCCTCGGGGCGATCTCGGAGATCCATCGCCCGGGAGCGTAGCCAAGGCGGGGTGGCCGACCTGACGGGGCGTCAGATGTGGTGCGGCGGGCACCCGCCCGGCGCGGGATACTCCTGGAGTACTCGCGGGCGCACGACGCCCGCACGGAAGCGACAAAAGGGGGTGACGACGATGCCCTACTCCCAGGGCCGGGTCGTCCACGACGCGGACGCCCACGTCATGGAGACGCCCACCTGGCTGCGCGACCACGCGGAGGCCGCCTACCGCGACCGCCTCCCGGTGCTGAGCTATCCGGGCGGCAACGAGCTCCGCCAGACCGGCGACCCGGCAGAGCAGCAGCGCGACCTGCTGGCCTCCTTCGAGAAGCTGCGGGCCAGGCACGCGTCGGCCGAGTACCGAGACCGGGAGGAGGCGGAGATCATGGCGCGCAAGAACTTTGCCGCCACCGGCTCCTTCATCGCCGAGGACCGGCCCCGGGCTCTCGACCTGCTCGGCTTCTCCAGCCAGCTCGTCTTCAATACCTTCCACAACGGGCGCCTCCACGACCTCGAACATGCAGGCGACACCGACCTCGCGTACGCCGCCGCCCGCGCCCACAACCGGGCCATGCTGGAGTTCTGCTCGGTCGACTCCCGGCTGCTCCCCTCCCTCTACGTCCCGTTGGTCGACCCCGACAGGGCCGTCGCCGCCACTCGTGACGCGCTCGACCAGGGCGCGGCGGCGCTGCTCGTGGCCTCGGGGTGCCCATCGGGATTCTCGCCGAGCCACACCGACCTCTTCGGCGTCTGGGCCCAGGCGGAGGAGGCGGGCATCCCCGTCGTCTTCCACGTCGGCGGGACCGGCACCCTCGTCGACCCCAATTATTTCGTCAACGGCAAGCCGGTGCCGCGCGACTTCCACGGCGGCGAGGAGAATTTCCGCTCGGTGGACTACATGGGGATCCCAGTCCCGCCGGCCCAGACGCTCGCCACACTGATCTTCGACGGCGTGCTGGAACGGTTCGCCGACCTGCACATCGGGGTGATCGAGCAGGGAGCCATCTGGGTCCCCTCGTGGCTGCGCCAGATGGAGTCCGCGTTCGAGGCGTTCCACCGGCACGAGGAGCGGCTCCAGGCACTGACACTGCGGCCGAGCGACTACGTGCACCGCCAGATCCGCTTCACGCCCTACCCGACCGAGGACGTCGGCTGGATCGTGGCTCAGGCCGGACCCGACCTCGTGCTGTTCTCCTCCGACTATCCGCACGTCGAGGGCGGCCGCAAGCCGCTGGAGCGCTTCGAGGCGTCGCTGGGCGACGCGAGCGAGGACGTGCGCCGGCAGTTCTACACCGACAACTTCCTCTTCCTCATGGGTAGTGCGGCGGCGGGGCTTGCCGCCTGAACGAGAGAGGCTGCCATGTTCACACGCAGGTCACGCAAGGACGACGAGACGACGTACGAGGTGACCAAGACCGACGAGGAGTGGCGCGGCGAGCTGTCGCCAAATCGTTACGCCGTGCTGCGCCGGGCCGGCACCGAACCGGCGTGGTCGGGAGACCTGCTCCACGTGGACGGCGAGGGCGTGTTCCGCTGTGCCGGCTGCGGTGCGGAGCTGTTCGACACGGACGCCAAGTTCGAGTCCGGGACCGGCTGGCCCAGCTTCGACCGGGCCCGCTCGGCCGGCACCGTCGCCGAGCGGGCCGACCGGGGCTTCGGCGTGACCCGGACCGAGATCCTCTGCGCCCGCTGCGGGGGTCATCTGGGACACGTGTTCCGCGACGGGCCCACCGACACCGGGCTGCGCTATTGCGTCAACTCTCTCTCCCTGACCTACGAGCCCGGTGCCGAGGGGCGCACGTCGACGGACTGAGCCCCGTCGGCCGCCCCGCCAAACCGGGAACGATCCCTCACGACGTCGGTCGGCGGCCCTGCCGGGTGCGCAGCACGACCAGCACTGCGCACCCGAGGGCCAGCGCGGGGACGACCGCCAGCGCGTCGACCGCAGGGTGCACGGCCATCCGGGCGGCCAGTCCGGCTGCCGCGCCCGCCACCGGGGCCCAGCCGAAGGTGACGATCAGCCAGGGCGACACCTCAGGCCTCGACCGGCAGTACGTCGGGCGCGTCCTCGCCTTCGGCGTCCGACGGGGTGGCGGCTCCCCGTCGCTCCACCTTCTGCACGTCGGCGGTGGCGAAGCGGAGGCTGGGTCCGACCTCGTCGGCCGTGATCTCGACCTTGGAGCGGTGCTCGCCCTCCTCGGTCTCCCAGGTGCGCTGCTCCAGCCGGCCGGTGACGACGACGCGCATTCCCTTGGTCAGGCTCAACGCGACGTTCTCGGCCAGGTCACGCCAACAGATGACGTCGAAGTAGGAGGTCGACTCCTTCCACTCCTGGCTCGCCCGGTCGAGCCAGCGGCGGTTGACCGCCACCCCCAGCTGGGCCGTCGCCTGCCCCTCCCTGGTGTAGCGGATCTCCGGCTCGCGGGTCAGGTTCCCCGTGATCGTCGTGGTGTTGGCCATCGGGCTCCTCGCTTTCGTCGCGCCACCCCGTCCGGGGGGCGTGACGCAGAGTGCGGAGCGGTCCTTGCCGCGAACCTCGCCGGCGACCTTGCAGGACGAGGATCCCTGCGGCTCACCCCGCCCGGTTCGCCCGGGCCCGACCACCGGCCGCGTAGGCGACGGCGGCGATCACCAGCGAGCCCAGGATGATCCAGCGGATGACCGCGGTCTCGAGCGACGTGGGAGAGCCGTTGGAGCTGATCTCGGCGAAACCACCGCCGATCACCAGCGCTCCGACGGCGAGGGCGATGAAGGCGAGCGAGACCTTGCGGGGCCGGTTGCAGAAGAAGCGCGACTGCGACCGGTCCGGCGCCGGAAGGTTGGGCACGCGGCAACGCTACCGTTCACCGGTCCCGCAACCGATTGGCACCCCGACGAAACCCCTAGCGGGGTAGGTTGCGCTCCGTATGGGGGATGTCGTCGGCGGGCCCACGCTCCAAGCACCGGACGCGGTCGCCGACGTGCCGCCTGGCGCAGCGCCCGCGCGCCCGCGCGGCGCAGCGCCCGCGCCCCCGCCCACGCCGCACCCCGCCCGCTGGCGCTTCTGGCGCTCGCCACCCGATCAACCCGCGTGGGCCCGGCCCGCGCTTCTTCTCGTCGCCGCCCTCGCCGCGCTCTCGTACTCCTGGGGGAGCAACAGCGTCATCTTCGAGACCTTCTACGCGGCGGCCGCGCGCAGCATGTCGCAGAGCTGGCACAATTTCTTCTTCGGCGCCTTCGATCCCTGGGGCACCGTGTCGGTCGACAAACTGCCTGGGGCCTTCTGGGTGCAGGGGCTCTCACTGCGCCTCTTCGGCTTCCACACCTGGGCCATCGCACTGCCCCAGGCCGTCGAGGGCACGCTGACCGTGCTGGTGCTGTACCGGGTCGTGCGCCGGGTCGCAGGCGCCGGCGCCGGCCTCACCGCGGCCGTGGTGCTGGCCGCGACGCCCGTGACCGTCCTGTTGAACCGGGCCAACGTCTCGGACACCCTCCTCATACTCCTGCTCGTCCTGGCCGCCGACGCCGCCACCCGGGCCATCCTGACCGGGCGGCTCGCCCCGCTGCTCCTCGCCGGCGTCTGGGTCGGCCTCGCCTTCCAGGCCAAGATGCTCCAGGCCTGGCTCGTCCTCCCCGCGCTCTTCCTCACCTACCTGCTCGCTGCCCCGATCGCCTCGCTCGGTCGCCGCATGGGGCACCTGGCACTCGCCACCCTGGTGGTGCTCGTGGTCTCGGTGAGCTGGATGAGCGTCGTCTCGCTCGTCCCGTCCCAGGACCGCCCCTATGCCGACGGCAGCTGCAACAACTCCGTGTTCAGCCAGGTCTTCCTCTACAACGGGGCCGACCGGGTCACCGGCCACGTGCTCGACCAGCCCGGCTGCAGCCCGCCCAGCGCCGCCGCGGCCTCGGCCTTTACGGAACACACCGTTCCCTTGAGCCGGGGACCGGGCCGGTTCCTGAGCGGGCCCTTCGGGCTCGACGCCGCCTGGATGCTGGTGCCTGCCGTCGCCTCGCTGGCCGGCATCCTCACCGTCCGGCGGCGGGAACCGCGGACCGACCCGCTGCGGGCCGCGGCGGTCCTCTGGCTGCTCTGGCTGTTCTTCACCTGGACCTTCTTCGCCGACGCCAAGTCCCTGAACGCCTACTACCTGGCCGCGCTCGCGCCCCCGCTGGCCGCTCTGTGCGGCATGGGACTTTCGCTGGCCTGGCACGCCCGTCCCCCGTCACGTGCCCCGACGATGGTGGTCATGGCCACGGTGCTCGGCGGGGTGGCCTATGCCCTCGACCTGCTGCCACCCACCGTCGGTGTGCGGCCGTGGGTCATCGCCACGACGGTCGCCGCCGCCGCGGCGGCCGTCGGTCTGTTGGCCCTCTCGCTGCGTCGCGGCAGACCGCGCGGAGCCGGCCACGCCGGACTGGTGCTCTCCGCCGTCGCGCTGCTGCTCGGACCGGCCTGGGCCTGCGCCACGGTGGTCTCGTCCGAGTTGAGTGTGTCCGACAACGTCTACCAGTCGGCGGCCTACACGGCGCGGGAGCACGCGACCAATGCGCACGGGGCCACGTGGCCCGCGCTCAACGCCGCTGCGACGCGGGTCCCGGCCGGCACGAGCGTCGTCACCGAGGAGTCGTCGGCCGACGTTGCGCTCGCCGTGCTCGCCACCGGGCGCGAATTCCTGCCGGTCGGGGGCTTCACCGGCCGGGTCCCCAGCGTGACCCTGTCCCGCCTCGAGGCCGACGTCCGCGCCGGACGGGTGCGGTCGGTGCTCGTGGCGACCCGGCCCGCGACGCGCAATCCCGACCTGCAGTGGGTGCGCGCCCACTGCTCCGCCGGGCAGCGCATCGTCCGCAATGGCATCGCGACGCAGTTCTACCGGTGCATTCCGGCTGACGCCGGGGGGTGAGGCGAGCCGGCCGGGCGGCCGGCCTATACGTCGAGGAAGCGCCGGATGGCGATGGCGGAGCCGATGGAGCCGATCGCCATCCCGACGATGACGACGACCACGTTGGTCAGCAGGACCTCCGAGCCCGTCATGTGCATCGCAGTGAAGATGTTGCTCGTCGTGCGCCCGCTCCCCTCATGGTTGATGAAGAGATAGAGGAAGTAGACGACGACGGCCGCCAGGAGCGAGCCGATGAACCCCTGCAGCAGGCCCTCCGACATGAACGGCACGCGGATGAACCAGTTGGTGGCGCCGACCAATTTCATCACCGACACCTCCCGGCGACGGGCGAAGATGGCCATGCGGATGGTGTTGAGGATGAGCACCGCGGCGGAGACGATGAGCACGATGGCGATGGCCAGGCACACCCATTTGGAGATGTTGATGACGGTCTCCTCGTTGTGGATGGTCTGCTGGGGCTCGGTGACCGACAGGACGCCCGCCGTGCCCTGGAAGGTGTGCACCACCTGGGCGGCATCGGCCAGTGCAACCGGCGTGCACCAGTAGGAGGTGGGCATCTCGTCGACGGTGGTGGCCTGGAAGACGTCGTTGGGGAGCAGGCGCCGGGCCTCGGAGAAGTTGCGCGCCTTGTTCCAGTAGGCGCAGGGCTGGACGACGTAGTTCAGCTGCGCCAGCTGGGTCTTGACCGCCGCGATCTCCTGGGGGTTGGCGGTGGGCTGCATCCACACGGTCACCTGGGTCCCCCGCTCCAGGGTGCCGGTGGCGTTGGCCGACCCCTGGCGCAGCAGGAGCGCGGCGCCGACGAGGGACAGCGATACGGCCACCGTGAGCACGGCGGCGATGGTCATGAGCCGGTTGCGCCAGAGGTTCGACGCCGTCTCGCGCACGACGTAGTCAACGGAGACCGGCACGTCAGCCCATGCCCCCCGCGGCGATTTCGACCACCTGTTGCCCCGAGCCGTCGAACCCGTACGACACCGCGCGCCTGGTCCCGCACCATCGCGCCGTTGCTGAGCTCTATGACGCGTCGCCGCATCTTGTCGACCAGCACCTCGTCGTGCGTCGCCACCAC
This sequence comes from uncultured Acidimicrobiaceae bacterium, assembly GCA_963837125.1. GTDB lineage: Bacteria > Actinomycetota > Acidimicrobiia > Acidimicrobiales > RAAP-2 > Bog-473. The sequence continues at coordinate 415,899 of CAWILW010000003.1, read as the reverse complement.
GACCGTGGTGCCCGTCCGGTTGATGCGGTCCAGGAGCTGCATGATCCCCTGGCTGGTCTGGGGGTCGAGGTTCCCGGTGGGCTCGTCGGCCAGGAGGATGAGCGGGCGGTTCACGAAGGCGCGGGCCACCGCGACGCGCTGCTGTTCACCGCCGGAGAGCTCGTTGGGCAGGTTGTCCCGCTTGCCGGCCAGGCCGACGAGGTCGAGGACCTGGGGCACCTGGTTGGCCACGACGTGACGCGGGCGGCCGATCACCTCGAGCGCGAAGGCCACGTTCTCGAACACGTTCTTGTTGGGCAGGAGGCGGAAGTCCTGGAAGACGCAGCCGATGTTGCGGCGCAGGTAAGGCACCCGCCACTTGGGCAGCTCCACGATGTTCCGTCCCGCCTCGAGGATCTGGCCCGAGTCGGGGAGCTCCTCGCGCAGGAGGAGCCGGATGAACGTCGTCTTGCCCGAGCCGGACGCGCCGACCAGGAAGACAAACTCGCCCTTCTCGATCTCCACGGTGACGTCGCGCAGGGCAACGGTCGAACCCTTGTACGACTTGGTGACGTTTTCGAATTGGATCATCAGCGAGAGGGGTGCCGCCGCGACAGAGGCGGCGCACCGACAAGATCCTACTTTCTCCGCATTGCGGATTCGGGTCAGCGGCTCCGGCGCAGGTCACAGGTCCCCGGGGCCACCGGGGTTCCGCCCTAGGAGCTGCCCTCGCGCTGGCGACGCAGTTCGGCCTCCATGAAGGCGTCCAGGTCGCCGTCGAGGACGGCGTCGACGTTGCCCGTCTCGTAACCGGTGCGCAAGTCCTTCACAAGCTGGTACGGGGCCATGACGTAGGAGAGGATCTGGTTGCCCCACGCGTTGTCGACGCGCTCGCCGCTCAGTGCGTCGAGCTCGGCCCGACGCTCCATGCGAGCCCGCTCGGCCAGCTTGGCCGCGAGGATCTGCAGCGCCTTGGCCTTGTTCTGGTGCTGGCTGCGCTCGTTCTGGCACGACACCACGAGCCCTGTGGGCAGATGGGTGAGGCGCACCGCAGAGTCGGTCTTGTTCACGTGCTGGCCGCCGGCACCGGACGAGCGGTAGGTGTCGATGCGCAGGTCCTTCTCGTCGATCTCGACCTCGGACGACACGTCTTCGAGGAAGGGCGTCACGTCCATGGACGCGAAGCTGGTCTGGCGCCGGTGCTGCGAGTCGAAGGGTGACATCCGGACGAGGCGGTGCACGCCGCGCATGGTGGCCAGCAGCCCGTAGGCGAACCGGCCGTGGACGATGAACGTGGCCGAGAGCAGCCCGGCTTCCTGCCCCTCGGTCGCTTCGTCGACTTCGACCGTGAAGCCGCGCCGCTCGGCCCAGCGCTGGAACATGCGGAGGAGCACCTCGGTCCAATCCTGCGCGTCGGTGCCCCCGGCGCCGGCGTGCACCTCGCACACCGCGTCGAACTCGTCGTACTCACCGGAGAACAGCGACTGCAGCTCCAGCGCACCGAGCCGTGCGCCCAGGGCGTCGACCGTCTCGACCAGCTCGGCCTCGAGCGAGGCGTCGCTCGATCCCTCTGCGGCCGACTCCTGGGTCAGCTCGAGCAGGGCCCGGGCGTCCCCCAGTGCGCCGCGGAGGGCAGTCGAGCTGCTCCAGGTCGGCGGACACCCGGCCCAGCTCCTTGGTGACGGACCGCGCGTTGTCGGCGTCGTCCCAGAGATCCGGGCGGGCCACCTCGGCCTGGAGCTCGGCCCGGCGCACCTCGAGCTTCTCGCGCCCGAGGTAGCGCTCGGCCTCGGCCAGCCGGTCCCCCAGCGCTTCGAGCTCTGCTGTGAAGTCGCGGGGAAGGTCGGCCGCCGGCCCGTCAGGCGGCGCCATGGCAGAACTTGAACTTCTTGCCGCTCCCGCACCAGCAGGGATCGTTGCGGCCCACCTTCTCGTGTTGCTCCTTCACGATGGGCACCAGGGCATTGGGGTCCACGGGGTTGGGTCGCTTGATCTGCGCCTTGCCGGCCGACGCCGGTCCCCCACTGCCGTTGCCCGGCCCGGGCCCGCCGAGGACGGCCGCCTGGGGGGCGACGTTGGCTCCCTGCTCGGCCAGGAGCGCGGAGGCCAGGGCGCCGGTCTCGGCCACCGGGTCCTCGGCCGCGGCGTAGACGGCCCGGTCCAGGTCCGGCTCGGCGGCGGGCGCCTGCACGGCCTCGACGTGGAGGATGTAGCGCAGGTAGTCGTTGTCGATGACCTCCAAGAGCTGGCCGAACATGGAGTAGCCCTCCTGCTGCCAGGCGTTGAGCGGGTCGGCCTGCACGGTCCAGCGCAGGTGGATGCCGTCCTTGAGGTTGTCCATCTCGGACAGGTGGTCACGCCAGCGTGCGTCCATGATCTGGAGGTACACGTCGCGCTCGATCTGGCGCATCGTCTCCGCGCCGCCCGGCATGGCCTCGGAGTGCTGCTCGTAGAACTCGAGCGCCTCCTCGACGATGGACTCGACGAGATCCTCGGTGGTGGCCGCCTGCTCCAGGTCGGCCACGGCGAACTTCGTCGGGTAGAACAGCGTCAACGCGTCAATGAGCGACTTGAGGTCCCAGTCCTCGGCGAACTCGGTCGGGCAGTGCTCGGCGACGAGCTTCTCCGCCGCGCCGGCCAGCAGGTCCTCGGTGTGCTCCTCGAGGTCGTCGCCGTCGATGATCTGCAGGCGGCGCTCGTAAATGACCTTGCGCTGCTGGTCCATCACCTCGTCGTACTTGAGGGCGTCCTTGCGGATCTCCACGTTGCGGGCCTCGACGGTGTTCTGCGCGCGCTCGATCGCCTTGGCCACCGTCTTCGACTCGATCGGCACCTCCTCGGGCAGCGTGCGCCCCATGACCCAGCTCATGGCACCGGTCGCGAAGAGGCGGAGCAGCTCGTCGTCGAGGCTGAGGTAGAAGCGGCTCTCGCCCGGGTCGCCCTGGCGGCCCGAGCGGCCGCGCAGCTGGTTGTCGATCCGGCGGCTCTCGTGGCGCTCGCTGCCCAGGACGTAGAGCCCGCCGAGCTTGCGCACCTCCTCGCCCTCGGCCCGGCAGCGCGCCTCGATGGCGGACTGGCGGCGATCCAGCTCGGCCTGGCCCTCGTCACTGGCGAGATCGACGCCCTCGGCCGCCAGCTCGTGCTGGGCCAGCAGCTCGGCGTTGCCGCCCAGGATGATGTCCACGCCGCGGCCGGCCATGTTGGTGGCGACGGTCACGCCGCCGCGCCGGCCCGCCTGGGCGACGACCTCGGCCTCCCGGAAGTGTTGCTTGGCGTTGAGGACGTTGTGCTTGACGCCCTGCTTCTCCAGCAGGCGCGACAGCAGCTCGGACTTCGCCACCGACGCCGTGCCGACGAGGATCGGCTGGCCCAACTCGTTCCGCTCCATGATGTCCTCGACGACCGCGTTGAACTTCGCCTCCTCGCTCTTGAAGACGAGGTCTGGCTGATCGCCGCGGACCATCTCCTTGTTGGTGGGGATGGGCACCACCGACAGCCCGTAGGTGGCGGCGAACTCGCCGGCCTCGGTCTCGGCCGTTCCGGTCATGCCGGACAACTTCTCGTACATGCGGAAGTAGTTCTGGAGCGTCACCGTGGCCCAGGTGTGATTCTCCTCCTTGATGGCCACGCGCTCCTTCGCCTCGACCGCCTGGTGGAGACCGTCGGACCAGCGCCGACCCTCCAGCGTGCGGCCGGTGAACTCGTCGATGATCTTCACCTCGCCGTCGGCGACGAGGTAATCCTTGTCCTTGCGGTAGAGGTCCTTGGCCGTCAGCGCCTTGGTCAGCTGGTGCACGTAGTTGACCGACACGGCGTCGTAGATGTTGTCGACCCCGACGGCCTTCTCCACCTTCTCGATCCCCGACTCGAGGGGGACGACGGTCTTCTTCTCCTCGTCGACCTCGTAGTCGACGTCGCGGCTCAGCGTCCGGGCGATGGAGGCGAACTGGTAGTAGAGCTGGGCGGCCTCGTCGGCCGGGCCCGAGATGATGAGGGGCGTGCGAGCCTCGTCGATGAGGATGGAGTCGACCTCGTCGACGATGGCGAAGACGTGGCCCCGCTGGGCCATGGTCTCGCGGGAGCGGGCCATGTTGTCGCGCAGGTAGTCGAAGCCGAACTCGTTGTTGGTGCCGTAGGTGATGTCCGACGCGTAGGCGGCCCGCTTACGGAACGGGTCGTCGATGTCCGCCCCGATGCGGCCGACCGAGAGCCCGAGCCAGCGGTGCACGCGGCCCATCCACTCGGCGTCGCGGGCGGCCAGGTACTCGTTCACGGTCACCATGTGCACGCCCCGGCCGTCGAGGGCGTTCAAGTAGGCCGGGAGCGTGGAGACGAGCGTCTTGCCCTCGCCAGTCTTCATCTCGGCGATCCAGCCGAAGTGCAGCGCCATGCCCCCCATGAGCTGCACGTCGAAGTGGCGCTGCCCGAGGACGCGCCACGCGGCCTCGCGGACCACCGCGTAGGCCTCGACGAGCAGGTCGTCGAGGGTCTCCCCCGCGTCGAGCCGCTCCTTGAACTCCACCGTCTTGTGGGCCAGCGCGTCGTCGCCCAAGCCCTGCATCTCGGGCTCGAGGGCGCCGATGAGGGGGACCAGATCGGCCAGCCGCCTGACCTTCTTGCCCTCGCCGGCGCGCAGGACCTTTGTGAACACGCTCATGGGTGATCGATCCTACCGGTCCGGGGCAGCGTGGAGCCGACAGGCGCGGCGTGCGGTGTAGTCGGGCTGCGTGCGGCTGACCTGGTCTTTGACCCCACACTCGCCTGCCGCGAGGGTGACGCGCCGGCGCCGGCGGCCCGGCGTCGCCGCCGTGCCCAACGGCGCCACACTGGCGCGCATCGCCTCGTCTCCGCCCGCCCCCGACAGCCGGGGACGCAGCGGGCAGGGCTTACCTCTAAGCCGCACCATGCTCAGCGACCACAAGTCGCCTTACGTGGGTCGTTTTGCCTGCGACTGGCCTCGACTTTCAACCACAGACCCGCACGCAGCCCGGACCCATGCTAGGCCCCCCAAGGAGCGCCACTGCCCCGGGACGCTGGAGCCCGACGAGCCCGACGAACTGCCGGCGCCGGGCCGGCGAGGCTCCCTCGAGCACGGTGACGTTCGAGATCTTCCACACCCCTCCCACCCGCTGCAGGTCGGCGACGAGCCGGACCACGTCGGCCTGGGGGGAAGAGATCTTGTTGTTCACAGAGGTCTGGTCGACCACCGCGTAGATCGATGCCGTCCCCGCCGCCAGGTTCTCGGTCTGCGCGGCCAGGTGGCGCACCGCCCGCGGGCCTCGGCCAGGGCCTGCTCCAGCGCTTTGCCGATGGAGGTGTTGAAGAACTGCTTGGCCTGGTTCGAGAGGGCGCCGGTGGCCATGCCGGTCACCTCGTTGAAATCGGCGTCGACCGTCTTCGCGGCCGGTCCCGCCGGCCTGACCGGCCTGAGCCAGCCGCCCACCGGGGCCACAACGAGGAACGCCGCCTGCTCCGGGTGGTGCGGCCCGAAGCCCGGCGGCGTTCCCGATCGCGTGGGGGTCAGTCGCCGGCGGCGGCTCCGCAGACAGTCTCGACCAGCAGCCGGCTCACGACGTAGGGGTCCATGTTGGCGTTGGGCCGGCGGTCCTCGATCCACCCCTTCTTGTTCTGGGCGGTCTGCCACGGTATGCGGATGGACGCTCCGCGGTCGGACGTGCCGTATGTGAACTGGGTGTAGTGCGCGGTCTCGTGCGCGCCGGTGAGACGGCTCTCGATGCCGATGCCGTAGTTGGCGACGTGCTCGTCGACGCGCTTCCCGAGTGCCTCGCAGCCCGCGATGATGGCGTCCCAGCCGCCGTCCTCGCGCATGGCCTTCGTGGAGAAATTGGTGTGCGCCCCGGCGCCGTTCCAGTCGCCCAGGACCGGCTTGGGCTCCAGGGTGGCGTACACGTCGAACTCCTCGGCGATGCGGAAGAGCAACCAGCGCGCGGTCCACAGCTGGTCAGCGATCAGGGGCGGCGGCAGGACCCCGATCTGGAACTCCCATTGGCCCATCATCACCTCGGCGTTGGTGCCCTCGATGCCCAGTCCGGCCTTCATGCAGGCCGCAGTGTGGCGCTCGACGATCTGGCGCCCGGGCATCTTGTCGCCCCCGACGCCGCAGTAGTACGGACCCTGCGGCGCAGGGAAGCCGGCTTCGGGCCAGCCCAGCGGTCGGCCGTACTGGAAGAAGGTGTACTCCTGCTCAATTCCGAACCAGGGCTCGAAGCCGGCGTACTTCTCGGCGGCCTCGACGCAGGCCTGGCGCGTGTTGGAGGGATGGGGCGACATGTCGGTCAGCAGGACCTCGCACATGACGAGCTTGTCGCCCTCCGCCCGCAGCGGGTCCGGGCAGACGAATACCGGCTGGAGGACGCAGTCCGAATCGCTCCCCTCGGCCTGGTTCGTGCTGGAGCCGTCGAAGCCCCAGATCGGGGGCTCCTTGCCGTCCTCGACGATCTTCGTCTTGCTGCGGAGCAGCGGGCTGGGCTCCGTCCCGTCGATCCAGATGTACTCGGCCTGGTAGCTCATGGATTCTCCTGTGTACCCCTTCTTCTCCGTGGTTACGACGCTGTGGCGACGGGCCGGTGCCGTGCGCGCCCGTCGGGCGAGGCACTCCCGTTCGCCTCCTCAGTCTCGTGGGACCCTATTTCACGGCCGTATCTGTTGTGTGAACCGACGATGAAATCGTCCCTCGCCGCTGCCCGACCCGGCGCCATCCCTGGTCACGGGCCTGGGCGGCCGCAGCGCCCGACGGGTCCAGAAGTTCCGCAGCGACACCCCGGGCTGCGGTCGGGCCCACCGAGCAGCAGTGAAGAGATCGGGGATCACGAGATGACGAAGAAAAGGTCGACGCCACTGACGGCGCCGCCGCCCAGGAGGCCGAAGTGGTGCCACCGACGGCTGCGACCGCGAGTGCGCGGAGCTCACCCCGGGGCGACCGCGCAGTCGCCGTCTGCCCCCTGCACACCGGTGCCCCGGCGGAAAGCCGCACCCGGCCGCAGCAGCAAATTCTGGGGCCACCGAAGCCCGACGTCCCTGGGCCGAAAGCCCTGGATAAACCCTGGACGTGGACGAGGGCTGGACCGAACCGGTCCAGCCCTCCAGTCTCCCCACTCGCTGGCCGTCCCGGCGGCAGCTCGATGTCTGCCGGCGGTGACCCGCCGCGGTCTAGCAGCTTGTGCTGTTCAACCCGCCGACGCAGGTGTTGGCGCTGTTGAACAGGGCGGGGAGGGCCTGACCCAGTCCGATAACGACTACCACGACTACGACGACTATCAGGCCGAGGACCAGTGCGTACTCCACCATGGTGGCGCCGCGCTCCGACTGTGCACGCACGAGCGGCGTCCCGTGTGCAGTCCTGACTGCGACGAATGCATTCAAGAACAAACCCAACATGCGAGCTCCTCTCTTGCCCCGTGCAAGCCCTCGGTTGGACGACTTGCCCTGTTCAAACATCGGCCTCTCCTCGGCCGAGGTCCATAGGACTTTCTGACAAGCGGAGCGGTCACGTACTCGTTCCCGCTCCGCACGATGCGTTGCGGCTTCCCCTTCGGGAGTCCCCCCTAACGACAGCAGGCTGGGCCGGCCAGAGCCGACCCAGCCCAACCGTCGTCCCATTGGGGAAGGGGGAATATTCCCTCAGGGAAGCGTGTGCGTAGCTGGTTGCGGCTACGCCGCCCCGGCTAGCAGGAGGTGCTGTTCAGGCCACCCACGCAGGTGTTCGCGCTGTTGAACAGCCCCTTGATGCCCGTTCCGAGCGCTGCCACAGCAACGACGGCAACGACGGCGATCAGGCCGACGAGCAGTGCGTACTCCACCATGGTGGCGCCCCGCTCGGTCCGTGCGCGCTCAAGGAAGTTGGCGTGGAAACCACGCACCGTGATGAACGCGTTCAGAAACAGCTCAGTCATTCTTTCATCCCCTCTCTCGCCCCAACGGACCCGAACTTTTGCCCGACCCCATTTGGAGTTCCCACGACATTGTCGGGCTTCGCAAAGGTCCACTCCATAGGCTTTATGGACCAATTGCAAGGGCTCGTGCGTCGCCCGTCCCTACTCGATGGTGACGAGACCCATGACGACCGCCCGCACGAGCGCGTGGGTGCGGTTCGTCACGTCCAGCTTTTGGAAGATGGCAGCGAGGTGGTTCTTGGTCGTCTTGGGACTGATGTAGAGCCGTTGCGAGATCTCGCCGTTGGTGGTGCCCTCCGCCAGGAGCTGCAGGACCTCGAGCTCGCGCTGCGTCAGCGACCACGGCCCCGACTGCCGGTCGTCGTCCTTGCGCGCCGAGACGTCGGTGTCCTGGCAGTCGTCGGACGACTCCATGGCGTCGCGCGTGAGTGTCGCCCACGCGCCGCGCAAGCTCTTGCTCTGGTGCACCGTCGTGCTGACGGCCGGCCCGGACACCGACACCTGCGTGTAGAACATCCACTGGCGCTTGTTCCCGACTTCGAGGGCCGGTGCCGGCGCGTGTGGCCACAGGATCGCCGAGGCTGTGTCAGACATTCGCTCCCCCTCATTCCGCCACGAACCCAGGTCGCGTGCGGTTCCCTTTTCCCACCGCGGACGGTGGAAACTCCCTGGTCATTGTACGCTTCGCGTATCAAACGACAGTTGCCGCCATGTTGCGGCGGGGGTGCGGTGGTCCGAATTTCCCATGGAGCCGGCCGCGCCGGAGTGCCGGCTGCGACCGCCACGGCCAGCGCTCAGCCGGCCCCCCCTTGGTGGAACGCGTGCTTGATCGGGCCGACGAGCGGGCCCAAGACGACAATGAGGATCGCCGGCAGAAAGCAGAACGCGAGCGGGAAGAGGATCTTCACCGGCACCTTGGCGGCCTTCTCGCGGGCGCGCTGGCGGCGCTTGTCACGCATTTCGTCCGCCTGCGCCTGCAGGACGCGGCCGATCGGAAGGCCGAGCGCGTCCGCCTGCGACAACACGACCGCCAACGTCATCAGGTCGTCGATGTCCGTGCGCAGCTTCAAGTTCTCGAGCGCGTCGTGTCGTGAGAGTCCGAGCTCCATCTCGCGCAGAGTGAGGCGCAGCTCGTCGGACACGGGTGACTCGAAGCGGGCGCAGGACACCTGCATGGCCTGCTCCAGGCCGAGGCCCGCGGCGACGGAGATGCACATGAGGTCGAGCACGTCGGGCAGGTCGTTGGTGACCTGCTGATGCCGCTTCTTTATGCGGTGCCGCAGCCAGTAGCTGGGGCCCAGGCCGCCGATCATCGGCAGGATGAACATCATGGCCAGCCCGATCTTCAGACTGACGACGCCGCTCACCAGGGCGACCAGGCCGGCACCGATCCCGAGGAGCACAGAGCCCACCTGAATCGCCACGAACTCCTCCGCCCGCACGGAGCCGGTGAGCCCGGCCTTGAGCAGATCGGCGTGCACCCGGTCGATGTCGCTGGACGGGTAGAACCGCGACAGGACGTCCTTCAGGCCGCCCGTGACGGGCCTCAAGATCCGCTGGACCAGCGGCGTCTGCACCCGGTCCGGGAGCTGGACCTCCTGGACATAGTTCTCGGCGTCTTTGCCCAACGCCCGGATGAAGTCGAGCCGCGCCGACGACTTGTGCGTGCGCCAGGCCGCCGCGCCGACGCCGATGACGCCGATCGTCATGAGCGTGATGCCCACCGCAGGGACGATAAATGCCGCGTTCACGAGACCAGATCCCCCTCGACCTCAGACCTTGATGTTGACCATTTTGCGGACGACGAAGAACCCCACAATCATCAAGCCGGCCGTACCGAAGAGGAAGGCCAGCCCGATGCCGTGCAGCATGGGGGTGAGGTAGCCCGGGTCCTTCAATTCGAGCACGACCACCAGGAACAACGGGATGGCGAAGAGCACGTAGCCCGACATGCGCCCTTCCGCCGAGAGCGTCTGCACCTCGCGGCGTACCTCCTGGCGGGTCCGCATGAACGCGGCCAGCGTGTGGAGGATGGGGGCCAGGCGGCCACCGGTGGACTGCTGAATTCGCACTGCCTCCACAGCCCACTTGAGGTCCTCGACTCCGGAGCGCTCCGCCATGTTCTCGAGCGCCACGACCATGTCCGAGCCGACGGCCACCTCGGCCATGACGCGGTCGAGCTCGGCCGCCAACGGAGGCCGCGCGTCGCGGCGGTACATGTCGATGGCCCGCTGGAACGTCTGGCCGCCCTCGACAGAGGCCGCCATCAGCGCGAGGGCGTCGGGCAGCTGGGCCTGGATCTGCTTGATCCGCTTGCCGGCCCGGTGCGACGGCAGGTACCAGGCGACGAGGGCCACCAGCGCCAGGGCGACGAACGACGCGATCGGCGTGCCGGTCAGCACGCCCGCGACCACCGCCAGCATGAGCCCGATGGCCGCAGTGATGACGATGTACTCCCCCGAGCGCAACGGAATGGAGGCCCGGTCGAGGCGCTGCTCGAGTGCGCCAGTGGTGTCGATGCGCCCGAAGATGCCCGAGATGCGGACGGTGAGCGCCGTCAGATCGCCCCGCTCGGGCGACTCGCTCACGACCTCGACCGGCACCGGTGCCTGGCCCATGGTGTCGTCGAGGATGTCGGCCAGGGTGCGCTGCTTGGTGCGGACCCGCATGATCATGGCCACGACCGCGAGGGCGAGCCCGCCCCCGACGAGGACTGCGGCGGCGAGGGCCCCCGCGTCCGGGCCCAGCACGGCGATAGTGGCGTTGGTCACGGTGGTCATGGCGCTCACTTCCCGTCGCGCCGGCGGGTGGCCAGCATCTCGTAGATCTCCTCCGACGGCGGCTCCACCTGGCCCGGGCGAGAGGGCCGCTGGTGGCGCCGCTCCGACCGGGTCTGGTTCAACAGCGGCTCGTTTTCGCTGCGGAAGAGCTGGGGCGCAACCTCGACGCCGGCGAGCGCGAGCTCGTCGAGGATCTTGGGCCGCAGGCCGCTGGGCACCAGCCGGCCCATCCCCTCGGCCAAGTCCACCCGGTGGAAGACGTCCTGGAGGAGGACGGTCTCGCCCTCCATCCCCTGGATCTCGGTGATGGACGTTACGATGCGGGGCCCGGCCGCGGTCCGCTGCAGCTGGACCATGAGGCCGACCGCGAGTGTGATCTGCTCCCGGATGGCGCGCTGGGGCAGCTCGACGCCGCCCATCATGACCATCGTCTCCAGACGGCTGAGCATCTCGCGGGCTGTTGGCGTGCACAGTGGTCATGGAGCCGGCGTGGCCGGTGTTCATGGCCTGGAGCATGTCCAGCGTCTCGGCGCCACGGCACTCACCGACGATGATCCGGTCGGGCCGCATGCGCAGGGAGTTGCGGACCAGGTCGCGGATGCGGACCTCCCCCGTACCCTCGGCGTTGGACTGCCGTGTCTCGAGCGTGATCACGTGCGCGCCCTGGATCTGGAGTTCGGCCGACTCCTCAATGGTTATGAGCCGCTCGGCTTCGGGGATGAAGTTGGACAGCACATTGAGCATGGTCGTCTTTCCGGTGCCGGTACCGCCGACGACGATCAGGGAGATCTTCCCCCGCACGCACGCCTCGAGGAACACGGCGGCGTCCATGGAGACGGTGCCGAGGGAGATGAGGTCCTGCATGACGAGCGCCCGCTCGGGGAACTTCCTGATGGTGAGCACCGGACCATTGACGGCGAGCGGCGGGACGATGGCGTTGATACGGGAGCCGTCGGCCAGGCGGGCGTCCACCATGGGCGAGGACTCGTCGACGCGGCGGCCGACGGCGGCCACCATGCGCTCGATGATTCGCCGGTACTGATGCATCGACGTGAAGACGGTGTCGCTCCTCTCAATCCGACCCTTGCGCTCGATCCAGATCTCGTTCCAGTTGTTGCACATGATCTCGGTGATGGAGCCGTCAGCCAGCAGTGCCTCGAGAGGGCCGTAGCCGAGCGAGTCCTCGAGCATCTCCTCCACGAAGCGCTTGTGCTCGATAGGCGAGATGCCGATGTCCTCGCGCTCGAGGATCTCGTTCACCGTCGAACGGACCTTGACCCGCAACTGGTCGGGCGACAGGTCGGCCGCTTTAGGCGCGATCTCAGCCAGGACCTTGGTCTGCACCTTCTGCTTGGACTGGGCCCACAGATCCGAGTTGTTCGCGGTGGCCTGCCGCACAGGGCGGTTCTTCGTTGTGTGCGGCTCCTTCGGGTCCTTCGGGGCGGTCTCCCCGGCGGGACGCTTGGAGGTCCCCTCCTCTTTGCCGCGCGGCAGGTCGTCGTCGTCGTCGGCCGCAGCGAGCTTCTCACTCAGGTTCATGGGGATCAGGCCCTTTCGAGCTCAGGCACCTTGGCGGTGCGATGCCTCCGCATCAGCTTCCGGATCCCACCGGGGGGCTTGCGGTCGTCGCCTTTCGAGTTCGTGCTCGTGCCGAGGACGGGATTCACCTCGCCGCTGAGGAACTGGTGCATGCTCCCCGCCAGCTTCATGCCGATTTCGGAGTGCGCCGCCGAGACCAGCGCCGGCTTGCCCTTGTTGATCGACTTCATCACATCACGCGAGTACGGGAGGACGGAGATGACCTTGTTGTCGAGCACGTCCTGGACGTCGGCTATGTCGATGCCGCTGTCGTCCTCGAACTTGTTCAGGACGACGCCGACGCTGTCGCCGTTGATTCGCAGCTTGTCGAGCGTCGAGAGGAACACCCGCATGTTCCGGATGCTGGGAAGGTCGATCGTGACCATGCAAATGACCCGGGTCGAGTGATCGAACGCGGCCAGCACGATCTCCGACAGCTGGGCCGGCGTGTCGACGATGATGTAGTCGAAATGCCGGCGCAGCGCGCCTATGACCTTGTACACATCCTTTGGCGCGATCATGTCGGCGTCGGCCGGGCTGAACGGTGCCGCCAGCACCGAGAAACCGAGGTCGTAATCCTCGAGGTAGTCCTCCACGTGCTCGTCGAGGTCGTCCTCGTCGACGGGCTCGCGCGCGAGCAGGTCGGAGATCGTGAACCGCGGCCGGAGGTGCAGGGCCGTCGAGACCTCACCGAACTGGAGGTCCAGGTCGACCAGGCACACCCTCTGGCCCGTCTGCGCCGCCAGGTAGCAGGCCAGGTTCGTGGCGTAGAACGTCTTGCCGCAGCCGCCGCTCGACGAAGCCACCGTCAAGACCTCGGCGAAGTGCGGGCGTTCGACGACGACGCCGTCGGCTGCCACAACGGGCAGCGTGGGTCCGTCGACCGACCCGGAAACGTCGGCGATGTCGAAGGCCCGCTTGAGGGCGGTCGACAGCTGGCGCTTGCTGGTCGGGTACTCGATCAGGTCCACCGCGCCCGTCCGCACGATGTCGCTCAGGTTGGCTTTGGGCTTGGGGCCAAGCGCCAGCACCACAGCCGGAACCGCGCCCGCGGACCGCAACGTGGCCAGCCGGGCCATGCCGGCGTGGCTGTCGAACACCGGCCCGGCGACCAGGACGTCGAACGGGCCTTGCTCCCGCACCTCCTCGACCACGTCGGTCACGTTGGTGCTGGTGATGACCTGGTAGCCCGGGCCGAGCGAGGCCTGAATGGCCCGGCTCAGCGCCGAGGACCGGCTGATGACGAGGATCCGGCGCGAGATCATGGGGCGCTCGTGGTCTGGTCGGTGCCGATGCACTGGCCAACCGCCGGGGCGTTGGCGTCCTGCGAAGTCTGGACCACCGAGATCGACTCGTTCTGCGAGAGGAACTGGAGAGCCCGGGCGTTGGTCGGCGAAACCGCCAGCAGCAGCGTCTCACTAGGCGGAATGGTGCGGCCGGCCGAGCCCTTGGTCCCCGAGAGCGCTGGAGTCGTGGTGGACACGTCGAGCACCTGAATGTTCGCCATGGCCAGCTCGGTGCACGGCAGCGACAGCGGCAGCGCAGACGAGGCCTGACCGGTGGTGGAGACCTTCGTGATGTTGGCGTAGATGTCGACGTGGCCTCCCGGCTGCAGGTAGCCCCCCAGGCTGCCGGCGCCGCTGATGAGGACGGTCATGGCATCGAGCCCCTGCGGGACGGAGATCGACGACGTGCTCGCGGTCAGCTCGCTCGAGCTGATGGCGCTGCCCTTCTGGACGGGCGCTGTGAGCACCTCGTCGCTCAGCGCCTGCAGCGACTGCAGGTCGGCCGACGAGTACGACTTGGTCGGGACGAGCGCGAGGGCGACGAGGCCCTGGGAGACCATGGCCTGACCGGTGGTCCCCGCGGGAATGTTCTGCTTGGCCACCACGGCCGAGGTGGTCGGCCCGGCCACGACGGTCCCGTTCCCCGTGTGCTTGTTGGCGCTCTCCACACTGGAGTAGGCGATGGCGCCGCCTGCGATGAACAGGATCACCCCGATCACCACCAATATGAGCGTCTGCTTCTTCACAGAACCTTCCCCCTCTCAACGGACGGCCACATCGCCCGTCACGTCCTCTGCGCTTCGTGGCCGGCGCCCTCGTCGAGACCGCGGGCCGGTTGGCTCCGTTGGACAGTACGACGACAACCTGTCGACGTACATAGGTCCTTTTGACCATTATCGAACCGAGCGCCCCTGGTCGCGGCACCAAATGGTCCATATGACCCATGTACCGACCGGCCGGGCGGGCCACAGAATCCGACCCAGGACGTATCGCTGCGGTCAAGCCCTGCGGGGAGCCGTCGATAGAGAGAGAGGGGGGGTCCACGTTGGGACCGCCTACATGGGAAGTTGCGCAAAAAGACTGCTGCGCGACGGGCGACGGACGTGTGTGCGTGGGCGGCGCCAACGTGGCCGACCTCGACCCCGACTGTGCTGGCATTGAGCTCGCGGCATAACCGTGAGCATCAGGAGCGTGAAATGAGGGTGAAATGAGCGTGGGCACTTCGGTAACGCTCCTCGGCGGAGCGGCCATCGGCATGGCGGCCGGCGCGCTGCTCGTACCGTTCACGCGGCGCGAGCTAGCCGCCTCGGTCGCTCGCTCGGCCGGTGCGGCGAGCAACGCTTTGGTGGCCGACGAGGCGACGACCGCGACCCACGCCGCGGTCACTGCGACGGCTGTCACCTCGGCCGCGCCCATCCGTATCGTTCCCCGGCACCGGTTCGCCCTCGTGGTGGCCTCCGGCCTGGTCCCCGCCTATGTGATGCACCGAGTGGGCTGGTCGCTCATCGCCCTGCCGCCCCTGCTGCTGCTCATCGGGCTGATACAGCTCGCGTATTGCGACCTGATGCGCCGCCTGCTGCCCAAGACGCTCGTCTACGCGGTGAGCGCGGCCGTAATCGTCAGCGGCATCGTCATCGCAGGCGTCATGCACGAGTGGCAGCGCCTCGTCGTGGCTTCGTTGGGCGGGGCCGTGTTCTTCTCGGTCCTGTTCGTGATGAACCTGATGAACCCGCGCTGGATCGCCTTCGGCGACGTCCGGCTGTCGCTCATCATCGGGTTCGGCCTCGCCTGGGTCAGCCCGGTCGCGCTGCTCGAGGGGTTCTTCCTCGCCAATCTCTTCGCCGCCGTCGTGGGGCTAAGCCTCATCGCGGCACACCGGGCCGACCGCAAGTCCGCGGTGCCCTTCGGCCTCTACCTGGCTCTGGCGACGGCGCTGGTGCTCCTGACCTGGAGTTAGATACGAAGGAGACTCGGAGAGGACCTGCGCCGAACGCACCACGGATCGGCACCCTCGCCGACATGGGGCGGGCGCCCCTGAGCTTCGGTCGCCTCGTCACGGGTCCGAGAACTTCCCTTCAGGGTCGAAGATGGAGCGATTGGCGGTCCACGTGGGACGAGGAGCGGAGCCGAGCTGAATCCTCGGCTGCACGCCCCAACGTTTATTCAAGACCTCCAGCGCGAGTTCCTCGACACAGGTTATCCACGCGAAACTGCGCGACGCGACAGTCAACGGCTGCTGGTGATTTTGTGTCTACTCGTTCGCGCCAGGCCGCAGCGCACGCCGCTCGACAACGGACGAAAAACATATGGTGGCGACGCCACAATAGGGTCTTTTGTCCCATGGGTTTATCGGTCCATTTCGTCGACTCATCTGATGCATGGAACGCGCCTGTACCCCGCGAGCATCTTCGCGACCAGATCATGAGAGTCGCCAAGGTCCACTCGCCTATTTGAGGACGAGACGCGCCAACGAAGGGGGGGCAGCGATGGTGGAGTTCGCCATCGTCGTTCCCTTGCTCATCCTTCTGCTGTGCGGCATCATCGATTTCGGGTTGATCTTCGGCGGCGATATGTCGCTGCAGAGCGGGGTCGCTTCCGCTGCCAGAGCCATTTCCCTCGACAATTATCAGTACAGCGGTTCGGCCTCCTGCACCGGCGGGCCAACCGCCGCGACAGCCGCCGCCGTGTGCAACGTTGTCGCCAGCCTCGGACCGCTCGAAGGTCTTAACACAAATAGCCTCTCCGTCGGAATTTGCTTTGTCTCGCCAGGATCGACCCCCAGCTGCAGCGGAGCCTCCGCTACAGGTACGAGTGTGTCCGACGACGTGGAGGTGTGCGCCCAGGCGCCAATGGAGTCAACCACGGGCCTGACGTCGATCTTTGTGTCGGGCACGAACGTTTCCACCTCGGGTCGACAACTAATGGAACAACCCCAACCATCGGGCACGACCGCGTTCGAGTCCTACAATTCGACCTCAACCCAGGTCCACTACGCCGGCAGAGCGATCCCCGGGATGACATGCACGTGAACCGGCGATCGGCACGAGACGAGGGCGGCGCTGTCGCCATTCTCGTGGCCATCTCTCTGGTCGTCCTCTGTATGTCCGGTGCCATGGCCATCGACGTGGGCAATCTGGCGCAGCTCCACCGACACGGCGAATACACGGTCGACGATGCCGCCATTTCCGGTGCTGACCTACTGCAGCAGGGCACAGACTCATTGACCCAAATCGTCGGTGTCACCGAGGGCTACATCGATGAGAACTGGAGGAACCTCCCGTCGTCCGCCTGGGACACCTGTCCCGACATTCCGAGCGGCTTCTCTGCCCCGTCGGGGTCGCTTGAGAACTGCGTGACGTTCAACGGGACGTCAACTGCCACCGCCAGCGCCATCAATGTCGAGATGCCACCGCAGTCCGTCCCCTTCACCCTGGCGCAACTCGGGGGGTTCACGAGCGGCACCGTCGAGGCGTCGGCGTCAGCGGTGATCGAACCCGGGACCGCTCCGTGTGCCCTCTGCGTTCTGGGTCCCTCCGGTCTGACACTCAACGACACGGGCAGCGGCAGCTTCAACGTGAGCGACAAGCGACGCGGGCATCGTGGTGGACTCGACGGGCACACCCGCCGCAAAGATCACCGGGTCGGGATCCATCACGGCCCCCACGATTGCCGTGACCGGAACCGACAGCGTTACCGGCAGCGGCTCCTTTCACCCTACTCCGACGACCGGCGCAACTCCGGTGCCGGATCCCCTCGGTTACATCGTGCCCCCTCCGCCTCCAACCACCACGATCCCGAGCCAGGCCTACAACAACACCGGCTCCGGCAACGGCGGCACTCTGGCGTCGGGCACCTACGGCAGCGTGGCCGTCACCGGCAGCGGCAGCGTGACCATCCCCCCGGGTAATTACAGCAGCATCACTATCAGCTGGATCGGGCGGCCTCACGCTCGAGCCGGGGACCTACTTCATCTCAGGTTCCTTCTCCGTTACAGGGTCCGGAAGTGTCACACGAATCCGGTGGCGTGCTGCTGTACTTCACCTGCAGCTCGGGCAGCCAGATCGCCGCCTGCGCCAACGGTGGACAATCGGGAGGTTCTCTCAGCCTGACCGGGAGCGGCAGTGTGAACCTCTCTCCGCAGACCACGGGCTCCTACGCCGGTCTCACCGTCTTTTACGACCGGAACGACAATGCGGCGATGACCCTCACTGGCAGCGGAGGTTTGTCCTTCTCGGGCACGATCTATGCCAAGTCCTCGGCCCTTGGCCTGACTGGCAGCGGCGGCTCGCTGGCGTCATTGGTCGTCGTGAACTCCGCCACGATCACCGGTAGCGGTTCGGTCGGGGTGAATTACAACGCGAGCCAAAATGTCACTCCGCCGGGCACGCCGTATCTCTGCAGCACGACAGCGAACAATTGCTGATGACGCTGGAGTCCTCAAGAACGCGTCGTAGGCCTCCACTACGCCGGCAGAGCGATCCCCGGGATGACATGCACGTGAACCGGCGATCGGCACGAGACGAGGGCGGCGCTGTCGCCATTCTCGTGGCCATCTCTCTGGTCGTCCTCTGTATGTCCGGTGCCATGGCCATCGACGTGGGCAATCTTGGCGCAGCTCCACCGACACGGCGAATACACGGTCGACGATGCCGCCATTTCCGGTGCTGACCTACTGCAGCAGGGCACAGACTCATTGACCCAAATCGTCGGTGCCACCGAGGGCTACATCGATGAGAACTGGAGGAACCTCCCGTCGTCCGCCTGGGACACCTGTCCCGACATTCCGAGCGGCTTCTCTGCCCCCTTGGGGTCGCTTGAGAACTGCGTGACGTTCAACGGGACGTCAACTGCCACCGCCAGCGCCATCAATGTCGAGATGCCACCGCAGTCCGTCCCCTTCACCCTGGCGCAACTCGGGGGGTTCACGAGCGGCACCGTCGAGGCGTCGGCGTCAGCGGTGCTCGAACCCGGGACCGCTCCGTGTGCCCTCTGCCTTCTGGGTCCCGCCGGTCTGACACTCGGCATCAAGGGCCACGGCACCATTGCGGTGACCGACACCAGCGGAAACGCGGGCATCGTGGTGGACTCGACGGCGACACCCGCCGCGCAGATCACAGGCGGATCGGGATCCATCACGGCCCCGACGATTGGCGTAGTCGGAACCTACTCGGGCAGCGGCTTTAGCCCTACACCGACGACCGGCGTAACTCCGGTGCCGGATCCTCTCGGTTTCCTCCCGGACCCGACGCCGGCCACCACCACGGTCGGGCCGGACATTTCCCTCAACGGCGGCACCACGATCCTCGCTCCGGGCAACTACAACAACATCAGTGTCGGGGGAAACGGCACCCTCACGCTCGAGTCGGGGACCTACTTCATCACAGGTGCCTTCTCGGTTGGAGGGACCGGAAGTGCCAGTGTCCAACAACTCGGAGGCGTGCTGCTGTACTTCGCCTGCAGCTCTGGTACCAGATCGTCGCCTGCGCCAGCGGTGGACAAGCGGGAGGTTCTCTCAGCCTGGGCGGGACCGGCAGTGTGACCCTCGCTCCGCAGACCACGGGCCCCTACGCCAATCTCACCGTCTTTTACGACCGCAACAACAATGCCGGAGATAAGCCTCAAAGGCACCCCAGGTCTTTCGTTCGGGGGCACGCTCTATGCCAAGTCCTCGGCCCTTACCCTGAGTGGCAACGGAGACACCCTGGCGTCATTGATCGTCGTGGGCTCCGCCGCTACCAATGGTAACACTGACGGTCGCGGTGAATTACGACGCGAGCCAAAATGTCACTCCGCCGGGCACGCCGTATCTCTGTAGCCCGACAGCCAACAATTGCTGATGACGCTTGGAGCCTTCGAGAACGTGTCGTAGGCCTCGCAGGGGCCGTCGAAGAGCGAGCCCCCCGAAGACGCCGTGGCGAGCCGTGCTGCACGCGGCTGCGCTCAAGCTCGTGACCTGGAGCTAGGCGGCCGAGCCGGAGTCGGAGCGGGCTCAGATGACCTTCACGTTGCGGGCCTCGTCACCCTTGCGGCCGGCTCCCACCGTGAACTCCACCGTCGAGCCCAGCGCGATGCGCCGGGTCTCCCCGCCCTCGACCTGCGAGTGGTGTACGAAGAGATCCTCGCCTTCGGGGCGCGCCAGGAACCCGTAGCCCCGCGCGTGATTGAAGAACTTCACCGTGCCCGTCATCGTCGGTGACTCCGAGTTGCCACCCCCGTCCGGCGCCGAGGGCGCCGGCGTCGGGGTTGAGAACGGAGCGAGCAGGATGGGCTCGAGTCCCAGCGCGCGCTGGACGCCGTGCATGTCCTTGTGCTGCTCGGCGGTGACCAGCGAGACGACGGTGCCCGTCCGACCCGCCCGGCCGGTGCGGCCCGAGCGATGGACGTAGTCGACGTGATCCGTCGGCGGGTCGAAGTGGACCACGCAGGGCAGGCCGTCGACATGGATCCCGCGGGCCACGACGTCCGTGGCCACCAGCGCATCGGTTCGCCCCTTCGTGAACGACTCCAGTGCCCGTTGGCGCTGGCCCTGTGTGCGGTCGCCGTGCATGGGGACGGCGCGCACACCGTGCGCCTGGAGCTGGCGGACCACACGATCAGCCCCGCGCTTGGTCCGGCAGAAGACGAAGGCTTGCCCATGGTTCTCGATCAACTTGGCCGTGATGGCCACCCGGTCGGTCCGCTCCACCTTCCAGAAGTGGTGGGCGACATCGCCCTTCGCCTCCGCCGTGGCCTCGATGGCCACCCGGACCGGGTCCTTTTGGTAGCTGCGGATGATGGACTCCACCTCGCGGCCGATGGTGGCCGAGAAGAGGAGCACCTGGCGGTTCGGGGTCGTCTGGTCCAAGAGGCGGCGCACCGCGGGGAGGAACCCCATGTCGGACATCCGGTCTGCCTCGTCGATGACGACCGTGGTCACGTCGTCGAGACGGACGTCGCCCCGGTCGATGAGATCTTCGAGGCGGCCCGGGCAAGCGACCACGATGTTGACCCCCTTGTGCAGGGCACGCACCTGGTCGCGGTAGCCGAGGCCACCGAAGATTGCGACAACGCGCTTGCGATCGGGGCCCAGCAGGTCAGCCAGGACGTCGTGCACCTGCGTGGCTAGCTCCCTGGTCGGCACGAGCACCAGCGCCCGAGGGCGGCGTGGGCGCGACTGTGCGGTGTTGGCGGCCAGGGGGATCCCGAAGGCCAGCGTCTTGCCCGAGCCGGTCGGCGCCTTGCCGCAGAGGTCCCGGCCCGCCAGTGCGAGCGGGATGGCGGATGACTGGATCGTGAGGGGCTCGGTGATCCCGAGGCGGGCGAGGCGCTCCGTGACGGGCGCGGGCGCGCCAAGGTCTGAGAAGGAAGTGATGACGAGACTCCGATCGAGTGAAGAGTGGCCTACTCGAAAGATGTCTCGAACGGGCCCCACGGCGGCGATTGCCGGCCGCTCCTCCAGGATAGCTGGTGTGGTGATAAGCCTGACGTCGTGGCCTCAGGGGAGCTGACCCCCGACCTCAAGGAGCGCTGGAACACCGACGGGTGGTGCGTCGTGCCCGGTGTGATCCCGGCCGACGCGCTCACCGCCGCGCAGGATGCCGTGCATCGCTACTTTCCGAGGCCGGCCGAGATGGCGGAGGACGGGGATGCCGCCAAATGGCTCACCTGGGACGCGCCGTGGCCCGAATTCCCCTTCCACAGCTCACGCCTCAACGCGCTGGTGCTCCACGACAACGTGGTCGCGCTCGCGGAGGGCCTCCTCGACACCACGGATCTCGCGCTCTACATGGGAACCGCCACCGCCAAGTACGCCGGGCAGGAATCGGGCTACAACCAACTGCTCCACGCCGACTATCCCAACCACATGCTGGTGGTGCCGCGCCACGAGCTGGGCTACCAGCAGGTGGAGTTCTTCGTCTACCTCACCGACGTCACCCGCGAGAACGGCGCCACCCGGTTCGTCTCGTGGCAGAAGACGAAGGACATCCCGGTCCAACGGCACACCCTGAACTACGTGGACTACGCCGAGCTCTACGACGATCCGTCGGACGCGGCGGCACCGGCGGGCTCCGCCGTGGCCTACCGGCCCGACGTCTACCACCGCTCGGTCGACTTCACCGACCCCACCCGCTACCGCATCATGCTCCACGTCTCGTTCCGGCACCGGGACGCGTCCTGGGGCGGCTACCAGGCGTGGCCCTTCCGCGGCTTCTCGTTGGAACTGAGCAAGTTCGTGCAGCAGGCCACGCCGCGCCAGCTCGCCCTCATGGGCGTGCCCGAGCCTGGCCACCCCTACTGGAACGAGGCGACGCTCGCCGGCGTGCAGGCCCGCTACCCCGAGCTCGACATGTCGCGGTGGCGCGCCGCGCTGCGCTGACCGCAGGTCTCCTCCGTTCCCTGAGCACCCGTCACCGCGCTCCGCCGGTCGGTAGCCTGCCCGCGGTGAGGACCTCGCAGCTGACGGCCCCGGCCCTCCTTGTGGACTCGGCCGGGATGGAGTCAAACCTGGACACGATGGCGCGGGCGCTCCCGGGCACCAGACTCCGACCCCACGTGAAGGCACACAAGTGCACGGCGCTGGCCGTGCAACAGGCGGCGAGGCGTACCACCGCGTTCACCTGCGCGACAACCGCCGAGATGGAGGGCATGGCCCGGGCCGGCCTGGGTGAGGACCTCCTCCTGGCCAACGAGGTGGCCGATGCAACGAGACTCGGCGCGCTGGCACGCTCGGGCGCGCGGGTGACGGTGGCCGTCGACTCGGAGGAGACGATCGCCGCCGCGGCGCGAGCCGGCGTCCCAGAGGTGCTGATCGACGTCAACGTCGGGCTTCCCCGCTGCGGTTGCTTCGCAGAGGACGCGGGGCGGCTCGCCGAGCGGGCGCGTGCGGTCCGGCCTCGTCGGTGCGCGGGGTCATGGGGTACGAGGGCCATATTGTCGGCCTGGAGGAACGCCGGACACGATCAGAGATGCTCGAGGGCTCCATGGCTTTGCTGGCGCGCGCCCACGACCTCGTCGGCGGGGAGGTGATCTCCGCAGGCGGCACCGGAACGTACGACCTCAACACCTGGGCCACGGAGATCCAGGCGGGGTCCTACGCGCTCATGGACACGGCGTACGCCAAGCTCGGACTGCCCTTCGTGCAGGCGCTCACGGTTTTGTCCACCGTGATCTCGGTGTCAGACGGCTGGGTGGTTGCCGACTGTGGCCTCAAGGCCTTGGGCATGGACCATGGCGACCCGTCGGTGGAGGACGCTGAGGTCTGGTTCTGTTCCGACGAGCACCTGACCTTCGTGCCGCACACGGCGCGGCTGCAGGTCGGTGATCGGATCCGAGTCCTCCCGGCCCACGTCGACCCGACCGTGGCGTACCACGAGCATCTGCACGTCGTCGACGGTGACGACGTGGTCGATCGCTGGGATGTGGACCTGCGCGGCTGGTGAGCGGGTCCTAGGGTTGCCCTGGACAAGGAGGTCGACATGGCAGACGCCAAGTTCACGATCGGCTCCGCCGCTGCGTGCAGCGACGGTTCCCTCGGCGAGGTGAGCAGGGTGGTCGTGGACCCGGTTGCCCGCGAGGTGACCCATCTCGTCATTGAGCCCGAGCACCGGAGCGGGCTGGCGCGCCTGGTCCCCCTGAGCCTGGTCGACGCGAGTGACGGGGACGTCCGCCTGCGCTGCACCCGCGAGGAGTTCGAGGGTCTGCCGCCAGCCGAGGAGACCGATTTCCTGCCCGGGGGGAGCGGCTACCAGAGCTACGCGCAGCACGAGGCCTACTACTGGCCCTACTTCGGGCTGGAGGGCGGTGCGGACCCCCTCGTGGCCAATGCCAGCGCGATCGTCACCCGCGACACGCTGCCGCCGGGCGAGGTGGGAGTCCGGCGCGGGGAACGGGTGCACGCCACCGACGGGGAGATCGGCAAGGTCGAGGGGCTCGTCGTGGAGCCGGCGCACGGCCACGTCACCCACGTCCTGCTGCAGGAAGGGCACCTCTGGGGGCGCAAGCAGGTCGCCATCCCGATCGGCGCTGTGACGCACCTGGAGGGCGGCATCTCCGTCAGCCTCTCGAAAGGCGACATCGAGGCCCTCCCGGCCGTCGACGTCGCACGGTGAGCGCATAGCGGTCACTGCTTCAGGACGGTTCGCCCCCCATCGTCACGTCGCTGGGGGTGTCGGGAAAGTCGTGCATGGTGCGCATGGGCGACGCGAGGAGCCAGATCCCCGCCGCCGCCTCTCCCGCTGTGGCGATCCACAGAGTCGGCCGAAGCCCGGCGGCCGAGCCGAGCACGCCGCCGACCAGAGCGCCTATGGGAAGGACACCCCAGACGACGAAGCGCATGGTGGCGTTCATCCGGCCGAGGAGGCGGTCCGGGCACAGGCGCTGGCGGAAGCTCACCTGGTTGACGTTGTACACGACGGCGGAGAACGAGACGGCGAGCATCCCGAAGCCGAAGAAGAGGAGCCGAGCGCCCGGCATGGTGAGGGGGATCAACAGGGCGCCTGCGTTGCCGGCGATGCCGAGGATGGTCGCACGTGCTCCGCCGAAGCGGCGTGCGAGCGGACCGGCGGCAAACGCCCCCAGGACGCCGCCGACGCCGCCCATGGCGAAGAGGAGGCCGATCGCTCCCGGCGAGGCGTGCACGGTGCGAACGAGGAAGACGATCTCGACCGCGGCGGCGACTCCACTGAAGAGGTTCGCGGTGGCCGTCGTGGCCGCGATCGCCCGCAGCAACGCGTTGCCGAACACGAATCGGAGTCCCTCGGCGATGTCGTGGACGAGCTTCGGATGACCACTCTCGGGGACCTGAGGCCGGGCCTCGGGGCTGCGGATCGCGGTGACGGCAACCGCCGAGACCAGGAACGTGACCGAATCGACGGCCACCGCAGCCGAGGCGCCGATGGTCTGGACCAGCCCGCCGGCGACGCTCGGCCCGGCCACGGCGGCGACCTCCGCACTGCCGGTCAGCTTCGCGTTGCCCTCGACGAGGTGCTCCCTCCCCGCCAGGGCGGGCAAATACGACTGGTAGGCGACGTCGAAGAAGACGGTGAGGATCCCGCTGGCCAGGGTGACCACGAAGAGTTGGGCCAGGGTCAGCCACCCGAAGGCGTAGGCGATCGGGATGGAGCCCAGGGCGACCAGGCGGCCGAGGTCGGCCCCGATCATGACCCGGCGTCGCCGGATGCGGTCGACCCAGACGCCGGCCGGGAGGCCCACGATCAAGAAGGCCGCCGTCGATGCCGCGGTCAGCAGCCCCATCTGGAAGGTGGTGGCGTGCAGGGTCCGGACCGCAAGAAGCGGAATGGCGAGCAGGCTGATCTGGGAACCCAGCTCGCTGACCGTCTCGCCACCCCAGAGCAGCCGGAAGTCGCGGTGACCCAGCAGCACCCCCTTTGCCATCGGCGGACCCTAACGCGGGGTCGCGTGCCCTCACCGCAGAGGCGCGCCCGCTGCGAGAGCCGCACGTCCCCTTGCTCGATGGTCATGCCCGTCTGCCGACGCTGGGGGTATACCGGTTGCCGTGCGTGGTCACCACCTCCTCCTCGGCGTCGCCGCGGTGGCCCTCTGTGCATGGTGCGGATGGGTGAGCGGCTACCACCGAACGACAGCGGCCGCAGAGATCACGTGGGGGCTCTCACTGGGCGCCGTCGTCGTCGTCGACGTCGCTCTGTGGAGAGGCAAGAACCGGAGGCATTTCGGCTGGCACCTCGAACCGGTCGACGACGAGTGGCCGCGGCCGGGTCGCGAGGGTGGCCGGCTGGCTCTTCGAGGCGTTGCGCCGTGGATCGCGCTGTTCGTGCTCACGCTCGCCTGGGACGTGCTCGCCCTCGACACGGGCCCGCATGAGTACCACCTGACGATCAGCGCGTTGGCACAGGCGTACCGGCCGCTGAATGCCTCCCTTTTGCTCGTGTGGATGCTGGCAGGGATCGGCTATGTCGCAGCCCGCGTCAGAGCGCCGGTGCGCAACCAGAGCATCTCGAGCTCCCGGGCAGAGACGGATCCGGACACCCCTGCACCATCTGCCCTGGGCGCGGGCATGCTGACCGCCGGAGGCCATCCGATCGCCCCCGCGCTGCTCCTGCCCTCGAGCCCACCGGCCGGGATCGCATTCTGGGTCGCCCTTCCGATCGCCGCCCTCCTGGTGGATCTGGCGGCCCGGCGCTCGCACGGCCGGGTGGCGAACGCCGAGGAGCTCATCCGCTTCATCTCGAAACCGATGGTGGCGAATGTCGCGCTCATCGCACTCTGGGTTTTCGCGGGGTATCACCTCTTCGCGCGCTGAAACAGGCCTGAAGTGACCGAGTGGAGGTGAAGGGACTCGAACGAGCCGGCTCATCCAAGGCATCGGACCGAACGGAGTCGACGTGATCGACCGCACCGAGTTTGCGGAGTCTGCTCTACGGCATCGACGCCGTACTCAAGCTGCTGCTCGAGCTGAAAGGGGCCCGGGAGGACATGAGGGAACGACTCATAGCCGCGTGGTCGGCTCTGCACCCTGACGGCCGGCTCTTTGGCGAAGTCACCCCCGGACCCAGCCAGAGCCTACGCATCTGCGCCGTCTCGTGACGGTCAATCCTTCGCGCCCCGAACCGCCTCAAACTGGAGTCTTGACCTCAATGAGGATTCGAATTCGAATTGAGTCCCACCGTCCTGGCAATGTACGGGGCAGTTAGTGAGAGGTGGCGGTGAGCTTGAACACCGGATGGAGGTGTGCCTCTTCGATGAACTTATCCACCGGGTCGTCGCCCTTGGCATCGAAGAATGGGGCTGTTACCCGCACGTTGCGAACATAACGCTGGAGGACGGGCCCGGCTGCGGCTGCGTCAACCTCCTCGGCGTGAAGGGTCTCCGCTCGCTTGCCATGGCGAAGCGTGACCTCGGGCTGGGCACGCACGTTGTGCACCCAAGCCACGATGCCGTAGGGCGAGACAAGCCATCGTTGTCCATCGTTCTGGACCAGGATCACCGGTGTAGTCCTCTGCTGGCCTGTCCTACATCCCGTGGTGGTGAGGAGGTACGTCGACTTACCGCCGATACCAAGGCGAATCAACGGATTCATGAGCGCATTGACCGCTCGACGGGCAGGCCCGAGTTGGTAGCTCTTTGCCATCCCACAGTCTGCCCTGGCATGGGCGCTCATGCACTTGATGATCCCCGATGTCACTCGATCGGCGTGGCTGCGAGTGGGCACCTGGGGTTTCGGACTGTTTCGCCGACCCGGCGGAGTGGATACCTCGGCTCCGAAATGTCAGGGCACGCCTAGGTTTCGTGGGCCATCATGAACCATGACCGACATGCATATCCCGACGGTAGGCGTGCTTCCGGCCTATGTGGCGGTACCGACAGGCGACGGAACCTGGCCCGGCGTGATCGTCATTCACGATGCGTTCGGAATGAGCACGGATTTGCGACGACAGGCGGACTGGCTGGCGAGCGAGGGATACCTGGCGGCGGCCCCGGACCTGTATCACGGGGGCAACAAGCTCAGATGCATGCGAGCGGTGATCAAAGACGCTCTCGCCCGGAAGGGTCGGACTTTCGATGACCTGGAGGCCACGCGGGCGTGGCTGGCTGGCCGACCGGACTGCACGGGGCGGATCGGTGTCATCGGCTACTGCATGGGAGGTGGGTTCGCGCTGCTGCTCGCTCCCCGACAAGGCTTCTTTGCATCAAGCGTGAACTACGGCGGCGTACCGAAAGACGCCGAGGACCTGTTGCGAGGTGCCTGCCCGGTGATCGGAAGCTACGGGGCCAGGGATCGCTCACTGCGTAGGGCACCTCGCCGCCTTGAGCAGGCGCTGAGCGCCAACGGAATCGATCACGACGTGAAGGTGTATGCCGACGCTGGGCACTCCTTTCTCAATGATCACGATCCCACAGAGGCTTCCATGATCTTCAAGGTCCTGGCGAAAGTCTCAGGCGCGAAGTTCCACCAGAGTTCCGCGCTCGATGCCCGCTGTCGAATCATCGCCTTCTTCGATGTACACCTCAAACAGGCGGTCGCTTAGCGTCGGCTGCCCGTCATTTGTGATCGTTCCATCGGTCTCTTGGGCAGTTCCGTCGAAACCGAACTCGGGCTCAGTTGCTCTATCCCATCGTCGTCAACTTGTAAACCAGCATGCGGCAAGACAGAGGCCCTTCATCCCGAAGAGCCGATCAGAGAGGCGGTCGCCCCGGCCGCTACCGCCCAGGTCCCGAGTAGTCGGGAACACACTCGCGAGCCACGAAACGCAGACCGACCTTCCGGTGGGGGTGACAGGATGGGTGGTGCTCAGTTCGATCAGGAATGAAAGGGGGCCGCCGTGCCAAGTACTGGCGATCGAGTCCGATTCGAATCCACGAAGGTAGGTCAAATTCCTCGGGATGGTGTCGTGACCGAGGTCGATGGTGAACTCCTCCACATCGAATGGTCGACCGGTGGAGAGTCATCTCTCATCCCGGGAGCCGGATCAATGACCATCGTAGGCAGGGTATCCGGCATCACGGCAGCCAAGCGGACTACCAAGAAGAGGACTCCAGCCCGACAGGCCGCGAAGAAGGCTGCGAAGAAGTCGGCTCCAGCCAAGAAGAGGACTCCAGCCCGACAGGCCGCGAAGAAGGCTGCGAAGAAGTCGCCTCCAGCCAAGAAGAGGACTCCAGCCCGACAGGCCGCGAAGAAGGCTGCGAAGAAGTCGGCTCCAGCCAAGAAGAGGGCTCCAACCCGACAGGCCGCGAAGAAGCGGACTCCAGCTGGCAAGCGTCCTGCCAAGAGGGCGGCTAAGCGCTAGGCGTTCGTGGAGTCGGCAAAGGGGGGGGCGAGATTGTCGGCCGAAGGTGAGCGAGAATCGCACTCCAGTCCAGCTCGGGACCACTGTTTGGTGTGTCTGCCTGTGGTCTCCGCCAGACAGCCGCTCACACTTCGTTCAGGGACCAGGGATTACCGGGTGGAGGTGAAGGGACTTGAACCCTCGGCCTCTACATTGCGAAGGTACGGTTCTCAGCCTTTTGACTAGGTCCTTTCCGAGGACCTTCCTGGTGGCAGCGTTTCGATCCCCTCAGGATCCCTCACGATCCCTCCCCTTCCCTCTCGATAAGGTCACGTAAGGTCACGCCGGAGAGGCTCTTCTCGGGTGTTCGCCGATCGGTACTCACGTCCGATCGGCAGGCTCTCGCAATGCGCAGCGAATGGCGCTGGTTCCCCCTTGACGACGATCACGTTCCTCGGCGAGCAACAGGACATCACCGACCCTGAAGCGGCGGTGCTTGTTGCCGCGCAGACGACGGAACGCCAAGGTTCTGTCCGCCGTCAACCTGTCGGGTCACGCCCACCAGGTCACCCGCTGGGCCGTCTCCTGATCCTGGGCCGACGGCAGTGCTCTACACCTTCGGGTTGCCGACCCGACCGCCAAGCTCGGGTAGGACGCCAACCACCCGCCGCACCTCTAGTCCGCGGCAGATTGCAGGTGAGTTGATTTCACCGCAGACCGGTCAGGGCCAGCGCCCCGAGGGCAGCGGCCATCGAGAGCGACACGGCGACCGCCCTGAGCTGGGAGGCCCTGGCAATCGAAAGACGAGAGCCGGCAGAGCGAGCCGCCTCGGCAGGAACGCGCACCCAGATCGTCGGAGCCGAACACCCTCCGGGCATCAGGCCAGCCACACATACTCTTTGCTCACGTCAGGATTGGCTCGGCACGACGACGGCTCGACCTTCGAGCCGCCCCTCCTCCATGGCCATGTAGGCATCCATCGCGGTGTCCAAGTTGAAGGTGGTGACCTTGGGGTGTACCAGTCCTCGAGCGCCCAAGTCGAGGACCTCGGTCAGTTCGGGACGGCTACCCCAGTAGGTGGTCTGGATCGAGACTTCGTAGGGCACAGAGAAGAACGACACTGGAAGCGTGCCCCCGGCGATGCCAACGATGGTGAGATCGCCGAGCGTGCGCGTCGCAGCCGCCCCGAGGGCCAAAGTGGATTCTGAGCCGACGAAGTCCAGGACCACGTCTGCCCCCCGCCCCCCGGTGGCGGCACGGATCTCGTCCGCGAGATCAGCTTCGGGCGTAAACGTCAGGTCGGCACCGCACGAGGTGGCCAGAGCGAGAGCTTCGTCTCGGGTGTCCACGGCGATAACCCGCGCCGCGGTGGTCGCTTTGAGGATCTCGATGGCCAAATGACCGAGACCTCCGACCCCTATGACGACGGCCGTCGTTCCGGGCGCAAGCTTGTGCCAGCTGCGGCGCACCGCGTGATACGGGGTGAGCCCGGCGTCGGTCAGGGGGGCCGCTGAAACGGGATCGAGACCCTCGGGGAGCGGGACGAGAAGGCGAGCGGAGGGCACGAGCATGAACTCGGCCATGCCCCCATCCAGGCCGAGGCCCCCACCTCCCATGGGCACGGGAGCTGCCGTCGGGTTCTCGCAGTAGTTGTCGATCCCGAGCCGGCAACTTGCGCAACTTCCACAGCCCCAAGACCCGTACACAGCGACGGGTTGGCCCACCTCCAGGTCGCTGACGTCTGACCCGAGTGCATGGACCCAGCCGGCGTTCTCGTGTCCGAGCGTGAACGGGGGGCCCCAGGGTAGCAACCCCCCTTCGAATTCGCGCATGAGGTGCAGGTCCGAGTGACATGCACCCGCACCCCCGATTCAAACAACCACCTGACCTGGGCCAGGGACGGGATCGTCCACCTCCATCAGAACCGGGTCGGACTTCCACTCCATGAGTCGCAGCGCTCTCATCAGCTTGGCCTCCTCCCGGCCCCTCCATCATCGTCGAATTGTCGTGCACGCTGAAACAGCGCTGGAACGCCTGCCGTTAGCCCGGCTCGCCACTCCCCAATGATTCAGCCGCCGTGTTTCACGCTCATATTGGACGGCACCCGCAGCGGCTAGGAGGCTGTTGAAATAATCGGCAATCAGTGCTCGCGATTTGGGCTGGGATCGTCGAGAATTGGCAGGTGCAAGGACGAAGCGAATCCAACCCGGAGCTGCTCGACGCCGCCGCTCTGTGCCGCCAGCTGGTTCCCGAAGGCAGCGTCGAGGCGTTCCTGGCTGATCATCGCCACGAACTGTTCCCCGACGAGATGTTCGAGGATCTGTTCCCCTCGGGTCGTGGTCGACCGTCGATCCCGGCTGATGTGGTGGCCTCGGTCATGGTGCTCCAGGCCCTCGAGGGATTGTCCGATCGGGACGCCGCCCGGGCTCTTCGGGACCGGATTAGCTGGAAGGTGGCCTGCGGGCTGGCCCTCGATGACGAGGGGTTCGACTTCTCGGTCCTCACGTATTGGCGGACGAGGCTGCGCAAGTCCGACAAGCCCGAGCGGATCTTCGATGCGGTGCGCTCTGTCGTCGACGCCACCGGGGTCCTGAAGGGCAAGACCCGCCGGGCCCTCGACTCGACCCTGCTCGACGATGCCGTTGCCACCCAAGACACCGTCACCCAGCTGATCGCCGCCGTCCGCCGGGTGCGCAGGGTCGTCCCGGGAGCGATGCACGTCGCTGTTTCCGCTCACGACTACGACTCGGCGGGCAAGCCGCTGATTAGTTGGGACGACCCAGTGGCGAAGGCTGCCCTAGTCGACGGGCTGGTCACCGATGCCCTGACCCTGCTCGCCGCCTTCGAGGACGAGAGCGAAGATGCCGAGGCCAACTCGGCCCTCGGACTGCTGGCTTTGGTCGCTGGCCAAGACGTCGAACAAGGAGATGACGGCACCTGGCGGATCGCGCAAAAGGTGGCCCCTGACCGGGTCATTTCGGTCGTCGATCCCGAAGCCCGCCACATGCACAAGTCACGCTCTGAATACCGTGACGGCTACAAGGCCCACATCGCCGTTGAGCCCGAGACCGGGCTCGTCACCTCGGTCATTCTCACCCCGGCCAATGTCTCGGACGCGAAGACCGCACTCGATCTGGTGGCCACCGGGCCTGACGGGCTCGAAATCCTCGGCGACTCGGCCTATGGATCAGGCGAGACTCGGGCTCACCTGCGAGCCCATGAACATCGCCAGTTGATCAAGCCGATTCCGTTGCGACGTGCGGTCCCCGATGGGTTCTGCCGTGACGATTTCGTCGTCGATCACCAAGCGCGCACGATGACGTGTCCGGCCGGCATCACTGTTCCCATCGCCCCAAGGGGCCAGGCGACCTTTGGCGCCAAGTGCACGGGCTGCGCGCTCCGAGACCGCTGCACCACATCGCAGCGCGGTCTCAAGACAATCATCCATCCCCATGACGACGAGCTCGTCGCTGCCCGTCGTCAATGGAAAGAAGGAGTCGGGCTCGAGGAGTACCGCCGTTGGCGCCCCATGGTCGAGCGCTCCATCGCGTGGCTCGTCACCCATGGAAACCGGCGGGTCCGCTTCCGCGGCGTCGAACGAAATCAGCTCGGGCTCTCGAATCGAGTGGCTGCCCTCAATCTGCGCCGGCTGGTCAACCTCGGGCTCGATCACGACGGAGGGTGGCGGATCGGCTCGGCGTGATCACAGACGCGCAAGCCCGGGTCGTCAAAAATGGGACCTCACCTTGGGCACTGCCCATCCAGGGCGGCCAGCTTCAACCCATTTTCATGCTGGCGCTTCGGTTCGGACATAAGCCCGGGCTTGCGTCTCCGAACATACGCCTGCGGAGACCTTTGTTCAACAGCCTCCTAGCCGGAATCGCCTCACGGGAATCGGATTCCCACGATCGCGTGACCAAGACGTTTCGTCGGGAGGCGGGGCTCCGGGACCGAGCTGCGACAAGACACTGAAGAAGCGCTCTAGGTCGATTCGCTCTGGCGTGCAGATCCCTGGCTCGTCCAGCTCACCTTCAGTGAGCATCTTCAGGGCTGCTGCTAGAGGCGTGCCGGTGACTGCCCCCATCGTCATGCCCGGGAAGCGACTGAGCGTGGCGCCAACCTGTGCGCTCTCCCCATCCCGTTGTCCCTTGCGTGAAGCCGAACAGTGGCCGCAACTTGCCTGGACCAACTGGACCAAGGAGCCGTGACGGTTTCGGAGCTAGGGCACCCGGCACGTTCCCCTGAGTGGACCTTTGGCCCTCCCATCCTGGCCCGATTTGTGGCCAGACTTGAGGTGAGGGCCAATCAGGTCAGACTGCGGCCGTCGGCCGAATCGTAAGGAGGCATTCGCGTGCAAGCTGCTATCGGAGACAAAATTGTCGTCAAAGGCCACCACACGGGACAGCCCGTCCGCGAGGCGGTCATCCTCACTATCGAAGGTGAGAATGGGGCCCCGCCCTACCGAGTGCGGTGGAGCGATGACGGACACGAAGGATTCTTCTTCCCAGGATCCGATGCCGTCGTCGAGCACCACCCAGCCAGGGGGTCATGACCCACATGTTCCTTGCAGGGGCAACCCAATTTCCGGGCCTGAGCTACGCCGTACGACCACCCCGCTCAGTGATGAAGCCGGGGCACAGGCTCACCGGAACACATGGCCCCAGGCCACCGTTTGGGGCACCCCTACGAGAACGTGCCGAAGGCCTCTACTTCGCCGCCTTGTGCTTGTGAAAAGAATGGGAGTGGTTTCGCCTTGGCCAATCACGGCCCAAGAGATGGGAGGCACCTATGACCAGCACAAAGACTGGCTCCGGCAGCGCTGATCGGATCATCGAGTCATTTCGTGATACCGGCAACAACGCACTGGAATCGGTGCGCAAGTTCCTTGACACCGTAAATGGTGCCTTTCCCGACGTGGGTGCAGACAACGGTCCACGCCAGCGGATAATCGATTCGGCGTTCAAGATGACCGAGCAGCTCGTCGGCACATCGACCCAGCTTGCGGAGAAGATCGTAAAGGCGAGTCAGGACGCTCTGGGAGAGGAGCGTTCGGGGGCGAAGCGGGCTCCAGCGAAGAAGGCTGCGAAGCGGGCTCCAGCGAAGAAGGCTGCGAAGCGGGCTCCAGCGAAGAAGGCTGCGAAGCGGGCCGGGTAAAGGGGCCCAAAGTCGAAGGCGCGCGATTGAAGGCCGCTGGGGCACTGCTCACTTCAAAAGGGTGAGCGGCCGTCGCTCGCACTAAGGCGCGACCCACACCTCATGGCGTCCGGGTACCCCGCCCGCCATGAGTATGGTTGATAGGCACGCTGGGATGCTCATCGTCTGCGGTCGGCCTCGTCGAGGACGACCGTGGTCACGTCGTCGAGACGGACGTCGCCCCGCTCGATGAGGTCCTCGAGGCGCCCCGGGAGGCCACCACGATGTTCCCCCTTGTGCAGGGCGCGCACCTGGTCGCGGTAGCCCATGCCGCCGAAGATCGCCACGACACGCTTGCGGCTCAACGCGCTCGTCCTGCACGACAACGTCGTCGCCCTGGCGGAGCGGCTCCTGGGAACGACCGACCTCGCGCTCTACATGGGGACCGCCACGGCCAAGTACGCCCACCAGGAGTCGGGCTACAACCAGTTGCTCCACGCCGACTACCCCAACCACATGCTGGTGGTGCCGCGCCACGAGCTCGGTTACCAGCAGGTGGAGTTCTTCGTTTACCTGACCGACGTCACCGCTGCGGACGGTGCCACCCGGTTCGTCTCGTGGCAAAAGACCAAGGACATCCCCGTCGAGCGGCACACCTTGAATTACGTGGACTACGCCGAGCTCTACGACGACCCGTCGGACGCGGCGGCACCGGCCGGCTCCGTGGTGGCCTACCGCCCCGACGTCTACCACCGCTCGGTGGACTTCACCGACTCCACCCGGTACCGGATCATGCTCCACGTCTCGTTCCGGCACCGCGACGCGTCGTGGGGCGGCTACCAGGCCTGGCCCTTCCGCGGCTTCTCGGTCGAGCTGAGCAAGTTCGTCCAGCAGGCCACCCCGCGCCAGCTGGCCCTCATGGGGGTGCCCGCACCGGGCCACTCGTACTGGAACGAGGTCACGCTGACCGGCATGCAGGGGCGCTACCCCGGGCTGGACATGTCCCCGTGGCGGGACGCGCTGCGCGACCCCTAGCGCGGTGAGCCAGGGGCCACCTTCGGCCAGGGCATGGCGCGCTCGGCCACCAACGCCAGGTCGAGGAGCAGCTCCTCGCGGTGGTGCCCGGCCAAGACCTGCAGTCCCACCGGCAGCCCGCCGACCAGCCCGGCGGGGACGCTCACGGCCGGGCTGCCGTTGAGGTTCGACGGCGCGGTCAGTGCCGCGTTGTTCATGATGGCGCGGCTGAAGCCGACCTCGTGGATGAGGTCCGCCCCGGGGATGGTCGAGGGCGGAGGCCCCTCCGCCGCAAAGGCCACGTCGGGGTTGGTCGAGCAGAACACGAAGTCCGCCTCCGCGAAGAGGTCGGCCATGGCCTCGTTGAGCTGGCGCCGGTAGCGCTCGATGGAGGCGGCCCGTCCGAGGGTGAAGCGTTCCTGGGCCGCCTCGACCCCTGCCCGCATCTCACGCGAGAGCCCGTCCAGCCGGTCGGGGTAGGCGTCCCCCAGGTCGGCCACGAACGCCGGCTGGTTGGCCATGGCCCACTCGCCGCGCAGCGGCGGGAGCGCCGGCGCGACGGTGACCAGCCGCAGGTTCGCCGCGGCGGCGAGCCGCTCGGCCGCGGCCGCCACGACCTCAGCCACCTCGTCGCGGACCCGCGCGATGCCGAGGTCGACCACGACGGCCGCCGTCTTGCCGGACAGGTCGTAGGTGCCGAGCGCCGCCTCCCACCCGCCGACGACCGGCAGGCTCAGCGGGTCGCGCTGGTCGAACCCGTTGCAGCAGTCGAAGTAGCGCGCCGTGTCGCGCACCGAGCGGGTGAGGCAGCCACGGACCGACGTCAGCGGATCGATCCCGGCGGCGGGGCCCTTGGGCACCCGTCCGTAGGTGGCCTTGAGGCCGAACAGCCCGGTGAAGCCGGCGGGGATCCGGATGGACCCGCCCCCGTCGCTCCCCGTGGCGATGGGCAGGAGGCCACCCGCGACCGCGGCGGCGGTGCCCCCCGACGACCCGCCCGGGGTGCGCTCGGGGTCCCACGGGTTGCGCGTCGTCCCGTGCAACTCGGTCGAGGTGCAGTTGATGCCCCCGAACTCGCTCGCCGTCGTCTGCGCGGCCAGCACGGCACCGGCGGTGCGCAGGCGGGACAGCGAGGTGTCGTCGTGGTCCGAGACCCGGTCCTTGAAGAGCATCGATGCCTCGGTGTACGGCCAGCCCTCGACGCGTTCGAGCTCCTTGACGCCCCAGGGGACACCGCCGAAGGGCAACGTGACGTTGGCGTTCATGGCCGCGTCCCGCGCCCGCTCGAAGTCCGTGAAGCTGAAGGCGTTCAGCGGCGACGCCTCCATGGCGCCGATGCAGGCGTCGAGGGCCTCGAGCGGGGACAGTTCCTTGGCACGGAAGGCGTCCACCAGGCCGCACGCGTCCTCTAGCCACGGGGTGCTCATGCGCGGAGAGTACCCGAGCGCCCGTCACGGTGCCGTGCCGGTCGGTAGCCTCCCGGCCGTGAGGACGGCAGAGCTGACGACCCCGGCCCTCCTCGTGGACGCCGCGGGACTCGAGGCCAATCTCGGCACCATGGCTGCGGCGCTCCCCGGTGCGAGGATGCGGCCGCACGTCAAGGCACACAAGTGCACGGCGCTGGCGGCACGCCAGGCGGCGCACGGGCACGCGGGCTTCACCTGCGCGACGGTGGCCGAGATGGAGGGCATGGCACGGGCCGGCCTCGGGGACGACCTGCTCCTGGCCAACGAGGTGGCCGACGCCACCAGGCTCGGTGCGCTGGCGCGGGCAGGGGCGCGGGTCACCGTCGCCGTCGACTCGGAGGCGACCATTGCCGCTGCCGCCGGCGCCGGCGTCCCCGAGGTGCTGATCGACGTCAACGTCGGGCTCCCCCGCTGCGGCTGCCGTCCCGGGGACGCGGGGCGAGTGGCCGACCTGGCGCGCGCCGCCGGGCTCGCGGTGCGCGGCGTCATGGGGTACGAGGGCCACATCGTCGGCCTGGAGGACCGGAGGACCCGGACCGAGATGCTCGAGGACTCCATGGCCCAACTCATGCTCGCCCACGATCTCGTGGGCGGGGACGTGATCTCGGCGGGCGGCACCGGCACGTACGACCTGAACACGTGGGCCACCGAGGTCCAGGCCGGGTCCTACGCCCTGATGGACACGGCCTACGCCAAGCTCGGACTTCCGTTCACGCAGGCGCTCACCGTGCTCTCCACCGTGATCTCGGTGTCGGACAGGTGGGCGGTCGCCGACTGCGGCCTCAAGGCGCTGGGCATGGATCACGGCAACCCGTCGGTCGCGGCGGCCGAGGTGTGGTTCTGCTCCGACGAGCACCTGACGTTCGCCCCGCACGCGGCGCTGCGCGTCGGCGATCGCATCCGCGTCTTGCCCGCCCATGTCGATCCGACTGTCGCGTACCACGAGCACCTCCACCTCGTCGACGGTGACGAGGTGGTGGACCGCTGGGACATCGACCTGCGCGGCTGGTGACCCCCGCCCTAGGGTTGGCCGGGTCGAGGAGGTCGATATGGCAGACGCCACGTTCACGATCGGGTCCGCCGCGGCATGCAGCGACGGGCCGTGCGGCGAGGTGCGCCGGGTCGTGGTGAACCCCGTGGCCCGCGAGGTCACCCATCTGGTGATCGAGCCCACGCACCGCAGCGGCCTCGGGCGTCTGGTGCCGCTCGACCTGGTGGAGGCAGACGACGGGGAGGTCCACCTCCGCTGCACCGTGGCGGAGTTCGAGAAGCTGCCGCACGCCGAGGAGACCGACTTCCTGCCCGGCGGGAGTGGTTACGAGAACTACGCCCAGCACGAGGCCTACTACTGGCCCTACTTCGGGATCGAGGGTGGTGCGGACCCCATGGTCGCCAACGCCAGTGGGATCGTCACCCGCGACACGCTGCCGCCCGGCGAGGTCGGCGTGCGGCGCGGTGAGCCCGTGCACGCGAGCGACGGCGAGATCGGCAGGGTGGAGGGTCTGGTCGTCGAACCGGTGCACGGGCACGTCACACACGTCCTGCTGCAGGAAGGGCACCTCTGGGGACGCAAGCAGGTCGCCATTCCGATCGGTGCGGTCGAGCGCATGGGCGAGGTCATCGCCGTCAACCTGACGAAGCGCGAGATCGAGGATCTCCCCGCCGTCGGCCTGGCCGCGTCGGCCTCGTAACCCTCAGAGCTCCAGGACGAGCCGCCCGCGGACCCCACCCGCCTCGAGTCGGCGATGGGCCTCGGCGGCCTAGAACGGCGGGCAGGGTGCGGGCCACCCGGAGGGTGAGGGTCCCCTCCTCGGCCTGCGCGCGTAGGCGGTCGAGCTTGTCCTGCTCACGTGCGTAGTTGCGCGCGTACACCGGGAAGAAGGCGGCAAAGTCGTCGCCCCGCGTCACGATCTCGTCGGCGCCCAGCGAGCGCACCAGGTGCGAGCGCACCAGGTGCTCGTCGGCCGCTGGGGAACCGGTCGCCGGGTTGGTCAGCTCTTGCCCACGGGGATCTTGGCCGCGGGTGGAGTCGGGGTCTCGACGACCATCGGCACCCGCACCTCGAGGATCCCGTCCTTGTAGCTGGCCTTCACGTCCGCCTCGGTCGTCCCGGTGGGAACGAGAAGGTCGCGGTGGAACGACCCGTACCGCAACTCGCGCCGCGTGTAGTCACGCTCCTTCGTCTCCTCTTCCTCTCGGCGATGGGCCTCCATGTGCAAGACATCGCCATTGAGCGTCACCTCGACGTCCTTCTCGGGGTCGATGCCTGCGATCTCGACCTTGACGACCAGCGTGTCGCCCTCGGTGAACTCGTCGGCCCGGATGGCGTCCAGGCCTTCGGGCACGACCACGAAGGGGCGACGGAACATCGCCGGCCAGTCACCGAAGAAGGTCTCGAAGACGTCGGTCGGCCGCCGTTGGACGGTGTCGTGTCCGTTCTTGTCGTGCTTCATGAGTGCCATGTCGGCCTCCCTTTACTTGTTGCCTCCTCCAGCGTGGGCGGGTTCGCATGCGCCGGGTAGGGCCGGAGGTCACTTCAGGGGCCGTCGCCGGGCTCAGGCGCCTCGGGGAAGTCCCGCATCGTCCGCATCGGAGATGCGAGCAGCCAGATCCCGGCCAGGGCCTCGCCCACGGCACCAATCCACAGCGTCGGTCGCAGGCCGGTAACCGAGCCGAGCACCCCTCCGACGAGCGCGCCGATGGGCAGGACACCCCATACGACGAAACGCATGGAGGCGTTCATGCGGCCGGTAAGCGGTCCGGGCACAGGCGCTGGCGAAAGCTCACCTGGTTGACGTTGTAGACGACGGCCGAGAAGGACACGGTGAACATGCCGACGCCGAAGAAGAGCAGTCCGGCGCCCGGCATGGTGGGGAGCGGGATCAGCAGCGCGCCGGCGTCCCAGGCGATCCCGATGATGGTGGCGCGGGCCTCGCCGAACCTCCTCGCGATGGGGCCGGCGGCGAGCGCTCCGAGCACGCTCTCGACACCACCCATGGTGAAGAGCAGGCCGATCACGCCGGGCGAGGCGTGCATCTCGCGCACCAGGAACACGACCTCGACGGCGGCGGCGATGCCGCTGAACAGGTTGGAGGTGGCGGTCGTGGCCGCGATGGCCCGCAGCAGCACGTTGCCGGACACGAAGCGCAGCCCCTCGGCGATGTCGTGCACCAGCTTCGGATGCCCCCCCGGGGGCACCCCCGGTTTGGGCTCGGGGGTGCGGATCGCGGTCACGGCGGCCGCCGAGACGAAGAAGCTCACCGAGTCGACCGCCACGGCGGCGGCGGAGCCGACGGCCTGAACCAGGCCGCCGGCGACGCTCGGGCCCGCCACCGCGGCGACCTGCGCGAACAGCTGGACCAGCGTGAGGCCACCAACGGCATCAGCGTCGTCGATCGTAGGGTCAGGCGTCTCTGCTATTTCATCGAGCGCAAACGGATCCTTTGGCGTTCCGACCCATGAGCGACCTCTGGAGGCCAGTTCCTAAGCGGCCCACTTGACGTGGGCGGGCCAGAGCCTCTAACCGCCGGGAACAGAGGCCCCACTGCTGCAAGACACTGATGAGATCGCCGCATGGCCCCGATTCACTAATCATGTGATCGATAAGGTCACGCAAGGTCACGTCGACAAGGACGTGAACTTGGGGGATCCCACTTTGGCCCTCTGACCTGGGCGTTTGGTGGAGGTGAAGGGACTCGAACCCTCGGCCTCTACATTGCGAACGTTAAACACCCCTGCCCGGTTCACATGCGGGAACCCCCATTTTCAGCTTCTCACCTGGACTTCTACTGTGACCGTGCGTGACCGACTCTGACTATCTCTGGCGTCCGTGCGTGGTCTGCCTGTGGTCTATGACGCACGTTCTACGTTGCGGTCTCGGGAAGCGGCCGCTTCAGGAGAACGATGGGATGCACGAAGCGCCACCCCACGCCCCACGATGACACCATCGCGACGGCTTCCCACCCATCGCGACCAAGCCGGTGGCGGCGCACCATCATGGGTGGCGTATGGCGCGCCAGCGGGTTTCGAGAAATGTCCGCCGCAACCGCACTGTGGCCGGTTTAGTCGTCAGCACCACCCTGGTTGCCGTGGGTGTTGCATTCAACTC
Source organism: uncultured Acidimicrobiaceae bacterium (assembly GCA_963837125.1). Taxonomy (GTDB): domain Bacteria; phylum Actinomycetota; class Acidimicrobiia; order Acidimicrobiales; family RAAP-2; genus Bog-473. The sequence continues at coordinate 375,919 of CAWILW010000003.1, read as the reverse complement.
ATGTGTCGGTTCTACTCGTACCGTCGCTCCCAGAGCAGCGCCCCAGGAGAGGTCAGCAACGACGACGACGTCCATGTTCCCCGGCCCGGGGACAGGCACTGCGCATCTGGCGCCAGGGTCTGACCCGAGCGTGCTCCCCGGTCCCGTCCTGATAGCCGATGAAGGCAATAACCGCTTGATCGTGGTCGATCCCCAGGGCCGCGCACTCTGGACATTCCCGCAGGCTGGAGATCTCCCTCCGGGCGTGTCGTTCAAGAGCCCAGACGACGCTTTCTTCACTCCGAACGGGAAGCAGATCATCGCCACCGAAGAGGAGTACTCGGTGGTCACCCTGATCGACGTAGCATCGCGCAAGATCCTGTGGCGCTATGGCACACCAGGCGTGCCAGGTGACGGCCCAAACCAGCTTTCAAACCCCGACGACGCGCTGGTCCTCCCCAACGGTGACGTGCTCACCGCCGATATCAAGAACTGTCGCCTCCTCTTGATCGCCCCACACACACAGGTGCCAGCCCGCATCTACGGCACCACCACCCAGGCCTGTCAGCACGCACCCCCAGCACAATTCGGGAGCCCCAATGGCGCCTTCCCCATGACCAACGGGCACTACCTCGTCACCGAGATCAACGGGGACTGGGTTGACGAGATGGACCTGGCCGGAACGATCTACGCCTCGTGGCACCCTCCCGGCGTCAGCTACCCGTCCGACAGCAACGAAGTGCGGCCCGGGACCTACCTGACGGTGGACTACGCCGAACCAGGTCAGATCGAGACCTTCGACGCTAGCGGCCGGCTCCAGTGGCGGTACCGGCCGACGGGTAGCTCCGCCCTCAACCACCCCTCGCTGGCCCTGCCGCTCCCCAACGGCGACGTGATCGCCACCGACGACCACAATGACCGGGTCATCGTGGTTGACCCGAAGACCAATGCCATCGTCTGGCAGTACGGGGTTCGCGGTGAGTCGGGCGACGCTCCGGGGCTCCTCAACGCCGTGGACGGACTTGACCTGGTGCCGCCGTACTCCGATCTCGTCGTCCACGCCACAACCATGGGTCTCCCCCACCTCTGACGTCCGTGCGTGGTCTGTGTGTGGTCTATGAGGGGCGCTCAGTCCCGGCGTAAGGGGACATCGCCCCGGTTGATCGACTGGGTGGCCAGGGTGTGGCGCAGCTGGTGGGGATGGACGTGGCCGACCCCGGCCCGCTTGGCGACGCTGGCCACGTAGCGCTGCACCGTGCGACGGTCGAAGGGCCGGCCGTCGTCGCGCTCGAGGAGGTGCCCCGAGCGTGAGCGCCCGCGCATGGCCTTGTAGTCGACGATGAGGTCGACCAGCATCGGGAGCAGCGGCACGTAGCGGTCGTTGTGCAGCTTGCCGATGGGGATGCGGAGGCGATGGCCGTCACCCTTGCGCATCATGGCATCGTCTTCGAGCCCGGCGAGCTCTCCGACGCGCATCCCGGTGCGGGCCAACAATTCGACCATGAGGCGACGGCGCTGATTGGGGTCCTCTGCCAGGGCGGCCATGAACTTGGCTGCGGTCGGGTCGTCCAAGAACCTGGGCAGCGGTTCGTCGAGGGCCGGGAAGTCGCTCATGTAGATGAACAGACGGGCTGGGGCGTCGTCGTAGTCCCATTCCATGATGCGCTCGAAGAAGGTGCGCACGGTGCTGAGCCGGTGACGGATGGTCATGGTGGCCAAGGGCTTGCCGGTCCTCCCTCGACGTGCTGCCAGCCAACACTTGAAGTCCTCGATGTGGAACCGTCCGATGCGCGCCACCGACGTGCAGCTCGGATCGGCTTCGCTCACCCGATGGGCGAAGAACCGAAGCGTCAGCTCGGCGGCTGCGACCGTGCTCGGTCGGGCCGAGACTTCGAGTTGATCCAGGTAGGAGGCCATGGTGGCCACCATGACCGGAGCCCGGGCGGCGATTTCGGTCCATGTCACCTCGGGTGTTCCGCCGCCCGGACGACGCACCTCGAGCGGGCTGCGATCGAACCAGTGCGTTCACTGGGCCACCCCCACGAGCGCCTGGGCCTCGATGGCTTCTATGGCCCGTTTGTACTCGTCAGCCAGCCAGTCGACGCTGAGGTGTAGATAGACCCGGGTCGAGGTGATGGAGCGGTGCCCGGCCTGGGCCTGGATGGCCTCGATGGCCATGCCCGCCTCGCGCAAACGGGTGAAGCAGGTATGTCGCAGCTCGTGGCAGGTGCCGTGGCTAAGGCCAGCCCGCACCCGGGCAGCACGGATGATCTGGTCGAGACCGGGCACCGAGAGCGGCTGGCCGCGACGTGTTCCTTTGAGCGCGACGAAGAGCGAATCGCTTGTCGACTCTGGTCGCTCGTGGTCCATGTAGCGAGCCACCGTGGCAAAGAAGGTCGGAGAGAGCGGCACCAGCCGCTCGTGTCCGCCCTTGCCTTCTCTGATCAGGACGCGCCATTCGCCGAGACGCAGATCACCGAGGCGAAGACCGAGCACCTCGCAGCGCCGCAACCCTCCGAGCACCATGGCCTGGGTCATGGCCCGGTCCCGTTCAGTGCGCAGCGCTCCCATGAGCGCGTCGATCTCGTCGGTGTCGAGGATCCGGGGCAGCCGGCGCACGCCGCGGACCAACGGCAGGCCCCGACCACCGCGAGAGCGACTCTGAACCTCGTCTCAGCTCCGTTCGGAGACCCAGTGGAGCAAACCGGGATGTTGTCAGGGCATTGTGCGCAACACCCTGGTCGGTTCACCACTAGGTCTTAAGTCCTATTGAGCCGTAGCCATCAAGTGACCGATGCTTGAAAAGCGCGGGTCATCCATGGGGAGGATTACGCGAGGCAAGAGGGGGCTCAGATGTTGGGAATGTTCATGAACGTGTTCGTCGCAGTCAGGACCGCACACGGGACACTGTTCGAGCGAGCACGCACCGAGCGCGGTGCCACCATGGTGGAGTACGCGCTGCTCGTGGGTCTGATTGCCGTCGTGGCCGTGGTGGCCGTCGCCGCGCTGGGCGGGGGCATCTCTGGCCTGTTCAGCACCGCCAATACCTGCGTCGGTGGCCTGAACAGCACTTCCTGCTAGCCGCGGCGGCACAGGCCGCTGCGAACTACGCAGTGCTTCCTTAAGGTAGACATTCCCCTCTCATATGGGAATGACCGCCGGGGGCTGGATCGGCTTTGGCCGCCCAGCGCCCGGCGACCTTATTCGCGCGTTCAGCCCGCAGGCGTCCGTAGGCCATCGGTAACCCACCCGCCCCGTTGTGCCTGCTCGCACGGTGGCACCCCTACCCGATGCTCCTATGGATGATGTCAACCCCTTTCGAGAGGATTTCGGGAGTGAGGACAGCGGACAGACCAATGATGGGCCACTCGTTGGTGAGGGCAAGCTCTTATCAGGTCACGCGTCTTCGAGAGTCGGTGAACCCGAACCACGGACTGGCATATCGGGTAGAGGTCAGCCCCGTGGGCGACAGGCGTACTGAGAGCCAAGTCCATGGTTCGAGGATCTAAGTGCGAGGCAGGGAGCGGTAGACCTCGCGTGCGACGTAGCGCTTGAGCATGCGGATGGCTTCGCGCTTGGAGCGACCGTCTTTGACCCGGCGTTCCATGTAGGCCTGGGTCCGCGGGTCAGAGGCCAGCCGGGTGATCACGATGTGCCAGAGCGCCCGGTTGGCCTGGCGGTCGCCTCCGCGGTTGAGGCGGTGGCGAGTCACCTTGCCCGAGGATGCCTCGAGGGGTGAGACGCCGCAGAGGTGGGCCCAGGCGGCTTCCGAACGCAGACGTTCAGGATTGTCGCCGGCGGCGACGAGCAACGCGGCTGCAGTGTCGATGCCAACTCCATAGACAGCGAGCAGCTCGGGAGCGGTGCTCTTGAGGAGCGGAGTGATCATGGCGTCGAGTTCTCTGATCTCCTCTTCGAGGTCGGCCACCCGGTGTGCCAACGACGAGAGCGCCGCCTTCGTGGCCACCGTCACCGCATCAGGCGAGCGGGTTGGGCGCAATCCCTGGGCGGCGACGACGAACTCGCCGATCGGGAGGCCTTTGAGTCGGCTCTGGAGCTGGTCGGGGGCACTGAAGGTGAGTTGGCGCATCTGACCCAGCGCCTTGATCCGGGCTCCTCGGGCCGAGCGCTTGGCCACGACGAGGACCCGGATGGCCTCGACCGATCCGTCTCTGGTCTTGGCCCTTCCACGGGCCCGGCCCGAGAGTGCGGCCCGGGCGGCCTCGACGGCGTCGAGGGGATCGGACTTGCCGGCTTGGCGCCGGGCCTGGCGATTCTGACGGTCGACCTCGACGACGTGGATCCCCGCTCGGGCCAGGAAGCGAGCGATGCCGGCGCCATAGGACCCAGTCCCTTCGACGCCGACCTTGGTGACGTCACCAAAGCTTTCGAGCCAGGTCAACAGGTCCGAGTAGCCCTCAGGATCGGCCGCGAACGACTCCGTGCCGAGGAGGCCGCCGATCTCGTCCAGCACGGCGGCGACGTGGACCTCGCCGTGGGTGTCGATGCCGCCGGTGACGGTGCGCGTGGCTTCTACGATGGTCATGCCATCCCTTCCTTCCTTAAGCGGTTGAGGGGTGGCGCGGCCGTCCCGAGAAGGAGTGACGGTGTAGGTCGATCTGGTCTGAACAGACCGGCCAATCACCCCTCTGGAACGGGGCACGCCGCGCCCCATCTGATGTGCCCGGAGCTCCGGTCGACAGGGTGCGGACGCCATGACTCGTCCACGTGATCTGAAGTCAGACCGGCGACCCCGGCGCTCCCGAAACTACTGACGATCAACCTTTCAGCGGTGGACCCTCACGGGAGCTTCACAACATCATTGGCGTACTGGGGCACCTTCTGACTGACGTCGGAGCTACAGCGACACGACAACTAATGCTTGTGTTGGAAGTGGTGGCGGTGGGGGTCATGGTGTGCTGCAGCTTCATTGGCGGCGGAACACGCCCCGCACCAGATCAGCCGAGCCGGTGGCTCAATCCTGATCACCTGATCGATTGGCTCGGTGCGAGTCAGGTAGTGATCAAAGACCAATGCGTGGTCCTTGCATACCCCGGCACCACAGGAGTGGCAGACCGCCACGGCGACTGTTGACACGTTGGAATCGGTGCAATCGAGGCAGTTCATCCGATGCTCTCCTTGCTTGGCATTGGGGCGAGTCCCAGCCGAGGGATAGAACCGGTGGCGAGCCCAGAGGGCGACGTAGACGAGGCTGACGAGGACCGGAACCTCGATGAGGGGACCAACCACACCGGCGAGGGCCTCACCGGAGGTCACTCCGAAGACACCAATAGCCACGGCAATGCCGAGCTCGAAGTTGTTCCCGGCGGCGGTGAAGGCGACGGCGGTGTTGCGCTCGTAGGGGAAGTGCATGCGGAGTCCGAGGGCGAAGGCACCGAACCACATGACCCCGAAATAGGCAAGCAGCGGTAGCGCAATCCGGGCGACGTCCCACGGGTCGCTGGTGATCTTGTGGCCCTGCAAGGCGAAGAGGACCACGATGGTGAACAGCAGTCCGTAGAGCGAAACGGGGCTGATCCGAGGCAAGAAGCGCTGCTCGTACCACTCGGTCCCCTTGGTCCGCTCGCCAATCGTCCGGGTCAGGAACCCTGCGGCGAGTGGAATGCCGAGGAAGACCAGCACGATCTTGGCGATCTCCCAGATGGTGACGTGGAGCGTAGCCGTGTCGAGGCCGAGCCAACCGGGAAGAAGTTGGAGGTAGAACCAACCGAGCAGTGCGTAGGCGATGATCTGGAACACAGAGTTCACGGCGACGAGCACAACCGCAAGCTCCCGATCGCCACAGGCCAAGTCGTTCCAGACGAGCACCATGGCGATGCACCGAGCCAGACCCACGATGATCAACCCGGTGCGATAGGCCGGCAGGTCGGGCAGCATCAGCCACGCCAAGGTGAACATCAGTGCTGGCCCGATGACCCAGTTCAACAGCAAGCGAGGTGCCAATGGTGCGGCGGTCCCTCGCGACACTGCCAACCTTGGCGTACTTCACCTTCGCCAACACGGGGTACATCATCAGCAAGCAGACCGATCGCGATCGGTAGTGACACCGAGCCGATCTTGACGGTGTCGAGCCACCCATTGAGACCGGGAATCGCGCGTCCGAGCACCAGCCCCAGGGCCATGGCCGCGAGTATCCAGACCGGCAGGAACCGGTTCAGCAAGGACAACCGGTGCAACACGTCAGCTTCACCGAGCACGGGTGCAGGCGTGGTCACCACGGACCCATTGCCCTGCGAGCGTGATTGTGATTCACCCTTGACATGGTCGAGCGAATCGACGGCCTCCGGCCGGGCGCGAAGGTATTGGACCCTTCTGTGACCGCTCACGACTTGAGGGTATGACCCGGCTCGTCCCGTGGCTAGGGTCGAACGTCCTGCCGTGCTGACGCGTCCTTCATCAGCCCTCGCCGTTACTCGGTTCGCTTCTTCACGTCCTCGGTGCCATCGATTGGCAAGATCTTGTCGTCCATCGGATCAACTCCTAGCGTGTTCACGGCCCCGGTGAGGTCACCTCTAGAGCGATTGTCTAGCGATCAAGTCATAGGAGGTAGGGCCGGAAGTCCTGCCGAATCGGCGGAAGAGCCTGCACAGGTGGGTGGTGGGCACTGTCCCAGTTGTGCCTGTATGGGGCAGTCTGGACCAGCGTGCCTGACGGACCCTCAGCGCCGATTCTTCAGGGCTGGGAACTTGCGCTCCAGAGCCGTCAGGTTGACCGGGTCGCCTCCGTAGCGGGGTCCGTTGGTTGGGCGTCCAGACGGCTCCAGGGCCGGGAACCGCTCCCGCAGAGCCTTGGTCGTATCGTCCACGGTGTCCGAGTCTTCCGTTTGCAGGTAGGGGTACTGCTTCACAGCGGCAGCTTTCGCTTCGTCCATCCCTTTGACCGTTCCGTCTTCCTCCACGAGCACCTTTGACATATCGGCCAGCTTCCAGGCCGCTTCGCTATCGGTGACTTTGCCAGTGGCAGCGAGCAGGAACGCTCCCCGAATCAACTGGTCGTGAAGTCGCTCCTCGAGTTCTGTGGTTCGGGTTTCCAGCTCGGAGGCCTTCGCTTCGGCTGCGTCGGCTCTGTCTTTTTCGGCCTTGGCGTTCATCCGGTGGCGAGCGGCCTCGTCACTGAGCGCCTTCAACTTCGGATTTTTGACGTCCGAGTCACCGGCTCCGTCTTCGTCCGCAGGGGCAGAGGAAGAAGGAGCGGGAGTTCCTGTATCCGTGGCAGGCTCCTCCAGCTCAACGTCACTCCCCTCCCCTGCGGACCGCCCATGAGCGACCGACGTGGTCTCCCACGCATGGCGAAGGTCGTACACGAAACCAGCCCTTTGCGTATCTTCTCTATCGTCATCTGGTCAGCCTCGGTGGTCATCAGGACGATGGATCATGCCCAACATCGGGCTCCTGGTCGCTCCAGTCCACCCACTCCACTCCTGATGCATCGAGGTACCCGCTGACAGCTGAGCCGACGGTGGCGAAGAACCGCTCGTCGCCGAGACGCTCATAGAGCCCGTAGCTGCGTAGGCGGTCCTTCACTGGACCCTTCAGTTCGGCCAAAACCAATTGCACCGATTCGACTTCAAGGTCATCGAGCAACTGGTCCAAGGCCTCCGCCGCAGAGGTGTCGATATCAGTTATCGGCTCGGCAGCTAGGACGATCCAAGTGATCGCCTCTAGGCGCGTGGCAATTGCCTTCTTCACCCCGTCAGAGAAGAACTCCGCGTTTGCGAAGAACATCGGTGCGTCAAATCGGTAGATGACTAAACCGGGTATCTGCACGGCCTCTGGGTGTCGCTCAATGTCGTGGTATCCCTTTCGGCCGGGGATCCTCCCAAGAATTGCGGTGTGTGGCCGCCAGGCCTGACGAACGAAATCACCCAAGGACAGAGCAACGGCGATGGCGACGCCAGGCAAGACCCCAAAGATGGCCACGCCCAACAGAGCGGCCAGCGAAAGCATGAACTCGGACCTTCTGACCTTCCACAGCCAGCGGAGAGTCGCGAGGTCGAACAGCCTCACAGCCGCAGCGATAACGATCGCCGCAAGTGCGGAATTGGGAAGATTCTGCAGCAGGCCGTTGGTGAAGGTAAGGAGCACCAGGATGCAGGCGGCCCCAATGACCCCCGTCATTTGTGTGAGGGAACCTGAGCTTTCGGCGGCTACCGTTCGTCCCGCAGATGCGCTGACGGGGAATCCTTGGAACAGACCGGCACCCAAGTTGGCGGCCCCGAGCGCCACCAGCTCCTGATTCTGGTCGACGTTCGCGCCCCGTTTGGCGGCGAGGCTACGCGAGAGAGCCGACGTATCGGCGAGCGTGACGAAGGCCATACCCAACGCCGCCAACGCCAAGGTGCCCACATCGTGAAGCTGAACCCCAGGGATCGATGGCTTCGGAATGCCCGCGGGAATCACTCCGAGGACGGCGACGCCATGGGCCGATAGGTCGAACACGCTGACGAGGCCCGTGGCGCCGACGACCGCGAGAAATACTCCGGGTACCTTGGGGAGCCAGAATCGGAGGGCGAGGATCGTCACTAGTGACGCCAAACCAATGATCAAGGACGCCGGCACGGTCTTGCCGTCAGAGACCCCGTGTGCGAAGGCGTGGAACTCCGCTCTGAGCCCGTTGACTGTCGTACTGAAACCGAAGAGCTTTGGAAGCTGGCTGACCAGCACAACAATCGCGAGTCCGTTCAAGTATCCGACCCTCATCGGCCTTGAGAAGAGCTCGGCCAGGGTGCCCACGCGGATAATCCCGGCCACGATGCAGTAGGCGCCCATCAGAAGCGCGAGGATGCTGGCCAGTGCGATGGCTCTTTGGGGGTCACCATTGGCGGCGACAAGAGGCAAGATTGCCGCCGCAATCATCGGACCAAGTGCCGAATCGGGTCCAATGACCATGATCCGCGAGGGACCGAACACCGCGTAAGCGATGAGGGCAAGGACCGACGTATACAGCCCGGTCACGGCGGGTAGTCCTGCGAGCTCCGCATAGGCCATGCCCTGCGGGACCAGCAAGGCGGTCAGAGCTAGTCCGGCGACAACGTCGCGGAACAGCCACTGGCTGCGGTATCGGCGAACGAGATCGAGACCTGGAATCCAGCGGGCAGGCCCAGAAGCTGCTTGCTGGTCGTAGTCGCCCGGGTCGGTCACCCGGTCATCGTGTCCCGTTAGCCAACCCCCGTAAAGCCGCTCAGAAGCTGAACTCCGGTCGGAGTAGGGGGAAGGGTAGGTAGAAGGTCCGATCAGCCCACGCTGCCGGGTCTACTTCGATCTCGTCGAGCTGGTCGGCGGCCTGAGCGATCTCACCCACTCGCCGCTCCAGGTTCCGTTGGTGCTGACGGAGTCGGGACAACCGGTCGTTGAACTCCTTGGCGGTGATTCGGCCGCTCTGCCCCTCCAGGGTGAGTTCCCGGTAGGCGTCGCGGACTTCCACCAGACCGTTGACGACCCCCTCGCCGAGCTCGTCGACCGCCTGCGCTCGTTGGTCTCGATACCGCATGGCCATGTCCACGGCGTTCGCATGTGCAGCATGAAGCTCCCCAGCAAAGGGTTCGAGGAGCGTTTCGCTCATGACCTGTGCCATAGCGTCGAATTGAGCGTTAGCTTCTTCAAGGGTCCGGTTAGGCACGGTTAACTCCCGCCGCCCGGACGCTGCGCTGCGTCCGCCTCGCCTCTCGGTCTTCGATGATGGTCAGAGCGTCCTCCGCCTCGATTGCCGCACTCTGCGCTTCAGCGCTCCGAGCGCCAATGGCTTCCAGGTCACGGCGTAGCTGCTCTGATTCACCCGATCGTCCGGACCCCCGAGTCCGCCCCACGGTGTCGAACAAGTGGCCACTCATACCCGGCTGAATCGCGGACACCCCAGCATTCGGTATCGACATGTCAGCTTGGCCACAGTCAGGCCGCACAGCGAAGAGCTGCAAGCTACGAGGAACGCCCTTGAGCGAATCGCTCGGATCAGTGGCGGGATGCCTTCGCGGTGAGCGCGTTGAAAATCGCCGTGGCATACCGGAAGGCGCCGGACGAATAGACCGAACACCAGCCGATCACCCCTGAGTCGTTGCCCTCCTTGGTCGGGCAGAAGTGCGCGCCATCCGTCGAACGGACCACGTTGGAGTGCACCCCGTCGACCACCGGCCCGGTGCAGGACTCGTGCTGCAGGCACGGGAGGGTGTCGCTGTACGTGTGCCCGGGTAGCTCTACTGCGGTGCCGGCGTCGACGTAGGTGATGTGCGCCGGGTCGGCCGCCGCGATCTCCTCGTACTGCATGTTGAGCTTCTGCCAGTCCGGGACCGACTGCTGGGCCCGGGTGATCGGCGCACCAACCAGGAAGACATGGGCTCTGCCAGCGGTGAAGATCTGGATGGCACTCATCGTGTCGGCCCGGTACTTCTCGTAGTACTGGGGGCTGTAGACCTCGTAGCCTTCCATACATGGGGTGAGGTTGTTCCCGCTGAATTCCAACTCGACGGCCTTGGGGTGGTACTGCGCCTCCACCTCGGTCATCCTTGTCAGCCAGTCGCAGATCGCGGTCCCGCCGTAGCTGTCGTAGGTGTGCGGCACGTCCCCGGGGGCGCGGACCAGATCGTTGTAGTACGGCTGGGCCTCCCAAGCCAGGGAGTCGCCGAAGAGGGCGATCTGGGTCGAGCTGACGCGCGTCGTCGAGCAGACCGGTGAGGAGCAGCGTCAGGGTGCCGATGAAGACCAGGCCGATCGTCCCGCTACGCGCTCGGTGCTTCATGCCCGCTCAGCAGTGTGACATAGATCCCGCGTGTGCCTGAGGTCCTGGGGGACAACCAGGTGATCCTGGTGGGGTTGAGGTTGCATAGGGTGCCCCAGTAGTGCACTCGGCGCATCGCATGTCCACAGCTCCATCGTCTCACCGACGGTTCCTGAATTCCTCATCGTGACCTTCGCCTCTAGTTGAGGCCCGTCGGGTGACCGATGCTCGATCCGTAGACAATTGCGGCGAGAGGAGCGGCTTCCACAATGCCCTACCACCCCTACTACGACAATGGCGGGACGCACTGGGGGCTGTGGATCGTCATGATCATCGCCATGCTGGCATTCTTCGCCCTCCTGGCGTGGGCAATCGTCAACATCATTCGCCAGCGTGATGGGCGCCTCGGAGGAGTCCAATCACTGACTGCCAGCGGCGGCCCAGACCCACTCCGGATCCTTGATGAACGCCTGGCCCGTGGTGAGATCGAGATCGATGAGTACATCCGCCGCCGAGATCTCCTCCGGGGCAGCGGTCCGACCACGCCGTCAGGATGACGCCGCGCGCCGCGATCATTGGGGCGGCACTGGCCCTGATTGTCGGGGTGACGGCGTTCGTTGCACTGGTGAACTCCACTCGTCCAGCGATCAACACCGCCATCGGCTCCCCTTCGTGTTCGGTGCCGCCCCTCGGCGGCGTGAAGGTCGACGTGACGCTCAGCGATGGCGGTTACGCAATGATGAGTCACGAACCGATGATGGCGACTCTCACGAGCGACCCGACGAGTGTGGCAGCTGGAAAGATCTCCTTCGTCGTCCTAAACAACGGAACTCTCGCGCACGAGATGGTTGTCCTCCCCCTTCCCTCGGACGGTCCAGGGACGAGGCCGGTGGGGTCCGACGGCAAGGTCAACGAGACGCAGAGCCTGGGAGAGGCGTCGCGATCATGCGCCGCAGGTGCCGGCGATGGCATCGCCCCAGGCAGCCTCGGCTGGACGACCTTGACCCTCATGCACGGGCGCTACGAGCTGGTCTGTGACGAACCGTGGCACTACGCCGCAGGAATGTTCGAGGTACTGATGGTGCAGTAGAGAGAGGCTGGGATGCTTCCTGCGCACGGCCCCACTCGTGCCGCAGGATTGCACCCACTACCGGCGGACGGGGGCAGCTGTCCCGGAGTCTGCGACGCGTCGGGACCTTCGGCACTGGCGGTATGAAGCCGACCAGGGGACGCTGTCAACGACAGTCGAAGGTTTACTGATTGAGAGGTAGCTAGATGACGGACATGCCACCACCTGCGGTGACGTCGATCGGATATGGCGACGTTGCGCGATATCCTGCGCGCCTTGAGATTGCTTATCCCGAGCGACTCAACCGTGTTACGACCGTGTTCCGACTTGTGCTCGTCATCCCGATTGCGATCGTGGCGGGCATCCTGACCGGATCTGGAACGGTGGACAGTGGGAGCACGACGACGGCATCGGCAGGGATCACGGGAGGGCTCTTCGGGGCCACGCTGTTGCTGATCTTGTTCCGACAGCGATACCCGCGGTGGTGGTTCGACTTCGCACTCGAACTCACCCGGTTTACCACTCGCATCGGAGCCTATTTCGCGCTGCTCACCGACAATTATCCTTCTACAGTCGAACACCAGACTGTCGCACTCGACCTGGACTACCCGGACGTTGAGCGAGACTTGAACCGCGGTCTCCCCCTCGTGAAGTGGTTACTGGCCATCCCCCATTACATCGTGCTCTTCTTCCTTGGTATCGGAGCAGTCGTCTCGGTCATTCTCGCCTGGTTCGTCAACTTGTTCACAGGCCGCTATCCCCGAACGCTGTTTGACTACGTTGTCGGCGTAGTCCGATGGGGACTACGCGTCGAGGCTTATGCGTTTTTGCTCATTACCGATCGATACCCGCCGTTCTCCCTGCGTTGAGCACGGGTTGGACCGAAGCCCTCCCGATTCATGCCTTACCCCTAAAGGTGACTTAAGAGCTGTAGAAGCCGAAGGAGACACGTGCCGGTCTCGAAAGCCAAGCCTCGACTTTTTCCTCGCTGGTTCATCCGGCGTTTCTGGTTCGCCCATCGCCGTCTATACCGTCTGACCGGCGGTCGTCTGGGGCTGTGGCGGCCGAAGCCGAACGGGTGGGGCGCCATGCGAGTCAACACTGTCGGCCGGCGGACCGGCCTCGAACGCAGCGTCATGGTCGGCTACTTCCAAGATGGGCCGAATCTCATCTCCATGGCCATGAACGGCTGGGGCGAAGGCGAGCCGGCATGGTGGCTGAACCTGCAGGCCCACCCCGACACTCGGGTCGATCTTGCGGACGGGCCGCGTCGGGTCAAAGGCCGGGCGGCTAGCGGGGAGGAGCGGGAGCGTCTGTGGTCACGGTGGCGAGAGATCGACAAGAACCTGGACGCCTACGCTGCACGCCGCTCAACAGAGACAGCAGTCGTCATCTTTGAACCGCGGCCGTGAATTGTAGATGTCTGGGAACGCGGAAACTTGCGGACGCAAGCAGTTGCAGCCCTGTGACCACTTCACGTCGGGCGATACCTCGCGCCCCACAATCGCGGCGAACTGTTCCATTTACGCAAGCTGGTCGATGACTTCAATGGTTTCCGAAGGGCCCGGCGGTGTTCGGGTTCTCCGGGGGTGTAACCAGTGCCGAATCACTATCGATTGGAGAAGCTGTCATCTTCGACGACATGGCGAAACTTCCAGCTCTCCTGTCATAGGGCTGTGGCCCCAGCCCGGCGGTATGGGATACCTACGCCAGCCCGCCGTCGGCACATCTCAGGGCGGTCGGCTCGCTGGCACATGCCAACGTGGTGGACTGAATGAAGATGAAGCCGATTGGACCTTCGTCCCTTCCGCGCTCTCACCTTGTGCTGCGATGCTTGCCTTTGTGATGTCAACCAAGGCCATAGCAAGAACCGTGGGTGTGCTCTTCATCCTGGGCGACCTGGCTTTGGTGTCGAGTCGGTTCCTCGCCGGCCCGTGAGCAGCGCCAACAACCACCTACTCGCCGTGGCGGGCCGCACCCATCAGGTTGAGTTGGCTGCTCTCTTCATCCTGACCGCGGGTCTGCTACTGGCCCTGATCCCCATCGTGGCTTACCCGTGCTCCGGAGATGCAGCGAGATCCTTGCCGTTGGTTACCTCGTCTTCCGGGGGGCCATCGAGACAGTCATCTATGCGGTCGCAGCGATGTGCTGGCTGTTCCTGGTGCCCGTGGCACGCGAGTACGTCAAGATCGGCTCCACTAACCATGCGTCGGCTCGAGGATCCGGCATCTTCCTGTGGGCTTCCATGGACCAGGTCGCGGCCATCACCTCCATCATCTTCAGTCTCGGCGCGCTGATGTTCTACGAGGCGCTGTGGAAGGGAAGAGTCGTTCCTCGGTGGCTGTCTGGATGGGGATTAGCCGGTGGCTTGCTCTTCCTGATTGAGGGTATTGCCGCGGTGTTTGGGGGGCGCATCGGCGTTCTGGATGTGCCGCTGGCGCTGCAGGAGGTCACGCTGGCCGTGTGGCTGATTGTCAAGGGCTTCGACGAGGACGCGACGGTCCTGAGCGAGCAGGTGCTCCCTTCCTTTGCGGATGGCTAGGGACCAGTGTCCCCATGGTGCCTGATGAACCGCCCTGGGTTTCCTGGAGGCTCCAAACCTTGGGAAAGTTGGAGCCATGGAAGCCAAGAAGCATGCGTCCTCGAGGCGGTACCCGCCTGAAATGAAGGAGCGGGCAGTGCGCATGGTCGAGCAGACCATCGCCGAGTCTGGAGAGCGCTGGGGCGTGGTGTCGCGCATAGCCCGTCAGCTGGGCATTGGTGAGCAGACGCTGCGCAACTGGGTGGAGCGGGCCGAGATCGACACCGGAAAGCGTCCCGGGACGAGCACGGAGGACAAGACCAGGATCGCCGAGCTGGAGAAGGAGGTCCGCGAGCTGCGGCGGGCGAATGCGATCTTGAAGTCAGCCTCGGCTTTTTTCGCGGCGGAGCTCGACCGCCCCAAGCCGTAGTGGGCTACATCGACGCCCATCGTGAGGAGTTCGGGGTCGAGCCGATCTGCAGGGTCCTGCAGTTCGCCCCCTCCACCTATTACGCCGCAAAATCCCGGCCCCTGAGTCCACGGGCCGTCTCCGACGGCCTCCTGGGCGAACACATCAGCCGGATCCACGAGGACAACTACTCGGTCTATGGGGTACGCAAGGTCTGGCGCCAGCTGCGCCGTGACGGCGAGACGGCCGGGCGGGACCAGGTAGGGCGGGTCATGCACGACCTCGGTCTCCACGGCGTTCGTCGGGGCAAGGCCAAGCGCACCACGGTGCCGGCCGACATCGCTGCTCGGCCAGGCGACCTGGTCGATCGCCACTTCTTCGCCGCCGCTCCTAACCGCTTGTGGCTGGCCGACATCACCTACGTATGGACCTGGTCAGGCTTTTGCTACACCAGCTTCATCACCGATGCCTTCGCCCGGCGCATCGTGGGGTGGCGGGTCTCGAAGTCCCTGCGCACCGACCTGGCCCTCGACGCGCTCGAGATGGCCATCTTCTCCCGGCACGACGACGACCTGTCTCATCTCGTCCATCATTCCGACCGCGGCGTGCAATATCTCGACATCCGCTACACCGAGCGTCTCGACGACGAACACGCCGTGACCTCGGTCGGCTCCAAGGGGGACAGCTATGACAATGCCCTCGCCGAGACCGTCAATGGGTTGTACAAGACCGAGCTGATCCATCGACAAGGGCCCTGGAGAACGTTCGAACAGCTTGAGCTCGCCACGGCGGCCTGGGTCAGCTGGTGGAACGAGCGTCGTCTCCACGAGGCCTGTGGGTACGTGCCGCCGGCGGAGTTCGAGGAGAGCTACTACCGTCGCTTGGGCGAGGCCAGCTCGGCTGCGTAAAACCTAACCACCGAGCCTCCATCAAACCCAGGGCGGTTCATGATTCGGTAGGGGGCAGTCTGAGAGGGCGTCGGGTCCGTTGGTCTGCCACCCAGATGTCATACACGAATCCAGCCGTTTGTGTCCTTACTCATCGCTTCGAATCAGACACGGGGGCCAGCGAAGACGCGGCTTGGCCTCACTCATTCCCTTCACTGGTGCGCTCGATGGGCACATATCGGGCCGTCTAAGAATGGGCGTCAGCGATCCGGCAAGAGACGCTTTGGCCTCTATTGGGTAGCTTCGACTGACCTGAGTGGTTCAGCGATTCGGTCGACATCCTCCGTGGTACGGATGAATCCCTCGAAACCCTCCACGTCTGACCCACCACCTGCGACGAACTCCCAATCCTGGTGGTCTACAGGCATGAGGGACTTAACCTCTTCAACGGAGAACTTCGCAAGGTCCGCATATCGATACCCATAGACCTGAAAGTGAAGTCCTCGGTCGCGGCTGCTATCACCCGGGATCAGGCTGAGTAACACCCTGCGGCTGCCGGCGAGATTCGCCTCGAACCTAATTGAGCTAAGGGTGGTGCTCTTTCGGAGGAGGGGTGGCCCGAACACGGAAACGGCATAGCTATAGAGCTCGGATACCCCGGCTTGCTCGGCGAGCGTGTCCAGTTCGTCAATAGTGAGATTGGGTCGTCGCTTTGATGTTCCCCCAATCCGAGATGGTTCGATGAAGAACACCCGTGTCAGAAGTTCGATGCCCTCTCCGAGATTGAAGTACTGGAACGTTGCAGCGTTGATGTTGATCCCGTGGGTGCCCGATAGGTACTTCAGAATGCGTTCAGACGCAGCATCGATCGCCGAGCCAACGACAACCATCCGATGCGCTCCATTTAGCGTTTCAGGGATATCTATGCCGAATCGCTGAACGAACACCTCGTCAAGACTGGCTTTCAGGTACTCCCGCAACAACTCTGACCTTTTCATTGGTGAAATCGACGCGGGCCTCGATGACCGGAGCCATCTGGTGCGGACAGCTCTCGGGCTTCGAGCTCTTGTCGGCCAGAGCGGCCATGCCACCAGCCGCATAGCGCCGCAGCCACGTGTGCACCGTCTGGCGGCTCACCTTGTTGCGGCGGGCCACGTCGGTCACGCTCATTCCGTCGAGGACGTCGATCACCGCCCAATAGCGCTGTTCCACCAGCTTGAGCTCCACCAACACGGACGGCCTCCTTCGGATCTGTCGACGACTGCGTCAACAGCGAAGAAGGTGGCAACCGCCACGTGGTGGACCCTCGCAGGCACGAAGTGTCAAGCAGGTACCGGAGCCAGTGTCACCCAGGTACCGGAACCGCGTCTGGAAGTGTCAGGCAGGTACCGGAGCCACGCTGTCAAGCATGAACCGGAACTTCACACCAGCCTCATACGTGGTCCGGCGTGGTCTGCCTGTGGTCTGCTTCAACGACTGAAGCCCTGGCGCACCCTTCACATCGGGCACTACCAGGGATTACCGGGTGGAGGTGAAGGGACTCGAACCCTCGGCCTCTACATTGCGAACGTAGCGCTCTACCAGCTGAGCTACACCCCCGACGCCGTCCAGGATAGTCGGCCGTTCGGAGCCCTCCCGGAGCCGACGGCGGCCCCTCGGGCCACAGAAGACTGGCGCGACGTCGGTCAGCGAGCTGCGGCCCTGGGCTCCTCCAGATCGTGGTCATCCCAGGCGCCGGGGTAGCCCGCCGTCGCGAGGTCGGCGGCATTCGGTGCCTCACGCGAGAGCCATGCACCCTCACGACCGGACCGGCGGCGGCGCTGCGCGTCCTGGAGCTCCCTGGCGTAGGCCATGAGACCGACGAGCCCGAGGGCGGCCACTCCGGCCAGCCCGGTGAAGACCCAGGCGAGATGCATCCCCGGCCACATGCCGATGATCCCGGTCGAGACCGCAACGCCACAGAGGCAACGCAGGAGCGTGGTGCAGCGCCGGCGTGCGTGCTCGCGCCGGAAGGCCCGCAGGTCCGCACCCGCCGCGGGGATGCAAACGGGCTCGGGCCGGTCGAGGACGCCGACCCGTTCATAGTGCCCACCCTCGCCGTCGTCCACGTCGGCCGCGGCCGCGTCGTCCGTCGGCCGCAGCAGGACCAGCTTGGGTCGGGAGGTGTCGAGAGGTGCCGCCGACGTTTCGGCAGGTGCGGCACCGGGCATGGCCGTGTGCAGCCGGTACGCGGGCGCCACCGTCTTGGGGCCGGCGTGTTCTAGTAGTTGTAGCTGATGGTGAAAGTGGTCGATGGAGCCAACGCCCTGGCGCTCCCCGAAACGCCGCCAAGCGCTCGGAGCCAGAACCGCCACCCATAGAAGTACCACGAGGACCAGCAAGATCACAATCGTCACTCCCCGACGACCTACCTTCGCTCTCCGCTAAAAAGCCTATTGAACAGGCTCTTCCAAATGGTGGATGGTGGGGAAATGCCACAGCGCCGACCTCGTCGGCACTTCTCCGCTTAGCTCAGTTTGTATCCGCGCCGACGCGCCGAATCAAGGCCCCTCTTTGGGTCGCTTCCCGCTCTGTCGGAGCCGAACCCTCAGGCGGCGCGGCTCCACCAGCGCCCTCGCGAGCACCCCACCGTCACGCTGACGGCGAAGCACGCGGACACCTGCGCCGATGTGATGACGTCGTCCAGGGATCCGGCGGCCCTGAGCACTCCTCCCGCCATGAGCCCCGCGTGGGTGAACCCGGGAGGTATCTCCTCGCAGTGGTGGGTCACCAGGACAACGGGCGGGCCGCCCGGGTCGGCGGCCAGTGCGCCGAGCTGGACCAGCAGGCGCTCGCGAGCGCCGAGGTCGAGGCCCGCGAAGGGCTCGTCGAGCAGGACCAGCTCGGGTTCACCCATCAGCGCCCGAGCCAGGAGGACCTGTTGGCGCTCGCCCTCGGAGATCACGCCGAAGCGGCGGTCCCCGATCTCCTCCATGCCGCTACGGGCCAGGAGCCCGTCCGCCTTGGCCCAGTCGTCGTCCGTGTACCGGTTCCACCAGGTCTCCAACGCGGCGTGGCGGCCGCTCACCACCACGTCCCGCGCCAACAGGTCCGCTCGCAGTTGCCGCGTCACCGCACCGCTGACCAGAGCGACCCGGGGGCGCAACGTTCGGACGTCGACACGGCCGAGTCGGGCCCCGAGCACCTCGACCGTCCCGGCCGAGGGCCACAGCCGCGCCGAGGCGACCTGGAGCAACGTCGTCTTGCCCGAGCCATTGGGCCCGAGGATGACCCAGCGCTCCCCCGGCTCGACCCGCCAGTCGACCTCTGCGAGTACGGGAACGCCGTCACGGCGAACGGTGACGCCGCTCAGCGCGATGGCCGGAGCGTGGCGCCGGCCGGCGATCACACCTCGGCGCGGTCGTGCCCCGCGACGCGCCGGGTGATCCTGCCGATGAGGCCCGAGCAGCACTGCGACCACGTCCGCTCGCCCGCCAGCCAGAGCCAGATCTCGCGCCGGTAGGCGAGGACGATCTCCCGCAGGTCGTTCTCCGCGACGCCCGCCGACGAGAGGAATCTCCAACGGGTCCACAGCCAGGCGGCGATACCGTCGGTCTCCGTCAGGACCTGCTCAATCGGTGCGCCGTCGAGGACGGCGGCCAGCCAGCCCTCGGCCCGGGCGGTGGGCTCGTCGGGTACGTGCAGCACCGGGGTGGCGGTCACCGTCAATGGCGGATGTGCACGGGCCGGCGGTCGGTCCCGTCGTAGGCGCGGACGTGCTCGTCGAAGTCGATGAACAAGGGCGCGTCGGGATCGAGCTTGCGCTGCAGCGATCGGTTGGCGATCTTCTTGTCGAGGGCGTCGAGCCGGAGCAGGGCGGCGGGATCGTCCAGCCCGCGCACGTCGAGCTTCGCCCTGGCGGCCTGGAAGGCCAGGCGGCCGCGCTCGGTTCGGATGATGACGCTCGTCCATCCGTTCATGGAGCCGACGCTGCCCACGGAGATGTCGGCGGATCGGCCCAGGAAGTCGGCGCACTCGTCGCAGCCCTTCAGCGCGGCGCCGTGGAAGTCCTTGACGGGCTCGTCCACGGCCAGCTCGCCGTCGCGGTACTCGACGATCATCCGCCCCCGGATCACGTCCATCTTGGACACCCGGTCCAGGTCGACGCCGCGCTTGTCCCGGAGCTCCTTGAGCGTCAACGCCTCGTAGTCGAAGTTCTTGGTGCACATCAGGGCGATCGTCAACACGACGGCGTCGACTCGGTGTGCGCCAGTCGGCCAACGACGCGCCTGCATGGCACGGAGGCCCTGCACCTCGCATGGCGTGCCGACCACCGCGATGCGCGGCTTGGGAGGCAACGTGTGGCGCGACAGGTCGAGCTCGGCCAACGCCATCGTCTGGTTGTAGAAGCTGCCCGAGGCCGCACGGATCTCGTCGGCCGTCGTCGCCACCGTGGCGATTCCCTTCCACTGCTCGTCGGGGTCGCTGCTCGGCTTCGACACGAGGGCGCCGTCGATCTCTCCCGCCGCGAGGAGCCCGATGAGGAGCGCGCTGACCGCGCCGCCGTCCTGCACGTCGTCAAGCTGCGCTGAGGCCCGGACGGCGTAAGAGTCCACGACCGCCCCGAGCCCTTCGGCAGGCGGCCCGCCGCTGATCTTCCAGTAGGTGTCCGACGAGTCGGAGCGGACCTGGGCGGGCTGCACCTGGGCGTCCTCGCCGGCGGCGAGCGTCGACGGTGGCCACAGTGCCTCGTAGCGGAGGCCGCCGCGAGGGCAGAAGTCCCAGCACAACGAGCAGCCCGTGCACATCTTGACCAGCTCGGGCAGGTTCGTGTCCTCGTCGATGCCGATGGAGTTCGAAGGGCAGACGGCCACACAAGTGCCGCACTGGATGCAGCGGTCGGCGTGGATCACTCCGGCCTCGAGCTCCCAGAACCACACCTTGCCCGGAGGCTCGGCGATCCCGTTCATCTGCTCCCGGATCCGGTAGCGCTTCACGGAGCCACCGCCTCGGCCGTGCCGGCCAGCGTGGACCGGAGCTCGTCGGCCGTGCGGCGCCGGGCCCACAGGTGGAAGGGCTCGCCCGGACGGTGCTCGTCGCGGTACCGGGTGACGATGCGAATGAGCGCGTCGGGCACCTGGTCGACCGGCAGCGCGCCCTCGACCCAGTCGATGAACGCGGCATCGGGCCCCAGCGACCCGCCAAAGCCGATGTCGACGGCCTCTTCGATGTGCTCGTCGACATGCGCGATGTCCCCCCGGAACCCGATGTCGGCAATCTGCGGTTGGGCACAGGAGGCGGAGCAGCCCGAGAAGTGCATGCGGATGACCCCGGCATCGCGGCGCGCACCATCGCCGGCTTCCGACGACAGCTTCGCGTCCAGGCCCCGCGCCCACTTCACCGCCCGTTCCTTCGTCTCGACCACGGCGAAACGGCAGAACTCCGAGCCGGTGCAGGCGACCACCCCCCGCTCGAATGGGCCCGGGAACGGCGAGTAGGTCGCCATCAGCGGTTCGGCCAGGAGGTCGTCCAACCTCTCCTCGCGCACGCCGGAGACGATGAAGTTCTGGTCGGTGCCGATGCGCACGCCCCCGTCGCCATAGGTCTCCGCCAGCCGGGCGAGCTCGACCAGTTCCAGTCCGTGCATGCGCCCCACCGGGACGGAGCAACCCACGTACACCAGGCCAGGCTGCCGTTGGGGGTGCACGCCGACGTGATCGCCGCGGAAGGCGGTGGTCAGCTCCCTCCCGGCTGGCTCAAGAGGGAAGTTCGTGCGGTCGTCGAGTGCGGCGCGGAAACCCTCTGGGCCCAGCTCCTGGGCGAGGTAGCGCATCCGGGCCAGCCCCCGGTTCTCCCGGTTCCCCAGCTCGCCGAAGACCTGTGCGACGCCACGGCAGAGCTCGACCGCCTGGTCGGGCCGGATGAACACGTCGACGTCGGACGCCATGCGCTCACCGTCGGAGAGGCCACCGCCGATGAGCACGTTGAAGCCCACGGTGCCGTCCGCCTGCTCGGCCGGCCACAGGCCGATGTCGTTGATCTCCACCCGGGCGCAATCCTCGGTGCAGCCGGTGACGGCGATCTTGAACTTGCGGGGCAGGTTCGCGTACTCGCGATTGCCCGTGAAGAATGCGGAGACCGCCTGGGCGACGGGAAGCGCATCGACGACCTCCTTCTCGTCGATGCCCGACACAGGGCACGAGCACACGTTGCGGGCCGAGTCACCGCAGGCCTGCACGGTCGTCAACCCGACCTCCCAGAAGCGCTGCCAAATGCGGGGCACGTCGGCGATGCGGATCCAGTGCAGCTGAATGTCCTGACGCGTCGTGAGGTCGGCGTAGCGATTCCCGAAGACGGGGCTGTCCTCGGGGCCCTCGGCGAACGCGTCGGCCGCCACACCGATCTCGCGGACCTGGGCCGCGGTCATGACCCCTCCGGGCACCTTGATCCGCATCATGAAGGCGTCGCCGCCCTGGCGCTGCGGGTACATCCCGACCCACTTCAGGCGCTCCTGCTCGCCCGGCACCTTGGCGATGGAGTCGGGGCCCTGCTTGGAGTACGTGTCGATGACCGACTGGGCGACCTCGAACGGGTGCCGGGAGAGCTTCAGCTGCTCGACGGTATTGAGTTCGCCGATATTGCGGTAGGGCCGGACGAATTTCGAGCCCGCGGTCTCGCCGGCCCCGGAACTCAATCCCGTAGGGGTTGTCGAGGTCACGTGGCACTAGACGTGCAGGCCGCACTCGGACTTGTCGAGTCCGGACCAGCGGCCAGCGCGGGGGTCCTCGCCCTCGGCAGTCGGGCGCGTAGTCGGGGCGCACCCGATCGACCGGTAGCCGCGGGGGACGAGGGGGTGCACCGGCAGATCGTGGTCGGCCAGATACGAGGTGATGTCGTGGTCGCTCCACATCACCAGCGGGTTGACCTTCACCAGTTCGAAGGATGAATCCCAGCTCACGATCGGCGCATCGGCCCGCGAAGGCCCGTCGGAGCGGCGCAGCGAGGTCAGCCAGGCGCCCTTGCCGGCAAGGGCTCGGCGCAGCGGCGCCACCTTGCGGAACTGGCAGCACTGCTCGGAGCCACAGGGGTGCGCCGCCGCATCGGGCCCGGGCTTGGTCACGGTGAGGTTGAGCCCGTACCGCTCCTTCACCTCGTCGACGAAGTCCAGGGTCTCCGGGAAGTGCGCCTCTGTGTCCAGGAAGACGACCTCGATCCCGGGGGCGACCTTGGTCACCAGGTCGATGAGCACGATGTCCTCGAACGACGCGGCCAGCACGAGGGAGTCGCCGAACGTCTCGACGGCCCAGCGGATGACCGCACTGGCCGGAGAGGCCTCGAAGCCCTGGCTGACCTCGGACAGGGTCTCCCTGCTCAATGGATGGTCGCTCACGTAGGTCTCGGCCACCGATCCTCACCTTCTTCCCAGGGCGACGGCCGGCTCAGGGGGCCTAACACCGGCTCTTGACGCACGTCCGAATGCAGGCTTTAGTATACATGACCAAAATGGTCATGATTTGAAGAGGTCCCATGGACACCGTTGCCGCTCTCCGCACTCCACATGAAAGCCCGGCCGCCGCCCCTGGCACCACAGGTGCCGGCGGATCGGTGACGGCGCTGGTCAGGCCGGTCGAGCACCCCCTGGGCCACCTCGACCTGTTGGAGTCACTCGCCATCTTCATCATCCGTGAGGTGGCCGCCGAGTCCGAGCGTCCCGTCCTCCTTTTCAGCGGGGGCAAGGACTCAGCCGTGTTGCTCCACCTCGCCTCCAAGGCCTTCAGGCCCGGGCGCATCCCCTTCCCCGTCCTCCACGTCGACACCGGGCACAACTTCAGCGAGGTGCTCGCTTACCGTGACGCCCAGGTCGAAGCCGAGGGCGCGCGTCTCCTCGTGGCCCGTGTGCAGGACTCCATCGACCAGGGCCGCGTCGCGGACCCGGGGCCGGTGGCGTCGCGCAACCGCCTGCAGACCACGACCCTCCTCGACGCCATCAATGCCAACGGGTTCGACGCCGCCTTCGGCGGGGCGCGCCGCGACGAGGACAAGGCCCGGGCCAAGGAGCGCGTGCTGTCCTTCCGCGATTCCTTCGGTCAGTGGGACCCCAAGCGGCAACGTCCCGAGCTGTGGCAGCTGTACCAGGGCAGCGTGCGCCCGGGGGAGCACCTGCGGGCATTCCCGTTGTCGGACTGGACCGAGCTCGACATCTGGCAGTACATCCGGCGCGAGAGGATCGAGCTCCCTTCCATCTACTACGCACACCAGCGTGAGGTCGTCGAGCGCGACGGCATGCTGTTGGCGCTCAGCGAGTGGGTCACCGCGCAGGCCGGCGAGGAGGTCCACAAGGAGATGGTCCGGTTCCGCACCGTCGGCGACGCAACGTGCACGGGCGCCGTCCGCTCCGACGCCGACACGGTGGAAGAGATCATCCGGGAGGTCTCGGCGTCGCGCATCTCCGAGCGGGGAGCGACCCGGGCAGACGACCGCTTCTCGGAGACCGCCATGGAGGACCGAAAGCGCGAGGGGTACTTCTAGGCCGATGACCACGTTGCCCGGCTCGCCGCCGGCCGGCGGCCCCGAGCTCGGCGCAGACACGATGGACCTGCTCCGCTTCGCCACGATCGGATCGGTCGACGACGGAAAAAGCACCCTGATCGGCCGGCTGCTCTTCGACACGCGGCAGCTCTTCGACGATCAGCTCACCGCCATTGAGACCGCGTCGGAACGGCGGGGCCTCGGCGAGGTCGACCTCTCGTTCGTGACCGACGGACTGCGGGCCGAGCGGGAGCAGGGCATCACGATCGACGTCGCCTACCGTTACGCGGCGACTCCCCACCGCAAGTTCGTGATCGCCGACTGCCCCGGACACATCCAGTACACGAGCAACATGGCGACCGGGGCGTCCACGGCCGACCTGGCGCTGGTCCTCGTCGACGCCACGTCGGGGCTGCGCGAGCAGTCACGGCGCCACATCTGCATCGCCGCGCTCCTCGGCGTAGACCAGCTCATCGTCTGCGCGAACAAGATGGACCTCGTCGCGTGGGACCGGTCGGCCTATCAGCGCATCGCCGACGAGATGGAGGCGTTGGCCCACCGGCTCGGGATCTCCTCGTGCATCGTGATCCCGCTGTCCGCTCTCCACGGCGACAACGTGGTGGCGCGCTCGGATGCCGCTCCGTGGTACGACGGCCCCACCGTGCTCGACGCCCTGGAGTCGGCCCAGGCCGGCGGGTGGGCGGCCCAGCACGGTGTGAGTCCCGGCAGCGGGGCCCGGCTTCCCGTGCAGTGGGTGCTCCGCCAGCCCGGGGGCGGCCGGAGCTACGCCGGGATGGTCAACGGCGGTCCGTTCCGCGTCGGCGACGCCGTCGTGGTCCTGCCCCAGGGTGCACGGACCTCCGTGCGCGCCATCGAGACGGCCGATGGTCCCCTGCAGCGAGCCGAGGTCGGCTTGTCCGTGTCGCTGCGTCTCGCGGACCACCTCGACGTGTCACGGGGCGACCTCATCGCCGCCGCCGAGGGCCCCCCCGAGGTGACCGACTCCTTCGAGGCGACCGTCTGCTGGTTCCAGGACCGTCCGCTCGCGGCCGGGGACCGCTTGCGCATCAAGCACACCACCCGGGTCACGCCTGTCGTGGTGGAGAGCGTGACGGGCATCTTCGACGTGAACGAATTGCAGATCACCGAGGCGACCGAGCTCCGCGAGAACGACATCGGCATCGTGCGGCTGCGGACCGCGACCCCATTGGCCGTCGACCCGTACCGGGCCGATCGCATCACAGGGAGCTTCGTCTTGATCGACGAGCTCACCTACGCCACCATCGCGGCCGGCATGGTCGGGTCGCCCCGGCTTCATGACTGAGCACGCGTCCCCACGTGCCCTCTACCCCGCGTCGTTCGATGTGTCGGGTCGCCCCTGCCTGGTGGTAGGCGGGGGCCCGGTCGCCGCCCGTAAGGCCCGGGCCCTCCTGGAGTGTGGCGCCTCGGTGACCGTGGTGGCACCATCGCTGAGCAGCGAGATGGAGACCATGGCCGCGAGGCTGTCCGTGGTCGAGCGGCGGCCCTATCGGGACGGGGAGGCTGCGGCATACCGGCTGGTCGTGTCGGCCACCGGCCGTCCCGACGTCGATGGCGCCGTGTTCGCTGACGCAGAGGGGGCCGGCGTATGGGTCAACAGCGCCGATGACCCGGCGCACTGCTCATTCATTCTCCCCGCGGTCTACCGCGACGGTGCCGTCACCGTGTCGGTCTCAACCGGCGGGCTGAGCCCGGCGCTCGCCTCGTGGCTGCGCGATCGGCTGGCCGCGTCCTGCGGGCCTGGGCTTGGAGACTTGGCCGCGTTGCTCGCCGAGGCACACGCTCGTCTGCGCAGCGAGGGAGCACGGAGCGACGCGGTCGATTGGGCTGCGCTGCTCAATGGACCGCTTCCCGCCCTGGTGCGATCAGGCGACCTGGAGGACGCTCGGGCAATTGTGGCTTCGGCCACGACAACGTCCGGACCAGAGCGACCGCCGTCGTAAGGGCGGCGCCGGCGAGTCGCACCATCGCCCCGGTCCACCAGACCGCAGGCACTGTCGTCATCGTCCCCCGCTTCGGCGGTGACAACTTCTACACTCCTCGACGAACGCGTGCCCGCCGGCCAAGGTCTCCCCGGCCCACGGCAACACGGTGAACTTCTGCGGCTCGCAGTTACGGAAGCAGAACGTCTTCAGCGGTGTCAACAACTCGCCGGCGCAGATGAAGGGGTACTCGACGACGTCCCCGACTACGCCGGCGGTGCCGACCCCGGCCGCTGCCCTCAGGGCTGGGCGACCATGACGACGGTACCGACGAGCAGCAGCACCAACGCGGCCCTGGCCGCCCACGCCATCCGGGCGGCGTCGGCCAGCGCTTGCTCCGCGTCGGGCAGCGGGCCGGGGACCGTGCCCACCGTGGCGACGGCAGCCTGGAGTCGCCGCTCGGCCGGCCACAACCGCCATTCGGCCAGGATGGCCAGCGCGACGAAGAGCCCGAGTCCGGCCAACACCCACCCGTCGCCGAGCGCATAGGCACCCTGGCTCATCGCAATGAGCGCGAAGCCGAAGGCGGGGATTCCGTAGATCGTGCGCCCCGCCCAGTTGACGCCGGGGCGGAAGTAGCGCCGCAGCGGTTCGGGCAGGGGGGCCGACGCCCGCAGGAGCCGTCCCAGCCGGGCGGCGGTCGCCGCAGCTGCCACCGTGGAGACGAGGCCGGCCACCACGCAGGCCACGTGGAGCAAGAGGACGACGTCGAAGGCCGCCCCGTCCGGCTGGTGGTGCATGGCCGACATGTTCTCCCATGTATTCCGATCCCGGGGTGACGGGACCGCGACGATGATGCCTGAGCCGGCAATGGAGCCTGTACCGTAGAGGTGGAGGGAAGACGATGAGGTCATTTGCGATGTGTGCGGGTCGACCAGCGCCCGAGAGAGTCCACCGATGAACCAGTTGCGCCTCGATCCGTTGTCGGGACGCTGGGTCGTCGTGAGCCCGGGCCGCTCGGAGCGGCCCTACTCCTTCGTGACCCGCTCCCCCTGGTTGCCGGACGAACTCGGCCGGCCCTGCCCGTTCTGCCCCGGGAACGAGGAAGACACGCCTCCCGCCCTCGAGACCTACGGCCCGACCGGGCGCTGGCTCGTCCGCGTCGTGCCCAACCTCTACCCGGCCTTCGAGGGCGACGAACCCTTCGTCGTGGCCAACCGCGGCCCGGTCTTCACACAGGCCTCCGCCGGCGGCATCCACGAGATCCTGATCTTCTCCCCCGAGCACGACGCCACCTTGGGCATGCTGAGCCAGGAGCAGGTCGAGCTGGTGATGGCCGCCCTGCGCGACCGACTGGAGGAGCACGCCTCCCAGCCCAACCTCCGTTACACCCAGGCCATCGTGAACTCCGGGCGGGAGGCCGGTGCCTCGCTCGAGCACCCGCACGGCCAGCTGCTCGGCATGTCCTTCATCCCACGCGAGCTCGCGGAGGAGCAGGCCCGCTTCGCCCGCTTCGTCGGCTCGTGCCTCCTGTGCACCACGATCGAAGCCGAGGAGGACTCCACCGAGCGGGTCATTTACGCCAACGATCGCGTCGTGGTGGTCTGCCCCTTCTGGAGCGCCGTCCCCTACGAGATGCTGGTGATGCCACGGGAGCACCACCCCCACCTGCACCGGAGCCCGACCGAGGACCTCATCGCCGTCGGCGAGGCCATCCGGCGCTCGCTCCAGCAGTTGGCCGAGACGGTCGGCGACGTGGCCTACAACATCGTCTTCCACTCCGCGCCCTATCGCGTCGGCGAGCCGTACCACTGGCACGCCCACATCTGGCCCAAGGCGACGACGACGGCCGGCTTCGAGCTGGGCACCGGTGTGGCGATCAACGTGATCTCGCCCGAGGAGGCCGCCGAGACCCTCAGGGTCTCCGCCCTGGCGAGGTAGCGGGTCAGAGGACCTTCGAGAGGAAGGCACGGGTGCGCTCGTGCTGGGGATCGCCGAGCACCTGGTCGGGCGTGCCGGCCTCCACCACGGCCCCGTCGTCCATGAAGACCACCGCGTGCCCCACCTCACGGGCGAAGCCCATCTCGTGGGTCACCACCACCATGGTGCGCCCCTCGTGGGCCAGGTCCTGCATGACGGCGAGCACGTCCCCCACCAGCTCGGGGTCGAGGGCCGAAGTCGGCTCGTCGAAGAGCATCAGCTTGGGCTCCATGGCGAGGGCACGGGCAATGGCCACCCGCTGCTGTTGGCCGCCCGACAGCTCGTTGGGGTACGCATTCACCTTCTCCGTCAGCCCGACCCGCTCGAGCAGGGCGCGCGCCTGCTCCTGTGCGTCGGCGGCCGGGATCCCCTTCACCCGGATGGGCCCGATGGTGACGTTGTTGAGCACCTTCATGTGGGGAAACAGGTTGAAGCGCTGGAAGACCATGCCAATTGCGGACCGTGCCTGGCAGACCTCCCGGTCGCGCAGCTCGTAGAGCTTGTCGCCCTTGCGGCGGTATCCGACGAGCTCGCCGTCCACGTACAGCGCGCCGGCGTCAATCTTCTCGAGGTGATTGATGCAGCGCAGGAACGTGCTCTTGCCCGAACCGGAGGGCCCGATCAGGCACAGCACCTCACCGGTGTGCACCGTGAGATCGATTCCCTTCAGCGCCTGGACCCGGCCGAAGGACTTGCGCACGCCCTCGGCACGCACCATGTCGGGTTGCCCCCCCGGTGCGGTCACGACTGCGCCTCCCTGAACGGCGTGCCCACTGGAACGCGGACGTAGTGCAGGTTCTGGCCCAGCTTTCGCCAGATCCACGGGAGACGCGGCCGGGCCGCTCCACGCGAGTAACGGCGCTCCACGAAGAACTGGCCCACCGTCAGGACCGAGGTCACGGCGAGGTACCAGATGCTGGCCACCATCAGCAACGGGACGGTCTCATAGTTGGTGGCGTAGATCTGCTGCACCGAGTAGAGCAGCTCGGTCAGGGCGATGGCGGAGGCCAGCGACGAGGTCTTGAGCATGGAGATGATCTCGTTGCCGGTGGGCGGGATGATGAGCCGCATGGCCTGTGGGAGGACCACCAGGCGCAGCGTCTGGAGCCGTCGCATCCCCACCGACTGGGCGGCCTCCACCTGCCCCTGGTCGACCGAGATGATGCCCGCCCGGACGATCTCGGCCATGTACGCGCCCTCGTTGAGGCCGAGGCCGATCCCGGCGATGAGAAAGACCGGGACGGTGTTCAGGTCGACGGTGGCGAACGACGGTCCGAAGGGGGCGCCCAGCGTGAACTGGGGGAAGATGTAGGCGATGTTGTACCAGAACAGCAGCTGCACCAGCACCGGTGTGCCGCGGAAGAACCAGATGTAGATCCAGCTCACGGTCGTCATGACCGGGTTGGGCGACAGCCGCATGACGGCGAGGACGATGCCCAGCACGATCCCGATGGCCATGGCCACCGCGGTCAGTTCGAGCGTCACCTCGAGTCCTCGCAGGACACGGGCCGAGAACAGGTACTGCCCGACCACGTCCCACTGGAAGCGCGGCTCCTGTCTCCCGCCCCGCTCGACCGTGGAGAACGCGAGCGAGTGCACGAGCATCGCGGCGAGCACGAGCAGGACCGCCGCGCTCACCCACCGACCGCGGTGGCGGAGCGGCACCGCCGTCAGCGTCTCGCTGGGGTCTGTCGCCGGCGGCGCCCCGCTCTCGTGGGAGGGGGCGGTGGGTGGCGTAGCCATCGTCCCGCTACGCCGGCGTGGAGACTGCCGGGGCCCTAGCTGGTGGCCCCGTTGATCTCGGGCCGGGAGAGAGCGCCGGCCTGGATGCCCCACTTCTTCAGGATCTTGAGGTAGATCCCGTCCTTCATGAGCTGACCCACCGCGCCGTCCACCGGCCGGGTGAGGCCCAGGCCCTTCGGCAGGGCGAGCCCGTAGGGGGCGACTCCGAACGCGGTGCCCGAGTTCTTGAACTGCCCCTTCGACGTGGCGACCACGTACTCGGCGATCTGCGAGTCGAGGAAGCCCACCTGGGCCCGCCCGCTCGACACGGCGAGGTTGGCGGAGTTCTGGTCGGCGAAGCTGAGGACCTTCACTCCCTTCTTGTGCGACTTGGTGCACTTCTTGGCCTGCGCCTGCGCGTCGGTCTGCTCTACGGTGCCTGTCTCCACCGCCACGGTGTGCCCGCAGAGCGCGGCCAGACCATTGGGCTTGTAGGAGCTGCCGGCCTTGACGTAGTAGCCCTCACCGGCCTGGAAGTAGTCGACGAAGTCCACCTGCTTCTGGCGGGCCTTCGTGTCCGTGAACGACGAGGCGCCCAGGTTGAATTTCCCCGACTGCAGCGCCGGGATGATGGTGTCGAAGGTGGCGTTCGTGACGGCCACCTTGACCCCGAGCACCTGCCCGATGGCGTTGGCGAGGTCGGCGTCCATGCCGACGACCGTCGTGCCGTCCGAGGCGATGAACTCGTCCGGCGCGTAGGTGGCGTCGGCGGCGACCAGCAGCCCCGAGGTCTTCACCGGGGCGGGCACGGTCGCGGCCAAGGTCGAGTCCACGGGGGCCGTCGGCACGGTGCCCGACCCGCTGGCCCCGGCGGCGGAGCTCAGCACTCCCGCGAGGGTGACGCCCGCCAGGCACAGCGCGCCGGCGCCGGCCAGGATCCTGCTGCTCGTCGTGAATCGCACGATCGACCTCCTATGAGGGTTGTGGTGGGCGAGAGTGTGCCACTCGAGCGTCGCCCGGGCGAGTCAGCCCCCGCAGGGAGCCCCGTCGTGTTCAGGCCCGGACCGAGCGGGCGAGCTCCAGGAACGACACCAGGCGCCGGACCAGGTCACGGTCGGGGCCGACCAGGCCCCCGATCCCGGGTGTGCTCAGGTAGCCCGAGACGAAGGCACGCCGGTTCCTCGTCTCCCAGGCCTGCCCGAGCACGGTGAGCCCGAGCCGGCCCGTGGGGTCCCGCTCCGCCGCCGCCACGGCGCTGGCCTGGTGCAGCGACCACAGCAGGTCGGCCACGTCGGCCAGGGGGGTCCGCCGCCCCGGTGTGGACTCGCCGGCCAGGACACCACCGGGCGCGCAGTCGCTGACCACCCATCCCTGATCGGTCCGGGCCGTGCGCCCGAGGTGGAAGTCACCGTGGGTGCGGATGACCGGGAGCCGGGCGCCGGACTCGCGAATCCACTTGAGCAGGTCGGCGACGCCCGGGGCCTCCAACAGCGACACGTCGGCCGCCGCGATCCCCGCCTCCGCCACGTCGACCCAGTCCGCCACCGGCTCGTGGTGGCGCAGGAAGGCGCGATCGAGTGCGAGATGCAACCGCGCCGTCATGGTGCCGAGCGCCCGGGCTTCGCCCCCGAAGTCGCCCCCGGCCGCCTCGGGTGCCCCACCGGAGGCGTAGAAGTCCCGCAGTGAGGTCAGGGCCAGGGCCCACCCACCGGATCGATCGGCCAGCGGTTCCTGGACGACGCCGAGATCGAATCCCTCCCAGACCCACCGCACCAGCGGGGCGGCGACGTGATTGAAGCCGACCTCGTCCAGTGCGACCATCAGGTCCACGTCAGGCCGCGGCTCGTCGGCCAGCCACGGGAAGACCATGAGGTCCCCACGGTCGCCGCAGTCGATCACGGTGGCGTCGTCGTCGTCGCGCAGGACCGCCACCGGCCCCGGACGGGTCGCCACGCCCCGCACCGTGGCGAGCAGCAGCGGTGCCAGCTGCGCGTCGCGCAGCGCGTCGGTGCAGACGGCAAGGCCGTCGTCGTCTTCGAGCAGTCCCAGTGCGGCCTCCTCGCTCGGGCGCATGAAGTGCGGCGCATCGGCCACCCCGCGCAGGCCCGCCACGATGTGTGCCCGCCGCTCCCCGACCTGCGCCACGATGTCGAGCAGCCCGGGCCGCCCCGCCCGCACGACCTCGGCCCGCACGATGCTGATCACACCGCCCGGCGCGGCTCTGCGCAGGCCGAGCCATGCCTCCGTCAGCGTGCGCAGCGCCTGGTCGCGCTCGGTCGTCATTCGGGCACCCGCTCCTCGGGTGCGAGGTCGAACCAGAGGAACCCGTAGGGCGGCAGCGTGATCGTGTAGGGCTCGTCGGTGATGACGGGGAAGGGGACCCGGCCCAGCACCTCGTAGGGCGTGCAACCCGCCCACTTGGCCAGGGCGAGCTCGGCCGGCTGTGCGAAGCGGCTCAGGTTGTGCACGCACAGCACGGCCTGGTGCCGGTGCACCGCCTCGTCGCCCTCGCTCTCGTTGCCGGCCGGCACCGTCCGGGCGAGCACGGTGGAGCGGCCCCAGTCGAGCGCGCCGTCCACCGACGGGCTGACCGAGGGCCCCGTCGAGCTCGAGCTGGTCAGGATGTCGGCGACGTCGCCCGATCGCATGTAGGCCAGCACAGAGGGGTTGGCGCAGGGGAGCACCTCCATCTCACCGACGCCCATCACCGGGAGCGCACGTCGTTCGGTCAGCATGCGCCGCAGCCAGTGCAGGAACGACCCCTGGTTCCGCAGCTGTGCCTCCACGTTGAGCGCGCTGAAGCCGTAGACCGGGTCCATGAGCGGAGGGAGGTAGAGCTGCGCGAAGTCAGCCTGGGAGAACCCGCCATTGCGGTCGGGTGACCACTGCATCGGGGTCCGCACCGAGTCCCGGTCACCGAGGTAGATGTTGTCACCCATCAGCAGCTCGTCGCCGTAGTAGATCACCGGGCTCCCGGGCAGGGACAGGATCAGGGCGTACAGCAGCTCGGCGGTCCGGCGGTCGTTGTCGAGCAGCGGGGCCAGCCTTCGCCCGATGCCCATATGGCGCTTCATCCTCGGGTCCTTGGCGTATTCGGCCATGAGGTAGTCCCGGTCCTCGTCGCTCACCTGCTCCAGCGTGAGCTCGTCGTGGTTGCGCAGGAAGATGGCCCACTGGCACGCGTCGTGGATGACCGGCGTCTGGGCGAGGATCTCCGTGATCGGGTACCGCTGTTCCCGGCGGACGGCCATGAACAGGCGGGGCATGAGCGGGAAGTGGAAGCACAGGTGGCACTCGTCGCCGTCGCCGAAGTAGTCCGCCACGTCGCTCGGCCACCCATTCGCCTCGGCCAGGAGGATGCGTCCCGGATAATCCGCCTCAATGTGCTTGCGGATGCGCTTGATGAAGGCGTGGGTCTCGGGCAGGTGCTCCCCGGACGTGCCGTCGCGCTGGTACAGGTACGGCACGGCATCGAGCCGGAACCCGTCGAACCCGAGATCCAGCCAGAAGCGGACGAGGTCGATCATCGTGTCGGCCACTTCGGGGTTCTCGTAGTTGAGGTCGGGCTGGTGGTGGTAGAAGCGGTGCCAGTAGTACTGCTGGCGGGTGTCGTCCCAGGTCCAGTTGGACCTCTCCACGTCGGTGAAGACCACGCGGGCATCGGGCCACTTCTGGTCGTCGTCGTTCCACACGTACCAGTCCGCCTTGGCGTTGTCCCTTGACGAGCGCGACTCGACGAACCAGGGATGCTCGTCGCTGGTGTGGTTCATCACCAGGTCCGCGATGACGCGGATGCCGCGCCGGTGGGCGTCCTCCAGGAAGGCCACCAGGTCACCGATGCTGCCGTAGTCGGGATGGACGTTGAAGAAGTCGCTGATGTCGTAGCCGCCGTCGCGGAAGGGCGAGGGGTAGAACGGCAGCATCCAGATGCAGTCGATGCCCAGCCACTCCATGTAGTCGAGCTTCTCGCGCAGGCCGCGGAGGTCGCCGGTGCCGTCGTTGTTGGCGTCGTGGTAGCCCCGGATGAGCACCTCGTAGAAGACGGCGTGCTGGAACCAGCGCGCCGAGGGATCGAAGGCCGCCTCGCCACTACTGATCGGGATGGGCGGTGAGCTCACGGGGTCACCGCCCGACAAAGGTCGCCTTGCCGGGGCCGTTCTCGAGGAAGGACCTGATCCCCCGGGCTGCGTCCTCGGACTGCGCCACGGCGGCGAACGCCTCCTGCTCGACGACCAGCCCGGCGGCCAGCGTGCCCTCGAGGCCCCGGTCGACCGCGCCCTTGGCGAGGCCGTGGGCCACCACGGGGCCGCCGGCCAGCTCCGTCGCCCAGGACAGGGCGGCCTCGAGGACGTCGTCGGGCGCCACGGCGCGGTTGACCAGTCCGATCGCCAGTGCCTCGGCGGCCCGCACCTGGCGGCCGGTGAAGATCAGCTCCTTGGCCCGCGACGGGCCGATGAGGCGGGGCAGGCGTTGTGTGCCACCACCGCCCGGGATGACCCCGAGGAGGACCTCGGGGAGCCCGAAACGGGCGTCCTCGGCGCAGACACGGAAGTCACAGGCCAGGGCCAGCTCCAACCCGCCGCCGAGGGCGTAGCCGTTGACGGCCGCGATCGTGACCCGCGGCACCGCGGCCAGCGCGCCGAGGGCGGCGGCGAAGTTCGCCCCGACCGCCTCCGCACCGCTGTCCTCCAGGTCGACGATGTCGGCGCCGGCCGCGAAGATCGTGCGCCCGCCCCACAGCACCACCGCCCCGGGAGGGTCGTCGTGCAGCTGGGTCGCGGCGGCGTGCAGCTGCCCGAGCACCGTCGGAGAGAGCGCGTTGGCCTTGGGCCGGTCCAGCCTGACCAACGCGACGTTGTCGGGCCGCCGCTCCACGGTGACGAAGGCTTCAGCCATCGTCGCACCGTACCGGACCCCGCCGGTCGCAGCTCATCCGCCCAGCAGGCGGTCGGCGGCCCGGTAGGGGTCGAGCTCGCCGGCCACCAGGGCCTTGACGGCCGTGGTGAACTCCTCTCCCGACACCATCTCGTCGACCCGGGTCTCGGCCCGTGCGAGCAGCACCCGCCGGAGCTCCTGCGCCAACCGGTCCGCCCGCCGGGTCACGAGCTGACCCGAGCGGCGCAGGTGGTCCCGGTGCCGGGCCACGGCGCCCCAGAGCTCCGGCACCCCCTCGCCCGCGGTCGCCGTCGTGTCGACGATCTCGGGGCGCCACCCGCCCGGCCGCGCCAGGTCCAGCATCTGCTCCAGGTCGCGACGGGCTTCGCGTGCCCCGGGTCGGTCCGCCTTGTTGATCACGAACACGTCGGCGACCTCCAGGAGGCCGGCCTTGTTGGCCTGCATGGAGTCGCCCCAACCCGGCGTGACGACGACGATGGACGTATCGGCGGCGGACGCGATCTCGACCTCCATCTGGCCGACGCCCACCGTCTCGACGATGACCACCCCGAAACCGGCTGCGCCGAGTAGGCGCACGGCATCGGGCACCGCCAGGGAGAGCCCACCGAGGTGGCCTCGGGTCGCCATGGACCGGATGAACACCGTCGGGTCGAGTGCGTGCCGGCTCATCCGCACCCGGTCGCCCAGGATCGCCCCGCCGCTGAAGGGCGATGTCGGGTCGACGGCCAGGACGCCCACCTGGGGCACCTCCTCGGGGTCGGGGTCGGGCCAGCCGGCCCGGGCCAGGCTGATGATCCCGTCGGTGAGCGTGGACTTGCCGGCCCCCGGCGCCCCGGTCAGCCCGAGGGTGTAGGGCACTTCGGAGCGGTAGGCCAGGCCTGCGACCGCCCGCGCGGTCTCACCACCCCGCTCGATGTAGGACAGCAGCCGGGCCAGTGCGACACGGTCGGCTTGCGCGGCGCGCTCGAGCAGCGCCGCCGGGTCGCTGGGGGGCCTGGCGCTCACCGGCTCGTCACCGTTGCCCCGAGGGAGCGCAGCGCACCGGCCAGGTCCTCGTAGCCACGGCCGATATGGTGCGCCCCGCTCACGACGGTCTCGCCGTCGGCGACGAGCCCGGCCAGCACGAGCGCGACGCCGGCCCGGATGTCGGGAGCGCGCACGGGGGCGGCGGAGAGTCGGGGCACGCCGCGCACGACGGCGTGGTGACCCTCGGTCCGGATGTCGGCCCCCATCCGCCGCAACTCCTCGACGTAGCGGAACCGGCCCGAGAAGAGGTTCTCGGTCAGGATCCCCACCCCGTCCGCCACCGTCAGCATGGCCACCAGCAGCGGGCTGTAGTCGGTCGCCACCCCGGGGTAGGGCAGCGTGGCCACGTCAGCCGCCAGCAGTCGCTCGCCCGCCACGGCCCGCAACCCGTGCGGGCCCATGTCGGTCGCGACCCCCATCTGGTTGATCTTGCGCAGGACCATCTCCATGTGGTCGGGGCGTGCGTCGGCGATCGTGACCTCGCCACCGGCCATGCCGACGGCGGCCAGGTAGGTGGCCGCCACCACCCGGTCGGGGACGACGGCATGACGCGCCGGGCAGAGCTCGTCGACGCCCTCGACCTCAATGCGCGACGTGCCCGCACCGCGCACCACCGCGCCCATGTTGCAGAGCATCTCGGCCAGGTCGGATACCTCGGGCTCCTTGGCGGCGTTCTCAATGACCGTCGTGCCCTTGGCCAGCACGGCCGCCATGATCAGGTTGTCGGTGGCTGTGTGGCTGGGGTACTCCAGGACGACCCGGGTCCCGACCAGCCGGCCTCCCGGCACCGAGCCGCGGACCTCGCCGTGTGCGGACTCGAAGCGGGCGCCCATGGCGCTGAGCCCGTTGATGTGGAAGTCGATGGGCCGGTCCCCGAAGTCGTCACCGCCGGGCAGCGGCATGCGCACCGAGCCGCACCGGGCGAGGAGGAGCCCGAGGACGACCACCGATGCCCGCATGCGTTCGAAGAGCTCGTAGGGGCCCGCGGGGACCAGGTCGCCGGCCGGTGGCGTGGTCACCATGACGTCGCCGTTGTCAAGGCGGTCGACCTGCGCGCCCAACGCTCGAAGGACATTGGCCATTGTGTCGACGTCGTCGATCCGGGGCACGTTGGACAGCACGCTGCAACCCTCGCTGAGCAGGCAGGCCACCATCAGCTTGAGCGCCGAGTTCTTCGCGCCGCCCGCCCGGACGGTGCCCCGGAGCGGCCCGCTGGGCTCGACCACGATCTGATCCACGACCTCAAGTATCGCCGCTCACGGGCGTCCGGACCGGCAGGCGGCGATCGTCGACCAACTATGGTCGGGGCCCGTGGTGACGACGCGCCAAGCCCCCGACCGGAACCTCGCCATGGACCTGGTGCGGACGACCGAGGCGGCGGCCATGGCCGCCAGCCGGTGGATGGGACGGGGCGACAAGCTGGGCGCCGACGGGGCGGCGGTCGAGGCCATGCGGACGGTGCTCTCGACCGTCCCCATGGACGGGATCGTCGTCATCGGCGAGGGAGAGAAGGACAACGCGCCCATGCTCTTCAACGGCGAGAAGATCGGCGACGGCACCCCGCCGCTGACCGACATCGCCGTGGACCCCATCGACGGCACGACCCTGACGGCGCAGGGCCGCGGTGGCGCCCTGGCCGTGATCGCGGTCGCCGAGCGCGGCGCCATGTTCGACCCGGGCCCGTGCGTCTACATGGAGAAGCTCGCCGTCGGGCCCCGCGCCAAGGGCGCCTGTGACATCCGCCGCACCCCGACCGAGAACCTGCATGCGCTGTCGGAGGCATTGGGGCGCCCGGTGCGCGACCTGACCGCGGTGATCCTCGACCGCCCCCGGCACGCGGACCTGATCGCGGAGGTGCGGTCCACGGGGGCCCGCATCCGGCTCATCACCGACGGGGACGTCGCCGGCGCCATCGCGACGGGCTGGCCGGGGGCGGGGACCGACATCCTCTTCGGCATCGGCGGGACACCGGAGGGGGTCCTGGCCGCCGCCGCCCTGAAGTGCATGGGCGCGGAGATCCAGGGCCGGCTCTACCCGCGCAGCGAGGAGGAGCGCACCGCCGCCATTGAGGCCGGCTACTCGCTCGATGCGGTCCTCACGACGGACGATCTCGTGCAGGGCAACAACTGCTTCTTCGCCGCCACGGGGATCACGGACGGCGAGCTCCTCCAGGGCGTGCAGTACCACGAGTTCGGCGCCACGACCCAGTCGCTGGTCATGCGGTCCAAGTCGGGGACGTTGCGGAAGATCGACGCCAGCCACGCCCTGGCCAAGCTGGCGGAGTTCTCCTCGATCTCGTTCGGCTGATCCGGTCTGCCGCCGCCGCCCCGGTTCGGGCTCAGGCCGTGCCGGCGGCCACCGCGACCCGCAGCTCGGCCCGGACCAGTGCCTGCTCGGCTTGTTGGAGGTCCAGGTCCGGCAGGTCGTCGCCGGACGAAGACGTGTGAGCCGCCCGGAGCTCCGACACCCTCTGGGTCGACTCCTCCTTGGCGAGCTCGGCCCGCGCCAAGTCGATCTCCTCAGCGAGCTCTGCCACGCCCGCCAGCATCGTGACCCGGGTCGTCATGCCTGCGAGTGGACCGGCGGGCTGCGACGACTCGAGCAGGTCGTCCGCTGCTCCGGGTGCGGTGTCGACCTGGATGAACCCACCGTGCACGGCGACCCGCTGGATCGTGCCGTCGACTCGTTCGATGCGCACGAGACCCAGGACGACGTCACCGACAAGGGCCGTGTGCCCGTTGAGGACGGTCATCTCGCCCGTCGAGGTCCGAAGCACGACCTCGGTGGCCTCCCCCGTGAGCAACGCCCTCTCTGGCGTCACGATCTCGACACCGAAGACCCCTTCGGGCACTAGCCGGCCTCCTCTTCGAGGGTCTTGGCCTTGGCCAGCACGGTTTCGACCCCACCGACATTCAGGAATGCCTGCTCGGGGATGTCGTCCAGATCGCCGTTGACGAGGGCCTCGAACGACTCCACCGTCTCGTCGATCGGCACGAAGATCCCGGGCACGCCCGTGAACACCTCGGCGACAAAGAAAGGCTGGGAGAGAAAGCGCTGGATTTTGCGCGCCCGGCTCACCGTCACGCGGTCCTCCTCGGACAGCTCGTCCATCCCGAGGATGGCGATGATGTCCTGCAGCTCTTTGTAGCGCTGGAGCACCTCCTGGACCCGGCGGGCCACGGCGTAGTGGCGGTCGCCGACGATCTCGGGGGCCAGGATGTTCGACGTCGACGCCAGCGGGTCGACCGCGGGGTAGATGCCGAGCGCGGCAATCTGGCGGGAGAGCTCGGTGGTGGCGTCCAGGTGGGTGAACGTCGTGAACGGTGCC
The DNA here is from genome assembly GCA_963837125.1 of uncultured Acidimicrobiaceae bacterium. Taxonomy (GTDB): domain Bacteria; phylum Actinomycetota; class Acidimicrobiia; order Acidimicrobiales; family RAAP-2; genus Bog-473. The sequence continues at coordinate 336,902 of CAWILW010000003.1, read as the reverse complement.
GGATCGGTGTAGTCGTCTGCGGGGACGTAGACCGCCTGCAGCGAGGTGATCGACTTCCCCTTGGTCGAGGTGATGCGCTCTTGCAGCTCGCCCATCTCGTCGGCCAGGGTCGGCTGGTAGCCCACGGCCGAGGGCATGCGTCCGAGCAGGGTGGACACCTCGGAACCCGCCTGCACGAAACGGAAGATGTTGTCGATGAAGAGCAGCACATCCTGGTTCTGCACGTCGCGGAAGTACTCGGCCATCGTGAGTGCGGCCAATCCGACCCGGAGGCGGACACCAGGAGGCTCGTCCATCTGGCCGTACACCAGCGCGGCCTTGTCGATGACGCCGGACTCCTGCATCTCGATCCACATGTCGGTGCCCTCGCGGGTGCGCTCCCCGACACCGGCGAAGACCGACACGCCACCGTGCTGCTGGGCCACCCGGTGGATCATCTCCTGGATGATGACGGTCTTGCCCACGCCGGCCCCGCCGAAGAGGCCGATCTTGCCGCCCTGCACGTAGGGCTCCAGGAGGTCGATGACCTTGATCCCGGTCTCGAACATGAGCGACCTGGGCTCCAGCTGGTCGAAGGCGGGCGCGCTGCGGTGGATCTCCCAGCGCTCCTCGATCCCGTCGATGTGATCGGTGTCGAGCGGCTCGCCCAGCACGTTGAAAACGTGGCCGAGCACGGCATTGCCGACCGGGACCGTGATGCCGCGGCCGAGGTTGCGCACGGCGGCACCGCGCACGAGACCGTCGGTCTGCTGCATGCAGATGCAGCGCACACGGCCTTCGCCGATCTGCTGCGCCACCTCGGCGGCGACGACGTGCGTCTCGCCATCGAGCGAGATGTCGAACTCCACGGCGTGGTTGATCTCCGGCAGCGCGTGGGGAGGGAACTCGACGTCGATCACCGGACCGGCGATGGCGACGACGCGGCCTTCCTCGAGGTGGCGCGCAGCGGTGTCCTGGGTTGCGGTGCTGGTCATTCGGTCAAGCTCCCTTCGATTGGCGGAGCGCCTCGGCTCCACCAACGATCTCCATGATCTCGGTCGTGATGGCGTCCTGACGGGCCCGGTTCATCACCCGGGTCAGGCTGCGGACGAGCTCGTCCGCGTTGTCGGTCGCTGCCGCCATAGCCCGTTGCTGGGCGGTGAAGAAGGAGGCCGATCCCTCGAGCAACGCCGCGAAAATCTCGGCCTCCGTCGCCTGCGGCATGAGCGCCGTCAGCAGCGTCTCCGCATCCGGTTCGAACTCAGTGAAGCCGCTGGCGGCCGGGATCGACGGCAGCGCGTCGATGTCGGCGACATCGGGCGACGATGACTCGTCACCCGGAAGGGGAATGGGCAGGAGCTGGCGCACCTCGACCCGCTGCGTCCCGGCGGAGATGAACCGCGTCGAGACGAGCTGGACCAGGTCGAGTTCGCCGGCGACGAATGCCGCCAGTATCGGCGCAGCGATGTCCCGTGCGTCCGAGAACTCGGGCCGGTCCGCCATGCCCACGAAGGACCGGCCCACCGCAACACGGCGGTAGCGGAAGTACCCGGGCGCCTTCTTCCCGACGGTCCACAACACAGTCTCGACACCGTTTGCCCCATACCCGGCGAGCAACCGCTCGGTCGTCCTGAGCACGCCCGAGTTGTAAGAGCCGGCGAGGCCGCGATCACCGACGATGGCAAGGACACCAATGCGCTGGGGCGACTCCGGCGTCCCGAGCATCTTCTCAGCGACCGTCGGGTCCTCGGCCACGACCTGCCGCACGATGCGGACCATGCCGTCGCGGAACGGGCGGTTGGCCGAGATGCGCGCCTGGGCGCGCACGATGCGAGACGCAGCGATGAGCTCCATCGCTTTGGTGATCTTCCTCGTGGACTGCACGCTGCGGATGCGCCGCTTCAGGACGCGCTCTTGGCCTCCGGCCATGGGTCAGTCGACCTTCCCTGTGTCGAAGCCCTCGAGGAAGGAGGTAAGCCCCTTGTCGAGCTCGTCCCCGTCGGGCAGCGCGCCGGTGTTCCGGATCGTCTCGAGCACGGCCGGGTGGTTCCCCTTGAAGTACTCGACGAGTTCGCCCTCGAACCGCCGGATCTCGCTGACCGGAACGGAGTCAGCCCAGCCCTTGGTGCCGGCGTAGACGGCCAGCACCTGCTCTTCGACCGGGACCGGTTTGTTCTGCGACTGCTTGAGCAGCTCGGTCAGGCGGTAGCCCCGGTCGAGCTGGGCCTGGGAGACCTTGTCGAGCTCTGAACCGAACGTGGCGAAGGCCTCGAGCTCGCGGAACTGGGCCAGGTCGAGCTTCAGCGTCCCCGAGACCTGCTTCATCGCCTTGACCTGCGCGGCGCTGCCGACCCGGCTCACCGAGTTGCCGACGTTGATGGCGGGGCGGATGCCGGAGTTGAACAGGTCCGTCTCGAGGAACACCTGACCGTCGGTGATGGAGATCACGTTGGTGGGGATGTAGGCCGAGATGTCTCCGGCCTTGGTCTCGATGATCGGCAGCGCGGTGAGCGAGCCGCCGCCGCGTGCGTCGGACAGCTTGGCCGCCCGTTCGAGCAGCCGGGAGTGCAGGTAGAAGACGTCGCCGGGGTACGCCTCGCGGCCCGGTGGCCGCCGCAGGAGCAGCGAGACGGACCGGTAGGCCTCGGCTTGCTTGGAGAGGTCGTCGTAGATGATGAGCGCGTGCTCGGCGTTCTCCATCCAGTGCTGGCCCATGGCGCAGCCCGCGTAGGGTGCGAGGTACTTGAAAGGCGCCGGGTCACCCGCCGAGGCCACGACCACCACCGTGTACTCCAGAGCGTTGTGCTCCTCGAGTGTCGCCACCGTCTGGGCAACGGAGGAGTTCTTCTGCCCGATGGCGACGTAGATGCACTTCACACCCTGGCCGGCCTGGTTGATGATCGTGTCGATGGCCACAGTGGTCTTCCCGGTCTTGCGGTCACCGATGATCAGCTCCCGCTGGCCCCGGCCGATCGGCGTCATGGAGTCGATGGCCTTGATGCCGGTCTGCAGCGGCTCGCTGACGGGCTGGCGGCCGACAATGCCGGGGGCCTGCACTTCCATGCGCCGGGTCTCGGTGGTGGCCACGGGGCCGCGCCCGTCGAGCGGCTCGCCCAGGGCGTTCACCACACGGCCCAGGAGCGCGTCGCCGACCGGGATCGTCTGAATGCGCCCGGTCGCCTTGACGGTCTGCTCCTCCTCCAGGTTGTCGACGGAGCCGAGGACCACGGCGCCGATCGTGTCCTCGTCGAGGTTCAGGGCCAGGCCCAGCGTGCCGTCCTCGAATTCGAGGAGTTCGTTGACTGCGGCACCCGGGAGTCCCGACACCCGGGCGATCCCGTCTCCGACCTCGACGATGCGTCCGATCTGCTCCGTCCCGACGGCCGGGGTGTACTCCTCGACGTGGCGTTCCAGCGCTCGGGTGATCTCACTGGCGTCGATCGTCAGCTCTGCCATCAGTTTGCTCCCTCTGTCTGTGCTGTCGTTCTCGTTCCGCGGCCGAAGCCCGAGGGCTCCCATCCACCGGGCATCAGGTGCTCGCGCAGCGCGTCGATCCGTCCACGGGCCGTTGCATCCACCTGCAGGTCGCCGATCCGGATGCGTGCACCGCTGAGCAGCGACTCGTCGACGATGACGTGCAGCTCAACGGGCGCGCCGACCAGCGCGTGCATTGAATCGGAGAGCGCTGCTCTCTGGGTGTCGTCGATCTCGGCGGCGGCACGGATGTGGGCGATGCGCCAGCCACGCGCCTTGGCGGTGAAGTCGACGAGGAAATCAAGCGTGCCGACGAAGTCCCGGGCCCGACCGCCGGTCACGACGTACTGGACGAGCGCCACCGTCGTGGCCGGTACCTTTCCCTGGAGCAACCCGCTGACGAGCCCCTGGCGCGCCTCCACCGGCACGTCGCGGTCCACCAGGGCCGAGCGCAGCGTCGGGGTGGCCGAGACGATGCGCGAGAACCGGAAGAGGTCGTCCTCGAGCGATTCCAGCCCGGACTCCGACAGGTCCTCGTTGATCATGGTGGCGAAGCCGCTCACCCGCTCCCGCGCCCGGATCAGGCTCAGCGGCGGCTCCTCGAGGGTGCGCCCCTCAGCAGCGTGACGGACCCCGGTCCCCAGCCAGGAGAGGGCGGCGGGCACGTCGGGGGCGGGGACGATCATGGCGCCGTAGGCCGCCAGGCGGCGGGCCTCGTGGGACACCTTCCCCTCGAGCAGGTCGAGCATCACGGCGCGGCGCGCCTGCCCCGTGACCGTAGTGTCGGTCAGGGCGGCCCGCAAGGGGGCGCTGCTCATCACGAGCCGCTCAATCGCTTCGAGATCCGCGGCAATGACACCGAGCGCGGACGGCTCCGCCAACCCGATCACCGCCGCCGAATACCCCTGAAGCATGGGATTCACGGCCGCGCCCCGCGTTGGCGGCGGCGCCGCCGGTCGTGTCGGCGCGCAGTGCGGCGACGGCCTCGTCGATCAGGTCGCGGTGCGCCTCGAAATTGACCTCGCGCCCGATGACCCGCTCGACGACGTCCATCACGATCTCGCCCATCCGGGTGGCGGCCTCCTCGACGGCGCGCTGGCGCGCCAGCCCCACCTCGACGTCGGCGTTGGCCAGAATGCGCTCGTATTCCCCTTGCGCGTCCCGCTGGGAGTCCGTCTTGACCTGCTCCGCCGTCCGGTTCGCCTGCGCGACGATCTCGCGCGCCTGGTGACGAGCCTCCTCCAGCGCGGCCCGACGATCCTCGTCAGCCTTGGAGGCGTCGGCCTTCGCCTCGTCGGCCGCCTCGAGCTGCCCCTTGATCTGCGCCGCCCGGTTGTCGAGCGCCTCGGCCAAGCGCGGCAACACGTACTTGCGGATAACCGCCAGGACGATGAGGAACGCGATCAGTTCGACGATCAGCGTCGAATTCGGGATCAGGAAGTTACTTGTCGCGATGAGCATTGCGGTCGATGCCTTTGCCTATCTCTTCGGTAGCCCTCTGGGGCCTTCGGCCGGCAGGTGCATCTGGCACCCGACGGGAACTACTTCTTGTACAGCGAGAAAATGAAGAGCGCCGTGAAGGCCAGGTTGATGAAGTACATGGCCTCGACGAGACCGACGGTGAGGAACATGATCGTGAACAGGCGGCTCTGGGCCTCCGGCTGACGGGCGACGCCGTTGATGGTCGCACTTCCGGCCAGACCGTCGCCGACGGCTGCACCAATGGCGCCACCGCCGAGCAACAGACCGCCTCCGATCATGGCTCCGGCCAACTGTGTGGCCTGAGCTGCGTTGTCTGACATTGGTGTCTCTCCTTTTTCTCTTGTCTGAGATTCTTGGTTCTACGCGGCCAGGTCCAGCACGTCTATGCGCGCCTCCGGGTCGACCTCGTGGAGCAGCTCATCCTTGTGCTCGCCGTGATCGGTTGCCATGGCGACGTCGAAGTAGAGGATGGTGAGAAGTGTGAAGATGAAGGCCTGGATCGTGCCGATGAGGAGCCCGTCGAAGAGCTTCCAGACGACGTTCATGGGCAGGACCAGGATGTTCCCGATGGGAATCGCGCCGAGCTTCCAGGCGCCCAACGCCGCGATGAGGGTGAGCATCAGCGTGCCCGACAACAGGTTGCCGAAGAGCCGAAGGGCCAGCGTGAGCGGCTTCGAGATCTCCTCGACAAAGTTGATGAAGATGTTGAACGGCAGGAGGTAGATGGGGAACGGCTGCATGGCGTAGTGGGCGAAGTAGCCCTTCACGCCACGGGCGCGTATCGATGCGGTGTGCACCAGCACGATCACGTACAACGCCATCGCCAGCGGGAGGTTGATGTCGGCGTTCGGCACGATGAGGAACGCGTACTTGCTGCCGAGGTCGACCAAGCTGAACAGGTTGCACGTGAGGATGAACACGAAGAGGGTCGTCGCCAGCGGGATGATCTTCATGCCGGCTTCGCCGACGCTCCCCTCCACCTGCTGGGTGACCGCACCCACGCCGATCTCCCACGCAGCCTGCAGGCGTCCGGGGGTGCCGCTCGTGACCTGCCGCCGCAACTTCAGACCCAGAGAGATGACGATCAGGGCGGCGACGGCCGTCGCCCAGATCGTGTCCCAGTTGAAGGTGAGGCCGCCCACGGCTTTCTCGACATGGTCGCCGACCGAGATGTCGGTGGCGAGGCGCGACACCGTCGCCAGGGGTGTGAGAGCGAAAAGACCCATCAGTCGTTGTCTCCGTCGTCGCCCAGATTGAAGGAAGCGCTGGCCGCATCGAGCATCCCGCCGACGCCGCCGCTACCCAACTTGAACATGGAGCGGGCCATGTTGGCGAGCAAGACGACCTGGAAGATGCCCAGACCCGCCAGGACACCGAGGCCCAGAGGCATTTCGAGGAAGCACAGCCCGAGTGCGATCACCGTGATGGCGCCGAGGCGCGTCAGGGTGTTGGCGGCGAGCGGGCGTCGGTGGTTCGTCCCCTCCTGCGCACCCACCTTCACCACTGACTTCACGATCAGGCGGAAGTTTCCGATGCCGATGCCGACGCCCAGCGCAATGCCGAGACCGACCCACGGGGCCCCGAGGGCGATGGCACCGACGAGACCCACGATGCCGACGATCAGCGCGGAGACCATGGTGTGCCGTGAAACCCGTACGAGGTCGCGGGGCGAGAAGTACTCGTACATCAGCGCCCTCCTCGCCCGTGCGCGTGACAATGCGTCACACGAACTTTCGGAAGTTGGAGTACGCCAGGAGCACCGCCGAGGTGATCCCGAAGACGAGGCCGGCGAAGGTGAACCATGGCGTGGTGCCGAGCCACGTGTCCAGCAGATACCCCAGGGCGCCTGCCCCGACCACGCTGACGGCACACGCCGTCCCCACGAAGAAGAAGTCCCCCATTGTCGGAGACTTCGGCGTCTGTGGGCCGGTCCCCTGGGGTTGGTCGGGCTCGGCCGGCGGCGGGACGTCGCTTGCGGGTGGCGTCACTGCCGGGGGCGCGCACGACGAGACTCACTTGACCACGCATGCGACTTCTGCCCCCTTATGCGGTGCGTGGCGCGCCGGAGTCCGTCGTCCGCACGGCTGCGACGGCAGCACGGGACGAGGCGAGGTGGACGGGGTACACAGGCCTCATCTTCGCATCCCGGTCCAGATCCCGTCCAAACGGTCACGAGGGGAACCTGACCACCTCGCTGACCCGGCCGGCCTGCTCCGGAGGCGGCCCGAGCCCCTGATCCCGCCGCTCATCCTCGTCGTCCCCGTTGCCCCGGCGCAGGCCCGGGTGGAAGAAGGTGTAGAGGCCGACGCCCAGAGCGGCGGCCCCGATCGGGATGAACGCGTTGACCTGGTGCACGAAGAGGGGGAAGAGGAGGAAGCTCGAGAGGATCGCGGTCCAGGCCCACAGGATGATGACGCTGCGGCGGGGCCCGTGGCCGAGGCGGAGCAGGCGGTGGTGGATGTGTTCCTTGTCGGGGGTGTCGAACCCCGTGCCCCTCGCGGTCCGCCGGACGAAGGCGAAGGCCATGTCGACCAGGGGCACGCCGAGGATCAACAGCGGGATGAAGAGGGGGGCGAAGAAGAAGTAGGTCACGCCGCTGATCGGAACGGCCGTGGGGACCCGGCCACCGATGACCATCGTCGACGCGGCCATCAAGAGCCCCAAGAAGTGCGCGCCGGCATCGCCCATGAAGATGCGCGCCGGGTTGAAATTGAAGGGGAGGAAGCCGAGGCAGATCCCGCACGCGATCACCGCCACCAGCGGCCCGACGTTGTCGCTCGGGAGAAGCCCCAGTCCCATCAGGCGGATCCCGTAGAGCGCCAGGGCCCCGCCGCCGATGGCCACCACGCCGGCGGCGAGGCCGTCGAGCCCGTCAATGAGGTTCACCGCGTTGGTCAACGCGATGACCCAGACTGCCGTGATGAGCGGGATGATCCCGGGCGTGAGCACGAAGAACCCGGCCAGCGGGATCTTGAGCTCGTACATGGTGACGCCGCTGAAGTACAAGATGCTGGCCGCCAGCACCTGGCCGGCAATCTTGGCCGGAGCCGACATGTCGCGGACGTCGTCGATGAGGCCGACGGCGAACATCGCACCGGCGGCCAGCACGACGCCGGTCATCTCCGGGGAGTCCTGGAAGATGGGCCGCAGCTGGGGCACGGCGGCCGAGGCGAGGACGGCGGCCAGGAAGCCCATGAACATGGCGGCGCCCCCGCCGTAGGGGATCGTCTTGGTGTGCACGGAGCGCTCGCCCGGGCGGGCGACGTAGCCGACCCGGATCGCGATCCGCTTGGCGGGAACGGTCAGCGCCGCCGTCGCGGCCGCGGCAATGGCCAGGACCAGGCCGTACCAGCCGATGTCAGGCATGCATTAGCCCACGAGGTCGCGATACGGCGGAAAGGCGGCGCACAGTGCCGCGACGTCGGCCCGCACGGCGGCGATCTCCCCCTCGTCGGTGCGGGCCTTGAGCGTCCGCACGATCAGGTCGGCGACGACTCGCATGTCGTCCGCGCCCATTCCCGCCGTGGTCTCGGCCGCGGTGCCGAGGCGGAGGCCCGAGGTGAGGAACGGCGAGCGCGGGTCGTCGGGGATGGTGTTGCGGTTGCACGTGATGCCGGCCCTGTCGAGGACCTCCTGCGCCTCCTTGCCCGTCAGGTCCGCATCGAAGGGCCGCAGGTCCACGAGCAGCATGTGGTTGTCGGTGCCCCCCGACACCAGGCGGAAGCCGTGCCCGCCCAGCGCGTCGGCCAGAGCGGCCGCGTTGAGGACGACCTGCTCGGCGTAGCGGCGGAACTCCGGCTTCGCCGCCTCGGCGAAGGCGACTGCCTTGGCGGCGATGACGTGCTCCAGCGGGCCCCCCTGGAGGCCCGGGAACACGGCGCTGTCGATCCTCTTGGCCAGGTCCTCGCCGCACAGGATGGCGCCACCCCGCGGACCGCGCAGCGTCTTGTGCGTGGTGAGGGTGACCACGTCGGCCACGCCCACCGGGCTCGGGTGGGCACCGCCCGCGATGAGCCCCGCCGGGTGCGCGGCGTCGAACATGAAGAGTGCGCCGACCGAGTCGGCGATCTCGCGGAAGGGGCGGGGGTCGATGATACGGGCGTAGGCCGTCGAGCCGGCGACGATCAGTGCCGGCTTCTCGGTCTTGGCCAGGTGGGCCACCTGGTCGAAGTCGATGACCTCTCCCGGGTTGGCCTCGTCGTGCGACTCGGGCGTCACGCCGTAGGACACGAAGCGCCAGAACTTCGAGACGATCGAGGCGGGCGACCCGTGCGTGAGATGCCCGCCGTGGTCCAGCCGCATGGCGAGGATCGTCGCTCCCGGCTCAAGAAGTGCCTGGTAGGCGGCCAAATTCGCGTTGGCGCCGGCATGGGGCTGCACGTTGGCGTGCCCGGCGCCGAAGAGCGCCTTGGCTCGCTCGCGGGCGAGGTCCTCGATCTCGTCGATGATCTGGTTGCCCCCGTAGTACCGCCGGCCGGGATAGCCCTCGCTGTACTTGTTGGTGAGCACCGAGCCCGACGCGGCCAGGACGGCCGGCGAGGTGAAGTTCTCCGACGCGATCAGTTGCAGGGTGGTCTGCTGGCGGTCCAGCTCCTGCCCGATGAGGCCGGCCACCTCGGGATCGGCGGCCAATGCGGTCTCGTAGGTGCTCATGGAGTCCCTCCGGCTGAGGAGTCGTGGACGAGCTCGCGGTCGAGTCCCGCCAGCTTCTCTATCCGGATGTCGTGGCGACCGTGTTCCTCCGGAGCCGCCAGGAAGGCCGTCAGCGCCTCGACGGCGACGGTGGTCCCGGTGATGCGGGCGCCGATGCAGACCACGTTGGCGTGGCCGTGCCGCCGGGCGAGTGCCGCCGTGGTGACGTCGTGGATCAGCGCCGCCCGGACGCCGGCGACCTTGTTCGCCGCCATGGCGATGCCGTTTCCGGTGCCGCAGATGCAGACTCCCAGGTCCGCCTGCCCGTCGGCCACGGCGCGGCCCACCGCCGCGCCGAAGTCGGGGTAGTCGACGGAGACGGATGCCTCGTAGGTGCCGTGATCGGCGACGTCGTGACCCAGCGCCTCCAATTCGGCCCGCAGGATCTCCTTGAGATCGAACCCGGCGTGATCCGAGCCGACGGCGACGCGCATGGACATCGAGTCTACCGGTGCGCCGGGGAGCCTCCTGGGCCCGGCCCGATACGCTGCCCGGTCCATGGCACTCGACCCGCGCACCCCGGTCGTGGTCGGTGTGGGCCAGGTCGTCACGCCGCCCGACGCCGGCCTCGACCCGTCGGAGCGGCCCGAACCGCTGGAGCTGATGACCATGGCCCTGCGGGCGGCGGCCGAGGACTGCGACGGAGCGCCCACCGGAGGCGCCGCGCCCTCGGGCGCCGCGCTGATCGGGCGGGCCGACAGCATCCGCGTCGTGGTGCCACTCGGTTGGCGCTGCGTCAACCCCGCACTGCTGCTGGCCTCGCGTCTGGGCTTCGAAGAGGGCAGCGAGCCCGCGCAGCTGATGGTGTCGGCCATCGGGGGCAACGCGCCGCAGGCCCTCATGCACGACGCCTGCGGGGCCATCAGCCGCGGTGACCTCGACGTCGTCCTGGTCGCCGGGGCCGAGGCCATGTACGCCCGCTCCCTGGCCCGACGCGATCCGAGTGGACCCCGCCTCGCCTGGGCCAGCCAGCCGGTCGAGGGGACACCACCACCGGTGCTGTTCGGCACGGACAAGGCGGGCGCCACCGACCTCGAGATGCAGCGCGGCGTGGTGCTGCCGGTGCACGCGTATCCGCTGTTCGAGAACGCAATGCGGGCGGCCCACGGGTGGACCCTCGACGAGCACGCCGCCCGCGTCGGCGCCCTGTGGTCGCGCTTCAGCGAGGTCGCCTCCGGCAACCCCCACGCCTGGATCCGTACCCCCCGTACGGCCGCCGAGATCGTCACCCCCTCGCCGGACAACCGGATGGTGTCCTTTCCCTACCCCAAGCTGTGCACGGCCAACATGCAGGTCGACCAGGGCGCCGGCTACATCGTGTGCTCGGCCGCGGCGGCCCGCGCCGCCGGTGTGCCCGAGGAGCGCTGGGTCTTCCCACTCGCCGGTGCCGACGCCCACGACCACTGGTTCATCTCCCAGCGCGCCGAATTGCACCGTTCCCCCGCCATCCGGCTCGCCGGGGCCGCCGCGCTCGAGCTAGCGGGGATCGGGATCGACGACGTCGCGTCCGTCGACCTCTATTCGTGCTTCCCCGTCGTGGTGCAGATGGCCGCGGCCGAGCTGGGGCTCGCCCTCGACGACCCGGGCCGGCCCCTCACGCTCACCGGCGGCCTGACCTTCGGAGGCGGGCCCGGGAACAACTACACCTCGCACGGCATCGCCCGCGCCGTCGGCGCCCTGCGAGCGGACCCCGGCGCCGCGGCGCTCGTGACGGGCCTGGGCTGGTATGCGACGAAGCACTCCATCGGGATTTACGCGTCGCGTCCCCCAGCGCACGGCGGCACCGAGCCCTTCGCCTGGCGCGACGTCCAGCCCGAGGTGGACGCCCTCCCCCAGCGCCGGGTCGACGCCGACGCGACCGGGCCGGTGCACGTCGAGACCTACACCGTCACCTTCGACCGCGACGGCGCACCCGAGCGGGGCATCCTCGCCTGCACGACGCCCGACGGCAGCCGGGCCTGGGGCAACGTCGACGATCCGGACGCGCTGGCCCTCCTCTGCGTCGAGGAGGGCATCGGCCGCACCGGCACCCTGGCCCCCGACGGGATGCTCTCGCTCGACGGGTAGGGCGCAGCGCGCATCCGGAACCTATGGTGGGCGGAGCCGCGGCGACAAACGATCGGGCTCCCGCTCCGCGGAGCCGGGGGAGCTGAGGGCAGGCAGGCATGGCAAGAACTGCGCACCAATTGGTGATCCGGGGTGGCCACGTGGCCGACGGGCTGGGCGGCGAGCCGGTGGTGGCCGACGTGGCGGTGGACGGCGCCACCATCACCGCCGTCGGGTCGGTCGCCGGCGCGGGTCGACAGGAGATTGAGGCCGCGGGCCTGCTGGTCACACCCGGCTTCGTCGACATCCACACCCACTACGACGGACAGGCGACCTGGGACTCGAGGATCACGCCGAGCAGCTGGCACGGCGTCACCACCGCGGTGATGGGCAACTGCGGCGTCGGCTTCGCGCCGGTGCGGCCCGACGCGCACGACCGCCTCATTTCGCTCATGGAGGGCGTCGAGGACATCCCAGGGGCCGTGCTCGACGAGGGGATCGACTGGACGTGGGAAAGCTTCGGCGAGTACCTCGACGCGGTCGGGCGCCGGCCGCACGACATCGACCTGTGCGCGCAGCTCCCCCACGGGGCACTGCGGCTCTTCGTCATGGGCGAGCGTGCCGCCCGCCTGGAGGACGCGACGGAGGAGGACACCGCCGCCATGCGCGCGCTGGCCGCCGAGGCCCTGCGGGCGGGGGCGATCGGGTTCTCGACGTCGCGCACGCTGAACCACCGCACCGCGACGGGCGACCCGACGCCGTCCCTCCGGGCGCGGGCCGACGAGCTCGAGGCGATCGCGCTGGGCGTGGCCGACGCCGGCCACGGGGTGGTCGAGCTGATCTCGGACTTCTGGCCCGACCCCGACGCCGAGTTCGCCATGATCAGGCGTCTGGTGGAACTCACGGGCTGCCCGCTCTCCGTCTCGCTCGCCCAGAGCCACCAGCGGCCCGAGGCGTGGCGCGATCTGCTGGCAAAGATTGCGCAGGCTGCGGCCGACGGGCTGCCCATCCGGGCCCAGGTGGCCCCTCGGCCGGTCGGGCTGCTGCTGGGGCTGCAGTCCTCGTTCCACCCCTTCTCGGGCCATCCCGCGTTCCGCGTGCTCGCCGGCCAGCCCCTGGAGGCCCAGGTGGCCGCCTTGCGCGATCCCGCCTTCCGTCGCCAATTGCTCGAGGGCGAGCGACCGGACGGGCCCGGCCGCCGGCTGGTCGACTACCGCCGCATGTACCCGCTGGGCGAAGTGCCCGACTACGAGCCGGCGCCCGAGACGAGCGTGCAGCGGATGGCCGACTCACGCGGCGTCGACCCCGCCGAGCTCACCATGGACCTGCTGGCGGAGAACGGCGGCCACAATTTCCTCTTCGTCCCGTTCTCCAACTACGCCGACGGAGACCTCGACGCCTGCGGCGAGATGCTGGCCCATCCCGACACGGTCTTCGGGCTGGGCGACGGCGGTGCCCACGTGGGCATCATCGCCGACGCCAGCTTTCCGACCTACGCACTCTCGCACTGGGCCCGCGACCGCTCCCATGGGCGCATGCCGGTGGGTTGGGTGGTCGAGCAGCTGACCAGCTCGACGGCCCGCGCCGTCGGGCTGCGCGACCGCGGCGTCGTGGCCGAGGGCTGGCGCGCCGACCTCAACGTCATCGACTTCGACGAGCTGCGCTGCGAGGTCCCTGTCATGGCCTACGACCTTCCCGCCGGGGGGAAGCGGCTGCTACAGAGAGCACGCGGGTATCGAGCCACGGTCGTCGCGGGGGAGATCACCTATGTCGACGGGGAACCGACGGGGGCGCTGCCCGGGCGGCTCGTACGGGCCGCGAGTTGAGTGGAGAGGAGCGGCCATGAAGGCCAGTGAGCTGACCGAGCTGGAGCCGGCGGCCGAGTGGCGGGCGGCCGACGTCGCCGACCCGGCGGCGTGGACGTTGCGGCTCGGCGAAGCAGACCACGCCGAACTCGATGCTGCGCTGCAGACGGCGAAGAAGAAGAGCACCGATCCACTCGAGCTCACCCGTGACGACTTCCCGCTCGGGAACCTCGCCGGCAAGCTCGACGACGTGGTCACGGTCCTCCTCGACGGCCGCGGCTTCGCCCGCATCGCGACGCTGGACACCGCCCGTTACGGCGACGACGACCTCACGCTCCTCTACTGGGGCATCGGACTGCACCTCGGCGAGCCCTGGGCACAGAACAAGCACGGCCACGTGCTCGGCGACGTCACCGACCAGGGCAAGACGATCGACGACCCGACGGTCCGCGGCAACGAGCTCGGCGGGATCGCGCTGGACTACCACACGGACGGATCCGACCTGGTGGGCCTGCTCTGCCTGCGCACCGCCCGCACCGGCGGCCTCTCCTGCGTCGCCAACGCCGTGGCGATCCACAACCATCTGGTGCGCGAGTCCCCCGACCTAGCCGCCGCGCTCTACGAGCCGCTGCCCTACGACACCCGGGGCGAGCAGGCCGAGGGCGCATCGGCCTTCTACTCGGTGCCGGGATTCACCGAGCACGAGGGGCGGCTCTTCGTGCGCTTCATCCCCCAGTACATCCTCGCTTCACAGCGCCACCCCGACGCGCCGCGGCTCAGCCCGACGGCGCGGGCGGCCATCGCCGAGATGTCGGCGCTGGCCAACGACGCCGACTTCAACGTGTACATGGACCTGCAGCCGGGCGAGATGCAGTTCATCAACAACTACCACGTGCTCCACGGCCGAACGGCCTACGAGGACGACGTCGCGCACGGCTACAAGCGTCACCTCAAGCGGCTGTGGCTGGCCACCTACGCGTTGTCGGACCGGCCGTCCTACTTCGCCGCCCTGGGGCGGCGCAGCCACTGGGAGGCGCGGCGGTCGATCAGCACCCTCCCGGCGGTGGAGCGGACACCGGCGGGCTGAGCAGGCTCGTCAGGACGGCTCGCCCTCGCTCCGCCCCCGACGGAACAGGCCGAAACGCCGGCGCGTGCTCATCAGCATCGTCCCCTCGATGAAGTGCGCCGGAAGCGCTCCCTCGCGCAGCACCCGGATGGGCGAGACCGTCGCGTCCACCACCGTCGCGAGGAGCCCGTCGCGGCGACCGCCGTCGACGACCAGCGCCACGTCCGCTGCATCGAAGGCCTGGGCGACCTCGCCCGCCTCGGTGAAGCTCAGCGGCACCGTGCGCCAGGGTCCACCCTCGCGGCAGAGCCGGCGGAGCGCCCGGCCGTCCGGCACGCCCACGACGACCGCCCACCCACCCGTGTCCGGGCCGGTGTCGACGGGGTCGAGTTCCGAGGCCTGATCCGCCGGGCCGTCGACCGGCCCCGTGCCCACCGCGGCCCGCGGCACGAACACCTCCAGCGGGCCGGGCCAGCAGCGCTCGAGAAGGGTGCCCAGCTCGTCGGTCCAGCCGGACGTGAGCGCGCGCAGGTCCTCGGTGCGGCCGACCGCGTAGTGGGGACCCTCGGGGTCTGCGGCGAGCTGCACCAGCTTGGACTCGACCTCGGGTCTGCCCGCGCGCACCGCGAGGCAATAGCCACCGACCGCGGGCACCGCGATGACGGCGCCCGCGGCCAGCGCCTCCACCGCGGCTGCCGTCGCCCCGCTCACCACGGGTGGATGCGCCACACCGCCGCCGCTCCCGTCGTCGTCCGCGCCGTCCCCCACGCCTCCCCCGTCGCTCACATCTCCCGTCCCTGGCACCTCAACCACGTCAACGCACCGCCCGCGCCACCAACGCCCGCGCCCGCCCGGCCAGGTCGGGCTCCACCCGCACCTCGTCGTAGCCGAGGCGACGGGCCAGGGCCGCCGCCGCGCCGGCCTGCTGGGGCGCCAGCTCCACCACGACGGTACCGGGCCGCGCGAGCCAGGTCCTCGACTCGGCGAGCACCTCCTCCACGTCGGCGAGCCCGGGCGTGCCGTCGCTGCCGGGCCCCGCGACCAGCGCCCGCCTCGGCTCGGCTCGCACCTCCGGTGCCAGCCCGGCCCACTCGTCGTCGGACACATACGGCGGGTTGGAGACGACCAGGCCGACCTCCCCCCGCAGCCGCGCCGGGAGCGGGTCGAGCCAGCTGCCCAGCGCGAGCTCCACCCCGGGGAGGTCACCCCCCAGGCGGCCACCTAGGGCGGCGACGTTCGCCGCCGCCACAGCCAGGGCGTCGCCGCTGGAGTCGGTGGCCCACACCTCGCGCAGGACGCCGGGTCCCAGCCCGGTGGCGAGCGCCAGGGCGATCGCGCCGGTTCCGGTCCCCGCGTCCACGGCGACGAGACTGCCGCGCCC
This sequence comes from uncultured Acidimicrobiaceae bacterium, assembly GCA_963837125.1. Lineage (GTDB taxonomy): Bacteria > Actinomycetota > Acidimicrobiia > Acidimicrobiales > RAAP-2 > Bog-473. The sequence continues at coordinate 320,977 of CAWILW010000003.1, read as the reverse complement.
GGGCGGCGTCGGCGGCTCGCCCCCGAGTCGCCGGGCCTCGGCCAGGGCCACCTCCACGACCTGCTCGGTCTCGGGGCGCGGGATCAGCACCCGGGGGTCGACCAGGAGGTCCAGCTCGCGGAAGGACCAGTGCCCGAAGACGTACTGCAGGGGCTCCCCATCTGCCCGGCGCGCCGCCAGCCGGCGGGCCTGCTCGGCGGCACCGCTCGGCACCGGCGCCGACCAGCGGTCGCGGCCGGCGTCGGTGCCCAGCGCCTCGTCGAGGACGAAGCGGGCCTCGTGGGCTGACCCGCCGAGCGTCGCCGTGATCTCCTCGAGCAGCGCACGCCCGGTGGGTGTGACCGCATCCCGAGCCGTCCCCGTCCCGACGGCGGTCCCCGGCCCGGGCATCACCGCGCGCCGGCTTCCTCGCCGGCCAGCTGCCGGGCCCGCTTGTCGGCCATGAGCGCGTCGGTCAGGTCCGTCAGGTCGCCCGCCAGCACCTGGTCCAACTTGTAGAGCGTCAGGTTGATGCGGTGGTCGGTGACGCGGTTCTCCTTGAAGTTGTAGGTGCGGATCTTGTCCGTGCGGTTCCCCGCCCCGACCTGCCCGCGCCGCTGCGCCGACATCTCGGCGGCCTGCTTGTCCTGCTCGGCCTTGAGGAGCCGGGACCGCAGCACGACCATCGCCTTGGCCCGGTTCTGGATCTGGCTCTTCTCGTCCTGCATCGCCACGACCGTGCCGGTCGGCAGGTGCGTGATGCGCACGGCCGAGTCGGTCGTGTTCACCGACTGCCCGCCCGGGCCGGTGGAGCGGTAGACGTCGATCTTGAGGTCGTTGGGGTCGATGGCGATCTCGACCTCGTCCGCCTCGGGCAGCACCGTCACCGTGGCGGTGGACGTGTGGATCCTCCCCTTGGCCTCGGTGACGGGGACCCGCTGCACGCGGTGCGTGCCGCCCTCGTGCTCCAGGCGGATGTAGGCATCGGGGCCCTTGACGAGGAAGACGGCCTCGTTGATCCCGTCCTTGTCCGACGCGTCCTCCGAGAGCACCTCGACCTTCCACTTCTGCATGGCGGCGTAGCGCAGGTACATGTCGTAGAGCACGCGTGCGAACAGGTTCGCCTCGTCGCCCCCGACGGCGCCCCGGATCTCCATGATCACGTTGCGCCCCTCGTTGGGGTCCTTGGGCAGCAGCAGCGTCTGGATGTGCTCCTCGAGGGCGGTGACGCGGGCCTCCGCGTCATCGACCACCTGGCGCATGAGCTCGCGCTCGTCCCCGGACGTCTCGGTCAGCATCTCGCGGGCGGTGCTGACGTCCTCGCGGGCTGCGCTGAGGTCGTGCCAGGCGCGCACGATCTCGCCGAGCTCCTTGTGACGCCGCGACAGGTCGCGCAGACGGTCCGGGTCCGTGAGGGTCGCCGGGTCGGCCAGGTCGGCCTCGACGGCGTCGTACTCCGCCTCCAGCGCGGCCATCCGGTCGTCGAACATGCTGCGTGAGGGTGCTCCGCTCTCGGGCGGCGGCGCCACGGCGGCGCGCCGCCCGGCGGAGTCAGTCCTGCGCCACCGCCGGGCTGGGCTTCGCCTTGGCCTTGCCCTTGCGCTCGCCGTAGCGGCGCTGGAAGCGCTCCACCCGTCCCCCGGAGTCGACGAGCTTCTGCTTGCCGGTGAAGAAGGGGTGGCACTCGTTGCACAGCTCGACGTGGAGATCGGCCTTGGTCGAGTGCGTCACGTACGTGTTTCCGCACGAGCACTTGACCGTCGCCTCTACATAGTTGGGGTGGATGTCGGGCTTCATGGTGTCTCCAGTGTCGATTCGGTGAGCCATTCTAGGGGCGGAGCCGGGCCACTCGTCCGGCGCCGCGCCGCGACGGGCGGATCAGGTGGCCGGGCCTTTGGCGATCTCGGCCAGGAACTCATCGTTGCTCGCCGTGGTGCGGATCTTGTCCATGAGCAGCTCCAGGCCGGCGGCGTCCTTGCCGTCGCTGGCCAGGGCGTTGAGGACCCTCCGCAGCTTCCAGACCTGCTGGAGCTGGCCCCGCTCGAAGAGGAGCTCCTCGTGGCGGGTCGAGCTGGCGTTGACGTCGATGGCCGGGTACAGGCGGCGCTCGGACAGCCGGCGGTCGAGGCGGAGCTCCATGTTGCCGGTGCCCTTGAACTCCTCGAAGATGACCTCGTCCATCTTGGAGCCCGTCTCCACCAGCGCCGAGGCCAGGATGGTCAGTGAGCCGCCCTCCTCGACGTTCCGTGCGGCGCCGAAGAACTTCTTGGGCGGGTACAGCGCTCCCGAGTCGACCCCACCGGACATGATGCGCCCGGTGGCGGGGGCCGCGAGGTTGTAGGCCCGGGCCAGCCGCGTGATGCCGTCGAGGATGATCACGACGTCCCGGCCCAACTCGACCAGCCGCTTGGCCCGCTCAATGGCGAGCTCGGCCACCTGGGTGTGCTCGTCGGCCGGGCGGTCGAAGGTGGAGGCGATGACCTCGCCCCGCACCGAGCGCCGCATGTCGGTCACCTCTTCGGGCCGCTCGTCGACGAGGAGGACCATGAGGTGGACGTCGGGATTGTTGGCCTCTATGGAGTGGGCGATCTGCTTCATCACCGTCGTCTTGCCCGCCTTCGGGGGCGAGACGATCATGCCGCGCTGCCCCTTGCCGATGGGCGAGATCAGGTCCACGATGCGGGCCGTGAGGTTGTCCTTGTCCCCCGCCATCTCGAGGTTGAGGCGCGAGTCGGGGAACAGCGGGGTCAGGTCCTCGAAGCGGGGGCGGTTACGCGCCTCGTCGGGGTCGAGTTCCGAGATGGTGTCGATGCGCAGCAGGGCCGGGTACTTCTCGTTGTTCGATGCCGGCCGGCACGCGCCCTCGATGTAGTCGCCGCGCCGCAGCGCGAAACGCCGAGCCTGGCTGATGGAGACGTAGACGTCCTTGGACGAGGGCAGGTAGCCGTCGCAGCGCAGGAAGCCGTACCCCTCGTCGCGCAGGTCGAGCATGCCCTTCACCTCGACCAGCTCGCCCGAGTAGGGCTGCTCCTGCCCGCCCCCTTGGAGCTCGCCGCCCTGGCCGCGGTCGCGGCCCCGGCGGCGCCGGCTGCGCCGGTTGCCCGCATCGCCGTCGGACTGGTTGCCGCGGTTCTGGTTCCCCTGGTTGCCCTGGTTCCCCTGGTTGCCCTGGTTCTGGCGGTTGCGGTTGCCGGGCTGCCCCTGGGCGCGCGACTGTCCCTGCCCCTGGTCGTTCTGCCGCGGGCCGGGATCCGCTCCGTCCGCCAGCTCCGGCGGCTCGACGAACACGGCGGGTCCGGAGTCGCCGTCCGGTGCCGCCGCGGTGGTCGTGGTGCTCTCCGGGGCGGCGGCCTCGGCCTCGTCGGGTGCCGCGGTGCCGGCGCTCTCGCCCCCGTCGTCGCCGCTCGCGCCGCCGGCGTCGACCGAAGCGGCGGTCGTGGACCGGGTGCGGCGGGCCGGCTTGGTGCCGTTGTCGCCGTCGTGCTCGCCATCGCCGTTGCTCGATGCCACCGGGGTCACACCCGTGGCATCGAGGATCTGGTCAATGATGTCGGCCTTCTTCGTCCGGCTGGTCGTCTTGAGCGACATGGCCTGGGCGATGGCACTGAGCTCGTCGCGCTCCTTGCCTTCGAGAACCGATCGTTCGAGCTGCTGTTCCGCAGTCATCGGGCTCCTCGTCTATGAGGGTTGTCGCCTGCCCGGGTCTTTCGTCCGCGCGAGGCGAGGGAATTTAAGGGAGGAGAAGGGATTCGCGTGTGAATGCCCTCCCCCGGATCACCTCTGCGTGATGCTCTCCCGGGACCGCTTGTACCCGCGGAGAGCGCTTTGTAGCGCAGTGGGGATGTGTCCACTGTAGCCGGATGGGACCGGTGATGCCACACACCCCGACTTCACGCAGGTCAGATCGGGTGTCGGGGGCCTGTGCCGATCCCCGTCAGAGCGAGATCTCCGCCAGGACCGAGTCCAGGTCGCCTTCGATGACCGAGGGCACCGAGATGGCCTTGATGGCCAGGTCGGGGTCCTTGAGCCCGTGCCCCGTCAGGACGCACACCACCCTTGACCCCTCCGGCACGCCCTGCTTGATCAGCCCGGCCACCGAGGCCGAGGAGGCGGCCTCGCAGAAGACCGACTCGTTCTGGGCGAGGAAGGTGTACGCGTCCATGATCTCGTCGTCGCTGACCGCCGTGATGGATCCGCCGGACTCGGACGCGGCGGCCGTGGCCGAGTACCAGCTGGCCGGGTTCCCGATGCGGATCGCCGTGGCGATCGTCTCGGGCTCCTCGACGGGATGGCCGAGCACAATGGGCGCGGCGCCGGCGGCCTGGAAGCCCATCATGCGCGGCAACCTGGTCGACCGCCCCGCCTCCTTGTACTGGAGATAGCCGCGCCAGTAGGCCGAGATGTTCCCGGCGTTGCCCACCGGGATGCAGTGCACGTCGGGGGCGTCCCCGAGGACGTCGACAATCTCGAAGGCGCCCGTCTTCTGCCCCTCGATCCGGTGCGGGTTGACCGAGTTGACCACCGTGATCGGCGCGTGGTTCGGGAGGTCGCGCACGATCGTGAGCAGCTGGTCGAAGTTCCCCCGCACCTGCAGCACGCGGGCCCCGTGCATGAGGGCCTGGGCCAGCTTGCCCAGCGCGATGTGCCCCTCGGGGATGAGCACCACGCAGCCGAGCCCCGCCCGCGACGCGTAGGCCGCCGCCGAGGCGGACGTGTTCCCGGTGGACGCGCAGACGACCGCCTTGGCGCCCTCGTCGACCGCCATGGAGATGGCCATCGTCATGCCGCGGTCCTTGAAGCTCCCGGTGGGGTTGGCCCCCTCGACCTTCAGCCAGACCTCCGCGTTGACGCGCTCGGAGAGGCGCGGCGCCGGCAGCAGCGGTGTCCCGCCCTCCAGGAGCGTGACGACGGGCGTCCCCTCGCTGATCGCGAGGAAGGGGCGGTACTCCTCCATCACGCCGCGCCAGCCTGCGGTCGGGGCACGCTCGCTCACGCGCCGTCCTCGCCGATGACGCGTAGCACCCCGCTCACGCGGTCGACGGCCTGGTGCTGGCGCAGCTTGTCGATGGTGGCCAGCAGGTCGCCCTCGCGCGCCACGTGGGTCAGGAAGATCAACCGGGCCTCCTCGGCCAGGCCGACCTGCTCCATGGCGCGGATGGAGACGTCGTGGTCCCCGAAGATCTTGGCCACCGCGGCCAGCACGCCCGGTCGGTCGGCCACGTCCATGCTCAGGTAGAAGGCCGAGTGCAGGTCGTTCTGGGAGCGCAGCGTCGTGCTCGTGCGCTTGGGCGCCGGGGCCGGCGCACCGGCCAGGAGGTTGCGCGAGGCGTCGACCAGGTCGCCCAACATGGCGCTGGCGGTCGGCCCGCCCCCGGCGCCGCGGCCGTAGAGCATGAGCTCGCCGCTGACCGCGCCCTCGACGAAGACCGCGTTGAAGGCCCCGCGCACCGACGCCAACGGGTGCGTCCTCGGGACCATGGCCGGGTGCACGCGGACCGAGACCTCAGGCCCGCCGTCGAGCAGCTCGGCGATGGCGAGGAGCTTCACCGAGTATCCCAGCCGGCTGGCGTAGGCGACGTCGGCCGCGCTGATCCCCGTGATGCCCTCGCGGTGCACGTCGGCATCGACGACGTCGGACCCGAACGCCAGCGCGGCGAGGATGGCCGCCTTGGCGGCGGCGTCGTGCCCCTCGACGTCGGCCGTCGGGTCGCGCTCGGCCAGGCCGAGCTCCTGCGCCTCGCGCAGCACGTCGTCGTAGTCGGCGCCCTCCTCCTCCATGCGGGTGAGGATGTAATTGGTCGTCCCGTTGACGATCCCCATGACGCGCACGATCTGCTCGCCGGCAAGCGACTCGCGCAGCGGCCGGATGACCGGGATGGCGCCCGCCACGGCCGCCTCGTAGAGGAGGTCGACGCCGGCGGAGGCGGCCGCCTCGGCCAGCTCGGCACCGGCGGTGGCCAGCAGCGCCTTGTTGGCGGTGACCACGGGCTTGCCGCTGCGCAGGGCGGACTCGACCAGCTCGTGGGCGGGGTGGAGGCCGCCGATGACCTCGACCACCACGTCGACGTCGTCGCGGGCGACGAGCGCGGCGGCGTCGGTGGAGACCAAGTCGGAGCGGATCGCCGCCGAGCGCGGCTTGGCGGGGTCGGCCACGGCGATCCCCACGAGCTCAAGGCGGATGCCGGTGCGGGCGGCGACGTCGTCGGCGCGGGTGAGGAGGATCTCGGCCAGCGCTCCCCCGACATTGCCGCAGCCGAGCAGCGCCACGCGCACTGTCGGCGCGGGGTGTGCGTGGGGGTAGGAGGGGACCCTGGCCGGGGCCTTCGGTCCGGTCCTGGCCTTGTCGGCGGTCACCTCCAAACGGTACAGGCTGTCCGCGCGACGTCCGGCTCGGTCGCGTGCCAGGTGGTGCTACTACGACTCCGCCCTGTGGGGTGGGCGCCCTTGAGCACGCCCGACCGGGCGACCACACTGATCCCCGGGGAGGTTCCTTGTCCTTGTACGGGATGCTGCTTCGCACCGGAGCACGCCAGCGGTGGCGATCGTGGCTGGCACTGACGCTGCTCGTCGCGCTGGTCGTCGGCTTCGTGCTGGCAGGTGCCCAGACGGCGAGGCGCACCGCGACGGCCTGGCCGCGCTTCGAGGCCGTGCACGGCTTCGACACCTTCGCCTATGCCCCCACCCCGATCCGCGATCCTGCCGCCTTGGCGGGCGTGGCGACGGCCGTCCAGATCCGCGCGCCCGCACCGGGCCCTCCCGCCTGCGACTCGTGCACCGGCCAGATCAACGGCAACGACTTCAGCATTGAGGAGGTGGCCCCGGCGCAGCTGACGAGCCTGGTCAAGCTCGTGAGTGGGCACATGCCCGACCAGTCCGACCCGGACCAGGTGCTGGCGTCCGAGAGCCTCGCGCCCCTCGGGGTCCACGTCGGCACCGTGCTCCGCGTACGACTGGCCACGTCGGCACAGCGTGCTGCCGTGCTGAGCAACGCGACCATGACGCCCCTCGGGCCGACGGTCACCTTGCACGTGGTGGGCATGTCGATCTCGGAATTCGAGTTCCCCTCCAACTCCACGCCGTCCTATGACGCGTACTCCACAACCGCATTCGCCCGGAAATACGACCCGGACACAGTGCTGTTCGACGAGTACGCGTTCCGCCTGCGGCACAGGACGAGCGACCTCCTGCGCTTCGAGGCAGCGCTGAAGGCAGCGGGGGTCGTCGGCTCGGAGGACCTCTCCGCCCTCGGCAGCTCCATCGAGACCTCCATCGACCCGCAGGTGGTCGGCTGGTGGATCCTCACCGGCCTGACCGCGCTCGTCGGGGTGATCGTCCTGGCACAGGCGCTGGCGCGCCAGGACGCCATCGACTCGGAGGACTACCCCGTCCTGCGCGCCGTCGGCGCCACCCGGCGGCAGCTGTTCACGTTCACCGTGCTCCGCACGGTGCTGCTCGCCTTCGCCGGTGTCGTCGGCGCCGTGCTCCTGGCGGCAGCCTTGTCGGTCTTCACCCCGTTCGGCGAGGCCCGGCTGGCCGATCCCGACCCGGGGTTCCAGTTCGATCCGTTGCTGCTCCTGGGCGGGGCCGCCGTGGCGCTCGCAATCGTCGTCGCTCTCGGGATCTGGCCGGCCGTCCGGGCGTCGCGGGCGGTCCGCAGCGCGGAGGGGCCCGTCATGCGGCCGTCGCGGATCGTCGGCGCCGTGTCGGCGTCGGGTGCGCCGCCGAGTGCCGTCATCGGCATCCGCAACGCGCTCGAACGCGGCCGGGGGCGCAGCGCGGTGCCGGTGGGCTCGGCCCTGGTGGGCGCCGTGCTCGCCGTCGCGGCGCTGTGTGGTGCCGCGGTCTTCGGGTCCAGCCTCACCCGTCTCACCACGACCCCGGCGCTCTACGGGCAGGGGTTCGACGCGTGGTTCTCGGCCAACACCACGGGAACCCAGGCCGAGAACGAGCAGTTGCTCGCTGCGCTGCACCGACCCGGCATCACCGCCATCCTGGCCGGGGTCTCCGAGGCCGTCAGCATCGACGGCACGCTGGTCGACGCCCTCGCCGGGCAGACCCTCCGGGGCCCCTATGTCATGACGACTACCACCGGCGCCGTCCCGGTGGCTCCCGGCGACGTCCTGCTCGGCACCAAGACCATGCACCAGCTGGGCGTCCACATCGGCTCGACCGTCAAGGTGACCTTCCCGTCCTCGGGATCGGGCCCCGGTCAGACTCGGCGCTTCACCGTGGTCGGCACGACCGTCCTGCCGCCGGACTTCAATCCCCGAGGGGGGCTCGGAACCGGTGCGATCTTCACCCTGGCGGGATTGGTAGGACACGGCTGCCCTTCTGGTCGGGGTGGTGCGGGCTGCATCACCTCGTCGGTCCTCTCGAACAACGGCGCCTTTCTCGTGCGGGCGGCACCGGGACCGCCGGGCAAGGCGGCGATGGCCTCGCTGAGCCGCGCCTACGCCTCGGAGGTGAACCTCCCGCGACCCCCGACGAACCTGGTCAACTTCGGAGAGGCGGTCAACTTCCCCCTGATCCTCGGTCTCATCGTCGTCCTCTTCGGAGTGGCGACGCTGCTCCACATGTTGCTCTCCAGCCTGAACCGCCGGCGACGGGAGATGGGTCTGCTGAAGTCGCTGGGCTTCGTGCGCCGCCAGCTCGCCCTGTCCGTCTCGTGGCAGACCACGACGGTGGCGATCATCGGGATCGTGCTCGGCATCCCCCTCGGCATCGCCGCTGGACGAGCGACCTGGAACGCCTTCGCGTCCAATCTGGGCGTGCCGGCGCAACCGGTGGTGACGACGTGGGTTGTCGCGTCCATCGCGGTCGGGACGCTGGTGGTGGCCAACCTCCTCGCGGTCGCGCCCGCGGTGGTGGCGTCGCGCGCCAAGGCGGCGTCCCTCCTCAAGGCGGAGTGATGCTCACCCGTCGAGGTTCGTGAGGTCCTCGAAGGTCTCCCGGCGGACTGCCACGCGGGCGGTGCCATCCGAGACGAAGACCACAGCGGGGCGGGGCACCTTGTTGTAGTTCGAGGCCATGGCGTAGCCGTAGGCACCGGTGACCGGCGTCGCCAGGACGTCGCCCACCTCCAGGTCGTCGGGCACGTACGCCTCGGGCACGACCAGGTCGCCGCTCTCGCAGTGCTTGCCGACGACCCGCACGGGGCGCGGCCGGGGCGCGGCGGCGGACCGCGGCAGGAAGGCCTCGTAGCCGCTGCCGTAGAGCACGGGCCGCGGGTTGTCGCTCATGCCCCCGTCCACGCTCACGTAGGTGCGGATGCCCGGCAAATGCTTGACCGTGCCGACCGTGTAGAGCGTGATGCCGGCGGTGGCGACGATGGAGCGCCCCGGCTCGGCCGAGATCCGGGTGGCGGGACTGACACCCGCTCGGGCACATGCACCCAGCGTGGCCTCCGCCCATTCGGCCTGGGTCGGCGCGGACTCGCCGTTGACGTAGGCGACACCGAGCCCGCCGCCGACGACCAGCTCGGGCAGGGAGAGAGGTGCGAAGAACGCGGCCAACACTTCGGCCGCCTGCTCGAAGGAGGACAGCGTCGAAGACCTGGCTGCCGATGTGCGCGTGCACCCCTGCCAGCTCGACGCCGGGCAGCAGCTCCAGGGCGGCCACCGCTTCGGCGGCGGCGCCAGAGGAGACGGAGAAGCCGAACTTGGAGTCTTCCTGGCCGGTGCGCACGAACTCGTGCGTGTGCGCCTCCACACCCGGCGTCACCCGGACGAGGACCCTTGGTCGCGCCGGGGTCGGTGGCGAGGTTTCCAGCAGGCCGCCGAGACGGGCGATCTCGTCGAAGGAGTCCACGACGATGCGGCCGACCCCGTGGGTGAGCGCGTCGACCAGCTCCTCGGTCGACTTGTTGTTGCCGTGCAGGACGAGGCGGTCCGCGGGCACTCCGGCGGTGCGCGCCACATGGAGCTCGCCGCCGGACGCGACGTCGAGGTGCATGCCCTCCTCGTGGGCCAGCCGGGCCATGGCCCGGCACAGGAAGGCCTTCGTGGCGTAGGCGACGCCCTCGCCCCAGGCGGCGACCGCTTCCCGGCAGGCCTGGCGCAGGTGGTCCTCGTCGTAGACGAAGAGAGGGGTGCCGAACTCCTGCGCCAACTCCAAGAGATCGATCCCGCCGACGCAAAGGTGCCCCTTCTCGTCCACGACGGCTGTACGCGGCAGGAGATGACGTTCCAGGGGTGCGGTCGCCACGTCGTGGTCCGTCGGCATGGGTGTGCAGGATACGGCAGCTGCCGTGCAAGCCGACGAGCCCGGGACCGGGTCCGCCGCAGCACGACTACGATCGTCCCCTGCCCGTGCGTCGGCACGGCCGCTACCCCGCCCCCGTAGCTCAGCGGATAGAGCACCGGCCTCCGGAGCCGGTGGCGCAGGTTCGAGTCCTGCCGGGGGCGCTCTTTGTGATGTCTCAGGGATAAGGGATAGGGCCGCGGAAATGCCGCACCTACCTCTCCACGCCCGCCACCCCCCGCTCGTGGGTTAAGCCCACCACCCCCAACCAGGGCGCCAACTGGGCCGCGGAAATGCCGCACCTACCCCGTCCCGCGTTAGTTGAGCTAGCGACCCAAGGGGGTGCCCCAGTCCGGGCACGATTGGGGCAGGAGTCGGCTCACGGGAACCACTACGGCGGCTGGAGTCAACAGAACCTGAGCTGCAACATCGTGTCGGACAGTTAGCTCCGTACCAACGCGGCTGAGTCTCGGGGTGGCCGCAAGGCCCCCCCGGAGACTCAGCTGGCCGGCCGTCCGACGGCTAGCAGGATGTGCTGTTGAGGCCACCCACGCAGGTGTTCGCGCTGTCGAACAGCCCCTTGATGCCCGTTCCGAGCGCTGCCACAGCAACGACGGCAACGACGGCGATCAGGCCGACTAGCAGTGCGTACTCCACCATGGTGGCACCGCGCTCGCTGCGTGCCCGCTCGAACAGTGTCCCGTGTGCGGTCCTAACTGCGACGAACGCGTTCATGAACATTCCCATCATCTGAGCCTCCCTTGTCCGCGCAAGCCCCCCCTCGTGGATGACCTGCCCCCTTCAAGCAATCGGTGAACTACCACTGCGATCACCGCCGCTTGTCTGGATGCTGACACGCCCGCTCCTCGGCGAGATAGAGCCGACCGGACCGGACTGGAACAACGCCCCCCCAACTTCCGTGCCGCCGTATATTGCCGGGACGGGGTGCCACCGCAGGCACTTCGGGGCTACTCGAACGGTATCCGGTCTACAGGTTCAGGCGGTAGCGGAAACCCGAATGACGGCTCCAGTCGACCGCGAACGCGGTCAGGTGGTTCATCATGGCCGGGCCCAACTGCACCGGCGTCGAGTCCGGGCCCAGCGGGACCGATCGCGCCGCTTGCAACATTGCTCCTCGAGCGCGGGGTTAGCGGGAGTTCAGCCCCCTCCGCCTTGGAGGAAGATGGTGCGCAAGAAGTCGCCCGCCACTGCGATCAGGCAAATGAGCTCGGAGGTGAGCGCCTGCTCCGGAACGACTGCAACTTCGATGCGCTTGGAGCCATCGACCTTCCTCTGGGCGAAGCGAGCCACCACCGCTCCTGAGTCGTCGACGGCCGCCATGAGCCACTGCCCTCTTGGTCCCGGATCGCGCCAGACCGGGAAGCTGTAGCGTTGCCCGGAGGTTGTGATTCGTGAGCCCGCTGAGTACTCGTAGTGCACTCCCTTGATCGAGAGGATCCGCCGCCCGCTCCACGCGCGTCGACCAATTCGAACGCGTTTTTGAATCTCCACCTGAAGTTCGTACCCTGCCCGCTCCCTGGGAGACGACCGAGGCGCCGTTTCCCGCGCCGCAGCTCGTACACGCGGCCATTGACCATGAGCTGACGGCCCGACCGGCGACTGGGCCGCTTCCTCCACGAGCACAGCACGGACCCGTCTGCCCCCCCGTACCACTCGCCATGCGATTTCCGTTCCTCGCGCCAGGCCCGGGGCCCGGGGAGCACCGAAAAGGGCTCCTGCGCCGCCAGAGGATGCTCAACACCGTTCTCGACTTCGAGCTTGTCGTTCAGCGACGTGTTGCCGCCGGCCCGCGCAGTGTCCCTGATTATCTGGGCAAGAAGCCCGCCCGGACCTATCCGGGCTTGAACGGTGACCAGACCGCCGTTGGCCAACTCAATGCGAACGCCGCGGTCTCCTGCCACGTCTATCGCTAATCCGCAAAGCTCGCTTAGGGCAATCGTGCACGGGGGAGCTCCTCCCCTCCTGACCCGTCCCCTGGTTGGCAAGAAGATTAAGCGGCGATCCGTCACCACCACCTTGACGCGTGTTGCGCCGGCAAAATCGCTCAAAGGACCCCACGCCTGAGGGACGTTGAATAGCCCCTCTGTCACGGAATGCTCACCTGTGTCCAGATGGAACTTCCTCGGATCCGCGCTGCCCTTCGTCGCGCTTCTCGAGGAAATGCTCATCGACAGAGCTCCCACCACGTCTTCATGCTGCTTGCCCATGCCGCCAGGGTCGGATCTAATCCCAGGGTCCATGCCTTGGAGAGACCTGACTCCGAGTTACCCATTGCTCAAACTTACTGCGCACCCCTGCCCCCGTATATTGCCGCCGGCACTGAGCCACTCTTGAGATAATCGAAGGACGCCCTTGAGGGAAAAGGGGCACATGGACGAGAATGAGCGCCGGGCAATCGCCGAAGAAGACGAGGTCGAGCACAAGCTCCGGCTCGGCCAGCACATGGAGCTATTCCCCGATCTCCTCGATGCGGTGGAGTCGGAGCCGCTCCGGGAGCGTCGGTGGCAACAGCTGATGTTGGCCCTTTATCGCTGCGGAAGGCAGCTCGAAGCCCTGCGACAGTTCCAGCGGCTCCGAGAGATCCTGGGCGGAGTTGGCTCGGAGCCCTCAGCCAAGACCGTCGAACTCGAGAAGGCAATCGTCCTCGAACGGCCCGAACTGGACTGGACCGGCCCGGACTCAATCGCCAATTGATAATCGCAGCACTTCTTGAGTGAGGCTCGCCGTGAGGGTGCCCCCGTACAGATAGATGTCCCAGTCGGCACCATTCGATGCCAACGCTCTACGCGGCATGGCACCATTTGGGGGCATGACAACGTGGACGTGGATCGGACGCTGGCGTCGCGAAGACGACGCGGATTGGCCTGACCCAGCTGACCTGGTAGATCCCGGTTGGGACGTAGACGAGCGCTCGCTGGTTGCGACCTATCTCGAAGAGGGAAGGGCTTCTCCCGTCGTTGAGATTCGTCGCTCGCCCGACGGCTCAGTTGAGGTCGGATCCCGGTGTCAACTGTGCGGCGCAGACGATACTTTCTCGCTCGCATACGTCACGGACGGCACCTACGTGTGGCCAGAGGGTTTGGCTCACTACGTAGAGACCCATTCGGTACGGCCTCCATCTCGCGTGCTGGACCACATCCTTCAGCAGCAGCCCTTCGACTTCGACTCAATGCGAGCTCGGGCGTGGGAAGAGATCGAGGCGACCTGGAAGCGCGGGGAACATAACAGGTCGTGGTGGAAAGGCGCCACATCTCAGCCAGGGTCAAACTAGGGCCCGCCTGGGGGGATAAATGCCCCACTTCACCGGGAGTGGGGTGAACCGCCCTGGGTTTGATGGAGGCTCGGTGGTTAGGTTTTACGCAGCCGAGCTGGCCTCGCCCAAGCGACGGTAGTAGCTCTCCTCGAACTCCGCCGGCGGCACGTACCCACAGGCCTCGTGGAGACGACGCTCGTTCCACCAGCTGACCCAGGCCGCCGTGGCGAGCTCAAGCTGTTCGAACGTTCTCCAGGGCCCTTGTCGATGGATCAGGTCGGTCTTGTACAACCCATTGACGGTCTCGGCGAGGGCATTGTCATAGCTGTCCCCCTTGGAGCCGACCGAGGTCACGGCGTGTTCGTCGTCGAGACGCTCGGTGTAGCGGATGTCGAGATACTGCACGCCGCGGTCGGAATGATGGACGAGATGAGACAGGTCGTCGTCGTGCCGGGAGAAGATGGCCATCTCGAGCGCGTCGAGGGCCAGGTCGGTGCGCAGGGACTTCGAGACCCGCCACCCCACGATGCGCCGGGCGAAGGCATCGGTGATGAAGCTGGTGTAGCAAAAGCCTGACCAGGTCCATACGTAGGTGATGTCGGCCAGCCACAAGCGGTTAGGAGCGGCGGCGAAGAAGTGGCGGTCGACCAGGTCACCTGGGCGAGCAGCGATGTCGACCGGCACCGTGGTGCGCTTGGCCTTGCCCCGGCGCACGCCGTGGAGACCGAGGTCGTGCATGACCCGCCCTACCTGGTCCCGCCCGGCCGTCTCGCCGTCGCGGCGCAGCTGGCGCCAGACCTTGCGCACCCCATAGACCGAGTAGTTGTCCTCGTGGATCCGGCCGATGCGTTCGCCCAGGAGGCCGTCGGAGACGGCCCGTGGACTCAGGGGCCGAGATTTTGCGGCGTAATAGGTGGAGGGGGCGAACTGCAGGACCCTGCAGATCGGCTCGACCCCGAACTCCTCACGATGGGCGTCGATGTAGCCCACTACGGCTTGGGGCGGTCGAGCTCCGCCGCGAAAAAAGCCGAGGCTGACTTCAAGATTGCATTCGCCCGCCGCAGCTCGCGGACCTCCTTCTCCAGCTCGGCGATCCTGGTCTTGTCCTCCGTGCTCGTCCCGGGACGCTTTCCGGTGTCGATCTCGGCCCGCTCCACCCAGTTGCGCAGCGTCTGCTCACCAATGCCCAGCTGACGGGCTATGCGCGACACCACGCCCCAGCGCTCTCCAGACTCGGCGATGGTCTGCTCGACCATCCGCACTGCCCGCTCCTTCATTTCAGGCGGGTACCGCCTCGAGGACGCATGCTTCTTGGCTTCCATGGCTCCAACTTTCCCAAGGTTTGGAGCCTCCAGGAAACCCAGGGCGGTTCAAGTCTGGTGGCAGTGCGACCTTGCGGTCCGCGCTGATGCCTTTGGGAACGACCTCCGCTTCACCGGTCCCTCGTCGGTCACGTATCCAGCCCGCTCCGGTGTTGGTCCAGTTCATCGACTTGAGGTGGACACGTTCCTTGGCGGCGCGTATCTGGAGTTCGACATGCGGCTGACCGCTGGCTCGGTGGTGTGGTCCGAGTCGCAGATTGCCGAAAGTGCCCAGGTTCCGGCACCCGTCGCAGCAACCTCCTGAGGACGAGGAACCGCGGGGGCTTTCAATCGGTCCGCCTGTAGTGGAGTCATCTACTATTCGGTGATCCAAGACTGGGCCCCAAGGAACGCGGTTCGTGACGGTGTGCCCTTCGGCCCTGCCCGGTGCTTCTCTCCGCGAGCAGACTGGACGTGATGCACGCCTACGGGGTCAGGGCGGGGCCAGACGATAACCAAGGGTCAATCGCCGAAGGTTCTGGAACTGCCGCCGATGGTGCAGAGTCCGGGGCCAGTCGACGCATTCCTCGGGGCCTCACCCTGGCGGTGCTCTGCATCACCCTGCTGATCGTGAGCTTGGACAACACGATCGTGAATGTGGCACTGCCGACGCTTGTCCGAGAACTCCACGCATCCTCCAGCCAGCTCCAATGGATCGTAGACGCGTATGCTGTGGTGCTGGCCGGTCTCCTGCTCGTCGCTGGCAGCACCGGCGACCGGTTCGGTCGCAAGTGGGTTTTCATGACTGGCCTCGCATGTTTTGCAGTGGGATCGGTCGCGGCCGCGTTCTCGGCAACCCCACACTGGCTCATTGCAACACGCGCCATCATGGGTGCTGGTGCGGCAATGATCATGCCGTCGACCCTTTCGATCTTGACGAACATCTACCGGAAGCCTGAAGAGCGGGCGCTGGCGATCGGTATCTGGTCCGGAACGAGCGGTCTGGGGATTGCGATTGGCCCGATTGTCGGCGGTTGGCTTCTCGCTCACTACTGGTGGGGCTCCATCTTCTTCGTCAACCTCCCCTTGGCGATTCTTGGGTTCGTTGCTGCTATCTGGTTCGTGCCGAACTCGCGCAACCCCTCGAGCAAGCGACCCGATCCCGTTGGTGCGCTGCTTTCAATCGCGGGTATGAGCCTGCTGATTTGGGGAATCATCGAAGCATCGACTCGGACGTGGAGTTCACCTCTCGTCGCCGTCGGGGTGGGGACTGGCCTCGCATGCCTGGCCGGTTTCGTCGGCTGGGAGCGTCACTGCAGTCATCCGATGCTCGAACTCTCCTTCTTTCGTTCGCGACGCTTCAGTGTGGCTATCGGCACCGTGTCGCTGGTCATCTTTGCGCTCATGGGTCTGTTGTTCGTTGCAACCCAGTATCTGCAGTTCACCCTCGGCTACACGCCTCTGCAGACCGGGATACGAATCGCACCGATCGCACTCATTCTCCTGGTCGTCGCACCGATGTCGAGCTACCTCGTCCGCTGGCTCGGCACGAAGGTTGTTGTGGCTTGTGGCATGGGTGCCGTGGCCACCGGCATGTTTCTCTTCGCCCAGACGAGGCTCGGCGGGTCCTATGCCGACGTCTTTCCCGCGTTCATGATCATCGGATTTGGCACGGCCCTCGTCATGGCACCGACGACCGAGTCGATCATGGGCTCGGTGCCGCCGGAGCAAGCAGGCGTGGCTTCCGGGACCAACAGTGCATCGCTGCAGCTCGGAGGCGCTCTGGGCGTCGCCGTACTCGGGAGCCTGCTGAACACCCGCTACCAGAATCGTCTGACGGCTGTGCTCAACCACTACCACGTGCCAACGGCTGCGACCCACTTCATTACAGGTTCCTTGGGCGGAGCGATCGCGGTCGCCAACCACATCGGAGGTGCCCTCGGGCGGGCACTCGTCGGCGTTGCAAACCGCGCCTTTGTCAGCGGCATGGACCTGGCGTTGAGTATCGGCGCCGCTACGGCGGTCGTCGGGACGATACTCGTCATTGCCCTGTTGCCTGCCCGAGCGGACAACGAGTCTGCGGACAGCACTACGGGAGGAGACTCGCGCCCAGCGCCCGTGGCGAGAGGCCTTCGTCCCCGATCGGGTACTTCTCGGACCGGTTGAATGGCTCATCGAACGGGTGATGTCGGCACCGGAACCACCTCGCACAACTCCACGCGCTCAGAGATGCCCTTGAGGCGCCGCTTGCGGAGTCGTCGGAACTCGGCACCGGGAATCGCACCGGCTGCCCTTGCAGTTTCCGCGGTCACCACAATCTGGTTCCCCTTGGCTATCTCTGTGACCCGGGCGGCGATGTTGACGACCTGACCGACAACGTCGTCCTGAGTGACGACTGCTTCTCCGACGTGTAGGCCGGCGCGCAGGCGCAGTGGAGAGGGCGAGGTCTCGAGCAGTTCGAGCGCAGCTCGGATTCCGCCGTTGGCGTCGGGAAAGGTGCAGAGCAGCCCGTCACCTAGGTGCTTCACCACGCGCCCGCGCCAGCGGCGCACGATGGGGCCGGCCGCCCGATTCTGCTCGCTGATCATCGCCGCTGCTGCGCTATCTCCGTGGGTATCGGTAAATGACGTGAACCCCTCGAGATCCGTAAAAGCGACCGTCACCACCTCGACCTCGCCGGTCCCGTGGCTCCGGAGGGAAGCCAGGAGTTGGACGGCGCTGAGGCCCATGGTCGAGAGCAGCGACGGTTTACGTTCCACTGATCGCGCCAGGAAGTGCTCGAGGATCTCGGTCGGCTTGCTCGGAGAAATCGGCTGATTGATCGGGTCGTCCAGCCAACGATGGTCAATGATGCCGAGCTCGAGCGCGGTGGCCGCCTCCTCGGGGTCATTTCGGATGACCTTGGCCACCGTCTGGGCGAGAAGCCTGCGCAGCGTGTCGACCGCGCCCTCACCGGCGGACAGTGCCGACTCGATTTCCTTGGCATTCACCATCCGGACCCTACTGACATGCCCAAGGCAGCGACAAAGGAAGTAAGCAGTGCCGGTGGGGAGACGAACCGCTCACCACTGGGCTTCTGGGGAGATGCAGGTGTCCCATAACGCGCATCGGTCAATCGTGCTGCAGTGTCTCCTTACGCCGGCTTCGGGCGCGTCATCGACGTTCGGGTGCTTGCCCGTCGCGAACTGCCACCCCCCGACGCCTCGGGGCCGGCCAGAGCGCTGGTGTGAGCGAAAGCACCGGCATTCGCATCGTGCGTGGACTCGGAATCGAGGACCTGTCAAGTCGAATGAAGCCGTCTCAGTCAACACAGTCGGCAGACGGGGTGAACAGCCGTCCGCCATCTTGGCTCGGGCTTAGTGAGCACCGCTCACTTTGGGAGCAACCGGTGTACGGCGAACCGCCCGTTGCGCAGGACGGCGCGTCCGTGGGGGTCGGTTACCTCGAACACGACGCCCGTCCCGGTCCCATTCGGTCGTTAGGCGCCGAGTGGCCGGCCGTCTCCGTCGAGCAGGGCGCTCGGGTCGAGGGCGTGGACATCGCCGGCCCCGGTCAGCGACAGGGCCACCTTCAGCTCACCTCTCATGGTGCGTAGCACGTCGACCACTCCCTGGCGCCCGCCGGCGGCCACCGACCAGGCCCAGGCCCGGCCCACCAGGCAGGCCCGGGCGCCGAGCGCCAGCGCCTTGACCACGTCGAGGCCGCTGCGGATGCCCCCGTCGACCAGCACCTCGAGGGAATCGCCCACCGCGTCGACGACGGCTGGCAGGGCGGCGATCGTGGACGGAGTGCTGTCGAGCTGGCGTCCGCCGTGGTTGGAGACCACGATCCCGTCGACACCGGCGTCGGCGGCCCGCCGCGCGTCCTCTGGGTCGAGGATGCCCTTGAGCACGAGCCGACCCGGCCACGTGCGGCGTACCCAGTCGAGGTCGTCCCACGTGACCGAGGGGTCGAACTGGTGGTCCACCCACTCCTTGAACGCGTCCGGGCTGGTCGCCCCGGGTACCGCCTTCTCGAGGTTGCCGAAGGTGTGCGGCCGGCCCCGGACGGCCACGTCGCGCGCCCAGTGCGGGTGCAGGCCGAAGTCGAGGGCCTGGACGATCCGGCCCGGCAACCGCTGGGGTCCCGCCATGCCGTTGCGCACCTCCCGATAGCGGGCGCCTACAACCGCGAGGTCGACGGTGAGCACCAGCACGGGACAGCCGACGCTGGAGGCACGGGACATCAGGTCCTCGGCGTAGGCCCGGTCGCGCATGACGTAGAGCTGGAACCAGAACGGAGCGGTGGTGGCACGGTCGACCTCCTCGATGCTGCAGATGGACACGGTCGACTCGCAGAAGGCGATGCCCATCTGCTCAGCAGCCTGGGCCGCCTGCAGCTCGGCGCGCGTGGCGTACATGCCGGCCAGACCGACCGGCCCGAGTACGAGGGGCATGGCCAGGGATTGGCCCAGCACGGTGGTGGCCAGCTGCAGCTCGGACACGTCCCGCAGCACGCGCTGGCGCAGGTGGATGGCGGCGAGGTCGTCCTCGTTGGCCCGCAGCGTCGACTCCTCGTAGGCGCCGCCGTCGATGTAATCGAACAGCTGGCGGGGGAGCCGCCGCCGGGCCAGTTCGCGGTAGTCGCGGACCGAGGCCGGAGCCAAGCCCAGAGAGCGATCGGGGAACAGCGCCATCGTGGCCGACGCTAGCCCGCTCGGATTACGGCCGCGATGGGAGCGTGGACCGTGGGGATGCGGACGGGCCTAATCGACGACCGGCGCGATGCCGCCGGACGACTGCGAGCGCGACGGCCTCGGACGACGCGTTCACCATCGACACTTGACGACCTCGATCCCGTCAAAGGAATCGGACGTGGACCGGAGTTTCGACGGAACGAACCGGTATTCGATGAGTGGTCTTCCCGACTGATCAATGGCCCACAAGAGGGCTCTCTTTGGGTTCTCGACCCCACACTTGAAAGCTGAAACACCCGCCACCGACCCCTAGTATCCGACGAATGCCGCTCGTAGTCTCGGAGGTCACCCCTTTCACTCGGCAAGCCGAGGAGATGCTGCGCAATCCAGCGGGGTTCCAATGGTCGACGGTGTTCTTGCTCGGCGTTGTCTTCTATGTCTACTCCGTCGAAGTCGAACGACGACGGTGGGACATCATCCTGGCCGGACTGGCACTGTGGTTCATGGACTGGTTCAACGAACTGGTGAATTCCGCCGTTCTCCACATCTCCGATCGATCAGCCCTCTGGACGGTCACCGGACACACGAGCTATCTCATCCTCATCGGCCTGACAATCGAACTCACCTTGTTCTTCCTCATGGCAGGTGTCATATTCGTCAAGTTCCTCCCACCGGATCGCACGATGCGCATTGCGGGTATCCCGAACCGATGGGTGTACGTCGTGGGGTTCTCATGTTTGTCGGTGGCAGTTGAGATCCTCCTGCACGCCACCGGCTACTTCCACTGGGAGTACTGGTTCTGGAACGTCCCCTTCGTCCCGCTCATCGTGATCTTCGGTTACATGACGTTCTATGGGGTCGCTGCATGGGTGTTCGACATGGGCCAGAACCACCGACGGCAGATCGCCGTCGTTGGAACGATTGCCGGGATCGATGCCGTTCTCGCCCTGGGCTTCGGGCTCGCCGGTTGGCTCTAGCCCGAGGAGGTCGTAGGGGGTGTCCGGACACGATCCGAGCATCGCACTGTCCCCGAACATTGGTGGCAGTCAACAATCGCGAGCATCGAGGCGAGACCAGCCGTCCGACGATGGGGTCTTGGCAATCCAAATTGGCAATCAAATCGGGCCAACGGAGTAGATGCTTGCGAACCCCCTAAACAAGAGGGCCTGCTCAGGACGCCTTCAACGGACCGAAAAGACGGACTGGACAACTCAGACCGGCCTCCGGAGCCGGTGGCGCAGGTTCGAGTCCTGCCGGGGGCGCACACTGCCGGGGGCGCTCTCTAGGGCCTGGTGGCCGGGTTCTGAGCGGTCATTTTCGTGGTCACTTCAGTGACGGTGCTGAGGGGTCTGAGGCGGGTTCGATCGGTCACGCGGTTGGTGCGAGCGTGCTGTCTCGAAGATCTGTGAGCGTGCCCGTGGTCTGGAGTTCGACGACGGCTGGGACTGGGTCGGGGTCGGCGAAGTGCTGAGGATCGAGATAGTCAGCCGGTTGGCTGGTGGGATCGTGGACCCACCAGGAAGCCTCGAGCGCGATGCCGTTGGGGTCGGTGAAGTAGATGGAGCGGACGACCTCATGATCGACGATGTCGGTAACCTCCCAAGCGTCGGCTCTGCAGGCGTTGGCGGAGGGCGTGGAGTGCCCGCTCGTCGCGTAGGTTCAGCGACAGATGGTCGAACTGCGGGGCGCGTTCGTTGGGGACGCCGGCGCGGTTCACGAACGGCTGGGCAGGGCCTTCGGCGTACTCGAAGAAGGCCACGGTGCACTGGGGACCGAACTCGAAGAAGTAATGGCGGAACTCGGGCGTACTGATCGTGGCGACGAGCCGGGCGCCGAGGGTTCCGTGGTAGAAGCGGACGGTCGCGTCCATATCGGTGGTCACGAGAGCGAGATGGTTGACACCCTCCCAGTTCGGTCGAGTGTCCTCGCCTCCTATACGTTCCGCGGCGCTCATGATCGGGTCCCCGTCACTTCGGCGGCCACAGCTGACACCGACAGCGCTACGTCAGTGGTGGACTCGGGGGCGGGCGCGAGGTCGGGGATGCGTCGAGCGAGTTCCGCGAAGTCGTCTCCGATCGCCTGGTGGACGAGCTGGATAGCTCCCCCGAAGACTTCCACCGGCATAACCATCTGCCAGATGCGGGTCATGTTCTCGCGGTCGTCATCGCTGAGCAGTGGGAACATCCACGCGATGAGTTCGGGGTTGCGGTCCTGGGGAACCTCGCCGGCCATGACACCGACTGCCTGGCCCTGGTCGGGCACCGAGACGCGCTCTCTGATGATGCGATACAAGTGGGTGTCTTCCTTGTTCAGGTGAGTGTCGAGAAAAAACTTGAACGCCTTGGTGGCGCGTGCCGTCTCCAACGGGTCGTGCACCGACACCGCATTGTTCAACCCGTCGAAGGCCGCATCGAGGGCTCGGTGATCCTTCTCGTAGGCCTCGGCGATCGAGGGGGCCACGGCTTCGAGGGCCGGGAAGATCGCCAGCTCTTCACCGTGAGCGTGCCACTCCAGCACCTCGTTGAAGAACCGGAACCGCTCGACGGTTGCCTCGAGCCCCGGCTTCCCCCGTGCCGCGCCCAGCGCGGCGGCGTCGATCACCGCGATGTCGGCTCGGAACGCGTTGTGAATCGCCAGTACTGCATCGATCGGACCGGTCATGGTGGGCTCCTTTGGGTAAGGTATCTTGATTTCAAGATAAGCTTTCTCAAACTATATGTCAAGAGTCATCTTGACATACTTCTAATTGAGATCTAATCTCTAGGTACGAATCATCCGGCTGGCAAGGTACGCTGGCTGCGGCCTTATTGTGGAGTGACAACGTGATGAGCAGCGACATTGATCGTCTGGCACTGCGTGCCGGACTAGGTGGTTGGCGTGCCGTGTACGAGACGCTGGAGGGCCTCCGCCAGCAACACGGCTTCGCGGTGCCCGTGGTCGTGGCGTCCCCGCACCGAAATCGCCGTGGAGGCCTGAGTTGAGCCCGCCCGCCGCACGTCGCAAGGGTGGTGTCCCCCGCCGGGGCGCCACCGTGGCCCGCCAACCTGAAGCGGACGCGTTCGAACACGAATACCCCGGCGCGTCGTGGCTCGCCTCTCGTGCGATCCGCCAGCTCGAAGTCGTAGGCGGCCAGGCCGAGGAGCTCGTCGCTAAAGTCGCCCGGCGTTACGGCCTATCCCACGCTGCACTCAACGCGCTCGCCGTCATCGAAGGCGCCGGCGGCCCCATTCCCACGGGCGAGATCAGCGTCCGAATGCACATCACCACCGGAACGATGACGAGCGTCCTCGACACCCTCGAACGCAAGCGCTACATCAAACGCATCGCAGACCCCAACGACCGCCGCCGCGTCCTCGTCGACATCACGCCAGACGCCCAAGCCGTGCTCGACAAGATGCTCCCAGAGGTTCAACACGTCGTCGTCGCCGCCATGGCAAACATCGACAACGACGCCCTCCAAGCCCTTCTCGACGCCCTCGCCGCCGTCAGCGCCGCGATCGCAGCCATCCCCGACACCCTCCCGCCCGTCGCTCCCAGACGAACACCAGCTCACCTGCGCCGCACCTACGCAACCGACACGGAGGCCCCCAGCGACTTCGGGGAGCCCACCCGCAAGATCGAATCGCGCCAGTCGCAACCGCCACTCAAAAGCGTCCCATAACGCGCACCGAATACGGCAACAGGGATATCCCCTCCGTGCCGCACGTGGGCAGGCAACTGGCGAGCCTCGAGATGAGCGTCCGCCGGCGGATCTTGGCAATCCAAATTGGCAATCAAATGGGTGCTCCCCAGCGGACGGAAGTGAACCGCTTGGACCGGAGGGCCGGTTCAAAAGCACTGGGGCGAACGGCCAAGACGGTCTGGCCAACCCGGACCGGCCTCCGGATCCGGTGGCGCAGGTTCGAGTCCTGCCGGGGGCGCACACTGCCGGGGGGACTCAGACACTGCCGGGGGCGCTCTCTATATCTTCGCCTAGTCAGATGCCCTTTCTGACAGCGCTCTGCATCCGGACCTCAGTATTGGCAATCCATCTTGGCAATCTGATTTCATCCTTCGGTATCCAAGGAAGGAGCGGCCATGCCGGGACACATGCAGCAGCGAGGAACGCTGACGGGAGTTCGGCTGCCTCTTCCTCCTCGGTGGTCGGCGCGCGGTCAGGGGTTAGCGAGGCGGCCGCCTCCCGTCGCTCTTCATTCTGGGTCCCAGGGTTGGTCTCTCACGGTCTTCTCGCCGCTGCATTGTGGCCTTCCGTTCACGCCGAGACATGCGAGCGCGAGGCGCCGTCACCTGATGGTCATGGCCTTGGCAGGAGATCAAGACACTCAGCGGTGTGATCGTCGACAATCTCGAACAGAAATGGATGGGCACCGAGCGGAGGCCCCACGGTATATGCCACGCCGGGATAGCGGGAGGCTGACTGGGCCACAAGCGCCGGGATGTCACGCTCGAGGTGCACTCCGGGCCAAAGAAACAACGGCAGGATCACTACGTTGGTCGCGCCTGCGGCTACGCACAAGTCGAACGCCACGCTGATAGACGGTTGTGCGAACTCCATATGAGCGGGTTCGACAATTTCATAGGCGCTGTGTTCGCGCCAGCTCGCAACGAAGCGCTCGTGACGGAGGTTTGCATCGGCGCGACGCGATCCATGGTCAACGACGATGACGCCGACACCGTCATTGTCGTCAGTCGGACTGTCTTCAGATGGGGCAGTGATCAGGCTCGCCGGCATGGGTGATGTCGTGCGGCCGACCGCG
Organism: uncultured Acidimicrobiaceae bacterium; assembly: GCA_963837125.1. Classification (GTDB taxonomy): domain Bacteria; phylum Actinomycetota; class Acidimicrobiia; order Acidimicrobiales; family RAAP-2; genus Bog-473. The sequence goes on along the minus strand of CAWILW010000003.1, from coordinate 296,752 downwards.
CTGATACCGCTGTTGGTGCTCACATCCGTCTCCTTCAGATCATCAAGGACATCCGTGTCACTTCTCGGCGCCCGCCCATGCGGCAGTCTCGACGTCCGCTGCTTCCGGGTTGGCCGGTCGTGGGATGAGCCTGCGGGTTCAAGGCCAACGCGCTCACCGGGACTGGGCAAGACGATGCTCGAGTCCCCCAATTGCCCGTTCGGCAACGCCACGGAAGCCGAGGGCCAGCAGGGGATCGGCGATTCGAAGCAGGCCGCGGAAGTTGATCCGGGCGTCGTAGTTCACCTCCGTGGTCCCCCCTCGGCGGGCCACGGTCACGGTGTCCACGGACTGAAGGGCGGCAGAGCGCGACGAGAAAGTGACGCGTCCCGGGGCGTAGTCGGTGACCTCATAGCGCATTGGTAGCCGGCGGCCTCCGAACAGCACGGTAAGGTCGAAGACGCTTCCCTGGCCGACGTCGCCACCGTCCACGCGGGTCGCCTCAGCAACACCGGGATCCCACTCGGCGGCGTGGCTGAAGTCAGCCATGTAGGCGAATGCCCGCCCGGGACTCCAAGCGGTGGTCACCGTCTTGACGACATGGGCCATGGTGCTCCTTTTTATCACTAAAATGGGCGACGATGCCTGTCGCGGGGAAACCGACCGTCGTCAGGACGAGCGATAAGGGAGCGATGACAGTCGATACGGACGCCAGCGGTGCGCGCATGATCAGTCTGCAGCAGGCCGCCGATCGCCTCGGCGTCCATTACATGACCGTCTACCGCTATATCCGCACCGGACGCCTCCCGGCCGTCAAAGAGGCCGGCGAGTGGCGCATCGAGCGCACGGCAGTGGACCGGCTTCGTCGCCGCCAGGCTGGCCCGCAGCGCCGGGCACCGCGCCACACTTGGGCAACCAGCCGAATGCTCGATCGTCTGGTCGCTGGCGATGAGCTGGGCGTCTGGCAGCTGGTCGAGGCGGCGCTTGCCGGGGGCGCCGAACCGTCCGAGGTCCACCTCGAGCTGATCGTTCCGGCGCTGCGCGCCATCGGAGAGCAATGGGCGAAAGGGGAGCTCAGCGTGGCCGACGAACACCGCGCGTCGGTAGTCGCTCGCCGGGTCATCAGCCGGCTCGGTACACGTTTCACGCGACGGGGTCGAAAGCGCGGGACGGTCGTCCTTGGGGAGGTGGCCGGCGAGCGACACGAGATACCGGGCGCCATCGTCGCCGACCAGCTGCGCGGTTCCGGGTTCGATGTCATCGACCTTGGTGCCGACACCCCGGCCGATTCCTTCGTGACGGCGGCACGACAGCACCGGCCGGTCTGCGTGCTCATCTGCGTGACTGGCGCAGGGCACAAGAAGGCGGTCACGGAGGCGGTGGCCGCGCTCCGAGCCGGGATCGAGGTCCCCATATTGGTGGGTGGCGCTGCCGTGGCCAACGAGAAGGTCGCCCTCCGGCTTGGCTCGGACCGATGGACCGGGACCGATGCCCGACAAGTGGTGACTTCTGTAGAGGAGCTGCTGGGGAGCCGGACCCAACCCTAAGCCGGTCCGGGTACCCGTATCCCGACGGCTGATCATGATCGCAGGAGGAGCGGTGGCCGCCAGTCCGGCTTGGCCATCACGATCTGGACGTCGGTCACGTGGCGCTCGATGAACGCCGCTTCACAGTACGAGAGGTACAGCCGCCATAGGCGAAGGAAGCGCTCGTCGAAGCCGAGATCCTCGATCTCCGATCGGCGCTCGTCCACGTGGCCCCTCCAGCGCCGCAACGTCTCGGCGTAGTGCAGTCCGATGTCCTCGAGGTCCACGAGGAGCATGTCGGTCTTGGCCACGGAGGCAGCAATGGCCTTCACCGAGGGAAGGCAGCCACCGGGGAAGATGAACGCCTTGATAAAGTCGCGATCGTTCTTCGCTCGGTCGTAGCTGCGATCCGCGATGGTGATCGCCTGGAGGGCCATCAGTCCGTCCGGGCGCAGCAGGCGAGCGCACCTCTTGAAAAATGTGTCCAGGAGTGGCCAATCGACGGCCTCGATCATCTCAATGGACACCAACCTGTCGTACTGTCCGCGCAGGTCCCGGTAGTCCTGTTTGAGGATCGTCACTCGGTCCGACAGACCAAGATCGGCGACCTTCTTGGAGGCGTAGGTGTACTGCTCCGCCGAGATCGTCGTCGAGGTCACCCGGCATCCGAAATGGGTCGCCGCGTGGATGGCGAAGCCGCCCCACCCGGTGCCGATCTCCACGACGTGGTCGGTCGGTGACAGCGCGAGCTTCCGACAGATCCGGTTCAGCTTGGCTATGGAGGCTTCCTCCAATGTCATGTCCAGCCGTTCGAACAGGGCGCAGGAATAGCTCATGGTGGGATCGAGCATGCGGCAGAAGAACTCATTGCCGATGTCGTAGTGGGCACGGACGTCACGGCGGTCCGCCGTCGGCGACCGCCGCCACAGCCGGTGAAGGGGATCGGTGAGAAGGCTCGTGACCCGGCCGAAGCGATCCTGGGCGTCCCCGATGACCCTGCGATTTCGAACGAGGACCCGGACGAACTCTGTGAGGTCGTCGCAGTCCCACCAACCATCGACGTAGCTCTGGCCGAGGCCGATGGATCCCCGGCGCAGCACCGCACCGTAGGCTCGTGGGTCGTGGACCAGCACCCGCACCCGCGGTTCTGCGCAACCGAGACGGAGGTCACCGGTCTCGTCCTCGACGAGGATGGTGCCAGAGGAAAGCGTGCGACCCACGATCGACGCTGCCCGGCGTCCCAGTCCGGCAGCAGGCCCGGACCTCCCCCGGGCGCGCGACTTCCCGTCCGGCTGGACAGAGCGAGTTGCTGTCGTCGGCTCAGGCATGTGCCACCTCCGTAGAGGCGATGAGCACGGAGGCCCCTTCTGCCGTGGTGCTTCGAGGAGGTTCAGCGAGTCTTGAGCTCGGTTCTGGCCCGAGGACATGGCCCTGCTCGCAACGCGGATGCGCCACAAAGGGTGCACCGGCGCGCCGCAGGGCGAAGGCCTGGCGGTAGATCGCAGCGGACACCCGCATCGTCATGAAGGGGTGCGAAAAGACGAGCCGGCTGAGTTCCCGGCGGCTGGCCTCTCTCCGCTCGAGGTGCATGACGACGTCGAAGACGGCGCTGCCCTCCCGGATGGTGCTGATCCGCAAGGACAGGCGCTGGCCCGGGGCGCGGTAGGAGAGCTCGTATTGCATGTCCATGCCGAAGAACGGCGAGACGTGCAGCGCTTTGTCGAAGTGGTGTGTGCCGGGCCGGCCCATGACGTAGGCGTGGCGTTCGTGCCACGGCGTGTTGGTGACCTCGGCGACCAACGCTTCCACGCGGGTGCCCGTCAGGTCGAAGCAGTAGTAGAGCGTAATCGGATTGAACAGCCAGCCCCATGTGCGGGGATGCGCCAGCATGGCGGTGGGCCCTGAGAGCCTGGTGCCAAGGCGGTCCTCCACCGTCTCGTGCACGGCCTGGGCGAGTGGCATCGGGCCGCCGCCCAGATAGTCGCGACGGCGGTAGGAGACGACGTTGGAGCGCTCGTTCGACCAAAGAGGATGGAGGCTGCACAGTTCCTCTATCTCGTCGAGGTCGAGAAGAGGCATCGCAACCCGATAGAGGAAACGGTGGTCGATCGGGTGTCGCCGGTGGTGGATGACGATTCCCTCGTAGACGGCACTTCTCATCGGTCGCTCCCCCCACCTCACAGAGCCACTCCGAGCGCGCGGCAAACCCTCAGCGCGCTCTGCACGCCGTCCTCGTGGAAGCCGTAGCCCCAGTACGCGCCGCAGTACCACGTGGAGCGCTGCCCGCTGACGTCGTTGTATCGCTTCTGCGCCGCGATCGCCGGGGCATCCAACACTGGATGGGCATAGTCGAAGACCTTCAAAATCCGGGCCGGGTCGATTGCTTCCACCTCATTCAGCGTCACACAGATGTCGTGATGAGAGTCGATCGACTGGAGCCGATTCAAGTGGTAGGTGACGGTCGCGCCCCGTTGCCGGGTTGCCAGCAGTCGATAATTCCAGCTGGCCCGCGCCCGCCGGGTGCGAGGGAGGAGGCGGTCATCCGTGTGCAGCACCGCGCTGTTCGGCTGGTAACGGATCGACCCCAGGACCTCGCGCTCGGCCATCGTGGGATCCCCGAGCAGGCCGAGGCTCTGGTCGCTGTGGCACGCGAGGATGACATGGTCGAAGGCCTCGGGGCCATACGGGTCACTCAGCACCTCGATCCCTTCTGGCAGACGGGTCACCTTCGTAACCGGGGTTCCCAGGCGCACGCGACCTGCGAGGGGGCGGAGGATCCGCTCGACGTAGCTCCGCGCTCCGCCCTCGACGGTCCGCCAGCGTGGCTGCGCCCCGAGCTGCAAGAGGCCGTGGTTGTCGAAGAAGCGGGCGAAGGCGTGGGCGGGGATCTCCAAGGCCTGCGTGGGAGGGGCCGACCAGATGGCCGAGACCATGGGGGCGAGGTACCACTCGCCGAGGTGGCGCGACCACCCACCGGCCGCCAGAAGGTCCTCGAGCGTCATCGTCTCGGGAACACCCGCCTTCAGAAGTTGGCGCACGGACCGGTTGAATCCGATGATGTCGGCCAGCATCCTGAGAAACTCTGGTCGGAGCACGTTCCGCCGCTGGGCGAAGATCGTGTTGGGCGAGGATGCCCGCCACTCGATCCCCGTTGTCTCGTCAGCGACTGAGAAACTCATGTCGGATGGCTTGGTGGGGACGCCCAAGCGCTCGAAGAGGCGGACCAGTCCGGGGTAGTTCGGCTCGTTGTAAACGATGAAGCCGGTGTCCACGTCGTGAACCTCGTCTCCGAGTTCCACACGGACCGTATTGGTGTGCCCGCCCGGACGGTCGTCCCGCTCGAACACGGTGACATCGTGGCGAGAGCCGAGGAGATGGGCACAGGTCAGGCCGGAGATCCCCGTCCCGATGATGGCGATGCGCATGGAAGTGTCAGGTCCTCTGTCGTGGTGGTTCGTCGGTGGGTCCGGCTCTGGTCATCCACGGGCCCGCTGTCGACTCCGCCAATTTAGCACTAAACTCGCTCTCGTGTTCACTCCACCCAATGCGGCGCCCACCCGCCGGGCCGACGCCCGAGTCGAGCGAGGTGCAGGAGACACCCGGCCCGGCCGGTTGGCCAATGCGCTCGACCGGCTGCTCGAGGCGACCATCGTCGGCAGCTTCAGCCGCGTCGGCTTCATGGCCCGCCGGGCGACGCAGCCCTGGCCGCGGCCGCCGCGTCTGGACGGGCAGGTGGTCGTCGTGACAGGTGCTTCATCCGGCATCGGCCGGACAGCCGCGCTGGCACTGGGGGGCCTCGGCGCCGAGGTATGGGTCGTCGGGCGCGACCGTGATCGGACCGAGGCGGTGGCCGGTGCCATCCGCTCGGCCGGCGGCCGGGCCCAAGGAGCGCTCCTGGACGTGGCCGACGGGGCGGCGGTCGACGCTTTTGCCGACCGCTTCGGCTCTCGGCACGAGCGGCTCGACGGGCTCGTCCACAGTGCCGGGGCTCTTCTCGCCGACTACGCGGTCTCGACCGAGGGTTTCGAACTGACCGTGGCGACCCATGTGCTGGGGCCCTACCGGCTGACGAGGCGCCTTGCCCCCCAGCTGCTCGCTACCGGTCGATCGACCATCGTGACGGTGTCGTCGGGCGGCATGTACACCGAGCGGTTCGACCTCGACCGTCTCGAGATGGACCCCGCCCACTACGACGGCGTTCGGGCCTACGCCCGGGCCAAACGGGCTCAGGTGGTCTTGGCCCGCGAGTGGGCAGGGCGCTGGTCGGCCTGGGGTGTCGCCAGCTACGCCATGCATCCGGGCTGGGTCGACACGCCCGGTCTGGCCAGCGGCCTACCTTCGTTCACCCGCCTCGGTCCGCTGTTGCGGCGGCCCGAGGAAGGTGCCGACACGGCGGTCTGGCTCGCCGCCGGCGCGGCACGACCGCCTTCGGCGCCAGGGTTGCCCACCTCCTTGTCGGTCGAGGACGGGTTCTGGCACGACCGACGCCGCCGCGGCGAGTACTACCTGCCTTGGACAAGATCCCGCGACGAGCACGAGGAAGAAGGCCGCCGGTTGTGGGACTGGTGCGCCACGCGCACCGGGCTCGGGAGCGATCGATGACGACCGACGAGACCGTCGCACTGGTCGTCTTCACCCGTGACCTCCGCGTCGCCGACAACCCCGCGCTCATCCGAGCGATACGGGCGTCGAAGGTGGTCTGCGCTTTCATCTACGACGACGCATTGTCGGGCCGGCCGATGCACCCGCTTCGCACCTGCTTCCTTTCGGAGTGCCTTGCGGACCTCAACGCGTCCCTTCGGCGTCTCGGCTCCCGGCTCGAGGTGTGTGAAGGTAACTGGGTCGACGAGGTCCTCGGGCTGGTTGCGCAGACCGGTGCGCGGTCGATCCACCTGAGCGACGACGTGACGCCGTATGCCCAGCGACGGTTCGCTCGCCTCGAGGCGGCCGCAGGACAGACCGTCAAGGTGTGCCGGAGCCCCGGCCTCACGATCGTGCCCCCGGGGGTCCTCACGCCGGCCGGCAGCGACCACTACCGCGTCTTCACACCCTTTTATCGGCGATGGCTCACCACCCCGCGCCGGCAGCTCTTTCCCCCACCCACCTCGCTCACTACGATCGACACCACCGGTCCGAGGCCCAGATCCCGGTCCGCGGCGGATCCCCCCGTGCCGCCACTCCCACCCGCCGTCGGCCAGGGGGGCGAGCACGCCGCCGCGACACGGCTTGCCTCCTGGGCTGCCGGAGCGATGGCCCGCTACGGCGAGCACCGCGACGACCTCGCCGAGCCGGCGAACTCCGGGCTCTCGCGGGACTTGCACTTCGGCTGTCTCTCCCCGCTCCAGGTCGAGGCTGTTATTGACGGCCTGCCAGGGGCGGGACCGTTCCTGCGGCAATTGTGTTGGCGTGACTTCTATCTCCAAATCCTCGCAGCGCGACCCGAGGCAGCGTGGTCCAACTACGTCGAACGGGGACGTCGGCCCCGTAGGGACCCATCGGGATTCGAGGCATGGAGCAGGGGGCTCACCGGCGTGCCAATCGTCGACGCGGCGATGCGGCAGCTGGCGCTCGAAGGTTTCCTTCCGAACCGCGCCCGGATGATCGCAGCGTCGTTCCTCACTCGGAACCTCGGGCTGGACTGGCGCAACGGCGCTCGACACTTCCTCGAACACCTTGTCGACGCTGACATCGCGCTCAACAATTTGAACTGGCAATGGATGGCCGGATGCGGCACGGGCGCTAACCCCCACCGGGTACTCAGCCCGACGCGCCAAGGGCACCGATTCGATCCGCACGGCACCTACGTCCGGCGTCACGTGCCGGAACTGCGTGGACTGGACTCAGCCAGCATCCACGAACCGTGGCGCCTCGGGCGCCGCGACGTCGCCCGCCTCGGCTACCCGGCGCCAATTGTGCGGTTCGGTGAGGGGATCGCGTGAAGACCGGTCCGTCGGGCGGCTCATCCGTTGCTGAGTTCCCAGCGGGCCATCGCGTGCCGTCGTCCAGGGAGGTGGCGTGGTGAGCATCGAGTACTCGAGCTCAATCAACCATCCGGTCGAGACGGTGTTCGGGTGGCACGGACGCCTTGGAGCCTTCCAGCGCCTGGCCCCGCCCTGGCAGCACGCGCGGCTGATTGAGGAAGCGGGGTCACTCGCTGATGGCAGGGCGGTGATCCGCCTGCCAGGCGGGGTCCGCTGGGTTGCGCAACACAGTGACTACGACCCACCGCACGGTTTCACCGACGACCTCGTGTCTCTCCCGCTGCCGTGGCACCACGTCCACTCGTTTGCGCCAGACGGCCCAACCCGCACGCACATCACGGACACGGTCACGACCCCGGTTCCCGCTTCGCTCCTGCGGACGATGTTCGCATACCGGCACACCCAGCTACGCGACGATCTCGACGTGCAGTCCGATCTCCAGGGCCGTGATCCAACACGACGAACCGTCGCGGTGACCGGATCATCGGGGCTAGTCGGTACCGCGCTCTGTGCGTTCCTCTCGACCGCGGGCCACCGGGTGATCCGCCTCGTCCGGCGCACCCCGCGCACTGAGGACGAACGCACATGGAACCCCGACGATCCCGATCCCCGCATCTTCGAGGGCGTCGACTCGGTCGTGCACCTCGCCGGCGCGTCGATCGCCGGGCGATTCACCGAAGGACACAAGCAGGCCATCGACTCGAGCCGGATCGAGCCGACCCGCCGGCTCGCCGACGCGATGGTCCGGGCGAAGGGTCCGCGAGTGCTGCTCGCCGCCTCGGCGATCGGGTACTACGGCCGAGACCGGGGCGACCAACACCTCGACGAGGGAGCCGGCCGTGGCGACGGCTTCCTCGCCGACGTGGTCGCCCGGTGGGAGGCGGCGACCCAGTGTGCTGTCGACGCCGGCCTGCGTGTCGTGACGGTAAGGACCGGCGTCGTGCTCTCGGCCCGCGGCGGGATGCTCCAACTCTTGCGCCCCGTGTTCCTGGCCGGCCTCGGTGGGCGGGTTGGCGATGGTCGACAGTGGCTGTCCTGGATCGATATCGACGACCTGACCGACGTCTACGCGAGGTCTCTCGTCGACGGGGACCTAGTCGGTGCGGTCAACGCCGTCGCCCCGAACCCCGTGCGCAATCAGGAATTCACGACAACGCTGGCCCACGTGCTGCACCGGCCGGCGCTCATTCCAGTGCCGAAGGCGGCACTCGGTGTCCTCGTCGGAGCCGACGGTGTGCGCGAAGTCGCATGCGCCAGCCAGCGGGTCGCGCCGGCGCGCCTCGAGTCGGCCGGGTTCCACTTCCGACGTCCGTCGCTCGAGGCCTCTCTCCGCCACCAGCTGGGTCGCCCAGCACCAGCGTCGTGACCCGGACGTCAGCCGCAGACGCGGTGGGGGGCGCTGGTTGTCCAGCCTCCGCCGGGCCGACGGTGCTCGTCACCGGAGCGTCTGGGTACGTCGGCGCCCGCCTCATCCCTGCGCTTCTCGACGCTCAGTGCGAGGTCCGCTGCCTTGCCCGCACGCCCGCCAAGCTCAAGGACGCGGTCTGGCGTGACCGAGTCCCTGTTGTGCGCGGCGCTGTCGGTGGCGACCTCCGTGGTGCGCTCACGGGCGTCGATGTGGCCGTCTACCTCGTCCACTCGATCGGTGAAGGTGACGACTGGGAGGAACTCGAGCGGCGTGACGCCGAGAACTTCGCCGGTTACGCGGCTGCCGCCGGAGTGCGTCGGATCGTCTACCTCGGAGGTCTCGGGCGGGACACCGACGCCTTGAGCATTCACTTGCGGAGCCGGCACGCCGTCGGTCGAGCACTCGCATCGACCGGAGTTGAGGTCGTGGAACTCCGCGCCGGCGTGGTGATCGGGTCGGGCTCAGCCAGCTTCGAGATGCTTCGTTACCTGGTCGAGGTCCTCCCGATCATGGTCACCCCCCGCTGGGTGACCACCCAGTGCCAACCGATTTCCATCAGCGACGTGGTTGCTGTGCTCGTCCAGGCGGTGACCGACGCAGAGGTGCACGGCGGTATCTACGAGATCGGGGGACCCGACGTCGTCACGTACGCCGAGATGATGGCGATCTACGCCCAGGTTGCCGGCCTCTCCCGCCGCCACCTCATCCGGGTCCCCGTCCTCTCGCCCGGTCTGTCGGCCCACTGGGTGGGCCTCGTCACTCCGGTACCCGCGAAACTCGCACGTGAGCTCGTCGAGAGCCTTATCAACGAGGTCGTGGTCACCGACACGCAGGCCGCAGGAACCTTTTCTGTCCGTCCCATCGGGCTCGCCGAGTCCATCCGGCGCAGCCTGGCCGCAACCTGCAAGGGGCAGGAGACGACCTCGTTCGTCCACACCGATCTCACGTACTTTGCACCGGCGGCCACCGATCCCGAGTGGTCGGGCGGCACTGTGTTGCGCGATGTGCGCACCGCCGCGACCTCGGCCAGTCCGGCCGAGGTGTACGCGGTCGTCTCGTCGCTAGGCGGTCGCCACGGCTGGTTCGGGAGCCAGTTCCTCTGGGAGGTCCGCGGCGTACTCGATCAGCTGATCGGCGGCCCGGGGCTCCGCCGGGGACGCCGTGACCCCACCACCCTCGAGGTCGGAGACCCGGTGGACTTCTGGCGGGTAGAGGCGGCCGACCCGGGACGGCACCTGCAGCTCCACGCCGAAATGCGCCTGCCCGGTGACGCCTGGCTGACCTGGGAACTGATCGAGTCGGAGGGCGGCGGAACCATTGTGAACCAGACCGCCGTATTCCGGCCCCGCGGCGTAATCGGGCGCCTCTACTGGCTGGCCGTGGCGCCGTTCCACCGTTTCGTCTTCCCGACCCTCCTCGGTGGCATCACGTCCGAGTCCGAACGGAGCGGCAGAAGAGCGCACGATGCGCCCGGTACCGATGAGCTGCACGGCAGAATCAGGACCTCGAGGTCGGTGGCCGCCCGGTCTCGATTCCGGCACCTTGGGATTAGAAGTGATGCCTGGGGTCCAGACGGTCCGCCCGTCCATGGGCCCTGTTCCGGTTAGATGAGTCATCCGCCCAGTTCGGCTGAGACAACCCAACCAGCCAGTAGCCCGGGGGGGGTCTCAGCGCTTGCCGGAGTTAGCGAGCCATCAGTTGAGCGCTATCAGAGCGTGCCACCGTCCCGGCAGCGAGGCAGTCCTCATCTCGGATCGAATCGCGGAGAACCGAGTCCGGCGATGACGTCGGAGGCAAAGCGCATCAGGTCGGCGAGCGCATCTTGACGTGCCCTCGACCCGATCCTCACCTGACGCCCGGAGGCCTCCGGCGCGATATCACGGACCGGGCGACGCCCGGGTCGCCACCACCACCCGGGGGTAGGCGGCGCCAAGCCCAGTAAGAGCTGCGGTGGACGCGTCGAACCCGAACGCGTGGCGTAGCTGGGCGGTGACCGCCTGGCGAATCACCGGCCAGGCCCGGGGTGGTGCCAGATCCGGCGGGCGGCACCCGTCGGAGGCCAGCGGCACGAGCGACGCTGGGACTGGGACGTGGAGGACGGCGGCGATGGAGAGCAGGCCGCCCTGCGACGAGCCCACCTCGCACAAGTCAGCGAACACGAGGTGGCCGGCGCCGCGCAGGAGGATTAGCCGCTTGGGGCTGTGCATCCGTCCGTACGCGGCGATCATCCCCACGTGGCTGACGATGTGGTCAGACGTCCCGGACATGAGCATTCCCGGCTGGTGTGGCACGACGCTGCCCGGGCCGCTCTTGCGCTGGAGGGACGAGCCGACCGTCGCCCCCGCCAGGCCGATGAACGTGGTCACCCGCGGGTCGGTGGCGGCGAGGGCTTCGACCGCGGCGCCTCCGGCGGAGTGGCCCACGGCGCCCACGTGTCGGGTGTCCACGTGACCGTGAAACAGGCTCGACGCCGACGCGTTCTCGGCCTTCATGAGGGAGATGGTCGCCATCAGGTCGGCGACATCGGTCGTCGCTCCCTTGGGACCACCGAGGACCTCGGTGAGGTCACGACTGAGGTGGTCGGGCGCGGCGACAACGAACCCCCAGGAGGCGAGCCTTGCGGTGAGAAAGGTGGACTGGTCGCGGAACCCGGCGAAGCCGTGACTGAAGACAACGAGGGGGTAGCGACCAGGAGCAACCGGGACCCCGAGCACACCGCCGCTCGGATAGCTCACCGTGTAACCGACGGGGATCAGTTTCTTTAGTGAGGGCGGCAGCCAGTTGGCGACATCGTACGTGGCCACAGGCTTGCCGGCGACGCTCGACTCGGTGGCGGGGTACCACACCTCCACCGGTGCTCCGTTCGTGGGCAACGTCAGGGTCGTCTCGCCGACGCCCAACGGCCCGGGCCGGGTGAAACTGGTCGGCCCCAGGTGCGCCACTGTCGGCACGGTGTCGCCGCGCACGACCTCGGTGCCAGGCACGGGGCCCGCCCGCTCCGCCTGCGCCGCCGTGGATCCTACGATCACGACGATGGTCAAGGCCGCGATGGTGGCGAGGGCTACATCCCTGGCCGAGCGGACATCCGTTGTTGGTCTCCCCCCATCGCAGGGGCGGAAACGGAAAACAGGTCTTCGATCGACATCTCGAGGACTCAGAGAGCAGCCACGGTTCATGGCACCAAACATACGGGTCCTGAGTTGCACCCACCCGGGCGATATGGGCCACTCTGCGCCCTACTCGGCTAGGAATCTTGGCAATCCGAATTGGCAATCGAATGACCGCTACCGAGAAGACGGGCGTGAACTCCTTGTACGGGAGGGCCTGTTCAGAAGGATTGGAGCGGACGAGCAAGACGGTTTGGACAACTCAGACCGGCCTCCGGAGCCGGTGGCGCAGGTTCGAGTCCTGCCGGGGGCGCCGAGGATTTTGGGCTCATCAGATGCCATTCTTGGGTCTTGTGTCACCGGAGCTCACGGTCGAGAACACACGGAAGCGAACCGCCGCGATGGTCGACGACTCCACTAAGCCTCGATCCACCGATGAACTGAGCGGAGCGTAGGCCGCAGGCCGGCGAAGCAGACCGCAAAGGCATCAACGATCCATTGCAGCTGTGTCGACGTCGCATGCAGGCTACGCACGATCGACGGCAGAGCGACGTTGAGGATCGTGTTGTCCAGGCTGATGAGCAACAAGGTCACACAAAGGACGGCCAACGTGACCCGACGCCGCTCGCGGGACATGCCGGCGCCTTGGACCTTGCGCCTGCCTGTCAGGTCGGTGTCCTCAAGGCGTGATCGGTCGGTGACCATTACAAAGCTCGGGCGGCTGATCCGTACCCTCGGAGCGGTCGCGATCCGGCCGGACAGTTCAACACAGCACCATCATGCGTTCGCACCTCTCACAATTACTTCAGGCCCGTAATGGTCCCGGAGATCTGATGAACCTGGACCAGAGATTCTTGGATTCGCGCCTAGCCACTCGCGGTAACCCCAAAGGTGCCGCCGCCCAGGAGGCGGTTGCCCATCGAACTGACGAAGGGCGCTCCCCCGAAGGCAAATACACCTGCCTCTTGAGCCTCGGGCCATGAGCCAGATCTGTCCGGATTGCTGGCGATGCCGATCATGAGCGCCCATGCTCGTACGCGACTCAACCCGCGATCGCCGGTGTCGTTCATTGAACTCGCGGTGACCACTGCACACCTGCCCATTGATCTAGCTAGAAGCGGAGGCGCTGTTTCTCAAATCGTGACGTCGAAGTCAGTCGCGACGTAGAGCAGAACGTCCCAATCCGGCCAGTGACAAAACGATAAACGGATTCTCCGACGGCGTCAGGTAGCAGCGGCGCCGCTCAAGCTGGTTCCTAAGGGCTCATACCCGGCGGCAATGTATTGGGGCAGTCTCGCCTCCAGTCCGACGCCCTTGCGGTCTGGTTGGTGGACAGTCAGACATTGAGGCCCTCCTGGGCGAACTGACTGGGAAAGCCAGCAAGACCGTGGCCCTTCGACCCTGGTTCCAGAGTCGGCGGCAGAACAGGATGGCCCCATGAGCGCAGTACTGGCCTACATCGCTGCTGGCATCGTCGCTCTGTGGGGAGTCGCTCACGTGCTGCCTACGAAACGAGTGGTCCAGGGTTACAACGACACGTCCCGCTATAACCGGCTGGTGATCACCCAGGAGTGGATCGCCGAGGCGATGGCCATGTGGTTCATTGCCGCCGTCGTGGCTCTCGCCACTGCGTTGGGTGGGTCCCACCAGAGCGTGACGGACTGGATCTACCAGGCCTCCGCCATCATGCTGTTCGCCCTGGCCACACTCACCGCAGTCACAGGCGCCCGAACCCCGGTCATCTTCTTCAAGATCTGTCCGTTCTTGCAGGGTTCCACGGCGATCCTGCTTCTGATAGCGAGTTGGGCCTGAACATCCAAGGCGGGGGTCTTGGTGTCCGCCATAGGTGTCAAAGTGCCCCACCGTTCCGATGCTCCTATGGATGATGTCAACCCCTTTCAAGGGAATTTTCGGGACTGAGTGAGGGCGGCGGACAGAACCAATGATGTGCCACTCGTTGGAAAGGGCAAGCTCTTATTAGGTCACGCGTCCTCGAGATTCGGTAACCCGGCCATGGACCGGCAAATCGGGACGAAGTCAGTCCAATCGACGACAGGCGTTTGGAGAACGCCTGTACTACTCGTTGAACTTCTTGAAGGCGTCGTAGACGAGGAACGCTGGCCAAATGAAGGCCTTCAGCACTCCTCCGAAGTGCCCCTTGAATCCGTTGGCCTGCTTCCAGTACCAGACCATCGCGCCGATGAGTCCGAGTCCATACACGGCCCCCGCGCCCTGGGTACCAGACAGTTGGCGTTGCGACTGGTCCATTGTTGCAGTGCCTCCGATCGCGACGGTGCTCGATCCTCAGTTCATGCTGTTCGTTCCTCCTATCGGGCGGTAGGGACCTTGGTCCCCAAGAACATTCGAGATGACCACATCGCCAGGTCAACCGGGTTCGCTCGTGGGGTGGGGTGAACAGGCTCGCCAATGCTTACGGCACGCCATCGAGCTCCGTCCCCGCTGGGGGACCCACGCCCGCAACCACCTGTCGCGCCGAGGCGAGAACCACCGCCTCGTCCAGGACGTTCTACCAGCACCCGGGCTCAGCTATGAAACCGGGGGAGACGTCACCGGGGCGGGGCATCAGTGTGGTCCAGATTTCCACATCACCCTGCACGAGGCTGGGGTGCCGCTTATCGGAACGACGAACTGAATGGCACGAATCGGCTGGCCGCTGAACACAGTCAGGGGGCCGTTGTCGAAACCGATCTGCCGCCCCCCGCCGTCATAGATCGCCGCCGATGGACTGATTCCGCTGGTCGGTCCCACAGCGGTGAAAGTTCCGCTAACGCTCACGGAGCCATTTCCAGGATGGCACGACACGTTCGATGCTGTTGCGGCGTATGTAGATCCGAACAATGTCACCGGAAGACCACCGCGTGCGCACCCGGCGAGAATCAGGGTAGCTATTCCCGTCGCGACTACCGCGACCCCTGATCGCATTCGCGAAGGGTAGCGCCATTCGCTCACTGAGCCTTGCCAGACATGAACTAGACGCGAAGATGCCTCCGTTCCAAGGGGAGAGGAATGGGGCCTTCGCCCCCCTCGGGACAGCAGCACCACCAGCGGCCAAGACACCAAGTCCGGCCCAGTAGCGTGCCGACTTGTGATAGACGGCCTCACGGCGGACGACAACAACCTCAGCCTCGGAATCGCAGCCGTCGGGTGTGCTGCAGCCTTGCTCTCCGTGGTGATTGCTGGGCTTGTGCAGCGCGATGTTGTCCGCCAAAGACACAGTCAAGAGCTCGAATCAGCGATCCAACAAGCTGTTCTCGTCCAATGGGCGGCTCACGATACAGCCCACTATTGGGGTGAACCCCTGGCGAACTTCAAGGTGGCCTACGAGCGAGTCCGCCGATACAACCTGACGGGCGCCCAGGAGCTTGCAGATCATCCTCCACCCAGCGAGGGGCAAAGCAATTGGCTCGAGGAGGCTCAGGACATTGAACGCCTTGCGGAGGGCGCCGTTAGAGCGCTCCGACAGGAGCTGGCCAATCGTCCAAAGAGCCACAGCGTCCTTTGTGTGCCGCATCGATGGCTCTTGCCCTGCTGATCAACGGTGGCCTTCGCCCCGCGCCGCGGTGCCCCTCCGTTTCCCGGTGGCGCCGGCCCCGGCCTCCCAGCTGCCCGCTCTTCCTGGTCCCCGCCCCCTGCGCGTCGCTTCTGGGCCGTTTCGGCGTCCGGGCCCCTCTCTCCCGAGCTGTGCTTGTGGGGAGAGAAGGGCCACGGCGGCCGCGCGACGACGAAAGGACCGCACACGGCGAGGGGCGGCACGGCCCCGGCACCACCCGGAAAGCGGAGGGGAGGGGGCGCGGGGCGGCGGGGGCGGAGGGAAGGGGGCTAGGGGCTCGAGCCTTTGGGGGGACAGATTGACGACCAGCAAATTGCTCGTCAGAACTGATCCTTGAATCGACCAATCCAGGTACCAAAGCGCTCTTCTGTCCCATCGCCCCCAAGCCATTCGGCGTTCTCATCCGCTCCACTCGGTCATGAAGACAACAAGAAGGCATGCCGAGTGCGCCCGATGCCTTCTTCGTTCAACCTCACTACCACCCAGCGGCAACACCTTGGCGATATGCATCAACCAAGCTGGAAGGACTCCGGGAACGGGGTTGTCCAACGGAAGATCCGTAGGCAATTAGTCCTTGGCGGGAGAGCAACGGCATGGGCTCGGTTTACCGGCCATGCACCCGCTCGCAATAAAGAGAGGGGCATGTGATCATGGAACCAACCATCGATACAGAAGATCGGAACCGGCGGACCGGCCGAAAGGTCGTGATGTCCATCGCGCTTCTTGCCGGCGTGCTGGGACTCGTTGGGGGTGCCTTCGCCACCTTTACTGACACTGTGGCTGCGGGTCCCCAGACCATTTCGTCGGGCAAGATCCTCCTGGCCACCGGGCCCACCAACGACTCCGCTATCGGCGCCTCGAACATCGTCGCAGGTGACACGGTGTCGCGTGAGATCGATCTGAACTCGAACGGTCAGACGGTCGTCGGAGCCGACGCCAGCATCAAGCTGAGCTTCACCTCCGCCCCGTCGACGCTTCTCGACACCGACGCGACCAATGGGCTCCAACTGGCGATTCAGGCCTGCCCGACGGCATGGGTTCGCTCACCGGTGAGTGGTCAGAACGCCACACCGCCGGCAGTGACCTACACCTGCACACCTGGCCCGGCGACCACCGTGCTCATCGGCGGAGCGGCCAGTGCATCGGTCTCCACGCTCGAGACCACACCGGCCGCGCTGACCGGGAACCCGGCTACTACACCGCTCAACTCCGCGAACAAGAACGGTCAGGACTTCCTCCTGTTCACCCTGTCTCTGCCGAACTCGGCTCCCGGGGACTTCTCCAAGGTCGCCGCTGCCTGCTCGGGCACGTCCGGCGGGACGTCGGCCAATGAGAACCTCGAGGGCTGCACGTCGGGGCTCACGTACACATTCGTGGCGATACAGCGGAACGGGGCACCCCAGTAGGGCTTTGGCGGACCGCTGGGTCGAGCATCCCAGTGATCCCAGAGCCGGGGTGGGTGGAGGGCAGGGGTGGCACAGCCGCTCCTGCCCTCCACCCTATGTCGTCCGTCATCTCACCCTTCAAACGGAGGTGCGACATGAGCTTGACCGTTTCAAGTCGAGAGATCGAGGAGCAGCACGAGGCCCCACAAGTCGATAGCCCGACGCCGCCACGGCACCGCCGACATTGGCCTCTGAATGTGTTCTTCGCCGCACTGATCAGCCTATTGGTCGTACTCTCGGTCGGGACGTTTGTCGGTTGGTGGAGCGCCAACGTCGTGCTCACCGGGTCGATGCGGCCGACCATCGACCCCGGTGACGTGGTCATCGTTCTCCCCGAATCGCCCCAGGCGGTGGCCGCTGGTCAAATTCTGGCCTTCCATCCACCGGGCGAGTCGATCACGGTCACCCACCGGGTGTGGTCGGTGGAGCACCGGGGCACCCGGGTCATCGTCCGGACCAAGGGTGACGCCAACAACTCGGTCGATCCCTGGCGGGCCCGCATCGTCGGGAACGCCGCCTGGCGGGTCGTGGCCGTCATCCCCAAGATCGGCTACCCCGCCCTGTGGATCCGCACCAGTCTGGTCCGCTACCTGGCAGCGGGCGTCGCCGGCATCATCGCTATCTGGCTCGGATTCGAGTACATCTGGCGGGAGGAGAAGCGCCGGACATGACCCGGCTCCGGCGCTCGGGCCTGGTGGTGGCGATCGCCGTCGTCCTGCCAGTGGTCCTGCTCCTGGTGGCCCCCGGCGTCTATGCCAAGTTCACCGGTTCACCGACCGCGGGAGTCGAAAGCGTCGCTACGGCAACGCTTCCCGCCGTGGGGCCGGTCAACGCGGTCAATGGCGGCTGCAGCGGTGGGTCCGCGGTGACCAACGTGAGCCTCTCGTGGTCGGCCCCCGCCGCTCCGCCCGACGGCAGTACCGGCGGGGCCTTGGTCACGGGCTATCGAGTCTTCCGGGCAACCGCCACACTTGGGCCCTTCAGCTCGATCGGGACCACTGGGGGGACCACGTCGTACACCGACACCTCCCCGTCGGGGGCTCCCACCCCAACGGCCTTCGTGGTCGGGGCGAGCGGTACGGCGACCGGACTTGCGTCGATCAACACGGCGACCAACGCGTTAGCCACGGTGACCGGTGTTGGAGCCATCGGATTCGAGCCGAATGCCCTCGCCGCCACGCCCGATGCCCAACGGGTGGTAGTCGCCGAAGGGGCGTCGCATCAGGTCCAGGTGGTGGCGGTCAGCTCGAACAGCGTCCAGGCCACCATCGCCGTGCCGGCGGTAGGCGCGGTGGCGTCCAAGCCGGTGGCGGTCGCGGTGAGTCCCAACGGCACCGCCGCGTTCGTGGTCGATTCGGCCAACGCCCGGCTCTACCCCCTGACGTTGGCGACCGACGTCCTGGGCACGCCGGTGGCGGTCGGGACCCAAGGCGACCCGACCGCCCTCGTCATCGTGTCGGCCGGCAACGCGCTCTATGTAGCCAATTTCGGGTCCCACAGCGTCACCGAGGTCCCGGTGAACCCGGCGAATGGCCAACTCGGTACACCGAACACCATCCCCATCGGAGGAGCGTCAGGACGGCCGATCGCCCTCGTGGCCACCCCGAACGGTGCGCATGTCTACGTTGCCGATCAGGGTAACAACCAGGTCGACGACATCGCCACGTCCACCAACACCGTGGTCAAGGTGCTGTCGGTGACCAGCCTGGCCGACCCCAACGTGACCACCGGTGGCGACCCCAACATCATGGCGGCCACGCTCAACAGCGCCCACGTGTACGTCGCCAGTTATAACGGGGTTGGGGCTGGGACCGTGACCGACATTGCCACGCCCGCCGACACCACGTCGACCATTGCATTGCCGTCCGGTGGGGTCCTTGGCACGCCTGCCCCCAACGCCCTGGCCCTGACCCCGAGCGGGTGCCAGCTCTACGTGGACGACTACAACAACAACAAGGTCGACGTCGTCTCGACGGCGACTGACACCGTGACCGCCTCGCCGGCGGTTGGCCAGACCGGAGACCCCATGGGCATCGTGGCCACCCCGAACAGCGCCCTGGTGTACTCGGGCAACTACTACGACCCGTCGGTGTCGGTAATCTCGACAACCAGCAACACGGTGTCCGGGACGGTGATCCTTCCAGCCGGGAGCGCTCCGGAGGGGATCGCCGTCACCCCATCGATCTACTACTACAACGTATCGACGACTAACAACAGCTGGGTCAGCGCCGCATCGTCAGTCTCGACCTACGTACTTGGTTGGAACACCGGCGATTGGCAGTAGCACCAAGAAAAGATGTTCTGGGTGCCGAGGATCTCGCCGATGGAGCGACCGGGAGGGTCGGCAAACCAGGTCGTGGTCGTGGGCGTGGACGATGCCACCTACTTGGACTGGGCACAACCAGGCCGCTTCGTCACCATCGTCGGGAAAAAGGTCACCGATGCTCGCAGGCTTGCTGGGCAGATCGGCCTCGCCAAGGCGATGCGTCGCTATGACCTGCGAAGGACGATCTCCTTCCACTCGCGAGTGAGTGCGGCGCGAGACTTCGCTATATCGATACCGCAGTTGATCGAGTGGATGCCTGCGCGCCAACGACCCAAGGGGCAGATGTGGTCCCACTACGCCTCCGGTGAGATGTCTGCGGGAGACAGGTCACGCCTGCTCGATCACCTCCGCTATCTCGACACCGATGAGCGCGGCCTACTGGCGAACGCCCGATGCCTCGGCGAGGGCATCGACGTGCCCGCTCTAGACGGGGTGGCATTCATCGATCCCCGGCGCTCTGAGGTTGACATTGTCCAGGCCGTTGGCCGTGCCATCCGACTGGCAGAGGACAACACGGTCGGAACCATCGTGATCCCCGTGTTTATCGAAGCGGGAGACGACCCCGAAGCCGCCCTCGACGGCTCGGCGTTCAAGCCCGTGTGGGATGTCATCAAAGCCCTGCGTGCCCATGACGACGAACTCGGCGAACGACTCGGAGCTCGGTCGAGGGAAGAAGCACCTTCGGATACCACCGAAGATCCATCTTGACCTTCCGGCCCATGTCAGTGCTGACTTCGTCAATGCCTTTGACGTGCATCTGGTTGATTAGACGACGGCAAGTTGGGAGTTCTGGTTCGGACTGCTTGAGCGCTTCACTAGTCGGACAGGGAATGCCCGCGTGTCGCCCCACGCCCGTCCTCCAAAGGAGCATTTTGAAGACGGCTACCGCCTCGGTCAATGGGTAAGCGCGCAGCGGATGACGCACAGACATGGGAACCTCGCTGCCGACCGAGCTGCCCGTCTCGAGCTACTTCCCGGGTGGTTTTGGTCGCCGACACCACGAGCGAAGGCGAGTTCAGAAGCAGACGCCTAGTGCCGGCAGCCAGACAGACATAGCGCCAACGTCATCGCAGCGACATCAAATGATCCGGTGCCGCACCCGGCGAGCGAGATCGGCGTGGGCGTTCGATCTGGCAAGGGGAGCGTCGATGTGAGACAGGGATGCCCTTGCCCAGTAGTGCCTATTCGGGATTAGGTATTCGGTATGGTGGGCATCTCCGCCCCCGCCGCCCCGCGCCCCCTCCCCTCCGCTTTCCGGGTGGTGCCGGGGCCGTGCCGCCCCTCGCCGTGTGCGGCCCTTTCGTCGTCGCGCGGCCGTCGTGGCCCCTCTCTCCCGAGCTGTGCTTGTGGGCGCATGGGGACTCGAACCTCGAACGTGCCCAGGCGGACGTTTCGGACGGCCCTATCACCTATCCCCTGCCGGGGGCGCACTGCCGGGGGCGCTCTGTGCACTGCCGGGGGCGCTCCGGCACTGCCGGGGACGCAGTGTGTCGGGGGGGCATTCCAGACCCTCCGGGGGCCGCATGCCCACCTGACCGTCGGTGTCCTTATGTATCGTCGTCCCAGCTGCGCAGCGGCCGGAGCAACGCCGTCTTCTTGCGCTGATGACCCGACATGCGACGCAAGATGTCGTCGAGGACGACGATGGCCATGTCGACGTGTGGCCCCTTGTTCAACATCACGCATTCGGCGCGTTGCGCCATCGCGGCGTCCGTAACCTCGGCCCGCGAGGGCTGCCCGGTGCGGGCAAGTTGATCGAGCACCTCCGTCGCCCAGATCACGGGCAGGTGGGCCGCCTCGCAAACCCACAAGATCTCCTCTTGGAGCTCGGCTAGGCGCTCATACCCGGCCTCGACGGCCAGGTCGCCGCGTGCGATCATCACGCCCACGCGCGGCGACCGCATGGCGTGCAGCAGGATCTCGGGTAGGCGGGCGAACGCTGCCCCGGTTTCGATCTTCAACACGAGACCGCAGCCCTCCCCCCTCACCCGACCGAGATACTCCCGCACAGTGTCCACGTCGCGCTCGTGATGGAGAAACGACAGGGCAACCATGTCCGCATGGACGGCCGCGACTCGGAGAAGGGGAAGATCGGCGTCTGTCACCGCATCTACGGGGAGATCGGTCTCGGGTAGGTTGATGCCCTTCTCTGCCCGCAGTTTCGAACCCCGAAGGGACGCCGTCTCGATCCTGACCAGGATCTCACCGCGGCCGGCGCGCTCGACCACGCCGGTCAGCTTCCCGTCGTCGAGCACGACGTGCTGGCCCGGTTGTACGACGCCGAAGGCGGCACGCAGCGTGCAACCGATGCGTGCCATCCCTGGTTGGCCGTGACTCCACGGTTCGGCGGCATCCAGCCCTTCCGTGAGGCGCAGCCGGTCGCCGATACACAGCAAATGGTGCTGGGGAACCGGCGGGAGGGCACCCACCACCGTGGCGTCGTCACCGCAGGTCAACGTCGACCCCGTCTCCACGTAAGTCGTGTCCCAGACCTGGGCCGTTGCGTGACCTCGCTCGCACGCAGTGACATGGAGTTCGCGGCGCGACTCTCTGGTGTCGACAAGCTCGACGACATCCCCCGGTCTCCGCCGATCTAGCCATGCGGCCTCGACCGGAAGGGCAGGCGTCGCCTCGCCGGTCGTCGCCCGCCCGCCCACGAGCCTGACCAGAGACGGTGCGACGGCCACTCCTCGAAGGTCTCGTTGGGGCCGCAACCGGACCACGCGCGGGCCCTCGGCCAGAGGCCCCGTACGCATCTTGGGTCCCGGCAGATCCATGGAGATCCGGCACGGTCGTGTCACTTCGTCGGATGCCTTGCGAACGTTGCCGGCCATGCGCACCCATGCGTCGGGGCCGTCGTGGGCGCCGTTGATCCGTGCCACGTCCATTCCCGACGCGACGAGGTGCCGGACGAGCGGATAGTCGGTGGCTGCTTCGCTGGGAAGCGTCACCATGATCCGTGGCACCCTCCCACGTGGCCGGGGCCCGAAGAGGGCGTCGGTGTTGCGGTCGAGCGCGCGTCGTCCGGCCTCGAAGCTGAGTGACGCCGGCACGGGCAGACTGGTCGAGCTGTCCAGGGTGAAACGCACGTTTTCAACGGTTGCCAGGACGTGGGGCTCGCAGCGCCCAAGAGACGACAGGCCGCGCTCACCCAGCCTGCGCTGTAGAGATCTCTCGTCACCCTGGCGCAGCGCCAGGTAGTGCGTGAGGTTCACAGCATCCGCCCGGAGCTCCGGGTGAACGAGGTCTATGTCCTCGGCATAGCGAGATTCCAGCCGCGACATCGTCTCCTCGAGTTTCGCAAGGTCGGACGCAAGCGCCCACCGCTCCGTGTCCAGGGATGTCGTCGTCACGCCAAGCCCGCCTACGGCCCCAGCACCGTGTTCGGGCAATTCAGCTTTGTGTCGAGTCACCTCTGGCGTGTTCTCAATCGACACTGCGGGGCTCCTCTTGCCATAGGCAGCCGTCCCGCCGCCGGCAAACGGGCTGATTGCTGCCACTGTGATGCGCGAAGCCACCACCAGATAGGGGAGAAGGTCCCGAGCCGTCACAAGAAGCCCCTCGGCGAAGGCGGACCCACCAGCTCGATGAGGCTCGCGGGGGTCAATTACGACCGATGGCCCTAGCGCCGGACGAGCCCAGCGGAGAGCCTGCGTTCATGGCCGTGACTACGCGCGCCCCTTCCGAAGAGCTGGACTTGGCCGGGGCCGCCCGCCTGTCCCCCGGAGACGTCCTGTCGAGTCTGGGGAGCGGTCCTGATGGGCTGACGTCCGACGAAGCGCAGGCCCGACTTCGTCGGTTCGGGCCCAATGCTCTAGGCACGCATCGGGTGCACGCCAGATCTGTCCTCTTCCGTCAACTGCGCAACCCAATCCTGATCCTCCTACTCGCGGCGGCACTGGTGTCAGGGCTGACCGGAGGTGGCACCAATGCCGTGATCATCACCGTGATCGTCGCTCTCAGCGTCGGCTTGGGTTTCTTCAACGAGTTCCGGGCGGAGCAGGCCATGGCCTCCCTCCGGGCCCAGATCCGGCACGAGGCCGAGGTCCGGAGGGACGGAGCGACATGCCGGGTACCTGTCACGGACCTCGTACCGGGTGATGTGGTGGCACTGCGCATCGGGGCCCTGGTGCCAGCCGACCTGCGCCTCCTCGAAGTCGACGAGCTCGAGTGCGACGAAGGTGTCCTGACCGGGGAGTCGATGCCGGTAGTCAAGTCCGTGGGGCCTGTCACCGGCAGCGCGCCCCAAGACCAACCGGGCTGCGCCTTCATGGGAACCATCGTGCACGAGGGGTCGGCCCTCGGCGTGGTTGTCCAGACGGGGTCGCACACCGCCTTCGGGCGGATCGCAGCCGGCTTGGCCGAGCACCAGGGCCAGACAGCTTTCGAGGTGGGCCTAGGGCGCTTCTCGCGCTTCTTGTTCGGGGTGGCAGGAGTCCTGACCGTGTTCATCTTCATCATCAACGTGGCGCTCCACCGACCGCCCATCGACGCACTGCTCTTCTCCCTGGCAATCGCGGTGGGCATCGCACCCGAGATGATGCCGGCCATCGTGACGGTCAGCCTCGCGTCGGGCTCGAAGGCACTGTCGGCAAAGAAGGTGCTGGTCAAGCGGCTGGTGGCGATCGAGGACCTTGGCAACATCGAGATCCTCTTCACCGACAAGACGGGCACCCTCACCGAGGGGAAGATCACCTTTCAGCGGGCGCTGGACGCGGCTGGTCAGGAGAGCGATCGCCCGTTGCTGCTCGGGCTCGTCTGCAACGAGGCGGCGGTCACGGACGAGGGCCCGGTTGGCGGGAACGCACTGGACCAGGCTCTCTGGTCTGCCCCCGCCGCCAAACGGGACGCGGACATCGCCACCAAGGCCTCCCGTTGGGTGCGGCGAGGCATCCTCCCCTTCGACCACGAGCGGCAGCTGGCCTCGGTCCTGGTCAACGACCCTGACGGTGGGCCGCTCGTGGTCACCAAGGGGGCACCCGAGGTTGTCCTCGACCGCTGCGTGGCTGTTCCTGACCACGCCCGATCGGCGCTGGAGGCACTGTTCTCCGAGGGAGCCCGCGTGGTTGCCGTGGCCAGCCGTCCCGCCGAAGGCATGGATGCGCTGACCGCGGCAGACGAGCGGGGACTGGTGTTGGAGGGCTTCTTGACGTTCACCGATCGGCCGAAGGCGGATGCCGGCAAATCCATCGCCGAGCTCGAACGGCTGGGGGTGGTGGTGAAGATCATCACCGGGGACAACGGCGAGGTAGCCGCCAAAGTGTGCTCGGACATCGGCGTCGAATGCACCGGGGTACTCAGCGGTCAGGAGGTCGAGGCGTTCGACGATGACCGACTCGAGGCGGCGATCCTGACCACGACAGTGTTCTCCCGAATCAGCCCCGATCAGAAGTCCCGGATCATCAAGGTGGCCCGCCGGACCGGGAAGGACGTGGCCTTTATGGGCGACGGGGTCAACGACGCCGTGGCGTTGCATCACGCCGACGTCGGGATTTCGGTGGACTCGGGAACCGATGTGGCCAAGGACGCTGCCGACGTGGTGCTGCTCGACAAGGACCTCGGTGTCCTGGCGGAGGGGGTCATGGAGGGTCGCCGTATCTTCGCCAACACGATGAAATACGTCCTGATGGCCACGTCCTCGAACTTCGGGAACATGTTCAGTGCGGCCGGCGCATCTGCGTTCTTGACGTTCCTTCCGATGCTGCCCTCGCAGATCCTCCTCAACAACTTGCTCTACAACACGGGTCAGCTGGTAATCCCGACCGACCGGGTCGACCCCGAGGCGCTTGCCCGCCCGGCGGCGTGGGACATGAAGTTCATCCGTCGGTTCATGTCGGTGTTCGGGCCCGTCAGCTCCATCTTCGACTTCCTCACGTTCTGGATCATGCTGTCGGTCCTCCATGCCGGGCACGTCGAGTTCAGGACCGGTTGGTTCGTCGAGTCGATCGCCACTCAGACCCTGGTGATCTATGTAATCCGGACCCGGCGGATCCCGTTCTTCAAGAGCCGGCCGAGCATGCCCATGCTGATAGTTCCGACAGGGGCGGCCCTGGTCGGAGCGATCCTGCCCTACACGGGCCTGGCTCGCCTGTTGGGGTTCACGCCGCTGCCGGCGACCTTCTTCCTTCTGTTATTCGGGATGGTCGTCTTCTACCTGTTCCTGGTCGAACTCGCGAAGACCCGCTTCTACCGCGCTCCGCATGCCAGGACACCCCGGCGTGCATCAACCCACGCCGAACGGCTAGAGCGGCGGATCCGCCGTCGTGTTTCTCGATTCATTCACCCCCTAAACCACGGGCCGCAGACGGGAACGAAGGCAGGATCTGCTGGCGCGGGACTCGACGCAATACGTCGCTGACCACTGACCCTCCTTGCTGCCGCATTCGTTGGCGATCCAAATTGGCAATCAAATCGGCGCTACCGAGAAGACGGCGGCGAATTGCCTGGACTGACGCAGCAGCACGAACCACTAGGCGAACGGGCAAGACGGCCCGGACAAACCGAATGACCCTCCGGAGCCGGTGGCGCAGGTTCGAGTCCTGCCGGGGGCGCCTCTGCCAGGGGCGTTCTCTGCCGGGGGCGCCTCAGACTTGCCGGGGGAGCAGGATGGACGAGCCCGCCTCCGATGCCCCGAGCCCGGACACGACCGCCCCCCAGGTCGCCATATTTGGACGGGCCGGGCTCAGCGGCCGTACGGCCGCTTATGGCCTCGCCCATATGAAGACGCATGGGGTGGTGGCTATGCACCCACCCGATAAAGCGCCACCACACAGAGGGGTTCGTGGTCGATCTGGAGCCCATCGAGTGCATGGTGCGGCAGGGAACGCACTTGCATAAGAAATTGGGGGTCTGATGTGTGGAGTGATCTGGCGGGCCTCTCTAGACGACCTTCGAGCAGTCGGGATCGGAGGAACGGTCACTTACACAACGAAGAATTGTTGTAGGAGGAAGGTTCTGATCCGGCGGCGAGTACTGCGCCATCCAAGCTTCGAACTCAAGCGCGTGCAACGGCCTCGCCAAATGGTACCCCTGAGCCAGGGTGCACCCGAGGCTTCGCACCGTGTCCCAGGCGATCTGGTCCTCTACGCCCTCGGCCACGATCGACAGTCCGAGATGCCGACCGAGGTCAGCGACGGATCGTACGATGGCAATGTCGTTCGGATCACTGGTCACGTTGGTTACAAACGACTTGTCGATCTTGACCTCGCTGACAGGCAATTGCTTGAGATAGGTAAGAGACGAGTAGCCGGTGCCGAAATCGTCCACGCTAAGACTGATGCCCATGGCATGAAAGCCCTCCAGAACCTCGATCGTCTTTGTAGGATCGTTCATAATGCTGCTTTCCGTGATCTCGAGCATCAGGCTGGACGAGTCGAGACCGTTGTCATGGAGAAGGGACTCGATATAGCTGCTGAGTTCGGGATCGAGGAGGTCGCGGACCGAGAGATTGACGGAGAGCTTCAACTCCAAGCCCATACGGCCCCATATCGCACGTTGAACGATGGCCTTCCTCAGAACCTGCCGTGTGAGCGGGCGAATGAGGCCCGTGTGTTCGGCCAACGGAATGAACTCGTCGGGTGCAATGAAACTCCCGTCCGGCGAAAGCCACCGGATCAAGGCCTCGGCTCCCACGATTCGATGGCTGTCGAGGTCTGCCTTGGCCTGGTAGTAGACTTGTAGTTCATCGTTGTCGATAGCCCGGCGGAGCTGCCCCACCAGTGCAAGCTTCTTCGGGCTGTAGTGATCCCGTTCGCGAGAGTAGAACTCGATTTCGTCGCTCTCCTTTGCGCTGTACATCGCGACATCCGCCCGTTGCAAAAGAGTGTGCGCGTCCTCCCCGTGGTCTGGGCAGAGCGCGATCCCGATACTGGCTCCGACGTCCAGGGTCAGATCACCGATGGGAAACGGCGAACGCACCAGATGGAGAATCTTTTCGGCCGCGTCCAATGCTTGCTCTCCGTCGATGAGATGACCAAGCAATATGGCGAACTCGTCCCCACCGAGGCGAGCGATGGTGACCTCGGCGCCTAACGTGCTTTCGAGACGGGCTCCGATCTCCTGCAAGAGTCGGTCACCGTGGTGATGCCCGAGAGTGTCATTGATCTCCTTGAATCGGTCGAGGTCCATAAGCATGACGGCGAGTTTTCGTCCCGGAGCGCGTCTTGCTATTGCTTCACGGACCGACGTGTCGAAGCACACGCGGTTCGGGAGACCTGTCAGCGCATCGTGCAGCGCGTCGTGCTCAAGGCGCCCGATCAGTCGCGTGCGATCGAGAGCCATGTCGGCGTGGTTCACGAGTGTCTCGAACAACCTCAGATCGTTCTCGTCGAAGGTGGCGACATCACCCTGTCGATCCGCTACCATCAAGGTGCCCCGGCTACGACCGCCGCGATGGAGGGGCACGATCAGGACATCCTGGTGTCCCAGGGAAGCCAAGTCGCTTCGAACAGACGCTTTCCTCGAGGAGCTCGTCGCACGGATGCTGGCCCCACTGTCCAGGGCCTCCTTCCATAGGTGTCCGAGGTTCTCCACGCGGACGCGCCGTCCGACGAAGCGCTCGACTCCGTTGACGCGGCTCACGAACGCTGCCGAGTCCGACTTGATGCTGACTAGGGCCAGTTCCGCCGTGCCCGCTCGCATGACCTCCCGGGCCGCGGCGAGAACCGGGACTATCGGGTCCTCAGCCGGCGCGAGGTCCTGGACTGACCGTGTGAACTCGTAGAGACGTTGGAGGTTCGCATACCGCCGACTCAGAGAGGCATGAGCCCGAAAGGCGATGAAGAAGGCTGCTGCGATGATCCCGAGCAGCAAGATCGAGCCCGGCTGACTCTGAAGCACCGCGACCGTTCCGAGAGCGAGACTCGTGCTGACCAATGGCATGATCACCACCGACACGACGAACTGACGCCCTCGCAGCTCCGAATCGCCATTGTTGAGCGCAATGACGGCCATCGCGCCCACACAACCAATCAAGTTGGCGACCACGACTGCAGCGAAGGCCGGCCCCCAGGTCTTGGGCCCAAGCTCTGCCGTGGGTCCGACAAGTGCGCGAAACACCGTCACGGCGACGGCCGACTCCAGCGCCAGGAGGCACACGTTGAAGAACAACTTGAGAGGCTGCTGGCGCCGGTAGAGCGCCAGGGCCAGACCCGTGCCGATGACGTGCCCACCCACGACGGCTAGAGGGTTGGCAAGGAACAATCCGATCACCAGTGGGATCTCCATCAGAGAGATGGAGTACGTGTCGCTGTGAATGTCGAAATGAATTTCGAAGACGACGTCAGCGGCGGCGAACCCGAGGGCAAGATCCCACCAGGTCACGTGCGGCTCGAGTAGTAGCGGAGCCATCGTCGACAGCATCAGCCAGCTGATAAGTGCAGCCTCCGACGCGAGCAGCCCGCCAAAGATCAGAACCCTTTGATTTGGGGTGAGACCGCGCCAGAAGCGAAGGACGATGTGGCCAAGGCCTTCTCGTGACGCAGATGCGCCCGTCACGGACACGACTCATCCACCTGGTGGGCTCTGACCGTTGGCACCGTTCTGGCCGGACATTCCCTGAGTCTTAAAGAGGCCGGCGCCGAGTTTGTCCTAGCCTGATCTGCTACGACGTAACGAGGACTCCAAACGGTGGTCGGGGAAGCCTGCGCATGCCTAATCGAACCGAGAAGCGTCATCGGGATAGAGCGGCACTGGGCGATTAGGAGGGTGAGTAGCGAAAGACCCCGAACACCGCGTCCAATCCGATGCGATTGCCGAGTTCCCATATCAGAACCTCTCTGATGCTGG
The DNA here is from genome assembly GCA_963837125.1 of uncultured Acidimicrobiaceae bacterium. Lineage (GTDB taxonomy): Bacteria > Actinomycetota > Acidimicrobiia > Acidimicrobiales > RAAP-2 > Bog-473. Next base: position 267,623 of record CAWILW010000003.1, on the reverse strand, counting down.
GGCTCGGGTTCGCCACTGGCTCCTCCCACCGCCAGGCGACCAACTAGGCGATAGGGATCAACACCTGCCCTGAATGTATCCTTCGGATATCGGCGTTGACTCTCGGTGTGCTGAGCAATCTTCACGCGATGTAGTCGAAGTTGGACGTGCGTTGAGTTCTCCTTGTCGATCTTGTGTGTGACCGCATCTCGTTGGGCGATTGTTGATCATGCCTGGACGAACCGACTGACACGGAGGCCGACGCGCTGGCCGATCCCGGTCTCGAGCGCCTTGGATGCTTCACACGTTTGGCACCAAGATCACCGTCGCGCCGCGTGCTTGGAGCCGGGCCCACAGCGGCACCCAGGCGTTGCGGGTGGGCTCGAGAGTGACGGTCACCGAGGACCCGTCGGGGTTCTTCGCCCACGGGCGCTCGAGATCGGTGGTCGTGGTGCGGAACTTCCACGACGACCAGATTCGTCGACCGGTGCACATTCCGCAGGCGTGTGACCATCCAGACATTCGAGAAGCAGGGGTCCGACTCCATGATCGGCCGCCGAGTTCCAGAACAGGGATGCACGTGCGTCGGGGGGCTCGTCTGGGCGACGATCACCGTTATGGAGTCGAGCTCGCGCTCGCTCCGATCCCAAATCAGTCAAGCCAGAAGAACCGACCCGACGCACCCTACGAAGGGCTTCCCCCAAATCGGTGGATGCCCGGAACCAACACTAAATGTCCCATATCGCCGTTCATGAAGGACGGTCTCACCCGTCTCGGGTGGCGGTTCCGGTCCCCCGGTATCCATGCGCGGCGCTTCCGCTGTCGCTCCGCGGTCGTGGCCCTCTCTCCCATGTGCGGTGGGCGCCGAATGCGGTACGCCCCTGTCGGGGACGCCATCTATTCGACACTTATCCCCTTGTCTGAGGGTTGTGTCTTCAAGCCAACGTTCAGCAGCACCCGCAACCGCACGCGAGGTCAAATGTGTCGCAATCACGCGGCAAAAGCACGACGCCAATGCCGATAGGGCAGCGGATGTCACATCCCACCACCCGAAGGTCGGCGACCGCGACGAGACAATCGTCGACGTCGGTCGGCGTCCGCGTGTTCACGTCAACAGGAGGACCAACGAGCTCCGACGACTCGACCACGATGGTCACGGCACGCTCCTCGCAGGGTGCCAACACGAACGTGTGAGCACCGAGGATCGCACCGGTCACCGGAACCTCCCGCCCTCCCTTGCTTTTGAAGTCGCTCAATTCCAGGGTGACCTCGCGGTCCCTCCGCCGCTCGTTTGAGATCGTGATTGGGACGATGCGTCGCTCACCGACCCTTGAGTAGACGACCAGGTCCAGGTCGTCCCCGATGCAGCAGCGACAGTGGCAGTCGTCATGCCCGCACCCCTCATGCTTGCACCCCGACTCGCAGCCACGGCCTTTGCCGCGGCCGCCGCAGCCACAGCCCGCGTCGTACCCGTGTCCCGGGCCGTAGCCGCGGGTGTACGAGCCCGCCGGCTTCTGCCGGCCCCACCAGCCATACATGGGGGCTCCGGCCGTTGGGGTGCTCATCCGACCAGGCCGTTGCTGCATGTGCCGGCGAGTCACCGTACCGGACGCCGGCTGCGACGGCCCGGTCGTCATCCCCCCCATACCGCCCATCCATTGAGACATCGAGGACGTGAACTGATCGACGGAAGTCGTGAACGCATCGAGATAGTCCTGAGGCGTTGGCATCACGGCCTGGCCGCAGCAGGGGCATTGGGTCGGGGTCAGAATGTCGACCCAGGTCGGAGCAGCTGGCATGGTCATGGGCAGGCTCCTTTAGGAGGCTGATTTCCGGGTCCGCGTCGATTTCTTGGCCGGCGCGACGTTACGGGTTGGAGCGGCTTCGTCTTCAGTCGTCTCGTGCGCAGCATCGAGCCGACCACGGACTGGCACGATCTGGAAGGTCAAGTCGGACATGTACAACGGGGCGACTCCGGTGTAGCGGGTCCTCGGTTCGAGCTTGTCGGGAAGGGTTATCTCGAGGTCGACCACTTGCGTTTGGCCGGGAAGGAGCTCGCGCGTGCCGCCAGCGGTGTGCACCCGGAGCACGCCGGAGTGCTCCACCACCTTCTTCCAGCCCTCCTTGACGAAGAGGTCGACGAAGCGGTCGATTGCATCGTGCTGCCCGTTCTCATCGGGCCACGCTGCCGTCACCGCGCGGAGACTCCGGCAGTTGGTGAGCTCGTCGTCAAGCACCACGGCGCCGATCTCGCCGATAATGAGCGGGACGTTGCCCCGGTTGGTACATATGATCTGCCTGATCGTTCGGTCGCCCGCTCGATTCTCCAGGACTACCTCGGTCGGGGCGACGTCGAGGTCGTAGTTCTCCACCACGTGAATCACCACCGCGACCCTCTGGCCGGCCACGAACAGCTCGCCGTCGTAGCGTCCTGGCGGCGTATGGATCGGGATCGTGATTCGGATGGGGACTCGTCGCGCCTGACCGGGATGGAGGACGACGCTCGGCATCATCACTCCTAGGCGCTGCCCGGTTGCGGCCTCGATCTCCGGGCTGACGAGGGTCGCCTGGCGCAAGATGGCCCGCTGCTCGCCGCCATTGTGGAACTCAAGCTGGTGCTGGATGTGGCCGGGCGCCCCCACCAAGGTCAGTTCTCGGCCCCCGTCGGCCAAGAGGCTGTAGTCGGTGAGACGCTCACGCATTTGGGATCTACCTCAGGGGCCGACTCGGAGATGGAGACCGTCTGAGTCGTCACGCCGCCATTCCCCTCGATGCTCGTGATCGAAGTACTCGCGACCCTCGACGACCATTGGCTGGCGGTGCAGGTCCTCGATCACCGTGTCCTGCTCACCCTCGAAGGTCATACCAAGCACCTCGGTGCCGAAGAGAGTCAGGCCGATGTGATGCCGGTACGGGTTGCGGATGCGGGTCTCTGGAATCCGCCCGACATTGACGGTGTAACAGAGGTCGAGAACGACCGGCTTGACGTCCACAGTCACGTCGAGCGGCTTGATGTCGAGAGTGAGATCGGATTTCATCCCGATGTCACTCTTCGTGGTGACGTCGTTCTTGATCGGATCGGGGACCAGTAGCGTCGACGTTGTCGTCAACGTCGAGTTAGTGGTGATCGGGTCGGGAACGTTCAGCGTGACCTGGACGTCGTCCAACCCGAGAATGTCGATGGTCCCAGTGTCAGTCGAGGTGACGGTGACAGTTTCGGAGCTGCTTCCGCCACCCTTCGGCACGATGACCTCCTCCGATGAACGAATTCATCCTCACCCTCATCAGCCTCAGTTGTCAACAGTTTCCCCTGGGGGAGCCCTTTCTGTGACGGTTTCGTGACAGCCTCCGCGCTCCCCCGCCATGGCCCCGGGGCGGCGTCTGCTCTTCCCGGGGCCATGGCGGCTGTCCAGCGGCTTTCCGACCCGCTGTCCCGGGGCCGAGTCCCATTCCTTGCCGAATGGTCCTCCGGTACAATCCAAAGCACGTTTCGATCTGCGTGAGGGGGCGTGTGAGGACATATCCGTACCGCTTCTACATCGCCCTCGACGGCAATGGCATCAACGGCTTCGAGGGCATGGCTGGTGTGTGCCTCTTCCTCTTCGACCCCTCGGACAATTCCTACGCCTACAAGGTGCAGTACTTCGACGGTGCCGCCGCCGGCCATGCCACTACGGTGAATCCTGGGCGATCGGTAGGTTTCTTGGGCAACGCCGGCCAGCACCTCCTCTTCTTCGACGCCGCCACGCTCGACGAGGTGGACAGGGTGTCCACCCTCCAGTACGAGGTCAACGACACCACCTTGCGCGGAAGCACGCATCTGGTCTGGCTCGACGACTCCGAGTTCATCACCGCTGTCGGCGACTACCTGTACCGTTTCGACTTGAACCGGTTGGGCAAGGGTGAGCGCCTCGATCCGCACGGGCTCAAACTGCCTCACGCCATGAAGCTGACTGCTTCCGGCCGTTACATCGTCTACGGCGGAATGGACAGTCCCCTCACCGGCGAGGCCAAGGAAGTGGGCATCTACGACCTGCACAGCGGTGAGGCAAGACGGGTCGAGCTCCCTGCCACCTGCTGGCACTTGGCGACCCATCCGACCGAGGACCTCTTCTACCCCGTCTCGTTCCGAGTGGCACCCCAGGAGGGGCGGGACTGGAAGGACTGGGCCATCGGGTTCTCCAAGGAGTACGCGTTCGAGATCGATGCCGAGTCGGGGCAAGTGCTTCGGCACTGGGCGGTCGGCCGTGAGACCCCGGCGCACCTGAACTCCGACGTCACCATTTCCGACAGCGAACTGATCTTCTGCAACGGGGCAAGCCAGAGCATCGTGTTCATCGATCTGGCGTCTTTCGCCGAGTGGCGGTTCGTCGACGAGCGACCAGGGCTCCGCGGGCAGGCGAAGGTCGCACGCCAGGTCGGCACCCAGGCCTACGATTCACTAGCCCGAGGCTCTATGTTCACAAGCAGCCAGCACTTCCTCGGCGCACTACGCGCCAGCCGGTTCACCGTGCTCGACTCCATTTACGCCACGATGCTCAGCTCGGATCAGTCATTGCTCTTCACGGCCAACCGGGGGCTCAACCACATCACGATCTACAACTACCCGTCGAACACCATGCGGCTACGGGTCAAGATGCCCGAGCTGCAAGAGTACGTGCCGTCGATCTCCCGCCTCGCGGATCCGCGACTCGGCTTCCACCACAGCTACCTGGTCAGCCCCTAGTCCGACGAGGCGGCGTGAGCCGAGATCGCCTTTGCGAGCTTTTGGAAGTTCCGCGGCACCAGTCCGGTAACGAACGACTCGATGCCCCGGGCGCTCGGACCTCCGATGAGCGACGTCACCCCCGGGAGCCTTCCAGCAGCGACGTCCAGTTCACCCTCCAGGACGATCCGGGTGCCGCGACCGCCCATCGCCTCCTGATATCGGGTCACCCCGACACAATCCACCCGGTCGGCGAAGACCTGGGGCCGGATTCTCCAGTGGCACGCCCAATCGCTGGCTTTCCACTCAGCCGTGTCGGTCCAGGCCAGCATCTCGGGCTTGATCACCGTGCGGAGGAGCGACGGGACCTCTGCCTTGGCTCGCCACAGGTTGACGAGGTGCACGGTCCCGTCCGGATCCTCGTGGCGAGAATCGACAGTGACGCTCTCCACGTCGTTGATGTGGGGTACGAGCTCGTCGAGCCGGTCGCGCACGAGCGTCCACACCGCCGCGCGCTCCTGGCGCACGACGGCGATAGTGCGGAACGGCTTCATGCCTTACTCCCTGCAATGACCCGCCACCCGGCCGGCCCGGTGCCCGTCACCTCGGCGCTGGGGTGGAGGAGGGACCGCATCGCAGGCGACACGTGCGGGCTCTCGATGAGCCAAGCGATGGCCTGGGCCAGGGCGCGCCGGCTCGAGCGGGGCCGGTAGCCGAGAGCCTCGGCGCGATCGCTGCGATACCAGTAGTAGCGGCCGAGAGCCTTCGCCTCGGCCCGCGTCGAGGAGGGCGCTTTCTTCGTCCACCGGGCTGTCAGCTCCATCGCCGAGGCGGCCAGGTAGGCCGCGGTGAGAGTGACCGTCAGGGTCGGTCCTCGCACGCCGCACAAATCGGCGATGGTCTGGTGGATGTCGGTCCACAGCATGTTCTCCGAGCCAAGCAGGTAGCGCTGCCCCCGCTCCCCCTTCTCGGCCACGAGCAGGTGCCCGAGCGCGACGTCCTCGACGTGGACCACGTTGCACCCACCAGGGAAGGTGAAGGAGAACGGATCGTTGAGGTAGTTGAGGATGATGGCGTTGCTCGGCAGCAGCCGGTTGTCCGGGCCGCCTACCGTGACGGCGGGGCAGGCCGCCACCAGGTCGAGCCCGAGCTCGTCGGCGAGCTCGAGGGCCTCGCGCTCCTGCTGGGCCTTCATGAGGTAGTACGACGGCGCATCGCGGTCCCGCAACTTGTCCCGCTCGTCACGCGACTCCGGTCGAGGAGACGAGCCGCAACTGACCGACGAGGAGGTCAGGACGACCCGCCCCACGCCGGCGCAGGCCGCCGCCTCGAGCGCGTTTCGCGTCCCTTCGAGGACCACCGCCTCGAGCTGCTGCTCGTCGTGTCCCCAGTAGGTGAAGATCCCCGCGGCGTGGAACACCATGTCGCACCCTTGCATGGCAGCCTCGAGGGACGCCGGATCGAGGACGTCGCCCTGCACCTGCTCCACATCGAGCCCGTGGAGGCTTCTGAGATCGCTCGCCCCCCGCACCAGGCCGCGCACCTCGTGACCCTGGCTCAAAAGGACGCGGACGATGTTGGACCCGATGAGGCCGTTCGACCCCGTGACGAGCGCCTTCACTCGTCCAGGACCACCACACCGAGGTCCTTGCCGACCTGTCGGGCCAGATCCGACCACCAGATGGACACGTCGGGCGACACCCGTCGCCGCAACCCGTTTCCGAAGGGTCCAAACTCCGGGGCGTCGGGCTCCGTCTCCTGTGGCCCCGCGAAGTGACGGAAGCCGTTCTCGTCCAAGGTGCCGTCCAGATCTTGGCGGCCGAATCTGCCCACGAATTCGCGCGCCCGGGTCATGAGATCGACCTCGTCCTGCACAAACCCATCCTCACCATGGTCCGGGTCCCAGCCATGACCAATCTGTACCTCATCGCCCGAATAGGCCCGCCCAAAGTTGTTGATTGTTTCGTCGAAGAACTTGAAGTACTCCGTCGCGACGAAGCGGTTCTTGATCTCTGGGAACCGGTCGAGATTGACCATCTGCCAGAACGGCGGGAGCCGGAACTGCTGGCGAGCGACCACGGCGACCTCGGTACCCGAAGGGACGCGGGCAAACCGGACACTGCCGTCGTCGTGTGTGGCCGAATCGTTACTGCTGTGCACCGTGCGCCAGACGATCTTGTGCTCATCATCGTCGTAGTGGATGGACTCGAGCTTGGCGACGTCAATAACAGAGCCACCGTAGAGGACGAGCCAGTTTGGTTGCGGTAAGTACACGTTGCGCTCGGCCTGATGCGTGACCCGTCCCTTGCGGTCCCGGCGGATGGGCACCGTGTGGCCGCCGATGTAGTCCTTCATCCATGTGATCGCCTTCCGCACTGGCACGACATCGACGAAGTGATCGAAGTCGAAGGGCAGCACCTTGGAATAGTGGAAGAGCACTGAACCGTCGACATACCGCCAACGGAGGCCGTTCTCGTCGGGAGGCACCGCCTTGACCAGGTGCTCGAGGGGTGCCAGGTAGTGGACGACGTCGTCGTAGTCGGCTCGGCTGAACGCAGCCGGGTCGAGATCGAGTGGCACCTCCAAGCGGGCCAGGGCGTCCTTGGCGAAGAGCGTACGCCAGGCCTCGACACCGTCCACCATCGCCGCCAGCCAGGCATAGCCCCACGCTGCCCACGGGCCGGCCAGCACCGGCGCGGATGTCCGATTGACCTTCTCCGCGAGATCCCGCTTGAACGGGAACAGTTCGTGGTCGGGCGCGTACCGTGGCGGACAGCAGGTGCGTTGCCAGGCTCGGCGATTCGTCCACTCGCCGCAGCGCCCAGGTCTGCAGGGGATGGACGTTCTCCCAGCCTTCATAGGGTGTCAAGTCCCCGAGCATCTTGTACTTCTGGGGGAGACCGATTTCGTGCAGCGCCTTGGCATTGACCGGCGATGAATACGGATCGGTATTCATTTTGGCGGCGGCCACGAAGTCGACGAGTATTGGGTTCGTACCGGCGATGATCGTGTCGGTTCGGAGCGGCCGCGGTGAGCGGTCGCCCAGGCTTCCGTGATTACTGACGATTGCGTCGACGATGGCAACGTGCACGGGGGTGGCTCGCAGCAGATCGACGCAGGTGTCCCATGGCTTGAGGCGGGCTCGGTAGTGGTAGGCGCGATCCCGCAGGGGAAGAGCGCCGAGGAGGTTGTGGACGCACAGCGCAAAGCCATGTTCGGCATGCGTCTTGTTCTTGGCGAAGCTGATGCGGATGTCGGCATTGACCCAAGACTCGGCGAGCGTCGTTCCATGCAGGGCGCTCGACGGGGGGAACGGCGCCTCGACCTGGTCGTCGCTCAGATCCACCACGTCGTAGGGATTGTCCTGCTCTGTGACGAACCGGTACCCGACGAGGTCCGCGATGACGAGGACGTCTCGGTTGTCCAGGATACGCGCCGTGCCGTCGGGACCCGATCCTACGGTGACGGAAGTAAAGCCCTGGTCGGCAAGCAGGTCGATGAGGTGCTCCACTAGTGCGGGCTGCGTGCCCGTGGGGCCGTCGGACTCGAAGACGTTGAGGTCGGGCAAGACGAAGACCCGCACATCGGTGGGCTCTCGCTCTCCGGTCAACAAGGTCAGGCTCGACCACACCTCGCCCTGCTGCAGCGCCTGCTCCAACGCCGTCCTCGGATTGCGATCGGAGACAACGGCGCAGAGTGAGTCCGTCACCACCACCTACTCATCGGACCAGACAGTCAGGGAGAGTTCCAGATTGTCATAGCCCCTCACGGCCACGGCGCCGCGGAACTTCTTCCCCGGCGGGAATAGCTCGGGCTCGAGCGCAACCTCAATGACGACGACACGCTCTTCCAGCGGCCCAAGCCAAAAACGGTCAGGGAGCACTGTGAATGCGGGACGGATGGACTCGCCGTCGTCGCTTGTGAAGTCCGAAGCCAGGAAGGTGATCTCGGTCTCGGTCCTCTCCTTGTTCGCCAAGCTGACGGAGCCCTTCGCCGTCTCACCCACCTTGGCATGCAGGGACATGGGCACCCGCCGCGGTGCCTCGGCACGCTCGGTGCGATCGCTCGGTCGAGTCGGCATCATGCGCTCGACCGCGTCCATCCACTGGTCAGTCAGCGTCTGCGTTCCCTTCAGGAGCTCCTCGTAGTAACGCACGTTGAGGTCGGCTAGTCGCCGCGGCCACCCGTCGGGCACGACCCTCGTAATGAGGTCTCCGTAGGCCTGCAGTGAATCCCACTGGGCCTTCTTGGCCAGTTCGCGCCATTCGCCCAGGTCATAGGCGGCGTCGAAGGATTCATTCGTGGGCACGACGGCCTCCCGTTAGTTGGACCGGCCAACCAGCGTCGCAGCAGGCAAAGTCCCTGTTCAGATAACTTGTGGCCCGACCGTCCACCTCGCTGATGCTAATCCGACGATCCCTGAAAAGGGACCCCCAAAATTTTCCGGATTTCTCAGCGCTCGGGGCTCAACGTTTGGTCCGACGGTCTGACCGCGGTCTGTGGCGGGCGGCACTGTTTGCAAATCAAGTGGCAATCAACACACGCTCTCCGGCCAGGCAGGGCAAGACGAGTTGGACTGAAGGGCCGGTTCAGGCCTACAGGAGCCGATTAGCAAGAAGCCTGGACAACCAGATGGGCCTCCGGAGCGGGTGGCGCAGGTTCGAGTCCTGCGGGGGGCACTGCCGGGGGCGCCACTGCCGGGGGCGCCATCGCCGGCCTACGGATTCCGCGCTTGCCACGCAGACGAGGTGACCATGGAAACGGTTGCCACCCGGGCCGGGGTCAGCCGGGCGCTGGTTTATGGAGGGCGGACCAGGAGCCCTTCTATCGGGCCAACATGGCGGAGATGCTCGGCGCCCGGGCGCCCGGGACCGCCGGTTGAGGCGGTTTCGGGGCTGCTGCGACGAGAGGGGCTGGGACCATGGAGATAGTCCAGGAGGTCTGCGAGCGTGGTGTTGTCGAGCGACGGGTCGGGCTCAAAGTGGAGAGCGGGGAGATCGTGCCGGGCATTGTCTGGCTGCCGGAGGCCGCTACCGGGCCTCGACCCACGGTGATCCTCGGTCACGGAGGTGTGGTCCACAGGCGCGCCCCTGAGGTGCTCGGGCTCGCCCGGCGCCTCGTGCGGCACCGGGGCTACGCGGCCGTCGCCCTTGACGCACCCGAGCACGGCGAGCGCATCACTGACAAGGAGGCGGCCCGGGCCCGGCGCCATTCCGTCCAGACTCGCATCGACCAGGGGCCCGGCGCCGGCCTGCCCGTGCTGATGGACGCCAACCAGGCGGCCGTATTCGCCAGCCGGGATGGCCACCCACGTCGGAGAGCTCGCCGCCTTGGTCGACGACCTCATCTCGACCGGATTCAGCGACGACCGGATGGGCTACTGGGGGATGTCCATGGGCACCGGCATCGGTCTCCGGTTCGTGGCCTCCAAACGCCGGGTCAAGGCCGCCGTGCTCGGTCTGGCCGGCTTGGGTTCTGGTATGGGCGGGCCCGAGTTCGAGAGGGCGGCCCGCTCTCTACGTGTGCCGATCCTGTTCCTCCTCCAGTGGAACGACGAGTTGATCGGCCGCGATCCTTGTCTCGCTCTCTTCGATGCCATCGGCTCAACTGACAAGACCCTCCACGTCAACCCAGGGGGTCACGTCGAGGTGCCCGTCTTCGAGAACGACTCCGCCGAGTCGTTCTTCGTACGGCATCTCGGTGCCGGCGGGTAGCCCTGCTGGAAACCTCACCTCCGGTTGTGCGCCAAGGTCATCGCTTCGCATCAGCTGCGGAGGCGCAAGAATATGCAGGGCGACGGATCGGTCTCTCGAGTCCGGAGCCGGAATCCGCGCATGGAGCGACTCGTCATTCGTCGACCACCACCCGAACCCGGCTGAGGTTCACCGACCGGGCGAATGGGGTACCGGCATCGCCCTCACGCTGGGAGGCCACGCGTAGCGCCGGGAAGTAGGTGCCCGGTTTGGAGAAGGCGTGCGTGGTGGCCACATGGACGGCCTCCGAGGTCGGATCACCGAACTCAGCGGCGTCCGAATACGTCCCCGCGCCCTCGAAGTCCCATTCCGCCGACACCACTTTGCCCGGGGCGGGCGGCACCTCGATCTGTGCGGTGAAGGTGACCGCTTCGTCCGCCGCGACCTCGGCGCGCTCGCCGCCGTTCACCTCGAGATGAACCACGGGTTGGATGCCCTTGCGTTCTGCAGCCGACGACGGCACGTGCACTTGGCCGTCCTGCACCCGGTATTCGCTGGTGGGCGGCGGGACGATGCCTTGCTCGACCCATGCGCTCAGCTCGCGTAGCGTGTACTGCACAGTGCCCGAGTAGGCGACGGCGTGGCTGTTGAGCGCCTCGGTCGTGGGGTCGGTGTGATTCGCGTTGTCGACGTACCAGAGCCGGTACTTCTCGTCGACCCCTGACCCTTCGACGGCCTCGACCTTCTTTCGGTACCAGTCGGCCTGCCACGGCAGAGCGTCCCCGTCGAGCAGGCACTCCACCGCGATCATCTTCCCGTTGAAGCGACCAGTCGGGATCTGACCCGTGGCGCCTAGGGTGCCGGCCGCACCGATGTCCACACTTCGCTGGGGGTACTTGGGCGAACCGTCGGGGTTCCGGAAGTAGTCGTAGACGTCGGGGTAGTCGAAATCGGGATTGGCCGGCGGGAATTGGTGACGGTGGTAGGTCTGCAGCGCGAGGAACCTGGAGTTGTCGATCCGGACCTCGTCACCTACCTGGATGCCTTCGACGACGGCAGGATCGGCCATGATGTCGACCGTGTCGCCGACTGGTTCGAACACGAGGCCGATATGGCCCTTGCCGTCCGAGTCGATACGGCCGAGTGAGAGGATCTTGCCCGTGGCCGCTCCGCTGATGATGATCACATCGGCGGCTGTGAGATCGCCCGCGGGGACGCTCGACAGTTTGAGTTGCTGGCGTCCGCCGGGAAACACCTCGACGACGGTCGCCTCATGTTGGATGCGCGCGGCGCGGACCGACGACGTCGGGTCTGTGCCGAGGTAGCCCGGCTTGCTCCAGAAGTCGTCGAGATAGGTCGGGTCCAACACCGGCACGTAGCTGGCGACCAGCACGAGCGGCCCTCCGCCCTGGGGAACGTAGTTGAACCACGCCCCGGGCGGGAACCCGGTCCGGGTGGCCTCTTCCAGCGCCGTGCGCTCCTCGTCGTTCAGCCCGGCGTAGGGGTCACCGCCTCCGCCCGGCTCGATCGCATCGATGATGGAGGGCCACTTGTCCCTCAGCACCCGGAGGGCGTTCACGCGCACGGTGAAGCAATTGGGGATGGACTGCGGCGAGCCCATGACGTAGGGCACGAACCCGTCCCACACGCCGGTGGTCATCTCTGCACTGGTGACCGTCTGGTAAGCGCCGCCGCTCCCGCCGTAGAGATAGCCGTAGGTGCGGTGGGGGCCGTAGATCTCGGCCGCTACCACGCGAGAGTACTTCGCGGCCTCAGCGTTGACCCGGTAGCCCCGAATCGTCGTGTCGACCTGGCCCCGGCCAGACCCCTCCGCTGTGCGGGGGTTGTCGCTGCCGCCCATGTTCGTCTGCACCGAATAGCCGCCACTCGCAAGGGCGAACGCGACGTTGCGCGCCGTGGCATCCTCGCCGGCCAGCAACTGATGGGTCGCCTGGAAGAAACGTCCCTGGTACTCCTCTTCCGGCGGGAAGCAGAACGAGAACTTGGCGTCGGTGCCCGTGAACCCTCCGTGGACATAGAGATGGCGCGCCTTTACGGGCGCGACGCCGCCGTGCTGCGTCGTGATGCCACCGGGGAACACGGGCACGTCGGCCGGCTCATCGCGCCACTCCCGGACATCTATGTAGGGCTGATTGAAGCGCGGGTCTTCGGATTCCGCGGTCACGAACAGGGCGCCACGTTCGTCGGTCTTCGACCTAGCCATCTTCACTCCTTCGATTGTCGCGATCGTACAGGGAGACTTCCAAAACGACGGATCTGGTCTTCGTTCCGGCCTCGAGGCCCTCGTCGCGCTCAAAGACGTGGTGGTCCTTCACTACGAGCGACGCGGACCCAACGTCGAGCTGGCCATCGAACAGCTGATCCGGGATTCAGTGCGCAGCCCATCGTGTGCCGTGGAGGCCGCGGTTAAGGAACGTCCGGTGGTGCATTACGTCGACTCAGCATGAGCATGGCCACAAATGCGGACGACCTAATAGGGTCGTACGTCCCGCTCGGTCATTTCACATTGCCAAGGCGCTGGCTCACCTACCCGTCGGCGAGAGGTGGGCTTCACGTGATGCCCGGCGCACAATGCTTTTCCCACCTCAACCGCCGCTCGGGCTCGTGCCATCCGGGTCTGTACTCTGTCGCCTTTCCTGGACAATCGTGTGAATTTGCCTGTGTCATCGCGTGGATCGCGCGGGTGAGGTCCGTGTTCAGTTGTAGCTCTGTCTCCGCCGTATGGAAGTCATGATCGGCCTTCCCCTGTTGGAACGCAGCCTGCCGGTTCTGTCCGATCATGACGAACGTCGAAAGAAAGATCGCTTCGAGCGACACGAGGAACGTCAAGAATTGGAAGGGGTAGCGGTCCTTGCCGAACAAGCCGGTCGCCACCCACAGCGCGAAGATTGCAAGATGCACCCAGACAAACGCCATCGAGCCGGCAAACGTTGTAATTCGGTCAGCCAGGTGCAGCTGCCAGTCGTGAGACCGCTTCTCCAACTGGTACAGGACCACTGGTGAGTGTTGCTGGTCGTGCGGGGAATAGCTCGATCGGGGTTCGTTGACTCCGGTCACAGTTGTGGACATTTGACAGGGCCTCCGTGGTCGAGGGTTTCACCCACAGTCTCGCTTGCTTCCCAACCTCGGGCCAGGCCCCGCTGCGCTCGTCGGCCCATTCAGGAGTATCCCCAAGGGGCCTGATCCGTGCGGGTAGGCAACTATTGCGAGCGTCAACGTGAGCACCGTTCGCCACGGGGTCTTGGCAATCCGAATTGGCAATCAGCCCGGCAACGGACCTCTCGGTCCGCAGGTGCACCTCGATGGCGAAGCGTCCCTTGTCGACAAACGACCTCCTTCTCGGAGTCTCTTATGTCTTGACACATCCGAACCTGCAGGTGTGGCTCATCTTCAAGTCTGAACTCACACACTGCCGGTGGCGCTCACCGCTCTTTCTCTTCAACGACCTGATCCCACGCAGTCATTTCCGTTCCGGGACCCACACATGATCGCCACACAAGAGGAAGTCACGATGTTGGCGATGACACCTCCGCCGAAGAGGAGGGCCTCGGCAGGCCGAGCTGCCGTCTGCCTCCGTGTATTCGTCAGGGCACCACGACGATGACCGGACTCTGCCGGTTGAGTACGAGGCGACGGCCGACCGACCCAGCCAGTCGATGCAGCATCTTCGCCGACCGGCCCACGACCATCATGTCCGCATGATGCGAATGCGCCACTTCGGTGAGGACGTGCACAGCGTCGCCCATGCCCCGGACAAAGCTCACCTCGACGCCGAGCATGTCGGCACGCCTTGCCACTTCGGCCGCGAGCTCCTCGGCGAGCTGGTCCCTGGTCTCCGCCGCGACGGCATAACCGAGTGGCGCGGTACTTCCAAGTGCCTCCTCCGACTCAATGAGCGAAGTCCCGAACACGGCGACGATCCGTCCATTGCCTCGCCGCGCCTCGCCTGCGGCCCATGCGAACGATTCCCAACTCGGCGCTGAGCCGTCCACACCCACAACGAGAATTGATCCACCGGGGTCGTCAGCCGCCGCGTTGTCCCCCGCCTGTCTTTCGGTTACAGACATAGCCATCATGTCGCACTCCCTTCTGACGCGAAGTCATCATCGGCGAGCTCGAGCATTCGACCAAATGTCGGGACCGCGGCGCGCAACGTGGCGGCCTCAGGGGCGGTGAGCTTGTCGATGAGGACGTCGAAGACCGATGCTCCGACCCGGCGCAGTGTGTTCAGGTGGTCCAGACCCGCCGATGTGATTGAGACTCGAACCACACGTCCGTCTCGCGTGTCTGACTGACGTTCGATGAAGCCGAGACGCTCCAGCTGGCTCACGAGAGCGGACATGGAGGGCTGGGTGACTCCCTCCCCGACAGCCAGATCCGTCAACCGGCGGGGGCCGGTCCGCTCGATGGTCGAAAGCGACGACAGCGCCGTCAAGCTCAGGTCCCGGGGACGCTGCCGAATGCCGAGGGTGCCCAACGCGAACAGGACCTCTCCGATGGACTGTCGTTCTTCGCTCACGCGTCCAGTATAGACCCATCTATATAGTTGATTCAATGTACTTCTTCGCTTTCTGCGGCCGCCAACCCCCACGACCTGAGCGGCGGGTCCCAGACAGAGAAAACGGACTGAAAACGTGGGATGCTTCGCGCAGGGAGGACGAGCACTGGACCGGGTCCATGTCCGTCCGGAAACGAGGAAAGGGCCACTACAAGGGGCACTACCGGCGACGTTCAGGAGATGGCCCATCTCTCGGCGCTCTCGGGCCCCGCCGAACCCGACAGCGCCGACGGGACAGACGCAGAGGCTCCCCGACGGGGAGGTGACAGATGACGATCACCGAGGCACTGGCGGCGTGGGGTTCGTACGATCTCGACGACCCCTTCCCGGTGTTCGCGCAGGTCCGCGACCTCGGCCCTGTGCATGCCGTGACGTTGGCCGACGGGCATGGCGCCTGGCTCGTGGTCGGCTACGAAGAGGCACGTACCGCCCTCAACGAGCCGCGGCTCTCCAAGGACATGCACGCGGCCTTGGCAACTGGCTCCGGCGTCGTGGCCGAAGGCCTACCGGGACCGGCCTTCGCCCGGCACATGCTGACGGTCGACCCCCCCGATCACACCCGGCTGCGGCGGCTCGTCTCAACTGCCTTCTCGGTGCGACGAGTCGAGGAGTTGCGCCCCCGAATTCAGGCGATCACGGACGACCTCCTCGATGACATCGCGCGACAGGGACCCGATGGCCGGGTCGATTTGGTTTCAACCTTCGCCTTCCCACTGCCCTTCACGGTCATCTGCGAGCTCCTCGGCGTGCCTCAACGCGACCGTGCTCCGCTCGGTGAAGGGTTTACCAAGCTGCTCGTCCCCACATCCACTCCGGCCGAGTACGCCGCTGCCAAGGACGCTTCCGACGCGGTCGTGGGCATGTTGAGAGCACTCGTCGAGGCCAAGCAGGCTGACCCGGGTGACGATCTCGTCTCCGGTCTCGTCAACGCCCGCGATGGCGAAGAGAGCCTCGACAGCCAGGAACTGCTCTCCACGATCTTTCAGCTGATCGTCGCCGGTCACGACACGACAGCGAGCCTCATCGGTAACAGCGTCGTCGCGCTGTTGCGCAATCCGGCTCAGCTCGCTCTGCTCCGCGCCGACCCCGCAAGGATCCCCAAGGCCGTGGAGGAGTTCCTCCGTTACGACGCACCTGTCCCTCATTCGACGTTTCGATACTCGGCCGCGCCGCTCACGCTCGGTGGTGTGGCAATCCCAGCCGGTGAACAGGTCATCATCTGCCTGGCCGCGGCGAACCGTGACGCGGACCGATACGCCAACCCCGAGGACCTCGACCTCGACCGGGATGAGGCACGTCACCTCGCGTTCGGGCACGGCATCCATCACTGTCTCGGTGCGCCACTGGCCCGCCTGGAGGGGCACATCGCCCTCGAATCGCTCCTGCTCCGGTACCCGGAGATCTCCCTCGCCGAACCGGCGCCAGATTTGCACTGGGGCCATGGCGACGGCCTCGTCCTTCGTGGGCTGTCGGAGCTGCCGGTCATTCCGGGCCCGGCCCACCCGAGGTCACGACCGTGACCGGGGATCCGGTGGTCTCGAATCGGCACCATGGGAGCTGGCGCGAAGTCGATGAGGGGTGGGGCCGGCGGGCCGTGGACTTCTCCACCCTCAGCGAACCAACCGCCTGCCGGGAGTACGTCGCCCTGCACCACCGGCTGGGCGTGCGCGCCGGCGACACGCTGCTGGACATCGCCTGCGGGTCGGGCCTCGCGGTCGAGCTGGCCGGCCTGCGCGGCGCCCGGTGCGCGGGTATCGACGCATCGGAGCGCCTGATCGCGGTGGCCCGAGACCGTAACCCCGAAGCCGACCTGCGAGTCGGGGACATGCACTCCCTGCCTTGGGAGGACGGTGCTTTCGACGTGGTCACCAGCTTCCGTGGCATCTGGGGGACGACCCCCGGAGTGATGAGCGAGGTGCACCGTGTCCTCGTGCCGGGCGGCCGGGTTGGGATCACAGTATGGGGGCACATCAAGGCTTCACCGGGCGCGTGGGCGCTGGCGCCATTCACTCTCGCGGCAGCCGCAAAGGTGGAGAACCAAGCCAACATGGTGGCGCTCGGCCGGCCGGGCGCCGGCGAGAAACTCCTTCAGGATGCCGGCTTCAGCGACGTCGAGCGCTTTGACATCCCTTTCGTGTTCGAGTTCGCCGATCCAGAGCTGTATGCGCGAGCCTTGGCGTCGACTGGTCCGGCTTTTGAGGCCATGGAGGCTGTTGGCGAGGCAGCGTTCTTGCAGGCGGCCGTCGAGCTTGCTCGCGAGAAGGTCCGCGCCGGCCTTCCCCTCCGAGCGCCCGTTGCGGTCGTTGGCTACATCGCCACCAGGCCCGCCGTTAGTGTCCCTCGCGGCAGCCTCACTGCGACGTTCCGAGCCGACGAGTTGGGAGCAGGGTTCCTCGCAGCTGGGCGCCGCACGCCCGAGGCAAAACGCATGTTCGACCAGGACGTGGAAAGCGTCGGCTACGTGACGAACGTGTCGCGACTGTGGGCGTACATGCCGGCCACGCTCGAGGGCCTGTCGGACCTCATGGGCCAAGCGACAGTGGCCGGCTCGCTCACCCTTCGGCAGCGGGCTGTCCTCGTGACGGCCGCTGCGTCAACTCTGGGTGACTCCTATTGCTCGCTGGCCTGGGGCAAGAAGCTCGCGGCGGAGTTGGGACCGGAAGTTGCCGCGGCGGTCATTCGAGGTGCAGACGACGGTCTGGACGCCGAAGAGCGGGCGCTGGCCCGCTGGGCTCGAGCCGTCGCCACCGACCCCAACGCCATCGAGTCCAGGGACGTCCAGGGTCTGCGCGACGCCGGCTTCGACGAGGCGCAGATCTTCGCCATCACGACCTTCGTCGCGCTGCGCCTCGCTTTCTCGACCATCAATGACGCACTGGGGGCAGCCCCAGACTCCCAACTGGGCACGTCGACGCCCGCGGCGGTCCTGTCCGCTGTCACGTTCGGCCGCCCGATGAGGCCCGACCATGAGTAGGCAGACGCCCTCGGGTAAACCCACCGCCCTGGGCATTCGGGCAAGAGCGCCTCATGCCACCCCGATCGGCGCGTTGCGGGAACAGTCTCATAATTGTGGGGCGCGATTGCGCGCCGCGAACAGGTGTTGTAGCCCCGCGGGACTCCCTCGCGGGGAATGGAGGAAGGAGCAAGGCAAATGACCACAACCGATACACCAGTCAACAACGGCGTCAACGTCGAGGCCCTGTTGGGCGCCCGGGTTGCGCTCACCGAGGCACCCCAGGCAGCGCAGTTCCAGTGGCGGGCGACCTGTGAGTGGCAGAACGGCACCCACAGCCGCTCAACGGTCGAAGGCTTCTTCGGTCTCGGCGAGGAACAGAGCCACCGCACCCGGTACCTCTTTGACGCTGATCATCCAGAGATCTTCGCCTCTGAGGACAACGGCGCCACCCCTGTCGAATACGTTCTCGTGGCCCTCGCCAGCTGCCTTACGGCCGGCGTCGCTGCGGTGGCACAGAACCGGGAGATCCAGTTGCGCAGCGTCTCGGCGACGATCGAAGGCGGCATGGACGTGCGTGGCATCCTCGGCATGGACAGCGATGTCCGCAATGGCTTCAGCGACATCAAGGTGACCTACGATATTGACGCGGACGCGTCGGCCGACGACATCAAGGCACTCGTGGCACAATCGCAAAAACGCTCAGCCGTGTACGACATCATCACGAACCCCACCAACGTCAGCGTTCACGTTCGCTGACGTTGGGCAATGGGTTCTAACGAGTAGCGACGCTATGCGCACCACGGCCGTCGTGATCGGGGCTGGTCACAGTGGGCTGGCAATGAGCAGGTGCCTCTCTGAGCGCTCAATCGACCATGTCGTCCTCGAACGACACGAGGTCGCCAACTCCTGGAAGAACGAGCGCTGGGATTCCCTACGCTTGCTCACGCCGAACTGGCAATGCCGCCTTCCCGAGTACTCATACGACGGTAGCGACCCCGACGGCTTCATGACGATGCCCGAGGTTGTCGACTTCATCACACGCTACGCGACGCTGATCGGCGCCCCGGTGAAGTCAGGCACCCTCGTCTCGTCGGTGTGCCGTAGCAATGGCGAGTACCGCGTGACCACGAACCAGGGCGAGTGGCTGTCCGAAACGGTCGTTATCGCCACAGGGGCTTTCAACGTGCCCCACGTGCCGCCCTTCTCGGACGCGGTGCCATCGTCGGTGACAACCCTGAACCCGCTGGAGTACCGGAACCCCGAGCAACTTGGCGAAGGAGGCGTGCTCGTCGTCGGCGCATCGGCGACCGGAGTGCAGATTGCGTGCGAAATCCAGCGCTCCGGTCGCCAGGTGACTCTCGCGGTCGGCGAGCATGTCCGTGGGCCGCGCATGTACCGGGGTCGGGATATTCACTGGTGGATGGAGGCGGCCGGCGTGCTCGATGAGCGCTACGACGAGGTCGATGACATCGTCCGGGCGAGGCGCGTGCCATCCATGCAGCTCGCAGGCTCGCCCGAACGAGCGACGTTCGACCTCAACGCGCTCACGAGCATCGGCGTGAAGCTTGTTGGCCGGCTCGCTGGCATTCGAGATGGCCGGGCCCAATTCTCCGGATCCCTACGCAACAAATGCGAGCTCGCAGACCTCAAGCTCGGCCGACTGCTCGACACAATTGATGAGTGGGCGTCTGCGAACGGTCTGGACGACTCGGTAGCGCCGCCTCACAGGTTCCCGCCAACAGAAGTGGACGCCTCGCCACCGCTTGGTCTCGATCTCGCGAGCGGCGAAATCGAGACCATCATCTGGGCAACAGGATTTCGCCCGGACTACTCATGGCTCGACGTCAAAGTCCTCGACGGCAAGGGAATGATCTGCCACGACGGAGGCGTGGTCGAATCGCCCGGTATGTTCCTGCTCGGCACCCCGTTTCTACGCCGACGCAAGTCGAGCTTCATCGACGGAGCCCGGGTCGACGCCCAAGAGCTCATCGTTGAACTGACTGCCTACCTGGACGCAAGAGCGTCGTCAGTGAGGGACTGACAGGCTCAACCCACCCAGCTGACTGGCTTACTCACCCAGACGGTAGAGGGATTCATCGAGGGCCGCCCAGCCCTCATGGGTAATCGGCCCGGCTCCTAGGGCGCTACCCACCACGGTTATACGGTCGGGATCGGTCCCGACCACTGCCTTGCAGCTGGCATTGTCGGTCAGTCTTCGGACGAGGGATTCTCTTCGATCCAGCGCCTGTTCGATCTCGCTGAGCTCAGTGAGTGAATCCACCTCCAAGACGAGCGCTCGTATGCCGATGTGTCGAGCACCCCCGCTGCGGCCGCTCGTTCCAAAGGCTCGCAAAACGATCACTTGAGGTCGCTCGCTCCCAGCCGCACTGACCGCAACGAGTTGATCCCGCCTCGAGAGCACAGTGAAGCCGAACACATCGCGAGAGAACTCGATCGATCGGTCGAGATCCGAAACGTTCATCCCGCTTTGGAAGTTCATGTCAGCTCCGTCGGGCCGTCCGGCAGCGCTATTTCCCGAAACTTACTGCGACCTGTTCTCAGCGATCCGAATTGGCAATCAAATCAGCGCTAGCGGCGAGTCGCCGACCGACGAGCTGGATTGAACGCCCAGTTCAAGTGCACTCGGCTGGACGGAGGCTGGGCTCGACCGAGCTGGTAGTCAACGGCGCCTCTTGGCGATCATTTCCCGAGTGCCGTCCGCCATGGTCCGAGGTCGAGCGCGGGGTACCGCTGCTGTGTCTGCTCAATCAGCCCCTCGCTCCAGACGGGGTGACCCGGCGACGGCCAACCGAAGAGTGCCAGTTCCCGCGGAGTCGAGCCCTCCACGAAGACGGTCCACTCGATGCTCGTGGACACGGATTGCTGGGTGTTGTAGCCGATCCACTCGACTTCTGCGTTCTTGAAAGCGATAGAGGCCACGAACCGGGCTCCCGAGTCCGAGCCAAAGGGAGCGCCGCGGTGCCAACAGTCGGACCGGTAGGCCAGATACGAGCCGCGGCGCCCCGGAGCGCGGCGCTCGGCCTCGTACACACCCGGTTCCATGTTGGGCATGACGACGCCGTAGGGCGAGTCGATGTGGTTCGAGTCGCGCACCGAGACGAGACGGGTTGGGTTGTCGGCGTCAGAGATGTCGGAGAGATAGAGGAACCCCTCCAGGTTCCACCAGGGGGATTCGCTGCCCGGGGGTAGCCAGGAGTGGTTGCGGTCGATGTGCATCGGCTGCTCGTAATTGGTGACCCCGGCGTACTTGGCACTGGCGCCGGCCTGATACAACCGGATGTCAGTGCTTCCGAGAGCGCGCTCGGCGAAGTCGACGATGGACGGGTGGACACATATCCGGTTGAGGGCACCGGTGCCCGGAAAGGGGAAAGTGGCTGACCATCGTTGCTGCTCGAGGCGGAACCCCGGACCCTCGTCGGGCCACTCGAACACTTCCTTGGGTTCAACCGGGTGGCCCTTCCACCGTTCGGTCACACCCTCTGGGTCTGCGTGGAGCTCCTCGGCGCTGGGAAATACCTCTCGGAGATCCTGGGCCACGGCGTCGATCTCCTCCGTGTCCACCAAGTCCTCGATGAGGATCCATCCCTCTTCTCGCCACGTGGTGACTTCGGCATCACTCGCGAGTCGTGAAGTCACGATCGTGCCATCCCCTTCCGTCTGCCCGACCGGCAGATGTGATCGCCAGTCGTCCCATTGTTATACGAGGTCGGCGAACACGGGAAGGGAGGTCGTGGTGCCGCCGGCAGTGCCGGACCACGAGATGCAGCGGTCAATTTCGAGCGGCCCCGACGTCAGCGGAGTCTCGGGCGTAGACTGCGTGGGATGGGCTGGGCTGCGCGTCCCACTCACGACGAGGTTCGGGCCGTCACGAGGTCGCGGACTGATCTGATCGCCCTCCGGAGTCCGGTGGCCCAGATTCGAGTCCCGTCAGGTCCGTATGACGGAGCCCGGCTGGCGGGGGTGGTGTCACCCCGAGAAAGGCCCGCCTGGAGGGAGACATGAAGATCGGAATCGTCGGTACCGGGTGCATGGGCTCGGTCTACGCGGGCCTCCTCGGCAAAGCCGGGCATGAGGTCTGGGCCATCGACATCTGGCAGGCGCACATCGACGCCATCGCCTCATCCGGGCTCACCGTCTCTGGTGCCAGTGGCAGCTACGTCGTCGACAACCTTCACGTCGGCCGTTCGCCCCGCGACGCCGGGCCATGCGACCTGTGGCTGATCGTCACGAAGGCGTCGGAGGTCGACCTGGTGGCCGCGGAGATTGCGCCGCTCCTGGAGCCAGAGAGCGTCGTCATGACATTCCAGAACGGTCTCGGTGCGGGAGAGCGTGTGGCACGCCGGATCCCCGAAGAGCAGATCGTGATCGGGATCGCCGAAGGATTCGGGTCGTCGATCCCCCAGCCCGGACACGTCCACCATGAGGGGATGCGACTCATCCGGATCGGTGAGATGCACGGTGGCATGACGGAGCGGGTCCAACGGATTGAGCACGCATGGCGCGATGCCGGCTTCAACGTCCGTGCATTCTCCGACGTGGACCTGATGATCTGGGAGAAGTTCCTCTGCAACGTGACGTTGAGCGCACCTTGTGCCGTCTTCGACGTCACGGTGGGCGAGTTGATGTCGAATCCCGAGACCTGGGAGGTCGCTCTCGGCTGTACCGCAGAGGCCTACCGGCTCGGCCTGGCCAAGGGGGTCCAGTTCCCGTTCGACGACCCTCTGGAGTACGTGACCGACTTCGCCGCCACCATTCCGAACGCCAGCCCATCCATGCGCCTCGACCATCTCGCACGGAGGCCCTCGGAGATCGACGTCATCAACGGGCAGGTCGTCGCACTGAGCCGCGAGATCGGACTCGAGGCGCCGTACAACGAGACGCTCTCCGCCATCGTGCGCCAGCAGGAAAAAATGTTCGGCTGACATCGGCAGACCCACAGGTGACTCTGGGGCCGACGGAACGAAGAGGAGGCCGACGCTGTAGGCTGTGCCTCTCGTCCCCTTGGGAGAGTCGCTTCGCTTGGGCAGGACGGCCGTGTCGGCCGACGTCGCCCCGTGCAGGTTCGACGCCTCGACCGAGCTCATTGAGGAGCATCTGTGCGTGTCCCGAATTCGCCCATTGACGGCCCTGATGGCCGCGCCCGGTCCCTCGGGATTCTCAGCTCGTACCCTCCGACCGCGTGCGGCCTGGCCACCTTCAGCGCCGCGCTGGCGACCGGTTTGGCGGCCCACCACACCGAGGTCGGCGTTGTGCGGGTCGTCGACGGCGACGGGCAGATTTCGCCGCGCGATCGGGTCATCGGTGAATTGGTCAACGGTTCAGGGCCATCCTTGTCCGCGGCTGCCGACGCACTGAACGTCTGCGATGTCGCGGTGGTGCAACACGAGTACGGACTCTATGGAGGCCGCGATGGTGACGACGTACTCGAGATCCTGGGGGGCCTCGAGGTCCCGTCCATCGTGGTCGCCCACACGATCCTCGCAGAGCCGACCCCACATCAGCGATCCGTGCTCAACGACGTTGCCACTGTGGCGGACCGGGTGGTGGTGATGACAGAGGCCGCACGGGCCCGACTGTGCAACGGCTTCGACGTCGACCCTTCCAAAGTGACCACCATTGCCCATGGCGCCGCCATCCCAACCCGACATCCCCAGCCTGACCGGGACGGCCGGCCCCTCATTCTCACGTGGGGGCTCATCGGACCAGGCAAGGGAATCGAACGCGCCATAGACGCCATGCGAACCCTGCACGACCTCCCCCGACGGCCGCGCTATCTGGTGGCTGGGCGCACCCACCCCAAGGTCCTCGCGGCGCAGGGAGAGTCCTACCGTCGGGACCGTATCGCTCAGGCGGAGCGCCACGGGATCTCGTCATCCGTCGACTTCGACGCCGACTATCGCGATGTGGAGTCGCTGACGGCGTTGATCCAATCCAGCGACGTTGTCGTCTTGCCCTACGACTCCAGGGACCAGGTGACGTCGGGGGTTCTCGTCGACGCCATCGCAGCCGGACGACCGGTGGTCGCGACGGCGTTTCCCCACGCGGTGGAACTGCTCTCGAGCGGCGCCGGACTCCTGGTCGACCACGATGACTCCGATGCAATGGCGCGGGCTCTGAGGATGGTCCTGACCAGGCCCGAGCTGGCCGCCAACATGGCAGCAGAGGCCTCCCGCCTCGCGCCCAGCCTCGGATGGTCCGTCGTGGCCGGCGAATATCTCCAAGTGGCCAACGGTCTCATCTCGGAACGACTCGCATTGGTGTGACCTCTCCGCTCCAGACCCCTGATCCGGACTTCGGCCACCTCATCTCCATGACCGACGAGCGGGGCACGTTCGAACATGCCCTCTTCGACGAGCCCAGGCCCGAGCACGGCTACTGCAGCGACGACATGGCACGCGTGCTCGTCGTTGCGACCCGGCAACGAGGCCAGGCACCGGCGATGCGCAACCTCGCGATGCTCAGCCTGCGGTTCCTTCAGGACGCGCTCGATTCCCAGGGAAGATGCCGGAATCGGATGAACCGCAATGGCGGGTGGGACGATTCCCCGGCACTGAATGACTGCTGGGGAAGGAGCATCTGGGGGCTGGGTACGGCCACCTCCCACAGCGAGGACCACCTGATCCGTCACCTGGCCACCAGGGCGCTCGAGCGCGCCATGCGACAGCGCTCCCCCTGGCCGCGCGCCATGGCGTTCGCGGCACTGGGTGCGGCCGAGGTCCTCAGCGTCACTCCCGCCGACGCGGCTGCTCGCAGCCTGCTGTCCGATGCGGCAGATTCGATGACCGGAGCCCGCCAAGTCGCCGGATGGCCGTGGCCCGAGGAGCGCCTGACCTACGCCAATGCCACCCTTCCCGAAGCGATGATCGCGGCCGGGACGGCCCTTGAACGTCCGGACCTCGTGCGCCGCGGGTTGGACCTCTTGGACTGGCTGCTCGAACGCGAGACCCGGGAAGGCCATCTCTCCGTCACACCGGTCGGAGGAAGCGGTCCCGATGACTCTGGTCCTGGATTCGATCAGCAGCCCATTGAGGTGGCGGCGCTGGCCGATGCCTGTGCTCGGGCCGAGAAGGTCGACACCAACCGGCGGTGGGTGGACGGGAGGACGGCTGCTGCCAACTGGTTCCTCGGCGACAACGACGGGGAGGTGGTCATGTGGGACCCCGAGACCGGAGGCGGCTTTGACGGCTTGGAGGTCGACGGTGCCAATCTCAATCAAGGCACGGAGTCGACCTTGGCCCTCCTCTCGACGCTCCAGCATGCGCGTTCCCCGGTGGGTGTCCTGCAGTGAGGGTGCAGACGTTGGGCCTGGCCCGACGCAGCCCGGTTCGCATTGGAGCTGACAAGTCCCGCGTGGTCACCCGGCTGTTCGTACCGGGACACGAAGGGTTCGACCATCAAGAGTCGCGATCGTCCGCGGTGGTGCAGCGTGTCTTGGCACTCCACGACGACGAGGTGCAGCGAAGCTATGAGGACCTTCTGGCGCGGTTCGAGGGTCGACATCACGCGCTGGCCGAGACGTTCCTCCGGCACGCTGACGAGCTCTCTGACCGTCTCGACCCCGAGCTCGAGCTCTCGACGACGCGCCGCCTGCTGCTTGGCGCTGCCTTCACGAGTGAGTACGCCATTGAGGGCGCCGCACTGTGCAATCCGAGCATGGTCGTGCACCCCGACCAGAGCGGGTCAGGCTTCCGATGTCTGCGGTTCGTGATGAGTGTCCGAGCCATTGGGGAGGGCCACAGCTCCTCCATCGGCTTTCGGACCGGGACACTCACCGAATCGGGCGACCTTGACCTCGATCCCGCTCCGACCTTTGTGTCCACTGGACGTCGGGAGGCATCCACGCTCGAGGCCGAGGTCTTCAGAGGAGAGCTCCGTCGGCTTCGTGGTGGCGGGGACGACGCCGATTACGTCCTCGGGCATCTCGGAGAGAGATTCACCGCGGCAGACATGGAGGGGCGGCTCAGAATCCTCGAAGACCACGTTGCCACTCGAAAACAGGCGAAGAGGACGGTCGGCCTCATGCGCAGGATCGCCGAGCGAAGCTATCGCGTCCGGTTCGAGCATGGCACTCCGCTGAGCGAGCAGGTGCTGATGCCGGCGATGAGCGCAGAATCCAAGGGTTTGGAGGACGCGCGGTTTGTGCGGTTCGTCGAGGACGATGGCAGCGTGACGTACTACGCCTCGTACACGGCCTACAACGGCACCGACATCGGCCAGCAATTGCTCGCAACAACGGATTTCTCGGAATTCAGCTCCTCTCCGATGGTCGGAGCGGCGGCGGCCAACAAGGGGCTTGCCCTCTTCCCTCGCCGAATCGGCGGTCGGTTCGCCGCGCTCTCTCGAAGTGATCGGGAGTCGAACACCATCGCCTTCTCGCACAATCCTTTTCGCTGGGAAGACGCCCTCACCTGCCAGACGCCGACGAGGTCGTGGGAAGTCGTGCAACTCGGCAACTGCGGGTCACCCATTGAGACCGAAGCAGGTTGGTTGGTGCTGACGCACGGCGTCGGCCCCATGCGGACCTACAGCATCGGGGCCATGTTGCTCGACCTGGAGGATCCCACCCGAATCGTCGGTCAACTTGCCGAGCCCATCCTCAGTCCGGCTCCCGACGAGCAGGATGGGTACGTGCCCAACGTCGTCTACTCCTGCGGCGCTCTCCTCCATAATGGCACGCTCGTCATTCCCTACGGAATCGGTGACTCTGCGATCGGCGTGGCCATGGTGGCGCTCGACGAACTTCTCGCCGGCCTGAGACCGATCCCCGATTGACGTACGTGAAACCCCGAGTGATTGGAGAACAGCATGCCTGACAAGTCCCCGCAGAAGCCTGCGGGAAAGAAACCCGGTAGGAGTCTCAAGGAGAAGCGGGACGCAAAGAAGGAGAAGCGGGTGGAGCGAGAGAAGAAGGGGGATCGCCTGGGACTCGGGCGGTGAATGCAGGATGCGCATCGCAGTATTGGCACCGATCTCGTGGCGTGTCCCGCCGCGCCACTACGGACCGTGGGAGCTCTTCGCGTCGCTCTTGACCGAAGGGCTGGTTGCACGGGGCCACGACGTGACCCTCTTCGCGACCGGTGATTCCGAAACGTCGGCCCGCCTGTCCAGCGTTGTCCCCCGAGGCTGGTCCGAGGACTCGAGCATCGACCCCAAGGTCGCCGAGTGCCTGCACATCTCGGAGGTCTTTGATCGGGCCTCTGAGTTCGACGTCATCCACAACAGTTTCGATTTCCTGCCCCTCACCTACGCGGGGTTGACCTCGACACCTGTTGTCACGACAATCCATGGCTTCTCCTCGCCACAGATCGTCCCCGTCTACGCGAAGTACAACCACACGACCTCCTACGTCGCGATCAGCGACGCCGACAGGCATCCTGGCCTCGACTACGTGGCCACGATCCATCACGGGATCGACACTGGAGCATTCACCTTCAGTCCGGCGCCGGGCAGCTACCTGGCGTTCTTCGGACGCATTCACCCGGACAAGGGAGTGGTCCCCGCCATCGAAGCCGCCAATGAGGCCGGCATCCCGCTTCGGATCGCAGGGATCGTTCAGGACAAGGCCTACTTCGAGCGGGAGATCATGCCGCGCCTGGACGGCGAGCGTGTGCGGTTCATCGGGCCCGTACGGGCCGAAGATCGCTCGTCATTCCTCGGTGGTGCGGTAGCCCTCCTCCATCTGATCGACTTCGACGAGCCATTCGGGTTCTCGGTGGTCGAGGCGATGGCCTGTGGCACTCCGGTCATCGCCTTCGACCGAGGCTCCATGTCCGAAATCATCAGCAACGGGAGCACGGGTTTCCTGGTGACTGACGTCAAAGCGGCGGCCGCGTCGGTCAGGAGGGTCGGGCAGCTCGACCGGCGGGCGGTTCGCGCGGCAGCGGTCCGACGATTCAGCCGCGACCGGATGGTCGATGCCTACCTCGCTGTCTATCGGCGCGCGATCGGTGAGCATGATGCCGAAGTCCTCCGGGACAACGTGATCGCAGGCCGTCGGCCATCACGTCAAGCCGTGTAGCCAGGACGCGACGATCCCGGCGACCTCGTCGTCTCGTTTCCGCAGGGAGTGGTCACCGTCGACGAAGACGAGCGTGACGGCTCCGGGGATTGCTGCCACCGCGTGCTCGAGCTCGGCGGGACTCCCGAAGGCGTCCCGCCGGCCCGAGACGAAGAGGCACGGGACCTGGAGGTCCGGAAAGTGGGCGACACGGAGGCGCTCGGGGCGCCCGGGCGGGTGGAGCGGGTAGCTGACCAGGACGAGAGCGGCGACGGGCAGGCCCTCGGCGACGGCCATGGAGCACATCCGCCCTCCCATGGAGCGACCACCGATGGCAATCCGCCCCGTGGGGACCTGCAAGCGCTGGGCCAGCCCCTCCGTCGCCACGCGGACGGTCTGGATGCACACCTCCGGGCGATCCGGGCTGCGCCTCCCGGCGGCGCGCCCGGGGAATTCGACTCGCTCGACCGCGATGCCGCGCTCTGTCGCGGCGTGGTCGATCGCCACGAGGGCCGGCTGGTCCCGACCGGCGCTGGCACCGGGGGTCAGCACGAGCCCCGCCGGAGCCGGTGCCATCACGGACCCATCATGCTCGAACGTGTCCGACGTGGTCATCCTCCGTCCGCCCGGCCGCGCCGAACGAGGTGCCACAGTGGTGCGCGTGCCTGCCTCGCCCGCGTACTGGCTCGATCGGGTCTCCCGAGCCGTCGGTCCGCCCGGACCAACCCGACAGCTCGGGATCAGCGCATGGATGGTGGAGGCAAGCGGACGGACTCTCGTCGCCAAGCTCGGCCCGGGTTGTCTCGAGGAGGCCGAAGGGCTGCTGCGCCTCCGTGCGGTGCCCGGTGCTCCCCCCGTGCCCGAGGTGGTGATCGCCGAGGCGGACCTTCTCGTCACCGCGGCCGTCGACCAGGTGCCACGCACCGCGCAGCACGAGGAGCACCTGGGCCGAGCACTCGCCGAGCTGCACACGACGCCCGTGCGCCACTGGGGAGGAGGGTCGTCGTGGATCGGGGCCTGTCGGGTCGATCCGTCGCCCCGGGCCGACGGGCCCGACTTCTACGGCGCCCGGCTGACGGAGCTGTCGGCCCGCTGCGGCTTGGAGGGCCCGGTCGGCGCCGTCGTCTCGAGGCTGCCCGAGCTGCTCCCGTCGGGTCGTCCGGCGCTCCTGCACGGCGACCTGTGGTGGGGCAACGTGCTCTTCGGCGCCGACGGCCGGGCCTGGCTCATCGACCCATCCGTCCACGCGGGCCACCCCGAGGAGGACCTGGCGATGCTGGCGCTCTTCGGCGTCGTGCCCGATCGCCTGCTCAGCGCCTACGAGGAGGTCCGGCCATTGAGCCCGGGCTGGGAAGAACGTGTGGCGCTCTTCCAGTTGTACCCGTTGCTGGTCCACGCCGTCCTGTTCGGCGGTGGCTACGGCGCGCAGGCGCTCGAGGTGGCCCGGCGATACGCGTGACGAGCCCACCGGCGCCACGGCTGCCGTGTCGGCCCGTGGGCGGCGCGTCTCGGCACCACCCCGGACACGCGCTAGCGCTCGAGTGCCCCGTTCGGCGAGAGCCGGTGGATGGTGAGCGCCGCCACCACCGCGCCGGCCAGGATGAGGCAGCCCGAGACGACCAGCGCCTCGTGCAAACCGGAGCCGAACGCGTCGTATGCGGCCGTGATCACCTTGGTGGCGATACGGGCAACGGTGGCGTTGTTCGAGTGCTCCGCGCTGCTGGCCGCCCCGCCCGAGGTGCCGCCCGTCTGTATGGCGTGCTCCACGAGGCTTTGGAAATTCGGGGGGATCCCGATCGCCTTGAGTCGCGCCGCGAGATCACCGGTCAGCTTGGCGTTGACGATGGAGCCGAGGACCGCCACGCCGAACACGGCGCCCATCTCCCGGCTCGTATTGGTGGCTGAGGCAGCCATGCCGGAGCGCTCCGGGGGCACCACCGTGAGCGGGACCGACGTCACGGGTACGAGCAGCATGCCGAGGCCGATGCCGGCGATCGGGAGCACCCAGCCGAGCGTCGAGAAGTCGACGTTCGGTCCCAGGACGGCACTGGCGAGGAGGATGCCCCCTCCCGCCAGGAGACAGCCGACCGTCATGGGCACCCTGGGTCCGATGCGTGCCACCAGGGGGCCGGTGAGTCCCGAGGCGATGATCAACCCCGCAGCCATGGGGAGGAAGTCGATGGCGGTCTGATACGCCGACGCGCCGACGACGACCTGCAGGTACAACGCAGTGAAGAAGAAGATGGAGAACGTGCCGAAGTACGCGACAAAGGCCACGAAGTTCGACCCGGCGAACGGCGGCCGCCGGAACAAGGTGAGGTCGAGCATGGGGCTCTCGACCCGTCGCTCGGTGACGACGAACGCGAGGCCCGAGAGGCCGCATACGACGAAGAGCGCGACGATCCATGGAGCGGTGTACCCGGCGTCCTCACCCTGGATCACGGCGAAGGACAGTGAGGACAGGAATGCCGCGGCGAAGAGGCACCCGGCGAAGTCGATGCTGCGGCCCTGGCGGTCCGCGGTCTCGGGCACGGTGACGGCCGCCAGGACAAAGGCAACGACGCCGAAGCCGAGGTTGAACCAGAAGATCGCCCGCCAACTCGAGAACCCGACCAGCGCGCCGCCGATCACGGGCCCGAGCGCAAGGGCCAGTCCCGACACGGCCGCCCACACGCCGACGGCGTCGGCCCGCGTCTCCTCGTCGGGATAGACGTGGCGGATGATCGACAGGGTGCCGGGCTCGCTGGCGGCGGCGCCGATGCCCATGATGATGCGGCCGGCGATCAGCCAGTCGACGTTGGTCGCCAGAGCAGCGACGACCGAGCCGGCGCAGAAGACGGCCACCCCGGCCAGCATGATGCGCTTCCGACCCAGGATGTCGCCCAGCATCCCCGCCGCCAGCATGAAGGCGGCGAAGGTCAGCGCATAGCCGTTGACCACCCACTGCAGCGAGGTGACCCCGGCGTGCAGGTCACTCTGCACGTTGGCCAGACCGACACTGACGATCGTGTTGTCGAGAAAGGTGAGGAAGAGGACGGCACAGAGGGTCGCGAGCGCGATGGCCTGGGCCGGCGAGCCGAGCCCGCCCTTCTTGATGTCGAAGCCGGGGGGTGCCCCCTCCCCGGCTCTGGGCATGCCCTGGGTCACCAAGACACTGCGTCCACTGGAGACCGGGCTGCGCGTCGGTGTGTCACGGAGCTCAGACACGTAGTTTTGCGTACCCACGAGCCGGGTAGGGGAACCCACGACGGGGTGCCGCCGGGTGCCAGTGCCCGAGCGCACTCGACAGCGGCACCCCTCGGACGCGCAGGTGCGCGATGCCAGGTTGCTCGGTGCAGGGTCTGGAGGGCCGGCGTGGGATTCGGGACTGCGGCTGGGGCCCATGGTCTTGCGCGCGACTCGGCGGACCTCGAGTCGTTCTTCGGACAGGTCGACTACCCGTACTACGTCGTGACCGCCCGGTCCCCCGATGCCGACATGAGCGGGTGCCTGGTCGGGTTCATGACCAAGTGCAGCATCGACCCGCCGAACTTCCTCGTGTGCATCTCGAAGGCGAACCATACGCTGGCCGTCGCCGAACGCTCGTCGGGCGTGGGGCTCCACCTACTGGGAACGGACCAGGTGGACCTGGCGCGTCTCTTCGGCGAAGAGTCAGGCGACCTCGTCGACAAGTTCGCGTCGGTCGATTGGCGGCTCGGCGCCACCGGGGCGCCCCTCCTGGTCGAGTCCGCCGTGGCGATCGAGGGCCGCATCCTCGGCCACTTCCCGGTCGGCGACCACGAAGCCTTCCTCGTCCAGGGGGTGCGCTCCGTCCCGGGAGGGCACCGCGGCATCCTCACGCACCGCAACGCCCCCCCGCTGCGGCCCGGCCACCCGGCCTGACGTCGAGGTTTCAGCTGCGCCATCACACAGGTCATGCGCTCATGAACCCACCGTCGAGGCCAAGACCTCATCGAGCCGCTCGTAGGATTCGATGATCCCGCCCTCCATGCCGTTGGCGAGGTGCATGTCGCGCGCCTCGACGGATCTGTGTCGCATCGTCGTGTTGAGGATGGTGCCACCCTCGACCGCTTCCAAGACGAGGGTCTCGACGGCCTCGTCTTCGGGCGCGCCCTCCCAGACGAACGTCCCGACCCGGCGGTGCGGCGGATCGAGCTCGAGGAACTCGCCGTAGAACACGAACTCGGCCCCGTCCGGTGCCCGGTGCACGAGCCGCCACGCTCCGCCCACGCGGTGGTCGACCGCGCACTCGGACACCTCGAGGCGCCGCGGACCCATCCAGCGGCGGAGATAGTCGCTTTCGGTACAGGCCCGGTACACGAGCTCCGGCGGTGCCTTGAAGAACCGGCGCACCTCGATGATCGGCTCACCGGCCGGCGCAATGATCTCTGTCGGGATGTTGGTCACGGTCACGTTCCTTCTCCTCCTCTCGTTGATGCCTTCTGTCGTCTTGACCTTGTTCCACCGGGAGCGGGCGCAGCATCGGCGGGGGCCTGCAGCTCCTCGAGCAGCTCGTCGAGGCGCTCGAAGCTCTCCTCCCAGAACTCGCGGTACGAGCCCACCCAGTCCGACAGCTCCTTGAGCCGATGAGGCTCGAGGTGGCACATGCGCTGCCGCGCCAGGCGGTGGCGAGAGATGAGGCCGGCCTCCTCGAGCACCCGCAGGTGCTTCGTGATGGCGGGCTGGCTCATCGGGAAGGGTTCGGCCACATCGAGCACCCCGGCGTCGCCTTCGCTCAGCCGGGCCAGGATCGCCCGCCGGGTGGGGTCGGCCAACGCGCCGAAGGCCCTGTCCAGCTCCCGCTCGCTCAGCCCTGCGGTGGCAACCATTGACATAACCATATGGTTATATGTATTTGCAGCCCCGTCAAGCCCCAGGATTAGCGGGTTCCGGCAGGACCACGACGGCGGGCGCCGGGGCGGATCAGGCGTGTGCCTCCCAGAAGTCCCGGAGCAGGGGAACGAGGTTGGCCGCCCGCTCATCGGGCCAGAACAGCATGGCGTCGGGGACGAGCGTGACCCGCTCCACACCCGGGATCATGTCCCGCAGGCGCTCGGCCCATGCCGGCTCGAAGAACACGTCGGCCGTCCCCCACGCCACCTGGGTCGGGGCGCGGAGCGCGGCGAGCAACGGCTCGACGGCCATGAGCTCGGCCGCCGTCGAAGCGGTGAGGAAGCGCTCGAGCCCCTTGCCCTGGTCCGGCACGAACGGCCCGAGATAGCTCACGAGGAGGTCGTCGGGGAGTTCCTCGGGGTGCGCGTAGCCCTGCGCGAACCCGACCTCGGAGCGCGCCAGCGAAAGGTCGCCTGCCATGGCGGCCACCATCGGGCCGAGCTCGCCCGCCTCGGCCAGTGCGACGAACGGCTTGAAGGGCTCCGGTGGGAAATTTTCGTGCACGTCGCAGTTGGTGAGCGTCAGCGTGCGGATCCGGTGCGGGAAGCGGGCGGCGAACACCTGCGCCACCGCACCACCGGTGTCGTTGGCGACGACGTCGAGCTGGTCGAGACCGAGTCGCCCGCAGAGTTCATCGAGCAGCGCGGCCAGGCCCTCGAGGGACAGGTCGGCCACGGCGCCGTCTCCCCCGCCGGGCGAGGCGCCGTGGGCCGGCAGATCGGGGGCGATGCAGCGACGGACGTCGGCCACGTCCCAGATCACGTTGCGCCACAGGTCGGCGTTGACGAGGACGCCGTGGATGAAGAGGGCGGCGGGTGCTCCGCCGTCCCCCTGGTCCACGTAGGCGATGTCGCCCCGGCTCAGGCCGATCGTGGTGCGGGGCAGGAGCGTCGCCGCGGCCGTGGACGGGTGGGTGGCGGGTGTCTGTGTCGGAGGTGTCATGCTGCTCAGTTTACATACCAACTGTCTGTTTGTAAAGACCAAGTAGGATCCCGCCATGCCCACGCAGGCCGAACGGACGCAGGCGACCCGGGGACGCCTCATCGCGACGGCCCGCCGCCTCTTCGCGGAGAAGGGCTTCTCCGCCACCTCGACCGAGGAGATCCTCGCCGCGGCGGCGGTCAGCCGGGGTGCCCTGTACCACCACTTCGCGTCCAAGACCGACCTCTTCCAGGCGACGTTCGAGGCGGTCGAGGACGACCTCACGGCGCGGATCCTGGCGGCAGCCACCGGCGGTGGCGAGACCGACCCCATGCGGATCCTCGAGCTCGGCTTCGACGCCTTCTTGGACCAGTGCGTCGTGAACCCCGAGGTCCAGCGGATCGTGATGCTCGACGGCCCCACCGTCCTCGGATGGGACACCTGGCACGAGCTCGATGAGCGCTACGCCTTCGGCACGCTGAAGACCGTCCTCTCGATGGCGGCGGAGGTGGGGCGTATCGAGGAGTCCGCCGTCGTGCCGCTGTCCCACCTCCTGCTCGGCGCGATCATGCAGGCGGGCATGGTGGTGGCGAGGGCCGACGACGCCGACGCGGCCACGCGCGCCATGGCGGAGTCGTTCGCACAGCTCGTCTCAGCACTCTGAGGGCGCGGCCGCGAACTCCTCCCGCACCCACGAGGGCAGCCCGCTCGGCCGCCCGCGGCGGTCCACGCAGCCGTGCACGGTGACCGCGGTGGCCCGCACCTCGCCGCCCACCGCCAGCAGGTAGGCGATCTGGAAGGTGGCACGCGTCACGGCGCCGATCACCAGCGAGACGTCGACCTCGTCGTCGAAGTGGAGCGGCTTGCGGTACTGCACCGACGCCTCGAGGACCGCGAAGTCCCGGCCCGCCTCGGCCTCGGCGGCCCCGTCGCCGGGCGCGGCGCCGGCCGCCCGCACCTCGTCGTAGGGATGCCCGATCGCCCGGAGATACGCCACCCTCGCCTCTTCGAGGTACGGCAGGTACGCGGCATGGTGGATGATCCCCATGGCGTCGGTCTCGGCGAAGCGGGTCCGCACCCGGTGCGTGAAGGCATAGTCCGCGGCGTCCCGGGAGGGCTGCAAGGACTGGCGCGCCACGACGGCCCGCCTACTCCCCCGTCGGCACGATGACGCCGCCTTCGGCGGTCGCCCCGCCCTGCGGCACCACTCCGGCTGCGGGTGCATCCGCCGCCCCGCCGGGCCCCTCCTCGCTCCGGCGCGCGGAGTCGAAGGTCCGCCGGCGGGCCGACGCCATCCGGTGCACCCTTTCGTGGTTGAAGATGGCGAACTCGCCCTCGGCCTCCACTGTGACGATGCCGCCCTGGACGATGCGCCCCTTGCTGAAGATCCGCCGTTCGTTCGACCCCGTGACCCAGCCCTCGAAGACGGCCTCCTCCTCGGTCAACGTCGGGCGGAGGAAGCGCAGTGCGAGCCGCACCGTCGGTCCGACCGACCCTTCGATCGCGTTCGCCGCAGTCAGGATGATGTCGAAGGTGGCCGCCAGGATGGCGCCGTGCACGCAGCCCGGTGCGCCCTCGTAGGCCACCCCGAAGGAGGCCCGGCCCCGGGCGGTGGGGGGCTCGAAGTCCAGCACGACGGGCAGGGCCAGGGGGTTGAACCGGCCGACGACGACGTCGTAGGGCATGGCACCGCCGAGGGGCACCTGTTTGGGCGGGCCGTCCTCGTCGGGGGCGATGAAGCGGGGCAGCGGGACCTCGGGTTCGTACGCCCCGAGCTCGTCGGCCACGGCGGCCAGGAGTGCGGTCAGCCGTGCGGTCTCGGCGGCGGGCGGCGCCGTGCTGACCGAGAGGCGGATCAGGCGGCGCAGGACCTCGGCCAGCTCCTCCGCCTCGGCCTCCCGGCCCCGCAGCCCGGGATGATGGTCGTACGAATTCGTCGGCGGCCCGTCCGGTGTCGGCACGGCGCGAACAGTACAGCGGTGCCTTCGCGCTCCGACATTCCGCCGTCGCGACCCGCGCGCCACCCCGATCGCTCGCACGGGTGCGCTCATAACATGGCCGGGTGACCCCCGATCCGTCCGAGCACGCCGTCAACTTCACCTCCGGGAGCCCCGAGACGATCCTCGACCCGCTGGCCCCGGAACTGGCCACCGCCCTCGACGCGGCCCGGTCCCTCCCGCCGGACCGGCGTCGGGAGGCGGTCGCGGCCGTGGCCGCCCTGGACCCGCGCTGCCTCCAGGCCTGGGCCGACTTGGCCGAGATCGCCAACGACCCCATCGATCGCTACGCGTTCGCGCGCGTCGGATACCACCGTGGGCTCGACACGCTGCGCGCCGCCGGCTGGCGCGGCTCGGGGTACGTGCGCTGGCGCCACGAGTCCAACCGGGGCTTCCTGCGCTCCCTGCACGCCCTCAAGACCGCCGCGGGCTCCATCGGCGAGACCGACGAGGAGCAGCGCTGCGACCTGTTCCTGCGCCAGCTCGACCCCGAGTGGGGGTCACAGGGGTAGGGCGGACGGCCGCCTCGCCGGCCGCCTGAACCTAGTTAGCCTCTCTAACTGTAAGATGGTCGAAGTGTCTGTCACCACGCCACCCTCCGCCGACGCGTCGTCACGCGGCAAGGCCGCCGGCGCCCGCGCCGGGACCAAGTCCTCGGGGTCCTCGGGGAACCCGCCCCCGGTCCTGGGGACGTACGGCCGCGTCGCGGCCTGGCTGGCCAAGCGGGTCGAGGTGGCCCTGACGGAGATGGACCTCACGCTGCCCCAGTACCGGGTCATGGGGATCCTGGCCGAGGGCTCGGCGGCCGCCTCGGGCCTTGCCGACCGCCTGGCCGTGCGACGGCCCTCCATTACGGCCGTGATCGACGGCCTGGTGGCCCGCGGCCTGGTCGACCGCCGCCAGGAGGACGCCGACCGGCGCCGGGTGGAGCTGCGCCTCACCACCGACGGCGCCCGGACGCTCGCTGCGGCCGACCGCGCCGTCGACGACTACCTGGTCTCCATCGCCGGCCACCTGCCGGACAAAGAGGAGGCGATGGCCCTGCGCTCGCTCGAGCTGTGGGCCCGGGCGATGACCGAGTCCCGCAAGGGCCCCAAGGAGTCGGCGGCGCCGGCGGCGGCCGCGGGCCCATCGGGGGGTGCGCCCCGGTGAGCCAGACCGAGGACAGGCTCGACCGTGCGGCCAGCGACGGTGCGGCCAGCGACGGGGCCGCACGCAACGGCGGGATCGCGACCGAGGCAGACGATGCCGTCACCCGGCTCCCCCTCGCGGCATACGTGCCCATGGGGGTCACCAGCCGTTACCGCGCGCCGAAGGCCACCGTCGACCCCGACCGGTCGAAGAAGTGGATCAAGCGGGCCGCACCGATCGTGCTGGCGCACAAGGTGCAGTTCTTCAGCGCGCTCATCTTCTCGTTCCTCGGGCTCATCATCCAGGTGTGGATCCCCAAGATCCTCCAGAACGGCATCACCAACTCACTCATCAACAAGACGCAGCCGCTCCACAACTACGTCGAGCTGATCGCCGTGCTGGGGGTGTTCACCGGGATCTTCGGCTACATCTCACGCACGAACCTCTTCAAGGTGGCCTACGCCATTGAGTTCGACCTGCGCAACATCCTCTACGAGCACTTCACGCGGATGTCGTTCCCGTTCTACGACCGCGTGCAGTCCGGACAGCTGATCTCGCGGGCCAACTCGGACATCCGCTCCGTGCAGATGTACCTCACGTTCGCGCCCATGATCCTCGTGCAGTGCTCCATCGCGGTCGTCGCCTTCGTCTTCATGCTCTCCATCAGCGTGCCGCTGGCGTTCGTGGCCATGGCATCGATGCCGTTCATCTACATCGTGGGCGTCAAGATGCGGAAGTCCCTCTTTCCGGTCTCGTGGATCATTCAGGCCCGCCTGGCCGAGGTGGCGACCGTGGTGGACGAGAACGTGAACGGCGTGCGCGTGGTGCGGAGCTTCGCCGCCGAGCAGCAGCAGCTGCGTCAACTGGCCACGGCCGCCGACCGGGTGCAGTGGGCCTACATCAAGGACGCCGACCTGCGCGCCCGCTTCGCCCCGTTGGTGCAGAACCTCTCCCAGGTCGGTCTCGTCCTCGTCCTCCTCGTCGGCGGCTGGATGGTCATCCACGAGAACCTGCCCGTCGCCTCCATCGTCTCGTTCAACCTCTACCTGGTGATGATGCAGGCCCCGTTCATGATGCTGGGGATGCTGATCATGATGGGCCAGCGTGCCTCGGCCTCGGCCGAACGGATTTACGAGATCCTCGACGAGGTGCCGACCATCGTCGACCGCCCCGACGCCATCGATCTGGTCGACAGCAACGGTGACGTCGAATTCGACGGTGTCAGCTTTGCCTATGCCGACGACAGCCTGCTCTCGAAGGAGGGCGATGGCCCCCGGGAAATCCTGCGCGACTTCAACCTGCACCTGCACCCCGGTGAGACCATCGCCCTGGTCGGCCGGACCGGGAGCGGCAAGTCCACCGTCGCCCGCGTCCTGGCCCGCTTCTACGACGCCACTGGCGGAACGGTGCGGGTCGACGGTCACGACGTGCGCGATCTCACGCTCACGAGCCTGCGGGCCAACATCGGCGTCGTCCTCGACGAACCCTTCCTCTTCTCGGTGTCGATCCGGGACAACATCGCCTACGGGCGGCCGGACGCCTCCATGGAGGAGGTGGTGGCGGCAGCCGAGGCGGCCGGCGCAGCCGGCTTCATCAAGCGTCTGTCCGACGGCTATGACACCGTGGTGGGCGAGCGGGGCTACACGCTCTCGGGCGGCCAGCGCCAACGCATCGCCATCGCCCGGGCCCTGCTGGTCAACCCGCCCATCCTGATCCTCGACGACGCCACCAGCGCCATCGACGTCAAGGTGGAGCAGCGCATCCACTCCTCGCTGCGCGTCCTCATGGAGGGGCGCACCACGCTCATCATCGCCCACCGGTTGTCGACCATCAGCCTGGCCGACCGGGTCGTGTTGCTCGACGAGGGCCGCATCGTGGCCGACGGGACCCACGCCGAGCTGCTGGCCTCGACGCCGCTGTACTCCGAGGTGCTCGCGCAGGCGGCCAGCGAGGAGCAGGCGGACGAGGTGGTCGCGGCCGGCACCGAGGACCTCGGGCTGGAAGAGGACGTCCTGGAGCCCGAAGGGGGTGCGATCTGATGTTCGGCGGCGGAGGAGTCGGACCGCCCATGGGCGGCGGCGGGGCCCCGGGAGCGGCCCAGGCGGGGCTGCCCTTCGGCGGCATCCCGCACGAGCTGCAGGACGGCGTCGACGTGCTGCTGGCGCAGGAAGGCGAACGGGGCGAGTCCGACGCCGTCTTCACCCAGCTGCCATCGC
Source organism: uncultured Acidimicrobiaceae bacterium (assembly GCA_963837125.1). GTDB lineage: Bacteria > Actinomycetota > Acidimicrobiia > Acidimicrobiales > RAAP-2 > Bog-473. The sequence continues at coordinate 228,535 of CAWILW010000003.1, read as the reverse complement.
CGCACGAGGCGAAGAAGCTGACGCTGACCAGCCTCCTCATGGAGTACCCGCTCATGTGCGCGCTGGCCGCGCTCCTCGTGGGGATCATCGCCCTGTTCACCCAGCTCGGTCCGAGTCTGGTCTCCTACGCCATCAACCACGGCCTGACGCCGCCCCACTACGACTACGCGGTCGTGGTCGTCATGGCGCTGCTGTACCTGGTCTCCATCGCCGTCTCGGGGGGCGCGCAGTGGGGCCAGGCGCGGGTGACCGGCCGCCTGGCCTCGTGGGTCATGAACGACCTGCGCATCAAGGTGTTCCGGCACCTCCAACGGCTCTCGCTCGACTTCTTCACCGAGGAGAAGGCGGGCGTCGTCATGAGCCGCATGACGAGCGACATCGAGAACCTCCAACAACTCCTGCAAGACGGGCTGGCCCAGTTCGCCATTCAGGGGCTGACCATGGTGGTGATCACGGTCTTCTTGTTCGCCACGAACGCGACCCTGGCGGCTATCACCGTCTTCGCCGTCCTGCCGCCGCTGGTCATCATGTCGATCTGGTTCAAGCGGGCCTCCGAGCGCGGCTACGACAAGGTGCGCGACGGCATCGCGCTCGTGCTGGCCGACCTCTCCGAGAGCCTGCAGGGCGTGCGCATCGTCACCGCCCACAACCGGCAGCGCTACAACGTCGAGACCCACCGCGACATCGTGGGGTCGTACCGGGACGCCAACAACTACACCGGCCGCATCAACGGCGTCTACGGGCCCGGTTCACAGGTCATCAGCGTCTTCGGCCAGGTCCTCATCCTGGGCATCGGCGGCGCCATGTACCTGCACCACCCGCAGGAGATCAACCTCGGCCAGCTGACCGCCTTCTTCTTGTACGTGAACCGGTTCTTCTCCCCCATTCAGCTTCTGGTGCAGCAGTACAACACCTTCCAGCAGGGCCGGGCGTCGGTCTTCAAGCTGCAGGGACTGCTCGAGAACGAGCCCTCGGTGCTGGAGGCGCGCGACGCGGTCGAGCTGCCGCAGATCCGGGGCGAAATCCGCTTCGACCATGTGTCGTTCGGCTACGACCCCGCCGTGCCGGTGCTGCACGACGTGGACCTCACCATTTCGCCCGGCGAGACGGTGGCCTTCGTGGGAGCCACCGGCGCGGGCAAGTCGACGATGGCGAAGCTCGTCACGCGCTTCTACGACCCGACCGAGGGCCGGGTGCTCATCGACGGGTACGACCTGGCGCACGTGACGCTCTCCTCACTCCGCAGCCAGCTCGGCGTCGTGCCCCAGGAGCCGTTCCTCTTCGCCGGCACCATCCGGGACAACATCTCCTTCGCCCGGCCCGGAGCGCCCGACGACGAGGTGTGGAACGCCGTGCACCAGGTCGGCCTGGGCGAGCTCGTGCACCGGCTGCCCTACGGCCTCGACACCCCCGTCCACGAGCGGGGCCAGTCGCTGTCCTCGGGCGAACGCCAGCTCATTGCGCTCGGGCGGGCGTTCATGGCCGAGCCCCGCGTGCTGGTGCTCGACGAGGCCACGTCGAACCTGGACCTCAAGTCCGAGACCATGGTGGAGGCGGCGCTCGACGTGCTGCTCGAGGGGCGGACCGCAGTGCTGATCGCCCACCGTCTCTCCACCGCCATGCGGGCCGACCGCATTGTGGTGGTGGGCGACGGCCGCCTGCTCGAGGTGGGCTCGCACAGCGAGCTGGTAGCGCTCGGCGGGCACTACGCCGAGATGTACCAGACCTGGATCAGCCAGTCGCACGCCGCGTAGCGCCGGGTTCGGCGACCGCGCCGGGTCGGCGCGCGCGCCGGGTCGGCGCGACGCGGTCGGGGCTCCTGACAGGATGGCCCGATGCCGGAGAACTTCTTCACGGCCCGGATCGCCGCGGCGTACGAGGCGAGGTGGCCGGAGATCCACGCGCCGTCGGTCGTCGACCCCGCGGTGGACTTCCTCGCCGGGCTCGCCGGGACGGGCCCGTCGGCCGCCGCGCTGGAGTTCGGCGTCGGGACCGGCCGCCTGGCGCTGCCCCTGAGCCGGAGGGGGATCCGGGTGCACGGCATCGAGCTGTCGGCCGACATGGTCGAGCAGCTCGATTCGAAGCCGGGCTCAGACGCCATCGACGTCACGCTCGGCGACTTCGCCACGGCGGCCGTGGGTGGAAAACCGGGATCGTTCACGCTCGCCTACCTGGTGCGCAACACGATCATGAACCTGACGACCCAGGCCGAGCAGGTCGCGTGCTTCGCCAACGCGGCGGCACATCTGACGCCCGGCGGCTCCTTCGTGATCGAGGTCATGGTGCCCGAGCTCCGGCGCCTGCCGCCGGGGGACACCGTGCGCGCGTTCACGGTCACACCGACGCATCTAGGCTTCGACGAGTACGACGTCGCGACCCAGGGCCTCGTCTCCCACCACTACTGGATCCTCGACGACGGGCTCGAGACCTTCTCGGCCCCGTTCCGCTACGTGTGGCCCTCCGAGCTCGACCTCATGGCGCGGTCGGCCGGGATGACCCTCCGTGAACGCTGGGGTGACTGGGACCGCTCCCCCTTCACGAGCGAGAGCAGGAGCCACGTCTCCGTGTGGGAGAAGGTCGCGGAGAATGGTGACGCTGCGGGCAGCTCCTAGGTGCCGACCCCCGGAGGGAGGCTCCTGCTCGCGGATCGGGGACACCCGCTGTAGCTCGCCTGCGCGCATTCGGGCCGTCATTCGGGCCGCGAGGCGGTGGCGCGGTGTGACTCTTCGCCCGGTTCAATCAGTGGGGTCCTTCAGCGATCGGGTCTGATGTGCCTTTGGCGAGATCGTCGAGTACGGCGGGAAGGCCAACATCAAGCATCTTCCGGCGAACAGCGCCAAGGATCTTGGCCATGAAGAAGCCGCCGATACCAGAGAAACCGGCGTGCTCGAAGGTGAACCGAGTGCCCACTGTTCCCGGCTCGACCTTGTAGGTGACGATGGTGGGCTTGTCGTTTTCCTCGCCTCGCCACGTGTACCGCAAGAGACGGGGCTCGTCCACCTCCAGGACCTCGCAATAGACAATGCCTCGCCAGCCGGGGAGCGGTTTCGCAACGAGCTGGAATCTGTTCCCCGCGATGGGGGTGAACCCCACGGGTCGCCCCCCCTGCCCGGTGACCGTCCAGCGAGCGACCAGCTCCGGGTCGGTCACGGCGTGCCAGACCACCTTGGGTGGATGGGGGTAATCCCGAACGATTCGGATCTCGCTCATCGCGACGTCCTTCCTTGAATTTCATAGGTGCCCTGATCAAAGACCCGCCAGTCGTCCAGGCCTTGGAGCGATTCGGATTCGATCTCGGCCCGTAGCCGCCTCACAAAGGACAGCTCGGCCTCGACTTGTTTGGTTCTGAATTCGCTGTCCAGCCAATGCACTCGGGGAATCCCACGTGCCTTGTGGACCAAGCAATCCGCGTGGTCCTTCGCCAGCTGTCGCTCGAGCCGTCGAGCTCGCTCGCGCAACAGGGTGACAACTTGGTCCGGCGGCAAATACGGTGAGAAAGGACAGCGCGGCACCGAATGACATGTGGTCGTTGACGGAAGTGCGGAGGAGGTCGATGAGCCAGGAGCGGGATTCTGTCGTGCCATCGCCGGTGATGCGGTACACGGTGGGTCGTGGGAGGCGGCCCTCAGGAATCGCATCCTGGGAGCGATCAGTCCACGCCTGCGGAGGGAGGCCATGACGGCATGAATCGAGCCGAGGTTGAGTCCCATCCTCTCGTGCTTGTTACGGCCCCGCAGAGCCGTCGCAACCTCGTACGGGCGCATTGCCCTCTGATCGAGACAGATGAGGACAGCCAGGGCCAAGAGGTTGCGTCTCGCAGTAGGCCTGGCCGGAACGGTTGCGGATTGCACGGGGCGCCGGCTCACTGGTCCGCATCCTACAGTCACAGTAAAATTCCTGCAACTGTATTTTCCTGACAGACTGGGGTAAAATGGGCAAGTGACAAAGCCCACAACTCCCCGCGCTCAAAGGGGGGCGACGAACGCTCTCCCACAGCTGGAGCCCACGGACGAGTCGGACACTGGAACGCACAATGGCGCGGGACTGCGCGAGCGCAAGAAGACGCAGACAAGGCGACTGATCTCCGACACGGCCACCGAGATGTTTGTAAGAAATGGCTTTGACGCAGTCCGAGTGATCGACGTCGCCGCGGCTTGCGGGGTGTCGGAGAAGACTGTCTACAACTACTTCCCGACCAAAGAGGCGCTCATCTTCGACCGCTTTGAGAACATGGAAGCCGACGTTCGACGGGTGTTCGATCCGGACAGTGCAACTCCCCCGATCGAGGCGGCGGTGACCGCGATCGTGGGCGAGTTGGACGCGATGTTCGACGAGTGGAGCACGGGTGACCGTCCTCCGGATCCGACACTGATCAGGCGATTTGCCGAGATGGTCCAGCAAACGCCGTCCTTACGTGCGGCCCAGTGGGAGCTGCTCGATCGAATGGGCCACGTCGCCGCAGAAGGGCTGGCCATGAAAGCCGGGGTCGATCCTGACGACCCGGAGCCGCAGATCGCGGCCATCGCCATCCTCGGGTTGTGGCGTGTCCAGTTTCGATCAATGTCTCGACACGCGGTCGACGGCGAGACAGCGCTGGAGGTGCGCAACAGAGTGATTGCAGACGTGCGGCGGGCCGCACACCTGATCGATACCGGACTGTAGAGCGAACGGGGCAGGGAGGGGCGAATGGGGGCGATCCGTCGAGTGGCGGCGCTGGGCGGGGTTGCCGTTGGCTTTCTGCTCTCTGCCATGGGACTCCAAGTGGTCGGCGCCCCGACCGTTGCCGCTGCGGCCGGCTCGAATTCGGTGGTGACGACGACAATGACCTTCGTCGACACCTCCCGCTCCACGCCGTCTTGGGACGGGATGGAGGGCAAACCCTCACGGACCCTCGTGACGACCATCTGGTACCCCTCGCGGGCTTCCAGCCCGGTCGCGGCGTCGGGCGGCGGTCCATACCCTCTCATCGTCTTCGCCCACGGCCTCGGAGGCTCGCCTCAGGACTACCAGGAATTGCTGACCGCCTGGGCGGCTGCGGGCTATGTGGTGGCCGCCCCCCTGTTCCCCCTGTCCAGTAGCCAGACGCCTGGTGGGCCCGATGGTGGGGACATCGGCAACCAGCCCGGTGACATGAGCTTCGTCATCGACCAGGTGCTCAGTGCCTCGGCCGCCCCGAGCGGCGCGCTGTCGGGCCTGGTCGACCCGAACGAGATCGGGGCCGCCGGCCATTCCAATGGTGCCATCACGACCTTGGGCCTCGTCGCCAACAGCTGCTGCCGTGACACCCGGGTCAAGGCAGCGGTTGTCATGGCCGGCACCACTGAGGGTCTCGGTCGCGGCTCCTACGAATTGGCCAAGGCTCCCCCGCTCCTCGTCGTATCCGATGTTCACGACGGACTCGTTCCCTATGCCGATGCTGTTGCGGTCTTCAACCAGGCACGGGGACCAAAGGCGCTGCTCACGCTCGATTGGGACAGGTCCCCTGACAGCACAGGTTCGACGGCTCACATGGCCGCGTCAGGGGTCGTCGGCCCGACGTCAGGACAGGTCATCAAGTCGACCACGGCCTTCTTCAATGCCTTCCTCAAGCACGAACACGGGGCGCTCCGGGCCGTCTCGACCGACGGTCGCTCCTCCCTGTCGGTAGTGCACACCGCTTGGACTTCGGGCTCCCCAGCAACGTTGCCCCTCCCCAAACAAGCGGCGGTCCACCTGCATGCCACCGTCACTCCGAACACAGGCTTGACCGACGGCCAGGCCGTCACCGTTCGCTGGAGTGGCTACGCCCCGGGCAAGGTCGTCAATATCCTCGAGTGCTCGCACGTGGATATCGCCACGGCCAGCTCGGCCGGATGCAGCTTCGCCCACGCAGCGATCCTGCACCCTGACCCCACGGGCTCGGGCTCGGTGGTCATCCACATTGGTACCGGTACCATCGGCAACGGAGTCTGCGGCGCGGCGCATAGCTGCTACGTCATAGTGAACAACGCCAGCTCGACCAACCCGGCCGACACCAAGGCGCTCCCCATCCGCTTCGCCTCCTGACCGAGCGACACTCCTGACGGCGTTAGGTGGCCACCTCGATGATGGCGACCGAGTTGCCGTCGGGGTCGAGCACCGTCGCCTTTCGAGCGTCATCCCCGACGGCCTCGACGGAGGTCGGCGTGATGCCACGGGTGTCGAGCTCGGCCAGGGTGGCGTCGAGATCGGCCACCGAGAGAGCCGCCAGGGCGTTCCCGGCACGCGCCGGGTCGACGACGACATAGAGCCAGGCGGGGTCGGCCAAGCGCCACATGACCTCGTCCGCGTTGACGACGATGTCGGGCGGCCGGCCGATGAGGCGCTCGAAGAAGGCCTGGCCCGAAGCAAGCTCCATCACCGGCACTCCGGTGAAGGCGACCTCGATCTCCACGGCCGCCCGATTCCGCCCTAGTACTTCGTGAAGGGCGGTGTGGCCGAGCCGGTGCGCGCGTACTCGTCGAGCGCGGAGAGGATCCGGGCCCAGGTGAAGGTGCATGCGGCCAGCTCGCCGTCCGCCGACGCCCAGCCCCGGTGCTCGAAGCGGACGGCGGTGCCCCCTCCGTCGGCCGGCGCGAGGGCCCACACGATGGAGGTCGGCTGCCACTCCGGAGGCCCGCCGACGCACGTCCACGTCAACGAGCGCGGTCGGTCGATGGAGGTCACCTCGAAGCGGAACTGCGTCTCCGCGTCGGGCCCGAACGAGAAGACGGCGACCGACCCCTCCTCGGGCTCGTACTCGGTCTGGTCGGTCCAGAAGGCCCGGTTGCCCGCCGCGCTGTTGATGGCGTCGAACACGACCTCAGGCGGCGCGGCGATAACCAGCGCCTGGCAGATGTCGGGCATGGCGTTTACGTTATCGAGCACGCCGCACGTGCGCCGCGGCGCAACGGCGACGCGGGACAACGGCGGCAGGATCAGCCGGCGCGGCTCCAGACGCGCAGAGTCGAGCGGTACCGCGCGTCCCAGTCGTCGTATCGAGCCCGCAGCGGTGCCCCGGGCCAGTGCGGAGGCAACAGCTCGGCGGGCAGGAGCGGGTCGGCCTGCAGGTGGCGCAGGACGGCGGCCGACAGCTCGAACCCGGGCGCCAGGGCCTCGGGCCCGTCGGGGACGAGCGATTCGAGGCCCCTCAGGAGCGAGCCCGCCCGGTCCGACCACGCCGCAAGGTCCCACAGCCGCCCGGCCAGTGCGAGAGGGTCCTCGGGCCGTGCCGTCATCAGTTCGACGTCGGCCTCCAGGGAGCCCGGAAGCCGCACCGCGAGGTTGTCCGGCCGCATCCAGACCCCCTCGCGCAGCTCGGCCAGCCGGGCATAGGCCAGGGCGCGCCGCCGGGCGCCGCGTACCTCCGCGGTGCTGCCGCTGGTGGTCACCACGGCGATCCACCACCGGCCGTCGTAGGGGGCGGTCGCCCCCGAGCGGCTGGCCGACTGGCGCGACTGGCGCTCGGCGAGGTGTCCGGCGAGCCGGTAGCGCCCCCCACCGTCGGAGGTCGCCTCCCCGGCGGCGACCATGCGGCTCAGCGCCACCCGGGCCCGGTTCTCCCCGATGCCGAAGAGCCCGCCCAGGCGCACCAGCTGGGCCACCGGCAGCTCGGGCGGGTCCATGCCGAGCAACGCGCTGGCCAGGACCGAGCGGGCCGTGAGCGGGGGCGCCGCTGCGGCGGGAGCCGGGGCAGTGGTCACGGGCTGCTGTTCATCGGGCGGTGTTCAGGGCATTACTCACTTGTGTCACTTGACGAATTATCGTAATATAGAGGCATGGCCAGCACCATGGTGCCCGACGCGGCCGACCGGCCCGACGTCCTCCCGAGCGAGCGGCTGCTGCCCAACGGCATGGCGATCCCTACCCTGCGGGCCGACCTCCGCCGCATCGACAACCTGCGCAACGCCATCTCGGTGGTGGCCGTGTGGTTCTGGGTCGCGCTGATCATCGGCGGCGCGGTGTGGATCGACCAATGGTGGAGCTACGTGATCGCGTTCGTGCTCATGGGCCCGATGTACGCCCGCTTCGCCATCTTGATGCACGAGGCGGCCCACAAGCTCCTCTTCAGCAACAAGCGCTGGAACGACTGGATCGGCAAGTGGGTCGTCGCCTATCCGGTGTTCACCCCGGTGCAGCTCTACCGCCGGGTGCACTTCGCGCATCACAAGGACGAGTTCGGCCCCGACGAGCCCGACATCGCCTTCTACGCTCCCTACCCCTGCACGCGGCGGGCGCTGCGACGCCGGCTCTTCCGCGACGCCGTGGGGATCAGCGGGTGGAAGAACTTCGTGCCGCTGGTGAAGAACACGCGCACCAAGCCGTTCCGGCCGATCGGCCTGTCCATCTTCGGCGTCCAGGCCCTCCTGTGGGGCGCCATGTGGGCCGCGACGGGCCGCTGGTGGATCTACCCGCTCCTGTGGTGGCTGCCCTGGATGACCGAATGGCGCGTCATCAACCGCCTGCGCTCCATCGCGGAGCACGGGGGCATGGAGCGCAACCCCGACCGCCGCGCCACCACGCACAACGTCCGCCAGTCGCTGCTCGCCCGCTTCTGGGTCGTCCCCTACAACACCGGCTGGCACCTGGCCCACCACGTCGACATGGGCGTGCCGTGGCGCAACCTTCCCGCGTACCACGCCGAGCTGGAGCGGGCGGGCTACATCACCGACTCCATCACCTACCCGAGCTACTGGGCGCTGTGGAAGGCCCTCAGCAGCGCCGACGAGACGACGGAGGTGCGGACCGCCGCGGCCTGATCGCGACCCATCGGCGTCTGATCCCGGCCGTCGGTAGGGTGACACGGTGAGCGACCACCGGATGCCCGTCGTCTTCGTGGGCCACGGGAACCCGATGAACGCCCTGGAATCCAACCGCTACACGGAGTCCTGGGCCGGACTCGGCGCCATGAACCCGCGGCCGAGGGCCGTCCTCTGCATCTCGGCGCACTGGTACACCAACGCGACCGCGGCGACCGCGATGGCGGAGCCGCGCACCATCCACGACTTCTTCGGCTTTCCCGACCCGCTGTTCGCGTTCGAGTACGGATGCCCCGGCGCACCCGACGTGGCGGCGGAGGTCGCCGAGGTCGCCGTGCCCATCTGGGTCGGGCTGGACCAGGACAGCTGGGGCATCGACCACGGCACCTGGTCGGTGCTGGCCCATGTGTACCCCGACGCCGACGTCCCGGTGGTCCAGCTCGCCATCAACGCGCTGCAGCCTCTCGAATACCACCTCGACCTCGGGACCCGGCTCGCGCCGCTGCGAGACCTCGGGATTCTGATCGTGGCCAGCGGGAACGTCGTCCACAACCTGGGCCGCATGGAATGGGCGCAGCCAGACGCCGGATTCGACTGGGCGCAGCGCTTCGACGAGGAGGCCCGGCGCGTCGTCGTCGACGCCCCCGGTGACGTGCTCGGGCTGACCCGGCACCCCGACTATCCCCTCGCCGTCCCGACGCCCGACCACTTCATCCCGCTCGTCTACTTCGCGGGCGTGGCCGTCGCCTCCGGCGGCGCCGCGCCCGAGGTCCTGGTCGACGGCTATGCCAACGGGTCGCTGTCGATGACCTGTTTCACGGCCTAGACGACCGGGACGGCCTAGCGGACCGGAACGGCCTAGCCGACCTCGGCGTCCTCCGCCGGCCCGACGTGGGTGTGGAGCCAACCGAGCAGCGGGCCCGCGGCACGGAGGACTTCGACGACCCGTTTCTCCGCCGCCGACGTCTTGAGCCATGACGCCACGGGCCACGCCTTCATCGCCACGAGTCCCTTGAAGCGCAGCAGATCCACCCGTGGGTGGTCCTTCGGGTAGCCCCTCGGCGCGGTCTTGAGCGTCTCCATCGCCGCGACCTCCAGGCGAGCCGAGCGCAGTCGGTCGACGACGTCCTGGATCTCGCGGCCCGGGCCTTCGGCCGCCACCGCGGCCCGATAACGCACCAGCTGGTCGGGGGACAGGTGGTACATGCCCGCGCCGGCCACCAGGCCTCCGGCCGAGAGCTGCACGTAGCCGTCGCCGATGCGGGCGGCGATGGCTGTCTTGTAGGGGGACTTGTCGCGGCTGAAGCGGGTGTCCCGGTAGGGGCGGAACAGCTTGGGCTCACCGAACTCGCCGGCCAGATCGGCGAGCAGCGCTTCCATCGGCGCCTTCACGTCGCGCTCGTAGACCTCCTTATGGTCGCTCCAGTAGGCCTTGGAATTGTCCGCCTCGAGGCCGTCGTAGAAGTCGAGCGCGCTGTCCGGCCAGCCCTTGAAGGTCACCAGACCGACGCTACCGGGCCTCCTGGGACCGGTGCAGGACGACCAGTTCGGCGGTCATCCGGCGCCGGTACTCCGGTTCGGGCAGCGCTCGCAGTGCCTCGATCGCCGGCCCCGTGACGTCCTCGATGTCGCCTTCGTCGAGCGAACGCAGGGACGGCCATGCCCGCCGGGCGATGGCATGGAGCTCCAGCGACGGCGTCGAGGTGAACTCCCGATCGAAGGACGTCACCTCGCCCGTGAACCCGGCCGAGCCGGACCATTCGAGCACCTGGTCGGCGGTGACCCCACGAGGCCGGCCGCCTCGCCGCTCGTCGACCGCGGCCGTCATCCGGTCGATGATCTGCCCGATGCGGTCGTCGCCATGCGGTCGCTGCGTCGTGCACACGACGTACCGCCCATCCGGGCGGAGCACCCTGGCCACTTCCGAGAACAGGCGCGCCGGCTCGGCCACCGCTTGGATCACCCACACGGACACGGCGTGCGCGACGGACGCCGTGGCCAGCGGCATGTCCGTGGCGTCACCGAGCACGACCACAGGTCCGAGACGCACCCGGGCCCGAGACAGCATCGGTGCGGAGATATCGAGCCCGATGACGCGGTGTCCCCGCCGCACCAGACCGAGCGCGACGACTCCGGTGCCGACCCCCACCTCGAGAATCGGCCCTGTCACTCGTGGCAGCCGGGCAGCGATGTCGGCCGCATACTGTTCCCCGCGATCCTCCCCTCCCCGCGTCTGGTCGTAGATCTCGGCCAGCTCGTCGAACTCCGGCACTGCAGCATCATGCCGTCTGTCCGCCCCGCGGCCCTGGCCGGCCGGCCACGACGCGCTCCGACACCGAGGTTTCGGCGGGGCAGCCGGGGGCACTGACGTACGGTGCGCAGCATGGACACCCGCGAAGGGCGGCGCGCCCGCGCCCTCGCTCGAGTGGAGCCTGGGCGCCTTCGGCCTCGCGGCCCTGGCCACGGCGGCCCTCCTCGCACCGCACGAGGCCCGTGCCGCGGCCGCGCAAGTCTGGCCCCCGTTCGTTCTCGTGACCGGCTTGCTCCTGGTCGGCCTCGTCGCCAACGAGGACGGGCTGTTCGCGTCCGGTGGCCACGCCCTCGCCCGGATCGCCCCCAGCGGGCTGGCCCTGTACGCGGGAACGGTCGTGCTGGTCGTCGCCGTCACGACGCTGCTGAACCTCGATACGTCCGTGACCTTCCTCACCCCGATCCTCGTCTACGCCGCCCGCAGCCGGGGCGAGGGCGAGGCGGTGCTCATGTACGCCTGCCTGCTCCTCTCGAATGCGGGCTCGCTCATCCTTCCAGGCTCGAACCTGACGAACCTGATCGTGCTCGGCCACCTCCACCTCTCCGGTCGCGAGTTCTTCGACCACATGGCGCTGGCCGGGGTCACGGCTGCCCTGGTCACAGCGGTCGTCGTCGGCATCGTGCACCACCGCGAGCTGCGCACGACGATCGCCCCCACCTCGGAGCCGGAGCACCCGGTGCTCGGCGTGGGGTTCGTGGCCGTCGTGGCCGTGACCGTCTGCGTGGTTGCACTCGGATCGCCCGCCCTACCGGTGGCGGCGGTGGGAGTCGGGGCGGTCCTGCTCCGATCGCTGCGTCGCCGCGGCAGCGAGTCGACCGATGTCGTCGGCGCGGCCCTGCGCATCCTCGGCCTCCCCGTGCTCGTGGGCCTGTTCGGGCTGGCCGTAGCGTTCGGAACCCTCGGCCGGTCGTGGTCGGGCCCCGCCATGCTGCTGACACACCTGGATGCCTGGGGGACGGCGGCGGTGGCCGCTCTCACGAGCGTCCTCATCAACAACCTGCCGGCGGCGTCCCTCCTCGCCGCTCGGCAGCCGCCCCACCCGTTCTCGTTGCTGGTCGGCCTGAACGTCGGCCCCAACCTCTTCGTGACGGGCTCGCTGGCCTGGGTGCTCTGGCTGCGCTCGGCACGGGACGCGGGCGCCCGTCCCGACGTCGCGAAGGCGGGCCTGCTCGGGCTCGTCAGCGTCCCGCTCTCCATCGCCGCCGCGCTGGGGGTGCTCGCCGCGGGAGGGCTGCACTGAGCCCACGCAGCGACAGGCCTGCCCTACTTCATCTCGGCGAGCAGGATCTCCCGGATCGACGTCTCGCCGAAGGTGATCCCCCGGGCCAGCGTGGGCGCCCGACGTTCCTCGGTGGTCGCGGCATAGGCGTCCAAGGACGCCCGATCCTCGAAGATCGTGCCGACCACGGCGCGACCTGACTCGCGGTCGACCATGTTGCGCAGGGCGCAGAAGCCCGGTGCGGCCTGCATCTGCGGCATCACCTGGTCCTTGAAGAAGGCGATGTTGTCCTCCACCGACGCTGGATCCATGCTGACCCTGGACGCGAAGAGCGCACAACCCGGCCCGGGCGGCTTCGTGACTGCGCTGGCTACCTCCTCGAGGTTCTCGACGCTGAGTGACCCCCCGACGAGCTCGAGCGCCTCCTCCCTGGCCTTGCCGAGTGCGCTGTCGCTCGCCGCACGGTCAGCCTCGGTGTCCCACAGGGAGAGGATGCCGAAGAGTGCGCCGGGCCGATCGGCGCTCGCCGACACGCCCCGGTACCCGCGCTGGGCATTCAGGACGGGCAGGGCCTCATTGCGGAGGTAGTCGACCCCCGCATCAATGTTCGTTGCGCCGGTGAATGTCAATAGCCGAGTGTGCATCGTGGCCTCCCACTGTCCGTGTGCCGACGCGAGCCACGGGACCCGCTGATCGGCCCGTCAGGCGGATGGTATACCTCCCGTCCTCGGAGCGGAAGGGCCGTTGCAGTTCCTTGGGATGGCGGCCGGTCAGGTCGCGTCGACCCCCAGCGCCCGTCGCAGCACCAGCGCAGCCTCGAGCTGCGCGCGCCGGGAGACGGCGGCCGTCGTGACCAGCGCCGACCCGTGGAACGTGCCGGGGAACTGGTGGAGCTCGACGGACACGCCCGCCTGCAGCAGCCCGAGCGCGTAGGCGATCCCCTCGTCGCGCAAGGGGTCATTCTCCGCCGTCGAGATGTAGGCGGGCGGCAGCCCACCCAGGTCGGCGGCGCGGGACGGCGCGGCATGGGCGGGCACGTCGGCCGTGCCGTAGCGCGCACCGAGGTAGGCCTTCCAGCTCTCGATCGCCAGTGGCCGGTTCCACAGTGGCGAGTCGACGAATTTCCGCATGGACGGCGTCTCCAAGCGGTCGTCGAGCTCGGGGATCTGGAGCATCTGGAAGCAGAGGGACGGCCCGCCGAGGTCACGGGCCAGCAGGGCAAGCGCGGCCGCCAGGCCGCCTCCGGCGCTCGCTCCAGCCACCGCCACCCGTGCGGGATCCACCCCGAGCGCGACGGCGTCGGAATGCAGGTAGGCCAGCGCGGCATAGCAGTCGTGCAGGGCGGCCGGATACGGATGCTCGGGGGCGAGGCGGTAGTCGACCGACACCACCACCGCGCCGGAATCGGCGGCCATCAGCACCGCGCCCATGTGCTCCGTCTCGACGCTCCCGATGATGAACCCCCCGCCGTGGATCATCAGGATGCCGGGCGACGAGGCTGCGCCACGGGACTTCGGCCTGTACACCCGTACCGGGACGTCGGGATCGCCCTCCCATCCCGGCACGAGCCGGTCGTCGATTTCGAGGGCGTCGGCCTCGGGCAGCTCAATGCGCATCCCCGCGATCAACTCCTCGAACGCGGTGCGCGTGGCGACCGGGTCCTTGAGGTCGAAGGCCGGTATCAGGTCGACGAACGCAGCCAGCTCAGGGTCGATCATCGCGGGTCCCTCCCCCCGGCGTCCACGGTGTGCCTGCCCCTACTTCGGTTGCATGCGGATGCCGGCGTCGATGCGGATCGACTCGGCATTCATGTACGAGTTGGTGAGCAGCTCCACCGCGAGCGTGGCGAACTCGCTCGAGCGGCCGAGGCGGTGGGGGAAGAGCACGTCCTGGGCCAGCTTCCCCTTGAAGGCCTCGGAGCCCTCGCCCGCGCCGTAGATCGGCGTGTCGATGAGCCCCGGCAGGATGGTGTTCACGCGGATCCCGACCACGGCCAGGTCGCGGGCGACCGGGAGCGTCAGGCCCACGACCCCGCCCTTGGAGGACGAGTAGGCGGCCTGACCGATCTGGCCGTCCTCGGCCGCCACCGACGCCGTGTTCACGATGGCCCCGCGCGCGCCGTCTTCGTCGGGCTCGTTGAGGCTCATCTTGGTGGCGGCCAGGCGGATGCAGTTGAAGGTGCCGATGAGGTTGATCTCGATCACCCTGCGGTACAGATCGAGGTCGTGGGCCGACCCGTAGTCACCGTCACGGCCGATGGTGCGGGTAGCCCATCCGATGCCCGCGCAATTGACCAGGGACTTGAGTGGCGCCATCTCGATGGCGGCCTCGACGGCCGCGACGACCTGCTCGGTGTTGGTGACGTCGGTCTGGACGAAGAGGCCTCCGAGCTCCTTGGCCAGCGGCGCGCCCTTGTCCTCCTGGAGGTCGGCGACGACCACGTGGGCGCCACGCTCGGCCAACAGGCGCGAGGTCGCCTCGCCGAGGCCCGAGGCCCCGCCCGTGACGATCGCCGATGTGCCGTTCAGATCCATCTCTCTGCGACTCCTTCTGAAGTGGGGGTGCGGGGCCGGACTCCGGTACCTGCCGTGCCGGGCAGAGGATAGGGGCCTGTCCCGCCCCGGTCACATCTGCTCGGGCGCCTCCATGCCGAGCAGCGAGAGCCCCTGCTCCAAGACCCTGGCCGTGACGTCGCACAGACCGAGCCGGGACGTGCGCACCGACTCGTCGTCCACCAGCACCCGGCACGCCTCGTAGAACCCGGTGAAGGTGGTCGCCAAGTCGAAGAGGTAGGTGCACAGTTTGGAGGGGCTGTAGGTCTCGGCCGTAGCCTCGACGGCCTCCGCGAAACGGAGCAATTGGAGAGCCAGCGCCCGCTCGGTGGGCGCGCCGAGCAAAGGGAGCGACCCGGCCGGCGGTGGGGCCATCCCGGCGCGCCGGAAGATGGATCGGATGCGGGCGTGGGCGTACTGCAGGTACGGCCCCGTGTCGCCCTCGAAGGCGAGCATGCGGTCCCAGTCGAACACGTAGTCGCGCGCGCGCTCGGTGGAGAGGTCCGCGTACTTGACCGCACCGACGCCGAGTGCGTGCGCCGTGGCCGCCTGCCGCTCGGGTGACAGGTCGCTGGAGCGCTCCTTGAGCGCCGCCTCGGCCCGCTCGATCCCCTCGGAGAGGAGGTCGACCAGGCGCTCCGAGGCGCCGCTGCGGCTGGCCAGCTTCTTCCCGTCGGTCCCGAGCACGAGGCCGAACGCGACGTGGACGGCCGCAGCGGGCTCGGGCAGGTAGCCCGCCAGGGCGGCGACCGCAAAGACCAGGCGCAGGTGGAGGGACTGCTCGGCACCCACGACGTAGATCAGCCGGGTGGCCCCGAGACGGCCGGTGCGGTCGCGTACGGACGCGAGGTCGGTCGCCGGGTAGCCGTAGCCCCCGTCGGACTTGCGCACGATGAGCGGCAGCGGCTCGCCGTTGCGGTTCTCGAAGCCCGGTGGGAACACGCAGAGGGCACCGTCGTCCTCGACGAGCAGGCCCTTGGCGTCGAGCTCCTCGACCACGACGGGCAACAACGGGTTGTAGAAGCTCTCCCCCACCACGTCGTCCTCCGTGAGGAGCACGCCGAGAAGGTCGTAGACCTCGCGGGCGTGCCGCATCGACTCCGCGACGAAGATCCCCCACAGGCGCAGCGTCTCGGGGTCCCCGCCCTGCAGCAGCACGACGCGGCGGCGGCTCCGCTCGGCGAACGTCGGGTCGCTGTCGAACTGCCGGCGCGCCGCACCGTAGAACTCGTTGAGGTCGCGCACGCTGAACGACTCGGCATCCTGCGCCCCGCCCACGTCGATGAGGTGCTCTATCAGCATGCCGAAGGGTGTGCCCCAGTCGCCGATGTGGTTCTCCCGCCGCACGTCGTGGCCCAAGAACCCCAACACGCGAGCCAGCGCGTCGCCGATCAGGGTGCTGCGCAGGTGCCCCACGTGCATCTCCTTGGCCACGTTCGGGGCGGAGTAGTCGATGACCATGGTCTCGGGATGCGCGGTCGCGGGCACGCCCAGCCTGGGGTCGGCCGAGAGCGCGGCCAATTGCCCGGCCACGAAGTCGTCCGACAGGGTCAGGTTGATGAAGCCGGGCCCGCTGACCTCCACCTCCGAGCAGACGTCGTCCAGGGAGGCCGCCGCCGCCACCTGCTCGGCCACCTGACGCGGCGGGCGCCCGACCTCCTTCCCCAGGGCCAGGGCGCCGTTGGCCTGGAAGTCGGCGCGGTCAGAGACCCGTAGCACCGGGTCGGCCCCGGGCCGGACCGTGTCGAAGGCGGCCTGCAGCCGCTGCAGGAGGACGCGGGAGGCGTCGGGCATCCCTCATTCTCGCATGCCGACCGTCGACCCGAGCCATGCCGCCGGCCGTCCGGCGTCAGTCCGCCGGTGCCCCCATGGCCCCGTCGGCCAGGCCGTAGCGGCGGTACGGGCCGAAGAAGCCGTGCTCCAAGAGGCCGTAGCCGACGTGGCCGTCGTAGGAGAACTGGGCGACGTGGTCGACGATGCCGTACTGGGCGAGCCCCTTGACCTCGTCCACGGCGAGCACGAGCCCCTGCGTCACCGGTTCCGGGCCGTGGTACATCCCGTGGCGCCAGTCGGCATCGATCCCGTACCCCGTCCCGATGGACACGAAGTTGGCCAGCAGGGGCGTGCACGCGATCTCGAGGCCGGCCCCGGGGAACCGCACGACCGATCGATCGATGACCCGGGTGCCGGGGATCAGGTGGTGCTCGTGCACGGAGGGGCCGAGCTCCTCGATGGCGCGCGCCGGGTCGGCCCACACCCGTTCACCCTGGACGAGCGGCCGCTCCCCGTCGTCACGCTCGTGGCAGATGTACATGACGGCGTGGTCGTCGAACTGCATCGGGAAGTAGTTCCACATCCCGCCGAGGACAAGCTCGCCCTGGCGGATGCCGTCGGTCTCGGGCTCGCCGACGGGGCGGACGCCCCAGGAGCGATCGCGTGTCCCCCAACAATGGTCCGGCGTCACCGCGATGTCCTTTCCGCCCACGGTCAGCGTCCCCGTCCACCATCCGGTCTGGGCCAGCCGCTGGGTGTCGAAGACGACCTTGCCCTTGCTGCGCATGTACTGCCGCGGCTCGGCCATGGCCGGGATGTGGCCCTCCCAGGTGACATCCATGGCCACGCTCTGCTCGCTCGGCTCGACCACGACCCGAAGGCGGCGCAGGGGCTCGAGCACCTCTATTCGGAACGGCCCCACCGAGAGGTCGCCCCGGTCCGCGAGCGGGGCCGAGGCGCGCACGATGTGCTGCGACCCACCGTGGCGCACGTCGATGAAGGCGTCGACCACACCGAGGTTGGGATACTGGCCGTAGCCGAAGATGGCGAACCAGTCACCCGAGCAGGGGTGCATGTTGAAGTAGTAGCGGTCGTAGAAGTTGCGGTCGCTCGTGGCCGGGTGCGCCACGAACTCGGCCGCCTGGTGGACGGGATAGTCGTCCCACGAGGAAAGCGTCACGGTGTGTTCAGCAGCACTCGCAGCCGCTGCCGCACCCACCCGCGGCGGGCGCGCCGCACATTCCCCCGCCCACCGGCTCGGTCGCCAGGCCCGTCGTGGCGAAGACCGGGAGCAGCCGCCGGGCGCCCACATGGCCGTCGGGGCACGTCGCCGGTGCATCGGCGTCAGCCATGGGCCGGCGCTCGTCGAAGACGGCGTCACAGGTCGAGCAGCGAAATTCGTAGACGGGCACTCTGGACGGACCTCCGGCCCGCCAACCTAGCCCTTCGCGTCGTCGGCCATGCCCTGCCAGTCGATGACGACGCACGGCTCGTCACCGACGGTCCAGGCGTCGTGCCCCGGAGCCATGGTGGCGATGTCCCCGGGGCCGTATTCCAGTTCCTCGCCGCTGTCCATGACCACCTTCATGCGCCCGGAGACGAAGTAGCCGGTGTGCGCCGCCTGGTACGCCCGTTCGAGACCCGGACTACGGCTGCGCGAACGCGTAAATGGGCGTCCCGTTATAGGCGTTCGAGTCGGCCGGGAAGAAGGGGCCGTCGAGCGCGACGGAGAGATACCCGTCGCGGCCGGGACCCGAATCGCCCCCGACCGTCATGATGGCGCCGTCGGGCCACACCTGGGTCACGATCCCGACGTGCACCGACGAGTAGACGCTCTGCGGACCGGTGCCGTACAGGACGGCGTCGCCCACTGCGGGCGTTGCGGTGGGCGGGAGGATTCCGCCGCGCGACGCGGCCCAGCTCCAGATGTCCCCGGTGAACCCGTAGCGGGGGATGGGGATACCCGCCTGCTCCCAGGCCCAGGTGGCGAACAGCGCGCACCACTGCTCGCAGGGACCGTACGGGTTGCACCATGCACCCTCGGAGGTGGAGGGGTCGGGCTGTATCTGGGAGGCGACAGCGGCCGCGACCGCGTCCGACTGGGCGGTCATGGGCTCAGGCGTGGCAGTCGAGAAGCTGTACAGCCAGGCCTGGGGGTCGAGCAGCCAGTACCCCGTGCCCCGGTTGTTGCCGATGATGGCCGAGATCTGCGTCGCGGTCGGGTCCAGGGAGAGCCCCCCGTAGGCCCGCCCGTCACCGTAGGGCAGCACGACGCCGTTCGCGGTCGCCATGAGATAGCCCCCGCCGTCGGGCGAGGCGACCATGCCCACCACCGGGTCGGGCAGGTCCGCGCTGCCGGCCGAGCCGTAGAAGCCGGCGTCGCCGTAGCTGAAGATGCCGCCGTCGGCGGCGACGAGCCAGTACCCCTTTCCGTCCCGTGTCGACGCCATCCCCACGATGGGCGAGTTCAACACGATGCTCCCGGTGCTCCCGTAGAAGGCGGCGTCGCCGTAGGAGAAGATGCCGCCGTCGGCGGCGACCAACCAGTACCCCTTGCCGTCGGGCGTGGCCGCCATGCCGACGATGGGCTGGTTGAGCGGCGTGGAGCCCATCGATCCGTAGAACCGGGCGTCGCCGTACGCGAAGATCCCCCCGTCGAGCGCACCGAGCCAATAGCCCTTGGCATCGGTGGTCGTCGCCATGGCCACGACAGGGCCCTGGAGCGGGAGCGCACCCGCCGAGCCCTCGAAGGTGGCGTCACCGAACGCGAAGACCCCGCCGTCCCCGCTGGCGATCAGGTACCCGCCGCCGTCCGGCGTGGCCACGCCCGAGAAGACAGGGGCATTGAGCGGCTGGGGCACCTGAGGTACGCCGAGGCTCACGCTGCCGAAGCCGATCATCCCGCCGTCGCTGTACACCGCTCCCGCCGGCGCCGCCCGGGTCGCCGCGATGCCGGCCGCCACCAGGATCGGGACCAGCAGCCCGGCGCAGGCGACGGCGGCCACCGACGAGACAGCCCCCGGACGGCGGGAACGACACCAGGGGCGCGACCCGACAGAACTGTCGGCACCCCTGGTGCCTCCCCGACCGCGCACGACCTCGATTGTGCACCCCGTGTCGGCCCCGCGTGTGCGGGTGCGGTTACGAAGCTGTTACGAATCCACCGGTCAACACGGGTGTAAGCCCAATGGGCGCTCCCGACCGGCCCACGACAGAATGGGCGCATGAGCACGGACTCCCCCACCGCAACGCACCCCGACACGTTCGGCGCCAGGACGGCGCTGTCGGTCGGCGATCACACCTACGAGATCTTCAGCATCAGAGCCCCGTCGCTGGCCGGGCGCCACGACATTGAACGTCTCCCCTACTCCATCAAGGTGATCCTGGAGAACCTGCTCCGCCACGAGGACAGTCCCCACGTCTCCGCCGACGACATCGTGGCGGTCGCCTCCTGGGGGGACAACCCCGAAGGGCACGGGCAGGGGGCCGGGGACTCGGCGCACGAGATCGCACTGACCCCGGAGCGTGTGTTGATGCAGGACTTCACCGGCGTGCCCGGAGTCGTGGACCTGGCCGCCATGCGCGACGCGCTGGCTCGGCTGGGCGGCAACGCCGCCCAGGTCAACCCGCTCGTCCCCGTCGAGCTGGTCATCGACCACTCGGTCATCGTGGAGCGATCGGGCGATCCCTCGGCCTACGACCGCAACGTCTCCATTGAGTACTCGCGCAACATGGAGCGCTACACGCTGCTGCGCTGGGCCCAGGGCGCGTTCCGCGGCTTCCGTGCCGTACCGCCGGGCATGGGCATCTGCCACCAGGTCAACCTCGAATACCTGTCGCGCCTCGTGTTCGCCACCGACGACGGCCGCGCCTTCTGCGACACCCTCGTCGGCACCGACTCGCACACGACGATGGTCAACGGCCTCGGGGTGTTGGGCTGGGGTGTCGGCGGCATAGAAGCCGAGGCCGCCATGCTGGGCCAGCCGCTCTCCATGCTGCTGCCGCCCGTCGTGGGGCTGCGGATCTCCGGAGAGCCGAAGCCAGGCATCACCGCGACCGACGTGGTGCTGACGGTGACCGAGCTGCTGCGCGACCACGGCGTCGTCGGCGCGTTCGTCGAGTGCTACGGACCAGGCGTGGCCGCGCTGCCGCTCGAGACGCGAGCGACGATCGGCAACATGAGCCCCGAGTACGGCGCCACCTGCACCATGTTCCCGATCGACCAGGTGACGGTGGACTACATGCGCTTCACGGGACGCGACGAGGAGCACCTCGCACTGGTCGAGGCCTACGCCAAGGCGCAGGGCCTGTGGCACGACCCCGATGCTCCCGAGCCGGTGTACTCCGAGCAGGTGACGCTCGACCTGGGGGACGTGGAGCCGTCCCTGGCCGGCCCGGCCCGACCCCAGGACAGGGTCTCGCTCGCCGCGGCGGCCGACGCCTACCGGGTCGCCCTGGGCCGCGCGCCGCGCCTCGCTCCGACCGAGCCGGCCGCGGCGCCCCACCACCAGCTGGCCGACGGCGACGTGGTGATCGCGGCGATCACGAGCTGCACCAACACGTCCAACCCCCAGGTCATGGTCGGCGCCGGCCTTCTGGCCCGGCGCGCGATCGAGCGCGGGCTGCGCGCCAAGCCGTGGGTCAAGACGTCCCTCGCCCCGGGCTCCCGGGTGGTCATGGACTATCTCGAGCGCGCCGGTCTGGTGGAACCGCTCGAGCAGCTCGGGTTCTACCTCGTGGGCTACGGCTGCACGACGTGCATCGGGAACTCCGGCCCGCTCCTCGACGGCGTGAGCGACGCCGTCAAGGAGGGCGACCTCTCCGTCGCCGCCGTGCTCTCGGGCAACCGCAACTTCGAGGGACGCATCCACCCCGACGTGCGGCTGAACTACCTGGCGTCGCCCCCTCTCGTGGTCGCGTACGCGCTGGCCGGCACCATCGGCGTCGACCTCACGACCGAGCCCATCGGCGACGACTCCGACGGCAACCCCGTGCTGCTCTCGGAGTTGTGGCCCACCATGGACGAGGTGAGCCAGGCCATCCGCGACTCGCTCACCTCCGACATGTTCCGCACCCGCTACCGCGCCGTCTTCGACGGCGACGAGTACTGGCAGCAGGTCCCGACCGTCGCCGGTGAGACGTTCGCCTGGCAGGACGACTCGACCTACGTGAAGAACCCGCCGTTCTTCGAGGCCATGACGATGACCCCGGCTCCGGTGACCGACATCGGTGAGGCGCGAGTGCTGGCCATGGTGGGAGACAGCGTGACGACGGACCACATCTCACCGGCCGGGTCCATCGGCGCCACGACGCCGGCCGGCCGCTACCTGACCGAGCACGGCGTGCCGCGCGGGGACTTCAACTCCTACGGGGCGCGGCGGGGCAACCACGAGGTGATGATGCGCGGCACCTTCGCCAACGTGCGCCTGCGGAACCTGCTGGCGCCGGGCACCGAAGGTGGGGTCACGCTGCACCTGCCCGACGGCACCGAGACGTCGATTTACGAAGCAGCCATGCAGTACGCGGACGAGGGCGTGCCCCTGGTCGTGCTGGCCGGTCGCGAGTACGGAACGGGGAGCAGCCGGGACTGGGCCGCCAAGGGCACGGCGCTGCTCGGAGTACGCGCGGTGATCGCCCAGAGCTTCGAGCGCATCCACCGCTCCAACCTCATCGGCATGGGGGTGGTGCCCCTCCAGTTCTACAAGGGCGACTCCGCCCTTGGCCTCGGGTTGACGGGGCACGAGCGCTTCACCATCAGCGGCCTCGACGTGCTGAACCGGGGCGAGCTCCCCAAGGAGCTGTCGGTGACGGCGACCGCAGACGACGAGTCAGTCACCGAGTTCCGGGTGATCGTCCGCATCGACACCCCGATGGAAGCCGAGTACTACCGGCACGGAGGGATCCTCCAGTACGTGTTGCGGCAGATGGCCGGGTAGGTCTCAGCCGTCGAACTCGGCCACCAGCGCCCGCGGCGCCTTGGCTCGCCAGGCCTCGGTAAGCATCTCCCGCACGAGGGCCGCGGTGGCGCGGCGCAGGATGACACGGGCTCCGCGCCGGTTCTTCCCCCACCACAGTTCCTCGACGGCGCCGGGGAACTCGGCGCAGTACGCCGCCACCTCGTCGCCTCCGACGAACACGTGCACGCGGTCGCCCTCGGGTGGCACCGTGGCGAAGATCTTGCCGGCGACGCGGTACGAGGTCATGTCGTGATGCGGTGCCTCGGCCGACTGCGGCAGCGCCAGCGCCAGTAGCCGCACGGCGGCGGTGCTCACCGCCATCAGCCCGCGCCGGCCTCGGCGGCCAGCGCGACGAACCGGCGCACGACGCCCTCGCCGGCCCGGCTCACGTGGGCCACGTCGGATGTCCGCACGTACACGCCGGGCGGGAGGTGCGGCCCCCAGTGCGCCACGAGGCTGCCCGTCACCTCCACATGGAACTGCAGGCCGTAGGCCAGCGCGCCCACCCGGAAGGCCTGGTTCTCGTAGGCGTCGTTCCCGGCCAGGCGCACCGCGCCGTCGGGGAGCGAGAACGTGTCGCCGTGCCAGTGCACGCACGGGAGCGGCGAGGAGGCAGGACCGAACACGGGGTCGCTGATCGCGTCGGTGGTCAGGTGCACCTCGCCGACGCCGCATTCGGGTGTCGGCCCGGGCGTGACCACGCCGCCGAGCGCGGCGGCCAGCTGCTGGGCGCCCAGGCAGACGCCGAGGACGGGCAGCCCCGCGGCGACCGCCTCGCGCAACAGCGCCCGCTCGTGAGCGAGCCAGGGGAGGTCGTCGTGCACCCCCATGGGGCCGCCCATCACGACCAGACCCGCCATGCCCGCCACCTCCGCCGGTCGTGGCACAGGCTCGCTGCGGTCGATCCGCACCACGGTGAGGTCGGCTCCCGCGTCGCTCACCGCCAGGGCGATTGCCCCGGGTCCCTCGTACGGCACGTGCTGGAGCACGACCCAGTTGTCGCCGGCGCCCACAGTCGGCTCAGGGGACGAGGGTCACCCGGAACAGCTCGGCGCTGGACCCCTCAGGCAGTCCCGCCGCTTGTCCGTTGGCCTGCCCCCACTCGCGGACGCGTGCCGAGAGACTTTCGGGGTCGCCGATCTGGCTCTTGTGGGACAAGAGCGCGGCCACCTTGCGCTCCACGGTGGCCGATGTGTCCACCGCGATGCCGGCGCCCACGCCGGCCGGTCCCATGAGCCACAGCTCGTTCACGGTCCACGGCTCGAGGCCCTCCACGTCGAGGAGCTCGGGATGTGCGAACGGATTGCGGGCGTCGGGGTAGACCGCGCACACGGCAGCCTCGCCGGCGGCCAGGTGGTCCGGATGGCTGGCGAAGATGAAGTCCCAGTTGCGCTCCGGCGACTGGGTGATGACGCGCTCGGGACGCACCTGGCGGATGACCCGGCTGATGTCACGGCGCAACTCGATGGTGGCCTGCACCATGCCGTCGGGGTGCCCGAGGAAACGCACGTCGCTCACGCCGACCACCGCCGCCGCGGCCCGCTGCTCATCCTGGCGCAGGTTCGCCATGTCGGCCCGGGACATCTCGCGGTCGGAGCCGCCGGCGTCGCCATTGGTCACGATGCAGTAGGTCACCTCGACGCCCGCAGCGGTGAACGCGGCAACCGCGCCGGCCGACCCGAAGTCGACGTCGTCGGGATGGGCGGTCACGACGAGGACGCGGCGCACCCCGTCCTCGGGGGACCACGGAGTCATGGCCTCGCTCAGAGGACGCTCTCCTCCGGACGAGGGGTCCACGCCCCCAGGTCGGCCAGCCGGGGGTCGTTGGAGAACATCTCGACGATGGGGATGCGCAGGCCGAGCCGGCGCTGAATGACCTCCATCTCGACCAACTGGTTCCACAACGACAGGCTCACCACCACGCCGGCCCTTCCGGCCCGTGCGGTCCGGCCCGACCGGTGCAGGTAGGCCTTGTGGTCCTCGGGAGGGTCGAAGTGGATGACGCCGTCGACCGCCTCGATGTGGAGGCCGCGCGCCGCCACGTCCGTCGCCACGAGCACCGCCAGCGAGCCGTTGGAGAAATCGGCCAGCGCCCGCTCGCGGTTGGCCTGGCGCAGGTCACCGTGGATGGCGGCCGCCTTGACGCCCTCCTTGGTCAGGTTCTCCACCAGACGGTCGGCGCCGCGCTTGGTGCGCACGAAGAGCAGCGACTTCTCCTGGCTCCGGCAGATGGCCGCGGCCACCTTCACCTTGTCCATCTGGTGCACCTGCAAGAACCGGTGCTCCATCAGCGTGACCGTCTGGGTGGACGAGGCGACCTCGTGGAACACCGGGTCGGTCAGGTACCGCTTGACGAGGCGATCGACGGCACCGTCGAGCGTGGCGGAGAAGAGCAGTGTCTGGTGGTCCCGGCCCAGGCGGCGCAGCACCCACTCGACCTGGGGCATGAAGCCCATGTCGGCCATGCGGTCGGCCTCGTCGAGCACGAGCGTCTCCAGGCCGTCCACCGCGATCTCTCCCCGGTCGCCCAGGTCGATCAGCCGGCCCGGCGTCGCGATCACGACGTCGACCCCCTTGCGGAGCTTGGACACCTGGCGGTCGATGTCGGCACCCCCGTAGACCGCGACCGCGCGGAGCCCCAGCTTCTTGGCCAACGGGGCGAGGACGTCGTGCACCTGCACCGCGAGCTCGCGGGTCGGCAGGAGGATCAGCGCCAGCGGCCGTGCCGGGCGCTCGGCCTGGGCCGGACCGTGCTCGTCGCGCGTCGCCTTGGCCCGCTGCAACAAGGGAACGCCGAAGGCGAGGGTCTTGCCCGAGCCGGTCTTCGCCTTGCCGCAGACGTCACGGCCGGCCAGGGCGTCGGCGACGGTCAGGGCCTGAATTGGAAAAGCGCTGACGATGCCTTCATCGGCCAGCGCTTGCGTGAGTTCTGGTGAGACCCCGAGGGATTCGAAGGTCCGGGCGGTCTCGTAGGTGTCATCTCCCGTGGCATCGCTCTCCCCGTTCGGGGAGAGCCCGGCATGCGCGCCGGTCAAAGCTTCAACGGTCATTGTCCGCTCTCTCTGTTGTTCGGCGGGACCGTGCGCCTTCCAGAGGAGTGAGAGTCGGCCCCGATCCACCAGCCCCCGCCGGTGGTCGCACCCCTATTGTACCAGTCCAGGGCCGTTCTCACGCGGCGCCCTGTGCCAGAGTGTGCCGGCCCCCACGACGACAGAAGGAGACCCGACGATGGCCAAACTCGAGGCGGGCGCAACCGCCCCCGCGTTCACCCTGCCTGACCAGGACGGCAAGCCGGTCAAGCTCTCGCAGTTCAAGGGCCAGCGAGTGATCGTCTACTTCTATCCGGCCGACGACACACCGGGCTGCACAAAGGAGGCCTGTCAGTTCAACGACAACCTGCGCGCCTTCGAGAAGGCCGGGGTGGCCGTGCTCGGGATTTCGCCGGACAAGGCGGAGAAGCACGTGAAGTTCCGCACCAAGTACAAGCTCAAGTTCCCCCTGCTGACCGATGCCGACAAGAAGGTGATGGAGAAGTACGGGGCATGGGGCGAGAAGACGATGTACGGCAAGAAGACGGTCGGTACCATCCGCTCGACCTTCCTCGTGGGGTCGAACGGGAAGGTGGAGCGCGCGTGGTACCACGTGCGGGCCGACGGCCACGCCGCCAAGGTCCTCGAGGAGATCGCTGCGGGCTGAGGCGCGCGGACTAGTGCTGATGGGCCGGGCACCAGTAGGTGGTCCGGCCACCCACCGTCTCGCGCCGCAGCTCGGTGCCGTCGAGCGGGCAGCGACCGCCGCTCTGGCGCTCCTCCATCAAGTCCCCGGTGTGTGATCCGCCCCGGCGGGCCAACCGGCGCAGCGTCGACCGCATGACCGAGTGCAGGCGGCGGAGCTCGTCGTCGTCGAGCGAGGTCCGTCGTCCTGGCGCCAGCCCGGCCCGCCAGAGGATCTCGTCGGCCAGGAGATTGCCCACGCCGGCCAGGCGCTCCTGGTCCATGAAGCGGGCTTTGAGCGGTGCGGCGGATCCGTTCCGGCCCGGCCCGACCGCCAACGCCCCACGCAGGTCGGCCATGGACGCCCCGAGGGCATCGGGCCCCAGCCGCTCCTCGTCCGGGGCGATCTCGAGCGACCCGAAGCGGCGGGGATCGTGCACGAGGAGGTGCCCGCCATCGGCGAACGAGATGCGGACGCGCACCCATTTCTCGTCGAACATCCCTGGTCCGTAGCGCAGGCGGTCGAGCGCCTGCTCGCCGTCGACCACGAGGCCCCCGGTCATCCCGAAGCGCAGGCCCAGGGTCGGGCCCCCTCCCGTGTCGAGCAACATCAGCTTCCCGCGGCGCCGCGCCGCCGTGAAAGAGCGGTTGACCAGCGCCGTCCGCAGTCGCTGCGGCGTGGTGCCGCCCCGGCCGTAGCGGGCGTCCACCATCCACACCCGCGCGACGGGGCGCCGCAAGGCCCGCTCCGCAAAGGCCCGGTAGCGCTCGACTTCGAGGATCTCGGGCACCGTTCGACGGTATCGGACGGCCGGCGCCGGGCCGAATATGGTGGACCAATGCCACCCGAGAAGCCCCAGTGGGCCGAGCTGTTCACCGAGGTCGTGACTTCCGGGCTCTGCACCGGGTGCTCCGCGTGCGTGATCTCCTGCCCCTACGACGTGCTCGGCTACGACGACACCGAGGGCGTCTACCGGCCCTTCCACGTGGACGCGGACGGCGGGCCCGACAACTGCACCCACGGTTTGAAGGGCTGCACGTTGTGCACCCGGGCCTGCCCGCGCTTCCGCGCCTGGGAGCCCGAGATCGAGACCTACCTCTTCGGCCGGCCCCGCACCGACGACGAGGTCTCGGGGGTCGCCCGCCGGACCGTGCTGGCGCGGGCGAGCGATCCCGACATCCGGGGCACCGGACAGGACGGCGGCCTGGTCTCGGCGTTGCTCATCTGGGCCTTCGAGCACGACGTGATCGACGCCGCACTCGTGTCGGGTCTGGAGGGCGACGGGTCGACGTGGAAGGCGGTGCCGCGTGTTGCCCGCACCAAGGAGGACGTGCTGGCCACCGCCGGCTCGCGGTACACCTACTCGGCCAATCCGATGGCCTACCCCGAGGCGATCGCCCAGGGAGCGGAGCGCATCGCGCTGGTCGGCATGGGATGCCAGGCCTCTGCCCCGCCGGTGATGGCGGCGCGCAAGGCCGGGAAGATCGCGCGCCGGTTCTCCCTCTCGATCGGCCTGCTGTGCTCGAAGACCTTCGACGACGCGATCTTCCCGGAGCTCTTCGAGGCGCGCTACGGGCTGGCCCGCGCCGACATCGCCAAGATGAACATCAAAGGCGTCTTCCAGGTGTGGATGAAAGACGGCAGCTACCACGAGGTGCCCCTGAAGGAGGCGCACGCCTGGACCAGGGAGGGCTGCACCAGCTGTCCCGACTTCGCGGCCGAGCACGCCGACATCTCGACCGGCGGCATCGGCGCCTATGGCGACTGGACACTGACCCTCGTCCGCACCGAGAGGGGTGAAGAGCTGTTCAACGCCATGGAGGCCGCAGGCGTGATCGAGACCCGCCCCATTGAGGACGACCCCGGTGCGGTCACCCTGCTCAACAAGCTCAGCCGGATCAGCCGCAAGCGTTGGCCGGCCACCGCGGTGCCGATGCCGGGACGGCTGCCGGCCCCCTCCCCAACACCTTGAGGGTGCGCCGTTGAGCGAGCTCCGAGCGGACGAGTTCGCGGCCCATCTCGGAATCGAGGTGGCGCGGCGCGGACCGGGCCACACGGTCGCCACCCTCGCGACCGACGGGCGGCATGCCAACCCGCACGGCACGGTGCACGGCGCCGTGTTCTACGCGGTGGCCGGTGCGGCGGTCGCCGCAGCCGCGAACGACGCCGACCACTCGGGCATCATCTCCTCCGTCCTCGTCGAGTACCTGCAACCGGCCGCCATCGGCGACTCTCTGCACGCCGAGATCGCACGGGAGGCCTCGACCGAACGGGAGGACATCTTCACCGGGACCGTCCGCCGTGGCGAGCACGGCGACCTCCTGGCCTGGGTGCGCGCCCGTGGGACACGGCGGTCGCGGGCGGGCTGAACGGTCACCCGATGGCCGAATCTGTGGGAATTAGGTCATTGACGCCATGACGGGCCGCCCCCAGAGTGGGGGCAAATGAAAGAGCGCCACGTCGTGATCGTCGCCTTCGACGGACTGCAACCGCTCGATGCGGTGGGCCCGCACGAGGTCTTCGCCGGAGCAACCCGGGCCGCCCGGGCGCTCGGCCGCGCCGGGGGCTACCGCAACACCCTCGCATCGAGGGCCGGCGGTGCGGTGCGGGCGGAGAGCGGCCTGGAGCTGGGGACCGCACCCCTGCCCGGCCCCTCCGAGCGCATCGACACCCTCGTCCTGGCCGGCGGTTCGGGGGCGGACGCCGCCGCCGCCGACGAGGCCCTCGTGGCCTGGGTCGCCGGGGCGGCACCGAGGTGCCGGCGGGTGGCCACGGTCTGCTCGGGCGCCTTCCTGGCAGCCGCGGCCGGACTGCTCCAGGGCCGACGCGTCACCACGCACTGGGCCCGCGCCGGCCAGCTCCGCGAGGCCTACCCCGGCGTGCGCGTCGACCCCGACCCGATCTACATCCGCGACGGGAAGTACTGGTCGAGCGCAGGCGTCACCGCCGGCATCGACCTGTCGCTCGCGCTCGTCCAGGAGGACCTCGGGGTCGACGTCGCCCAGACCGTGGCCCGCTGGCTGGTCATGTTCTTGCACCGGCCCGGAGGCCAGACCCAATTCGCCTCGCCGGTGTGGGTCCCCCGCGCCGAGCGTTCGGCCGTCCTGGCGGTGCAGACGCTCGTCGAGGCCGCGCCCGGCGGCGATCACCGCATCCCGACTCTGGCCGCGGCCGCCGCCATGAGTGTGCGGCACTTCACCCGGGTCTTCACCGCGGAGGTCGGTGAGGCTCCCAGCCGTTTCGTCGAGCGCACACGGCTGGAGGCGGCGCGTCACGAGCTCGAGACCACCGGCGACACGCTCGACCTCGTGGCGGCGCGTTGCGGGCTCGGCAGCGCAGAGACGCTCCGCCGGATCTTCCAGCGTCACCTCGGCACCTCCCCCGACGCCTATCGCAGGCGGTTCCGCACTACCCCGATCGAAAGGACCCCCGCATGACCGACCGCGTCCACGTGGCCATCCCGCTGTTCCCGAAGTTCACCGCCCTCGACGCCGTGGGTCCCTACGAGGTGCTCCAGCGCATCCCCACCTTCGACATCACGTTCGTCGGCCACGAGAGGGGCGAGGTCCGCAGCGAGAACGGCATGCTCGGCCTGACGCGAGACGCCACCTTCGAAGAGGTGCCGGAGCCGGACGTGATCGTCTTCCCCGGCGGCGTCGGGACCCGCGCCCTCCAGGACGACGAGCGGGTCCTCGGTTGGGTGCGCCACGCCCATGCAGGCACCCGGTACACCACGTCAGTCTGCACGGGCTCCCTCGTACTCGGGGCGGCCGGACTGCTCGAGGACCTGACCGCGACCACGCACTGGGCCTGCTACCGCGAGCTCGCGGCGCACGGCGCCGAGCCCACTGCGCAGCGCGTGGTCGAGCACCTCCATGCGCGCATCATCACCGCCGCCGGCGTGTCGAGCGGCATCGACATGGCACTGCGCCTCACCGAGCTGCTGGTCGACCGGACGGCGGCCGAGGCAGCGCAGCTCATGATCGAATATGACCCGCAGCCCCCGTTCGACCGCGGCTCGGTGGCCAAGTCCGACGACACGATCATGACCCGCGTCATCGAGTATGCCGCGCTGCGCGAGTAAGGCAACGTGGAGACCGGGTCACGAAGCGGCTGGTGCCGGTGCGGTCACTTCGTCGCGGATGGGTTACGCCCCGTATAGGCGAGCAGTTTGTCCTGGGCGGACGAGTCCGGGGCGACCGCGATCTCCGCTTTGAACACGCCTTTGCGCTGCTCGTCGGTGAACCGGCCGCGGATGATGGCGTACGCCGCTTCCGGGAGCCCCTCGGGCATCGTCGTCGCTTGCGCCGTGGAGGTGGCCAGATCCCACCCGTGCAGG
Source organism: uncultured Acidimicrobiaceae bacterium (assembly GCA_963837125.1). Lineage (GTDB taxonomy): Bacteria > Actinomycetota > Acidimicrobiia > Acidimicrobiales > RAAP-2 > Bog-473. The sequence continues at coordinate 197,914 of CAWILW010000003.1, read as the reverse complement.
AGCTGGTCGCTGAATGCGATGCCGAGTGCTGGACCGGTCCGTTCGATCACGCCGGGCTCTTCGAAGGTGCGCAGCGTCTCGGCACGAGCCCTCGCGAAGTCGATGCTCGGATCGTCGCTGACGAGATCCGGTGGGGTGGGGGAGGGAGGAGAAACGTCGTCACCTCGTGCCGCCCCCACGAAGTACTTCTGCGTTTCGAGCATGTGGCTCATGAGTGTGCGGACACTCCATCCGTCGCATGAGCTCGGCTCGTCAAGTCTCGATTCAGCCCCAGCCACCTTGGTAGAAGTCCACGCGCTGGCGCGTGCATACAGATCCAGCAGGTCGAGGTCCATCGCATTCTCCTCTCCATTCCGGGAGATGCATACCCGCATCTGATTGCTTCGATACACCCTCGGTTCCACCCGCAGCAGCCGGACCGCTCGGGTCCGGAGTCTCAGGCCGGCGCCGCGGCCGCGCTGGCACCGGCGAGGCGACCGAACAGCGTGCTGTCCCCGATGGACAGGCCGCTGGCGTAGCCGAACGAGCACACGCCGGCCGTGCTGCGCCCCGCGGCGAAGAGACCGGGAACGGTGCCGCCCCCGACGGAGCGGACCGCACCGTCGACCGACGTGTCCAAGCCGCCGAGGGTGAACGGCGCGTACGGTGCCGGCCCGACACGCAAGTCGATGGCCCCGATCGGAGGCACGAGCGGGCGCACCCACGCGGGGCCCTTGTGGAACAGAGGATCCTCGCCCGTCGCGGCGTGACGGTTGTAGAGCTCCACCGTGGACTGGAGCGACCCGGGAGGAAGTCCGATCTCGGACTCGAGCTGCGCCGTGGTCTCGCAGACCCAGGTGGCGGCCAGGCCCATCCAGTTCACCTCGTAGGAGGCCTCGTCCACGATCAGGTACACCTCGCCGTCCTGCTCGTAGAGCGCCGACTGGCCCACCCGGCCCATGTAGGTGTCCTCGTTGATGAAGCGCTGCCCCTTGCCGTTGACCAGGATGCCGTGGATCAGCGTGCGGGGCGGCGTGATGGGCAACGAGACCTCTCCGGCATACATGTTGCGGACCGCGGCGCCGATGGCCTGGGCCATTCTGATGCCCCGCCCGTCGTCACCCTCGGTGCCGACCTTGAACGTCCCTCGCACGAGCGGCGGGCAGTGCCGGCGCAGCATCTCGTCGTTGAAGATGAAGCCGCCGGTGGTCAGCACGACGCCACGCCGCGCCCGCAACGAGACGCGCTCGCCGAAGCGCTGCGCCTGGACCCCGACGACGCGGCCGTCCTCGACGACGAGCCGGTCCACCCGGGCGTCCGCCACGACTGCCGCACCGGCACCGGTGGCGGCGGCGGCCAGGTGCTGCATCAGGAGCCACCCGGTGGCGCGCGGCGTCTTGGCCAGGTGCCCCCGCGGTGCGGGGCGCGCGATCTCGTTGAACGGGTATGCGTCCTCGCCGCCCGAGTAGACGAGGCCTTCGGTGCCGGTCGGTGCCATCGACGTCTCCGCGCAGAACGTGGGGTCGAACGGGACCCCGCGCGCCACCAGCCAGTCGAAGTGACCCAGGCTCTCCGCGCAGTAGCGGGCGATCTTGGCCTCGTCGGGGTCCGGGCCGCACGCCGCCATCATGAAGCGGTACATGTCGTCGACGCTGTCCTCGAACCCGCAGGCGGTCTGCACCGGCGTGCCGCCGCCGAGGTAGACGATGCCCTCGGCGAGGGCCGCTGCCCCCCCGGGTCCACCCGCCCGTTCGAGGACCAGCACCTGTGCCCCCGCCTCCGCTGCGCTGAAGGCGGCCGCCGACCCCGCGGCGCCGAAGCCCACCACGATGACGTCCGCTGTGTCGTCCCAGCTCTTGATGTCGCACGCCGCCCCGGGCGTCACGTCGTCGGGCTCGTGCACTCCATCCTCCCCGCGTTGTCGCCGAGACGGTAGCCGTTGCCGTGGTAGCGCCCCTACCCTGCGTCCGTGCCGAACGACACCGTCGCGCCAGTGCCGCCCGATGCGCCAGAGCCGCCCGTGGAGCTGGAGCGCCTCGCGCCGGGCGCCGTCGCCACGCTCGCCTACCGGCTCGCCCCCGGCATTACGACCTGGCGCCTGACCGCACCCAACGGCTCGGTGCGCTTCGCCAAGGTCGACACGGTGGGCCGCTTCCCCAGCCTGCGCGGCGAGTCGGAGCGGATGATCTGGGCCGCGGCCTACCTCCCCGTCCCCAAGGTGGTGGCGCTGGAGCAACAGGGGGACACCACGATCCTGCTCACCGAGGGGCTGGCCGGGAGCGACGGGACCGACTCCGCCTGGGGTGGGGATCTCCCGGCGCTCGTTGCGGGGCTCGGCCGCGGGCTGCGGGCCTTCCACGACGCCGTCGGGGAGGAGTGGTGCCCCTTCCGCTTCGAGACGGAGCGGGCGCTCGACCACGTCGGACGGAGGGTCGCCGCCGACGACATTTGCGCCTCGGGCTTCCACGACGAGCACCGCCACCTGAGCCCCGAGAGGGCCCTCGCCGAGTTGAAGGCGACCGCCCCTGCCGACGAGGACCTGGTCGTCTGTCACGGCGACTACTGCCCGCCCAACGTGCTGTTGCGCGACTTCGTGGTGACGGGCTACGTCGACCTCGGCGAGCTGGGCGTCGCCGATCGCTGGTGGGACATCGCGGTGGGGGGTTGGAGCACTTGCTGGAACTTCGGCGAGCGGTTCGAACCGCTGTTCTACGAGAGCTACGGCGTCACGCCCGACCCGGCACGCGTCCGCTTCTTCCGGCTCCTGTACGACCTCGTGTCCTGAGTCACCCCGCGCCCCCGTTGCCCCGGCCCGTCGTCAGGCGGCGCGCCCGCGTGAACACCGCGTCGAACATCGGCACGGTGAGCTTGCCGGTGAACGTGTTCTGCTGGCTCGGGTGGTACGAGCCGAGGAGCACCACCCCGCCCGGCAGGGTGCATTCGGCCAGATGGCCGAATGCCGGGCGAGGCCGGAGCCCGGCCTGGGACACGACGGCCTGCCAGGCGAATTGCCCGAGGGCGACCACGACAGTGGGGGCGAGCAGCGCCAGCTCCCGGGCCAGGTACGGGGCGCAAGCGTCCCGCTCGGCGGGCTCCGGCTTGTTCCCCGGTGGCGCGCAGTGCACCGCGGCGGTGATGTAGGCGCCGCGCAACGTAAGGCCGTCGTCGCGCGAGGTGCTGGTGGGCTGGGACGCGAAGTCGGCTCGGTGCAGCGCGGCGAAGAGCCAGTCACCCGACCGGTCCCCCGTGAACATCCGGCCCGTCCGGTTGGCACCGTGCGAGGCCGGAGCCAACCCGACGATGACCAGGGACGCCCCGGGGTCGCCGAACCCCGGCACGCCACGGCCCCAGTACACCTCTCCTGCGAACGAGGCTCGGCCTGTCCGCGCCACCTCCTCACGCCAGCTGACCAGGCGCGGGCACCGTCGGCACGCTGCGACGTCACGCTGCACTTTGGCCAACGTGTCCCGCTTGGCCCGGTCGGACGGCACGATGCAGAGCCTACGATGGGCTGCCGTGCCGCCTTCAGCCCGATCCGCCTCGACACGCCCGCCGTCTCGTCGCCGCAGGAAGGCCCCGCCGGCGACCGTCGTGCTCCTCGTGCGCCACGGCACCACTCCGACGACGGGCAAGATGCTCCCCGGTCAGGCAGCCGGCCTCCACCTCTCCGAGAAGGGCCACGCGCAGGCCGCGGCGGCCGCCGAGCGGATCACCGCCCTGACCAAGTCGCCCAGCGCCGTCTACGCGTCGCCGCTGGAGCGGACCCGCGAGACGGCGGCCCCCATCGCCCGGGCGCTCGGCCTCCGGGTGCGCACCGCGCCGGGCCTCGTCGAGGTCGACGTGGGCGAGTGGACAGAACAGCCCCTGGCGCGGCTGTACCGGGCCAGGGAGTGGCCCACCGTGCAGCGCTGGCCCGGCGGTTTCCGGTTCCCCGGCGGCGAGTCCTTCGCCGAGATGTCGGTCCGCTCCATGGACGCCGTGCTCGGCCTCGTGGCGGAGCACCCCGGGGAGACGATCGTGGCGGTCTCGCACGCGGACCCGATCAAGGCGATCGTGGCGGCGGCGGCCGGGGTGCCCCTCGACCTGATGCAGCGCCTTGTCGTCTCTCCCTGCTCCATCTCGGCCATCCTCTTCACCGCCGGCGGGCCGGTCGTCCTCTGCATGAACTCGACGGGGACGCTGGAGGAGCTGGCGCCGTCGTGAATGGTGCCCCTCTGAACGGTGCCGTCATGTGGGATCGGTCGAGCCGTCCGTCCGCCGCTGGTTGTTCCGAAAACTCTAAACGTGCACGCTTAGAGTTTTCAGAACCACCGCCCGCCCGCCGAGCCACCGGCGCCGCCGCAGCGCCGCACGGAGACGCCTGGTGAGCGACGACTTCGACTTCGACGCGCCCGACAACTGCACGGTCGGGGTGACGGGCGAGGTGGGGCACCGCCTCTTTCTCTTCTACTGCCGCCAGGGGTTGACCGAGACGACGGTCAAGGTCGAGAAGCAGCAGGTCGCCGTGCTGGCCGGCTACCTCGGGCGCATCGTCAAGGAGCTGGGCCGACCGGGACACCTGCCCGACAACCTGGAGTTCTACGGCACCGAGGAGTTCGAGTGGGTCGTGGGAACGATCGGCGTGTCCTACGACGAGGAGCTCGACCGCATCATCGTCGTGCTCGAGGAGATGGGCGTCGACGACGACGAAGACGCCGACGACGACTTGGCGGAGAGCGGGCATGTGCTCCGTGTCGCCCTGACGCGCGAACAGGCTGGCGCATTCGCGATCCGTGCCACGCGACTGGTGGAGGCGGGCCGTCCACCCTGCCCGCTGTGCGCGCTCCCGCTGGACCCAGCAGGGCATGACTGCCCGCGCACCAACGGGCACCGGCCACCGGTGACCTGACCGCGGTGTCCGACGCCACCGTCGAGCGTGTCCTCACCGAGGGCGACGTGGATGTGCACGGGCGCATCGCCGGGAGCTCCAACGCCACGCTGCTCGTCACCTGCAGCCTGGACGGTGAGGAGCTGCTCGCCGTGTACAAGCCCTCGCAGGGGGAACGGCCGCTGTGGGACTTTCCGGGCGGGCTCTTCCGGCGCGAGGTCGCCGCCTACGTGCTCTCCGAGTCCCTCGGATGGGGGCTCGTGCCCGAGACGGTGGAGCGCGAGGAAGGCCCGTTCGGCCCCGGCTCCGTGCAGCGGTTCGTCCACGAGGACGGCAGGTCGCACTACTTCACCCTGCGCGACGACCCGAAGTGGCACCCTGACCTCATGCGCCTCTGCGCGTTCGATGTCGTGGCCAACAACGCCGACCGCAAGAGCGGCCATGTCCTCTTGGCCGAGGACCGGCTCTGGGCCATCGACAACGGGCTCTGCTTCAACCGCCACGACAAATTGCGCACCGTGATCTGGGACTTCGGCGGGGCGCAGCTCGAAGCAGACGTGCAGGACGACCTGGCCCGGCTGGCCCACGACGGGCCTCCGCCCGAGCTCGGCCGGCTCATCGAGCCGGCCGAGGTGGCCGCCACCCTGGACCGGGTGGCCTGGCTCCTCAGCCTGCGTGCCCTGCCCGAGCTGGTCGACGACGGCGACTGGCCCCCGTACCCCTGGCCGCTGGTCTGACGGCGGGCACCTGCCCGCTGGCCTCGCGGCGCCCCCGGGGATTGATTGTCGACCTAATCCATAGATATTATCAATCCCCTGTGACTTGTCGGTACACGCTCTGCGGCACCCCAACCCCCGGGAGCGCCCGTGGCGATTGACCCCTACATCGTCATCGGGAGCGCCATCGTGGGATTCCTGGTCGGCATGACCGGGGCGGGCGGCGGCGCGCTGATGACGCCGATGCTGATCCTGTTGTTCGGCATCAAGCCGTCGACGGCGATTTCGAGCGACCTCGTGGCCGCCGTCCTCATGCGCCCGGTGGGCGCCGCCGTCCACATGGCCAAGAAGACGGTCAACTACGCACTGGTCGGCTGGATGGTGCTCGGCTCGGTCCCCGCCGCGATCTTTGGCTCCTACGCGCTCCACCTGCTGGGCGAGTCGACGGCGGCCGAGCACGACGTCCAGACGATCCTCGGTGCCGCCCTGCTGCTGGGCGCCGGCGCGATGGTGCTGCGGTACGTCCTCGACCGGCGCTCGGGCCACCGCCGGCATGCACTGATCGGCGAGCTCGTCGTCCGCCCGCTCCCCTCCGTCGCCATCGGGGTCGTCGGCGGCTTCGTCGTCGGCATGACGTCGGTGGGCTCGGGATCCTTGATGATCGTGCTCCTGCTCTTCCTCTACCCGCTCCTCGGTGCCAACCAGCTCGTCGGCACGGACCTGACCCAGGCCGTGCCCCTGACGCTGGCGGCCGCGTTGGGCGCGCTCGCCTTCGGGCACGTCGAGTTCGCCGTGACCGCCTCCATCGTCATCGGCAGCGTGCCGGCCGTCTTCGTCGGCTCCCTCATCTCCTCCCGCGCTCCGGACCGCCTCCTGCGTCCGGTCATCACCTTCGTGATCTTCGCGTCGGGCCTCAAGTACGTGGGCGTCGGCACCACCGCGTTGGGCTGGGTCCTCGGCACGGTGCTGCTGGCGGCCGCGGTCATCTGGCTGGCCTACGTGCGGCCGCGGCGGGCGGGACTGGCCGCGCTGCAGGTCGACCCGCCCGCCCCCGGGGCGTTGTTGGAGGGCGCCGCGCCACCCACGTAACGCGGCCCTCCCGCCCGGGTGTGGGATCCACCTCTCGGGAGGCGGCCGAGGGTTTGGTGCCTCAGGGGATGTGGTAGCCGAGCGTCTGCAGTTCGTTGATCACCTGCTGGGCGACGACCTGGCCCCCGCCCGCCGTGAGGTGGGTGCCGTCGGGCGCCCGGACGTTGACGATCTGCCCGGCCGCGTTGGTCACGAAGGCGGTGTAACCGCCCTGTGGCGTCCCGAGGACCTTCTGGGAGCCGACGAAGGTGACCGGCGGACGGGCCACCGAGGCCTGGTGCTCGGCGACGGCGTTGAGGTCGTCCATCTGCGCGCTGAGGCCGGCGTCCCGCATGGGCGGCATGCCCACCCACACCACCATGGCACCCCCGCTCTGGGCGATCTGCATGAACTGGGCCACTCGCTGCGCGTACTCGGCGTTCCACTGCGGTGAGCTGTAGGGCACGTCGGGCGGCCCGAGGAAATCCTGTGCGTCGTTGGCCCCGATCATCACGACCACGACCTGCGGTTGCGCCAACTTGAGGTCCGAGGTCAGCTCCGCCGGCCAGTTGAAGTAGTCGGGCCTGGTCAGCCCCGTGCTCTCGCGCGCGTCCAGGGCGGCGTTGACGACACCCGTGCCGGCCAGGTCCGCTTGCAGCGGTCCGCCCATGTCGAGGCCGATGGAGTCACCCACGACAAGGACCCGCAGCGGATTGGCGGCGGTGGGGAGCTTCGGGTTCGGCGGCAGCGTCGACGGGGTCGTCGTCACGGGCCCGCCGGCGTGCCCCGGAGCAGGTGTGGGCCCCGGCCGCACGCCGCCTCGCGGCACCACCCGCGGCCCTGCCGTCGTGAGCCCAGCGGCGCCACCGAGAAGGCCGTTCGACCGGCCCGTGGCCGAGACGATGTGCGAGAGCTGCAGCCCCCGGCTGAGCGCCGCCACCGGCCCCACCAGGTCGAGGCTGACGGTTCGCCGCGTGCCGACAGGCGACACCTGCGCGTTGTGCTGCAGGGTGGGCGCGAAGAGGAGGAACCAGACGGCGAAGGCAGCGGCGCCCAGCGCGAGGACGCGCGTCCAGTGGGCCCGCACCCTTCCGTCCGTGGGCGGCGCCAGCTCGGCGTGGGGGTGGAGCTCCCATTCCCTCTGGGTCTCCCACTGCACGGCATGGGGCGGAGTGCGGGCGTCGGTCATCAGAAGCGGTAGTAGATGAAGGGCGCGACGCCCACGGGGCCGAAGGTGGTGATGCCGACCAGGGCCAGGCCCAGCAGGCCGACCTGCACTGCGGAGCGCTGGCGCGAGAAGGCCGCCTGGAGGCGGGCCACGTCCAGGCTCGGCACGTACTGGAGCGCGATCGTGCCCAGGACGGTGACGACCAGCAGCGGCGTGACGAGCGGCGACGGCTGACCCCACCCGCTGACGAGGCGGCCGAGCACGGCCAGCGCCTGCGAGATGCCCGACGAGTTGAAGAACACCCACCCCAGGCAGACGAACTGGAAGGTGAGGAATCGCTGGACCCACACCCGCAGCGGGCCGTCGGCCACCGCCGGCAGGCCGCGGCGCAGCCGCCAGGAGCGGCGGAGGTGCCCGTAGCTCTGCCCCAGGCCCTGCAGGGCACCCCAGGCCACGAACGTCCACGCCGCGCCGTGCCACAGACCGCCCAGCATCATGGTGATCATGATGTTGCACACCGTCTTGGCTTGGCTCCCTGCGTTGCCCCCGAGCGGAATGTAGAGGTAGTCCCGCAACCAGCGCGAGAGCGTCATGTGCCAGCGCCTCCAGAAGTCCTGCAGGTTGCGCGCCGTGTAGGGCGCGTCGAAGTTCTGCGGGAAGCGGAAGCCGAGCAGCAGGGCGAGACCGATGGCGATGTCGGTGTAGCCGCTGAAGTCGCAGTAGATCTGCACCGCGTACCCCCAGGCCGCGAAGACCGCCTCGGGGGCGGAGTGCTGGGTGGGGGACGTGAAGACGGGCGCGACGATGGCGCTCGCGACGTAGGAGGAGATCACGACCTTCTTGAACAGCCCGGCCAGGATCAGCCAGAACGCGCGGGAGTAGTCAACTCCGTCAGGATCGCGGCGGTGCCGGATCTGGGGCAGCAGCTCCGTCCCGCGCACGATCGGCCCGGCCAGGAGGTGCGGGAAGAACGAGAGGTAGAGCGCGAAGTCGAGGGGCTTGGCCGGTTCGAGCTTGCGGCGGTAGACGTCGACCACGTAACTGATGGCCATGAACGTGAAGAAGGAGATGGCGATGGGCAGAGCGACCTGGAGCAGCGGGAAGGCGTGGCCCAGCCCGACGGCGTGGCTGACGTTGTCCAGGTTCACCGAGACGAAGCCGTAGTACTTGAACCAGCCCAGGATCCCGAGCAGCGCCACGACGCACACCGACATTGCGATGCGCCGGTCGCGCTCGTTGCGCATCGCCGACACCGCGGCTCCACCGCCGAAGGACACCACGGTCGTGGCGAGCAAGAGGAGGCAGTAGCTCCACCCCACCCAGCCGTAGAAGACATAGCTCAGCAGGATCATCGCGAGCTTCCACCAGCGCGCATACGGGTTGAGCAGCCAGTTCACCGTGAACGCGACGGCGAAGAAGAGGGCGAAGTCGATCGTGGGAAAGAGCATCGGCGGAGGTCAGGCGGGTGGGCCGAATGTACCGCCGGTCCGGCCGCACCAACGCGGACGCGAGGTGCGCGCGAGCCCGGTGTGGCCCCGGCACAGCCGGCTCATCGGTTCACACTCTGCCAGTCTGGCAGCCGACGCCCAAATCCCGGCAGCAGGGTTCAGCAGCAGGGTTCAGCGGCGGCCAGCGCTCGGCGCGCCGGGCCGGGCGCCGTTCAGCTCTTGGCCTTGAGCGCCTCGATCAGTGCCGGCAGGACCTTGTGCACGTCGCCCACGATGCCGAGGTCGGCGACCGAGAAGATCGGCGCTTCGGCGTCCTTGTTGATCGCGATGATGTTCTTCGAGCCCTTCATCCCCACCAGGTGCTGGGTGGCGCCGGAGATCCCGCAGGCCATGTACACGGTGGGCTTGACGGTCTTGCCCGTCTGACCCACCTGGTGCGAGTAGGGGACCCAGCCGGCGTCGACGATGGCGCGACTCGCCCCGGCGGCACCGTGCAGGAGCTTCGCGAGCTCCTCGATCAGCGCGTAGTTCGTCGCCTCGCCCAGCCCGCGCCCGCCCGAGACCACCACGGCCGCCTCGTCGAGCTTGGGGCCGCTGCGCTCCTCGAGGTGACGCTCCACGATCTTGGCCGTGTTGGTCCCGGCAACCTCGGGGACCGGCGCCGCCGCCACGGCGGCGGCGGCACCGCCGGAGGGCTCGGCGGCGAACGACTTGGCCCGGATCACGAAGATGCCGGGACCCGCGCCGGTGAAACGCGCGGTCACGGTGTGGCTGCCGCCGAAGATCGGGTGCTGGCTCGACAACCCGCCGTCGCCGTCCACCAGCCCGGTCACGTTGGTCAGCACCGGGCGGTCCAGCTTGGCCGACAGGCGCCCTGCGACGTCACGACCTTCGTAGGTCGCCGGCATCAGGATGGCGCCCGGCGCGTTCCCGCCCTCGATGAGGGCGGCCAGCGCCGCGGCCACCGGCACCCCGGGCAGTGCACCGCCGAGGTCGCCGACGTCGTAGACGGTGGTGGCGCCGTACTCGCCCAGCGGGCCGGCCAGGGAGGCCACGTCGGACCCCCACGCCACGGCCTCCACCACCGACGCGAGCGCCCTCGCCTCGGTCAGCAATTCGAGCGTCACCGGGGTCGGGCCGCTGTCGCCCTCCTCGGCGAGCACCCACACCTTGTCGATCGGCATGTCAGACCACCTTCAGTTGCTCGAGGAAGGCGACGACGCGCTGCGCGCCGTCGCCCTCGTCCACCACGATCTCCCCCGCCCCTCGCGCCTCGGCCTCCGAGACGTCGGTGATCTCCTGCCCGGCGCCGGCGGCGCCCACCTGCGACGCATCGATGCCCAGGTCGGCGACGGTGAGGTTGTCGACCGGCTTGGACTTGGCCGCCATGATCCCCTTGAACGACGGGTACCTCGGCTCGACGACGCCCGCGGTGACGGTGACCAGTGCCGGCATCGGGCACACCACCTCGTCGTAACCCGCTTCGGTCTGGCGCTCGACCTTGACCGAGCCGCCGTCGACGCTGATGGCCTTGGCGAAGGTGACCGAAGGCAGGCCCATGAGCTCGGCGACCTGCACGGGCAGTGTGCCCGTGTAGCCGTCGGTGGACTCGGTGGCCATCACGACCAGGTCGGGGTTGGCCCGTGCGATGGCGGCCGCCAGGACCTTGGCCGTCCCGAGGGCGTCGCTGCCCGCCAGTGCGTCGTCGCTGATCAGGATCGCCTTGGCGGCGCCCATGGCCAGGCCGGTGCGCAGGCCCGACGTCTCGCCGCCCGGTGCCATGGAGACGAGGGTGACCTCGTCGCCCTCTCCCGAGGCGAGCTGGAGGGCCATCTCGACCCCGTAGTTGTCCGAGTCGTCCATGATGAGCTTGCCGGACCGGTCGAGGGTGTTGGAGCCGGGGTTCAGCCCACCGGGGGCGGCCGGATCAGGGATCTGCTTGACGCAAACGACGACGTTCATGGCGGACCATCTTTGTGGACCCGGGCGGCTCCCCGCCATTCGGCCCGGTGACAGGCCCTTTCGCGGGTCGGGCTCGTGACCTCAGCTGCCCGGCGTGCCCGCGATGGCCAGCGCCGCCGCGAGCTGGTCCGTGATCACCGTGTCCACCCCCAAGGAGACCATCGCCCGGAGGTCGTCGGGGGCGTTGACCGTCCACACGTTGACGGCGAGCCCGGCCGCGTGGGCCTGCTCCACCAGCTCGGCGGTCACCGAGGCCACGAAGGGATGGACCGCCCGGAACCCCGCTGCGGCGGCCTCGGCGAGTGCCGGCCCGGGTTCGGCCCCGAACCCCCACAGCGCCCCCAGGGCGAGCCGCCCGTCGGCCGCCTGCACGGCGCGCAGCGTGGCGGCTTGGAACGACGACACGAGGACCCTGTCCGTCCAGCCGGCCTCTTCGATCGCCGCCGCCGTCAGGGCGGCCACGGTCTCGCCGGTGTCCCACCCAGGGTCCTGAGGGGCGTTCTTGATCTCGACATTGACCACCATGCCGTCGCAGACGCCCAGGACGTCGGCCAGCAGGGGCACGTGGGGGGGCAGGTCAGCCGCCCCCAGCTCGGCGATCACGCCGAGCCCGGGGATCTCGGCGTCGTGGTGGATCGCCAGGGCCCCGTCGGCCGTGAGGCGGACGTCCAGCTCCACCCCGTCGGCACCCAGGCGCCGGGCCTCCGCGAACGCCTCGACCGTGTTCTCGACGAAGCCCTGTGTGCAACCCCTATGAGCGAAGACGGCCGTCACGAGGTCACCGTCGCGGGGGCCTGACACGAATCGTGCGCAGCAGCCCGGGAATATTCACGAAAACTCCTTGCCTGGCCCCCGCCAGGCCGTTACCCTCTTCCGCGTAAACCCGCTTTTCACGGACGGGCACCATTCGGGCCCGATCATGTGAAAAGGATCACAATGCTGGTGGAGGCACAAACCGATGGCTCTCATGTGGAACCGGACCGTCGACTGGGACGCGGACGACTGGCGGCGCGTGGCCGCCTGTCGTGACACAGAACCGGACCTCTTCTTCCCGGTCGGCACGACCGGCCCGGCCGTGGACCAGATCGAGGCGGCCAAGCGTGTGTGCCGCTCCTGTGACGCGCTCGAGCCCTGTCTCGACTTCGCGCTGGCGACCAACCAGGAGTCCGGCGTGTGGGGCGGCACCTCCGAGGAGGAGCGACGCAAGCTCCGCAAGGCGTGGCTCGCCGCCCGCCGCTCGCAGCGCGCCGCGTTCTGAGCCTGGGCCCGCGCCACCAGGGCGCTCACCGGGGCGCCCGCACGGGCACCGAGATCGCCACCCGCGTCCCGCCCCCGTCAGCCGACGCGACCGCCTCCATGGAGATGGTGCCCTCCAGCTGACTGACCACCAGGTCGCGCACGATCGAGAGCCCGAGGCTCGACGTGCGCTCGATGTCGAAACCCTCCGGGAGCCCCAGCCCGTCGTCCCGCACCTCGACGCGGAGCGCGGTCTCCCCGTTGGACATGGTCAGGTCGACATGGCCCACGGGCGCGTAGCCCGCGGACCCACCCGCCCCCTCCAGCCCCGCGGCGCCGTCGGTACCGCCGGCGGCCTCGGGGTCGAAGGCGTGCTCGACGGCGTTCTGCAGCAGCTCGGCCACCGTCACCGCCAGCGGCGTCGCCACGTCGGCCGACACCTCGCCCAGGTCGCCGTGGACCGAGATCACGATCGGCTGCGACGACACCACCGAGTCCTCGGCCATCTGCACCAGCGAGCTCACGATCTCGGCGAAGGGCACCTGGTCGCTCGGGTCGCGCGAGAGGATCTCGTGCACCAGCGCGATGGAGCGCACCCGGCGTTCGGCCTCGTGCAACGCGACCCGCGCCGCCCTGTCCCCCACCCGGCGCGCCTGCAGGCTCAGCAACGACGAGATGGTCTGCAGGTTGTTCTTGACGCGGTGGTGCACCTCGCGGATCGCCGCGTCCTTCGAGAGGAGCAGACGGTCGAGCCGCCGGACGTCGGTGACGTCGCGCAGCAGGATCATCGCGCCGGTGACCACGCCGTGGGAGAGGAGCGGGATGCAGTGCACCAGGACGATGACGTCGGGACGGCGCTCGACCTCCTCGACCACGGGACGCCCGGTCGCCAACGCCCACTCGACGGCCGTCTCCTCTATGTCGAGGTCCCCGAAGCGCCGCCCCTCGGGTTGGCTGTAGATCCCCATGCGGTGGAACGCGTTCATGGCGTTGGGCGACGCGAACTCCACCCGTCCGTCGGCGTCAACCACGACGACGCCGTCGCCGACGCGCGGCGCCTCCTCGGTCCCCACGTCCTCGTCGGGGAAGGGGAACGCCGACTGGGCCACCATGTCGGCCAGGCGCTCGAAGACGTCGAGGTACGTGCGCTCGTACATGCTCGTCGGGCCCTTCAGCGGGGCCAGCGAGACCCGCAGCAAGGCGGCGATGATCCGGCCCTCGAAGCGGACCGGGATGTTCTCCACCGGCACCTGCTCGCCCAGGATCGGATGATGGATGCTGCCGCGCACGATCTCTCCGGTATGCAGGCAGCGGGCCACCAGCGTCCACTGCGACTCGTTGACGGTCTGGCCGACGAGGTCCTGGTCCACGAGCGTGGGGCGGTTGTTGGGCCGCATCTGTCCCAGCACCACCAGCTCGGGGTCCGACTGGGAGGCATCCTCGGACTCGACTCCGGCGGTGTGCACCGGGACCAGCAGGAGGAGGTCGGAGAAGGAGAGGTCGGCCAGGACGCCCCAGCTCCCGAGCAGCCGCTGCAGGTGCTCCAGCTCCTCGGGCTTGAGGTCGGTGTGGGTCAGCGCCAGCTCGGCGGGGGTGGGCATCAGGCCTCCTTCGCCGCGGGTCGGGCCGTGGCCACGGACACCGGGTACGACACCCGCTCCCGGTAGCCCTGCAGCTCGCCGACCCCGACGGCGCCCAGCAGGGCGCGCAGGTCGTCGGCCCGGTGGGCGACATGGTCGAGGTGGTGGGCGTCCGATGCGGTCGTGAGCGGTACCCCGCGCGCCACGAAGCGCTCGAGCAGGCCCAGGGCCGGAAACTGTTCCCCCACCGGCTTGCGCCAGCCCGAGGACGACAGCTCGGCCGCCATGCCCGACGACGATGCCGCCTCGGCGATCCGGTCCCACCATTCGCCCGGTGCGTCGGGGGTGTGGCCCGCGACCTTGATCAGGTCGGGGTGGGCGAGCACGTCGCACGCGCCCGAGGCGGCCAGCTCCTCCATGGCCCCCGTGTAGGAGTCCCAACACGCGTCGACGTCGCGCCCCGACCACTCCGCCATCGAGACCGCGTCGTCGAGGTCGTCGAAGCGCCAGCAGCCGACCCAGTGCACGGAGCCGAGCAGGACGTCGAAGGGGTAGCCCGAGAGCAGTCCGGCCACATCGTCCATGCGCCCCTCGTAGTAGTCGACCTCGAGGCCGATGACGAGGGGCAGACCGGCGTCCTTGGCCTCCTGGGCACACGCCACGTAGGTGTCCAGATCGTTGCGCGCGTGGAACTCCCAGTATTCGGCCATGGACGCGGCCAGGGCAGGCGGCACACGCTCATCGTTCCAGAAGCCACCGAGCAGCGACTCGGCCTGGCGGAAGCGGAAGAGATGCTCGGTCAGGGCCACCTCGGTGACCCCGGCGCCCTGCGCCTCCTCGCAGTAGGCCGCCAGCTGCTCCACCCGCAGCGGCGTCTCGTGCTCGTGGTGGGGCCAGAGGTGGAGGTGGTAGTCGAGCACGTCAGTTCGGCCCCGTCAGCCCAGCACGGTCTGCACGGCGAGCCGCACGCCGCGTCAGCCGGCCGGGGCGCGACGGATGAGCGTCACGCCGTCGCGGATGGTCGTGAGCACGCACACGACGCGGGGGTCGTTGACCACCTTGTCGTTGAAGGCGCGCATGGCCCGCGCCGACTCGTTCGGGTGCTCGACGCTGGCCAACACCCCGCCACCCTGGAGCGCGTTGTCGACCACGATGAGGCCGTGCTTCGCCAGCTTGGGCAGCACCGCCTCGTAGTACGCGTCGTAGGAGACCTTGTCGGCGTCGATGAACACGAGATCGAAGGGCCCCTGCAGCTCCTCCAGCGTCTTCAGAGCCGGACCTTCGATGACGCTGATGTGGCTCTCCAGCCCGGCGGCGGCGATGTTGCCCCGCGCCACCTTGGCGTGATGGGGGTCCACCTCCAGCGAGATGATGGAGCCCCCCTTGGCGAGGCCGGCCGCCATGGCGATCGACGAGTAGCCGGTGAAGGTGCCGATTTCCAGGACGCTGGTGGCCTGGGTGGCGAACACCAGCAGCTCCAGGAATCGGCCCTCCTGGCGTCCCACCATCATCCCCCAGGCGGCGAAGTCCTCCCTGGTGGAGGCGTCCACGGACTCAAGGTGTCCCGGCGGAGCGGTCGTGTGCGCGTCCGCGTACTCGAGGACCTCGGGGTTGATCAGTTGCGCCATGGCAACGATGGTAGGCGCCAGCCCGGCGCGCTAGCCCCAGACCTGCGCGCCGAGCCGGAGCAGGCCGTCCATGTCGTAGATGTCGGCGTCGTAGAACGGCACGGTCACCAGCACGTCGGGTGCGCCCCGGAGCTCCGCCTGCTGCTCGGCCTCGCGGCGGGCCACGACGCCGAAGTTGAGGAAGCTCTCGGCCACCTCCTCCACCACGCGCGCCGCCACCACGGGGTCGTCGGTGAGTCCCTCGGCCAGCTCGGTGGCCCGGCCAGTCATCGACTGGGCCAGCTTGTCCGCCCGGGGGTCGCGCAGGTACTCGGGCAGCACCTTGTTGAGCACGATCGCGCCGAGATGCAACTTGCGCGCCGTGAGCTCGGCCGAGAAGAACTCCGCCTCCCGCATCGGGGTGGCCTCGAGCGTGGAGACGACCATGAAGGTGGTGCGCCGGTCCGAGAGGAGGCGCGTCACCGCCTCCGCGCGCTCGACGAAGCCGGTGTACATCGACTGGAAGAGGATGAAGAACTCCGAGATGTCGGCCAGGAACTGCGTACCCAGGATCCGGTCGGCCACCTGGTAGAAGGGTTTCGACGCGATGTTCACCAGGCGGGAGCGGTACGGCACGATCAGCCAGCGCAGCAGGCGGGACGAGAAGAAGTCGGCCATGCGCTGCGGGGCGTCGAGGAAGTCGAGCGCGTTGCGGGTGGGCGGCGTGTCCACCACGATGAGGTCGTACTTGCCCTCGGAGTGGATCTCGTAGAGGCGCTCCATGGCGATGTAGTCGTGCGACTGCACGAAGCGGCCCGAGATGTTCTGGTACAGCGGGTTGGCCAGGATCTGCTCGCGCGTCTCGGGATCGGGAGCGTGGGTGCGGATGAGGTCGTCCCAGCTCTGCTTGGTGTCGAGCATCGCCGCCCACAGTTCTCCCCTGGGGCGAGCCGCCGCCTCGGTGAACACGTCGTCGGTGATGCGGACTTCGTCGTTCCCGATCCCCTTCAACCCCAGCGCATCGGCCAGCCGGCGCGCCGGGTCGACCGTGACGACCAGGACGCGGCCACCCTGCTCCACCACGGCGGTGGCGGCGAGCGAGGCCGCCGTCGTGGTCTTGCCGACGCCGCCCGGCCCGCACGCGATGACGATGTCCTTGGCCGCCAGCAGCTGGCCCACGGTCTTGGCGGCCTCGGCACGGGTCGCCGTCACAGCCCGAGCTCCTCGCCCAGCGCGTGGGCCACCTGGCGCGTCGTGCGGGCGCCGAAGCTGCGCGCGAACAGGTACGGGACCAGAAGCACCGGGAGGCCCGCGGGGAGCCCGGCCTGGAGCCGCTGCAGGTGGGTCGAGCGGGTGCGTCGCAGGGTGACGGCGAGCCGTGCCGCCTCGAGCACGGGGGCGACATCGCCGAGCGCCCGCTCCGAGAGCACACGCTCGGCGTCGGGCTGGCGCAGCTGCTCGAAGATCTCCTCCTCGCGCTGGCCGAAGAGCTCGGGCAGGACGCGGTTGACGACCACGGCGGAGGTGCGCACGGTGGTCTCCTCGCGCACCCTGGTGACCAGCTCGAGGGTCTCGGACACCGGCATCTCCTCGGGCGTGCAGACCGCCACGAGCCCGGTCTGGCGCTCGTCGGAGAGGATGTCGAGCAACCAGTCCGTCTGGCTGCGGATCAGCCCGACCTTGACCAGGTCGTTGATGGCCTGGGGCGCGGCCAGCTGCCCGACGATGTGGCCGCTGGCGGGGGCGTCCACCACGACGATGTCGTAGTGCGACTCGCGCACCTCCCAGCACAGCTTGCCCACGGTCAGGATCTCGCGCACGCCGGGCGCCGCCGTCGCCACGAAGTCGAACGCCTTGGCCAGCGGGCCGATCCGCCCCACCACCGGGATGCGCAGGTGCAATTTGAGGTACTCGCGCAGCGAGGCCTCGGTGTCCATCGACATCGACCACACCCCGGCCGCGATCTCCCGGGGCGTGAAGTCGGTGGGCGGCGCCTCGAAGAGCGCGGTGACGTCGCCCTTGGCGTCGATCTCGCACACGAGCACGCGCTTGCCGTGCTCGGCGGCCAGCTGGGCCAGGCCGGCCGCGACGGTGGTCTTGCCGACGCCGCCCTTGCCGGTGACGAACAGCAACCGCAGGTCCAACAGGCCGGGCCCCCCGCTCACCGCCCCGGTGCCTGCCCCCCCGCGATGCGCCTGATCAAGGGGCGCCGAACCCGACACGGCGCTCACCCGACGGCGCTCCGACCTCGACGTACGCCACCTTGACCACGGGGACCCCCACCCGCCGGCCCTTCTTGTCGGTCAGCCAGAGGACGCCGTCGCCCGTCTTGAGCAGCTTCTCGATGTCGGCCACCACCTTGTCGCGGTCGGAATCGTCGGGCATCTCCACCTCGAGCTCCTTGGGGGTGTGGGTGATGCCGATGCGCACGTCCACCTGGTCTGTCTCCTCTCGCGGGCCTCTTGGCTGGTGCCGGGGCCACCTGGACGTTACAGCGACGAGGCAGACTGCACGGCATGAGCGGCAGCGGGCAGTCCAGCGAGACGGACAGGGCGGCCCGCTGGGCAGCGACGATGTCGGGCTACTCGGGTCCGGTCCGGCTGGCCCACGCCGACTCGCACGCCCGCATCGCGCCGGCGCCGGACGCCGCCCCAGCGGACGACCGGCAGCAGTTGCCGTGCGGGCGGGAGGAGCGCGAGGACCTCGAGGCCGCCCTTCTCGCGCCCGGTGCGACCCGCTCCTCGAGAGCGGGAAGCCGGCCGGAGCCCGAGGAGCCCGACGCCTGGCGCACCTGCTTCGAGCGGGACCGTGACCGCATCCTCCATGCCACCTCCTTCCGCCGGCTGGCCGGCAAGACGCAGGTCTTCGTGTTCCCCCAGGACCACCAGCGCACGCGCCTCACCCACGCGCTCGAGGTGGCCCAGGTCGCCACCGCGATCGCGCGGGCCTGCCGCCTCAACGTCGCCCTCGCCGAGGCCATCGCGCTCGGGCACGACTGCGGGCACGGGCCCGGCGGCCACGCCAGCGAGGATGCGCTCGACCCCTATCTTCCGGGCGGCTTCGACCACGCGCCATGGGGGGCGCTGGTCTCGCTCGCCCCCCTCAACCTGTGCGCCGAGACCGTCGACGGCATCGCCAACCACAGCTGGTCGCGCCCGGCGCCCTCCACGCCCGAGGGGGAGGTGGTCAGCTGGGCCGACCGGATCGCCTACGTCTGCCACGACTGGGAGGACGCCGTCCTGGCCGGCATCGTCGCACCCCACCAGCTGCCGGCGGTGGTCCGCTCGCTGTGCGGCGAACGGCGCAGCGCGCAGCTCGGTGCCTTCATCGGGGGCGTCGTCTCGGCAACGCTCCGCACGGGTCAGGTGGGCATGGAGGAGGAGGGCGCGGAGGCATTGGCCGCGTTCCGGGCCGGCAATTACGAGCGCATCTACCTGCGCGATGCGTCGCTGCGGCAGGGTGACGCCGTCGTGAGCGTGCTCAGGGCGCTGGTCGAGCACTTCTCGGACCGGCCCCACCTCGTCGCCGAGCGTGCCGGCTTCCCGCCGGTGTCCGACGTGGTCGCGGGGAGCCAGGAGGCCGTGCGGGCCGCCGTGACCTACGTGGCGGGCATGACGGACCGGTTCGCGTTCCGCCAGGCGGTGGCCCTGCTCGGTTGGGACCCGTCCAAGCTCCCCGCCGGCGTCGACGGCTGAAAGCCCCTCGCCTGCCTCAGGGCGGGCCGTCGGGGAAGTCGGGGGGACGCTTCTCGGTCAGCGCGGCGACCCCCTCGGCGAAGTCGGCGCTGCGCATCATCTCGGTCAGGCGCACGGCGGCGTCGTTGACCGAGGACGCCACGTCGCCATGGAGGTCGCGGTAGAGCTGCAGCTTCGTGGCCGCGAGTGACGACGGGGCGATCTCGGTGGCCAGGCTCCTGGCATAGGCGTAGGTGTGGGGCAGCAGGTCGGCGGGGGGGAGCGCCCGGTTGACCAGCCCGAGCTGCTCGGCCTCCTCGGCGAGCACGACCCGGCTGGAGAGGAGCAGGTCCGCGGCGCGGGTCACGCCGATGAGGCGAGGCAGCAGCCACGACAGCCCGTACTCTGCCGGCAGGCCGAGCCTCCCGTGCGCGGTCGTGAGCTTGGCGCCGTTCGCCGCGAACCGCAGGTCGCAGTAGCAGGCGAGGACGAGCCCGACCCCGGCCGCCGGGCCGTTGACGGCGGCGATGATGGGCTTGGGGACTCCGAAGTGGTACGCGAAGTCGGCGTCGAACTCGGGCCGCACGCCGTACCCCGGCATGGCCACGTCGTCTCCGAGGCCCGCGTCGTAGGCGCCGCGCGCGACATGTCCCTCCAGGGCCCGGGCGTCCGCTCCGGCGCAGAAGCCCCTGCCCGCTCCGGTGACGACGATCACCCGGACCTCCGGGTCGGTCGCGGCCCGGTCGAGCAGTACCCGGTACTCCGCATGCATGCGTCCCGTCCAGGCATTGAGCCGGTCGGGCCGGTGCAGCGTGACGGTGGCGACCCGGTCGCGCACCTCGTACCGGGTGACCTTCAGGTCGGCGAGCTCCATGGCGATCGGGTGTCAGTCGAGCGTCGTGTAGCGGGTCAGGTGCACCGTGCCCGCCTCCGCGGCGCGTCCGAGCTCTCCCTGCAGCGGATGATCCTCCGTCTCGCGCTGGAAGGCCGCGGCGTCGCTGTCCGAGGCCCACAGCGTCACGACCGCCCACTCGTCACCATGCCGCGCGGTGGTGCGGCGCATGAAGCCTGGCTGGTTCGGCACCAGCTCGGTCTGGATCCTGCGGTCGAGAGACAAGAACGCGTCGTCCGTGACGCCCTCCGCAAGCCTGAAGGTCATGATCTCGACGATCGACACCGTCAGGCCTGCACCAGCATCACCGGGTTGCCCTCGGGATCCGTGATGGCGGCCAGGGTGGGGCCACCGGGGACGTCGAACGGCTCCGCCACGATCGTGGCGCCGAGGGAGACCGAACGCTCCAGCGAGGCGCGTAGGTCGGCCACCTGGACGTAGAGCGTCACACCGGAACGCTGGCTGCCCCGGATGTGACCGCCCGGGCCGGGCTCCGGGCCGCCGATGCCCGGAGGGATCTGCATGATGGCCCCCTCCCCGATCCTCCAGTTGAACAGGTCGGCGTAGAAGGCGCGCTGGCGCTCGGGGTCGGTGGCCTCGATCTCCCAGTGCACCACGGGCCGTGCCCAGTCCTGCGCCATGCCACCTCCCATCGGGCCACAGTACCGAGCCGGCGCGGCTCGTGGAGACCTGGTGGCCCCGTGGAATGCGGGGCGCAGCACGTTGACGCGAGCGCCGTCGGGGGAGCGCCGCCCCGGTCGTGCACTGTCACGGAAATGACACGGATCTGTCACTCCGCGATGACGTCGGTGTGTGACCGTGACGGCACGGGTGCGGCCGCTCGGCGACCGTTCCCCGGACGTGCATTGTCCCCCCGTGGGACACCGCCACGGGCTAGACTTTGGGCAAGTTCCGGGTCTGGGAAACTCGGAGAGGGGACCGCTGTCCGTCATGGCGATTGACGAGGCGGCGGAGGAGGGGATGGCTACGTAGTGACCCATTGGACGCATGTCCTGTCGAACGTCTCCTTGGTGGAGTTCGTCCTGTTGGCCGCGCTCACGGCCTACCAATGGGTGCGCCACCGGATCGCCGGTGCGGGCTGGGTCGCCCTGTCGTTCGCCATCCTGGGCGGTCTCTCCCTCGTCATCAAGGTCGACCCCACGTTGGTAGCGAACCAGAACGTGGCCAAGGGGCTCATCGCGCTTCTCCTGGTGATGCCGTACTGCCTCTTCCGCTTCGCGGCCTCGTTCCGTACCCCGAGCCTGACCGTGCGCGCCGTCGCCGCGATCGTGACCGCAGGCATCATCGCCTTCACCTTCTCCCTCTCGTACCTGCCTCGGCCGGGAATGCCGCCGCCGCCGCACTTCCTCGCCTACCGCATCGCGTTCGCCGTCGCGTTCGGATTCCTGTTCGCCTACGTGGTCGTCCGCCTGTTCGTTGCCGGGAAGGGCGAGCCGCCGATCGCGTCCACGCGGATGCGCCTGCTCGCCGTGGCGGTCGCCGGACTCGAGGTGCAGGTCGTCGTCGCTGCCCTGGGGCTCCGGGGCCCGACCGTGACACTGGCGACCGAGGCACTGACCGTCGCCATGGGGATCCTGTTCCTCGTCGCCCTGGTGCTCCCGTCCTTCGTCCGGATCTTCCTGAGCCGCAAGGAGGGCGCGGCGTTCAATCGCGCCGTCGGGGAGCTGGTGGCCGCGGGTGACTCCCGCGACGTGGCCGAGCACCTCCTGCCCCACGTGTGCGCCCTGGTCGGCGCGTCGGAGGCTGCTCTGCTTTCCAGCGACGGTGCGGTCGTGGCCCGATACCCGGGCTGGCCCGAGCAGGACGGTGACCCCTGGGACGAGGACACGGGCGGCGACGGGTCGCGCCGACGCATCACCGTGCGCACCCAGAGCGGTGCCTCGCACACCCTGGCCGTCAGGATCAGCCCCTACATGCCCTATTTCGGCGGCGTCGAGCTGCACCAGCTCGACCAGCTGGCCGGCATGATCGGGCTCGCGATCGAACGTTGCGAGATGGCCGAGCAGATGGCGTACCAGGCCTCGCACGACGGGCTGACCGGCCTGGCCAACCGCAGCCTGTTCATGGACCGGCTCCAGGAGGCGTTGCGCCACGTCGGCCGGCGCCGCCCTGCGCTGGCCGTGCTGTTCATCGATCTCGACCGCTTCAAGCTCGTCAACGACCGGGCCGACCATTCGGCCGGCGACATCGTCCTGAACGAGATGGCAACCCGCCTGACGGCCATGACGCGGGGCGTTGACGTGGTGGCCCGCTTCGGTGGCGACGAGTTCGTCGCCTTCGCCGAGGTGGACCACGAGGCAGATGCGACGGACATGGCCGAACGCATCCGCCGCGGTCTGAGCGCACCGGTCCAGCTGGGCGACGCGCATCTCGTGGTCACCGCCAGCATCGGCGTCGTCGTGGCCGACGACGCAACGGCGTCACCGGCGATGCTGCTCCGCGATGCCGACAACGCCATGTACGACGCCAAGCGTTCGGGCCGCGACCAGGTCGTCGTCTACCGCGGCAACGCGCGTGACATCGCCAACCTGAAGTGGGGACTGAGCCCCACCCGGGCCCACCAGCTCAGCGCAGGCTAGGTTCGGCACCCTGAGAGATGGAAGTGGCTTCGCGCCGTCCTTCTCTGCCAAACCGGGCACCGTTGCCAGCACCCCGTCCAAGTCTGATGTTTCTATGGTTGAGTAACTGCTTGGTTCTGCCCTCAGGCGACCGCTGCCATCAGAGCGTGAGCACCTCTGGTCTTACGCGATCTCGGGTCAGCGTTTTGGGTCTCGGGTCGTAGCCCCGCGACGGACTGCTTTGGGTGTTGACGCTCGGAGAGAAGACGTGCACCCTCTCGAGCGATGTTGCGTGCTGCGTTGACGTCCCGATCGATGGACGCGCCGCAGCTTTCACACTCGAAGACCCGTGTACAGAGGAGGAGTTTGGTTCTCACCGCTCCGCAGCACGAACAGGTCTTCGAAGATGGGTAGAACCGGTCCACCACGATGAGCGCAGCGCCGCGATCGGTCGACTTGTACTCGAGCTGGCGACGGAGCTCACCAAGGCTGGCGTCAGCCACCGAGCGACCGAGCCGGACCTTCTTGTTGGCCATGCCCGCCAGGTTTAGGTCCTCGATTGCCACCGCATCGAAGCAGTCCACGAGCGCGTTGGTGAGGTGGTGCAGGTACAAGGCCCTGGTCTTGCCAATCCGGCCGTAGAGGCGAGCCCTCCGCCGCCGCAATTTCGCCCGGTTCCTCGAACCCGGCGTTGTCCTGGCCCAGGCTCGGTTTAACTTGGCCAGCCTCTTCAGTTGGGACTCGAGGATGCGTGGATTTGTGATGTGACCGGCTGGATCTGTGAGATCGGGGACCGGGCGATCGAGGGTGGCCAGGTGCGTCAGCCCCGCGTCCAGTCCGACGGTGCCTCCCAGGCACTTCGCCTGGGCCACGGGCCTCCGAGCCGCCAACCCCATCAGGTAGCGCACGGAGAAGGCTGCCCGCCAGCGGCCACCTCGGTACGAGATGGTGACTTTCTGGATCCGGGCCCGACCCGCTTCGACCAGGTTGTAGAGCCGACGCGTCGAAGTCGTGGTGTGCAGCCACATGAGTTGCTCGCGCCGGCGATTGATGTCGGATTCACTCGATGACTGCGGCAGCATCAAGCGAATCCCGTGGCGTGATGGGCTGAGCCAGGACAGCTGGTGGTTGATCTCGACGAAGCTCACTGATGGAGTGGATCGGTTCCGTGACTTGAACCGAGGGAAGCCAACCCTTTGGCCAGCCCGTGCTCCCTTCATGGAATCAGAGAAAATGGTGAGCCCGGCTGCCGCGTCGCGGATCCCCGATCGGAAGGCATGCATGGAGACCTCGCGCCACCACGGGGCTTCCGTCTCCTTGGTCCCGTTCCACAGCTTGGACAACGAGTAGGCCGACCACGACAGCGACGGGGTCAGCAGGCCGTCGGGAACGCCGGCGGCGCGCTCCATCAAGCGGGTGTTGAGGTTCTGCCTTACCTGGTCGAGGGCCCAGTTATGGGAGCGCCTTGCTGCTCCGGCGTACGAGCGCAAGAGGCGCTCTTGGGCAGGGGTGGGATCAACGATACAGACCACCCCTCGAGTCAGCACGTCTTCGGAGCCTGTGCCTGGCATGCCTTCAGTGTCGTCGCAGGCTGTATCAACCCCCGGCCCGCGCTGCTCACTCACCACTCAGCGCAGACTGAGCTCCCGGCGGTAGACGCGGGCGGGCCCGAGCGCGGCCAGCTTCTCTGCGATCGATCTGAATGACCGGGCCGCTTCGCTCTCGGGGTCGACGGCCATGACAGGGTGGCCCTCGTCCCCGCCCACCCGCACTGCGTTGACGAGCGGAACCTGGCCCAGTAGCGGGACACCGAGGTCGGCGGCCAGGGTTTCACCTCCACCAGAGCCGAACAGCTCGTAGCGAGCGCCGTCGTCACCGGTGAACCAGCTCATGTTCTCGACGACGCCCCGCACCGAGAGCTTCAGGCGACGAGCCGCGAACGCCGAGCGCTGGGCGACCCGCTGGGCCGCCGGCTGCGGCGTGGTGACCACCACGATCTCGGCCCTCGGCATGACCTCGGCCAGCGTCAACGCCACGTCACCGGTGCCCGGCGGCATGTCGATGAGCACGAAGTCGGGCGAACCCCAATAGGCGTCGGTGAGGAACTGCTGGATCGCCTTGTGCAGCATCGGGCCGCGCCAGATCACGGGCTGGTCGTCGGGCACGAAATAGCCCATGGACAGACAGCTGACGCCGTGGGCCGAGGTGGGGATGACGATGTCGCCGATGATCACCGGATCGTGGTCGGTCCCGAGCATCTTGGGGACGGAGAACCCGTAGACGTCGGCGTCGAGCAGCCCGACGCGGTGGCCGGCCTGGGCCAGCGCGATCGCCAGGTTCACCGTCACCGTCGACTTGCCCACGCCACCCTTGCCCGACGAGATGCCGATCACCCGCGTCGTGGATTCGGCCGAGAGGAAGGCGGGCAACGCTGCCGCAGTGTGCTCGTGCCCGCTGTGGTCGTGCCCGTGCCCATCGGGCTGGCCCTCGGCACCCTCGCTGCCCAGCATTCCGGCGCGGAGCCGGTGACGCAGCGCTGTCCGCTCCTCGTCGGTCATCACCACGAAATCGAGCTCGATCTCCTCGACCCCGGCCACCGAGCGCGCCGCCCGGTGGATCTCCTCGGCCAGCTCGTCCGTGCCGGGCCAGGCCGCCACGGGCAGCGCCACCTCAATCAGCACCCGCCGCCGGCGGGGCCGCACCGTCCTGAGCAGGCCGAGGTCGCCCAGCGTGAGGCCCAGCTCGGGGTCCTCGACCGCCAGCAGCGCAGCCTCGAGCTGTGATTGGTCTGCTGCCATGCACTCCTCGTCTCGGGCGGGGTCCGGATCAGGAGACGCCCGTGCTGGTGGTGCGCCATCCGCGTCACCCCAGCTCGAAGGGCTGATCCCTCGGTAGACTACCCAGGGTGAGCACCGCTCCGATCACGGCCCAGCCCGAACGGCTGCCCGCGGCCGAGCCCGAACGGCTGCCCGCCGCGGACGACGGGCGCTTCAGCGCCGCCGTGGCCGCCGTCGCCGCCGCGTTCGGCGACCCCACCCGGCGTGACATCTTCCTCCACGTACGCGGGACGCCCGGCGTGACCGCCACCGAGGTCGCGGTCACCTTCTCGCTACACCCCAACGTGGCGCGCCACCACCTCCAGCGTCTCGTCGACGGCGGCTACCTCCGGGTGGAGACGGGGCGCAGCGGCGCCGGGGCCGGCCGGCCCTCGAAGCGCTACTTCTGCGTGGAGGAGGAGCTCACCTTCGGCCTGATGCAGCGCCGCGACGACCTGCTCATGCGGCTTCTCGGCGAGGCCATGCGGCGCCTCGGGCCCGAGGAAGCCGAGGAGATGGCCGCCAACGTCGGCGAAGAGTACGGCCGGTCCCTAGCCTCACGGATGACGCCCAACGAGGGGCAGCGGACCGTGCGGGCGGCCATGCACGTGGTGGCCGAGACCCTGACCGCCCACGGGTTCGCCGCGCGACGCGGAGGACCGGGGCGAGACCACCGCCGTCATCGCGGAGCAATGCCCCTTCGGCGACGCCAGCAGCACCAACCCCGTGCTGTGCGCGGTCGACCGCGGCATGGTCAAGGGATTGCTCGCCGGACTGTGCGGCACGGCGTCCCGGCAGGCGCTGCCCGTGATCCTGTCCTCGCGCGCCCGCGGCGACGACGCCTGCACCGCGTCTGCCTGAGCCCTCGTGGCTCGCGCCTACCTCGACCACGCCAGCACCACACCGCCTCGACCCGAGGCGATCGACGCCCTGGCGCGGTGGGCCGACCTCCCGCCCGGAGACCCGGGCAGGCTGCACGAAGAAGGACGAACCGTTCGCGACGCCCTGGAAGCGGCACGCGAGCGGGTGTCCGGGCTCCTCGGCGTGGTGCCGCGTCAGGTCGTCTTCACGTCGGGGGCGACCGAGGCCATCAACGCCGCCGTGTGGGGCGCGACCCGCGCCGCGCCGGGAGCGCCGGTGCTCTGCGCCGCCGTCGAGCACTCCGCCGTCCGCGACGCCTCCGCGCGTGCCGCACCGGTCGAGGACATCGCAGTGGACGGTGCGGGCCGCCTCGACGTCGAGGCGCTCCGGGGGCGCCTCGGATCGGCGTCGCTGCCCCGCCCGGCGCTGGTGCACTGCCAATGGGGCAACCACGAGGTCGGCACACTCCAGCCCGTCCATGACGTGGTCAGGCTCTGCCGCGAGGTCGGCGTCACCGTGCACGTCGACGCCGCCGCGGGCGGTGGCCACGTGCGGATGGACCTCGGCGATCTCGATGCCGACCTCGTCAGCCTGAGCGCGCACAAGCTGGGAGGCGTGCCCGGGGCGGGTTCGTTGATCGTCCGGCGCGGCAGCAGGTTCGCACCGCTCCTCGTCGGCGGAGAGCAGGAGCGAGGGCGCCGAGCCGGGCTCGAGGCGATCCCCGCGCTCGTGGCCTTCGGGGCGGCGGCGGCCGCATTGGCCGCGGACGATCAGCGTGTCATCACGACGGAGAGCGGGACGGCGCGACGCCAGATCGCCGCGATGGTGGACGCCGCGTTGGCGGTCCCCGGAGTCGAGCTGATCGGGCCGGCAGCCCCGGCGGACCGGCTTCCCCATCTGGTCTGCCTGGGCGTGCACGGTGTCGAGGCCGAGCCGGTCCTGATCGGCCTGGACCGGTCCGGCGTGGCGGTGCATTCGGGCTCGGCCTGCTCGTCGGAGAGCATTGAGCCCTCGCCGGTGCTCGAGGCCATGGGCGTCGACCCGAGCCATTCGTTGCGGGTGAGCGTGGGCTGGACGACGACGGACGCCGAGGTCGCCGCGTTCGCCGCGGCCTTCGAGCGGGTCGTGGCCGACCTGCGGGCGCTCCGCGGCTGACGGCCGCGCCGGCCGAGGGCGCTGCGCCCTCGACTCAGGGCTGCGGTGACCCGGCGCCGGCGAAGGCCGACGGGACCGGCTTCCCCGCCGCCTGGTAGGCGCCGGCCACGAGCGGGGCGACCTGGGGCAGCTCCGCGGCCGGAGGACCATCGGCGAGGAACTCGTTGAACTGGGTCACGGCGGCCGCGTGGTCGTGGTCCTGGTTCTCGAGGACGAGGCCGTAGAAGAGGTGCCCTTGGTAGTAGCTGGGCGAGTCCTTGACGGCGGTCTGTATCTCGGCTCGCCCGATCCTGATCAGCTGGGCGACGTGCGCCGAGGTGCCCACGTTCCACTGCAGGTATCCGGCATAGGCCAGCGCGGCCGGGTTCGACGGGTCCTCCGAGAGCACCTTGTTGTACAGCTCGAGCGCGGCCGTGGTGTGGCCCTTGTTGTTCTGGACGAGCGCCTGTTGCAGCTGCTGCTCAATCAGCTGGGCCTGCGACAGGGTCACGCCTCCCGACGAAGCCTGGCCGGGCTGGCGGGCCTGGACGAAGTGGACGACCAGGACGCCCGCGCCGAGCACGATCAGCAGGCATGCGGCGACGACACCCAACCGCCGCCACAGCGGCCACGGCGGCCGCTCGCGCACGGGGGCCGGCTCCGGCAGCATCTCCGGCTCCTCGGCGGCAGGCTCGGGGCCGAGCAAGGCGAGCTCGGCCTCGACCTCGGCCAACCTCGCCGAATCCCTCGCCACCAGGACCCCGTGGTCCTCGTCGGACAGGTCCCCGGCGGCGTGCTCGCGGTCCGCGTCGACGAGCGAGCGCCGCAGGAACTCGCGCTCGTCGGTCAGGTACCAGCGATCATCGTTCCCCGAGTGGTCCCGTCGCTCCAGCGCGGGTGACTCGTCCACGGTCACCGAGCCGGCTCCTTCGCCTTGAGGGCGTCGAAAGCGCGGCTCCGGCGCCAGAAGACGACGCCGACACCCGCCAGCGCGGCGGCACCCAGGACGAGGGGGATGATCCAGATCACCGGGACCCCGCCCGCGTCGGGCGGGACGAGGAGGATCGTCTGGCCGTACTCCGCGACGAGCGCTTCGTCGATGGCGGACGTGGAACGTCCCGCCGCCACCATGCTCTCGATCTGGTGGCGCACCGCGATGGCCGTCGTCGCGTTCGACTGCGCCACCGAGAGGTCGGTGCAGGAAGGGCAGCGCACCGTGGCCTCAATCCCCGCCGCCCGCTGTGCCGCCGTCTGGGGCTGCGCATCGAAGGCGCCGCTCCCGATGACGAGCGCCACGACGAGCAGGACGAGGGGCAGAGCCACGCGGGCCCACAGGGGCACTCGCATCGTGCGCTCACCCACGTGACGCCTGCGTCCGGTCCGCCCGGGCCGCCTTGAGGAACGAATCGAGGTTCTTCTGTGTGGCCGGGCCGACGAGCACCGCTGTGATACGTCCCGCCGGGTCGACGACGAAGCTGGTCGGTGGCGCCGTGACCCCGTACCGCTCGGCGATCGTCCCGCCCGGGTCGCTCACCGCGGGCCACAGGTCACCGTTGCCGCGCAGGAACGCGGTGGCGGTGGACGACGTGTCGTGGAAGACCACGCTGAGCATGCCGGCGCCACGGGGGCCGTCCTTCTTCTGCTCGAAGTGGAAGCGGGAGAGGTCCGGAGCCTCCTGCTGGCACGGGATGCACCAGCTGGCGAAGAAGTTGATCACGACGTAGCGCCCTCGCATGGATGCCAGCGAGACCGGCGCGCCGGTGGTCAGGTCGGTGCCCGTCAGCGCGGGCGCTCGCTGGCCGAGCAGCGGGCTGGCGACTGCGGTGGCTTCCTGCGGGGTGCGGGTGGCCAGGACGATGCCAACGACGACGAGGGCGAGGAGGACGGCGCCCGCCACCCAGCGGGTCGTGTGGCGGCGGCGGTCCGTCATGCGGGGCGGACCCCCCGGGCGACGAGTGCGCCCACGGGCTCCGGCGCGGTGTCTTCCTCGTGGGGCTGGCCGGCCGCGGCGCCCGTGACCAGCACAGGCGGGCCCGAGACGGGGTCGGTGGCCCGACGGCGGGACCCCGGCACGAGGGCGAGCAGCCCGCCGACCCCGATGAGCAGCCCGCCGGCCCACAGCCACGCCACCAACGGCTCCACCACCACGCCGATCGCCACGGAGCCCTGCGGGAGGTTGTTGATCGCCTGGTTCCCCGACGTCGCGCCCAACCCGCCGACGGCGTCGAAGGTCAGGTACACGTCACCGAAGAGGCCCGAGTCGATGGCCGGCGTGCCGACGACCGAGAGCGCGCTGCCGAAGCTGGTCGTCGCGGGGGCGAACACGCTGCCGTCCACCTTGACCAGAGCCTCCTGCGACGTCCGCGACGGCGAGGTGACGGTGCGCAGACCCTCGAAGACGAAGCGATGCCCGTCGTAGGTGACCACCTGACCGCGGTGCAGCGCCAGCTCGGCCTGGTGGCGGTACGAGGTTGCGGAGATGACCCCGACGGCGAGCAGGACCACACCGACATGCACGATCATGCCGCCGTTGGCGCGCCCCACCAGCCCGCGCCACCACCCGACGTGGCGAGCGTGCGCGGCCCGCACCGAGAGGACCAGCGCACGCGCCGCGGTGGCGGCCGCCATGGCGCCAAGACCCAGGCCGATCAGGGTGGCGCCACCGCGCAGCCCGGAGGCGACGCAGAGCACGACGGTCCCGACGCCGATCCACACGGGGATCACGAGGCGCTCCCACAGCACCGCGCCGCTCATTTTGCGCCAGCTCAGCACCGGAGCCACGGCCATGAGGAACAGCAGGGTGAGACCCGCCGGGACGGCCACCGTGTTGAAGAACGGGGCGCCCACGGTCACCTGCCGTTGCGTGAGGGCCTCGTAGAGCAGGGGGTAGAGGGTCCCGAGCAGCACGACGAAGGCGAAGCCCACGAACAGCACGTTGTTGAGGAGGAAGGCGCCCTCCCGGCCGAGCGGGGCGTCGATCCCTCCGGGCGAGCGGAGGCGGTCGCCCCGCCAGGCGATCAGCCCGAACCCCACGATGACGACCGCGAAGAAGAACCCGATCAGGAGCGGGCCGAGCGAGGACTCGGAGAAGGCGTGGACCGAGGTGATCACGCCCGACCTGGTCAAGAACGTGCCGAGAATGGTCAGCGCGAAGGTGGCGATCGACAGCGAGAGGTTCCAGACCCGCATGAGCCCGCGCCGCTCCTGCACCAGCACCGAGTGCAGGTAGGCGGTCCCGCACAGCCAGGGAAGGAGGGCGGCGTTCTCGACGGGGTCCCAGCCCCAGAAGCCACCCCACCCCAGTACCTGGTAGGACCACCACGCGCCCAGCACGATGCCGACGGACAGGAAGGTGAACGCGACCAGCGTCCACCGACGGCACTCGATCTGCCACCGCTCGCCGACCCGTCCGGTGGCCAGCATCCCGATGGCGAACGCGAACGGGACGGTGAAGCCGACGAACCCGATGTAGAGCAGGGGCGGGTGGATCGCCACCAGCGGGTTGTCCTGCAGGAGCGAGTTCGGCCCCAGCCCCTGCGTCGCGCCGGGCGCAGTCACGAAGGGATTGGCGGGCCCGATCATCAGGCCGTAGAAGAACGCGCTCACGACGTAGAGGACGAGGGTGGCCCACTGGATCACCGGGTCGGCCGCCTGGCGCCGGTATCGCCACACGAAGATGGTGGAGACCACGGCGAGGAAGAGCCCCCACAACAGGATGGAGCCGGCGAGCGCCGACCACATCCCCGTGATGGAGTACAGCAGGGGCGTGACGGTGCTGTTGTTCTCGGCCACGAACACCAGAGCGAAGTCGTGAGTGACGAGCGCGTGCTCCATCACACCCGCGGCGAAGAGGACGCCGACCAACATGACGGGCGCCAGCAGCCTGCCGTCGCCGGTCACCCGTCCAACCGTGGAGTCCCCCGATCCACGTCGGCGGGCCGAGCGGCGCGAGGCCAGGCCGACGATCATCATGACGGCGCCGGCGATGCTGGCCACGAAGGCGAGCCAGACCCCGACAGTCCCGAGATGCCCGTCGATCATGCGCAGGCCTGTCCGGCTGCGGCGTTGAGCCGGTTCTGGTGCTGGCTGGTGTAGGTGGCCGAGTGTTTCACCAGGATGGAGTTCGACACGAAGTCCCTCGACGTGTCCGACGTGAAGTGGCCGACGACCACCACCGGGATGCTGGCCTGGAAGAGCTGGGGCGGGCTGCCCGTGTTGACGACGTGCACCACGTGGGGGCCCTGGCAGATGTTGAAGTCCGAGCCGGTGGAGGTGGCCCGGATGGTGCCCGGCACCACGGTCCCCTCCAGGCGGAAGGTCGTCGTGCCCAACAAGTGCCGCTGGGCGAAGGCCTGGTTGACCGTGTCGAAGTAGTTGAGCGAGCTGCCCAGTCCCTCGACCAGGAGGAAGACGAAGGCGGCGGCGAGCAGCGCGAAGACGGCCAGCACGCGCCGGCTGGTCCGCCGACGGCCCGTCGGGGGCATCGGCGGCCCCGGGCGAACCTCTGAAGTAGGTGTGCTGGGGGGCGGGTTGGAGTCGGTGGTGGTCCCGGTCACGACCGCTCGCCGCGGACGGCCGAGACCTCTGCCTCGGGCGCCTCCGATGCCTCGTACGCGCGCTCCCAGCGCCTTCTGCGCAGGACCAGGCTGACTGCGTAGACGAACAGCGTCCCGAGCGCGACGGCGTACCCGGCGTCGACGTACCTCATGGCATTCCTCGGCCCGGTGCCGGCGCCTGGCCGACGAGGGCGGCGTCGGCGAGCCCGCCGTCCTCGTCCCATCGCTCGGCCAACGACACCTCGAGCTCCTGGTCGCCCACGGCGTCCTGGAGCACCTCGACCTGGTAGCGCACGCCGAGCAGCCACACGAAGATCAGGGAGAACGCGACGAACCCCAGGAGGAAGGTCCACGACATGGAGGCCGACGCGTGGATCTTGAAGCCGGGATCGATGAACGTGCCCCCTTGGTGCAGGGTGTTCCACCAGTCCACCGAGAAGTGCACCAGCGGGATGTCGACGGCGATGAGCAGCGCCGCCACGGCGCAGCGCCGGGCCCGCACGGCCGGATCCGCCGGCACGCGACGCAGGGCCAGGTAGCCGATTTCGAGGAGGAGGAGGAGGGCCGTCGACGTCAGCCGCGCGTCCCACGTCCACCAGGTACCCCAGGCGGGCCGCCCCCACAACGATCCGGTCACGAGGGTGAGCGCGGAGAACACGGCACCGATCTCGACCGCGGACGCCGCGAGGCGATCCCAGAAGAGGGACCGCGTGCGCGGCCACAGGTACAGCAGGCTGCCCCCGGCGGCCACGAGGCCCACCCAGTACAGCGCCACCGTCGCGAGGGGCGGGTGGATGTAGAGCAACCGGGCCAGGTTCCCCTGCACCACGTCGGGTGGGGTGATCCACAGGCCGAGCCACACCGTGAAGCCGAGTGCGGTGACACCGAGGATGCCCACGACTCGGAGCCAGAGCGGCCGGGGATGCCGCAGGGCGGGGGTACTCACGTGGCCTCCTGCAGCGGGCCGTAGAGGACGATGCCCACCACGAGATAGATGATCGAAAAGGGGACCAGGATCTTGAGCCACTGCGTGCCTGCGGCGGCGTCGCCACTGAGGGCGGCCTGCCACACCTTGGACCCGGCGAGCAGCACCGGCGCCAGCACCGGCAGCACGAGCAGCGGCAGCAACGTGTCCCGCACACGGAGGCCGGCCGACAGCGCGCCGTAGAGCACCCCCGCGCAGGCGAGGCCGACGGTGGCCAGCAGGCACGCGGTCACCGCGAGCCACACGACGTGCACGCGCACGTCGAAGAGGAACGTCACGCCGGCCCACAGGACCAGTTGGAGGCCCAGGAGCTGGAGCCCGATCGCTGCCGCCTTGCCCAGAAAGATCCCGGCGGGGTCGATGCCCGAGAGCCGCAGGCCGTCGCGGGTGCCCTCGCCGGACTCGACGGCCACACTGCGCTGAATCGCCAACACCGTCGAGAAGAGGAGGGCAACCCAGAAGATCCCCGGGGCGGCGTGGCGCAGCGCGGCCTGGTCCGGTCCGATCGCAAAGGCAAGGAGGACGAGCACGAGGATGGCGAAGGGAACGACCTGCCACAGGGCGACCCGCGAGCGCGCCTCGATCCGCAGGTCCTTGCCCGCCACCAGGACGGCGTCATGCCACATGAAAGGCTCCCACGCCACCTGGAGCATCGTCGGGCTCGGCGGTCCGTACGGCGGTGAGGGTGACGCGACGCCCGCCCGGCTCCTCGCCGGTCACCCGCCCGCCCCCCATGGAGACGACGCGGTCGGCGAGCGGCACCGACAGCTGCGGCTCGTGTGACGACAGGAGCACCGTTGCTCCATCCGACACCGCGTCACCGATCAGATGTCCGAGCAAGGACCGCGTGGCGGCGTCCAGGCCCGCATGGGGCTCGTCGAGGAGCCACAGTGCCGGACGGCGGGCCAACAGGGCGGCCAGCGCGACCCGACGACGCTGACCGGCCGAGAGGCGGCCCACCGGGGTCGCCCGGACGCGCCCGGTCAGTCCCAGCCGCTCGAGCGCCTCGTCCGCGCTCCGGGCGGGAAGCCCGATGGACCTGACGGCGAAGCGGACGTTCTCCGCCGCGCTGAGCTCGTCATAGAGCGGAGCGGCATGGCCCAGGAGGCCGACATAGCGGCGCACCGAGGTGTGGTCCGAGGTGAGATCGACACCCAGCACCGTCGCCTCGCCCGAGGTCACGGGCAGGAGCCCGGCACAGGCGCGCAGGAGGCTCGTCTTGCCGGCACCGTTGGCGCCCACGACCACGACGACCTCGCCTTGCTCCAGAGACAGGTCGACCCCGGAGAGGGCGGGGAAGCGGCCGGCGAGTGCGATCGCGGCGCGGAAGTGAACGACAGGGGCCATGGCCTTCCCCACCATGGTAGGGGGGGTCGGTCCCGGGGTTCCAAGCGGGCCCACTCCCGTCGTCCTCGGGCAACCGCCCCGAGACGTGCGACGGTGACAGGCCCCACCCGGGCCCCTGCCCGCCAGCGGGCGGACGCACGAATCCACCGTCCACCAGGGATTCGTGAGTCTCAGGGCGGGCCGCTGCGTGGAGCCGACGACGCCGGTCGGGAGGTCGGGGCCGTCGGCCGTGGATCTACGGGCCGGCGGCCGGGCCGCGGGCCTGTGCCCCCGGCTTCAGCGCATGTGCGCCAGGGCGTGCACCGGGTCGAGCGACGTCACCGACTCCCCGGCGAGCTCGGCGAGGGCGAAGGCGCGTATGGCGACCTCGTGGGCTACGAGCAGGTCCGCTGTCTCGCGCTCCGCGGGGCTCAGCTCGCCGATGCGTCGGTAGAGCGGGATGAACTGACTGGTCACGCTCACGGTCGCCGCCATGATGTCGGTCCAGGTGCTCTTCTCCGAGTCGGCGGCCAGCGCCTCGGCCACGCCGAGCATCTCGGCATCGGGCGCGGTGGAGATTCCGGCTCTCTCGAGTGCGGGTGCGACGGCCTCCTTGGTGCGGAGCTCGAGCGTCGCGAGAACCCGCATCTTGCCGGCGTGCTCGGGGTCGTCGAGCCGGTCGGCGATCGCCCCGAACAAAGCTTCGCCCAACACCTCGCCCTGGTAGGCCTGTTCCCAGAGCTTCTCGATCCCGTCCTCGGCCGAAAAGATCGGCGGCGGGGACGGTGCGGTCCCGGTATCGGTCATGGCGGCGACGCTATCCCCGGCAACCAGCGTCTGCTCGGGGGACCATCGGTAGAGTGGGTCGCAGCCATGGCGACCGTGCTGATGCCGCTGCCGGCGTGCGATTTCGACCCGACCGAGGTGGCCGTGAGCTGGCAGACCCTGTCCTCCGCCGGCCACGACGTCGTCTTCGCCACCCCTTCGGGACAGCCGGGCCGCGCCGACGAACTGATGGTCACCGGGCGGGGGCTCGACCCCTGGGGCAGCGTCCCGCTGCTGCGCAACGTGACGGTGATCGGCCGCGTCCTCCGCGCCGACACCAGGGCGCGCCAGGCCTACGGGGCGCTGCTCGACGACGCCGCGTTCCGCGCGCCGCTCCACTGGGGCGCGGGTCGTCGCAGTCACTACGACGCGCTCGTGCTGCCGGGAGGTCACCGCGCCCGCGGCATGCGCGACTACCTGGAGAGCCCGGAGGTGCAGCAGATGGCCGTCGACTCGTTCCGCGGCGGGCAAGCCCGTCGGGGCGATCTGTCACGGTGTGCTCGTGGCAGCACGCGCCATTGACCCCACGACGGGCCACTCCGTGCTCCACGGCCGCCGCACCACGGCGCTGACCTGGCGGCTAGAGCGCCGGGCATGGGAGCTGGCCAGCCGCACCCGGTTCTGGGACCCCGACTACTACCGCACCTACGTGGAAGAGCCGGGGCAGCCGGCGGGGTACATGTCGGTCCAGCAGGAGGTCACCCGGGCGCTGGCCGATCCGGGTGACTTCGCCGACGTGGAGCGCGGCGTCCCCGACTACGGGCGCAAGACGAGCGGGCGCTCCCGCGACACCCCGACCGATGCTCGTCCGGCCTGGGTGGTGCGCGACGGGGTGTACGTGTCGGCGCGCTGGCCCGGCGACGCCCACACGTTCGCTCGGACGTTGGGCGACGTCATCGACGCGTCCGTCGCCGAAGGGGCAGCCCACTGAGTGCCGTCTGCAACCGGGAGCCCTCTCCGGCACTTAGCTCGTCGAGAGCCGCCCGAGACCGATGTCGTTGAGCAAGTTCGAGAGCTGTGTCGAGACCCACGTCACGTTGTCCGTCAGCAAGAGCACCCCGAAGACCACGAGGATGGCGCCCGCCACGAGCTCGACCGCCCAGAGCCAGTGGCGCGCCCGGGCCAGCGTGGCGGTCAGCCGGCCGAATGCCAGCCCGACGAGCACGAAGGGCACCGCCAGCCCGAGCGAGTAGGCGAACAGCAGCACGACCCCCCCGGCCAGTGAGCCGTTGCGCGCGGCCAGGCTCAGCACGACACCGAGGACGGGACCGATGCACGGGGTCCAGGCGAACGCGAACGCCATCCCCATCAGCGGGGCGGCCCAGGCGCCCAGCTTGGAGGGCCGCACGTCGAAGCGGTGCTCACCGGTCACCCGAGACACGACACCGAGGGTGCCCGTGCCTGCGTGCGCCCACACCTTCGCCGGCAGCGCACTCAGCAGCATGACGGCCCCGAGGAGGACGATCACCGCGCCGCTGACGTCGGCCAGCGCGATCTCATGGGCCTTCAAGATGCGCCCGATGCTCGAGGCCGTCGCACCAAGCGCCACGAAGACCAGGGTGAAGCCGGCCACGAAGAGGCCGATGCCGCGCAGGACGGGGCGCAGGGCTGCCGCGGGGGTCGCCCCGTCACCGCCCGCCTCGAGCTCGGCTGCCGAGAGGCCTGACACCATGGAGACGTAGCCCGGGACCAGGGGCAGGACGCACGGGGAGACGAAGGAGAGGATCCCGGCCCCGAAGGCGACCAGGACGCCGGCCGGATCAGCCGCGATCGTGGCGGGTGCTGCAGGCGAGAGGAGCGCGGCCGCCCCCGGCTACCTGAGGCTCTTGCGGATCAGGTCCATGTCGGCCTCCACCATCATGGCGACGAGGCCGGGGAAGTCGACTTCGGGTTGCCAGCCCAGGACCTGGTGCGCCTGAGAGGGGTCGCCGACCAGCAGGTCCACCTCTGCCGGCCGCAGGAAACGGTCGTCGATGACGACGTGCTGCTCCCAGTCGAGACCCGCCGCCTCGAACGCCAGGCGGCACAGCTCCCGCACCGCGTGGGTCTGTCCCGTTGACACCACGAAGTCTCCCGGGGTGTCCTGCTGGAGCATCAGCCACATGGCGCGCACGTAATCCGCCGCGTACCCCCAGTCCCGTTGGGCGTCGAGGTTGCCGAGGGCGATCTTGTCCTCGAGCTTGTTGGCGATGCGGGCCACGCCATGGGTGACCTTGCGCGTCACGAACTCCAGGCCGCGGCGAGGGGATTCGTGGTTGAACAGGATCCCCGAGGAGGCGTGGAGCGAGTAGCTCTCGCGGTAATTCACCGTGATCCAGTGCCCGTAGACCTTGGCCACCCCGTAGGGGCTGCGGGGGTACAGGGGGGTCGACTCCCGCTGCGGGACCTCTTGCACCTTGCCGAACATCTCCGATGAGCTCGCCTGGTAGAAGCGGATCTCCGGATCGACCAGGCGGATGGCGTCGAGAAGACGGGTCACGCCCAGGGCGGTGGTCTCGCCGGTCAGCACCGGCTGGCTGAAGCTGGTCTGGACGAACGACTGGGCGGCGAGGTTGTAGACCTCGTTCGGTCGGTGGTCCCGCAACATGTTGATCAAGGAGACCTCGTCGAGGAGATCGCCCGCAACCAGCTCGATCTGGTCCTGGATATGGGCGATGCGCTCGAAGTTCACCGTGCTGGAACGGCGCACCATGCCGATGACGGTGTAGCCCTGGGAGAGGAGGAATTCCGCCAGGTACGACCCGTCCTGACCGGTGACGCCCGTGATAAGTGCCCGCTTCGACATCGGGGGGCAACGCTAGTCGACCTGCGAATGGGCGGGACTCAGCGCGCGTACAGTGCCGTCGTGGCGACGGCGTGCATCGTGTCATTCCGGCTCGGCGGCGGCGACGGGGTCGCCGTCGAAGCGGCGAAATGGGCCGCTGCGCTGGGCATCTTGGGCTGGCACGTCCGCACGGTGGCGGGTTCGGGCCCGGTCGACACGTCGCTCCCTGGGTTGGCGATCGACGCCGGCGAACCGCCGTCCCTCTCCGAGGTCGAGCGCGCGCTGGATGGCGCCGACCTGGTGGTCGTGGAGAACCTCTGCTCGCTTCCCCTCAACCCCGGGGCGTCGGCCGTCGTCGCAAGGGCGTGCGCCGGACGCCCGACGCTCATGCACCATCACGACCTGCCGTGGCAGCGCACGCACCTGGCCCACTTGCCGCCACCTCCGGACGACCCGGCGTGGGCCCACGTGACGATCAACGAGCTGAGCCGCACCCAACTGGCCGCCCGGGGCATCGACGCGACCACGATCTACAACGCGTTCGATCCCGACCCGGTGCTTGGCGATCGGGCCGGGACCCGTGCCGCACTCGGCGTGATGGCCGAGGCGGCGCTGCTGCTCCAGCCCACCCGCGCGCTGGCCCGCAAGAACGTCGCCGGCGCGATCGCTCTGGCGGAGGCCGTCGGCGGCACCTACTGGCTGCTGGGCCCGGCCGAGGACGGCTACGGGCCCGAGCTCGAGCGCCTGGTGGCGCGGGCCCGCTGCCGCGTCATCCTCGGCGAGCCCGAAGGCGGGTCCACCATCGCCGACGCCTACGCAGCCTCCGATGCCGTCCTCCTGCCGTCACTGTGGGAGGGCTTCGGCAACCCCTCGGTCGAGTCGGCGACGTACCGGAGACCGCTCGCCGTCGGCTCGTACCCCGTCGCGGCGGAGCTGTCGGCGTTCGGCTTCGAGTGGTTCGACGCCTCGGACCCGGCGCCGTTGGCAGCATGGCTCCGGACGCCCGACGAGGGGCTGCTGGAGCGCAACCAGCGGATCGCGGCCGAGCACTTCAACGTCGCCGACCTCCCGCACCGCCTGGGGGAGGTCCTGCGCGCGCTGCCCGGTCTGCCCGACACCCACATGACCGTTCAGTAACGTGGGCTGGATGTCAGGTGCGATCCAGACCGCCTCGGGGCGGCTGACAGGGGAACAGCGGCGGGGGCAGCTCTACAAGGTGGCGCTCGGGTTGTTCGCCCAACGCGGCTACCGGGCAACGACGATGGACGACATCGCCGAGGCGGCCGGGGTGACAAAGCCCCTGCTGTACCAGCACTTCTCCTCCAAGCGAGCCCTCTATCTAGAGCTGGTCGACTCCATCGCGCAGGACCTCTTGTCGGCCATCCGCCGCGCCGTCATGCGGGCCGACGGTCCACGCCAGCAGGTGGAGCTGGGCTTCGCCGCCTACTTCGGCCTGGTCGTCCGTCACGAGGCGGAGTTCCGCCTGCTCTACGGGAGAGACCACTCGGATGACAAGGAGTTGGGCCGGGCGCTGCGCACGGTGGAGGACGCCATCGCCGAGGCGATCGACCCGCTGATTGACGCCGGGCTCGACGCCGACCACCGTCGCCTGCTCGCCTACGGCATCGTGGGCATGGCCGAGGGAGCGAGCCGGCGCTTCATGGCCCAGCGCCCTGACTCCGAGGCCGAGCTGGACGAGGAGGCGCAGAAGCTGGCCCGCCGGATGGCCGACCTGGCCTGGGCGGGACTGCGCTCGGTGCACGCCGACTGAACCGGCGACCTGCCGCGACGGCGGCGGCGCTGCGACGGCCGGTGGCCTACAGAAGCGTCACGAGGGTCCGGCACAACCCCCACAGCTCGTCGACGCACGCGGCGTAGACGTCGTCCTCGTGACCCGCAGGGTCGACCACGTCCTCGCTGTCGGCAACCTCGACCTCTGCCAGCCGCAGGGCGGTCACCCGCTCGGCGAGTACGGGTGGCGGTGGCGCCAGGTCGCGGCACAAGCGGCGGATGGTGCCGGTCTTGGCCGCCGCGTCGGGGAACTGGCGCCGGACGAAGCGCACGTGGTCTGCCTCCATCACGACCACCAGCTCGGCGTGCACCAGGTCGACGCCATGGACCTGGCGGCTGCGGTGCCGGCGGAAGTCGACATCGGCCAGCTCGGGGAGTCGTGACAGCGCGGCACGGGTCCGCATCCCCATCGGCTGCCCGTCAATCGTGTGGGTGCCCGCCGTCACGACGCGCAACGGCTCGGTGCGACCGCCATCGCACAGCGCGTCGAGCATGAATCCGGCCATGACCGACCGGGCTGCGTTCCCGGTGCACAGAACCAGGAGATCGGTCATCCGGCGCCGAGCAGCAGGGCCGTCGCATCGGAGTCGAGCACGTGCTGGGCGTGGCGGGTGGTGCTCGTGAGGAACATGAGGTCGCCGCGTTCTGTCCGCTGCACCACCATGGAGGCGACGATGGCCATCAGGACGCCCCCGAAGGTGTCCCGGCGCACGTCGGCATGCAGCTGTTTCAGGGTGTAGTCACGCACGCCGCGCCCGCAGAGGGCGTGGTGGTAGTGCGCCAGGAGATCGGCTTCGTGCGACCGGCGGTCCTCGGCGCTGAGGCAGCCGCCGATGAAGTAGGCCACGTCGCTGGACGCGCCGGCCCACGCCAACGTCTGCCAGTCGACGACGACGGGCCTCGGGTCTCCGGGTTGGAAGAGAAGGTTGTCGAGGCGGAAGTCGCCGTGGCTCGCCGTGCGGGGCCCACTGCGGCCGTCCAGGTAGGCGGGAAGGTGCTCGGCAAAGAGTCGGCAGACCTCCTGGTGCTCGGGCGCCAGGGCGTCCCCGTAACGCTCCAGGAACCCCGGCAGCAGCGAGGAGACCAGCGCGCAGAGGAAGCCGTCCGAGTCCGGCGTGGCCCGATTGAGCCACTCCAGCCGGGACAGGTCGGCCGCTTCCCAGCACGGTGCGTGCAGCCCGGCCATCTCGTCGAGGACGGCTGCGGCCACGTCAGGGCCGCACGCGGCGATCTGATCACCCTGCGACGCGCCGACGATGTCCTGGAGCAGGAGCGTGAACCACCCGGTTTCGGGCTCGATCTCGGCCACGTAGGCGGCCGGGATCCGGGCGCGCAGGCGGCCGGCGACCTCACGGTAGAAGCGGACCTCGATCTCGTAGGCCCGCAGGGCGAGGCCCGTGCCACGGCTCTGCTCGTCGGCCGAGGCGAACTTGCCCACGACGCTCGACGGGCCCGCGCCGGGCGGGTCGAGGGTGAGAGAGAACCGGGTGGTGTCGGCCATCTGCCCTGTTCCGATCGGTGCCGCCTCGAACTCGGCCACCCGGGCGCCGGGGGCGAGAACCCCTGCCGCACGGAGGGACGCCGTCAGCCACTCCGGCGTGACGTCGGCGGCGTGACGGAGGAGAGTGGGCGACCCCATGGCAGGCCGACACTATTGGCTCACTCGGTGCCGCCGTCGATTCTCCCGTTTCGCACCACACCTTGCTTGCTCTAGGCCACCGCCGTTCCAGCGAAATACACCCCGAGCAGAGCCACGGCCATCAGCAAGATCCAGAAATCGGTCAGACGGCGAAGTATTCGGGGGGCGGTACGTACCTCCATGAACTCGCGCATGATGATCCGGACTTTGATCAACGCGAGGCAGATGGCGCCCACGGTCACGACCGTGCTCGCGGTGGGAATGCCCTGATGCGTGG
The DNA here is from genome assembly GCA_963837125.1 of uncultured Acidimicrobiaceae bacterium. Taxonomy (GTDB): domain Bacteria; phylum Actinomycetota; class Acidimicrobiia; order Acidimicrobiales; family RAAP-2; genus Bog-473. The sequence goes on along the minus strand of CAWILW010000003.1, from coordinate 156,164 downwards.
CCGCATGATCGATCCACAGGTAGGCCAGCGAAATGGCCACCAGGATCAACCACGCCCCGAAGAGCCGTTTGTTGAACCCGCGCTCCACCATCACCTCACCACGTAGAGCAGGGCGAAGATCAATACCCAGAAGAAATCGACCGAGTGCCAATAGGTGGCGCAGGTCTCAACCGTCACTTGAGAACGCCGCTTCTCGCTTGACAGCTGATACACGAGCACCCCGAGCACCACGAAACCGACCAAGAGGTGCACGCAGTGGATCGCGGTAAGGAAGAAGTAGTACTGGAAGAACTGGCTGCTGGTGAACGTGTCCCCCATGTGGATCAGTCGGACCCACTCGACGATCTTGAGGATGAGGAACACCAACCCGAAACCTGCGGTGAGGAGTGCATCTCGCCGGGCACGCTCGAATCGCCCGGCCCGGGTGTGCTGCACACATCGCGCCACGGCCCAGGAGCTCGAGAGCAGGACGATCGTGTCGAGCACGCCCAGCCACAGCAGCAGGTGGGACTGTCCGAGCAGGAATGCCCGCTCGTGCTGTGTCCGGGTGAACAGGTAGACGCAGAAATACGAGGTGAAGACGAGGGATTCGAACAGCACGAAGAACCAGATGTCGCGCCCGCCGGGAACGTGCTCCGGCGACCCCTCCTCCGACGCCTGCGACACATCACGTTCGGTCGTCGTCATGGCGCCATGAACTCCGCCAACACCCGACCTCGACCTTCCTTCGGGGGCAGGTCGGGCATCGGCCCCGTTCCGAAGTCCTCGCGAAGGATCATGTTGCGCAGCAACATGATGAAGGCCCCGGTGTAGAGACCGAAGACGGCCACGTTGATCCACCAGGCGATCACGCCATTCCAAGCAAAGACGCCCGCATGGAAGATCCACGAGGGTGCGACCACGACTTCGGTCAGGCCGTTGCACAGGTTGAGGTAGCCGAACCACACCGGAAAGACATGGTTCTTGTCGAGCAGGATGGCCAGCATCCAGATCAACGAGCCGATGAGGAAGACGCCCATGGTGCCGGAGAAGGACAGGAACCCGAGGTCGTAGAGCCACCGCAGGATCTCCGGATTACGCTCCGGCCGGAAGGCGCCCACAGTCATAGCCACGCAGATGAACAAGAACCCGGGGACCGCACTGACGGCGTAGAGGATCAGGTACGAGTAGGCGAACGCCCGGCTGACCGACATTCGCCGGATGGAGTAGGTGATCAGCGCGATCGATGTGGCGGAGAGCCCACCCAAAATGAAGATCAGCGAAAAGCCGATGAGCAGACCCTCGTGGCGGCTGGCGAACCACCCCACCACCTGACTGGGGGTGTACCACGGCTTCCCCGGCGGCTGGGTGCGCGTGACGATGAAAAACACGATGGTGTACAGCGAATAGAAACCGATCGTGGCGTACCACGCCAGCCACAGCTCCCGCTTCGGATCATTTAGAAGCGCAGGTCGCTTCACGCCGAGGCTTGCTCCGCCAACCGATCGCGCCCGATCGCCTGTCCCAACACCACTGCCATGACGACGAGCCAAATGGCGATGGCGACGTTCTTGACCCAAAAGGCCAGGAAGCCGTTCCAGGCGAAGGGTCCAGTGAGCGTGAGGCCGGCAAAACCTGCCGGCACCAGCGCGATGGCGATGAGGAGGTTGAAGTGGCCGACCCACCGTGGAAATACGGGTCGCGCCTGCTCATCGAGGTAGATCGCCACCGCCAGGAACAGACACAGGGCGACGAGGAAGGGCACCGCACATGTGAAGGTGATCCACGCCAGGTCGTTGTAGAGCTGGGTGAGCGCGGCGGGCCGATCAGGCCGGAACGCCGCCAGCAGCCAGAAGATCGTCGCGGTGAGAAAGGCAATGGGGGCGGCGGCGGAGACCCCGATCACGCAGTACCGCAGGATGGGCGTGCGGTGTGCCATGCGACGCATACGCTCCACGATCAGCATCAGAATCGGGATCAGCGCTACGCAGAACCAGTTGAACAGGATCATGCTGTAGCGAACGCGCGATGTGTGGTTGACATAGAACGCCGCCACCTTCTGGGCCGACCATTGCGGAGACATGGGCGGCAGGAAACCCGGGAAGAGGAAGAACGCCGCGATCCAGATGATCGCCACCGCAGGCAGCGCCCAGAAGATGATCAGTTCGCCGGTCGTTCGTCTCACAGGCAGGTACCGCAGCGCAGACCTGCGTCTCTCACGGCCGCTCGCATCAGTCGCCTCCTCGGTCTGGTGTGGCGCCCGGCACACGCCCTGATCAGCCTGCCATGCAGAACATAGCCGATCGACTACCCCAGGCAAGTGGGCTTAGATTTGGCTACATGGCTCTGTCGAGAACCGCCAGTCGTGACAGGCGGCAGCGGAAACCCCCGTCGGCCGCGCAGACCCGCATCATCGAAGCGGCGCTTCGAGAGTTCGCGAAAAATGGGGTCGGTGGGACGTCATTGCAGATGATCGCCGATGACATCGGTGTGACGAAGGCGGCCGTGTATCACCAATACAAGACGAAGGACGAGATTGTCCGAGCCGTCGCCGGCGCCGAATTCGACCGCCTTGAAACGGTCCTCGACGTTGCCGAAGCCGAGGTGGACGAAGATCGCGCGCGAGAGGTGGCGCTGACGATGATCATCGATCTGGCCGTGGAGCGCCGCCGTGAGAACAGCGCCATTCTCACCGACCCGCTCGTGGGCCGGCTCTTTGCGCGGGATCAGCGACCGGTGAAGGTCCTAGATCGCCTCAACCGGCTACTCATGGGGCCGGATGCAGAACGGGACTCCGAAATCGCAACGGTCATGTTGACGGCGGCGATCAGCGGCGCCGTCATGCACCCGCTGGTGATTCGTCGCGACGACGACACCCTGCGGACGCAGCTCCGGACTCTCGCAGAACGCTTTCTCGGACTCTCCTGATCCGAACCTATTTCCCTGATAGGTCAGTTGATGTGGATCCCCGAGATGGCCCGGCTGATCACCAGGCGCTGGATCTCCGAAGTCCCCTCGAAGATGGTGTAGATCTTCGAGTCCCGGTGCCACTGCTCGACGGGGTTCTCGCGGACGTAGCCGTAGCCGCCGAGAATCTGGATCGCCTGCTCGGTCACCCACACCGCGTTCTCGCCGGCGTAGAGCTTCGACATGGAGCCCTCGCCGTGCTCGAACTTCTTGCCCGTGCTCGCCATGTTGGCGGCTCGGTGCACGAGGAGGCGGGCGGCGTCGGTGTGCATCTTCATGTCGGCCAGCTTGAAGGCGATGGCCTGGTTCTCGATGATGAGGCGCCCGAACTGCTTACGCTCCTTCGCATAGTCGAGCGCGTACTCGTAGGCGGCACGGGCGATGCCTACCGCCTGCGCCCCCACGATGGGACGGGAGGCTTCGAAGGTCGCCATGGCGGCCTGGGTGGACGTCTTCTTGCCCTCCTTGGCCCGGGCCAGGCGCTCGTCGAGCTTCTCCTTGCCCCCGAGGAGGCAACGACCCGGGACGCGGCAGTCCTCGAGGACGACCTCTGCGGTGTGTGAGGCTCGGATGCCCATCTTCTTGAACTTCTGTCCCTGGGAGATCCCGGGCGTGCCCTCGGGCACCACGAAGCTGGCCTGGCCCCGGCTCCCCAGCGAGGGGTCGACGGACAGCACGAGGACGTGCGTGTTCGCGATGCCGCCGTTGGTGATCCAGGTCTTGGTGCCGTTCAGCACCCACTCGTCCTTGGCCTCGTCGTAGACGGCACGTGACGTGAGGGAGGAGACATCGGAGCCAGCATCGGGCTCGGACACGCCGAACGCGGCCAGCTTCACGTCGTCCGCGGTGCCGAAGCACTGCGGGATCCACTCGCCGATCTGCTCGGGGGTGCCGTTGGCGAAGATGCCCGCGACGGCGAGCGTGGACCCGAAGATGGCGAGCGCGATGCCGGCGTCGCCCCAGCTCATCTCCTCGTTGACGAGGCACATCAGGAGTCCCGTCGGGTCGGAGAAGCACTGGGCGACGAAGTCGAAGGAGTACAACCCGTTCTTGGCGGCCTCCTCGATGATCGGCCAGGGAGTCTCCTCCCGCTCGTCCCATTCCGGACCGGCCGGACGCACGACGTTCTCGGCGAACTCATGGACCCACTTCTGGATCTGGAGCTGATCTTCGTTCAGCTCGAGCGAGTAGTCGGACATGGTGCGCCCTCCTTGGGCGGCCCCGGTCACGGCCGGAGCCAGTCGGCGTTGGTGGGGAGGAACCCCGGGAGAACTGTGGCGAATGACACGCCACCCCCGGCGCCTCCTTGGTTACTACAGAGTAACCTACGCTCCGGTAACCAGTCCACCATTTGCACGGCTTTGGCCCCCGGCCAGGGATTCTTCGCTGAATCAGCGACGGATCGCGGTGCCCGAGGCGGTGTCCTCCACCGTCCAGCCCCGGGCCACCAGCTCGTCGCGCAGGGCGTCCGCCCGGGCGAAGTCCCGGGCCCGGCGAGCCTCGTCCCGCTCCGCCACGAGCCGCGCCGACTCGTCGTCGGCGTCCCCGTCGTCGGCGCGCAGCGCGACGCCGAGCGCCGCCAGGAGCACCGCCGACGTATGCGCCAGGCGGCCCCCCTCCGCCTCGTCATCGGCGTCGGCCGCGGAATGGGCCGCGGTCACCAGCTCGAAGATCGTTGCGAGGGCGCCCGGGGTATCGAGGTCGTTGTCCATGCGCGACCGGAACGCCACGAGGGCTCCGGCGTCGACGCCGGTGGCCGGCGGTGTTCCGTCGACGACGAAACCGCCTTCCGTCTGTGCCAGCAACTCCGCCACGTCGAAGCGTGCGAAGCGCCTGGCCAGGCCGTCCAGGCGAGCCAGCGCCTTCTCGGCGTCCGCCAAGGTGTCCGGCGTCACCTCGATCGGCGAGCGGTAGTGGGCCCGCAGCACGAGGAGCCGGTAGGCGCGGGCGTCGGAGCGGGACAAGAGGTCGGGCAGCGTGGTGAAGTTGCCGAGCGACTTCGACATCTTCGTTCCCTCGACCTCCACCCAGCCGTTGTGCATCCAGTGCCGGGCGAAGACCTTCCCGTCGGCAACAGCCTGCGCTCGCTCGTTCTCGTGGTGGGGGAACTTGAGATCCTGGCCGCCGCCGTGCAGGTCGAACCCCTCGCCGAGCAGGTCGAGGGACATGACCACGCACTCGGTGTGCCACCCGGGCCGTCCCCGGCCCCATGGCGAGCCCCAGCTGGGCTCCCCCTCCTTCGCCTTCTTCCACAGCGCGAAGTCGAGGGGCGAGCGCTTGTCCTCGTTGGCCTCGACCCGAGCCCCGACCTGCAACGACTCAAGCGACTGCTGTGCCAGAAGGCCGTACCCGTCGACCTTGGATACCTCGAGGTAGACGCCGTCGGGCGTCTCGTAGGCCATCTCCCTGGCCATCAGGTCTTCCACCAGGGCGACCATGTGCTCGATGTACTGCGTGGCGTGCGGGATGTCCTGCGGGCGCAGATCCCCCAGCGCGTCCATTGACTCCCACCATCGGGCCTCGAACTCGGCTGCGACATCGGACTCGGTGCGACCAAGGGCAGAGGCCCGCTTGATGATGTTGTCGTCAACGTCGGTGACATTGGCCACGTGGTGCACCTTCAGGCCGGTGAAGCTCAGGTAGCGCCGCAGGATGTCGAAGGTCAGGTTGGCCCGCCCGTGCCCGATGTGCGGCATGTCGTAGACCGTCGGCCCGCAGACGTACATCGACACCTCGCCCTCCCGGCGCATCTCGAGGGGTCGGACCGTCCCCGTGGCGGTGTCGTGGAGGTGCAGCACCCGGGTACGGTAACCCGATCATGCCGACACCCAGGACCGGAGCACCCCTCGTCCCCGACAAGCCGAGCCTCGACGGACTCGAGGACCGCTGGGCGGCCGCCTGGGAGGAGACCGGCATCTACGGCTTCGAGGAGGGCGCCGGCCGCGTGGAGGTCTTCTCCATCGACACCCCCCCGCCGACGGTGTCGGGGTCCCTCCACATGGGATCGGTCTTCGGCTACGTCCAGACCGACGCCATCGCCCGCTACCGGCGCATGCGGGGCTGGAAGCTCTTCTACCCCATGGGCTGGGACGACAACGGGCTGCCCACCGAGCGCCGGGTGCAGAACCACTTCGGCGTGACGTGCGATCCGAGCCTCCCCTACGACCCCGACTTCACGCTGCCCGACGAGCCAGGCAAGGACGACATCCCGGTGAGCAGGCCCAACTTCATTGCGCTGTGCGCCGAGCTCACTGCGGAGGACGAGAGGGCCTTCGAGGACCTGTGGCGGCACATCGGTCTCTCGGTCGACTGGGGGCGCACCTACGCGACGATCGACGACCGCAGCCGGCGCACGAGCCAGCGCATGTTCCTGCGCAACCTGGCGCGGGGGGAGGCCTACTCGTCCGAGGCGCCCACCCTGTGGGACGTCGACTTCCAGACGGCCGTGGCCCAGGCCGAGATGGAGGACCGCGAGCAGAAGGGGGCCTATCACCGACTTCGCTTCGGCGACATCGAGATCGAGACGACGCGGCCCGAGCTGATCGCGGCGTGCGTCGCACTGGTCGCCCACCCCGACGACGAGCGCTACGCGGCGCGATTCGGCACGACGGTGCGCACCCCCCTCTTCGGCGTCGAGGTGCCGGTGCTGGCCCACCCGCTCGCAGAGCCGGACAAGGGCACCGGCATCGCCATGATCTGCACGTTCGGGGACGTGACCGACGTCGTCTGGTGGCGCGAGCTCAATCTCCCGACGCGCAGCATCGTGACGAGGTCGGGCCGCATCACCGACACCCCGCCGGCTGGCGTCCCGGACGGCGAGGCCTGGCGGGCCATCGCCGGCCGCACGGTGAAGCAGGCCCAGAGGACGATGGTCGAGATGCTGACGGCCTCGGGGGACCTCGTGGGCGACCCCCGCGACATCACGCACCCGGTGAAGTTCTACGAGAGAGGCGACCGGCCTCTCGAGATCGTCACCAGCCGGCAGTGGTTCATTCGCAATGGCGGCCGTGACGAGACGCTGCGACGAGAGCTCTTGGAGCGGGCCACGCAGCTCGACTGGCACCCGCCGTACATGAAGGTCCGCTACGACGACTGGGTCAACGGGCTCAACGGCGATTGGCTCGTCAGCCGCCAGCGCTTCTTCGGTGTCCCCATCCCCGTGTGGTACCGCCTCGACGCCCATGGCCAGCCGGACCACGACGCACCGATCGTGCCCGACGAGGCGAACCTGCCCGTCGACCCGACCACCGATGTGCCCGCCGGCTACACACCCGAGCAGCGCGGCCTACCGGGCGGGTTCAGTGGCGACCCCGACATCATGGACACCTGGGCCACGTCGTCGGTGACCCCGCAGATCGTCTGCGGGTGGGAGGACGACCCGGCGCTGTTCGCCTCGACGTTCCCGATGAACCTGCGCCCGCAGGGACCCGAGATCATCCGCACCTGGCTCTTCGCCACGCTGCTGCGAGCCCACCAAGAGCATCACGCGCTGCCGTGGGCGCACACCACCATCAACGGCTGGATCCTCGACAAGGACCGCAAGAAGATGTCCAAGTCGAAGGGCAACGTCGTCACCCCGATGGCGACGCTCGAGGAGTTCGGCTCCGACGCCGTGCGCTACTGGGCCTGCAACGGGCGGCCCGGGACCGATACCGCGCTCGACACCGGCGTCATGAAGATCGGGCGGCGACTGGCCATCAAGATCCTCAACGCGTCGAAATTCGCGCTGGGCCGGCTCGGTGAGGGCCCGGTACCGGGGATCGAGGCGGTGCGCGACCCCATGGACGCGGCGCTGCTGACGCACCTGACGGCACTGGTGGAGACGGCCACGGCGGCCCACGAGGGCTTCGATTACGCCCGGGCACTCGAGGTCACCGAGACCTTCTTCTGGTCCTTCTGCGACGACTACGTCGAGCTGGTCAAGACCCGGGCCTACGGGGAGGGCGACCCCACCGGGGCCGACTCGGCCCGGGCGACGCTGGCCCTGGCACTCTCCGCGCTGCACCGCCTCTTCGCACCGTTCCTGCCCTTCGTCACCGAAGAGGTCTGGAGCTGGTGGCAGGAGGGATCGGTGCACCGGGCGCCCTGGCCCGACCCGAGCGAGACGAGGGGGCACGCGGAGGGTGACCCGACGGTGCTCTCGGTGGCGGCCGAGGTGCTCGGTGCCGTGCGCCGCGAGAAGACGGCACACAAGCGTTCCATGCGGGCCCGCGTGGCGTGCCTCACGGTGACGGGGCCGCCGGCGACCCTGGCCGCCGTGCGCGCGGCCTGGGGCGACATCGTCGACGCGGGCGGCGTCGACGACCTGGAGTGCGTGGAGGGCGACGCGCTCACGGTGGAGGTGGAGCTGGCCGACGAGGCCGACCCGCAGGGTCAGAGATAGGCGCTCGCGGCGGCGCCGGCCATCTCTGCGGGCGTGCCCTCGTGGGCGATGCGCCCGTGCAGCATGATCGCGGCCCGGTCGGCCACGCCGAGGGCCGTCTCGGCGAACTGCTCGACGACGACCACGGTCACGCCGTCGGCGGCGATGGCCGCCACCAGCTCGTAGAGGTGCGCCACGACGATCGGCGCGAGGCCCATGGAGATCTCGTCGAGGAGCAGGACCTTGGTCTCCCCCGCCAGCGCCCGTGAGATGGCGAGCATCTGCTGCTCGCCCCCCGAGAGGGTGCCGGCCAGCTGCTTGCGGCGCTCCTTCAACCGGGGGAACTGCTCGTAGGCGCGCGACTCGACCTCGGCGGTGCTGACGCCGCCGCGGTAGGTCCACATGCGCAGGTTGTCCCGCACCGTCAGGTTGGGGAACACGCCGCGCCCCTCGGGGACGGCGATCACGCCGGCACGGGCCAGCGCCTCGGGCGCCCACCTCGACACCGTCACGCCGTCGATGGCGACGCTGCCCGCGCTCAGGTGCAGCCGGCCGTTGATCGCCTTGAGCACCGTGCTCTTCCCGGCCCCGTTGGGCCCGAGGAGGGCGAACACGGCGCCGCCGGGAACCGTGAGGTCGACCCCGTGCAGCACCTCGATGCGCCCGTAGCCCGCACGGGCGCTCTGCATCTGCACGCCCGCTCCGGCGCCAGTGGTCATCGGTCCGTGGCCTCGGCGTCGTGGGCGTGGCCGAGATAGGCCTCCTGCACCGCCGCGTCGCGGCGGACCTCGTCGGGGGTGCCGCTCGCGATCAGGTGGCCGAAGTCGAGGACGTGCACGACCTCGCACACCCGCAGCACGACGTCTGTGTCGTGCTCCACCAGGACGACGGCCCGGCCCTCGGCCGCGAGCGACGTGAGGAGCCGGCCCAGGGTGGCCGTCTCGCGCTCGTCGAGGCCCGAGCAGGGCTCGTCGAGCAGGAGCACCTTGGGGTCAGTCGACAGGGCGCGGGCCAGCTCCACGAGGCGAGCCGACCCGGTCGGCAGGACCGACACGGGCGTCGCGGCCTCGTCCCCGAGCCCGACGCGCTCCAACAGGGCGACGGCGGTCGACGCGTCGGCGCGGCCTGACGCCTCCAGCCCCACCCGCACGTTGTCTGTCGCGCTGAGCGTCGAGAACAGCTCCAGTCGCTGGAACGTGCGGGCCAGCCCGCGGCGGGCCCGGCGGTACGTGCGCGCGCGCGTCACATCGGCGCCCGCGAGGTGGACAGACCCCTCGTCGGGGTGCAGCAGCCCGGTGATGACGTTGAACAGGGTCGTCTTGCCGGCGCCGTTCGGTCCGATGAGACCCGTCACCACGCCCGCCTCGGCACGCAGCGACACGTCGGAGAGCGCGGCGATCCCGCCGAAGCGGACGCTCACGTGATCGACCTCGAGGGCGGGCGCTCGCCCTGCGTCAGGCGGCACGGGCCACCTCGCGGTCCCGCACGACGGGTCCGGCAGGCACCTCCGTGTCGCCGAAGGGCAGGTGCACCCGGCTCGTCAGCCATTCCATGCCCAGGATCCCCTCGCGATGGCGGGCCAGCAGCACGATCCCGATGCCGGCGGCCAGGCCGGTCAGATCGGCCAGCGACCGGGGCAGGTGTGTCTGGAGCACGGGGAGCGCCGCCGCGGTCATGCCCCCGAGCAATGCCCCGGTGAGCGTCCGTACACCCCAGATCTCCACGAAGAGGAGAAGGGTCAGGCTGGCGAACACCTGCACGTCGTTGGCACCGATGCCGCCTTGCTGGCCCGCGTAGTACACGCCGCCCAAGCCGGCCATGGCGGCCGAGAGGGAGAATACGACCACCTTGGTCCGCACCGAGCTCAGCCCCACGGTGGCGAACGCCGCCGGCGAGTCGTTCATCGCCACCAGCCGGCGGCCGAACGCGCTGCGCCGTACCAGACCGACGAGCGCCGCACACAGGGCCGCCACGACCGCGACCACGACCAACTCCGCCCGGTCGCCCATGGCGTGCATGAACGGGAGCCGCAGCCGCCCGACGCCGATCGACGTCCCGTCGGAGATGATGCTCGAATTGTCGAAGAACGCGGAGTACATGGCCTCTCCGAAGGCGAACGTCGCCAGCGCGAGGTACAGACCGCGCAGTCGGAGTGCGGGCAGCGCCACCAGTGCGCCGACGGCACCGGAGACGACGACGGCCAAGAACAAACCCCACCAGGAATCTCCGCCGAGCGTCTTGCCCATGGTGAAGGCCCCGATGCCCATGAACGTCAGCTGGCAGAGCGAGACCTGACCCGCGTAGCCGACGAGCAGCACGAGGGAGAGCCCCACGATGCCGAGGGCCAGGCCCTGTGAGAGCGTGGAGAGTCCCGTCGCGCCCACCATGGTGGCCAGGACGACCATCCCGGCCACCAGGAGCACTCCGCCGGCGACGGACTGACGAGCCGTGACGACCTTGGGCACGGCCCTCACCTCCAGCCGGCCGGCTGGGGCCAGGCGCGCCGCGGGGATCACCAGCAGCACTACGAAGAGGAAGAGCACCGGGACCACCTCGGTGAGCACGGAGGCCAGGCCCGCGCTGACGTGCCCGGGCAGGTAGCCCTCCGCGTAGTAGGTGATCAGGCCCAGAAGGAGTGCGCCGACGAACGTCATGGGAATGCTGCGCAGGCGGCCGACCACTGCGGCGGCGAAGCCGTTGAGGGCGAGGAGGGTCAACTGCGTCGACGTGAGGCCCGTCTGGCCGACGAGTGGTGCGATCAGCACTCCGGCGAGAGCCGCCAACACGAAGCCGAGCACCCAGCCCATCTGGGACAACCGGTACGGCTTGGCGCCCGCCAGCGCGACGAGCTCGGGGTCGTCGACCACGGCGCGCATCGCCACGCCGAGCCGGGCCCGGCGCAGGAAGAAGGCGAGCCCGACGGCCACGACCGCCGTGACGACGACGATCATGATCTGCTGGTACTGGAGGGTGACGCCGTCGGCGCCAAAGAGCCGCACCGACAGGACGGTCCCGTCGGCCTGGGTGAAGTAGGACGGGACGGCCCGGATGAGATCAGGACTGCTCCAAAAGATCGTCGCCACACCGAGCAGGATCACGAGCAGGCCCAGCGAGACCATGAGCGATCGCTCCACCGTGGACCCGTGGATCCGCCGGAACAACACGTACTCCGCCGCGAGAGCGAGGAGCGGCGCCTCGACGAGCACGATGCACGCGATGGCGAGCAGGTAGGGCCAGTGCCACTCCTGCCACAGCTGCCAGTAGGAGAAGGCCGCCACCATCCCCACCGCACCCTGGGCGAAGTTGAAGACACCCGTCGTGTTGTAGGTCACCACCAGGCCGATGGCCAGGATGCCGTAGACCGCCCCGAACACGAGGCCCAGGACGGTGAAGGAGAGGAAGGTGCTCATTCCCTCAACGCCTCACTCCGTCCCACCATCCCCGAGCCTGTCCAGCGCGCCCGCGTTTAGGACGAGACCCCGGACGCGTCGAAGGACGTTGCGTTGCAGTCGAACCCGCTGCCCTTCGGCAGCTCCCTGACATAGGTGCCGTTCTTGATGCCGGCCATGAGGAAGCAGGGTGACGACGTCTTCGCCGCCGGGTCCGATGCGGCCATGAGACCGTCCGCACCGTAGCTGGTGATCTTCTTGAGCTGTGCGATCACCGCGCCCCGGGTCGGGTGCGGCCCAGCGGCCTTGAGCGCCTGCACGAACAACCCGGCCGAGGCCCAGCCGAACAGCGTGTAGAGATCGGGGACCCACGACGGGTTGACCTTCTTCACGTAGGTGAGGAACTGCTTGACGGCCGGCACGCTCTTGGCGTCCTGACCGAGGTAGAGCGCGTAGACCTGGCCGATCTGGATCCCGTTGGTCACCGCGGGGCCGCCCGCGTGCGAGATGAACTGGTCGGCGTAGGCCGGCCCCGTCGTGAAGATGAGGCCCGGGTGCCAGTTCTGCGTGGTCGCGTTCTGCATGAAGATCGCCGCGTCCTGCCAGTCCACGCCACCGAGATCGACCGCGTTCACACCCGCGTTTTTCATGTTGATGACGCTGGTGGTGAAGTCGGACTGCAAGGGGTTGACGTCCTCGACGTAGCCGATCTTGTACCCCACATGCTTGAGGCCGGCGAACTGCACGGCCATCTGGTGCTTGGCCGAGGCCACGTCCGCGATGATGGCCCCGACCGTCATGTCCTTGGGGTAGTGCTTCTTGTAGTACTCGGCCGGCCCGAGGCTCTCCCGGCCCGAGAGCGGCTGGGCGCTGAAGTCGTTGGGCAGGGCGTTGGTGCCCGAATCGAGCGTCACGGAGACGTCGGGCACGGCGGTGTTGCCGGCCAGGGCGGCGCAGCCGTATCCGTCGAAGAGGGAGAAGCTGCCGACCAGGGCGAAGTCGCTGTTGATGGCCGCCTGGGTGTCGCTCTGGTTCTGCTGGCCACTGAAGGCGTCGTCCTTCGAGTCGACGAGCAGCTTGCGGCCGTTCACACCGCCCTGCGCGTTGATCATGGCGAAATAGGCCTTGACACCGGTGGGCGCGCCTTCGAACAAGCCCGGAATCGGGCCCGAGACGATGGACACGTTCCCGACCGTGACCGACTTCGACGTGATGCCCGTCGTCGATGCCTGCTGCGCGGCGGTCGGCGCCAGGGCAGGCGTGCAGGTGCCCGAGGCCGACGACGCTGCGCCGGCGGGGTCGGCGGCCACGAGCGCGCTGCCACCGACGGCAAGGGTCCCGGCCAGCAGCGAGCAACCGAGGACGCTCCGCACGGCCTGGCGGGCGGCAAACCTCCCGCCGCCACGATGTGCGCGCCGCGCCGAGTCCGAAATGAACCTTTTCCCCACTGCCACCCCTTCTCCTCCTCCGTCGTCCCTGGCGCTCGGCCCCGAGACGGGAGGTCATGAACCGGTTTCTGACTCTAGGTCAGAACGAATCCCGGTTGTCGTCGCAGACCCGGCGTCCCTGGTCGCCGCCACCCGGGCGGCCTCGAGGAAGTCGGCCACCGCGGACGTTGTGGCCTGGCAGCGCAGGGAGGCCAAGACGTCGAAGGCGTGCTGTGCCAGGGGCAGTTCCGCGTAGGCCACCTGCGCCTGCGACACGGCCTTGAGCCGCGTCACGAAGGTGCGGGCCGTCTCGACGGGCACCAGCGTGTCGTTGACCCCGTGGAGGACGAAGAACGGGGGTGCCTCCGCGGCGGACCAGGTAGGTGGGGGACGCCTGTTCGAACACCTCGGGGTGCTCTGCCTCCTTGGTCTTCATCACGGTCTTCTCCAGCATCTTGAGGAGGCCGGGCCCGAAGCGAGCCGATCCCTCAGGCGAGCCGGTCAGGTCCATGACGCCGTAGAACGGGACGCAGGCCTGCACCGACGTGTCGGCCTTCTCGAACCCCGGCTGGAAGGCGGGGTCGCCCTCGCTGAGCGCCAGCAACGCGCAGAGGTGGCCACCGGCTGATCCCCCGCTGACCGCGACGAACGACGGGTCCCCGCCGTACTCGGCGATGTGCTCCTTGACCCAGGCCACCGCTCGCTTGGCGTCGACGATGTGGTCGGGCCAGGTTGCCTTCGGGCTGAGCCGGTAGTTGATGGCCACGCAGACCCAGCCCCGGGCGACCAACTCGTACATCATCGGCTTGCCCTGCTCCCGCTTGTCACCGATGACCCAGGCCCCCCCGTGGACGTACACCATGACCGGGGCACCCTCGGGCGGGGCGAGGCGGGAACGGTAGATGTCGAGGCGATGGCGCTTGGTGCCGTCGCCCCAGTAGTCGACGTTCGAGGTGACGTGCACGGCCCGAGACTTGAGCGGGATGGCGCGCGTCACCCGCCACCAGCGGCCCCACGTGGGAGCCGACGGCTGCTCGGGAACGGGGAAGTCCCTGCCGCGCACCTCGGCCAGCGCCGCCGCGGTCACGTCGGCGGTCCTGCGCCCGGCGATGCCGAGCCCGAGGAGCCCGACCCACTCGGCCGCGGCCACCGCCAGCCCGAGCCAGCCGGCCCAGCTCTCGAGGGCGCCGAACGTGATGAAGATCGCCGTTGCCACCATCTGCCACACGATGTTCTGGAGCGCGAGCTCCCCGGCGATCCAGCCGCAGGTGAAGCTCATGACCGTGAAGGGCTCACGCCGGATGGGGCGGTAGGCGAGGGTCACGGCCACGGCCCCGATGAGGGTGGCGATCAAGAAGGCGTACGGCACCCCCCCATTCTCGCCCGAACGACGTTGCGGCGCAGGTCCGCCCTGGTCGGAGCCGGTTCGCGGTTTGCCCCGAGAGCGGAGTTGGTGCGAGGTTATGCACGGATAGGGGATGACCAAGGAGAGGCAATGACTCCCGAACGGCTGACCGGGCTCGACGCCACGTTCCTCTACATGGAGACGCCGACCCTGCACATGCACGTGGCGATGACCGCCGTCTTCGATCCCGCCACGGTGCCCGGGGGATACTCGTTCCGCCGGGTGCGGCAGCTCATCAGCGACCGGATCCCTCTGGCCCCCGTGTTCCAGCGCCGTCTCGTCGAGGTCCCCATGCGGCTCGGCCACCCGGTCTGGGTGGACGACCCCGAATTCGACATCGACAACCACCTCCGGCGCGCCGCACTGCCCTCGCCCGGGGGGATGCGGGAGCTCGGGGACTTCGCGGCCGACGTCATAAGCCGCCAGCTGCACCGGGACCGCCCGCTGTGGGAGATGTGGATCGTGGAGGGTCTGGAGGACGGGAAGGTCGCACTGGTGATCAAGATGCACCACAGCACGATCGACGGCGTGTCGGGTGCCGAGCTGCTCGGCGTTCTTTTCGACCTGGAGCCCGAGCCGCTCGGGACGCCTCCTCTGACTCCGCGCCAGCTCGACTCGCGCATCCCGTCGGGGCTGGAGCTGGTCTCCCAGGCGATGATGGCCAGCCTGGCCGCGCCCTTCGACATCGGCCGGATGATGCTGCGCACGACGCGGAGCATCTTCGGAGTCCGCCGCGTCCGCCAGGAGCACTCGGGTAAGGCCGCCCTGCCGCTGACCGCACCGCGCACCTCCATCAACGTGGCCGTCCACGCCCGGCGACGGGTCGCCTTCGCAGCCGCCAGCCTGGCCGACGCCAAGAAGCTGAAGAACGAGATGGGCACCACGGTCAACGACGTGGTGCTCGCGATGTGCACCGGCGCGCTGCGCACCTACCTGCTGGCCGGTGACGAGTTGCCCGACGTCCCGCTCGTGTCCGTCGTCCCGGTCTCCGTGACGCCCGACGTGGCCGAGCTCAAGGGCTCCAACAAGGTCTCGGCGATGTTCGTCCAGCTTCCGTGCCACATCGACGACCCCCTGGAACGACTGCGCTTCATTCAGGAGGGGACCAAGGGGGCCAAGGAGGAACACCAGGCGCTCGGAGCGACCACGCTCCAGAACTGGGCGGAGCACGCGACGCCGAACGTCTTCGCGGCGGCGGCCCGGCTCTACACCGGGATGAAGCTGGCCGACCGGCACCGCCCGGTGGCGAACCTCGTCGTGTCCAACGTGCCGGGTCCCGACATCCCGCTGTACCTGGGAGGCGGCCAGTTGCTGGGGATGTTCCCGCTCGGACCGGTCATGGACGGCATGGGCCTGAACATCACGATCATGAGCTACCTCGGCGTCCTGTACTGGGGCCTGGCCTCGGACGCGAGGGCGGTCCCCCGCCTGTGGGACATCGCGGCCGCCGTGCCGCACGCGCTGACCGAGCTGATGGAGGCGGCCGGGCTCGAGTCAGAGCCGTTCGACGTGCCGATCCACCTCGGCCCCGGCATGCCGGCCACCGCGAACTGGATCCGGGCCGCGGCGCCCGCCCAGGCCGAGGAGACCGGTAGCGTGAGCGCATGACGGTACGAGAGCTCGGCCACCTGGTCCTGTACGTGCGCGACGTCGGGCGCTCGGCGGCCTTCTACCGTGACGTGCTCGGCTGGCGCCAGGTCATGCCCGATCCCGGGCAGGACCCCGTGGGGGCCGCCGCGTTCTCGTCCGGCCGCACCCACCACGAGCTGCTCCTGATTGAGGTCGGCGCCGACGCCGCGCCGATCCCCTCGGGACGACGGGTCGGGATGTACCACTTCGGCCTCAAGGTCGGCGAGACCGACGACGAGCTGCGCCAGGCGCTGGCCGCGGTGCGTGAGGCCGGTGCCACCGTCACCGGCGCGTCGGACCACACCGTCACCCACAGCCTCTACATCCTCGACCCCGACGGCAACGAGATAGAGCTCTACATCGACGTGCCCGGGGTCGACTGGCGGTCGGAACCGGCGCTGATCGGCGCGCCGATCCGCCCGCTGAAGCTCTGAGCCGGACCCGTTGGTGCGGGCCGCAACAGGCCGTGCACAGGCCGTGAAGGCCGTGCGCGCCGACGACGAAGGCGAGCGCGCCGCAGCCGAAGTCCTCGAAAGTGGCGGCGTGGTCGTGATCCCGACCGACACGGTCTACGGCCTGGCCGCCCGGCCTCGCGATGCCGACGCGGTGCACGCGGTGTTCCAGGCGAAGGGACGGCCCGAAGGAATGCACCTCCCGGTACTGGCGGCATCCCTGGAGCAGGTGCGCGCCCTCGGCGTCGCCTTCACTCCGGCCGCCGGCGTGCTGGCGCAGTGGTGGTGGCCCGGCCCGCTGACCCTCGCCTTCGGCTTCGACGCCGGAGTGGAGCGCCCGGAATGGTTGGCCGGTCGTGACGAGGTGGCGGTCCGTATCCCTGACCACGACTTCCTGCGGTCGCTCCTGGCGCGGACCGGGGTGTTGGTGGTCACGAGTGCGAACCCGCACGGCGCCCCCACGCCGCGCACGGCGCACGACGTGGCGGCGAGCCTGGGCCCCTCCGTCGACCTGGTGGTGGACGGAGGCCCGCTCCGAGACCTCCCGTCGACGCTGGTCAACGTGTGCGGGACCGCGGCCGAGGTGGAGCGCGAGGGTGCGATCACGCGCGCTCAGGTCGCTGACGCGCTGCGCGAGGTGCAGTGACGCGCCTCCTGCTGGCCATTGAGACATCGTGCGACGAAACGGCCGCGGCGGTCGTCGACGACACCCTGGCGGTCCGCTCCTCGGTGGTGGCGAGCCAGATCGACCTGCACGCCGCGTTCGGGGGCGTCGTGCCAGAGCTGGCCAGCCGCGCTCACATCGAGACGATCACACCCATCGTCGAGAGGGCGCTGCGCGAGGCCGGTGTCGCCGGGAACGACCTGGCCGCCGTGGCGGTGACGTCGGGGCCCGGCCTCGTCGGGGCGCTGCTGGTCGGCATCGCCACCGCCAAGGCCCTGGCGCTGGGCTGGGGCGTGCCCGTGGTCGGCGTCAACCACCTGGAGGGGCACCTGGCCAGCGTGTACCTCGCGGAGGGCGACGTGGCTTTCCCTCAGATCGCGCTGCTCGTATCGGGCGGGCACTGCATGCTGACCCGCTGCAGCGGGCCGGGCCACTACGAACTGCTCGGCGAGACGGTCGACGACTCCATCGGCGAGGCCTACGACAAGGTGGCTCGATTCCTCGGTCTGGGCTATCCGGGCGGGCCCGTGCTCGACCGCCTGGCCGCAACCGGCGAGGACGTGCTCGGGTTCCCGCGACCCATGCTCGCCGAGGGCTACGCATTCTCGTTCTCGGGCCTGAAGACGGCGGTGGTCAACCACGTGCGCGCCGACCCGGGCTTCTCGGAGACGGCGGTGGCGGCGTCCTTTGTGGCCGCCTGCATGGACGTCCTCTGCGCCAAGCTCCGCCGCGCCCTCGAGGAATTCGGCGATCCGGCGCTGGCGATCGTGGGCGGGGTCGCGGCCAGCCCGATCCTGCGTGCCCGGGCGCAGGCACTCGCCGACGAGTTCGGCGCCACGCTGCTCATCCCACCCCAGGCGATGGCGACCGACAATGCAGCCATGATCGGCGTGGCGGGCTGGCTGGCCCTGGCCGGATCGGGTCCCAGCGCCCCTTCCTTCGGTCCCGAGCCCGACCTGCGGCTCCGCTTCGCCTAGGCCTCTGCTCGGGCCCGGCGCCGGCGAGCCCGTGACCCGAAGGTCAGTGACAAGAGGTCGAACAGCACCCCGAGGGCGACGATCACCCACCCGAACGCGTCGACCCCCTTCCCGGGGGCATAGACGAGCGCATAGAAGAGCGTGGTGTACGGGAGCAGGAGGAAGCCGAGCACACCCTCCCATCCCGAGCGGAACGCGATGGTGAGGCGGTCCGTGAAGATCCAGAGCAAGAAGATCACGAAGCGGGGTGAGATGGCGGCGAAGATGGCGAGGAGGCAACCCATGGCCGGACCTCAGACGGGGAGATCGCCGGTGGCCGACGCGGTCGACCCGGTGTCTTTGTACGCGGCGATGGTCCGCTCCGCGATGCGCATCTGATGGATCTCGTCGGCTCCGTCGGCGAAGCGGGCCCACCGGGCGTGCTGCAGCATGCCGGCGAGCGGGGTGTCGGTCGAGTAGCCGAGGGCACCGTGGACCTGCATGGACCGATCGATGATCCGGTTGAGGCTGTTGGCCACGAAGTGCTTGGCCATGGACACTTCCGTGCGGAAATCGTCGCCGCGGTCGATCTTGTAGGCGGCATGGAGCACCATCAGCTTGCACTGGTACAGCTCCATCGCTGAGTCCGCGATGAGCCACTGCACGCCCTGCTTCTCGGCCAGAAGGGAGCCATGGGAGAATCGGTTGAGGGAGCGGTCCACCATCATGTCGAGTGCGGTCTCGGCCTGGGCGATCCACCGCATGCAGTGCGCCAGGCGAGCGGGACCGAGCCGGTACTGCCCGAGGCGGTGGCCGTTGCCGCGCCCGCCCAGGATCTGCGAGTCGTGCACGCGCAGGTCCTCGATGACAATCTCCGAATGCCCGGTCGATCCGTGCATCGTCTCGACCTCGCGCACGTCGTCCCAGCCCTCGGACGGGAGATCGACCAGGAAGGCGGTGTTCGCGCCGCGCGACCCAGGGGGGACATCGGGCTCGGTCCGCGCCACCAGGATGGCGAACTGGGCCCGGCGCGCGTTCGAGATGAACCACTTGTGCCCGTTGATGATCCACTCGTCGCCGTCCTTCTCGGCCCGGGTCTGAATGAGCGTCGGGTCGGAGCCGGCCACCTCGGGCTCCGTCATGGCGAAGCACGACATGGCGGTGCCCTCGCACAGCCGGCGGAGGTAGTTGTCCTTCTGCTCGTCGGTGCCCCAATGCAGGAGTGTGTGCATGTTGCCCTCGTCGGGTGCCATGCAGTTGAGGATCCAAGGACCGAGGCGGGTCTTGCCTGCCTCGGACTGCACCATGGCCAGCTCGACGTGCCCGAGCCCCATGCCACCCCACTCCTTGGGCATGTGAGGCAGCCATAGACCCGCTCGCTTCGCCTCCTCGCGCAGCTCCAGGATCGTGACGAGGTACTCGTGGCGGGAGGTCACTCTCTCCTCGTCGTCGAACCCATGGATCCGCGGCTGCACGGTCTCCTGGATGAAGGACCGCACCCGGGTCCTGATCTCCTCGTGCTCTGGGGCGAGGGTGAAGTCGATGGCCATGTGCGCCTCTCCGGGCCTCTACATCAGTAGAGGCCCACCACGTTGCCGCTCGGGTCGATGTCGATCCGCTCGGCAGCGGGGCTGTGTGACAGCCCGGGCATCGTGCGCATGTCGCCGCTGACCAAGTAGACGAACCCGGCCCCCACATTGGCCCGTGCCTCCCGCACGGGCAAGCGCCAGCCCCGGGGGGCTCCAAGGAGCTTGGGGTCCGAGGAAATGGAGAGATGCGTCTTGGCGATGCACACCGGTAGCGAGCCGAACCCGGCCCGCTCGTAGGCATCGAGCTGGCTCGCCGCCGCCGGCAGGTAGTCGACCCCGTCGGCCCCGTAGACCTCGGTCGCGATCGTCTCGACCTTCTGTCGCAATGAGGCGCCGTCGTCATAGAGCATGCGGAACTCGCCCGGCTCGGCCGCCGCCTCGACGACGGCCTGTGCCAGCCCCACGGCCCCCTTGCCACCGTGCTCGAAGTGGGTGCACACCGCTGAACGCGCTCCGGCCGCAGAGGCGATTTCACGGATGGCGGCGTGCTCGGAGGGGAAGTCGCCCTCAATGGCGTTGATCGCGACGACGGGTGTGACCCCGTGGCGACGCACGATGGCCAGGTGGGCCAGCAGATTGGCGGCGCCGAGATGCACCTCGTCGGGGTTCTCCTCCAACATCGCCGCCGGCAGCGGGCGTCCGGCGACGACACGGTGCCGCCCAGAGTGCAGCTTCATGGCGCGCACGGTCGTCACCACGACCGCGGCGTCGGGCACCAGGCCCGAGGTGCGGCACTTGATGTTGAAGAAGCGCTCAGCCCCCATGTCGGCGCCGAATCCTGCCTCGGTGACGAGGTACTCACCGGCGTGGATGCCGATCAGGTCGGCCACCACAGACGAGTTGCCGTGGGCGATGTTGCCGAAGGGGCCGGCATGGACCAGCACGGGCGTGTTCTCCAGCGTCTGCAAGAGGTTGGGCTTGATGGCATCGCGCATGATCACGGTCATGGCCCCGGCGGCCTTGAGCATCTCTGCAGACACGGGCTCGCCGCCGGTCGTGTAGCCGACCACGATCCGGCCCATCCGCTCCCGCATGTCCCGCAAGGAGCGCGCCAGAGCCAGCACGGCCATGACCTCGGAGGCTGCGGTGATGTCGAACCCGGTCTCCCGAGGAGTCCCGTCCTGTCGCGAGCCGAGGCCGGTGACGATCCTGCGCAACGACCGGTCGTTGACGTCGAGGACGCGCTTCCAGGTGACAGCGTGCGGGTCCATCCCGAGCGCGTTCCCGTTGTAGAGGTGGTTGTCGACCATGGCGGCCAACAGGTTGTTGGCCGCCGTCACGGCGTGCAGGTCGCCGGTCAGATGGAGATTGAGGTTCTCGAACGGCACCACCTGGCTGTACCCGCCGCCGGCCGCGCCCCCCTTGATGCCGAAGGTCGGGCCCATGGAGGCCTGGCGGATCGCAATGGTGGCCTCTCGCCCTATGCAGGCGAGCGCCTGGCCGAGGCCCACGGTCGTGGTCGTCTTGCCCTCGCCGAGCGGCGTCGGGGTCACAGCAGTGACGACGACGTAGCGCGCCCGAGGCCGGTCCTCCAGCGCGGCGACCGCGTCGAGGCTCACCTTGGCGACGTGCGTCCCGTAGGGCTCCAGCAGCTCGGGCCCGATGCCCATCTGGGCCGCGATGTCGGACACGGGTCGGAGGGTGGCGCGCCGTGCGATCTCGATTGCCGGGGGGACGGGCACAGGGAGGGATCATGCCAGAACCCGCCGATCAGGCGCCTACCTGGGAATGTGACCAACGGCTCTACGCATCGGCGTGGCCTCGGGCGACAGTGGCCGCAACGGATCAGTTCGAGCGCGCCCTCCGAGAGGTGGCGCCGGCAAGGGGAGTGTTGTCATGGCCAAGACAGACGGTGTCTTCATCTACATCGGGACGTACGCCAGCGAGGTCGACGCCCGCACCGACTACGACGTCGTCAAGGACCTCCACGCACTGGGGGCCGTCGGGACCTACGACGCCGCCGTCGTCACCAAGGACGACAAGGGAAAGGTCCACGTCAACAAGGACGAGACCACCACCCGTCACGGCGCCTGGGGCGGCGCCGGCGTCGGCGCCCTGGTCGGGATCCTGTTCCCGCCCTCCATCATCGGCTCGGCCGTCGTCGGTGCCGCCATCGGCGGCGTGAGCGGGCACCTGTGGAAGGGCATGTCGCGGGCCGACGTCAAGGAGTTCGGCGACGCCATCGACGCCGGCGAGGCGGCGCTGGTCATCGTCGGTGAGACGACCATTGCGTCCTACGTCGAGAAAGCCGAGCTGAAGGCGCAGAAGCGGGTGTCCAAAGAGCTGCAGATCGACAAGAAGGACGTGGACAAGGCCGTCCAGGAGGCAGCGAAGGAGATGTCCTGAGCAGGCATGGGTCGGGGCGCGCTGCCCGGTAACGTTCCGACGGGCGGTCGTACCGCCGCGGCACGTCCACGACCATGATCGCCCTCCACATCTTGTCCTTGCTCTTCGGCGCCCTCCTGGTGCTCTCCATCCTGGGTTCGGCGTTGAAGACCGTGGTCCTGCCCCAAGAGGGGTTCCCGCGCCTGTCCCAGGGCGTCTTCGCGGCGGTGTACCGGCTCCTCGTGCACCCGCGGCGCAACGACGGCCCGGCCAAGGCGCTGCGGGGGCTGTACGCGCCCATCGCGCTCGTCAGCCTCCCGCTGGTCTGGATGCTCTTGATGGTCTTGGCGTTCACCTTCGTGTTCTGGGGGACGCGTTCGCTCTCGGTGCAATCGGCGTTCGAGATCAGCGGTTCCTCGCTCACCACGCTCGGGTTCTCCAAGCCGGACGGGACGAGCCGCATCTGGATCGCCTTCATTGAGGCCACGATCGGCCTCGGCCTCGTCGCCCTCCTCATCAGCTACCTGCCCACCATCTTCTCCGCCTACAACGGGCGAGAGAGAGGCATCATCAGGTTGCGCCCCATCGCCGGCTCGCCCCCCAGCGGCACCGAGCTGCTGCTGACGCTGCAGCGCATGGGCGTCCTCACCGACCCGGACGTCTGGAAGAACGAGGCCGACTGGATGCTCGACCTCGAGCAGACCCACACGGCGTTCCCGATCCTCTCCTACTTCCCCGAGTCGCACATGGACCATTCCTGGGTCGCCACCGTCGGGACCCTGCTGGACGCCGCCGCGCTGGTCGTCGCCGCGCCGCCGGCGGAGACGGGCGCGGAGTTCGACAACGTCGAGAGGGGACCCTTGATGATCCTGGTCTACGGGTTACCGCTCATCGTGCGCATCGCGCGGGCGGCCAACGTCCCGTTGCCACCGCCGACGAGGTTGGCCGAGCTCGCGGCGCACTTCGGCGAGCCCGCGCCGCCCATCAGCATCGGGCGGGACGAGTACGACCGCGCCGTCGGCGCGCTGGGCGGGGTCCTCGCCATTGAGCCGGGTGACGAGGAGGGGGCGTGGCGCCGTTTCGCCTGGATCCGCTCCGCCTACGACCCGGCTCTGCGAGCCCTGGCCGGCCTGACCTCGGCCTACCCTTCGCCGTGGACGACGGATCGGCCGGCCCGGGTCGGGAAGCCGCGGTTCCTGCGCCGGCGCCCCCTCCCCGTCGACTTCTCGGTCGGCATCACGGCACCCGAGGGATCGCCCACTCCCTGATGCCGCTCACAGGTGGCTGAAGCCGCCTGACTCCTCCCTGGTCATCGACACGGTGACGGGATGACGGTCGAAGTGGCTTATCGCCTTTGTCATGTCGTCGAGGAGCAGTCCTGCGAGGTCCCGGCTGACGCCCTGACGCACCAGGATGCGCTGGACCGAGATGTCCGCGACCGATCCCGTCAGCGGGTAGGCCGGCACCTGCCAGCCCCGCGTGCGCAGGCGGTCGGCGACGTCGTAGAGCGTGTACCCCGGGTCCTCGCCCTCCCGGATGCGCCAGGCCACCGAGGGGATCCCCGTCTGGGGGTCCGAGTCGCACAACAGCTCGAAGGGCCCGAGCTTGACGACCTCCTCGGCGAGGAACGCGCCGGTGTCGTAGCAGGCCTGGTGCACGTTGCGGTAGCCGTCCCTGCCCAGGCGCACGAAGTTGTAGTACTGGGCCACGATCTGCCCCGCGGGGCGGGAGAAGTTGATCTGGAACACGGGCATGTCCCCGCCGAGGTACGTCACGTGGAAGATGAGGTCGTCGGGCAGGTCGGCGGTGTCACGCCACAAGATCCAGCCCACGCCCAGCGGCGCCAGCCCGAACTTGTGCCCCGAGGTGCTGATCGACTTGACGCGGGGGACCCGGAAGTCCCACAGGATGTCGGGAGCGCAGAAGGGGGCCAGGAAGGCCCCGCTGGCCCCGTCCACATGGATGTCGACGTCGAGCCCGGTCTCCTCCTGGAGCTTGTCGAGGGCCTGCGACAGCTGGAGCACGGGTTCGTACGCACCCGTGTAGGTCACCCCGAAGGTGGGCACCACCATGATGGTGTTCTCGTCCACACGCTCGAGCATCTGCTCCACGTCCATGCAGTAGCGACCGGGAGACATCGGGATCTCGCGCATCTCGACGTCCCAGTAGCGCGCGAACTTGTGCCAGACCACCTGGACGGGGCCGCACACCATGTTGGGGGCGTCCGTCGGCTTCCCGGCGGCGCGGCGCTTCGCCCGCCAGCGCCACTTGGCCGCCATCCCCCCCAACATGCAGGCCTCCGACGATCCGATCGCCGAGCACCCCACCGCCTGCCCGGACTCGGGCGCGTTCCACAGGTCGGCCAGGATCTGGACGCAGCGGCGCTCGAGCTCGGCCGTCTGGGGGTACTCGTCCTTGTCGATGAGGTTCTTGTCGATGCACAGGTCCATCAGTCGATGGATCTCCGGCTCCTCCCAGGTCTGGCAGAAGGTGGCCAGGTTCTGGCGCGCGTTGCCGTCGAGCAGTAGCTCGTCGGAGATCGCCTGGTACGCCTCGGCCGGCAGCATTTCGTCGGCAGGGCACAGCTTTGACGGGAGCTTGGCCATGAGGTCCCTGTTGGCAAAGATCGAGTCCAGCAACTCGTCCCGCGACGACTCCTTCTTGTGCAGCGGCATGGCGCGCCCTCCTGTGGGGTTGGTGCAGCGGTTCGACCCACCGTACCGTCGCACCCGCCGGCGCGCGACCGCCCCGAAACTCAGGAGCGTTCCGTCACCTGACCGCAGCGGGCAGTGGAGATGCTCAGCTGGCGAGCAGTTGCAGCCGCGCCCGTCCGTCACGATGACGCGTCACGGGACGACCGGCCGGTGGGCGGGCCGCCGCAGTGTGCGGGGCGGGTTCGGGCCGGTCGGCCAACTTCGACCGGAGCTGGCGCAGAGCCTTGGTGTGGATCTGGCAGACCCGGCTCTCGGTCACGCCGAGCACATCACCGATCTCCGTGAGCGTCATGCCGTCGTAGTAGTACATCAACAGCACCGTCCGCTCCCGCTCGGGCATGCCGTCGACGGCTCGGACCAGTGCCTCCTTCGACTCCTTGGCTTCGAGCGCCGCCACCGGCCCCTGGGCTCGGTCGGGCAGCGTCTCGCCGAGCGTCGAGCGCTCGGAACGCTCGCCTCCCCGGAGCACCTCGTCGAGCGCCATCATGCCGACCGAGGAAATCTTGCGCAGCGCCTTTTGGAACTCACCCATGGTCATCTCGAGCTCAGCCGCCACCTCGACCTCGGTCGGAGCGCGTCGGAGTGTCGCCTCCAAACTCGTGAAGGCCTGCTCGACCGCCCGCGCCTTCGTGCGCACCGACCGGGGTACCCAGTCGATGGAACGGAGTTCGTCGATGATCGCTCCCTTGATCCGCGGGATGGCGTACGTCTCGAAGCGCAACTTGCGATCCGGCTCGAAGCGCTCGATGGCGTCAATGAGCCCGATGATCCCGTAACTGACGAGGTCGTCCTCGTCGAAGTGACGTGGCAGACCGGACAGAACACGACCGGCGACGTACTTGACGAAAGGCGCGTAATAGATGATCAGCTGGTTGCGAAGTGCCTGAACCCCGGTTCGCTTGAACTCAAGCCACAGGGCATCGATGCCCTTCTCGGCTGACTCCGGCGCCGCGGAAATCTGACGGGTCGTCGATTCCACGTTTCCCCCCTTTTCCCCCTTGGCATCTCCGACAGATGCCACTCCCACCCTGTGACGATCGCTTCTCACTGCTGCTCTCGCGTCCTTCAGGAGTAGAGACACTCTAATAGACCAGGTAGTAGCGGGTCGGTTGCCTCCACGTTGTTGATTGGTTGCAGAGCCACGGCAACCAACAAGCAACGTTCGACGCGCCTGCATTCGGCGGCCACCGTCACACCGACACCAGTGCAGCAGAGGGATCCGGTGGATGCCGCCCACAGTCGAGTGGAGCGTGTGGCGTATCCACCCGCGCGTGACGGCGTGTCCGCCCGTCCGGTGTGGGAGTCTGCGGTGAGAACGGTGGGGCCCATCGACCCATCCGTTGGCGGCAATGGCCCGGAGCATTCCCGTACGCGGTGCGCGGCATCGTCGTCCTTCGGACCGCCGAGCTCCATTCCTCAAGGTTGGGCTCCTGCGGGCCGAAATTGGTCCTATGAGCGACAGCCCGCTTCCGTCGTGCTCCTCGTCACCGAAAGCGACGCGGAGCGCATGACTGCTCCGATCGACACGGCACATCGCGCCGCAGTGCGCGAACGCGCCCTGCACACGACCAGGACGGACGTCCAGGGCTTCGTCAGGACGGTCGACGAACTGGACGGCCGGGAACAGAAGACCATCCTGGTGGCCGAGGACGACCACAGCTGTCGCAGCGCCCTGCACGCGTACTTCGAACGGAGCGGATACCGGGTGACCGAGGCCACCGACGGGCCGTCGACGCTGCGAGCCGTCTTCCAGCATTCGGCGAACCTTGTCCTCCTGGACCTCGGGCTCCCGGGCTTCGACGGCAGTGACGTCCTGGCCAAGATCCGGCGACACAGTGGGGTCCCCGTGATCGTCTGCTCGGGCCGCGACTCCGAGGACGAGCGGATCCGCACTCTCAACCTGGGGGCCGACGACTACGTCGTGAAGCCCTTCTCCTTTGCGGAGCTCGAGGCCCGGGTCCGGGCCGTCCTCCGGCGCGGCAGTGACCAGCCGGCCACGAAGACCTTCCACCATGGTGATCTCGTCGTCGACCGCGGCACACGGACAGTGACCGTGCGCGACGAAGTGATCCCGATGACGCGCAAGGAGTTCGATCTGCTCACCTTCCTCGTGGCTTCTCCCGGTCAGGTCTTCTCGCGCGAGGACCTGCTCGAGCGGGTCTGGGGCTCCACGGAGGAATGGCAGGGCCGGTCAACGGTGACCGAGCACGTCCGCCGGGTTCGGCTGAAGATTGAGCCGGAACCCGAACGCCCGCGTTGGATCACGACCGTGCGGGGCGTCGGCTACCGGTTCTGCCTGCCCGACGCCTAGCGAAGGCGGGTTGCCCAGCCCGGAGGGCCTCTCACTACAGCCGCCAAATCTTTGGTCCGAAAGACCTATGGAGCCGTAGAGAGCGGGCACCGAAACTGGAGGTGACCGGTAGACGGTCGGACGAGGGGGAATTCGTCATTATGCTCGGCTCGCCGCACGCGCCGTTACAGCACAAAGGTTCACTCGACCTTTCGGCGCGTCCGGTGCCTTATCGCGAGGGACTCCGTTCCATCGACCCTGTGGTCGTCGCGACACCGGCCGCGGAAGACATGTCGTCTCGGACCATCCTGGTCGCGGAAGACGACAACAGCTCCCGCCGGGCGCTGCAGCACTACCTGATCCGATTCGGCTACCACGTCACCGAGGCGGGCAGCGTGGCGACATCGCTCAAGGCCGTCTTCAGCCAGCCAGCCGACCTGGTCGTTCTCGACCTCGACCAGAGCGGCGGGACATCGGAGGTTCTGACCAAGATCCGCCGCCGCAGCACGGTCCCGATCATCGTGTGCTCCGGACGGGCCGCCGAGCGCGACCGCGTCAGCCTGCTCAACCACGGTGCCGACGACTTCGTCGCCAAGCCGTTCTCCTTCGCCGAACTCGAGGCGCGCGTGCGGGCCGTCCTCCGGCGAGGCAACGCCGCACCGACCACGATCGTCGACCACGGTGATCTCGTCATCGACCAGGGCACCCGAACGGTGACGGTCGGCGGATCCGAGGTCACGATGACCAGAAAGGAGTTCGATCTCCTCGCCTTTCTCGCCGCCGTGCCGGGTCGTGTCTTCTCGCGCGAAGACCTCCTCGAGCGCGTGTGGGGCTCCAACGGTCGCTGGCAGGGCCGCTCCACGGTGACCGAGCACATCCGCCGGGTCCGACTCAAGATTGAGCACGACCCCGAGAACCCACGCTGGATCTCCACCGTTCGCGGCGTCGGATACCGGTTCTCGGCCCCCGAGGCCTGACGGGCAATCCGAACGCGGGACGGCGGCCGCCGGCCGTCAGCCGGTCGCCGGGTGCTGGCCTGCCAGCAGGTATCCCCCGCCATCGGGGCTGGGCACGATCGAGAAGAAGGTGTCCTCCGGGTTCAGACCCGCCCGCGAGCCATAGAACGGCGCATTGAAACCGAAGAGCCCGCCGTCGGCCGCCACCTCCCAGTAGCCCGCGCCGCTGGGAGTGGCCGCCATGCCCACGATGGGCGCGTTGAGCGGTGTGCCGCCCATGGACCCCCGGAAGGCGGCATCGCCGAAGGAGAAGATCCCGCCGTCGGATGCCACCTCCCAGTAGCCATGGCCGGTCGGCGTGGCCGCCATGCCCACCACCGGTGCGTTGAGGGGCGTGCCCCCCATGGAGCCGTAGAAGCCGGCGTCGCCGAAGCTGAAGATGCCGCCGTCGGATGCCACCTCCCAGTAGCCGTGGCCGCTGGGCGTGGCCGCCATGCCCACGATGGGCGCGTTGAGCGGCGTGCCGCCCATGGACCCCTGGAAGGCGGCATCGCCGAAGGAGAAAATGCCGCCGTCGGATGCCACCTCCCAGTAGCCCGCGCCGCTGGGCGTGGCCGCCATGCCCACGATGGGCGCGTTGAGCCGCGTGCCGCCCATGGACCCCGCGAAGGCGGCATCGCCGAAGGAGAAGATCCCGCCGTCGGCCGCCACCTCCCAGTAGCCCGCGCCGCTGGGAGTGCCCGCCGCACCGACCAGCGGGAGGTTCGAGGTCACTGCGGGGCCGGGCGACGGCGCATCGCCGAAGGCGTAGGTCGCGGTCACCTGGGGCCCTGCGGGACGATCCGCGCCGCACACGGACACGAACCCGTAGCCCATTGCCCGCAGCCGCGTGATGATCTGCGGGAGCGCTGCCACCGTCTGTGACCGGTCTCCTCCGCCGTCATGCATGTCGATGACGGCACCGGGGAATGCAGCGCCGACGACTCTGTCCGCGATGGCCTGGACGCCCGACAGCGTGTAGTCCTTCGGGTCGACCGAGTAGCTCATTGTGGCCAGCCCGCGCGATGCGATCACACTCAGGGCGGTGGCGTTCCACGCGTCGTAGGGCGGGCGCACGCACCGCGGCGTGGTGCCCGTGGCGGCGCGGATCACTGCCTGCGTCGTGTCGATCTGGGAGGCCACGGACGATGCGGGGATGGTGGACAAGTCGGGGTGACTCCAGGTGTGATTCTCGACCGGGTACCCGGCCGCGGCCGCCATCCTCGAGTACTGCGGGTAGCGGGCCACCTCCTCGCCGACCTCGAAGAAGGTCGCTGGCACCTGATCGCGCTCGAGCACCGACAGCATCTGCGGTGTGAACGGTCCCGGGCCGTCGTCGAAAGTCAGGGAAACCACCCTCTGGCCGGCCGTCGCCGCCCCGCCGGGCGCCTGGTACGTGTAGAACGCAGGCTGTCCGTTCGACGAGGCACCGGCGCCGGAGGCACCGAATGCGCTGAGCGCGACCAGCACCGTCGCCGCACCGAGAGCCGCCCGGACCGCCATGTTTCTCCGCCACGCCGTCATGGTGCACCTCTTACCGGAAAGACGTCCCGCCCGCCAGAGTCACAAGTCACCCCGTGCGTGGGAACGGAACACCCGCTTCTGCCCGGGGCCGGAACCACCTTGGAGAGGACCTTGTGCCCTACGGGCCTGGGGCCCTTCATCTGATATTGATGCGGAGGGAGGAGGCGTCCATGACCTCGATCGCGATCCGAACCGAGGGGCTCACCAAGCGCTACGGCAGCATCGACGCCCTCCGCAACCTCGACCTCGAAGTCGGAGTCGGTGAGGTGGTCGGCTACCTGGGCCCCAATGGCGCCGGCAAGACCACGACGATCCGGCTCCTCCTCGGGCTGATCCGGCCGACATCGGGACGCTCTGAGATCCTCGGGCTCGACAGCCAGCACGACACGGTCGCTGCGCACCGCCACCTGGCCTACGTCCCGGGCGAGGCCAACCTGTGGCCGTCGTTGACCGGCGAGGAGACGCTGCACCTCCTCGGGCGCGTGCAGGGCAGGGTCGACGAGGCGTATCGCGCGGAGCTCATCGACCGCTTCGACCTCGATGTCATGAAGAAGGTGCGTGCCTATTCGAAGGGCAACCGCCAGAAGCTGATCCTGATCGCAGGCCTCATGGGCCGGGCCGGGCTCCTCATCCTGGACGAGCCCACCAGTGGGTTGGACCCCTTGATGGAGCAGGCCTTCCGCCACAGCGTCCACGAGGCGAAGGAGCGGGGTCAGACCGTGTTCCTCTCCTCGCACATCCTCTCCGAGGTCGAGGCGCTCTGTGACCGGGTCGGGATACTCCGGGAGGGCGAGCTGGTGGACATGGGCACCCTGGCCGACATGCGCCACCTCTCGTCGCTCACGGTCGAGGCGACCTTCGACGCGTCGGTCCCCGACCTGTCGCGTGTGCCGGGGGTCAGCGGGGTGCAGGTCGACGGGAGGGTCGTCCGCCTCCAGGTGCAAGGCCCCGTGGAACCGCTGCTCAAGGTTCTGGCCAACGCACGCGTCCACGAGCTCATCAGCCGGGAACCTTCGTTGGAAGAGCTCTTCCTGGCCCATTACGGCCGGTCGGAAGACGCCGCTCTCGATGTCCACTGACACCGGGTTGACCGCCCAGTCCGCCGAGCCTCCCTCGCCACCGACCGAGGGCTCGGCGGCGGAGCCCGGACCCCCACCGAGCGCCGCCGGTCGCAACCCCGCCACCGTGGTGGCGGACCGGACGGGTCGCGCTTCGCTTCGCTCGGGCGCGCTGTGGGGACTCGTCTTCGGCGTCTATGTCGCGCTGCAGGCGCTGGCGTACGTCGGGACGTACCCGACGCAGGCGTCACGCGAGGCCCTGGCGCGGTCGTTCTCGTCCGGGAGCCTCAATGCGCTGACCGGTCCGGCCAACGACCTGGCATCCGTCGGGGGTTACACCGCGTGGAAATCCCTGGGCATCCTGTCGCTCGTCGGAGCGGTCTGGGCCTTGCTGCTCTCCACCAAGCTCCTGCGCGGTGAGGAGGACGCCGGCCGATGGGAGATGATGCTCGCGGGCCTCACCACCCGCCGCGGCGCGACCATGCAGGCGCTAGGCGGCCTCGGCGCAGGACTGGTGGCCCTCTTCGGCGTCACGGCGGTGGTCACGCTCGCCGTAGGGCGCGAGCACAAGGTCGGCATCGGCGTCGCTCCCTCCCTGTACTTCTCCCTGAGCCTCGTGTGCGGCGCGGCGATCTTCATGGCTGCGGGAGCGCTGGCCAGTCAGCTGGCCGCCGGCCGGCGCCAGGCCGCCGGGTATGCCGGGGCCGCGCTCGGCCTCTTCTACGCGCTGCGGATGATCGCAGATTCGTCGCACGGGTTCAGCTGGATGGGCTGGTTGACCCCGTTGGGCTGGATCGAGCGGCTCCAGCCCCTGACGGGCCCCCAGCCGGTCGTCCTGCTGCCCATCGGGGTGCTCACCGTCGTCATGGCCGCCGGTGCTGTCTCGCTGGCCGGTCGACGGGACCTTGGCGCCAGCGTCATCCCGTCCCGCGGCCACGCGCCCTCGCACACGACGTTGCTCGGCAGCACTCTCGGGCTCGCCGTGCGGCTGTCCAGGGCGACGGTGTTGGCCTGGTTCGCCGCCATCTGCGCGTTCGCTCTGCTCTACGGGGGCGTCGCCAAGCAGGCGGTCAAGTCCCTGGCCTCGTCGCCATCCTCCAGGCAGATCGTGGAGCGTCTCGGCGGACGATCCGCCGAGATGAAGTCCTACCTCGGGATCGTCTTCCTGCTGATGACGCTCCTCGTCGCCTTCGTGGCGGCCAACCAGGTGACGGCGGCGAGGCGCGAGGAGGCCAGTGGGAGGCTCGAGCACCTGCTGGTCAGGCCGGTCTCCAGGACCCGTTGGCTGGGCGAGAGGAGCGGGATGGCCAGCGCGATCGTGATCGTGGCCTCGCTCCTGGCCGGCACCTTCGTGTGGATCGGCACGCTGAGCCAGGACACCGGCGTCGGTCTCCACGCGATGCTGGGCGCTGCGCTCAACGGCGTCCCCCCGGTCCTGCTCCTCCTCGGCATCGGTGTGCTCGCCCTGGGAGTCGTGCCCCGTCTCGCGGTTGGCGCCGTGTACGCGGTCTTGTCGTGGTCCTTCCTGGTGACCCTCCTCGGGGGTGCCGTGCACACGAACCGCTGGCTCCTCGACACCTCGCTGTTCCACCAGATGCAGCCGGCCCCCGCCGTGGCGCCGGATTGGCGGAGCGGGTTCGTCATGATCGCCCTCGGTGCCGCTGCGGCGGCCGTGGGGGCATGGTCGCTCCGGCGACGAGACCTGGCGGGCGAGTGACCACCGGCGGATCCGAGGACCCTCGGTCCCAGGACCACCTCGAGAGCCTCGGTCGCGCGGAGTGCATCAGGCGCCTGGAAGCGGCCGGAGTAGGTCGGATCGGCGTGCAATCCGGCGGGAAGGTTCTGATCTTCCCGGTGAACTACGCGCTCGACGGGGACAGCATCGTCGTGCGGACGCGGCGCGGCGGCGGACTCGACGAGGCGACGAGCAATGCCTTCGTCGCCTTCGAGATCGACCACGCCGACGCCCGGTACCACGAGGGCTGGAGCGTGCTCGTCCAGGGTCGGTGCGCCCACGTCACCGACGCCGAGGAGCTCGAGTCACTTTCGCACCTGCCGATCCTGCCCTGGGGCGGGTCCGAACGGGACCTCTACCTCCGCGTGTCCATCGACAGCGTCACCGGGCGCAGCATCCACCACCGCGCCTTCTGACTCCACTCAATGCGCCGCCGACCAGGCGGCCCAGCCGGCCAGGCCGGTCAGCACGATGGCGGTGATGACCCGCACGGTGGAGATGTTGATCACGCGCAAGACGCTCTGCCCGCTGACCACCGCGAGCGCCGCCACCGCCCACAAGGCCAGGACCGCCCCGACGCCCACGGAGAGGCCGTCGTGGTAGTGCGCCGCCAAGTTGGCCGTCAGGACCTGGGTGAGGTCCCCCCACTCGGCGATGAAGATGACCAGAAAAGCGGTGACCGCGATGCGCCGGTGCGACGCCACCTCGCGTTCCACGAGCTCCTCTTCCTGGCGCTCCTTGACCGCCTCCCGCAGAGCCAACGCGGCGCCGACGAGGAACATGCCCGCGACGAATGCCTCGAGTGCGCGCTGAGGCAGGAGATGGAAGAGCGCGACACCGATCGTGACGGCGATCACGACGTGGATCGCGAACGCGGCCGCGGACCCGAGCCAGACGATCGCGGGGCGTCCCCGCGTCGACAACACCAGTGAGGCGAACATGGTCTTGTCCGGAAGCTCGCCCAGGAAGATGATCGGGAAGACCGCCACGACGACTCCGAGTTGCACGACCACCTTTCTGTCGGGGTCGAACGTAGCCTGCGGCGGTGCACCTGCGGCCGCGATCGCGTAAGTTGTGACGGGGCCGACCGCCGGCCCGAGGAGTCGTGTGCCCACGCCATGCTGATCGAACTGACCGAGGTGCAGTGCGCTGAGCTGCAGGGGTTGCTCGAGGGCTGCCTGGGGGACCTGAGCACCGTGATCGCCGACACGGACGATGCCGAATACCGGGAGGCGCTGCGCGAGCGCCGAACGGTCGTCGAATCGGTCCTCTTCCTCCTCGACAACCCGCCCCGGGACAGCGACTAGCGCGCTCCGCAGCAGCAAGGGCACGGCACGGGTGCTCGAACGACCCTTGGGGCCCCCGTCAGGGCGTGGGAGCGCCGGACCCCGATCCCCCGTGGCCCAAGGCGGCCATCTGGTCCAAGACGGAGCGGCCGGTCATCGTGAAGACCGTCTCGTCGTCGCACTGGCGCCACAGGTCGAGCAGTTCGAGCGAAATGGGATCGCAGCCATAGCGCATGGGGCCTGATGCGTCGAGGATGGCGTCGACGACGGCCGCCGCCGCCGCCGCCGGCGCCACCACGCGAGGATCGGCGTGCTCCTTGCGCAGCGTCGCGGCGACCTCCGCCAGCGCCGCGTAGTCGGCGAAGCGGGCGGCCGCCTGCTCCCCCGCGCTGAAGCGGAACATGTCCGTGTCGACCGGCCCGGGGAGGATCTCGACGACCCGGATGCCGAACGGTGCGACCTCGACCCGCAGGCTGTCCCCGAATGCGGACACTGCCGCCTTCGACGCCCGGTAGGCCGAGTAGAAGGGAACGGCGGCGATGATCGAGGACGAGGTGATCGTGCACACGACCGCGGGCTGGTTGGCCCGCAGGGTCGGGATCGCGGCCGCGGTCATGGCGACGACACCGAAGACGTTGGTCTCGAACATCCGCCGCCAGTCGTCGATGTTGGCGTGCTCCACCGGGAGGTAGTCCGTGTCGATGCCCGCGTTGTTCACCAGGACGCGCAGGTCGCCGGGGACGTCGAACGTCGACGGATCCGTGACGTCGAGCCTCCGGACGCGGAGCCGTCCGCCGGTCTCGTTCGCCAAGGAGCTTCCCGCCTCGGGGTCGCGCATGGTGGCCACCGTCTCGAAGCCCCGGTTGGCCAGCTCGAGGGCGACCGCCCGCCCGATGCCGCGGCTGGCCCCCGTGACCAGCGCACTCCCGTGAACGTCCATGCACCGATTCTTCCCCAGGACACGTGCCCGGCGGTAACGTCGCCGCGCGTGGGTGTGTATCGAGAGCAGGTGCTACCCCGCCTCGTCGACCGGATGTGCGGTGCGGCCGGGTTCGACCGCTGGCGGGCGCAGGCGGTCGAAGGCTTGTCAGGCCGCGTGGTCGAGGTCGGCTTCGGATCAGGTCTGAACGTCCCGCACTACCCGCCCGACGTCGATGTCGTGCTCGCGGTGGAGCCGGCCCTCGTGGCCCGACGGCTGGCGGAGCAACGGATCCGTGCCAGCTCGGTGCGTATCGAGCACGTGGGACTCGACGGGCAGGAGATCCCTCTCGACGACGCGTCCTGTGACGCGGCGCTCTTCACGTTCACGCTCTGCACCGTGCCCGATCCCTCCGGGGCGCTGTCGGAGGTCCGCCGGGTCCTGCGTCCCGGTGGAACCGTCCACTTCCTGGAGCACGGTCTCTCCCCGGACCCGGGCGTGGCGAAATGGCAACGCCGCCTGGAGCCAATGCAGCGCCGACTGGCGGACGGGTGTCTTCTCACTCGGGACGCGACGACGCTCGTGGAGGGCGCCGGCTTCGTCATGGAGCGCAACGAGCAGCGCTACGTGCGCGGGCCCAAGCCGTGGAGCTGGATAACGATCGGGATCGCCGCCAAGCCGGCGACCCAGGCCGGCGGCCGTCGTCTCAGAACTCCCTCATGACAAGGATCGGTATGGCGATCCGTGACAGCGCCGTCACACTTCGACCACACCGTGGTCGCAGACAGAGCGGTGTGCGATGGTCCTTCGGCCTCTGTGCAGCGGCCCTTGCCGTCGTCGCGGCGTCGTGCAGCAGCCCCGCTCCGCCTGCGGCGACCGAGCGCGTGAGCGGTGGTCGGACGGGCAGCTACGTCGTTCCCCAGGGCGTCCACAAGATCAAGCACATCATTGTGATCCAGCAGGAGAACCGATCCTTCGACTCGTACTTCGGGACCTATCCCGGTGCAGACGGGATCCCGACGAAGAACGGGGTGCCGACCGTCTGCGTCGACAACCCGCGGACGGGGCAGTGCGTGGCGCCCTACGTCGACCACTCCGACGTCAACGGAGGCGGGCCCCACTCGGCCCCCAACGCGACCGCGGACATCAACGGCGGCAAGATGGACGGCTTCATCGCCCAGGCCCAGTCCGGCCGCAAGGGATGCCTGGTGCCGACCGATCCCGCCTGCACCAACTCGGCCCAACCCGACGTGATGGGGTACCACACGGCGAGCGACATCCCCAACTACTGGACCTACGCCAAGGACTTCGTCCTCCAGGACCACATGTTCGAGCCGAACGCCTCCTGGAGCCTGCCCTCCCACCTCTTCCTGGTCTCGGAATGGTCGGCCTACTGCACCGAGGCCGACAACCCGTCGAGCTGTGTCAACGCATTGGAGACGAGACCGGCCGAGCGGCCCCAGAACGCACCGGCGGTCTACGGCGGCGAGGCGGGCCCCAAGAACGGCGGAGGCAACCCCACGCAGGGCAACAAGCGCCCGGCGGCCGGACAGCCGATCTACGCCTGGACCGACCTGACCTACCTCCTCCACAAGCACAAGGTGAGCTGGGGCTACTACGTGGTCAGCGGGACGGAGCCGGACTGCGAGAACGCCGCAGAGACCTGCGGGCCGGTAGATCAGAACGCCAACACGCCCGGCATCTGGAACCCGCTCCCCTGGTTCGACACCGTGCAGGCCGATCATCAACTCGGCAACATCCAGGACGTCGACAAGTTCTACGACGCGGCCAAGAAGGGCACCCTTCCGGCGGTGTCGTGGGTCGTGCCATCGGGCGAGGTGAGCGAGCACCCGCCGGCGCCGGTCAGCTACGGCCAGAGCTACGTGACGAGCCTGGTCAATGCCGTGATGCGCAGCCCCGACTGGGATTCCACCGCGATCTTCTTGGCCTGGGACGACTGGGGCGGCTTCTACGACCACGTCGATCCGCCTTCGGTCGACCAGAACGGCTACGGGCTGCGCGTGCCCGGGATGGTGATCAGTCCTTACGCCAAGCATGGGTACATGGACCACCAGACGCTCAGCTTCGACGCGTACGACAAGTTCATTGAGGACGACTTCCTCGGGGGCCAGCGACTGAACCCCGCGAGCGACGGCCGGCCCGACCCGAGGCCCAGCGTGCGCGAGAACGAGAAGATCCTCGGCAACCTGGCCAACGACTTCGACTTCAACCAGACCCCGCGGCGGCCGATGGTGCTCCGGGTGCACCCCAAGACGACCTTGACCGGCACACCGAAGCCGTCGCAGGTCTCCGCCGCCGCCAGGGCCCCCGACACGGACGGGTGATCAGAGATCCAACGCGGTCGGGTGCCTCGGCTCGTAGAGCACCATCTGACCGGCACCGGGGACCTCCAGCGCGATGCTCCGGCCGAAACCTCGGTTCTCGATGGCGCCGGCGAAACGGGCGCCTCGCGCCGTGAGGTCAGCGACGGTGTGCTCGAGGTCGTCGCACATCAGCGAGATCTCGTGGTGCTGCGCCCCACCGTCAGTCGGATGGACGCCCAGCTCCGATGGACCCGTCCCGAAGATCAGCCAGCCCGCGTGGGCATCGACGTGCGGCCAGCCGAGGACGTCGCGGAAGAAGGCCCGCGCGGCGTCGGCGTCGTCCGCGTGGACCAAGACGTGCATCCCGGTGATCATGTTCGACGAGGCTACGCGCCCGCGGTTGGCCGCGGTGCCCGAGTTTGGGAAAGGATGTGGCGGCACCCAGCAGAGGGGACGACACATGACCACGCTGCTCGTCGACAGGCCCACAGCCGGCGTTACCCGGATCACGCTGAACCGGCCCGAGAAATTGAACGCGCTGAACGCGGCGCTGGTCAGCGACCTGCACGACGCACTCGCGGACGTTGCCACGGACGCCTCCTGCCGTGTGGTGGTGCTGACCGGTTCGGGCCGGGGCTTCTGTGCCGGTGTCGATCTCGGCGGTTACGGACAGGTGCCCAACGCCGAGAATCTCGACCGGGTGGAGGGCGTCTTCGCCACCCAGACTCACATCGCGACATTGGTTCCCCGTTTGCCGCGCGCTGCCCCAGCCAGTCATCGCCGCGGTCAACGGGCCCGCCGCCGGAGGGGGCCTGGCGTTGGCGCTCGCCAGCGATATACGGATCGCGTCGGCGTCGGCACGCTTCAACGTCGCCTTCGTGCGACTGGGGCTCTCGGGCTGCGACATCGGAGTCAGTTGGCTGCTCCCCCGCCTTGTCGGTGCGTCCCGCGCCTGGGAACTGATGCTGACGGGCCGCCTCATCGGGGCCGAGGAGGCAGATCGCATCGGCCTGGTCCTGCGGGTCGTCCCCGACGACGAGCTCCTGGGTGCCGCGCTCGAGACCGCCGGGCTCATCGCCGCCAACAGCCCCTGGGGGATCCGCATGACCAAGGAGGTGATGTGGTCGCAACTCGAAGTGGGATCGCTGCAAGCGGGGATCGACCTCGAGAACCGGACGCAGGTCCTGTCGTCCATGACCGGCGACATGGCTGAGGCGGTCGCCGCGTTCTTGGAGAAACGACCTCCCCGCTTCGGGAGCGCGCCGTCGGAGTAGATGGCGTCGGGACGAGCGGACACACCCGTCGATCCGCGGAGCGATCCCAGCGAAGGCCCCCGCCTGACTACGTTGGACATCTTGATGCGGGGCCCCGACCACCTCACCCCAGGCGCTGCGAGGCCAAAGGCGTCGGGGGTGCGGATCGCCGTCGCGCCTCTCTTCGCACTGATCCTCGCCGCGTGCTCGGCGAGCGGGCAGGCCGGAGGCGGGTTCGCAGTCCCCTCGCACTCCGTGTCCCCCACTCCGAATTACCCGGCTGTGTGCGCGCCCCTCGGAGCGGACAGCTCGGCAACGTGCGTCCGCATCACGTTGGGGGCCATCGACGACGCTCGGGCGCAGGAAGGCCTCCGCCCGCTGGTGCTGCCGTCCGCCTTCTCCACCCTGACCGTCGCGGAACAACTCTTCGTGGTGATCGACCGCGAACGGGTCGACCGGGGCCTCGCCCCCATTGCCGGCCTGACCGCACCGCTCGACGCCAACGCCCAGAAGGGTGCCGATGGCGCAGGACTCCCGCCCCGCCTCGGCCCTGCCTACACCTCGACGAGGTTCGAGTGGATCGGAGCGGTCGACAACGGGCTCGATGCCGACTTCCAGTGGCTGTACGACGACGGCCCCGACAGCGGCGTCCCGGGCTGTACGCAGAACCGGACAGCCGGCTGCTGGGCCGACCGCCGGGTCTTTCTTGGTCGCTTCGGTTCGCGCCATGTCGTCATGGGGGCCGCCTTCGACCCGACCGGTGACACGTCAAGGGGTGACCGTGGTGGGTCCTCGCTGGCGGCCACCCTGGCGGTGGACACCGTGCGACCCAACGGGTACGCCTACACCTGGAAGGACGCCCTCACGGCCACGGCGGCGGGGACGTTGCGGCCCCTGCGCTCGATTCCCGCCTCTGAGTCCAATACGGGCATTCGTGATCCAAGTCACAACGTGGTTCCCGTGCCGGACTTCACGCGGGTGTGCACGGACGGTCTCGACGACTCACCCGCCTGCATCAACGCCGTGCTGGCGGCGATCGACCGGGCGCGCCGCCTCGAGGGCGTCCGGCCCATGGTGCTCCCTCCGGGTTTCGCGCGGCTGAGCATGCCCGAGCAGCTCTTTGTGGCTCTCAACCTCGAACGGGTCGACAGGGGACTCCCGGCCTTCACCGGGCTCACCGCGGGACTCAACCAGAACGCACAGCGCGGGGCGGACAGCGCCGGCGACCCACCCGGAGCCGGTCCGAGCTATCTGCTCGACGATGCGGAATGGGCCGGCGGCTCGTCCAACGGGCTGGATGCCGTCTATGGGTGGATGTACGACGACGGGTTCGACAGCGGGAACCTCGACTGCGTGCGCCGCGACGCCGCCGGGTGCTGGGGACACCGGAAGGGCATCCTCGACGACTTCGGCTCCGGAACGAACCTGGTCATGGGTGCGGCCGTCGACGCGTCGAGTGACACCCACAGTGGCGATTCCGGCGGCACGTCCATGGCGGTCACCTTGGCCGTGGCCGATGCTCCGGCGCGGTCGTTCACCTACAGCTGGTCCCAGGCCAGGGCGGGGCTGCAGCCCGGTGCCCCCTGACTCGTCGCCTCACCGCCGCGGCCTGTGAACCAGGGAGGTCGCTCCTAGTGTGCGGGACGTGAAACGGCAGATCTACATCAACCCCTCGTGCTCGAAATGCCGCTCGGCGCTCTCGTTGCTCGACGAGCACCACATTGAGGCAGAGTCCGTCCGGTACCTCGACGTGCCTCCGACCGTGGCCGACCTTGAGCGCCTCATGGGCCTCCTGGGCATCGACGACCCTCGGCTGATGATGCGGACGGGAGAGCACGTCTACGCCGAGCTGGCGCTCGACCGGCGCCCGGCGGCCGACCTGCTCGAGGCGATCACCACGCATCCCATCCTCTTGGAGCGTCCGATCTTCGTGGTCGGGGATCGCGCCGTCATCGGGCGCCCGCCCGAACGAGTCCTCGAGCTCCTCTGAACGTCCCGCGCCGGCCGGGTGCGGGCCTTTAGGGTGGTCGCCGACGCCCGGACACGTGACCGGCGTCGGGGCGGAGAGGACGAGGAGAACGGTGACTGCATCCCTGGTGATCTTCGGCATCCTGGGCGTCGCGAGCACTGCGGTGGCCTTCGCAGCCAACCGTCGGCTCTTCGTCGACGGCGCCGCCGGTCGGGTCACCGTGCTCGAGGGCGTCTACTACGTCGTGGGAGTGTCCTCGCTGGTCCTGGGCTGGTATTTCAACGTCCGCTACACGCACCTGTACGGCCACCGGGCCAATTACGTCAACTACACCAAGATGCTGTTCACGAACTGGGCGGCCGACTCGGCGGCCCAGGACTACATCATCGTGAACGTCGTGCTGCTCCCGCTGTGGACCATCGTCGAGGGAAGCCGGCGCGGGTTGAAGCTGGCCTGGATCTTCTTCGTCATGAGCCTCTTCACCAGTCTCGCCTTCGCCGTGGCGATGTTCCTGGCCTTCATGGAGCGCCAGCTGCGCTACAACCGCTCGCTCGTTCCCTCCAACACGGCGTAGCCGCAGTTGTAGCCGGGGATGAAGGTGACACCGGGTCCACCGTGACAGCCGGCTCCGCACAGGTACAGACCCTGGACGGGCACCGGGTTGTCCGGCCAGCCACCCGGCCCCGGACGGAAGGGACCCATGAATTCCGGCTGCAGGAGCCCGTGCGTGAAGTCCCCGCCCGTGCAGCCGAACATCAACTCGTAGGTGTAGGCCGGGTAATTGAGCTGGCGGTCGATGAGGTCGGGGAAATTGGGGGCGACCGCGGCGATCTTGGCCACGATCCGCTCCGCCATCTGGTCGCGCAACCGCCCCTGGGACTCGCGGTCCGCTCCGATCGGCAGGTAGAACGCGAAGCTGCTGGCGGCGTGCATCCCGGGCGGAGCCAGGGACGGGTCGTCGAGCGAGGGGATCTGCAGGTTGAAGGACGGTGACTCGGGCACCAGCCCCCGGACGCAGCCCTCGAAGTCCTGCTGCATCTGCTCCGCCGTGCCGAAGAACGTCACGTTGCGCCCGAGCTGACCGCCGTTGAGAGCCTCGTACGGGGCCCGGTACTCGGGCAGCCCGTGCAGCGCGAAGTGGGCCTGGAAGTACGCCGCCCTGTGGTCGATCGCCCTCACCCGGCGGGCAAAGGCCTCCGGAAGGGTCTCGGCGTCGAGCAGCTGGGTGAACGTCGCGGTCGGATCGAGGTTCGACACCACGACGGGAGCCGACGCGACCTCGCCGTCTCCGAACGTGACGCCCCGGACGGCTCCCTCCTCGACGATGACTCCCGAGACCTTCGTATGGCGTCGCAGTTCGCCGCCATGCTGCTCGAACAGCGCACGCAGGTGCTCGGCGATGGTGCCCAGCCCTCCTCGGACCTTGGACATCGTCGCGGTCCCCGGCGACGCGAGGGCGAAGGCGAGGCAGAGCGCGCTGCCGGGTGAGTAGGGACCACGGAAGGTCGAGTTGACGGCCAGGAAGCTCAGCATGCTGCGGACAGGTGCGTGCTTCACCCTGTCGGGCAGGTAGCGGTCGACCACATCCATGACGCTGCCGAACATCGCGGTTCGGATTGCCTCGCGCTCCGCCTCGTTGGCGGCGCAGGCCCACATCTCATCGAGCGACTTCGGCGGCCGGCGCACGTCGAAGCGGCCGATGGCCCGGGCGGGTGCCTCGGCCCAGGCCGCCACCTCGGCCATTCCGAGGACCGCCTCGATGCCCAGGGTCTCACCGAGGTGCTCCAGGAGGCGCTCGGGGTCCGAGTACAAGAGGATCGGCTGCTGGTCGCTCTCGCCGATGCTCGCCGACTGGACCTCCGGCTCGTACAGCGGGCACGACGCCAGGTCGAGGTCCTCGAAGATCTCGTTCGGTATCGGGAACTGGATGGAGCCGGCGAGCTCGAACTGGTAGCCGCGAATGAGCTCGGTGGTCGAGGCCATCCCCCCGATGAAATGGTTCTTCTCCAGGCAGAGGACACGCAGGCCGCCTCGGGCCATGACCGCGGCGGCGGTCAGGCCGTTGTGACCGGCACCGATGACGATGGCGTCGTAATCAGGCATGGGGACCGGACTGTAGCGATCCCGTGCTCCCGGTGCAGCCGCGGACCGCGCGCCACATTGAGCACCGCCTCCCTTCTGTCGCTGTCGGCCCCTCCTCGGCCGGCCAGGTGATCGTGAGAGCCATCTAGGACCGGCGGCAGAGGACCTTCCGCGGCGGAGGCCGGCGCGAGGGGCGGTGGAGCGGACCGGCCGAAATTCAGGCGAGGGTCTGGGCGATGCGGCGCATGCCTTCTCGCCAGGGCACTTCCGTCCGCCCGAGGACGGCGTGCATCCTCGTGACGTCGGGCCACAGTGGCCACGGCGCGTCGGCCTCGTAACGGACGTGCACCGGACGCCCGACGAGCTCGCCGAGGTAGGAGCAGTAGTCCTCCGCGCTCACGGTCTCGCTGCCGGCAAAATTGACCACGACGGGATCCAGCGACGCCACCTCCAGTGCACGGATGGCGAGCCGGACGTAGTCGTCCTCGAAGATCGGGTTGTAGTTGTTGGGCGCATCGGGATGCAGGACGACGTCCTCGCCGGCGAGGATCCGGCGCAGACGCGTGACGGGGGCACCGCCCTCCGGTCCGTAGGTGGAGAAGATCCTGATGATCGTGAG
This sequence comes from uncultured Acidimicrobiaceae bacterium, assembly GCA_963837125.1. Classification (GTDB taxonomy): domain Bacteria; phylum Actinomycetota; class Acidimicrobiia; order Acidimicrobiales; family RAAP-2; genus Bog-473. The sequence continues at coordinate 113,252 of CAWILW010000003.1, read as the reverse complement.
GGGGGAACCGCACTGGCCGGCGGCGAAGCGCACCACCGCCTCTCCGGCGATCTTGGAGAGGCTGTAGACGCCGAGGTGCACCCCGGGCGGGTCGTCCTCGCTGAGCGGGCGACGGCCCTGATAGGCGTAGGCGGAGCCGCTGGAGCAATAGACGAAGGCGGCACCGGGCGTGGCGGCAACGAGGCGCCCGGACGCCTGAGCGTTGGTCTCGAACACGAGCTTCCAGTCGTCTGGAGCCTCGTGCCCGAACCGGGCCGCCGCATGGAACACGTGCGTGACGCCCTCGGGGAGCCCTGCGAAATCCAGTGTCGCGAGGTCACCGGCAATCGGGTGGATCCCGGCGTCGGTCAGCCGCTGGCGATCGCCGGTACCCCGGCACCGCGCCAGCCCGAAGACCTCGTGCCGCGCGGCAAGGGCCCGGGCGATGGGAAACCCGACGCGCCCCGTCGCCCCGGTCACAAGGACCCGCCAGCGGGGCGGTGGGTGTCCGGCATCAATCGTCACGTGGCACCAGCGTCCTTTCGAGCGACCGCCACGCCACCTTGGCGGGAATCAAAGGCCAGGCGAGTCAGCTCCCGAGGATGCCGAGACCCTCGTCCCGGATCCCCTTGGCCTGCGCGTCGGCGAAATTCTCGAGCCAGACCCGTAGCTCCTCGCTGCCCGTCTCGTCGGCCCATCGACGGGGCATCGCCGGGAACGAGTAGTCCGGGGGAAGGCGTGGCGGCTCCGCCTCACCCGCCTTCCGTTCCAGGGCTGCCTCGACGGCCGGGGCGAGCCGCGCCGACTTGGCTCGGACCTGAGCGTCGTCGCGCTCCTTGAAGGCAGGGAGGACCTCCCGGCCGAAGAGCTCGAGCGACTCGCAGATGTGCTCGTGGCGGTTGTTGCCCGCCTGCAGGACGAAGATCACCTGGTCGACACCGGCCTGCTCGAAGCGCTCGAGGTACGCGCGGACCTGTTCGGGGGTCCCGGTCGCCCCCCGCAGGCCCGTACGGTCACCCGCGGCCAACTTCGCCCCGAGCCGCTCCTGGCGCAGCGCGGTCTCGATCTCCGGCGAGTAGCCCTGGGTGCCCCGACGCTCCAGGTACTCGGTCCAGACATCAGTCGAGCCGGGGCGGTGCTCTCCGAAGACGTAGTAGTGCCCGAGCGAATAGCCGAAGAAGTTGCCGCCCTCGAGCCCACGGTCGAGCGCCACCCTCTCGTCGGGATGGCACATCATCTGGGTGACGCAGGCGATGTTGGCATTGACCGCGAGCCCGACGGGGACGCAGCGCTCGGCCAACGTCCGCTCGTAGTCCGAGACCCACTTGTTCGCTTCTTCCGGATCGATGAAGGCGAAGGTGAGCGCGCCGATGCCCTTCTCCGCTGCCAACAGGATCGTGTCCCGCCGGGAGCACGCGACCCACAGAGGCGGGTGTGGCCGCTGCATGGGCTTGGGGACGACATTGCGCGGTGGCATCTGCACGAAGCGGCCGTCGACGCCGGTGAACGGTGTCTCCGTCATGCACCGGAGGGCGACCTGGAGACCCTCGAGCCACGCCTCGCGCTTCGTCGCGGGGTCGACCAGGAAGCCCCCGAGCTCCGCCTCCGATCCTGACTCGCCCGAGCCGAATTCGACTCGTCCCCCGGACAGGAGATCGAGGGTCGCGACCCGCTCGGCGGTGCGAGCCGGGTGGTTGTAGCCGGGTGCCGTCTGAATGATGCCGTGCCCGAGCCGGATGTCCTTCGTCCTCTGGCTGCACGCGCCCAGGAAGACCTCGGGTGCGGAGGAGTGGCTGTACTCCTCCAGGAAATGGTGCTCTACCTCCCAGACGACGTCGAAGCCGAGCCGGTCGGCCAACTCGACCTGTTCCAGCGCGTCCTGCATCAACCGGTACTCGCTGTCCGGCTGCCAAGGCCGCGGGAGCTGGTGCTCGTAGAAGATGCCGAATTTCACACTGCACCCAGGGAATCGAACTCGGCCAGGATGCCGGCGCCTCTCGGGTGGCGTGCGCACCAGTACTCGACCTCACCCTGTGCGGCGCGACGGCCCTCCTCCCGAGCCGGCCCGAGGCTGTGCGCGAGGAGGGGATCCCAGATCCGGGCGATCATGTCCGAGCCCTCGTGCACGCGGCCACCCTCGCCGACCCAGGTGCGGTCCCGCATCTCCGAGAGGGCGGTGCGGAGGTACTCGACGTGCGGCGTCTCGTCCGCCCTGATGTAGGACACCAGACGGGCGGCCTCTCCATCGCCTGCCACGAGGTCGGTGTCGGACATCCAGTCCTCCGCCCAGGCGAAGGTGTGAAAGGCGGAGATCTCAATGAACAGGACCCGGACCATCAACGACACCATCATCTCGAGCTCGGCCGAGACGTCAGCGGGGAGCAGGCGGGCGGCGCCGGCGCCGGGGCGACCCGGGCCGAAACCCATGCGTGCCAGCATCGCCTCGATGTCGAGGTCCCCGCAGGATCGGTCGAACGCCACGTCGCGGGCGGCGAACCACATGTCCCGGTGCCCGGCCTCCTCGTCCCAGCCGGCTTCGTCACGACCGTGCGCCTCGAACAGCCCGCCACCCAGATGGTCGATCGCGGTCCCGCCGACGTCCTCGACGAAGTGGCGCTGCAGGTCCTTGGGCTTGAGGAGGCGGATGTTCGCACCGTATCCCTCGACGGTGCCGATGCGCGTGAGCGTCGCCATGAGAGGCTCCGGGACGCCGGACCTGATCAGGAACCGCGCCTGCTCGGCGCTGGGGTACGAACGCTCCCACCAAGCGAGGGGCACGTGGATCAATTCGCTCGAGAACGTCGCGCCGTTCTGCTCTCCCCAGGCCGTGATCGCCGGGACCCGGAACCTCGTCCGGGGCGACACGTAGGAGCCGTCCCCGTCGAACCCGCCGTGACAGCGGACCCCGCCGGCGAAGAGTGGCTCGATGATCGGTCTGTCGGCGAGGAGCTCGTCCTCGGTGAAGCGCACTTGCGCCGTGCCCATGGCGGATCCCTCCCGTCGCCCGTTGGCCGATGCCGGGCCAAGTGTATACTTGCGCGTATACAGACCGAGAGCAAGCTGCTTCCCCGGGCCGAACGACGGGCCGCCATCCTCCACGGAGCGGCGCGTGCGTTCGCAGCATCGGGCTTCTCGGACACCTCCATGGACGACGTCGCGGCGGAGTGCGGCATCACCAAGCTCATCGTGTACCGGCACTTCGGGTCCAAGGAGGAGCTCTACCGGGAGATCCTCCAGCAGGTCTTCGACCAGCTCGGTGCGGAGCTCCGGAGCGAGTTGGCCCAGCCGACCCAGAGCGGGCTCGGGCCCCGGACCCTCCTCACCGTGGCCAGGGACGATCCGGCTGCCTTCAGGCTCCTCTGGCGCCACGCCGCGCGCGAGCCCCAGTTCGCGGCCTATGCGGCGGAGCTCAGGTCGGTGTCGGTGGCCGTGGTCCGCGACCTGACCGCGCTGGAGACGGGCGACGAGGTGCTCGACGCCTGGTACTCGCAGGCACTCTTCGGCTGGCTCGTCGAGGCGACGCTCACCTGGCTCGAGTGCGGTCACGCCACCCGGGACGACGACTTCGTCCGACAGACGTCTGCGGGCTTCCGGGCGTTGCGGGCCGCGTTGACGGCAGCGCGGAGTCGCTAGCGGCGGGACCTCGCCCGGGTGTGCGGAGCGCCGCCACCGCGTCGATGCTGGCGCGGGCGGCTCCTGTCGCCGGACGGGACCGGGGGCCGCTTCGTCTGCTGGGGCACGTCGCCGCTGATCTCAATGTCGAGTGCCCGGTGCAGGACGGATGCAGCGTGCTGCTGCTCGGGGGTCACCAGCGTCACGACGGTGCCCTCCGCTCCAGCCCGCGCCGTTCGGCCGGAGCGGTGCACGTAGTCCTTGGCGTCGGCCGGCAGGTCGAAATGGACGACGCACGCCACCGCGTCGACGTGGATCCCGCGAGCGGCGACGTCGGTGGCCACCAGGGCCTGGACACGCCCCGACCGGAAGGCCGCCAGCGTCCGCTCTCGCTGGGGCTGGCTGCGTCCCCCGTGAATGGCGGCCGCGTTGAGGCCGCCGCGGCTGAGCTGACGGGCGAGCCGGTCGGCGCCGTGCTTGGTGCGCACGAAGACGATGCTCGACCGCTCGCCGGACACGATGACCGCGCACGCCTCCACCCGGTCCGCATGAGTGACGGACTCGAAGCGGTGGGTGGCGCGCCCTTCCTCGCCGGCGACCGCGGCCACCTCGTGACGCACCGGCTCACGCTGGTAGCGGCGGACGAGCACGTCCACTTCGCGATCGAGTGTCGCCGAGAAGAGGAGAGTCTGGCGCCGTTGGGCCGTTGCGTCGAGGATCCGCCGCACGGCCGGAAGGAAGCCCATGTCGGCCATCCGGTCGGCCTCGTCCACCACGACGAAGTCGACGTTGGCCAGCGCGATGTCCCCCGAACCCATCAGGTCCTCGAGCCGACCGGGGCAGGCCACGGCCACGTCGACACCCCGCCGCAGGGCCTGGCGCTGGCCGGCGAACCCGACGCCGCCGTAGAACGGGTGGCACCGCAGGCCCCGGGTGGCCAGGAAGGGCGCCATCTCGGCGCAGATCTGGGCCGCCAGCTCACGGGTCGGCGCGAGAACGAGGCCGCGCGGGCGCCGTGCCGCGCCCCGATCGACGCTGGCCGCGAGCGGGAGGGCGAACGCCAGCGTCTTGCCGGCGCCTGTCGGCGCCATGCCCAGGACATCGCGGCCGGCGAGGGCATCGGCGATGGTCGCAGCCTGAATCGGCAGCGGGCTCGTGATGCCACGCTTCGCGAGGACCTTGACCATCGCTTCGGGCAGGCCGAGCTCGGCGAAGGTTGCGGTGGGCGTGACAGGGCCCACCAGGGTGGAAGACATGTACAGACTCCGTTTCTCATTGGTCGCGCACTGCAACCAGAGGACGGATCCGCGTGGACTACGAGTGGGCGCGCGTCGGCGGGTTCGCCAGGACGCGTCAGTGCCTACATGCTAGTCGAAGCCACGAGGTGCCGGGGATCGGCCGGAACTTCTCGGTGCGTCGGGTAGCCTGTGGGTTGATCCTCTCGGTTCCATGCGCAGGCCGACCGGGTTTGTCACGCCACGGCGTGCCACTCAGATGCGTCGCCGAAAGGACCACCAATGGCCGGATCAGGCGTGCCCAGCAGCAATGGGCACAGCGCGAGCCCGAAGCGCGCCCGCGCTGCGCAACGTCGGCCCCGGACGTCCGGGCCCAAGGTCCCCCAGGGCACCCTCGACGAGGAAGTCGTCTCGCTCCGCGAGACCGGCAAGAGCTATACCTCGGTCGCCAAGACCCTGGGCATCGCGCGTGGTTCCGAGGCCCACGCGGCCTTTCTCCGGGCCTTTCGCGCCCGGCCGGAGAAGGAGCGCCTCGCGATGGCCAAACGCGAGAACCACCGTCTCGATCTGCTCGAGAAGCGGGTCCGTTCCCATGACGTCGGCCAACCGGACACGCTCAAGCGACGTCTCGCCGCACTCGAGAAGTTCCGCCAGAGCCTCGTCTGAGGCTGACACCTCGCCCCTTCGCCGGGTGGCGAGGTCTCAGGCGACCGCGCCGCTCCGACGGGGCAGCACCCAGCCCGGGCGCGGGAAGTGGCACGTGTACCCGTTCGGATAGTGCTCCAGGTAGTCCTGGTGCTCGGGCTCGGCCTCCCAGAACGGGCCGGCGGGCACCACCTCGGTGACGACCGTGCCGGGCCACAGCCCTGACGCCTCGACGTCGGCGATGGTGTCCTCGGCGACCCGACGCTGCTCGTCGTCCGCGTAGAAGATGGCCGACCGGTAGCTCGTCCCGACGTCGTTCCCCTGGCGGTTCCGCGTCGTCGGATCGTGGATCTGGAAGAAGAACTCGAGCAGGTCGCGATACGAGGTCCGCTGGGGATCGAACACGATCTCGATCGCCTCGGCATGAGATCCGTGGTTCCGGTAGGTGGCGTTGGGGACATCGCCGCCGCTGTAGCCCACCCGGGTCGAGATCACGCCGGGGAGCTTGCGGATGAGATCCTGCATCCCCCAGAAGCATCCGCCGGCCAGGATCGCCTTTTCCGTCGTGTCGCTCATCGTCCTGCCTCCTCTTGTCTGACAACATCGTCGAAGATCTTCTTGTACGCGCCGTACCCCTCGGCCTCGAGGTCCTCGTAGGCGACGAAGCGCAGGGCGGCGGAGTTGATGCAGTAGCGCAGGCCACCGTCGGCGGGGGGACCGTCGTTGAAGACGTGCCCGAGGTGGCTGTCCCCGTGGACCGAGCGCACCTCGGTCCGGATCATGCCGTGTGCCCGATCTTCCTTCTCGACCACGTTGCCGGCCTCGAGCGGCACCGTGAAGCTCGGCCACCCGCACCCGCTGTCGAACTTCTGGACCGAGGCGAAGAGGGGCTCACCCGACACCACGTCCACGTAGATCCCGGCGTCCTTCTTGTCCCAGAACTCGTTGTCGAACGCCGGCTCCGTGGCGCTCTCCTGGGTCACGGCGTACTGGCGGGCGTCCAGCTGGGCGATCTTTCCGGGGTCCTTCTCATAGTCATGTGTCACGTCTACTCCTTCACCACGGGCGGGCACTCCCCTGCACCACCAGATACAACACCGGGGTCGTCCCCCTCGTTCCCGGTCGGGGCCCCAATGGCCGCCAGCAGATCATCGCGCCCGGCGGAGCGATCCTGCGGTCCGGCCCGGTAGACGGCGGCCAGGGCCTCGGCGGGGCGTGACGCGGGTGGAGCGGGTGGAATCACGCCCGGGAGCCGGCGGCAGCCCGCACCCTCGCCACCACCTCCTCGTTGGAGGCCCCCGGTCCCAGCACGGCCGACACGCCTTCGGCGAGCAGGACCGGGACGTCGGCGGGGGGGACGATGCCGCCGATGACAACCGGCGTGTCCAAGCCGGTGGCCCGCAGGGCACCGACCACCGCGGGCGCGAGGGTGAGATGGGCGCCGTTGTGCATTGAGACGCCGACGACGTCGACGTCCTCCTGTGCGGCCATGGCGGCGATCATCTCGGGGGACTGGCGCAGTCCGGCATAGACCACCTCGAAGCCTGCGTCGCGCAGGATGCGGGCGACGACCCGGAGGCCCCGGTCGTGTCCGTCGAGACCGACCTTGGCCATCAGCACCCTCAGCGGTCGGTCATCGTCTCCCGGAGCCATGGCTCAGGCGACGTTGCGTTCGAACCAGGTCCCGAAGACCGACTCGAGGGCTCGCATGGCCTCGCCTACGGTGACGAAGCTGCGGGCGGCCTCAATCAGAGCCGGCATGAGGTTGACGGTCGGATCTGCCGCATCCGACGCGACGCGCGCCAACGATCGGCGGACGGCGTCGTCGTCCCTGGACCGCTTGACCGCAGCGAGGCGCTCGAGCTGCTGCGTCTCGACGACCGGGTCGATGGTCAGGGTCGACGGCGGCACGCCATCGTCCTCGACGTAGCCGTTCACGCCCACCTGGACCCACTCGCCCCGGGCGATCTTGGACTGGTAGGCGTAGGCGGCGTCGGCGATCTCGGAGACGAACCAGCCGTCCTCAATGCAGGCGAACACGCCCTCGAGCACCGAACCGGATCCGGCATCGGTGAGGTGGGCGAAGACCTCCTCGGCCTGCCGCTCCAGCTCGTCCGTGAGCTCCTCGACGAACCACGATCCTCCGAGCGGATCGGCGACGTGGACGACACCCGATTCCTCGGCGATGACCTGCTGGGTGCGCAGGGCCAGACGAGCAGCGTGCTCGCTCGGCAAGGCGAGCGCCTCGTCGAAGGAGTCGGTGTGGAGGCTCTGCGTGCCTCCGAGCACCCCCGCCAGCGCCTCAATGGCCACCCGGATGAGGTTGACCTCCGGTTGCTGGGCCGTCAGCGACACGCCGGCGGTCTGGGTGTGGAAGCGCAACTGCGTCGAGCGGCCGTCCGCGGCCCCGTAGCGGTCGCGCATCCACCGGGCCCAGATGCGCCGGGCCGCCCGGTACTTGGCGATCTCCTCGAAGAAGTCGATGTGCGCGTTGAAGAAGAAACTGAGACGGGGCGCGAAGTCGTCGACGGCCGCACCCGCCGCGATCGCCGCCTCCACGTAGGCGAAGCCGTTGGCGAGCGTGAACGCCAGCTCCTGGGCGGCCGTCGACCCGGCCTCGCGGATGTGGTAGCCCGAGACGGACACGGGGTGCCAGCGAGGAAGCTCGGCGGTGGCGAAGCGCATCACGTCGGTCACCAGCCGCACCGACGGTCGCGGTGGGAAGACGTACTCCTTCTGCGCCTGGTACTCCTTCAAGATGTCGTTCTGGATCGTGCCCGACAGCGCGGCGCGCTCGACGCCGGTCGTGTCGGCCACGCCGATGTACATGGCAAGCACGGGTGCCGCCGGCGAATTGATGGTCATGGATGTCGAGACCCGGCCCAGATCGATTCCCGAGAAGAGCGTCTCCATGTCGGCCAGGGTGTCCACGGCGACGCCGGCGCGGCCCACCTCGCCCTTGGCCAGGGGATCGTCGGAGTCCCGCCCCAGCAGCGTCGGCATGTCGAACGCGGTGGACAGCCCGTCGCCGCCGGCACGGAGCAACTCCTTGAACCGCCCATTGGTGTCCTCGGCGGACCCGAACCCCGCGAATTGGCGCATGGTCCACAGCCGGGAGCGGTACATGGAGGCGTAGGGACCGCGGGTGTAGGGGTGCTGGCCCGGCAGCTCGGCGCCCTCGGGCCCGTAGACGGCCTGCAGCGGCACGCCCGACATGGTCTCGAACCGCGCCGCCCGCAGCGTCGAGCTGTCGTATGCCTCCTGCCAGGAGTCGCGCTCGGCCATACGCACCCACTCTACGCTGCGCCTCGGCGATCGGATCGAATGTGCGTCGGCCGCTCTCGACCATGGTGGCACGCTTGACCTCGGCGAATGGTTGACGGACCGGCCGGTACGAGGCACGGCCACGCAAGCGCACGGGAGGGGACGATGAGGATTGCGGTTGTGGTCGGGAACCCCAAGGCCGGGTCGAGGACCCTGAAGGTCGCCACGGCTGTGGCGCTGCAGCTACAGGTGCCGCCGGGCAGCAGCGCGGATCTGCTCGTCGTCGACCTGGCCGAGTACGCCTCCGAGCTGTTCGACCCGGCGTCGGCGACCATCGCGGCGCTCCTCGACTCCGTCGCCGCGTGCGATGTCGTGGTCGTGGCGTCACCCACCTACAAGGCGACCTACACCGGCCTCTTGAAGTCGTTCCTGGACCGCTACGGCAACGATGCGTTGGCGCGGACGGTGTGCATCCCGGTGATGACCGGAGCGGCGCCCATCCACGCCCTCGCGCCCGAGGTCCACCTCCGGCCGCTCCTGGTCGAGCTCGGTGCCTCGACCCCCACCCGGGGGCTCTTCGTGACCGAGCAGCAGTTCGACGCGCTCCCTTCCGTCGTCGCCGCCTGGGCCGCCGGCGCCCAGCCGATCATTGCCCGCGCGCTCGCCGGCACCAGCGGGACCGAGATGTAGGTCCTAGGCCGATGGCGCTGCCCCGTCACCCTGGCGACCGAGGAAGCCGTCGATGTTGGCCCGCAGCTCCGGTGAGACGAACGACCGGTCCTCCGCGCTCAGGGCGAAGTCGAGCGTCGCGAGGACGGCCCGCTCGAGGTGCAGGTTGAGGATCCGCTTCGTGTCCTCCACGGCCCGCCGGGGCAGCCGGGCGATCCGGTGCGCACACGCCATGGCCTGAGTGAGCACCTCGTCATCGGGGCAGACGTGGTTGACCAGGCCGATCTCGGCGGCGCGCCGCGCCGGGATCCGGTCTCCGGTCAGGGCGTACTCCTTGGCCAGCTGGAGGCTGATCATGAGCGGCCAGGTCACCGGGCCACCGTCCGCCGCGACGAGACCGATCGCCACGTGTGGATCGGCGAGGTGGGCGCTCTCCGCCATGAACACGATGTCGGAGAGCGCGACGAGGCTGCACCCCAGCCCGACCGCGGGGCCGTTGACGGCGGCCACGATGGGGACACGGCAGCCGACCATGCCCGTCACGATCTGGCGTCCGTGCGAGAGGGTCTCGCGCCGGCGCGCCGAGTCATTCGCCAGCTCGTCGAGGTAGGTGAAGTCGCCCCCGGCCGAGAAGGCGCGCCCGTTGCCGGTCACGACGACCGCCCGTGCCTCGTCGTCCGCGTCGATCTGCGGGAAGAGCTCGGCGAGACCCTGGTGGAGCTCGTGGTTCGTCGCATTGAGATGGTCGGGCCGGTTCAAGCGGACGAGCCTGACCGGGCCGTCGGCGACGACCTCGAGCTCTGCGGGGACGTCGTACGAAGTCATGTGACCTCCTGGGTCTTGTGCCGACGAGCCGCGGGGTCCTCGACCGCTCGGAATGGTCCGGGCCCCACCGGGTTCGGGCGCATCAGGCGGGGAGGCCGAGGATCCGGCGGGCCACGAGGTTCCGTTGGATCTGCGACGTCCCACCCATCACGCTCTGGGCCCGACTGTAGAGGTAGGCGTTCAGCCAGGTGTCGTCCCCTCCGCCGTGCGCCACACCCCCGACGGCCAGCGCGGCATGCCCGACGGCCTGCTCGACCCATGTCATCAGCAGCTTGTCGACCGAGCCCTCGGGCCCATGGGAGATCCCGTTGAGCCGGTCGGACAGCCGCCGCCGGACGTGCAGGCGCAGCATCTCGACCTCGACCATCGCCCACCCGAGCTCGTTGACCTGCTCCGCTCCGAACGAGGCGGGGTCGTCTTGGACCCGGCGCTCGAGCTCGTTCACCATCTTGGCGTAGCGGGCGACGTAGCCCAGCTCACCCGGCTCGCGCTCGTGGCTCACCACGGTCATGGCCAGGGCCCACCCCTCGCCCGGTGCGCCGATCATGTTGGCGGCGGGCACCCGCGCCCCGTCGAAGCGCACCTCGCCGAACTCCTTGGTGACCCCGTTGATCATGCGCAGTGGTCGCTGCTCTATTCCGGGCTGGCCCATCGGGACGGCGAACGCGGAAATGCCGCGGTGCACCGCCACGTCGTGGTCGGTGCGGGCCAGGAGGAGGCACCACTCGGCCTCGTCGGAGTAACTCGTCCAGATCTTCTGCCCGGACACGACGTAGTGGTCGCCCTCGCGGTCGGCGCGGGTGCGCAGGGCGGCGAGGTCGGAGCCGGCGTCGGGCTCGCTGAAACCCTGGCACCAGCGGTCACGGCCATTGACGATGCCCGGCAGGAACCGGCGCCGTATCTCGTCGCTGCCGTGTTCGAGGATGCCCTGCACCAGGTAGCCGAGGCTGGGCCGGGGGGGTGCGCCCGCCGAGGCGAGCTCCTCGTCGACGATGACCTCGAAGACGGTGGAGCGGCCCTGCCCGCCGATGTCGGTCGGCCATGACATGCCGAAGAACCCGGCGTCGTAGAGCGCACGGTGCCAACCGGCCATGCCGGCCCAGTACTCGTCGTCCGTCGAGGACGCGGGCAGCCCCGGGTTGTTCCGGACCAGCCACGTCCGGAGCCGCTGGCGGAAGTCCGACTCCTCCGGCGAGTCACCGAAGTCCATCGCCGCTCCCGATCCCGTGGTGGGCGAGGACGCGCGCCAGGCTGGCGGGCGCGTCGCCGCAGACGTCGGTGGAGAGGAGCGCGCGCCGGAGGAAGACATGGGCGAGGCACTCCCATGTGTTGCCGATGCCGCCGTGGACCTGGATCGCCGTCTCGCAGACGTCCCTCGCGGCCCGGGCGCAGTAGGCCTTCGCCACCGCGGCGGCGACCAGGGCGTCGTGGACCGGGAGCTCGTCGACCGCCCAGGCCGCGTGCAGTGTCACGCTCCGCGATCCCTCGGTCAGCACGAAGGCGTCCGCCAGCATGTGCTGGACGGCCTGGAAGGAGCCGATCGCCGCCCCGTACTGGTGGCGCTGCTTTGCGTACGCGCAGGCCAGATCGACGGCACCGCGCATGGTGCCGACGAGGTCGGCGCAGGACACGGCGAGGCCAAGCGCCGTCCACCGGAGGAGGTCCTCGTCGGTGAGCGGCCGGTGGGCGCCCTCGACGAGCGTGACGGGCGAGGACCGGTCGAGGACGACGGAGGGGCGCGTCAGATCGAGTCCCGACGGCGGGGCGCTGAGCTCCACCTCGGCCAGTCGGCCGCCCTCGCCGTCGTCGGCCACGAGCAGGGCGCGCGAGGAACCCTGGGTGTCGATCGCCACCGCGCCGGGCCCCGCGCCGTCGAGACCCCGGGCGAGCGACGAGAGGCGGCCGTCCAACACCACCGTCTCGACCGCGTCACCGGGCGGCGCGCCGGCCAACCGACGGAGCTCGGCGGCCAGCGTCGGCCCGAGGAAGGAGGCGTCGGCCGGCCCCCTCCCGAGCTCCTCGGCCACGATGGCCGTCTCCACTCCCGAGGCCAGCGGGCCGGCCCCGTCCGCCGTGACACGCAACTCCCGCCATCCGGACTCGGCGATGGCCGCATGGAGCCTGGAGACCCGCTCGGGATCACCGATCTGGGCGACGGTCTCGGGGCCGAGCCGGTCGACGACCTGGGCCGCAGCGTCCCGGAGCGCCTGCTGCTCCTCCGACAGGCGGACGTCCATCAGTCGCCGGGCGCCGGGGCGAGCGGTACCGGCGACACCCATTGCTCACGCAGGGTGCGCCGCAGCACCTTCCCGGACGGGAGGCGCGGGATCTCGTCGACGATGACGACGGCGCGCAGCTGCTTGTACGTCGCCAACGAGTCGGCGACGAGCTGCTGGAGCTCGCCCTCGGCGAGCGCCCGGTCGGGGTCCACCTTCACCGCAGCGACCGGCGCCTCACCGGTCCGGGCGTCGGCCACGCCGAACACCGCGCAGTCCAGCACCGCCGGGTGCCGGTACAGGACGGCTTCCACTTCGGCAGGCGCCACCTGGAAGCCGCTCACCTTGATCATCTCCTTCGACCGGTCGGTGAGGTGGACCCACCCCTCGGGCTCGAGCCACCCCACGTCGCCCGTCCGGTACCAGCCCTCGGCGAACGCGTCCGCCGTGGCATCGTCGGGGAGGTAGCCGCGCATGGCGGACGCGCTGCGCACCTGGATCTCCCCGACGTCCCCGAACTCGAGGACCTTCCCGCTCTCGAGGTCGGCGATCCGCAATTCGACGCCCGGCGGCGGCACTCCGGCGGAGTCCAGGCGCCACGCCTCGGGCCGGTCCACCGGGTTGGCCGAGATGACCGGCAACTCGCTGGCCCCATACGCCGGCAACCAGTGCACTCCGGTGCGCTCGGTCACGGTCCGGGCGACGCTCTCGGTGACCGGCGTCGCCCCCCACATGATGTAGCGGAGGGACGACAGGTCGTACTCCTCGAGGCGAGGATGGTTGGCCATGGCCAACGCGATCGGCGCCACGGCCATCTCCAGCGTCATCCTCTCGTCGACGATCCGCTGCAGCACCTCGTCGAGGTCGAAGCGCCGGTGCAGCCGCACCGTGGCGCCCGCCGCGACGGCCGTCAGGAGGTTGAGGAGCCCGAGGATGTGCGAGGGCGGCGTCGCCACCTGGAAGCGGTCCTCCGGTCCGAGACCCAGCACCGTGCGCCAGTGCTCCGTCGCGTGACCGATGGACGCATGCGTGTGGCGCACGGCTTTCGGAAGCCCGGTCGTACCCGAGCTGAACACCAGGACCGCCTCATCGGTCCCCTCCGAGGGGCCCGGCTCCTGCCGGGCGCGGCTGTGGGCGAAGGGATCCCCCGCGCCGTCGTCGAGATCGGTCACGGCGCGCGGCCCGAGGGTCTCGGCGAGCAGCGGCGCCGCCGCGGCGTCGGCGACGGCGTGCGCGGGGGCGGTCAGATGCAGCGCGTGCTCGACCTCGGTCGATTTCCACGACGGGCTGAGGAGCACGGCGGCCGCTCCCAGCTTGCTGATGGCATAGACCGTGGTGATGAACTCCGCCCGGTTGGCCATCATGACGGCGACCCGGTCACCCGCCCCCACCCCCTGGCCGGACAAGTGCCGGGCGAAGGCGTTGCTGAGCTCGTCCAGATCGCGGAACGACCAGCTGGCGTCCCCCGCCCGGACGGCCTCTCGCTCCCCGAATCGGTCGGCGGCCCCTGCGAGGATGCCGTGCATCATGGGCGCTGCCATCGGAAACATTCTTCTCTAATTTGAGATCGATCGTCAACATAGCGCGGATGTACACTTCTCCAATGCGACCAGGTGCCCCAGCATGACGGTGGACGAGAACGACGAGCTGCGGCGGGAGATCCTCCAGACGGTCCGGCGGTTCGTGGCGCGCGAGGTCGTGCCGGTCGCACCGGAACTGGAGCGCGAGGACCGCTACCCCACCGAGATCGTCGAGCAGATGCGGGCGATGGGCCTCTTCGGGGTCACCATCCCGGAGGCCTACGGCGGGCTCGGCCTGGACCTCCTCACCTATGTCGGGGTCATTGAGGAGCTGGCCTACGGCTGGATGAGCCTGACAGGCGTGGTCAACACCCACACGATGGCGGCCACGCTGATCCTGCAACACGGCAACGAGGAGCAGAAGCGGGCCTGGCTGCCGTCGATGGCCTCCGGGGAGCGGCGCGGGGCACTGTCGCTCTCCGAGCCCGACGCGGGGAGCGACACGCGCAACATCTCCTGCCGGGCGCAGCGGGACGGGGACGAGTACCTCGTGAACGGCACCAAGGCATGGGTCACCAACGGCGAGCGAGCGGGGATCGTCGCACTGGCGGCTCGCACCGACGAGGGGATCTCGGCCTTCATCGTCGAGAAGGAGCCGGGTTCCCGCTTCGAGGGGATCTCGGTCAGCAAGCACGTCGGCAAGCTCGGCTACCGGGGAGTGGAGACGGTGGAGATGTCCTATGTCGACCACCGCATCCCGGCCGCCAACCTGATCGGTGAGCCGGGGCGAGGCCTGCCCCAGATCCTGAGCGTCCTCGAACTCGGCCGCATCAACATCGCGGCCCGCGCCGTCGGCGTCACCCGGGCCGCCTTCGATGCCGCCTTCTCCTACGCCCAGCAGAGGGTCACGTTCGGCAAGCCCATCGTGGAGCACCAGGCCGTGCAGCTCAAGCTCGCCGACATGGCGACACGGCTCGAGGCGGCACGGCTGCTGACCCGCAACGCCGCCGAGCGCAAGATGGCCGGCCTGCGCTGCGACGTCGAGGCCGGCATGGCCAAGCTCTTCGCCAGCGAGACCGCGCTCGAGGTCGCGACCGACGCCATGCGGATTCACGGCGGCGTGGGCTACACCACCGACCTCCCCGTGGAGCGGTACTACCGGGACGCCCCGCTCATGGTCATCGGCGAGGGCACCAACGAGATCCAGAGGCTGGTGATCACGCGGGGCCTGGTCGCCCGCGCGCAGAATCAGGCCTGACCGCGCTCCCCATCGGGGCCGCCACGGGCGAGCTCCCCGATGACCTCGTCGGTGTGCTGACCCAGTGACGGGACCCTGGCGATGGGCCGTGGGGCGACGTCGGAGAAGCTCACCGGACCGTTGACCGAGCGCTGGCTGGCGCCCGGACCGTCACCGCCGATCTCGACGAAGCCGTCGTTCGCCAGGAGCTGGGGATCGACCACGACCTCGGCCGGGGTCTGCGCCGGGGCCCACCAGACTCCCTCGCGCTCGAAGCGCTCCGCCCATTCCGCCAGGGGCCGCTCCGCGATGATCTCGTCGAGGATGGCGATGATCTCCGCCCGGTGGCGGCGGATGGAGGACGCGTCGGCGAAGCGAGGGTCGCGGGCCAGGTCGGGGCGACCGAGGGAGCGGCAGACGGCCCCGATGTGCCGGGACGCCTCCAACCCGGTGAAGAAGAACCAACGCCCATCGGCGGCCCGGTACGGGTTCATCAGCGGCGCCTGGTTGCGGTCGCGCGGTTCGGCGCGCGCCACCTTGCCCAGCGTCATCTGGAGTCCGAGATCCCAACCGAGGACGTAGCTGCCGGTGCGGAGCAGCGACACCTCGACGACGCGGCCGCGGCCCGTGGCCCGCTGCTCGAGCACGGCGCCGAGAATTCCCGCCAGCGCGGCCAGACCCGTGATGTGGTCACCGATGCCTCCCCGGGC
The DNA here is from genome assembly GCA_963837125.1 of uncultured Acidimicrobiaceae bacterium. GTDB lineage: Bacteria > Actinomycetota > Acidimicrobiia > Acidimicrobiales > RAAP-2 > Bog-473. The sequence goes on along the minus strand of CAWILW010000003.1, from coordinate 97,340 downwards.
GTTGAGCGGCGTCCCCTCGTGGTCGGCCATCTGCATGGACAGCCCCGAGCGGGCCCAGAAGGCGCCGATGTCGTAGGTGGGCCGGTTGCGCTCTTCGCCCCGCAACCCGAAGCCGCTGATGCTGCAGTACACGAGGCGGGGATGGCGTTCCACGGTTGCGGCGGGCTCCAGGCCGAGCCCGTCGAGGGCGTCGGGGCGGAGGTTGGAGACGAAGACGTCGGCCGTGGCCAGCAGCTCCTCCATGTGCTCGCGGTCATCGGGCTGGCGGAGGTCGAGCACCACGCTGCGCTTGCCCCGGTTGTCGAGCGAGAAGGCCGGGTTCGGCATGTCGCTCTCGATGCCCAGCGAACCGAACACCCCTCGCATGGGATCGCCGGCCGGCGCCTCCACCTTGATGACGTCGGCGCCCCAGTCGGCCAGCAACGCCGCCGCCGACGGCGCGGCGACCCACACACCCAGCTCCACGACACGCAGTCCGGAGAGGGTGGAGAGCCCCGGCACCGAGCCCGCGCTCAACCGTCGACCCCGGCGGCGCGCGCGACCCGCTCCCGGAGGGCGTCCTTCACGACCTTGCCGGTGGCGTTGAGCGGGAGCTCGTCGACCAGTTCGACCGACCGGGGGACCTTGTAGTTGGCCATCTCCTGGCGACACCAGTCGATGATCGCCGCGCTCGATGCCCCGGGCGAGCGGGGCACCACGAAGGCCAGACCGACCTCACCGAGGCGATCGTCGGGGACCCCGATGACCGCCGCCTGCTGCACATCGGGGTGGCGCAGGAGCGCGTTCTCGATCTCGGCGGGGTAGGCGTTGAAGCCCCCCACGATGAACATGTCCTTGGAGCGGCCGACGATGCGCAGGCGACCGCCCGCGTCGAGCACCCCGATGTCGCCCGTGCGCAGCCACCCGTCGGCCGAGAGCGCACGCGCGGTGGCCTCGGGGTCGTCGAGGTAGCCCACCATCACACTCTCGCCACGGAGGAGGATCTCGCCGGGCTCCCCCGTGGGGACCTCCGCATCGTCGCCGTCGACGATCCGGACCTCGAAGCCGGGACGGGGCCGCCCGACCGTGGTCGCGATGGTCTCGGTGTCGTCACCGGGAGAGGTAGCCGACGCGGTCCCCGCCTCGCTGAGGCCGTAGCCGGTGATGATCGTCGAGAACGGGAGCTCGTCGTCGACGCGGCGGATGAGCTCGACCGGGATGTCGGCGGCGCCGGTGACCGCCACCCGCAGGCTGGAGAGGTCATGGCGGCCCCGGTCCGGATGGTCGAGGATCGCCTGGTACACGGTGGGCGAGCCGGGGAGCACCGTCACCTTCTCCCGCTCGACCTGCGCCAGCACGCGGTCGACGTCGAAGACGGCTTCGGGAAGCATGGTCGCGCCGGTGGCCACGCAGGCGAGGATCCCCGCCTTCAGCCCGAACATGTGGAAGTAGGGGTTGACCATCAGGTAGCGGTCCTCGGCGTTGAGCCCGGTCATCTGGACCCAGTCGGTCGCCACGTGCAGCGTCCGCCGGTGGGACATCACCACGCCCTTGGGCACCCCGGTCGTCCCGGAGGTGAAGAGGATGTCCGAGGGGTCGTCCGGCCCGACCTCCCCCTGTCGCCGGTCGACCACCGCCCGCGCGCCATCGTCGGCCCGGTCCAGGAACGCGTCCCAGGGCTCCGATCCCTGGGGCGCGCCGCCGCGGGCGACGACGATGGTCTGGAGCGCGGGGAGCTCGACGTCGGTCGCTCGGAGCATGGCGACGTAGTCGGTCCCGAGGAAGTCCGCCACCGTCACCAACAACCTCGCCCTGCTGCGCGACAGGATGTCGGCCGCCTCCGCGCCCTTGAAGCGGGTGTTGACGGGGACGAGGACGGCGCCGGCCTGGAAGAGCCCGAGCACGGCCACGATCCACTCGGCGCTGTTGGGCGCCCAGATGGCCACGCGGTCCCCCGGTCCGATTCCCGCCACCACGGCCGCCGCACCGAACGAGCGGGCCTTCTCGAGGAGCTCGGTATAGGTCAGGCTGTTCGGGCCATCCTCGACGGCCGAACGCGCTCCGAACCTGGTGGCGGCGGATGCGAGAAGCGCCGGGATGGTCAGCGACGGGCCATCCCCGCGTGCCGTCATCGAACGGCGACCTCGGCCACGTTCATCAACCGCGCCAGGTTCCCGCCCATGATCTTGCGCACCGACTCCTCGTCGAGTCCCTCGAGCTCGTCCGCGTAGCTGACCGGGTCGGCCAGGCCCTCGGGGTGGGGGTAGTCCGACCCGAACAGCACGTGGTCCACGCCGATCAGTCGGGCCAGCGCGCCGAGGTCCTCCTCCCAGAAGGGGCTGATGTAGATGTTGCGCTTGAACACCTCCACCGGGTTCTCCTGGAAGTCCTGCGGCATCTTCTTGTAGATGTCGGCCAGCCGGTCGATGAGCGGAGCGACCCAGCTGCTCCCGTTCTCGATCACCGCGACTTTCAGTGCCGGGAACCGGGACAGTGCGCCATGGCAGATGAGCGCGGACGCGGCGTCCTCGACCGGGCGCCAACCCGACAGCAAGCGGAACGCCTGGGGCTGGAACGGCAGCATCTCAGAGTCGCTGCCCTCCCAGTCGTTGGTGTACCGCTCGTACCCGCTGTCCGACGAGTGCATGGCCACCAGCACGTCGTTGTCGACCACCTTCTGCCAGAAGGGGTCGAACTCGGGCAGGCCCGGCGAGCGCGGGCCTCGGTAGCCGTAGGCGGGCGCAGGCCGGATGAGGACGACGCGGGCGCCTCGCTCAAGGACCCACTCGAGCTCCTCGATGGCCCGGTCCACGATGGGCAGCGTGATGACCGGCGTCGCGAAGATGCGGCCCTCGTAGTCGAAGGACCACGTCTCGTGCATCCACTCGTTCAGGGAGTGGATCACTGCGTGCGTCATGTCGGGGTCGTCGCGCATCCTCTCCTCGAGGAGGCTGGCCAGGGTCGGGAACATCAGCGCGCGGTCGATGCCCTGCTCGTCCATGAGCGCAACCCGTGCCGCCGGGTCGCGGAAGGCGGGGATCGCCTTCATCGGCTCGCCGAAGATGGCCCGCCGGTCCTTGCCCTCGGGGTTGCCGATGCGGAAGTAGTCCTCCATGGCGCCGGGACGCGCCACCACGTCGAAGGTGGGGTTGGGGATGTAGTTGCTGATGACGCCGCGGACGACGATCTTGGTCCGGCCGTGCACGTCGACGTAGTCGATCGCACCCTTGTAGCGGTCGGGCAGGAACTTCGTGAACGCCTCGCGCGTCTCGTAGAGGTGGTTGTCCGCGTCGAACAGGGGGACGCTGAGCGTGGTACTCGACATGTCGACTTTCCCCGATCTCTCCGGTGGGAGAACGATAATCCTTCCATATGAGAGTACCGTTTCTGCACCCGTCTTGCCAGCCCCCGCTGTCAGAACGGCGTCGTGGCCGGTCGTCCCTGGCGGGAGGGGGTGGAATTCGAGAGAACATACTTCTTGTTTTTGTGTAATGCTGGTCTTGCCCGCCGGCCGGCGGCGGGCAACGATGCAGGGAGGGCCCACGAGCGAGTCGAACGTCTGTTCGTCCCCGGGGTGGCCGACGGCTCCGACGGGCGCACCCGTGGCCCCGATCGTGACGGAGCCGGGGGCCGACGCTCGTGACCAGACCGAGATGGGCCGGACCGAGATGGGGCAGCCATGACCGTGATGGAATCCGACGTCTACTACGACCCGTACGACTTCGAGATCGACTCGGACCCGTACCCGGTGTGGAAGCGGCTGCGCGACGAGCGGCCGCTCTACTACAACGAGCGCTACGACTTCTACGCGGTCAGCCGCTTCGAGGACGTCGATCGTTGTTCGCTCGACTGGGAGAGTTACGTCTCCAGCAAGGGCACGGTCCTCGAGCTGATCAAGAGCGGCATGGAGCTGCCACCGGGCTCCATCATCTTCGAGGATCCTCCCGCACACCATGTGCACCGCCGCCTCCTGGCGCGCGTCTTCACCCCGCGGAACATCAACGGGCTGGAGCCGAAGATCCGTGAGTTCTGTGCCCGCAGCCTCGATCCCCTCGATCGGGGCGGGGGGCTTCGACTTCATCGCTGATCTCGGCGCGCAGATGCCCATGCGCACCATCGGCATGCTGCTGGGCATTCCCGAGCAGGACCAGGAGGCCATCCGGGACCGCATCGACGAGGGCTTGCGGCTGACCGAGGGCGGCATGCCCGACGTCGAGGACATGTACGGCGGCGACAGCGATCCCTCGAACACCTTCGCGGACTACATCGAGTGGCGGGCCAGCCACCCGTCGGACGACCTCATGACAGAGCTGCTCCAGGCCGAGTACGAGGACGAGACCGGGGCGATGCGCCGCTTGAGCCGCCCCGAGGTCCTCTCCTACGTGAACCTCCTCGCGGCCGCGGGCAACGAGACGACGACGCGCTTGATCGGGTGGACGGGCAAGGTCCTCGCCGAGCACCCCGACCAGCGCGCCGAGCTCGTCGGGCGGCCGGACCTCGCTCCGAACGCCATTGAGGAGCTCCTGCGCTACGAGTCCCCGTCACCGGTCCAGGCCCGCTACGTCACCCGCGACGTCGAGCATCACGGTGGGACCGTGCCGGCCGGGAGCGCGCTGTTGCTGCTGACCGCGTCGGCGAACCGGGACGATCGCAAGTTCGATGACGCCGACCGCTTCGACATCCACCGCGTCATCGACCGGCAGCTCGCCTTCGGCTACGGCATCCACTTCTGCCTTGGCTCCGCGCTGGCCAGGCTGGAGGGCCGCGTCGCCCTCGAAGAGGTACTGAAGCGCTTTCCGTCGTGGGAAGTCGACTGGGACAATGCAGTGCAGGCCCGGACGTCGACGGTGCGCGGCTGGGAACGGTTGCCCGTCGTCACGGCCTGATGCGGGCGAGACACAGATCGACAAGGGAGTGTCAATGAGAGCAGTCATCGTCGGTGCGTCGAGTGGTCTCGGCCGTTCCATCGGAATCGGGCTCGGTCAGCGGGGCGCGTCCGTCGCGCTGCTGGCCCGGCGGCACGATCGGCTGGTCGACGCGGCCAAGGAGGCCGGACCCGGCTCGCTGGCCATCGCCTGCGACGCCACCGACGCCGCCTCCTGCAAGGCCGCGATCGAGGAGGCCGTACGCGGACTGGGCGGGATCGACGCGCTCTTGTACGCGCCCGCCGTGGGGCCGCTGGGCCGGCTGGTCGACATGGACGCCGAGACCTGGCGCCGCACGTTCGACACCAACGTCCTCGGAGCTGCGCTCGTCACCGCCGCCGCGATCGGGCACCTCACCGAGTCCCGCGGCGTCGCCGCCTACCTCACGTCGGTGAACGGCTCCATCACCCCTCCGTGGCCCGGTCTCGGGGTGTACGCCGCGACCAAGGCGGCGCTCGAGACCATGGTCGAGGCCTGGCGGGCCGAGCACCCCGGGGTCGGCTTTACCCGGGTCATCGTCGGCGACTGCGCGGGCGGCGAGGGGCACTCCATGACCGAGTTCGCCAACAACTGGGACATGAGCCTGCTGTCCGAGTTCCACCCCGTGTGGCAGGAGCGCAACCTCCTGAGCGGCTCGCTCATGGAGGTCGACGAGCTCATCCGGGTCGTCGACCTCGTGCTGCGCTGCGGGGCGAGCGCCAGTATCCCGTCGGTGGCGGTGACGCCCCGCCGGCCCGGCTGAGGGCCGGGGCTGCGCCTTCCTACATCCGGCCCAGTAGGAAGCCCGCCGCGGCGGAGGCCGGCGGGAACGACTCGGTGATCCCCGAGCTGATGTAGCCGACGTCGCTGATCAGCGTGATCCCGGAGATGGCCGCCGCGGCGTCGCTGCAGAGGAACACCAGCGGGTAGGCCTGCTCCAGCGGCGTCGAGGCCTCGATCCCCGCCTCCTCGCGGAAGTCGGCGCCGAAGCCCAGCCACATCTCCTTGTTCGCCTGCGCCAGCGGGGTGTCGGTCGGCCCGGGGCAGATCGCGTTGATGCGGATGCCCTGCTTGAGCAGACCGAAGGCCTGCCGGGCCACGTACGCGCATACGGCCTGCTTGGAGTGGAAGTAGTCGGCGTAGCCGTGCTCGACCGCCCAGGACGCGCCCGACTCGAAATCGGGTGTGTCGAGGTACTCGTTGATCTCGGCGAGGTTCGGCTCCCAGCCCAGGCCGGCGGCGGAGGAGATGAAGCCGATGGCCGAGCCGCGCGGCAGCATGCCGCCGGCCAGCATGCGGTCGATGAGGTGGCGGTGCCCGACGAAGTTGATCTTCTCGATCCCGGGCGTGCCGTCGGCCACGCCGGCACAGGAGAACAGCGCGTGCACCGGGCCGCCGCACTCGTCGACCGCGGCGTCGATGGACTCCTTGTCGGCCAGGTTCACGTGGATGGCCTTGGCGCCGGGGAGCTTCACCTCTGCGAAGTCCATCACCACCACCTCGGCGCCGGCGTCCTGCGCCAGCTCGGCGGCGGCGGCACCCATGCCCGTGGCCCCCCCGACCACCAGGACCCGCTTCCCGTCGTAGCGAAATGCATCGAACAGTGTCATGTGTGCCCTCCTGACGACCGACGTCCTAGCCGACGACGGAGCGGACCTTGAGGTCCACGATGGTATCCCAGTCGATCCCGAGCTCTTCGAGGATCGCGTCACCGTGCTCGTTGAATTCGGCGCGCGCCCGGCGGGAGACGGCTCGCCACCGAACTGCACCGGGGCGGCCACGAGGTGGAACGGCACCCCGTCCGCGGTCTGGCACTCCTGCACGTACCCGTTGGCGACGCTCTGCGGGTCGGCGGCGCACTCCAGCGTGTCCTGCACCACGCACCACTGCCCGGTGAAGTCGGCCAGCCGCTCGCGCCACTCGGCCACCGTGCGCTCGGCGAAGACCGCCTCGAGCGTCTCCTGGGCCTCGGTGCTGTGCTCGAGGAGCGCCGCGTGATCGGCGAACCGGGCGTCGGTGCCGAGCTCGGGCCGCCCGATGGCCTCGGCGAGCTCGGCCCAGTACCGGCTGGCCTGCAGGCAGCAGAAGGAGAGCGAGCGCTCGTCCTTGGTCTGGTAGTTGCGCACCAGCGGGTTCAGCCGCGGCGCGCCCGACGGCGGGCCCTGCCAGGGGACGTTGTTCACGAGGGAGAGCGCGAAGGCCTGGCCCATGGCCCACATCCCGGTCCCGAGCAGCGAGACGTCGACCGTGGTCGCCTCACCGGTCCGCTCGCGGTGGAACAGGGCACCCATGATCCCCCCGGCGATGGTCATCGCCCCGATGGAGTCGCCGAAGCCCGGCGCGGGCGGTCCGGGCAACCGGTCGGAGTCGGCCGGCTTGACGCCGATGGAGACGCCGGCCCGGTACCAGAACGACAGCGAGTCGTAGGACCCCTTGTCGGCGTCCGGGCCGCGCTCTCCCTGCCCGGTCCCGGCGACGTAGATGATGTTCGGGTTGTGCGCCCGGATGTCGTCGAGCTCGACCTTGAGCTTCTTGCGCACCCGCGGCAGCTTGTTGGTGAGGAAGACGTCCGCGTCGGCGACGAGCCTGTAGAGGATCTCGAGCCCCTCGGGGGAGGTGAGGTCGAGGGCCAGGCTGCGCTTGCCGCGGTTCGAGTGCTCCAAGAGCGCGTGGACCCCGCCGCTGATCGACACCACGCCGGTGGCGGCGAGGCCGCGCATGGCGTCCCCCCGCTCAATGGGCTCGATCTTGATGACGGTGGCGCCCCAGTCGGCCAGCAGCGCCGAGGCCGCCGGCACGAACGTGTGCTCGGCCACCTCGAGGACGGTCACGCCCTCCAGAACAGCAGTCACTCCCAACCTCCCGACGAGACTCCCGGTCCACGAGATTCCCGGCTTGCTACGGTATCTTGACTCGCGCAATTCAGCAACGCCGTATATCGTCGGGGGAAACAGTACTTCCGCCTCGTCAAAAGGAGCGCACGATGGCCCGACCCCAGGTGCCGCAGCGCCTGCACCTCCGGAGCGCCCGGATGCTCGACGTCGACGCGGGCGAGCTGGTGGCGCCGGGCAGCCTCCTCATCGACGGTGACCGGATCGCCCAGGTCGCACCGGCCACGGTGCCCGACGACGCCGTGGTCGTGGACCTCGGTGATCTCACGCTCCTGCCCGGGCTGATGGACATGGAGGTGAACCTGCTCCTCGGTGGGCCCGACCACACCAGCCCGCTCACCGCCGTGCAGGACGACCCGGCCGTGCGCACGCTGCGCGCCGTGGCCAACGCCCGCCGCACCCTGCGCGCGGGCTTCACCACGGTGCGCAACCTCGGCCTCTTCATCCAGACCGGCGGCATCCTGCTCGACGTCGCGCTGAAGAAGGCGATCGACCTGGGCTGGATCGACGGCCCCCGGGTGGTGCCCGCCGGGCACGCCATCACCCCGACCGGCGGGCACCTGGACCCGACCATGTTCCAGGCCTTCGCGCCGCACATCATGCCGCTCACCGTCGAGGAGGGCATCGCCAACGGCGTCCCCGAGGTGCGCAAGGCCGTGCGCTACCAGATCAAGCACGGCGCGCAGGTGATCAAGGTCTGCGCGTCGGGCGGGGTCATGTCGCACACCGGCCCGGCCGGGGCGCAGCAGTACTCCGACGAGGAGCTGCGGGCGATCGCCGACGAGGCGCACCGCGCCGGCCTCAAGGTCGCCGCCCACGCGCACGGCGACGCCGGCATCCGCGCCGCCGTCGAGGCCGGCTTCGACTGTATTGAGCACGGGTCGCTCATGACCGACGAGACCCTCGACCTCCTCATTGCGCGGGGGACGTTCCTGGTGCCGACGACCTACCTGGCCGACGGCATGGACGTCTCCCATGCTGCGCCGGAGCTCCAGGCCAAGGCGGCGGAGGTCTTCCCCAGGGCCAAGGAGACCATCCGCAAGGCGGTGGCCCGCGGGGCGCGTATCGCCTGCGGGACGGACGCTCCCGCCATTCCGCACGGCCGCAACGCCAAGGAGCTGATCGCCCTCGTCGACCGGGGCATGACCCCGCTCGGCGCCATCCGCGCCGCGACGGTCGTCGCCGCGGAGCTCATCGACGTCGACGACCGGGGCGAGCTGCAGTCCGGGCTCCTGGCCGACGTGATCGCGGTGCCCGGAGACCCCCTGGCCGACATCGGCGTCACGGAGGACGTCCGGTTCGTCATGAAGGGCGGCCGGGTGTACCACCGGCCGGACGGGACGGCCTAGCCGACCGCCGCGGGCAGGCCGGCGCGCTCAGGCGGGAGCCGGCGTCCCGATCCCGTGCACGACGAACTTCCAGAGCTCCTCGGCGGCGCTCGCGTCGTCCATCTGGGCCGACGACCCGCCGATCGTCAACGCGAACGCGTTGAACATGACCACCTCGAGGACGACCCCGATGATCGGCCCGTCCCGGAGGTCGTCCCGCACCGCCCCCGCGTCCACCGCGTCCTGCACCAGCTCCTCGAACAGCGCCACCAACGGGGCGAACGCGCGGGCCGCCTCCTTCGGGTGCGTGGTCAGCAACTGCTGTGCGAACTCGGCCATGAGGATCGGCCGCACGCTCAGCCTTATCGACACGTCCCCCGCCGGCCGGCACAGGCGGAAGTACTCCACCACGAAGCCGTGCAGGCGCCCGATCGGCTCGTCCTCGGCCGCGATCACCTCGCGGAGATGCTCGGTGGTGGAACGGACCGACTCCTCGAACATGGCCAACAGGAGCTCGTGCTTCCCGCTGAAGTACTGGTAGAAGCTGCGCAGCGACTGCCCGGAGCGCTCGACCACCTCCTGGACCGTGAAGTCCTTGCCCGAGCCCTCGTTCAGGAGCTCGACGGCGGCGTCGAGGAAGCGCTGCACCCGGCTCTCCGCCCGGAGGCGGGCCGAGTCCAGCGAGCGCGCGACCGCCAAGTCGCGCAGGCTCAGAGAATCGGGCTCGGTCCCTTCAGCTGGCAAATCGTTCTCGATCACCTTGGAGAGCGTACCTCAACCTGGGGGATAGAGCCGATCTCATCGCGACCGTCCTTTCTGGTCATCTGGGAAGAACTGGATTTCCAAGCGGCACTGGCCCCTGAAGCCACTGCCGGACGTTGGCCGCCGGCGGACGGTCGGCCGGCGTCCCCCCCCCCGGGGGGTCAGACGGCCGGCTCGATGACCATGTCCAAGCTCGCCGCCCCGCTGTCGGGGACGCGGGGCTGGCGCCACACCTCGACGGGGAACGATGCGTTCACCAACGAGTAGCACAGCCACAACAGCCGGGTGGCGTCGTCGGGCAACGCGTCCAGGTCGAGGCGGTCGAGGTGGGCCATGGCGTCGGGGAGCCGAGGGAATGCGGCGTCGTAGAACGACTGGAGCTCGTCCATGGTGCTCGACAGCCGCTTGGCGTAGCGCTCACTCTCGGTCTGGAGCGCCCAGTCGCTGAACGGCTCGAGGTCGGAGAACTCCGGGGGCAAGGTTGGCATCGGTTGTCGGCTCCTCTCAGGATGCGGCCGAGATGCGGACCGGCGTCGCAGTCGTCTGATGCCCGGCGACGAAATCGCGGGCCGTCTTGTGCAGGTGACGGAGCAGGATCTCCTGGTCGTTGAGCGGGAACTCGCTGACCGCGCGCGACTCGAGCATCGTCTGGGTCGCCTCGAGGGTGTTCCCGTCCTGGAGCGCGTACTCCTTGAAGGTGACTGCGGCGAGCTCCTGGCGGAGCCGCTCGGTCGCGTTCTTCGGGGGCACGAAGTAGGCCGTGCCCTCGAAGATGTGGGTGTTGTACGACGTCGGCCAGTAGTGGTACGTGAGGTACCAGCCCGGCGCCCAGACCAGCAGCATGAAGTTGGGGAACAGCACGAACGAGTCGATGCCCCAGGCCTTGTGCCGGGCCGGGTTCAGCCCCGGTGGCAGCGGGTCGAGGCCCTCGATGTCGGGGCGGTCCCAGGGACCGAAGAGGCCGCTGTGGAGGACCCGTTCGATCGGCTTGACCATGTCGAGGTCCTTGGGCGGGGACATGCCGCCCCACGACGACACCATGCCGTGGGGCCCCTCGAGCTCGTAGGCCAGCGCCTCGAACCCGACGCCCGAGAGCTTGCGGGACTCCTCCGCGGTGGCCTGCTTCGCGTGCAGAACGGGTGCGTGGTAGAACTCGGCGAAGGCGTCGATGTAGAGCTTCCAGTTGCTGCCCACGTGCGAGCGGTACTTGTACACCTGGGTCATCTTGTCGAAGGGGTAGCCGGCCAGGCCCGTGGCGAACTCGCCGAGGTAGTCCCGCACCGACGTCGTGTTCTCGGGGTCGAGGTTGACGAAGATGAACCCCTCCCACGTTTCGGCCTGGACCATGGCCAGCCCGTAGTCCGCCTTGTCGAGGTCGAAGAACTCCGACTCCTGCTGCACGAAGGTCAGCTCGCCCTCGGTGCTGTAGCGCCACCCGTGGTACTTGCACGTGAACTGGCGGCAGGTCCCCTTCGTCTCCTCGCCCGGGTAGTCGTTCCAGACCAGCTTGTTGCCCCGGTGGCGACAGATGTTGTGGAAGGCACGGATCTCGCCGTCCTTGCCCCGCACGACGACGACGGAGGTGCCGGCAGCGGCGATCTCCTTCGTGAAGTAGCTGCCGGTGCGGGGCACCTGCTCGATGCGTCCGACGTTCAGCCAGGTCTTGCGGAAGATGGCCGCGCGCTCGAGCTCGTAGTGCTCGGGCGAGATCGAGTCCTCGTAGGAGACCGGGCCGGTCCCCAGCTCGGGATAGTTCTCCGTCCAGCTGCCCGCGTCGGGCTTCGCGAAGTGCGCCATGGTCGTTCCTCTCAGCTCAGATCCGAGACGGGGTCACGATATCATAGATCTCTGAATAGGAGAAGATCATTTCCGGTGCAGGTCACGCCCGTCGGAGATCCTCGTCGAGCTCGATCCCGAAGGACCGGAAGGCCAGCGCCAGGACCTCGTAGGCCCCGACGGTGAAGACGAGGTCCATCACCTGCTGCTCGGAGAGCTCGGCGGACAGCACGTCCCAGGTCGCGTCCGCGATCTCGCCCTCGCCGATGAGCTCGTCGACCGCCGAGAGCATCGCCCGGTCGAGGGGGGACCACCCTGGGGCCTGCGGACCGTCGGCGATCCGGTCCACCTCTTCGGCGTCGAGTCCCACGTCGGCGGCCAGCACGCGGTGCTGCTCCCACTCGTAGACCGACCGCCGGAGGGTGGCGACGCGCAGGACGAGCAGCTCGCGCTGGCGCGGCGTCAGCGTCGACGAGAAGAGGATGTAGCCGTTGAAGGTGTTGAAGGCCTTCGTCAGCTCGGGGTGGAGGGCCAGCGTGCCCAACGCGTTCAGCGCCTTCGGCCGGCCCTCGGTCTGGGGGCGGGGATGGCGTGCATCGGCCGGGCGGAGCGCCGCCAGGGCGGCGCGCATCGACTCGGGCCACAGCTTCGGGGGCAGGGGCGTGAGCCGGGCCACGTCAGGTGTTCCGGCCGCCGTTGACACCGATGACCTGCCCGGTGATGTAGCTGGCCTCCTCCCGCACGAGGAAGGCGCAGGCCGCCGCGATGTCCTCGGGGCGGCCGACCCTGCGCACCGGCGTCAGCGCGGCGTGATGCTCGACCCCCTCGCCGAGGCGGCCCTTTTTCTCGGAGCCGCGCAGCATGGGGGTGTCGATGAAGCCGGGCGGGATCGTGTTGACCGTGATCCCCTTGGGCCCGAGCTCGAGGGCCAGCGCCTTGGTGAAGCCGATGACGCCGGCCTTCGACGCGACGTAGTGCGTCATGAGGGGCTGTCCGCCCTGGGCGCTCGACGACGAGATGTTGACGATACGCCCCCAGCCCTCCTCGATCATGTCCGGGACGACGGCCTGGCAGCAGTCGAAGGTCCCGGTGAGGTTCACGGCCAGGATGCGGTTCCACGCCTCGGCGGTGATCTTGAGGAAAGGGGCGAACCCGTCCAGCCCGGCGCTGTTGACCAGGATGGTGGGCCGGCCCAGGCGCTCCCGCACCTCGGCCACGCCGGCGTCGATCTGCGCCCGGTCGGTCACGTCGACTTCGACGCCGATGGCGGTGCCGCCCGCCGCCCCGATCTTGGCTGCGGCCGTCTCGGCGGCCGGGCCGTCGCGATCGAAGACGGCCACGGCGTCGTTCTCGGCGGCGAGCCGCTCGGCGATGGCGAGCCCGATGCCCGACGCGCCTCCCGTCACGATCGCCGTTCGCCCCGTCGTCACTTGATCTGTCGTCACTTGACCGGCCGTCACTTGATCCGCTCCTCTCCGTGCAGGGTCGTGCGGTGCATGTCCCGCGGCGACGCCGCGTCATAGGGGCACGCCCTGTGCAGCACCCCGCGGTTGTCCCAGATCACCAGGTCGCCGACCGCCCATTCGTGGCGGTACACGCGTTCGGGCGTGGTCGAGCGCGCCAGGAGGTCGTCCAGCAGTCGCCGCCCGTCCCCGGCGTCCATGCCCGCGACGTGCGCGGTCGTCGCACCGAGCACCAGGGAGCGGCGCCCCGACGCATGCGTCCAGACGAGGGGATGCTCCTTCGACGGGCGCTTGCGCCAGAGGGCGAGCTCGGTGGGTGACGGGTCGTCGTTGATCATCCGCTGCGCGGCCTCGAAGGAATGGACGACGCGCAGGGACAGGCAGCGCTCCTTCTCCTCGTCGGTGAGGTCGTCGAAGGCGGTGTACGTGCTGGCGAACTCGGTCTCGCCCCCCGATTCGGCCACCGCGTGGGCGCTGAGGATCGTGGCCATGATCGGCACGTCGTCCGTGCAGCCGTCGATGTGCCAGTCGAACGTCCCGCGCAGGTAGGCGGCCATGGGGTTCTTGGCGGGGTCGAGCGTGATCCGGAAGATCTCCGGATGCACCCCCTTGCCGAAGACTTCGACCCGGCCCAGCCGCCGGCTGAACGCCACCTGCGTGGCGTCGTCGAGGAACAGGTCGCGGAAGACCAGGACACCGTGGGTGTCGAGGGTCTCGAGGAGCCAGGCCGGGAGCGCCTCGTCTCGGAGCAACCGGGCGGGGTCGAGCCCCCTGACCTGCACCCCGACCGTCGCGCCGAGCCGTTCGGTGGTCACCGCAGTCATGGGGCTTCGTTCACCTCCGATGGGCGCGTCCGAAGTGGATAGAGGCACACTACTGGATTTCAAGAATAGCGTTTTCACCCGCCGCCGTCCCGGGGCCGGCCTCCCGGAGCTGCTCGCGCAGCCGGAACTTCTGGACCTTCCCCGACGCCGTGCGGGGGAACTCGGGGACGGCGACGATCGACTCCGGCCACTTCTGCCGGGCGAGGCCCGCCGCCGCGAGGTGTGCGCGCACCTCGGGCAGCGTCGGCGCCACCGCGCCGTCGCGGACGCGCACCACGGCCGCCGCGTGCTCGCCGAGCCGGGCGTCGGGCTCGGCCACGACGCAGACCTCCGCCACGCCGTCGAGGCCCGCCAGCAGCTCCTCGATCTCCGCCGCGCTGATGTTCTCACCGCCGCGGATGATGACGTCGGAGATGCGGTCGGTGATCGTGAGGTAGCCGTCGCCGTCCAGGGTGCCGACGTCGCCCGTGTGGTACCACCCCTCCGCGTCGAAGACGCGCGCCGTCAGCGAAGCGTCGGTGTAGCCGACGAAGCAGTCCGGGCCCCGGCTCAGGATCTCCCCGTCGCCGGCGAGCCGCAGCTCGACCCCGGGCAGGGGGTGGCCGTCGGTCGTCAGCCGCTTGACCTCGGCGTCGTCGAGCAGGCACCCGGTGATGGACGGGTGCTCGGTGCTGCCGTACGAGCGAAAGACGCGGATGCCGAGCTTCGTGGCGCGTTCGGTCACCGCCACCGGCACCGGGGACCCCCCGAGCCCGGCGAAGGGCATCTGGGCCAGGTGGGCCGGGGTGAAGTCCGGGTGGTCCAACAGGCTGGTCAGGAAGTAGGTCGCCCCCCCGCCGACGCCGAGCCCCTCGTCGCGCATGAGACGCAGGATCTCGCCCGGGTCCCAGACGTCGACCAGGTGGACGGGGCGGGACCGCAACAGGGGCACGAGGAAGGCGTTGAGCATCCCGATGAAGTGGCCCACCGGTGCGCCGGTGATCCCGGGCGGTCCGCCCTTGGGGAACATGTAGTCGAGCTGGCGGGCCTCGCAGCCGATCGTCCGGTGCGAGTGCACCACGCCCTTGGGGTCGCGCGTCGTCCCCGACGTGAAGCCGACGATGGCCGGCGCGTCGGGGTCGACGGGTGCGGGAGCGCGGAGAGGGTCAGCGGCGAGCATGGAGGCGAACGGCGTCGCCGCGGGGGAAGCGCGCCGTCCGCACCCGGGTCGCCGGCGACCAGCCAGAGCGGGACAGGGTGCTGCTGCAGCAGGCCGGTGTACGCCGCCAGGTAGTCGTTGTGGCCGAAACGGTCGGCGGTGATCACCACGTCGGGCGCAGTCGCCCGGAGGATGTACTCCACTTCCTTGGGCCCGTAGAAGTGGACGATGGGGACGACGACGGCGCCCGTGTAGGCCGACGCCCAGAACGCGATGGCGGCCTCCACCCAGTTGGGCAGCTGGAGCACCACAACCGAGCCGGGCCCGATCCCGCGCGCCTGGAGGGAGGCGGCCAGGGAGCGCGCGGCACGGTCCACGTCAGCGAACGTGCCGGCCCAGGGGCGCACGTTCGAGTGCACCCGGAACGTCTCTGCTCCGAGGACCGCCAGGCCCTCGGCCACGGTTGAGCCGAGCGTCCGGTCGTCCCACCAGCCCTCGGCGCGGTAACGGCGGGCCTGGTCGTCGGGCGCGGAGCGCAGCGCCCACCTCTGGCTCCCCGTTCCGGCCGGCTCCCCCACGTGGCTCCTTCCTTCCGCGTCCTTGTTCTCGGACCTCGTGCGTCAGCCTTCTGGGACCGACGGCGTCCGCGTCGCACTATGGCACCGCGGCGCCGGTTCGGCCAGCCTCGTTGCCCCTGGATGAGAACTCCATTATCGTATTAGAATGATGGCGGTTTCGCAGCCAGTTGCCGGTGGGACGGGCACGGTGCACGACCACGGGTTCCATCCCCTGACCATCGGCCGGGTCATCCGAGAGACCGCGGAGGCCAGCTCCTTCGTGCTCGAGGTACCCGACGAGCTGCAGCCGGCCTTCGCCTACGAGGCCGGTCAGTTCTGCACCTTCCGGGTGCGGGTGGACGGCGAGCCCCACCTGCGCTGCTACTCCATGTCCTCCTCGCCCGCGGTCGACCCCGCGCTGGCGGTCACGGTCAAGCGGACGGCCGGCGGTGTGGTGTCGAATTTCATGCTCGACCGGCTCGGCCCGGGCGACACCCTCGAGGTGACCCGCCCGGCGGGGGTCTTCCGCCTCACCCCGGGCGACGAGGACGTCGTCGCCTTCAGCGCGGGCAGCGGCATCACCCCCGTGCACTCGCTGGTGAAGACCGCCCTGAAGACCATGAACCGGCGCGTCCGCCTCTTCTACGCCAACCGCGACCGCGACGCCGTGATCTTCAGGTCCGAGCTCGACGCCCTCTGTGCTGCGCACGGCGACCGCCTCACGGTGACGCACCACCTCGACATCGAGCGCGGGCTCGTCCGACCCGACGCCATACGCGACGTCGCGGGCGCCAACTGGGACTCGGAGTTCTACGTCTGCGGCCCGGCTCCGTTCATGGACGTCGTGGAGGGTGTGCTGCTCGACGGCGGGGTGGTCGAGGACCGGATCCACATCGAGCGGTTCACGCCGAGTGAGCAGGTGCTCCTGCCCGTACCCCCGTTCTCGACCGCGGTGGAGTCGCGGCTCACGATCGAGCTGGCGGGCCGCACGGATACGACGGACCACCGCCCGGGCACGACCATCCTGCAGACGGCACGCCAGATGGGCATGTCCCCGCCCTTCTCCTGCGAGGCCGGGAACTGCGCCACCTGCATGGCGAGGTTGGTCGAGGGCACCGCCACCATGTTCGAGAACAACGCCCTCACCGACGACGAGGTCGCCGAGGGCTGGGTGCTCACCTGCCAGGCCGTCCCGGACAGCCCGTCGGTGCACGTGGTCTACGAGGACGCGTGATGGGCGGGGAGGCGGCGGACGACGTCGTCGAGATTGCGCAGCTGCTGGCCCGATACGCGCTCGGGATGACCAAGGACGACATCGATGCTGTCGTCGACGTCTTCACCCCGGACGGCACCTACAGCGCGTTCGGGGACACCTACCGCCTGGAGGACTTCCCCGCCCTCGTGGCGGCGGCGCCCAAGGGCCTCTTCCTGGTGGGCCCGGCCGTCGTCGAGCTCGACGGAGACGACGGGACCGGGCAGCAGCCGCTGTGCTTCGTGGAGCAGACGACCCATGACATGCGCATCGGGTACTACAGCGACACCTACCGCCGCACCGCGGAGGGCTGGCGGCTGCACACCCGCGCCATGACGTTCCTGCGCCGCAGCGGCGCCCGCGACTCCGGCCGGCCGCACGACCCGACGCGCCCCACGCCCACGCCAGAGTGATGGAGCCGGTGATGGAGCAGTGATGGAGCTCGACGAGTTCCGGCGGTCACTCGACGACTGGCTCGACCAGAACGAGCACGCGCTCAGGGCCGGGCTGGGTGCCGAGGGGGCGGAGACGCTCGACGACCAGATGGCGCAGCTGTCCGCGGTCAAGCGCCTGGCCTACGACGCGGGCTTCATGCGCTGGGGGTGGCCCGAGCGCGTCGGCGGGCTCGGGGGATCGAGCCTCCTGCGGGCCTATCTCGGCGAGGCGCTCACCGCCCGCGGCCTGGTCGAGCCGGGGATCTACTCCATGACCGAGGTCCTGGCGCCGACGATGATCGACTACGCCCGACCCGACCTCGCCGCCACCATGGTGCCCCGGCTCCTGCGGGGCGACGAGACCTGGTGCCAGGGGTTCTCCGAGCCAGGGACGGGGAGCAACCTGGCCGCGCTGGCGTGCCGCGCCACGTTGACCGACGACGGGTGGCTGGTGACGGGCCAGAAGGTCTGGACCAGCCTGGCCCAGTACGCGCAGCGATGCGTACTGCTCACCCGCACCGGCGAGCCGGACTCCGCGCACCGGGGCATCACCGCCTTGTTCGTCGACATGGACAGCCCCGGGGTGGAGGTGCGACCGATAGAGACGATGCACGGCGCCCCCGAGTTCTCCGAGGTCTTCTTCGACGGCGTCGTCGTCCCCTTCGACCGCACGCTCGGCGAGGAGGGGCAGGGCTGGTCGGTGGCGATGGACCTCCTCCCCTACGAGCGGAGCACCGCCCTGTGGCACAGGGTCGCCTACCTCCAGCGGCGGCTGGCGGCGCTGCTGGAGGCCGCGCCGGCCGGCGCGCTCGACCCGGCGGAGGTGGGCGAGGTCGCGCAGTGCCTCTACGCTCTGCGGGCGCGTTCTCGAGCCACCCAACGCCGGCTGGCGGCGGGCGAGCGTCTCGGGCCCGAGACGTCCATCGACAAGGTGCTGGTTGCCACCGCCGAGCAGGCGCTGTTCGACCTCGTGGCCGACGGCCTGTCCGAGCGCCTGAGCACTGCGGACGACCCGGCCAGCGAGCGCTGGCGGCGCGAGTACCTCTACTCGCGCGCCGCCACCATTTACGGGGGGACCGCGGAGATACAGCGCAACATCATCGCCCGCCGGCTGCTCGACCTCGGGGCGGATCGCTGATGGACCCCGAGGACAGGGACGTGTTCGAGCGGGGCCTGCGCCATGCCGTCGAGTCGCACACCGGCGCGGCGCTCGATGCCGCGCTGGCCGAGCTCGGCTGGCCCGATGCCCTGGCGCACGACGCCCGGGAGGCGGTGTCGACCTTCTTCGAGATGCAGGGCGGCGCGCGTGCCTCCTCCTCGGCGCTCGACGAGGTGCTGGCCTGCTCCATGGGGCTCGACGTCGGCGGCGCGGCGGGTTTCGTGCTGCCCCCGGCGGGGAGATGGTCCCTCCCGGGCGAGCTGGACGGACCGAACCTGGTCGTCCGCGGCCTGGGCACCGCGTCCTTGCTGGCCCGGGAGACGGTCGTCGTCGTGGCCCAGTCCGCCAACACGGAGGTGGCCTTCTGCGTGCCCGCCGCCGACCTTGCGCTGCGCCCGGTGCGCGGCCTGGACCCGGACCTGGGGCTCGTCGAGGTGCACGGCGCCGTGCCCCGGGGCGACCGTCGACCCGAGGTCGCGTCCCCCTCCTGGTCGTCCGCGGTCGCCCTGGCCCAGCTGGCGCTCGGTTACGAGCTGGTCGGCGCGGCGCGGGCGATGTTGGAGCTGGCGCGGCAGCACGCGCTCGAGCGGGTGCAGTTCGGACAGGCCATCGCCGGGTTCCAGGCGGTCCGCCACCGGCTGGCCGAGACGCTCGTGGCCATCGAGTCGGCCGCCGCTGTGCTGGACGCCGCCTGGGAGGACGGCTCGCCCGTGACGGCGGCGGTGGCCAAGGCGCTGGCCGGCCGCGGCGCCCGCACCGCCTCCCGCCACTGCCAGCAGGTGCTCGCCGGCATCGGGTTCACGACCGAGCACGAGTTCCACCACTATGTGCGGCGCGTCCTCGTGCTCGACGAGCTGTTCGGCGCGTCGCGCTCGTTGACGCGCTCGCTCGGGGCCGATGTGCTGTCCGCGGGCCGCCTGCCGGACTTCGCACCGCTATAGGCGCGCGGCCGGACTGTGTTTCCGCCGTCCGCTACGTCCGCTCGACGTAGGGGTAGATGCGGGTGAAGTCGGCGCCGGGCTCGGTCCGGTCGAAGCCGTCCCAGACCGACGCGGTGACGGTGCCGATGGAGCGGGGTCCACCGACTCCGTCCACTGCCTCCAGGTAGAGCCGCACGTCCTTGCTCATCAGGGAGTTCGAGAAGCCCGATGCGTAACGCTGTGTGAGCACGTGGTCGGGGAACTTGTCGGCGGTCGCCGCGCTCCTCCCGCTCGACTCGTTCAGCACGCGGAGCATCGTCTCCATGTCCAGGCCCACCGAGGCGCCGAAGGCGATGGCCTCGCTGGTGGCGGCCAGCGCCGTCGCGGAGAGGAAGTTGTTGGCCAGCTTGAGCGCCTGTGCCATGCCGGGAGCCTCGCCCACCCGGTACAGGCGGTCGCTCAGGCCCGCCAGCACGGGGTGCGTGCGGGCGCAGGCGTCCTCGGAGCCGGCGTACATCACGACCAGCTTCCGCGAGCGGGCCCCGTCGACGCCACCGGACACGGGTGCGTCGACGAACGCGATGCCGGCGCCGGCCAGCCGTGCGGCCACGCGCCGCGCCGCGGCGAGACCGACCGTGGACGTGTCGACGACGTGGGTGGTGCGGCGTTCTCCCGCATCGACGATCGCGGTCGCCACCTGTTCGGACGCTGAGCCGTCGGGGAGGCTCAGCACCACGACCTCGGCGCGCCGGGCCACCTCGGCGACGTCGTCCGCGTATGTCGCACCCTGGGGGACACGGGCCGGGCCCAGGCGATCGTGGGCCACGAGCTCGTGGCCGGCGGCCACCAGGTTCGTGGCCAGTGCCGCGCCCATGTTCCCGAGGCCGACGAATCCGACCGCGGCGGTGGTCACGACTCCGCAGTCCGCGCGTCGCGCACCTCCTGCAGGCTCCGGCGGGCGGCGATCCCCGCCGGCGCCCCGCAGTAGGCGGCGATCTGGAACAGCAGCTCGTCGAGCTCCTCGTCGGTGACGCCGGTCCGTGCCGCGCTGCCGGCGTGGAGCCGGAACTCCTCCATGCGGCCGAGCGCGGCGGTCATGGCCATCACGAGCAGGCTCCGGTCGCGCGGCGTCAACGCGCCGCCCCGGGCCCACACGCCCCACGCCATGGACGTGATGTAGTCCTGAAACTGCGCCGGGGCAGAGGCGGGATCGTGGTCGTTGCCCTGGCCGTCGACGTAGGCGTCCCCGAGCATGGCCCGGCGCATGGCCCGGGCCGCCTGCAGGGGGTCTGTCTCCTCTGTCATGTCAGAGCGACGACGCCAGCGAGCCGAGGAGCGCGCGGGTCCGCTTCGACGAGGCGATGAGCTCGTCGCGGTTCTCCCCGATCGGCACCACCCGGACCGAGATGTCGGTCACGCCGGCGTCGGCGAAGCCCTGCAGCCGCTTCACGATGGCGGACTCGCTGCCGGCGACCAGGATGTCTCCGACGCTGCGGGCGTCGCCGTGTTCGAGGAGCTTCTGGTAGTTGGGCGAGACCTCTGCCTCGGCGAGGATGCGGTTGGTCCGCGTGACCGCGGCGTCGACCTCGTCGTCGCGGCAGAGGCAGACGGGGATGCCGGCCACGACGCGTGGGGCAGGTCGGTTGGCGGCCTGGGCGGCGCGGGTCAGGATCGGGACGACGTGGGTGGCGATAGCCCGTTCGTCGGCCATCCAGAGGATGGTCCCGTCGGCCCGCTCGCCGCAGAGCTGCAGCATGCGCGGGCCGAGCGCGGCCAGCAGCACCGGGGTGGGCGTGATGTCGGTGATGTCGAGGGGGTTATGCACCCGGAACATCTCGTTCTCGACGTCGACCGGGCCGGGGCCGGCGAGCGCCTGGCCGAGGACGTCGAGGTAGGAGCGCATGGTCGGGACGGGACGCTCGTAGGGCAACCCGAGCATCTCGTCGATGACCCAGTGGTGCGAGACGCCCAGTCCGACGGCCAGGCGTCCCTCGCAGACGGCCTGCACCGAGAGGATCTGCTGGGCCAACGCGATCGGGTGCCGGGGCTGGACCGGCACCACGGCGGTGCCGACTTCGATGCGGTCGGTGGCCGCTCCGACGACGGTGGCCGCGGTCAGGGCGTCGAACTCGTCGGGGATCTGCGGGATCCACACGGTCGCCAGGCCCGCTTCCTCCGCCCAGCGGGCGTCGGTCTTCAGCCGTTCGACCTTGGTCCGGTAGCGGCCCCGCTCCGGGCCGACCATCAAGCCGATGCGCATGGCCAGGCTCCCTCCGGCTTCGGGGTCACGAGGATGAGAACATACTTCTTCTGTGGGTGTAATGCCAGTTCCACCCGCCCGGGACGACGCCGGGTGGCGCACCGGTTCGCGCCTCGTCCGGCAGGGGTCAGATCCAGGGCTTGCAATGGCCTGGAATGGGGTTTTGGCTGAGATAGAACGTTGTTTCCAAACCGTGCACCACGGACTATCGTGGCCGGGGCGACCGGGTGTGCCCAGGGCAACGAACCCTCGCGAGGGGCGACAGGAGATCGGTTCAGATGGTGACGGACTACGAAGCGCTCGACTTCTTCCGGGACGACGGCTTGCTCGCCGACCCCTATCCCTACTTCGAGGCCATCCGGGCCCATGGACCCGCCTGGCGCGAGCCACACCACGACGTGGTGATGGTGACCGGCTACGAGGAGGCGATGGCGATCTACAGCGACGCCAAGACTTGGTCGTCGTGCACGGCGGTGACCGGACCCTTTCCGGGCTTTCCCGTCCCGCTGGAAGGCGACGACGTCAGCGAGCTCATCGCACAGCACCGCGACGAGCTGCCGATGAGCGACCAGCTCCCGACGCTCGACCCCCCCGTGCACACCGACCACCGGTCGCTGCTCCTGCGTCTGATCACACCGAAACGGCTCAGCAGCAACGAGGAGTTCATGTGGCGGTTGGCCGACCGCCAGCTGGACACCTTCCTCCCGCGGGGCGAGTGCGAGTTCATGGGCGAGTTCGCCAGCCCCTTTGCGATGCTCGTGATCGCCGACCTGCTCGGGGTTCCCGAAGAGGATCACGAGAAGTTCGAGCAAGCGCTGCTCCGCGGCGGAGGGGGGCACGGGACCGTCGGCGGTCTCGACGGGGAGAGCATGGAACAGACGCCCCTGGAGTACCTCTACCAGCAGTTCACGGCGTACGTCGACGAACGCCGGCGCTCGCCGCGCCAGGACGTCCTCACGGGGCTCGCCACCGCGACCTTCCCCGACGGCTCGGTCCCCGAAGTCATCGACGTGGTCCGGGTGGCCGCCAACCTCTTCGCCGCCGGGCAGGAGACGACCGTCCGGCTCCTCAGCTCCGCCCTCATGCTCATCGCCGAGGATCCCGAGCTCCAGCAGCTGCTGCGAGCGGAGCGGCACCGGATACCCAACTTCGTCGAGGAGACGCTGCGCATGGAGAGCCCGGTGAAGGGCGACTTCCGGCTGTCCCGGGTGCCGACCACCATCGGGGACATGAAGATCCCGGCCGGCACGACCGTGATGTTGGTCAACGCCGCCGCCAACCGTGACCCACGCCGGTTCGAGGCGCCCGCCACGTTCGACATCGACCGCGAGAACGCCCGCCACCACGTGGCCTTCGGGCGCGGCATCCACACCTGCCCGGGGGCGCCACTGGCGCGCACCGAGGCCCGGGTCAGCCTGGAGCGCATCCTCGATCAGACGAGGGACATCCGGATCGACGAGGAGCGGCACGGCCCCGCCGGCGCCCGGCGTTACCACTACGTCCCGACCTTCATTTTACGCGGGTTGACCCGGCTCTACCTTGAGTTCACGCCGGTGGAACCTGCAGCCGCTTCGTGAGGGAGCAACGCCGTTCCCGTCGCATCGCCATGTCGCCCGAGGAGCGCGACGCCTTCCTCGGAGAGGAGCGAACGTGCAGGGTGGGCACCGTCGGCGTCGACGGCCCGCACGTGACCGCGCTCTGGTTCGTGTGGGATGGCGCATCCATCTGGCTGAACTCCATCGTGAAGAGTCAGCGCTGGACCGACCTGCAGCGGGATCCCCGGGTGACCGTGCTCGTCGACACGGGCGAGGGCTTCGGCGAGCTGCGCGGCGTCGAGATCAAGGGGCGGGCCGTGCCCGTGGGTGAGGTCCCCCGTGCCGGCGGGGCGAACGAGGAGTTGGCGGCGCCGGAATGTGCCTTTGGGGAGAAGTACGCCGCCGGCGCCTTCGTCCACGACGGTCGACACGCCTGGCTCCGGGTCGTCCCCGACAAGATCGTGAGCTGGGACTTCCGCAAGATGGGGCGGGCCTAACCCGCCAAGAGAGGGAAGCGAGGTCCATCCATGGCCGAGACACCGCAGGTGCACCCAGAGACCCGGATGCTGATCGACGGCAAGCTCGTCGAATCGGGCGCCGGCACGACGTTCGCCAACGTCAACCCCGCCACCGAGGAGGTGCTGGGCCACGTCGCCGACGGGTCCGTCGAGGACATGCGGCGGGCCATCACCGCCGCTCGCCACGCGTTCGACGATACAGACTGGTCCACCAACCGGGCCTTGCGCCGGCGCTGCCTCGAGCAGCTGCACGCCGGGCTGGTCGCCGAGCGCGAGGAGATGCGCGAGCAGCTCATCCTCGAAGTCGGCTGCCCGCGCATGCTGACTTCCGGGCCGCAGCTCGACGCCCCCCTCGACGGGGCGATCTCCTATCCGGTGCAGCTGATCGACGAGTACCCCTGGGAGACCGACCTGCCCGATGCTCTCGACTTCCGGGGGAACATGAACAGCCGGCGCATCATCAAGGAACCGGTCGGGGTGGTGGGGGCCATTGTGCCGTGGAACTACCCGTTCGAGGTCACGATCACCAAGCTGGCCCAGGCACTCGCCACCGGCAACACGGTCGTGCTGAAGCCGGCGCCGGACACGCCGTGGAACGCCACGCTGCTCGGGCGCATCGTGGCCGAGCGGACCGACATCCCGCCCGGGGTGCTCAACGTCGTCACGTCGTCGGATCACATGGTCGGCGAGGAGCTCACCCTCTCGCCGGAGGTGGACCTCATCTCCTTCACCGGCTCGACCGCCGTCGGGAAGCGGATCATGGAGAAGGGCGCGGCCACGATGAAGCGGCTGTTCCTGGAGCTCGGAGGCAAGTCGGCGACGATCGTCCTCGACGATGCCGACTTCTCCACCGCCATGATGACGGGGCTGGCCGTGTGCTCCCACGCCGGTCAGGGTTGTGCCATCCCGACCAGGATGCTGCTGCCGCGGTCCCGCTACGACGAAGGCGTCGAGCTCCTCAAGACCTACATGGCGGGCGTCCCCTACGGCGACCCGCAACGCGCCGACGTCATGATGGGCCCGCTCATCTCCGAGAAGCAGCGGACGCGTGTCCTCGGCTACATCGCCCGCGGCGTCGAGGAAGGCGCCACGCTGGCCCTGGGCGGGCAGCGCCCCGGCGACCAGCCGCGTGGATGGTTCGTGGAGCCGACGCTGTTCATCGGGGTCGACAACTCCATGACGATCGCCCGGGAGGAGATCTTCGGGCCGGTCCTCGTGGTGATCCCCTTCGAGGACGACGACGACGCCGTCCGCATCGCCAACGACAGCACCTACGGCCTGGGCGGCGCGGTCGTGTCCGCCTCACTCGACCGGGCGCTCGCCGTGGCAGGGCGGGTCCGCACCGGCACCCTGAGCATCAACGGGGGCATGACCTACGGCGCCGATCTCCCGTTCGGCGGCTACAAGGACAGCGGCATCGGCCGGCAGAACGGCCTCGCGGGCTTCGACCAGTACCTCGAGACGAAGTCCCTCGCCTGGCCCGCCGGCTGACCGGCGGCCGTGACGGTTCAGGACCGGGAGGAGGCCGCACCACGCGGCACGTCCCGGAACGGCACGTCCCGGTCCAGTGAGCGCTCCCGTGGCATCCCGAGCACCCGCTCGCTGATCACGTTGCGGGCCATCTCGGTGGTGCCGCCGCCGATGCAGGACACCTGCCGCATGAGGTAATCGTTGGCGCTGAAGGCCAATTCCCCGTCGTCTTCGGTCCATGCCGCACCTGCGGTGCCCGCGATCTCGAAGGCGATGGTCCGGATGCGCGCCGAGGCGACACCGGTGAACAAACGGCCGATGGCCGCCGACTGGTCGGGCAGGGCTGCCGACGCGATCCCCTCGCCGATGCGCCGCTTGAGCTCGAGATCGACGATGTCGAGCACGCGCGCCTGGCCGATCAGGTCCCGGACGTGCGTGTCGGCGAGGCGGCCGGCGGCCCGGGCGACGACGTCCATGACCGAGGCGCCCACGCCGCCGTTGGTGAACCCCACCGGGACCGTCACGAGCGGGGAGTTGGTCAGCATGCGCTCGTGGAACATCCACCGGGTACCCACCGTCCAGCCGTCGTCCACGTCGCCGATGCGATCGGAGTCGGTCACGCGCACGTCGCTCAGGAACTCCTGGCAGAACTCCTGGGACCCGTTCAACATCTCGATGCGGTGGATGTCGAGGCCCTGCTGGCGGATCGGGAGCATGAAGACCGTGAGGCCGCGATGCTTGGGCACATCCCAATTGGTCCGGGCCAGACAGAGGCCCCAGTCGGACCACCACGCCCCGGTGGTCCAGATCTTGGACCCGTTGAGCACCCATTCGTCGCCGTCCCGGACCGCACTGGTCAGGGCGCCGGCCACGTCCGAACCCCCGCTCGGCTCGGAGAGGAACTGCATCCAGATCTCCTCGCCCCGCAAGATGGCCGGGATGTGCCGGCGCTTCTGCTCCTCGCTCCCGAAGTCGAGCAACACAGCGGCACACGGCGACAGGGTGGGGGCCTGGATCCGTGTCGGGAACTCGTACCCGACCAGCTCCTCGTTCAGCACGGCCTGATGGGCGGGAGTGAGTCCCTGGCCGCCGTAGGCGCGGGGGAAGCAGATGCCGGCCAGCCCCGCATCGAAGAGCATGCGCTGAATCTCGCGCTCCCGTGCGACCGCGGCCAGCTCCTCTTCGTCGGTGCGGTCGTTCCGGAGCGCCCCGACCGAGGCGTGCGCGGCGAAGGGCGCCAGGTTGGCACGCGCGAACGCACGCGCCCGTTGCCGGAAGGTCTCGAGGTCCTCCATGTCCATCTCCACGTCGGTCATGCCTCCGTGCTCTTCTCGGTCATGTCCGCCAGGCGCTGCCGGTGGTCGGCCGGAGTGCCGTAGAGCGCCCGGTTGGCGGTGTGGCGCCGCAGGTAGAGGTGGAGATCGTGGTCGAACGTCACGCCGATGCCGCCATGGATCTGCACGCAGTCCTGCATGAGCTCGCCCCCGTAGTCTCCGATGAACGCCTTGGCCGCGCTCGAACAACTCCGCGGCCTCGTCGGACCCGTCGGCAACCGCCGCCGTGGCCGCATCGCTCACCGCGTGGCTCGCCTCCAGCCATGTCTTCATGTCGGCGAACCGGTGCTTGAGCTCCTGGTACGACGCCAAGGGACGCCCGAACGAGTAGCGGTCGAACGCCCAGTCGACGGTCATCTCGAAGGCCGTCTGCATCGCGCCGACGGACTCGGCGTTGCTGATGGCCAGGGACCGGTCGAGTTGCCGCTCGACCTGTTCACCGGCGGCCCCGATCTCACCGACGAGACCACCGAGCAGCGGAACCCGGACCTCGTCGAAAGTGACGATCGAGAACCGGCGGGTGAGGTCGACGGACTGCATGGGCGCGATGGACAGGCCGGCGGTCCCGGCCGGCACCAGCACCTGCGTGAGCCCGGCGCCGGTGCGGCCCGTGACCAGCAGCTGGTCCGCCTTGGCGGCCGACTCGACCGGACGCTTGACGCCGTTCAGGACGATCTCTTCCCCCTCGACGCGGGCGTCGAGGGTGACGGTGCCCAGCTGGTCGTCCGGTGCCGGCTCGCTCAGACACCACGTCGCGATCGACGTCCCCGCCATGAGGCCGCCGAGCACCGCGGCGTGCTCGTCCCCTCCGACTTCGGACAACGTGGCGGCGACGACGTTGGTGACGGCCAGCGGTCCCGGCGCGGCGTGTCGGCCGAACTCATGGGCGACGAGCGTCAGGTCGACGAGGCCGTGCTCGCTGATGGAACCGCCTCCGTGCTCGTGGGCGACGAGCAGCGAGGACCACCCCAGCTCGGCCCCCCGACGCCAGTAGGCGTCGTCGAAGCCGACCGGATCGTCGCGCCGGCGGCGGAGCTCCTCCACGGGTACCAGCTCGTCCAGCAACTTCGCCGTGGTCTCCCGGAAGAGCTCCTGATCGGAGCTCAGCGCCAGCAACATGGTTCGCCCTGTCCCTCCGTCGTCCGCGGCCTGGCCCAGCTCGCGGCGTAAAGGCCTATTTTACTGCGAGAAGATCGTTTCGTCCAAGCGGATAGAGCTATTTTCATTCCTGAGATGGTTCCTCTTTCCTCGACCGGCAGGCCGGCCCGGCGTCGCCCGGCTGGCCGCCGCCTCAGGCGCCGTCACGCTGGAGGAGGAGCACGCCCGAGGGCGTGCCGCCCCCGGTGCTGACGACCGCGGTGGCGGCATCACGGACCTGTCGCTCACCGGCGTCACCTCGGAGCTGCAGCACGGCCTCGTAGAGGAAGCCGAATCCGTGCAGGCGCCCCTCCGAGAGCTGCCCCCCGTGCGGATTGAGGGGCAGCTCACCGTCGGGGGCGATGCGCTTCCCGCCGTCCAGCCAGTCGTGGGCCTCCCCGAGACCGCAGAACCCGAGGGCCTCGAGCCAGGAGATGGCGTTGAAGGTGAACCCGTCGTAGAGGAGCGCGACGTCGACGTCGGCCGGGCCGAGCGCGGTCCGGGTCCACAGGTGCGCCGCCTGTCCGAGGACCTGGGGCTCGTGGGTGATCGTCCCCTGGTCCCACGAGATCCTCTCGATGACCTGGGTGCCGACGGCCTCGATGCGGATCGCCGGGTGCGGGAGGTCGCCGGCCGCCGCCGCATCCGAGACGACGATGGCGACCGACCCGTCACAGGGGACGTCGCAGTCGTAGAGCCCGAACGGAGACGTGATCGGCCGGGCCGACAGGTAGTCGTCCATCGACATCGGGTCCGTGTAGATGGCCGCCGGGTTGCGCGCCGCGTTGGCGCGTCCGTTCAACGCGATCAGCCCGAGCAGCTCGCGTGGCGTGCCGTAACGGTGCAGGTACTGGTTGGCGTTCATGCCGATCCAGTTGGCCGCAGAGAAGGCCCCGTAGGGCGCACGCCAGGCCGACTGACCCCCCGCACGTGCTCCTCCGCCCCCACCGCCCGCCCCCAGGGCGGCGAACGTCGACTCCCAGACCGTCCGGAAGCACAGGACGTGGCGGCACAGGCCCGACGCCACCGCCAACATGGCGGCGATCAGCGCGCCACCCTGGCCCGGGATTTCCATGCCGCCGTTGATCCAGGTCGGGTGCAGCCGGAGGGCCTCCTCCACGGCCGTGACGCCCCCCTCGCTCATGCCCATGCCCACCGGGCCCGGGTAGGTCGACAGACCATCGATGTCACCGAGCTCCAGCCCGGCGTCGGCCACGGCCTGGAGGCAGGCATCGACGGTCAGGGACAGGGGATCCACCATGAGGCGCCGGCCCAAGGCCGACCGCCCCACGCCGCTGAGCACGGCGCGGTGCTCGAAGCGGTCGGCGCGCACCGGCGGCCGCGGGACCGGTCGCTGGACCGGTCCGATCGGATCGGGGACGTCTGCCCCGCCGGTCGGCTCGAAGAGCGGCAGCCACACGTCCTCGCACTGTTCGAAGCGGACCTGGACCTCCTGCCCGATGTGGACGTCCGAGGGGTCGCAGCCCACGATGGACGAGGTGAGCCGGACCGTGGCGTCCTCGGCGATGGCCACGACCGCAATGACGTAGGGCGGCTCGAATGCGGGATGCCACCGATGGTGGTTGACCGTGTAGCCGACGACCGAGCCCCGGCCGGAGACGACGGTCGGAGCAGACTCCCGGCTCCGACAGTTCGGGCAGATCGGGACGGGGGGATGGACCAGGCAGCCGCACGCGGTGCAGCCCTGAATGCGCAGTCGGCCGTCCGCCCCCGAGGTCCAGAACCACTCGGTGGCAACCGTCAGCTCGGGCAGCGGCCTCGTCAAGGGTGCTGGTCCGTCACGACTGCCGGTGCCCCGTCTCCCAGGGTGGCGATGATCTGCGGCAGGTCCACCGAGGTGCGGATGCCGGGGGCCGCCGCGCAGACGACCGGCACCGCGTTGACGGCGCGGTTGGCGGTGTAGCCCGGTGACCGTTCGGCCATCTCCTCGGGGGGGAAGGCGAAGCGCAGCTCGACGTCCAGCGGAGCGTCGCCGTCGACGGTGACCCTCCAGCCCGTCTCGCGGAGGTCCCACGAGGGCTCGAGGTCCGTCGTGCAATACCACGTGGCGACGAAGCTGAGCAGGGGCGTGCCGCCTCGTAGGCCCTGGACCCTCATCTGCTGCGCGGCCACCGTGCCGGCTTCGATCGTCCCGGCCGCGATCCGCGTCGAGGTGCGGGCGACCGCGACCCGGCCGCTGGCCTCGACCGAGTCGAGGGGGAGCGCGATGGCTTCGGCCAGGAGGCGGAGCGACGGGCCGAAGCTCTGCGCGCCATGGTCCCACCGGCCGGGATCGAAGCTGTCGGGGTCCCGGCCGTAGCCCATGAGCTCGAACAGCAGCACCGGTGAGTCACGCTGCGAGAGGTCGGCGTACTCGTAGATGGTGAGCGAGTCGAGCCGCCGCTGAATCGACGTCAGCACGAGAGGCACCGCCTCCGAGATGAAGCCGGGGCTGCTGCCGGTGCTGTGAATGGAGGTGCCGCCACGCGCACAGGCGGCCTCGACCCGCTCACGCAGCGCGGGGTCGATCGACGCCGGGTGGTGGAACTCGCCCCGCGTGGTCACGATGTTGGCCCCGGACTCCAGCAGGCGGCACACGTCGTCGAAGTCGCACTCCTGCGGCATGTACAGGACGCAGTCGGCGCCGAGGGCGAGGATCTCTTCGATGTCCTGCGTGGCGAGGACTCCCGTCGGCTCGAGCCCACAGATGTCGCCGGCATCGCGGCCCACCTTGCCCGGCGAGTACACGTAGAGCCCGGCCAGCGTCAGGGCGGGATGCTCGATGACGTGGCGGAGGGAACGGCTGCCGATGTTCCCGGTGGCCCATTGGACCACCCGGAGCGGTCCCGCCGTCTCGTGGGCCATGGCTTCAGGCCCCTCCCTCGGGGTCAGCCATGCTCTGCGCTCGGGCGGGCGATCCCGAGGGTGTCGCGCAGCGTCCCACCCGAGTAGTGGTCCCGGAAGACGCCGCGGCGCTGCAGCTCGGGGACGACCATCCGGACCATGTCCTCGTAGGCGCCGGGTGTGTGGGTGGCGGCGACGACGAAGCCGTCGCACGCCTCGGCCTCGATCCACTCCTCCATCTGGTCCGCCACCTCGGCCCCAGTGCCGACGAAGCGCGGCCCCTGGAGCAGCGTGGCGCGGTGGCCCGCCAGGTCTCCGAGTGTGACGGTGTCCCCGCCGATGTGCGTGCGCAGGTTCTGCACGAGACCGCGGATCCCGGACACCGACCCGATCAGCTCGTCGGTGATGGGGTCGTCCAGCTCCATCCCGGAGAAGTCGTAATTCATGAGCTCTGACAGAAGCGTCAACGATGCCTTCGGATCGACGAGCGAGTTCAGGAACAGGTCCTCGCGCTCCTCGGCGTGGGCCCGGGACTCACCGACGACGGTGTAGACCATCGGCAGCATCTTCACCGACTGCGGATCACGCCCCGCCTCGGCGATGGACTCCTTTTGGTCCTGGTAGTGCGCCCGGGCGATGTCCAGGTCGGGGTCGCCGGTGAAGATCAGCTCCGCCCAGCGCGCCGCGAATTCTCGGCCCCGGCCCGACGAGCCCGCCTGGAGCAGCACCGGGCGGCCCTGCGGGCTCCTCGGCACGGTCAGCGGCCCGCGCGCGCTGAACCACTTCCCGTCATGGTTGAGCTCGTGCACTTTGTCGGGGTCGGCGAAGTAGCCACTGGCCCTGTCGAGCACGAGGGCGTCGTCCTCCCACGTGTCCCACAGACCGGTGGTCACCTCGAGGAACTCGTCGGCCCTGTCGTAGCGCGCGTCATGTGCGAGCGCCTCTTTGAAGCCGAAGTTCTGCGCCTCGCTGTCGTTGACGGAGGTGACGATGTTCCAGGCGGCCCGGCCGCCGGAGAGGTGATCGAGGGTGGCAAACGTGCGGGCAACGTGAAAGGGCGAGTAGTACGTGGTCGAGTACGTGGCTCCCAGCCCGATGCGGTCGGTGACCGCGGCGATGACCCCCAGCACGATGCTGAGATCCAACTTCACCGGGCGTGCACCGAGGCGCACGGCTTCGGCGACGGACCGGCCATAGATCCCCGGCATGGCCAGGCGGTCGTCGAAGAACATCATGTCGAAGCAGCCCTCTTCGAGCGTTCGGCCCAGCTTGGCGTAGTAGCTGGCGCTGAGGAATCCCTGCTCCGTGTCGGGATGCCGCCAGGAGCCGGCATAGACGGTCGTGCTGCCGGCCTGCATGAAGCCGACCAAGGACATCTGCCGTTTCGCCATGGTTACCAATTGCTCCTCAGGTTGGTCTTGTCTGACGCTCGTCCCGGGCAGCGCTCGACCGACGCCCAGCCGATGGTCGATCTGTCAACACGGACGGGACGACGGTGAACCGGTGTGCGTGCTCAGCTGCCGGCCGCGGCAACGGCCCGTCGGGCACGTCTGCGGAACCCCTCGAGCTTCTCGTCGGCGGTGCGGACCCTGGTGCTGCGGGGCATGATCGACACGTCGTGGCCCACCGCACGCCTGCGCAGCGCACCGACGGTGGCCTCTTCCTTGGGCATGTGTGCGAAGGGGTCGAAGGAGAACCATCGCATGGCGTTCTCGTGCGTCATCTTGCTCGCGTCCTGGGCCGAGACCGCGTACTTCGCGAATTCCTCCGCCAGCTCCTCCGGCGCGTTGGGCCACATGGAGTCGCTGTGCGGGTAGTCGGCCTCCCAGGCGATGTTGTCGATGCCGATGTCCGCTCGCAGCGCGATACCGACCGGGTCGCTGATGAAGCAGGTCAGGAAATGCTCTCTGAACACCTCGCTCGGGAGCCGACCGCCGAAGTCCTGCAGTGTCCACGCAGAGTGCATCTCGTAGGTCCGGTCGACGCGCGAGAGGAAATAGGGGATCCATCCGGTGCCGCCTTCTGAGAGCGCCACGCGCAGGTCGGGGTACTTCTTGAGCACCCGGGACCACAGGAGGTCGGCCGCGGCCGACTGAATGTTCATCGGCTGGAGGGTGATCATCACGTCCGGCGGCGAGTCGACCGCGGGGATGGAGAGCCGCCCTGACGAACCGAGGTGGATGGCGAGCACGGTCCCGGTGTCGCAACACGCCTCCCACACCGGATCCCAGTACTCGTCGTGGAAGCTCGGGTAGCCCAGCGCGGCAGGGTTCTCCGTGAAGCTGAGCGAGTGACACCCCTTGGCCGCAACGCGCCTGATCTCGTCCGCGGTGAGTTGGGCGTCCCAGATCACCGGGACGGCCATCGGGATGAAGCGAGCGGGGTAGGCGCCGCACCACTCGTCGATGTGCCAGTCGTTGTAGGCGCGCACCAGGGCAAGGGAGAGATCGGTGTCGTCGCTCACGAACACCCGGGCCGTGAAGGTGGGAAAGGACGGGAAGTTCATGGAGGCAAGGACGCCTCCGGCGTCCATGTCCTTCACCCGCTCGTGCACGTCGTAGCACCCGGGTCGCACCTCGTCGAGGCTCTGCGGCTCCAGTCCGTACTCCTCCTTCGGCCGCCCGGCGACGGCGTTGAGGGCCGCCGTCTCCATGACCACGTCGCCGTAGGTCCACACATCGTTTCCCTCGTCGTTGCGCACGAGCTTCGGGGCACGGTCCAGGTACTTGGCGTCCAGGTGGTGCACGAAGAGATCGGGCGGCTCGATGATGTGGTCGTCGACGCTGATCAGGATGAGATCGTCAACCTCGCTCATGGGTCCTCCCTGAGAATGAGCCTCTCAGTACGATATAACGACCTTACCTCTGGCGGCAAGGGCGTGCCCGGGGCGATCCCCGCAGGGTCGACTCGCCCGGCGGTGTCGGGGGAGGCGTCGGCACACCGCGGTGCGGGCGCTCACCTCGTGGGGTCGACGAGAACCTTGCCCATGGCCCGGCGGTCGGCCAGATCGGAGAGGGCCCGGCCGGCCTCTTCGAGGGGATAGGTGGCCGAGATGTAGGGCACGGCGCGTCCCGCCTCGGCCAGAGCGGCCAGCTCGACCACGTCCCTCGCCTGCTCCGCAGCCTGGTTCCTGGCAAAGCCCTCCATCGTGAACCCGGTGACGATGATGCCTTTCAACAGCACCAGGTTGAGCGGGATCCGTGGGATCTCGCCCGAGGCGAAGCCCACCGTGACGAAGCGGCCCGCCCAGCGGAGCGCCCGCAGCGCCTGCTCCGCGCTCGGGCCACCCACCGGGTCGATGACGACGTCGGCGCCCTCTTTGGTGATCTCCTTGATGCGCGCCTTCAGGTCCTCGGTGCAGTAGTCGATCGCGGACTCCGCCCCGCGCGCCAGGCACAGGGCCGTCTTGTCGGCGGACGACGCCGCGGCCAGCACCCGTGCCCCCAGCTCCGCGCCCAACTCGACCGCCGCCAGGCCCACCCCTCCCGCGGCACCGAGCACGACGACCCATTCACCGGGTTGGACGCGAGCGACGCTGCGCAGCGCGTGATAGGCGGTGGCGTGGGCCACTCCCGAGGCCGCGGCCGTCGAGAGGTCAACGGTCGGGCCGACTCTCTGCAGCGAGGAAGCCCGGACCACGACCTGTTCGGCGAACGCGCCGTGCATGGTGGATCCCTTCACTCGGTCGCCCGCGGCGAAGGCCCCCACACCGGCTCCCACCGACCGCACGGTGCCGGCGAATTCGCTGCCGACCGTGAAGGGAACGGGGATGTGGAC
Source organism: uncultured Acidimicrobiaceae bacterium (assembly GCA_963837125.1). Lineage (GTDB taxonomy): Bacteria > Actinomycetota > Acidimicrobiia > Acidimicrobiales > RAAP-2 > Bog-473. The sequence goes on along the minus strand of CAWILW010000003.1, from coordinate 63,078 downwards.
CTGGTACTGATCGGCGACCAGGAGCACGTCGGGAAAATTCACGGCGGCGGCGGCGACGTCGACCACCACCTGCCCGTCCGAGGGAACCGGGTCGGGCACCTCGACCACGACGACCGATGACGGAGGGCCGTACTCGATGCAGCGGGCGGCGCGCACGGTGCTGGTCAGGCGTTCCCGACGAGGTGCTCGATATGGTCGGCGAGCTTCTGGCGTGCCTCCTCGCGCTTCGCCGGAAGATGGGCCGTGGGCCACAGGCCTGGAGAGGGCTCGTAGTCCTTCAACACCTCGCGGGCCACGGTCACCTTGTGGACCTCGGTCGGCCCGTCCACCACGCTCATGATGGGCGCCGCCATCCACATGCTGCCGAAGGGCATCTCGTTGGAGACGCCCAGCGCCCCGTGCGCGTGCATGGAACGCCACACCGCGTCGTGCATCACCTTCGGCGTCAGCGCCTTGATGGCGGCGATGTTCTTCCGCGTCCGGCGGTAGTCCTTCACCTGGTCGATCTCCCACGCGGTGTAGAGCACCAGCAGGCGGAACTGCATCAGCTCGGCGTACGAGTCGGCGATGTCGCCCTGAATGAACTGCTTCTTGGCCAGAAGGCTGCCCTGGGTCTCCCGGCTGAGAACCCGCTCGCAGAGCAGGTCGAGGGCCCGCTGGCAGGTGGCGACGGTGCGCATGGCATGGTGGACCCGCCCGCCGCCCAGACGGGTCTGGGCGATGGCGAAGGCCTGGCCCTCACCGCCGAGCAGGCTCTCCGCCGGCAGCCGCACGTCCTCGTAATGGATCAGCGCGTGCATGGCCTGATCCTCGGACTCGCCCGACAGGCCGACGTGGCGCTCCATGTTGACGCCCGGAGTGTCGGTGGGGACGAGGAACATCGAGGCCCCTTGGTACACGCTGACATCGGGGTCGGTGATGGCCATGACGATGAGGAAGGCCGCTGTCCGTGCATTGGACGAGAAGAACTTCCACCCGTTGAGGACCCATTCGTCGCCATCGCGAATGGCGCGCGTCGTGAACTGCTGCGGGTCGGAACCGGCCTGCGGCTCGGTCATGGAGTAGCTGGAGAAGACCTCCCCATTCAGAAGGGGTTGGAGATACTTCTCCTTCTGCTCATCGGTCCCGTAGTGGGCGATGATCTCTGCGTTCCCGGTGTCGGGCGCCTGGGTCCCGAAGACGATCGGCGCCCAGGCCGACACGCCGAGAATCTCGTTCAAAAGGGCCAGCTTGAGCTGCCCGTACCCCTTCCCGCCCAGCTCTGGCCCGAGATGCGCGGCCCACAGATCGTGGTCCCGCACCTCCTGCTTCATGGGGTCGACGATCGGCCGCAGCTCGTCGTCCAAAGGGTGGAACTGCCGGTGCGGGTAGAGGATGTCGAGGGGCTCAATCTTGTCCGAGACGAACTGTCGAGCCCAGTCGAGCTTCTCTTGGAACTCGGGCTCGGTTGTGAAATCCCAGGCCATCAGTCATTCCTCCTGTGCTGTGGCCGCCACCTCATGGCGGCGGGGTGATTCCGGAGACTGCGATCTCTTTCGGGGTCGCCGCTTGGTCGACGCGTCCGGGCCGGCCGATGGGCGACGGGACGGGAGCCGCCTCGACACCGAGACCGCTCAGAAGCCAGGCGCTGAACCCATTTTGCTTCCCCTTACCTTGAAGAATAGAACCTACGCAGCGGAGAACGCCGCTGCCGACAGGGAGGGATCATGTCCGAGTTCGCTTTCGTGAAGTACGAGCCCCAAGACGACGGGTCGATCGTGCGGATCATCCTGAACCGCCCGGAGGCTCGCAACGCCCAGAACCGGGGGATGCTGGTCGAGCTCAACGAGGCGTTCCTGACCGCGGAGGCGGACGACAACGTCCGTGTCGTGATCCTCAGCGGAGAAGGCAAGATGTTCAGCTCCGGGCACGACATGGGTTCGAAGGTCGCGATGAGCGAGATGCGCGGCGGCGACAACCCTCATCCCACGAGCGGGATCAATGGCGGCACGAGGCGGGGTGCAGAGAGCCTCATGCTGCAGGAATGGCACTATTTCTTCGAGAACACGCGCCGCTGGCGCAATCTGCGCAAGATCACGATCGCCCAGGTACACGGGGACGTGTACTCCGCCGGTCTGATGCTGATGTGGGCCTGCGACCTGATCGTCGGCGCGGATGACGTCCACTTCGCCGACGTGGTCGGGACGCGCCTTGGCATGTGCGGCATGGAGTACTTCGCGCACCCGTGGGAATTCGGGGCCCGAAAGACCAAGGAGCTCATGTTGACCGGAGACTCCATCGACGTCCAAGAGGCCTATGCGCTCGGGATGGTCAGCAAGGTGTTCCCCGCGGCGGAACTGGACGAGCGCACGCTCGAGTTCGCCCGCCGGATCGCCCAGGTGCCGACGATGGCGGCGCTCATGATCAAGGAGTCGGTGAACCAGACCCAGGACAACCAGGGCTTCTACACCTCGCTCAACGCCTGCTTCACCCTGCACGAGCTGAACCATTCGCATTGGGCGCAGATCAACGACGACCACTACCCGGTGGCCAAGGAGGACTCGGGTGTCCCCAACTGGAGGACGGCCCCCCCGATCGTGCCGTCCCTCAAGGATCAGGTCAGGGCCGGGTAGCGCTCAGCGGATCCGGTACTTCGCTCTGGTGCCGCCCCGAAACGCCGACTGGCCCTCGATGATGTTGTCGTTGGTCGTCCCCAACCGGACGAACACCGGCGCGACCTCCAGGGCGACACTGCGCGGCGTATCGATTCCCATCCACATCGCCCGGACGGTGCCCTGGACCGCGGCCGGCGATTGGGAGGCGATGGTCTCCGCGGCCCAGGTGGCGGCCTCCGTCAGCTTGTCCGCCGGCACCACCTCGGACACCAGCCCGATTTGATGCGCCCGCCCCGCCGACATGCGCTCGTTGCTTCCCAGCAGCGCGATCCGCATGACCTCTTGGAACGGCGCCTTCTGCATGAGGTGCAGGGACTCGAATCCGGCCACCATCCCGTAGGACACATGCGGATCGAAGAAGGTCGCTGTCTCGGAGGCAATGATGAACTCCGCCTCACCCAGCAGATAGAAGGCTCCGGCGCACGCCATGCCGTTCACGGCGATGATCACCGGCGTCCAGAGGCGGTTCGACTTGGGCCCGATGTCCCCTCCGATGTCGATGGGAAAGGACCAGGGATTCTTCGGAGTCCCTGACCAGCCGTCCATGATGGAGCGGTCGATGCCCGTACAGAAGGCCTTCTCCCCCGCCCCCGTCAGAACGATGCATCGCACATCGTCGTTCCTCTGGAGCGATGTCCAGATCGCCTTGAGCTCGCTGCGCATGACGGGATCGAACGCATTGTTGACCTCGGGCCGGTTGAGCGTGACCCAGGCGACACCGTTCCGCTCCTCGTAGAGCACGGTTTCATAATCTGCCATGGGCAGAACGTAGTGGCTCAGACCGCACCGACGGGGCGTGACCCGCCGCCGGGAAATGAACGAACCATGTTGTCCTGAACGAATGAGCCGACCAGCCTGCCGTCCTCGGTGAAGATGTTGGCCCGGCCATAGGTCCGGCCGTTTCCGGCATACGGGCTCTCGTGGGCGAGGAGATGCCATTCTCCGGCATCGACCGGTTCGTGAAAGGTCAGCGTGTGGCTCAGGACACTCGTCGAGATGGAGACGTGGGCCATCGCCTGGCCGATGCCGGCGTGGGGGCGCATGGCAGTGCCGATCAGGAACCCGTCCGTGGCATAGGCAAGAAGGGCCTGTCCCGTGATGCCGGTGGACCCGGCGCCAGGAAACCGGACCCACACGAAGAGCTCGGGCGGGCCCACCTCGTCGGGATCCGACACATCGACGCCACCGACCACGCGAAGGTCCCAGAACGTGCCGCTGCCCCCGAGGGGCGCCGCGTCCTGGGGTCCACCGACCTGGGGCGCCGGAGCGCCGAAGCGGATGAGATCCGGCTCTGGAGCGCTCAAGAGCGCCAGCGAGCGCGTGCACAAGCGGTCACCTTGGCGGACCGTGATCGTCGCACTGGCCAAGGCGCGGCCGACGTGCATGGCCTCGACGTCGATGTCCAGGGGCTGGTCGCGATCGGCGCCCCGGGCGAAGATCGTGTGCACCGACTTGAGCGGCTTGGTCGAGTCGACGCTGCACGCGGCCACGATGGTCTGGGCCAGGATCTGACCCCCGAAGACGACGTTGCCCGCACCCTCGAGGAAGTTGCGAGCGCGGAACCTTCCCGGACCCGTCGTCTCGAGCTCGAGGGCGTCCCTGAGCCCCGCAGAATCGGACACTGCATCACCTCTCTCTGAAGGCCGGCTGTTCGGCACGAGTCTGGCGCAGCGGGAGGTCCCCACGGGGTTGGCGGCCTGCGAGCTCCCGCCGGAGCGCCCGGTCGAGAACGTCCCTCTCCGCGAGGTTCCGCACCCGAATCCGGCCCGGGCAGTCGTTCGGAGTGACCCCTCGACCTGGTGCGGAACGAGCCCATGGCCCGACATTCGGCTCGTCCATCCGACGTCCGACAGCAGCTGCCGCCGGGCTCAGGAAGTCCAGTTTCCGAAAAACAGAACGCCATTGTCCATTCATGGTCCATTGGTTATAGTGGCCGACCAGGCTGGGCATGACGTCGCCGCAGGTTCCTGCTGCCGAGGATGCACACAGTGACCCGGTTGTACCGTGCGGTACAACCGGGTAGGAAGAGCGCTGCTGCGCTGCAAAGGGGGCGCCGGATGCTGGAATTCGTGATCGCCGGGCTTGTGCTGGGCGGGATCTACGCGATCGCGTCCGCCGGGCTGGTGATCACCTACACCGCATCGGGCATTCTGAACTTCGCCTTCGGCGCGATGGCCTTCTTCATCGCCCGCTTCTACTACTACCTCCACACCGAACAGAACTGGTCGATCCCCACGGCCGCCATCGTCTCCATCGGCATCGCAGCGCCCCTCATGGGCATCGTTCTCTACGCGGTCCTCTTCCGCCACCTGAGGTTCAGCTCGCCTCTGATCAAGGTGGTGGCGACGGTGGGGTTGTTGGTGGCCATTCCCGCCGTGGCCACGGTCATCTTCGGCAGTGGGGCCATCCTGCAGGCACCTGGTTTGGCCCCGGAGCCCGTCCGGGTCTTCCAGTTCCTCGGCGTGCCGGTCACCCTCGACCAGATCATCGTCTACATCTGCGTCGTCGCGACAGTCGTGATCGGCGCCCTCGTCCTGCGCTTTACCGAGGTCGGGCTCAAGGTGAGAGCGATGGTCGACTCGCCGGCCATGACCGACCTCTCCGGTACGAATCCCGAAGCCGTGTCCGCCGGCGTCTGGGCAGTCAGCGTCTTCTTTGCCGGGTTGACCGGCGTCCTGGCGGCGCCAATCATCGGGCTCGACCCCAACAACTTCACCGTGCTCGTCGCGGCTGCGTTCGCCGCCGTCATCGCCGCAAAGATGCGCAGCCTGCCCATTGCCGTGGGTGTCGGGCTGCTGATGGGCATTGCGACCTCACTGGCCCAGCGCTACCTGCCCTCCGACAGCCAGTGGACGGGCGAGGTCATTGACGCCATCCCCTTCATCGTCATCGCCCTGGTGTTGCTCTACAACCTCCTCCGGCGCGGACGAGTCGGTGACATCGATCGGGTGGGCGGGGCACTCGACCGCGCCATCACGCCCCAAGGCGAAAGCCGTCTGGCCGGCTCGACGACGAGCGCGCTCGAGACCGGATCACTGAGCTTGCTCAGCAAGTACGCCGGGCCGCTCCTGCTCATCGTCATCGTTTCCTTGCTCCCCCTCATTCTGCAGGGCTACTGGGTCGGCCTCACGGCCCAGGCCTTCGCCTTCGCCGTCATCTTCTTGTCGTGGACGTTGGTCACCGGCGAGGGCGGCATGCTCTGGCTGTGCCAGATCACCTTCGCCGGGATCGGTGCCCTGACCACCGCCGAACTGGCCACCAACCACGGCTGGCCCGTCCTCGTTGCCGTGCTGGCCGGCGGCGTCGTCGCCATGATGATCGGACTCATCATCGGCATTCTGAGCATCCGACTCGGCGACCTCTACGTTGCCCTGGTCACGCTCACGTTCGGACTGCTGGTGGAGAACCTGGTGTTCACCCTGCCGCAATTCGTCAACAGCGGGCTGGGCCTGACCCTCAACCGTCCGAGCTTCGCGACGTCGGACCGTGCCTTCGCCTACGTGTGCCTGGGGGCCTTCTTCATCTTGTCGCTGTTCATCCTGAACTTCCGTCGCTCCACCTCCGGCCTGGCCATGAACGCGGTGCGCTGGAGCGACGCCGGCGCGAGGACCACCGGCGTGAGCGTGGTCCAGATGAAAGTGACCGTGGCCGCGCTGGGCGCGCTGGTCGCCGGCATCGGCGGAGGGCTCTTGGCCGTGGAGCAGACCTCCATCGTGCCGAGCGAGTTCGCGACCTTCCTCGGGGTCGTCTGGCTCGCCGTTCTCGTCACGTTCGGCATTCGCTCCACGGCGGCGGCGCTGCTGGCCGGACTCTCCTTCGTCATGTTGCCCGCGATCTCCCAGCACTACCTGCCGACCTGGACGGGCAACATCCTGCCGATCCTCTTCGGCCTCGGCGCGATTTCGGCCGCGAGGTACCCCGAAGGCACGCTGGCCGAACAGAGCCGGATCTTCCGCGGCTGGCTGCTGCGTATGGCGGACCGCCAGCAAACGCCGCTGTTCGTGGAGGATCTCTCCTCCGATGCTGCTGCGGTGAACGGCGACGTCAGCGGTGCCCCGGGTGCCCGAGAGGGCGCCGTGATGGTGGAGCGGGTGCCATGACGGCGACGACCGAAGTGGCCACCGAGACGCCCGTCCTGTCGGCACGGGGCATCACGGTTCGCTTCGGGGGACTCAACGCCCTCAGCGACGTCGACCTCGACGTAGCGCCCCGCAGCATCGCCGGGCTCGTGGGGCCCAACGGTGCCGGCAAGACCACGATGCTCGCCGTGCTCTCGGGGCTCCTGCGCCCGGCGGATGGCCGTGTCTGGCTGCACGGCCACGACGTCACCGACGCCAGTCCACAGGCCCGGGCCAGAAGGGGGCTGGCCCGCACGTTCCAGCAGCCGGAGCTGTTCTTGGGATTGACGGTGCGCGACCACCTCGTGCTGGCGGATCGGGTGCGCTTCGCACCACGCCGCCTGTGGCGGGACATGGTGGATCCGCGCTCCCTTCGACCGCCGTCGACCGCTGAGAACGAGCGGGTCGACGGCCTCCTCGAGCTCCTCAACCTGACGCGGGTGGCCAAGGCACCGGTGGCGGCACTCCCTCTGGGAATCAGTCGACTCGTCGAGGTGGGCCGAGCTCTGGCCAGCCAGCCAGAGGTGGTCCTGTTGGACGAGCCCCTCTCCGGGCTCGACATGAAGGCCTCAGAGAGCCTCCTCTCGGTCTTCCGCAAGGTGGTGGAGCAGTCCGAGCGGGCGGTCTCGCTCCTCCTCGTCGAGCATGACGTGGCGGCAGTGCTCGCCCTCTCGAATTGGATCTTCGTCCTCGATTTCGGTGAGCGGATCGCCGCCGATTGCCCCGAAGAAATCCGCCGGAACTCTCTCGTACGGTCGGCGTACCTCGGCGACGACGAATCGATCCACAGCGACGATCCGCAGCCTCCGCGTCCGGCTCCCGGGGTCATCGGAGCATGAGCGAGCCGCTCCTCAAGGTCGACGACCTCGATGTGCGCTACGGGACGTCCCGGGCGCTGTTCGGCATCTCCCTGGACGTGGCTGCGGGGTCGGTGCTCGCAGTCCTGGGCGCCAACGGCGCCGGAAAGAGCACACTGGCGCGCAGCGTCTCGGGCCTCGTGCCGCCAACAGCGGGACGGGTCGTCTTCGACGGTCGGGACATCACCGGCAAGTCCGCGCACGTCATTCGCAAGCTCGGACTCACCTACATCCCCGAGGGACGCGGCATCTTCCCCGGACTCACCGTCACCGACAATCTGAGGATGGCCGTGGCGCAGGTGAAGCGCAGCGAGCGAGCTCCGGCCATCGACAGGGCCATCGACCTGTTCCCGGTTCTCGGATCCCGACGGGCACAGCTGTCGGGCAGCCTCTCGGGCGGCGAACAGCAGATGCTGGCGCTGGCGCGGGCCGTGGCCGTACTCCCGAAGCTGATCATCGCCGACGAGATGTCCCTCGGATTGGCGCCGCAGGTCGTCGAGTCCGTGTTCGCGAGCCTCGAGGAGACCCGTCGCTCCGGGGTCACCATCGTCCTGAGCGAACAGTTCGTGCACAGGGCGTTGTCGCTGGCCGACTCGTGCGTGATCCTCACCCGCGGGCGGATCGGCTGGTCGGGCCCTGCGTCCGAAGCAGGCCCCGAGGTGATCGACCGCTACCTGGGAGACGCCGAGCCATCGGCGGCGTCGACGTCGTGACCGCGCAGAGAAACGTCATCGTGGGGGGTGCCTCTGGTCGACGGGGGTGACGGAAAATTCTATTGCCGCATCGCTACGCTCTCGCCCAGCACTGGCCTGGGAGGCCGGCGTAGCCCTCGTGAGTGGCCTCCGATCGGAAGCCACATTCAAACACTCCGTTCCGGGGAGGAACACATGAAACGCTTTCGGTTCTTGAAGCTCTCGGTCGCCATGGCTGGGATGCTCGGTCTTCTGACTGCGGCGTCCGGCGTGGCTGCCACCCAGGCATCCGCCTCTGCATCGCCCATCACGCTGGCCTATGTCAGCTCGCTCACGGGCCCCGGTGCCTCGCAGGACGCGGGCACCCAGTCGGGGTTCCTGGCACGGATCGCCCTCCAGAACGCGATGGGCGGCGTGAACGGGCACAAGCTGGTTCCGCTGGTGATCGACGACCAGACCAGCCCGAGCGTCATCGCAACGTCGATCCAGGACGCCCTCTCGAAGGGCGCCTTCGGCATCGTCTCGCAGAGCCCGCTCTTCTTCCTGGCCGACAAAGTCCCGAACCAGCAGGGTGTCCCGGTCACAGGCTCCTACGACGACGGTCCGGAATGGGGCACGCAGCCCTTCACCAACATGTTCGCATCCGACCACGGGAGCACCGACCCCAAGTCCCCGGTCAACACCCTGGTCGGTGGGTTCCTGAAGTCGCACGGGGGCACCGTCCTCGGCACGTACGGCTACGGGATCTCACCGTCGTCCGCCGGTGCGGCCAGGGGGGCCGCAGAAGCCTTCAAGGCCGCCGGGGGCAAGGTGGGCGTCGAGGACATCACCGTTCCCTTCGGCGGGGCCAACTTCACCTCCGCTGCGCTGATCGCCAAGCAAAACGGCGTCAATGCGATGACGCCGAGCATGGACAACAACTCGAACTACGCGCTCGCAACCGCGCTCAAGCAGGCCGGCGTCAAGCTCAAGGCCACGCTCTTCGCCACAGGCTACGAGCCCGACGCGATCAAGTCCCCGGTCTGGAACACGCTGCAGGGTGACTACTTCCTCAGCGCGTTCCGTCCCTGGTCCCTGCCCAACGCCGGGACCCAGCAGGAGCAGGCAGCCATGGAGAAGTACAGCCACTTCTCCAAGAACCAGTTCGCCACCTTCGGGCAGACCGAGGCGTGGCTGGGAGCCGATCTCATGATCAAGGGACTGCAGATGGCCGGGCCCAACCCGACGCGGGCCGCCGTGATCAAGGATCTGCGCAGCATCAAGTCCTACAACGGCAACGGGTTGCTGCCCATCACGGTCAACTACAGCACGATCTTCGGCCACGATCCGCCCAACTGCGCCTGGGTCGTGCAGGCAGAGAAGACGGGGTTCAAGGTGATCTCGTCCAAGCCGTTCTGCGGGCACGACATCGCCGGCACGTCCACCCTCGGGTAGGAGCACCCAAAGCCGTCGTTAGGAACGCACACTCCGTCAGCGTCGGAACGCCGGGTCCGACGGGATACTCGCTTGCGAGGCCCGGCGTCCGGCGCTGACCAGTCCGCGTCGCTCGACGCAGGTATGTCGAGAGGGGATTCGAGTGTCGCCGAAGAGCAGCCGGGCTCAGGACGGCAGGTCGGGCGGGATCCAGCTCGGCGGTCGCTTCTCCATGAACGCTGCCATCCCCTCGCGTGGCTCGGGTGAGGTCGCAAGCGATCCGAACATCGTCTCGTAGTCGATGAGCCCGTAGCGCTCGTTGAGCATGCGCTTGACGTGGGCCCGTGCCTCGGGCGCCGTCCGCAGCACCTGCCTCGCCGCGTCGAGCGCGGCGGACCGCAGCTCCTCGTGGGGCACGACCCGTGAGATCACGCCGAGGCGTTGCGCCTCCGCCGCGTCGAACACCCGCGCCGAGAGCAGCAGGTCGCGTGCGACCGCCACACCGACGTGGGCCGGGAGCGCCGCGGCGTAGGTCGCGTCGGGGATGCCGCGCAGGAGCTCGGGCACCCGGAAGGTCGCCCGGTCACTGGCGACCGCGATGTCCGCCATCATGGCGATCAGGAGCCCGCCGGCCTGGCAGATCCCGTTGACGGCGGCGATCACCGGTGCCCGGCTCTCACGAATGGCAGTGAACGGGAGGATGTCGTACCCGAGGGCATCGGGTACGACATCCCCCGGTTCCGCCCGTCCGCCGAGATCGCCTCCCGGCGCGAAGACGTCCCCGGTGCCAGTGATGACGAGAGCCGCCAGCTCGGGGTCGGTGTTCACGCGCTGCACCGCTCGCCTCATCCCGTAGTACATCGCGGGCGTCAGCGCGTTCCTGGCGGACGGGCGGTCGATCACGCACCACGCGATCGGTCCCTCCCGCTCCAGACGAAGGCCGGCGGCACCCAGGTCGTCGCTCACGTCGTCGGTCTCGCTCCGGCACTCCAATGCGCGTCGACGAATCGGCGGATCTCCTGCAGGATCGCCTCGTCCTCGGGCGCCATACCGAAGAACCCACCGTGACCCCCGGCCTCGGTCACGTGCAGATCCGCCGGGACACCGGCGGCGCGCAGCGCCCGGTGCATCCGCACGGTGTCCGAGAGCAGCATGTCGCGGGTGCCCGTCGTGAGGATGGTGGGCGGGAACCCCTTGGTGAAGTCGCCGAACAGCGGCGAGACGTAGGGATCACGCAAATCGTGGCCGGCGGCGTACAACAAGAAGGTCGGCGTCCCGTTCCCGCGGATGAGGGGATCCAGCCCGAGGTTGGTCTGCAGCGAGTCGCCGGACGCCGTCAGGTCGACGCCCGGCGTGAGCAGGACCACGGCCGCCGGCAGCGGGAGCCCGTCGTCGCGCGCCCGCAGGACGAGGGCGGCCGCCAGGTTGCCGCCCGCCGAGGCGCCGCCCACGATGATCTCCTCCGGCCGGTGGTCATTGAGAATGGTCCGGTACGTCAGCAGGCAGTCGTTGAGTGCCGCCGGGAAGGGGTGGTCCGGTGGCATGCGGTAGTCAACGGCCCACACTCGTGCGCCGACGCGCGTGGCCGAGTTGATCCCCATGGTCCGGCAGGAGTCGCCGCGGCCGTAGACGAACGCGCCGCCGTGGATGTCGAGGTAGACGCGCGGGTCATCGTCGGCACAGTCGTTCGGGGTGATGACGTGGACGGCGAACTCCCCGAGGTCGAGTGACTCCGTCGACACCTGTGCGTTCTGCGCCCGAGCAGCCAGCAGTGCGGCCACGGTCTCGTCGTAGGAGACGATCATCGCTCGCCATCCGTCCATGTCGTCCGGCTCGGGGTATTCGACCGCCTCCATCGGGGGCATCGCCAGCACGGCCTGCGCCTCGGGACTCACCGAGGACGGGATGGGGATGTCGCGGGCCGGCAGATGCAGCGGGGGCATCGGTTCGGTCATGTCGCACCTGCGAAGCACGCGCGCCTTCTAGAAGCTGTCGTCATCGCGATCGGAACATTAGTGTGCGAGGGTTCTCGGGCCTAGGTGCTCCCGGCCGACCAGTACTGCTCGAGTGATGGCTGCACCTGTCGGCTCACGATCTCGATCCGGGGACCGCCGCGGCTCCGGTGGTACGCCCAGAAGGGGAAGCCGTCAGGGCGGAGGCCGGTTGCCTCCGCCGCGTAGCCCTGTCCCTCCAGGAGAGCCGAATCGGCGGCCACGTCGTCGGACCAGTAGCCGAGATGGTGGATGCCCGATCCCATGACGGGCGTCCACAGGGTCCCGGGCACGCTGCGAATCACCTCGAGGCGGGGCGAGGTCACCGAATAGGTGAACCTGAGGTCGAGCATGATCTCACCCTCAGGAAGCACCACGGGTGTCGAGACGGAGATCGGCTCGCACCATTCGTACCCGAACAGATCCGCGAGGTCGACCAAGGAAGGCTCGAGGTCGTCGACGACGATGCCGGCATGGAACTGGTCCGCCGCTCTCACGAGGGCTCGATCACGACCCGGATGGCCCCCTCCGTCTTGTCCGATGCCACCCGGAATGCCTCCACGGCGTCCTCAATGGGGAAGCGATGGGTGATCAGCGTCCGGGCGATCTCGGGATCTTCGGCGAGCATGTTCGCAGCGTCCTCCATCTCGCGGCCTCCCTCGTGGGCGCAGTACCCCAGGGAGGGGATGAGGCGGGCCTCCCGATGGAAGAGTGGCATCCAGTCGAGCTGCACGGGGCCGAAATGGACGCCGAGCACGACGATGGTGCCACCGGGCGCGACGAGTTCGCCGCATCGGGCCAGGCTGGCCTCGGTGCCGGCGGCCTCTACGACGACCTCGTAGAGCCCGTCGGCGTCGACTCGGGCACCCAGGCGCTCACCGGCCTGCCGTTGGTGGGGATGGCGCGCCTGGAGGGCGACGTCCTCGGTGCCGAGCCGGCGAGCACCGGCGACGGCCAGCAGGCCCAGTGCGCCGGCCCCGACCACGGCCACCCGCGTGCCGGGACCGGTGTCGGCGAGACGCAGCGCATGCCACGAGACGGACGCCGGCTCCACGATGGACGCGTCGCGTACCGCGAGACCCGCGGGCAGCGGGACGAGGCGGGCAGACGGCGCCCGGAACTGCTCCGTCATTCCTCCATCTGCAGAGATGCCGAGGGCTCGCTGCCCATGGGTGGGGCAGAGGTTGTAGGCGCCCCGCCGGCACTGGTCGCACTCCATGCAGCCGTAGATGGCCTCGACCACGACTGCGGTGCCGTCCTCTCGGACACCCGCCAACTCGTGGCCGAGCACGGCGCGGCTCCCGAAACGGATGTAACTCAGGTCGGAGGCACAGATGCTGGTCGACCTCATGTGGAGGACCTCTCCGAAGCCGGGAGGCTCGTCGACCTCGACGACCGCCACACCTCCCTCGATGCTGCGTACTGCCTTCACGATCGCTCCTCCTCGCCGCCCGGACTCGGGCTCGCCCGTGGCCCCGACCGCGTTCGCCGCCCCGTCCGGCACGGTAGCGGATCGAAGGCGGCGGGAGCGGCGGCGCACCCCCGCGGCACGCTCTCGGGCCGAGCGCAGACGAGTAGGTTCACCTTCCGATGACCACCGCGCTGGAGTTCTGGCTCTACCTGCCGCAGATGCGCATGACGATGGAGCAGATGACCGAGCGGGCACAGGCCGCCGAGGCCGCCGGATTCGCGGGCATCGCGGGCATGGACCATCTCGCACCACCCGGAGCCGAAGGTACCCCGATGTTCGAGCCGATGGTCACCAACGCGTGGCTTGCCGCGCGAACCCGCGAGCTCCGAGTGGGATCCCTGGTCCTGTGCGACTCGTTCCGTCACCCCGCTGTGCTGGCGCGGGAGGCCGTGACGATCGACCACGCCTCCGGAGGCCGGTTCGAACTGGGACTCGGTTGGGGCTCTGTGCCGGACGAGCTGGTGGCGTTCGGAATCGGATCGCGGCAGCCGGCGGATCGGATCGGCCGGATGAGGGAGTCGTTGGAGATCGTGCAGGCCTTGTGGCGAGGCGAGACCGTCGACTACGAGGGTGAGCACTTCCACCTCCACGGCGCACGCCAACAGCCCGGACCGTTGGGAGCGATTCCGATCGTCATCGGCGGCGCGGGCAGAAGGACCATGGAATTGGTCGCTGCGTATGCCGACTGGTGGAACGTGCACATCGGGATCCTCGACCGGCTCGACGACATGCGCGCGTTCTCGGGTACCGCCCGCTGCTCGCTCCAGCTGCAGGTCGCCGTGGTGCCGTCGGAGGAGCGGCGGGCCGAGGTGACCCAGGTGGCCCAGCGGCGGTTCGGCTCGACGCCGGTCATCGGCACGGTGCCCGAACTCGTCGACCACTTCGGCGCACTCGGCGAGCGGGGCGTGGAGCGGGTCTACCTCTGGTTCTCCGACTTCGGACCGCCCGAGACGCTTCTGGCGTTCGGTGAGGACGTGCTCCACCACTTCGCGTCACCCGGCTGACCGGCGAGGGGATCCCCACTCAACTGGGGGTCATTCTGATGCGGTGGTCGATCCCCCTACCGTGTCGAGGGGAAGCCGAGGTCGATTGCGCTATCAGTGGGCTCCGGCCACCGTGACGTGACCACCTTCGGCCTCGTGTAGAAGCGAATGCCCTCCGGGCCGTAGATGGGGGTGTCGCCGAACAGCGACGCCTTCCACCCGCCGAATGAATGGAACGCCACGGGCACCGGGATGGGAACGTTGATGCCCACCATGCCGACCGTGACCTCACGCTCGAACCGCCGGGCGGCGCCACCATCACGGGTGAACAAGGCCACGCCGTTGCCGTAGGGGTTGGCATTGACGAGGGCCAGCGCCTCCTCGAAATTGGGTACTCGCACCACCCCGAGAACCGGGCCGAAGATCTCGTCGTCGTACAGCCTCATTCCCGGCTTGACGTCGTCGATGAGAGAGCAGCCCGTGAAGAAACCCTGGCTCCAGTCTCCCGAGGACCCGTCCACCACCACGCGGGCTCCCTCGTCCGCGGCGCCACGGACGTAGGACGTGACGCGGTCCCGGTGTTCGGCGGTCACCAGCGGCCCCATCATCGATGCTTCGTGACTCCCGGGGCCGACGACGATGTCCGGGATCCGCTCCGCGATCGCCTCGACGAGGTGATCCGCCACGACGCCGACGGCCACGACGACCGAGATGGCCATGCAGCGCTCGCCGGCCGAGCCGTACGCCGCCGACACCGCGGCATCGGCGGCGGCGTCCACGTCGGCGTCGGGCATGACGACCATGTGGTTCTTCGCTCCGCCCAGAGCCTGGACCCGCTTGCCATGACGAGTGCCCGTTTCGTAGATGTGGCGCGCGACCGGCGTGCTACCCACGAAGGACACCGCGTCCACCCCCGGATGGCACAGCAGCGCATCCACGGCCTCGACGTCCCCGTTCAGCACGTTGAAGACGCCATCGGGGAACCCGGCCTCCTGCACCAACTCGGCGAGCAGCATGGAGGGAGAGGGATCCTTCTCAGAGGGCTTCAGGATGAAGGCGTTGCCACAGGCAAGAGCGTTTGCCAACATCCACAGCGGCACCATGACCGGGAAGTTGAAAGGGGTGACGCCGGCAACCACGCCGACGGGGTGGAGGACGGTGTGCACGTCGACCCCGCCGGACACCTCGGAGCTGTGGGAGCCCTTCAGCATCTGGGGAATGCCACAGGCGAATTCCACGCACTCGAGCCCACGGGCCACCTCGCCGCCTGCATCGGTGACGACCTTGCCGTGCTCCTCGCTCACGAGCCGTGCCAGGTCTTGGCGGCGGCTCACGAGGAGCTCTCTCAATCGGAACATCTTGTCGGTGCGCTGCCCCAGCGGCGACTCCCGCCACGTGGCGGCCGCATCGACCGCGCACTGCACCGCAGCGTCGATCTCGTCGGCCGAGGCCAGGCTCACCTCTTTGGTCTGCCGGCCGAGCGCAGGATCGAAGACGGGGGACGACCGCCCAGACCTGCCCGGGTTGATGCGGCCTCCGACCCAGTGCTCAATGGACTGCATCAATGCGCCTCCGGCTGATCGCGGTGGAGAGTCCGGATGTAGCTGCGACGTCATCGCGTACGTAGGCGAACACGTGCTCATCATATTCAGGGCGACATCGAACGGGTCCGTGCCCCGAAGCCGGGGCAAACCGCGGCACAGTACTCTCGGACCATGGCAATCCAACGGGTGAGAAGGCCCTGCAGCGGAGGGCCACCCAAGCTGGCGGCCGTGGCCACGCACTCGGGCGCCGGCGCCCGTGACCCCGGCGGCCGCCGGGACCGCCCTTGACCGACCGATCGGAGTCCGGACCGGTCTGGGCCGCATCCGGAGCGTCCGGCGACGCGGCGGAGCGGACTCCGTGCCCTTTGGTGGCCCGCGCCTGGTGGGCGGGCGAGCTCGTGGCCGAGTCCTCGTCCGCGCTGCGAGTCGAGCAGTCCGGCAAGCCCCCGTCGCTCTTCTTCCCCGTCCAGGACGTGCAGCTGCCGAAGTTCGCGCCGGCCGGGGCGGACGACTCCAGGGCGCTCCCCCACGAAGCCGGCACGCCATGGAGCATCGGTCGGCGGCCAGACAGCGACGACGGCCCCGATGGCCGCGACGTCCTGCGGACCTTCACCGGTGCTCCAGCGGAGCATGGGTGGCGGGAGGGCTTGGCCACCTTCGACCACGACAGGGTCGTCCGTCGAGATCATTGACCCCATGGGGGAGGACGATCCCCGCAGCTGTGACGGTGAAGCGGTTCCCCACCTGGGGAGATGCCTCGCAGCTGATGGACATCCTCGACGTCGAACCGGACGGTGACCGCCGGTATCGCGGCCTGGCACGAGCCAGCCACCTCCGCGCCGTCGTCGAGGGGAGCCAGATGCTCGGACAGGCGATCGTCGCCGCGGGCCGACATCGGCCCGGCCGCCGCGCCGTATCGAGCCACATGGTGTTCATGCGACCGGCCGATCCCGCCCACCCGTTGTCGTTCGAACTCGACGAGCTCAGCAACGGTCGGTCCTTCACGACTGTTGCCGTCGATGTGACCCATATGGGGCGGCGATGCGCCACGGCAACGTTGCTGCTCGACGTGACTGCTCCGGACCTCATCCGTCATTCGGCCCCACTCCCAGACGTGCCGGGTCCGTACGAGTGCGAACCGTACGACATGTCGGTGACCGGACGGGATGTCCGGGTCGTCGACAGGGCGTACACGGACGACCCAGACGCGCCAGTAGGGCCTCCGGTGATTGATGCCTGGGTGCGATTCCGCGACGTCCCTGACGATCCCTGTCTGCACGCGGCCCTGCTGGCCCAGTTCACCGGGCACATGTCCATTGCGGCTGCCCTTCGCCCCCATCCCGGCGTGGGTCAGCGGGAGGCACACCGCACGATGTCGACCGCGATCAACGCCATCGGGTTGTCACTGCACGCCGATATCCGCGCCGACCAGTGGATGCTCTACCACCACGTGTCGACGTTCGCAGGGGACGGCATGTCCCGCTCCGAATGCCGGGTGCATGACGCGGAGGGAGCCCTTCTCGCATCCTTCTCGGTGGACGCCATGATCAGGGGATTCGAAGGCATGAACGCACCACCCGACCACAGGAGATCGTTGTGAGCCTGACTACCGGACGAGGACCCTTGAGTGCGAACCCCTCCGGGCGCTTCAACAAGAGCGTTCCCGAAGGGCTGGTGTACGTCGAGCCATTTCCGCGCCGGGTACGCGGCATCAGCGCAGGGCGGACCGTGCTCGACAGCGAGCGGGTGGTGCTGGTGCACCGAGCTGGCGGGCCGCCGGCGTACGCCTTCCCGTCGGCGGATGCAGCCGGAGTCCCCGGTGAGGCGGAGCCCGAGGCTGCCGGCTATGTCCGCGTTGCGTGGGACGCAGTCGACTCCTGGCTGGAGGAAGAGGAGGAGGTCTTCATGCACCCCCGGAACCCGTACCACAGGGTCGACTGCGTGCCCACGACTCGTCGGCTGCGCGTCGAGTTGCGTGGGGTCCTCCTGGTCGACAGCGCCGAGACCATCGGCGTGTACGAGACCTCACTGCGGCCCCTTCTGTACGTGAGCCGGGAGCATCTCCTGGCGGACGCCCTCAGACCGAGTGCCACGACGACCTACTGTCCCTACAAGGGCACGGCCACCTACTGGTCCGCCTTCATCGGCGACCACTGCGAGCCCGACGTTGCCTGGTCCTATGAGGCGCCGCACCCGGAATGTTCGGCCATCAGGGGCCATTTCTGTTTCGCCGAGACCAAGGTACGCGTGGAGGCGGAACTGCCGCACTGGCCCTGACCCGAACCGGGGACCCACGGGTGCTCGCTACCCTGAGGTCCGGTTCTCAGACGAGGAGGCAGACCTTGGCGACGTTCGGACGCGTGCCGCATGAGTGACGATCCCCCGAGCGAACACATCCTGAGCGAGCTCGGGTTCGCGGTCAAGAAGACGATCACGGGCCTGGAGGGTGTGGCATCCATCATCCCCGAGATGCAGGTGCCTGACTCGCCCCACTTGCGGACGTCGATCCTCGCCGCGTGGGCGGACCACCTCTCTGGTCTCCTCGCCATCACCGTCATCTCTCCCCTGGTTCCTGTGACCCTGGAGCTCGACGTGCACCTCTTTGCGCCCGCCCCGGGTTCGGGCACGGTGCGGTGCACGGCCACGACACTGAAGGCGGGCCGCTCGGTCTTCATGGCGAGCACCACATTCGAGTCCGGTGACGGCGAATCCGTCGCACTCAGCACAGGGTCGTTCATGGCGGCGCCCAACCCCGACCTTCGCCTGCCATCGACGTTCAGCTTCGACGGTCCGCCGCCCGAACAGCGTCTCAGCGTCCCCCTGGCCCAGCGAGCGGGATGCCAGCGGGTCGAACCCGGGACGGCGGTGCTTCCCCGCTCTGACGACGGGCTCAATTCCTCCAACACGGTGAACGGAGGCCTGATCGCCCTCGCCGTCGAGGAGGCCGCGCTCTCCTTGGCTCCCGGCACGACACTGTCATCGCTGAGTCTGCGCTTTGTGCGGCCTGTCCGTAGCGGGCCCGCGGTCGCGTCAGCTCAGGCCAGGTCCGGGCTCGCGCAAATCGAGGTGCGTGATTCCGGGAACGACAACCGCCTCTGCGTCCTTGCCACGGCGAGATACTTCGACCGCTGAATATCATCCTCAGATGTTCTTCGGGCTCCGATTCGACTTCCGCAATCCCGACTTTGCGGGGAGTGCCATGGCGGACCGCTACGCCGCGGCGCTCGACATGGCCGCCTGGAGCGACCGCCTCGGCTGTGTGAGCGTCGCGGTGTCCGAGCATCATGGCTCGCCCGATGGGTACCTGCCGAGCCCTGTCCCGATGGTCGCCGCGATGGCCGCGAGGACCGACTCGGTCCGCTTCATGATCGCCGCGCTCATCGCTCCCTTCCACGACCCGCTCCGTCTGGCCGAGGATCTGATCGTCCTCGACAACCTCAGCCGGGGCAGGGTGGACGTGATCGTCGCGGCGGGCTACGTGCACGAGGAGTTCACCATGTTCGACGTGCCCATGACCGAGAGGGCGAGAAGGGTCACCGAGACGGTGCAGACCCTCAAATCTGCGTTCTCGGGCGAACCGTTTCCCTACCGGGGCAGGACGGTGCACGTGACGCCTGCTCCGTACCGCCCCGGTGGCCCCGGCATCTCGCTCGGCGGCAGCAGCGAGGGCGCGGCGCGGCGGGCGGCGCAGATCGCCGATGGATTCGTCCCCACCAGCCCCGAGGTGTGGGACTGGTACCGAGACGAGGTGCAGAGCCTCGGTCGCCCCGACCCGGGACCGTGCCCGATCGGGCCGACGAGCGTCGTCGCGCTGGCAGAGAACGCGGAGGAGGGTTGGGCGCAGATGGCGCCGTACTTCCTGCACGAGATGAACGCCTACGGGCTCTGGCAGGCCCAGGACGACCTGGCGAACCCGTACCAATCGGTCAGCGGGATCGAGGAGCTCCGGGCCACTGGGAGGTACCGGGTGCTCACCCCCGCGCAGTTCCTGGCTGAACAGGAGCACTCCCCGCAACTCTTCGTCATGCTTCACCCGCTCTGCGGCGGCATGCCCGTCGACCTGGCGTGGTCGAGCCTTCGCCTCTTCGAAGACGAGGTGCTTCCGGCGCTGGCGTGAAACGTCCTGATCGCCACAGAACCGTTCTGCTCGGTTCGACGCACCAGGGCGCCGCGGCCTGCTCGTTCGTCCGATCGATCTACGTGACCGTCTCGTCCCCGGCTGCCCTTCGATCCCGCTCCTCGGTGAGAGCCGTCCGATTGAACTTCATGACGTCGTTCCTCGGGATCACCTCCACCAGTTCCACCGTCTTCGGAACCTTGTACGAGGCCAGCCGCGTCTTTGCGAAGGCGATGATGTCCGCGGGCTGGGGCGACTCGGCTGGAGCGGCGGGCTGGACGATCGCATGGACCCGGCGGCCCCATGTCGGATCCCGCAGGCCGACGACGACGACGTCGGCGACGGCCGGATGCTCGCTGAGCGCCGCCTCGACCTCAGCCGGGAAGACGTTCGCTCCGCCGGTAACGATCATGTCGACCCGCCGGTCGGCCACATAGAGATACCCCTCGTCGTCCAGCCAGCCCATGTCACCTACCGTGACGAACCCGTCGTCCGTCGAGACCATCGGCTCCACATTGCCGCCCATGTAGGTCGCTTCGGGCCCCGACGGCCTGCGCATGTAGATCCCGCCGATCTCGCCTGGCGGGAGGACATTCCCCTCGTCACCGATGATCCGAAGGTCGGTGCCCATGTAGCCGCGCCCGACCGTTCCCGGGTGCTCGAGCCACTCGTCTCCCCGGCAGCACACGTAGCCGTGTCGCTCCGATGCGCCATAGGTCACGAAGAAGTGCTCCGGGCCGACGAGCTCACACCATCGGCGCCCGAGCCAGACCGGCAGCAAAGCTGCCCCCTGTTGCACCCAGTCGAGCGACGACAGGTCTCGTCGGTCGATGTCGGGCACCTGGGCCAGACGCTGCAGCATCGGGGTCGCCCCGACGAACCCCGTGACGCGGTGCCGTTGGATGAGGTGGAGCACCCGCTCGGCGTCGAACCGCTCGAGCAGGACGACCTCGACACCCGACATGAGGTTCCTGGTCACGGTGAAGCCGTTCGAGTGGTAGAGCGGCGCGGGAATCAACACCCGCTGGGGCTGGGGCAGCGGCCCGTACGACTCGACGGCGGCCGCCGTCGCGGCCCCCTCGACATACCGCCCCGGATTCTTCATCAGGATCACCTTGGGGGTGCCCGTCGACCCCGAGCTGCAGATCCCCCAGCCGTGCGGAGGCGTGACTTCGGGTAAGGGAGTGATCGCGGCCGAGACCGCCTCGTCGAAGAGGTCCACATGCGCAGCGTCGACGATCAGGCGTGGAGCGATGACCGCGAGGACCCGGTCGCGCTCCCAGTCCGGAAGGTTCCAGCGCATGGGGACGACCAGTGCGCCGACCTTCCATCCCGCGAAGGTCGCAACGATGTGCTCGGGGGAGTTCGGGAGGGAGACGACGAGCGGATCGCCCGCGGTGAGTCCCCTCGCCGAAAGCACCCGGGCGAGTTGGGTCGACCGCCGGTCGAGCTCGCCGAAGGTGACCGTGCGCTCGCTGCCGTCCTCAGCCGCGAAGATGATGGCGACACCATCGGGGTTCGCCTCGGCCACCTGGTGGATCTTCGTCCCGAACGGTGTGCCATCGGACGTGGCGGATGTCATCGATCCCCGTTCCCGGCTCGGACGGATGCGGGCACCTTCACGACGGTCGGGGCAACCCGAGGCCGCGCTGAGCGATGATGTTGCGCTGGATCTCGCTCGTGCCCCCGTAGGTCGTCGTTCCCAGCGCATACCGATAGGAGTACTCGGCGATCCCGCCCGCGACGGCGGTCGCGTCCCCGTCGGCCCGGATCCCGTCCGGTCCGAGCATGTCCATGAATGCAGCGGACTGCCGGGTTAGCGCCTCCGTGGCGAACAGCTTGGCCATCGATCCCTCCACACCGGGAAGGGTCCCCGTGCTCTGCACCCAGGCACAGCGGCGCGCCAGCAGCGTGCTGACCTCGATCTCGGCCGCGGTCCTTCCGAGTCGGGCCAGTACGCCGGGGTCCTCCGATCTCGGTTGCCCTTCGTCGTCGACGGAGGTCAGGGCCCAGCGCTGCATGGCGCGGAGCAGCCGGCGCGAATCGCCGCCCTGGGGCAAGGACCGCTCAAAGGTGAGCCCGACCGTCATCACCTCCCAGCCCTCGTCGATCTCCCCGATCCTCAGCGAGTCGTCCACCCGGACGTCGGAGTAGAAGGTGAGGTTCGTCCTCTCGCCTGAGACCGTGGAGACGGGCTGGATCTCGACACCCGCTTGGCGCAATGGCACGAGGAACGTCGTCAGACCCTCGTGCTTGGCCACCGCGACGTTCGTCCGCGTCAGCAGGAACACATAGTCGGCTTCTTGGGCGTTGGTCGTGAACATCTTCTGCCCGTTGATCACCCACTCGTCGCCGTCGCGCACGGCGCGGGTCTGCGCGGCGGCGACGTCGGACCCCGCTTCGGGCTCGGTGAACCCCAGGACGATGATGATCTCTCCCTTCAGGGCCTGGGGCAGGATCAGGCGCTTCTGTTCCTCCGTTCCGATGTGGCGAATGACGTTGGCCACCATGAGCGTCGTGCTCCCGCCATACGTGGGCGCACCGGCGGTCTGGAACTCTTCGGCCAAGGCCAGCACCTCGAGCGTGTCGCGACCCTGGCCGCCGTATTCCTCGGGCCACCCGGGCGCGAGCATTCCGTGCTCCACCCGAGCCCTGTGAAACTCCCAGTCGTGGTGGACCCCGGTGGCGTGCATCCGCTCCCGGACGTCGTCCGTGAGATGCGCGTCAAGGAACCGCCTGGCCTCGTCCCGTAGCGCATCGCTGCCCTCACCCAGCCGAAAATCCATGGTCAACCCACCGTCTGGGTGACCGAGAGCTGCGTGGCCGCGCCGCGGGCGTACATGTGTGACGGGTCCCCGAACACCGCCGGCCAGGCGCGTGCCCGCCGGAAGAAGAGTTGGATGTCGAACTCGACCATGAAGCCGTATCCCCCGTGGTAGTGCAGGCTGCGATAGCTCGCTTCGCGCGCGGCCTCCGAGCAGAACCCACAGGCGAGGCTGGCCAGCTCGGATGCCCGTGCCCTCTCCGCATCGGCGGCCCATGCCGCCTCCCTGGCGATCAGCTTGCCGCCGTCGACGGCCGTCGCCGCATCGGCGAGGCCGTGGGCGACGGCCTGGAACGACCCGATCGGAACCCCGAACGCGTGTCGCTCCTTGACGTAGTCCACGCCGATCTCAATGGAGCGTGACCCGATGCCGACCAAGGCGTTGGCCGTGAGCACGAGCCACTCGTCGCGGGCCGCCTCGAAGATTCGTCTCGCCTCCTCACCCGACTGCAGTTCGACCGCGTGGGGATTCATCTCGATGTCGGCCAGGGGCATCGACCCGAAATTGGAAACCGGTCGCCCACGATCCACGATCTCCATGCAACGCAACTCCTGTCCGTTGAAGAAGACGACCTCGTCCGCCACGGCGCCAGCCGGGACGAGGTCGAGCACCCCGTTGCGCGGCGGATGGAGCGCGATCGTGGTGAACCGCCCATCGGTGCGCGCCCGGCCGAGTGCCCCCGCTGCGGCGCCGGTACCGGCGCTCGCCAGGAGCCGGACAGCGACCTGCCCCTCCACGAGCGGTGCCGGTCCGAGGTGACGACCGTGTTGTTCTGCCACGAGAGCCAGGTCGAGCAGCGACGCCCCCCATCCGCCCGATCCCTCGGCGACCGCCATGTCCAGTGCCCCCATGTGGCGCAGCCGTGCCCACAGATCAGCATCGTGCCCCGAGGGCTCGGCGGCCCGTACCCGATCGACCGGGCACTCCTTGCCATAGAACGCGGTGAACGCGTCGATGAGCTGCTGCTGTTCCGCGTTGGGGTTCAGGTCCATGTCACGGGATCCTGAAAAGAGCGCACGCGCACTGTGCTGTCATTGCTTCGTGTGAGGGACATGGCAGCGCCTATCGATGCAACGACGCCCGGGTTGCCCGACCACCGTTCAGCGGTACTCGACGGGCGCACCATCCAGGATCACGGTCTTGGTCTCCAAGAAGGGCAGCAGACCCTCGGTTCCACCTTCCCGGCCGAGGCCGGACTGCTTGAAGCCGCCGAAGGCAATGCCAAAGTCGGTGCGGAAGGCATTGTGGCCGACGGTGCCCGAGCGCAGGCGGCGGGCGACCTCCCGGGCTCGGTCCACGTCGTGGGTGAACACGGAGGCGTTCAAGCCATAGATGGTGTCATTGGCGGTGGCCACGAGCTGGTCCTCGTCTTCGACGGGGATCACAGAGAGCACCGGACCGAAGATCTCCTCCTGTGCGATGGTCGAGGCGTTGTCGACGTCGGCGAACACGGTGGGCTCCACGTAGTATCCCCGATCGAGGTCCTTGGGCCGCCCGCCTCCGGTCACCAGCGTTGCCCCTTGCCGGACGCCGGTGGCGATGTAGCCCTCGACCCGGTCCCGCTGACGGCTCGAGACGAGCGGGCCCATCTGGGTCGACGGGTCGAAGGGGTCACCCACGCGAACCTGGGAGAAGGCACCCGCCAGCGCGTCCACCAGCTCGTCATGGCGGCTGCGGCTGACGACGATCCGGGTCAGGGACGAGCACACCTGTCCCGCCAGCATGCATTCCGCCCTCGCCAGTGTTGTCGCGGCTTCGTTCAGGTCCATGTCGTCGAGGATCAGCGCAGCTGACTTCCCACCCAGTTCGAGCGTGCAGCGGGCGATCCGCTCGCCGCAGATGGAGGCGATGCGGCGGCCGGCCGCGGTCGAGCCGGTGAAGGTGATCTTGTCGACCCGCGCATCTCGGACGAGCAGCTCCGAGACCTCACGATCGGCCGTGACGACGTTCAGCACGCCCGGCGGGAGGTCGAGCGCCTCGGCGATCTCGGCCACCACGTAGGCATCGCCGGGAGCTTCCGGCGAGCACTTGAGCACCACGGTGCATCCGGCGAGGAGGGCCGGGGCGAGCTTGTAGGTGATGAGCCCGATCGGCGCGTTCCAGGGGATGATGGCGCCAACGACCCCAACGGGCTCTCGCACGAGAAGGCCGAATTCGCCCTGAGAGGGCTGCGCCCTCTCCTCGAAGGGGAAGGTCTCTGCCAGACCGGCGTAGTAGTCGAAGGCCCCGGCGATTCCGGCCGCGCCGTGGCGGGCGATGAGGTGGAGGGCGCCGGATTCACGGGGCCAGATCTGCCCGATGTCCTCGGCCCGGTCCCGCAGGCCGGCAGCGATGCCTCTGAGGAACTCGGCCCGGTCGCCATGGGTCATCCTGGGCCACGGCCCGTCGTCGAACGCGCGGCGGGCGGCGGTCACCGCGGCGTCGATGTCGGCCGGTTGTGCCTCGGGCACACGGAAGTAGACCCGTTCCGTGGTCGAGTCGATCACGTCGATGGTGGCGTTCGTGGAAGGCGCGGCCCAGACACCGTCGATGAAGAAGCGGTCGGCGTGTCGGAGCGGTGCTACAACCTCATCAGTGGCGGTCACGTGAGCCCTCCCGAGATCGATGCGCCGGCCACCCTGCGGGGCCGCGTCCGCACGAGGACAGCGTAGCCATCGGTGTGACGGGCCGGAACCTGCACAGATTCCCTCGTCCGCCGGCGTCGGCCCGCGCCAAGTGGCCGCATCACGGCTTGGGCGGCAAGTTGTCGCGGTACGTCACCGGCAGCAATTCGATCAGCTGCCCGTCGGGATCCCGAACGAACAGGGCGGCACCGATGTCGGTGTCGTCGACGATCTGGCCTCCCCACTCGGCCGCCCGGGCGGCGGCGGCGCGCACGTCGTCGACGGAGATCGACAGGTGGGTCAGCCCCGGTTCGTTCATGGTGCGCTCCCGGTACGGCGCCGTCGCGCCGGGCGCGGAGTAGTGCATCAGCTCCAGCACGAAGCCGTCGAGGGTCAGATAGGAGGCGGTGACCCCGAGTGGAGGCGTGAGGCCGGTGAGCTTCCCCGTGGGCTCGTCGGGAGGAGAGATCTCGTACCAGGTTTTGAAGCCGAACACTTCCTGGTAGAACCGCTTTGATCGCTCGAGGTCCGTGACGACCTGCCCCGTATGGTTGTACGTGCTCATCGATTCCTTCTGTTCTCGGTGGATGACGGCCCGTCGCGACAGCTCAGCCGACCTGGGGTGAACTCGAGGTAGAGCCTGTCCAGGCCTCGGAGCATCCACGTGGGCGTGTACTGCCAGTGCCGCCCGCCGGCGGGGCCGTGATGCGACTCCGAGATGCGGATGTCCGCCGTCCGGTCGAGGATGCGCTGCAGCGAGACGTTGGACTCGGCACGGGCCAGCGGGGCGCCGGCGCAGGTGTGGATGCCATGGCCGAACGCGATGTGCTGGCGACCATTTTTGCGGTCGAGGCGCAACTCGTCGGGATGTTCGAACTCGCGTGGGTCGCGGTTGGCGGCGCTGGGCAGCACCATGACCGTGGCGCCGGCTGGGATCTCGGTCTCCCGCACCGTCGTCGGGGTCCGCGCCAGGCGGAAGGTGCCCTTGATCGGGGGCTCCATGCGCAAGGTCTCCTCGATGAACCCGGGGACCAGGCTGCGATCGTCGCGTAGTTGCTGTTGGAGCTCCGGGTGCTCGCCGAGAGTCTGCAGCGCCGTGCCGAGCAGCCGGGCTGTCGTCTCCTGACCGGCAGCGAACAGGTTGGAGGCGATCTTCATCACGTCCTTCACCGGCGGAAGCGTGCCATCGGGAAAGGTGGCGGTGGCCAGCCCGGTCATGACGTCATCGCGTGGCGTGCGCCGGCGGTCCTCGATGTAGGTCGTGAATTGGGCATACAGGTACTCGAGCGGGCTGTGGGTCATCTCGAGGGCGTCGTGGTGCGTCAGCTTCTCGAGGAACTCCGCATGATCCTCCTCGGGCACGCCAAGGAGGTCGGCGACAACCAGCATGGTGTAGGGCTGGGCGTACTCGCCGATGAACTCACACTCGCCCCGGGCGTGGAACCGGTCGATCTGGTTGTCGGCCAACTGCAGAAGGGACGCCTCGTTTTCCTTCAGGCGCTTGGGTGTGATCAGTCGCATCAAGAGGCCCCGTTGGGCCGTATGTTTGGGGGGGTCGAAGGTTGGCAGCTGGTCGCCGAAGGGAAGCTCGTCCCGGTACCTTTCGATGATGTCGGTGACATCGTCTCCTTCGAGCGGGACGGGGAACTTGGCGAAGGGCCCGATCGCCGAAATACAGGCGGAGAAGGTCGCTTGGTCGTGGTAGACGGCGATGGCCTCGTCGTAGCCGGTCACCATGTAGACGTCGTGGAACGGCTCCTTGGTGATCGGACACTGCCCACGAAGGTGGTCGAAGTAGGGGTAGGGGTCCTCGATGAGGTCCTTGGTGTGGAAAAAATCCACCGAATCGAAATTTCTGTCGTCGCTCACTGGTGCTCCATGTTGGTAAGGGGCGGGTAGGCCGTTCCGACGAGTACGAAGGTCGGTCGGGCACGTCGCCGGTCCGTGACGCGGGGTATGTTCCGGTGCCGCGCCGGACTCCGAGGAGACGGCAGGGGTTGAGACACGGAGGTCATGTTTCCGTGCCGGAGCCGAGTCGAAAGGGGCCGCTGCAGATGGTTC
Organism: uncultured Acidimicrobiaceae bacterium; assembly: GCA_963837125.1. Taxonomy (GTDB): domain Bacteria; phylum Actinomycetota; class Acidimicrobiia; order Acidimicrobiales; family RAAP-2; genus Bog-473. The sequence continues at coordinate 35,749 of CAWILW010000003.1, read as the reverse complement.
AGGAGCTCTCGGGAAAGGTTGCGATCGTGACGGGCGGAGCGAGCGGAATCGGCCGTGCCACCACCGAGCTCTTCGCCCAGGAAGGGGCGAAGGTCGTCGTCGCCGATATCGCCGTGGACGAGGGCGAGGCACTTGCCGCTGCTCTCGGTGATGCCGTGGCCTTCAAGCGGACTGACGTGTCGGACGCCGACGAGGTCCAGGCGCTGGTCGATTTTGCCGTGGACAGATTCGATGGGCTTCACGTCATGTTCAACAACGCCGGCATCTCGAGCTCGTTCCGTCGGTTCTTGCGCGACGACCTCCGCGACTTTAACCAGGTGATGGCCGTCAATCTGTTCGGAGTGATCATCGGGACCCAACGCGCCGCTCGGCACATGGCGGAGCACGGAGGAGGCTCCATCATCAACACTTCGTCGATCGGTGGCCTCACGGGCGGCGGCCCCCCCATCTCCTACCGCACATCGAAGGCGGCGATTGCCCAGTTCAGCCGGATGGTCGCCACGGATGTGGCCGAATACGGCGTCCGCGTGAATTGCATCGCGCCGGGGCACATTGCGACGGGGATCACCAACTATGACCTGGGCCCCACCATTGAGCTCGACCAGCCGCTGCAGCGCCGAGGGACGTCGCAGGACGTCGCCGAGGCCGTGCTCTTCCTGGCCGGTGAGCGATCCGCCCAGATCACCGGCGTCGTTGTTCCGGTGGACGGGGGGACCGTGGCCGGACGCCCCGTCCGCCAGGTGATGCCGGTCCAGGCGAGCACGAAGGACGGGGGCTCCGGTTGAGAGCGTGCCGCCACGGGACGGTGTGAACGGGGTTGCTGCGAAGGGGGCGTCCGCGGTTCGATCCCAGCGCGCAGTGCTGTGGCGGGGGTGGCCGGGTCGGAGTGACGGACCCAGCACGGGCTTCGACGAGTTGGCGAGGGCGTCCATTCTGTCAGGCCAACTTCGCGGACCAACCTCCGTCGAGAATCGTCATGCCTCGCCTCTCCTCTATTTTCGTGTCGTACTGTGACACTAAACTAGGGGGAGGTCAATCAGGGTCCATCGAGACCCGGGATTGCCCGGGGGATGAGATCGAATGAGGACGCGGGCAACAGTGCAGTGGGGACGCCTGACGACGCATCGGGATGACCCGGAGCGTTGCGCAGAGGCAACGGACGTAGGGGAAGCCCGTTGAGGCCGGACGCCAAGGAGCGGTTCGGACCCTCCGGGACTCCGAGAGTCGTCGTGGTCGGCGCCGGGATCGGAGGGATTGCGGCGGGCGTCAAGCTGCGGCAGGCGGGGATCGAGAACTTCACGATCTACGAGTCCTCGACCGGGGTCGGCGGAACGTGGTGGGACAATACGTACCCGGGGGCCGAGGTCGACGTGCACTCCAGTCTCTACCGCTATTCGTTCAAGCCGTACGACTGGACCCGCACCCACGCCCGCCAGCCCGAATTGCAGTCGTACCTCGAAGAAACCGTCGACGAGTTCGGCCTGCGCTCCCACCTGCAGCTGCGCGTCACCGTCCTGGCGGCCACCTGGGACGACGACCGCCACCTCTGGTCGGTCACACTCGACTCCGGCGACGTCGACGACTGCCATGTGCTCATCAGCGCGGTCGGCTTTCTCAACGTCCCCCGGTATCCCGATTGGCCCGGTCTGGAGGAATTCGAGGGACCGAAATTCCACGCGGCCCGGTGGGAGCATCAGCACGACCTGACCGGCAAGGTGGTCGCCGTGGTTGGCACAGGGTCGACCGCGACGCAGGTCGTGCCGGCCCTGCAACCCACGGTGGGCAAGCTGTACGTCTTTCAGCGGGAGCCCGGCTGGGTGATGCCCAAGGGGGAGCGAGCCTTCACCGAGGCCGAGCGCCGGGATCTCCGCAAACCGTGGCGCCGTGCTCTGGACCGAGCGCGGATGCGGTACACCTTGGAGAAGGGGCTCTGGGGTGCGGCCACGTTCCGGCCTGGGACCAAGCTGCACGAGCAGCGCCAGCAGACGTGCCTCGACTACATCGGCGAGCAGTTCGCAGACCGACCTGACCTGCAAAAGGCTGTCACCCCGACGTACGCCTACCCCGGCAAGCGGCCGGTCATCGCCAGCACCTTCTATCCCGCCCTGAAGGAAGGCAACGTCGAGTTGGTCCCCAAGGCCGTAGTGGGGGTCACCCCGTCGGGCATCGTCGACGGCGACGGTGTGGAGCGAGCCGTCGACGTGATCGTGATGGCCACGGGATTCCAGGCGGCGAACTACCTGGCCCGTCTCCGTGTCACCGGGCGGTCGGGACGGACTCTCGCTGAACATTGGGCGGGTGAACCGCGGGCCTATCTCGGCATTACGGTGCCGGGGTTCCCCAACTTCTTCATGCTCTACGGACCGGGAACCAACGGCGGCGAGCTCGTCTCCATGCTCGAGGCACAGGCTGAGTACGCCGTGCGGGCGCTGCGGCGGATGATCAGGCGCGGCTTCACCTCTGTGGAGGTGAAGCCCATGTTCGAGGCCCTGTGGTTCGTGTGGCTGCAGTCCAAAATGCAGGGAACGTCCTGGACGATGAGCAACAACTACTTCAGGTCACCGACCGGGAAGATCGTCACCCAATGGCCCTCGGGCAACCTCGTCTACCGCGCCTTCACGAAGACGCTGGGCAGCGTGTCGGAGGTCACTCGACGTCGGGACATGGGCCCGTGATGGGCCGCGTGCACCCCTGTCAGTAATGGAGAATGAGAGAAGAGAGGTCGACAACATGGACGTATCGAGCATCTACTCCTGCGATGACCACCTCGATCTGCGCTCGGTTCCGCGCCAGTTGTGGCAGGACCGGCTACCCAGGGACCTCGTCGAGAGAGGCCCACGGGTTGTCACGGGAGAGGGCGATCCCATGTGGGTCTGCAACGACCGGGTTCTCGGCCGGAGCGGACTTCCCCAGGGGGACAAACTCCAGGTTCTCAGCGCCGTAAGCCGGGCGGGACTCGAGGACGACGGCTTTCGGGTCAGCGACCCGAAACTGCGACTCGAGGACATGGATCTCGACGGGGTGTGGGCTTCAGTCATTTATGGCCCCATCCCGCTCACCCTTTCGATCCCGGAGCCGGACCTGCAGATCGCGTGTTACTCGGCATGGAACGACTGGGCCATTGAGGAGTTCAATGCTTTCGCTCCCGATCGCCTCTGTGCCCTTCCCTTCCTGCCGAGCCACTCGCCGGAGGCGGCCGTCGCTGAGCTCGAACGGGTTGCCGACCTGGGCCACCGGGGTGCGATCATCGATGTGTTCGACTTCGATGCCGGTGATCCGGCCTGGAATCGCCTGTGGGCGGCCGCCGAGCAGACCGGACTGCCTCTCAGCTTCCACATCAAAGCGGGCGCGTCTCCGAGGCTCAGCTACCAGGTGGGCAAGTGGCAGTCGGCGGCGTTTGCCACCCTGCTTCCGCTGCAGCTCGACGAGGCGCTCGCCATCATGGTCTTCTCGGGTGCACTCGAGCGGCACCCCGGGCTCACGCTGGTCCTGGCCGAGGCGGGCGTCGGCTGGCTGCCGTACTTCCTGAGCCGGATGGACATGGAATGGGAGAACCTGCGCGACAAGATCGACTACGCACCGAGCGTGGCGCCGAGCGAGCTCTTCAGACGACAGGTCATCGCCACCTTCGAGGAAGAGGTGCTGGCCCAACAATACATTCCGCACCTCGGCGCTGACTCGTGCATGTGGGCGGCCGATTATCCGCACACCGACAGCACATTCCCCGAGTCGCGGCGCTCCATTGAGGAGACACTGGGCATGCTCCCCGACGAAGATCGTCGCAAGATCACGGCTCTCAACTGCGCGAGGTTGTACGGCTTCCAGTATGTCGACTGAGCACACCCGCCCGACGCGCCCGGGAGCCCGTGTCGGCCTCGATCATGTCGCGCTGCCGATGCAGAACTCGGAGGCGATGGCCGTGTTCTATGCGTCGCTCGGCATGTCGGTTGCCGAGAGGCCGTATCTCTTGCGGGTCCATCTCGGTGACCAGATGGTCAACTTTCATCGGCCCGAGTTCTGGCAGGGGGACTTTCCGCTTCGGGCGTCCGCCGCGGTTCCCCCTTGCGGCGACATGTGCTTTGTCTGGCAGGGATCGGTGGATTCGTTGACGCAGCTGCTCGGGCGGGCCGAGGTCCGTATCGTGGAAGGTCCGGTGGAACGAGAAGGTGGACGCAGGGTTCCCGGTTCGAGCGTCTACGTGCGTGACCCTGACGGCAACCTCATTGAGTTCATGGCCTACCCCGATAGATCCGACGGCGGCGGCTGAGGTGGCTCACTGGTCTGATCGGTGGTGATCAGCCGGTCGAGGAACCGCCAGTCGCCATCGAACTTCTCGAATCGGTCTGTGTACTGGCCGGACAAGGTGACGCCGATTGGCTCACCAGGTGCGCTCCGAAGGACCGTCCAATAGCAGTGGGAGGAGGCGGTGACCGCACCCGGCTCGACATCGATGCTCAGGTTGGTGATGAGGTGCTTCGTCTGGAGGCCGCCCTCACGAGCAAACAGATTCTCGTACACCGGTCGTACCTCTGCACTGCCACGGAGCACGGATCCACTGGGCAAGGATCGCCAGGTCGAGTGTTCGAAGAGCGCAACAACGCCGTCCACGTCACCTCCGTCGAGGAGGCGCGCGTAGGAGTGCACCAGCGTCGTGATCTCATCCGCGTCCGACATGTCACTCCTCCTTCGGACCGGTCAGGGGTGAGCAGCGAACGCACGAGCATGACGGTGAGACGTCACGTTGGCCCGCGACCGCTCCGAACGGCTTCTTCGACCAGCTCGATGACCCAGGTGATACCCCGAATGGCTCGCTCGGATGGGATCTGCCAGTCGACGACGAGGCGCTCGTACGACGCGACGCTCCACAGCACGTCGAACATCGCTGCCACGACTTCACGATCCTCCGCTGACCATCGTCCGGTTCGGGCCGCGATGGCACCGAGCAGTGCGTCCCGCTGACGTTGGTTCGCTTCGGCGAGCGTCGGGTCGAGGGGAGGGTGAGGCTCCAAGGGAAAGGACGACACGTGTTCGAAGATGCGTGCCGCGATGTCGGCAATGTCGTCGAGTTGCATCTCGGCCAGGTCGATCCCGGCCTCTACCTCGTGACGGTGGATCACCGCATCGCGCAGCCCGCGCTCGTTCCCGAAGTATCGGTAGACCGTCCGTTCGTTGACTCCGGCCAGCTCTGCGACGGCTCGGATCGTCAATCCCTGCCAATCCCGAATGGACGACCGGTGCAGCACCTCAGCGCCGGCGGTGATGATCCGCTCACGCGTCTCGGCTGCCCTCTCTCGGCGGAGCGCCCCGTTGTAGGGCCGGCGCGGTGGAAGCGGTTCGGACGGCTCCGGCTCGGTGGAGGCACTCACGGCGTCCATTCTCCTATTCAGCCTTCGCGGTCCCGCGTTTGCCGCGGCCGGCCACAACCCGGTGGGCCCGAACCGGGAGACGTCGTGCGGGCCACCCTCCCAGATTTCGTGTCATACTCTGACATCAAGGATATATTGGCTCAAGCGCCACCGCGATGCAGGCATGGTGGAATGTTCCGGGGGCGACCCGCTGATGGCCGCCGACCGCTCAAGGGGTGTGGACCATGAAGACGCATGCAGCCGTGCTCTGGGGCAGGGGGCAAGACTGGAAGATCGAGGAGATCGATCTCGATCCACCCAAGAGCCAGGAAGTTCTGGTCAAGTGGGGCGCCGCCGGCTTGTGCCACTCTGACGAGCACCTGCGGTCGAGCGACATGGGCTCCCCCGAGCCGGCGCCCGGCGCGCCTCCTAAGCCGGCGCTCTTTCCCATGGTCGGAGGCCACGAGGGCGGCGGCGTCGTCCTCGAGGTCGGTCCGGACGTCCGCAGTGTCCAACCCGGTGACCACGTCGCAGCGAGCTTCTTCCCGATCTGCGGTCGCTGCAAGATGTGCATCACGGGGCACTCGAACCTCTGTGACCTCGGCGCGGCGACCTTCGCCCCGGGTCAGATCTCGGACGGCACCTCTCGCTACCACCTCAACGGCGAGGACCTCAACGTCATGGCCAAGCTGGGTACCTTCGCCGAGCACAGCGTCGCCCATGAGGCATCGCTGGTTCCCGTGGACCCCGATCTGCCATTGGGCGTCGTGGCCCTCGTGTCGTGCGGAGTGACCACCGGTTGGGGTTCGGCCGTGTACAGGGCCGAGGTCATGCCCGGCGACACCGTCGTCGTCGTCGGGGTGGGTGGGGTCGGCATCAATGCGGTGCAGGGTGCACGAATGGTCGGAGCGAAGAACATCGTCGCCGTGGACCCCTTGGAATTCAAGCAGAAGGCAGCCCTCGACTTCGGCGCCACACATGTCGCCGGGTCCATGGATGAGGCGCTGCCCATGGTGACGGAGCTGACGCGTGGGCAGATGGCCGATGCGGTGATCCTGGTTCCGAGCGTGATGTACGGGGACCTCATGGCGAATGCCCTCACCCTCACGGGGAAGGGTGGGACCTGCGTCGTCACTGGAGTCGCACCCCAGTCGCAGACGGAGAGCAGCGTCAACCTGTTCGAGCTCGCCATGTTCCAGAAGGAGATCAAGGGAGTCGTCTTCGGTGCTGCCAACCCGCGCTTCGACATCCCGAACCTCCTGGCCCTCTACAAGGCGGGCCAGCTCAAGCTGGACGAGTTGATCACGAGGACCTACCCCCTCGATCAGATCAACCAGGGCTATCAGGACATGCTCGACGGCGTGAACCTTCGTGGCGTCATCAGCTTCGAGTAGTCACCCGGCACGACCGGACGATGGGCATTGAGCGTGTCCTCACCCAGACCGGGGGGCCCACCATGCCGGTGAACGGCATCGATCCTCTCGACCTCGTCGACCCCGTTCGGTTCGCTCGCAACGGCTACCCGCATCACGTGTGGACGAAACTACGGGCGGAGGCACCGGTGGCCTACATCGAGCCACCGGGTTACCCGCCCTTCTGGGCCGTCACCAAACACGCCGACATCGTCCAGGTGGCCACACAGCCCCAGCTGTTCTCGAGCGCCGGAGGGATCACGCTGGACATGGACCTCAGCGGCATGGAGGCCGTGCCGGAGATGATCGTGTATCTCGATCCTCCGCGACACGGCCCGATGCGCCAGATCGTCAACAAGAAGTTTCTGAAGAGTGCCGTCCGGGACCGGAGTGAGGAGATCAAACGGATCGCCGTGGGGATCGTCGACGGTGCGGCGACGGGCGGTGCGATCGGTACGTGCGACTTCGTCGACACGTTCGCGGCACCGTTCCCGGTTGCGGTCATCTCCTGGGTTCTCGGCGTGCCCCAATCGGACTGGGAGCTCCACTTCCACTGGACCAACGAGATCATCGGCAAGGACGATCCGGAGTACCGACGTCCCGGCGAGAGCCCCGAGCAGACCTCCATGCGGGCCCGCGGGGAGCTCCATCGCTATTTCAAGCACATGATCGAACAGCGTCGTGAGCATCCGCAGGACGATTTGGTCACCATGCTGGTGCAGAGCGAGATCGACGGCGCGCCGTTGACCCGGCCGCAATTGATCTCGTATTGCGAACTGCTGGTCGAGGCGGGGAACCAGACCACCCGTGATGCGATCGCGGGAGGCATGCAGGCCTTCTGTGAGCACCCGGATGAGTGGGAGAAGTTGCGGGCCGAGCCAGAGTTGCTGCCCGATGCGGTCGAAGAGATCCTTCGTTGGGTCACTCCCATCAGTTACTTCTCCCGCACGGCCACCGAGGACTGCGAACTGCATGGACAGAAGATCCACGCTGGGGACAAAGTCGCCTTGTACTGGGCCTCGGCGAACCGTGACGAGGACGTATTCGAAGATCCCTTCGAGTTCCGCATCGACCGTCCACCCGTCCAACAACTGGTGTTCGGCTTCGGCCCCCACCTGTGCATGGGCGCCCACGTGGCCCGGGCCGAGCTGCAGTCGATGTTCGGCCTCTTGATCGATCGGATGGAGTGGTTCGAACAGTCGGGACCGGTGGAGCGCCTCAACTCATCGGTCAATGGAGCCGTGAAGCACTTGCCCATTCGCTACCGACTGACGTAGGGATCTCGCAGGATGAACCAGTGGGAGGAGCACGCGAATGTCGGCTGATGTGGTGATCCGTGGGGGAACTGTCTTCGACGGGAGCGGAGAGCCCGGCCGAGTTGTTGACGTGGCGATCACGGGACGGGTGATCGAGGAGATCGGCCAGAACCTCGAGGGCAGGACCGAACTCGACGCATCCGGATGCGCCGTGACACCGGGATTTATCGACATCCACACCCACTTCGATGCCCAGGTCTTCTGGGACCGGGAGCTCAAGCCGTCGTCGTTTCACGGCGTCACCACGGTGGTGGCAGGCAATTGTGGGTTCTCGATCGCCCCTTGTCGCCCCGAACATCATGACGTGATTGTGCACACGCTCGAGAACGTCGAAGGTATGGATGCGAACTCGCTCGCGGCGGGGATCGTCTGGGATTTCGAGACCTTCCCGGACTATCTCGACCTGGTCCACCGTCGCGGCACGACACTCAACTTCACCGCGTACATCGGCCACACAGCCCTCCGGCTCTTCGTCATGGGAGACGCAGCCTATGAACGCGCCGCTACCACCGAGGAAATAGAGTGCATGTGCCAACTCCTGACCGAGGCGATCGGTGCCGGTGCCGCCGGGTTCTCGACGAGCTTCTCGTTTGCGCACCGTGGGGTCGACGGGAAGCCCGTTCCGAGCCGCTTCGCCGAGATGGACGAGGTCGAGGCCCTGTTCATGACCACCGGAAAGTCCGGGAAGGGAGTCGTGCTCGCCACGCCGGGTTGGCAGTGCGAGTACGCCGACGTCTTCACGTGGCAGCAGCGCGTCGGCCGGCCGTTCACGTGCCCGCTGTTCGCGCTCTCGAGTGGGAAGCATCGTGAGGTCGTGCAGTTGCATGAGGAAGCTCTCGCACGCGGTGCGAACGTCTGGCCACAGGTCACGCCGAGACCGTTGACCATGCAGTTCACGTTGGCCGACGCCTACAACCTCAACGTCAGTGAGGTGTTCGGCGAGTTGATGAAGGTCGGTCGCGATGTGCGTAAGGCAGCCTTTCGTGATCAGGAGTGGCGGACTCGGGCCTTTGACGACCTCGAGAACAATACGACCGGCATGAAGCCCCGCTGGGAGACCTATGAGGTGTCGGAATCCGAGCGTTTCCCTGAGTTGCTCGGCCGCCGGGTGACCGACATCGCCCGTGAGCGCAGCTGCACTCCGTTCGACGTCATGTGCGACTTGGCACTCGCCGAGGACCTCAAGACGCGGTTCCGCGCCTACATCGCCAATGACGACCCGGAGGAGGTGGCCCATCTGCTCACCGAGGACCATGTGGTGCTGGGCCTCACCGACGCCGGCGCCCACGTCGACCAGCTGTGCGATGCACCGCTCCCCACCGACCTGCTCGGCAACTGGGTGCGCGATCGCGGGCTCATGCCGCTCGAACGTGCGATCCGGAAGCTGACCGGAGAGGCGGCCGACATGTTCGGCTTCGAGAAACGGGGCTATCTGCGCGAGGGGTATTTCGCCGACGTGACGGTCTTCGACCCGGCCACCGTGGCCCCGGGCCCGCAACGACGCCTGCAAGATCTCCCCGCCAACGGCGAGAGGTTGACCGCCGAAGAACCGAGCGGGATGCGGCACGTGCTCGTCAACGGGTCACCGATCCGCCGGGACGAGGCACAGCTCAGCCTGGAGGATCTGCCGGGAATGCGGCCCGAGCTCTCCTGAGCGTCTCAGTCTCTCCTGGGGGGGAGTTCGCTCGGGTCAGCGCACCGTTCGGAAGAACGTACGGAGATCCTCGACGAACAGCTCGGGCTGCTCCATGGCGGCGAAGTGGCCTCCGCGCTCCATGGCCGCCCAGTGGACCACGTTGTACTGGCGCTCGACCCACGAGCGCGGCCAACGCAGGATCTCCTTGGGATAGCGCGCGACCCCCGTTGGAACTTCGACGAAGGGGAGCGGTTGCCCCGACGACCCGCTGTGCCTGCTCTCCCAGTACAGACGCGCCGACGAGGCGCTGGTCTGGGTCGCCCAGTACAGCATCACGTTGGTCAGCAGGCGGTCGCGGCTGAAGCAGTTCTCTGGATCTCCGTCGCAATCGCTCCAGCCGCGGAACTTCTCCAGGATCCAGGCCAGTAGGCCGGCCGGCGAGTCATTGAGCGAGGCACCCAGGGTCTGCGGCTTGGTCCCCTGCTCGTTCGCGTAGCCCGACTCCTCTTTTACGAATTGCCGCATCGAATCCAGATCCGCCTGCTCCTCAGAGGTCAGCTCCTCTTTGCCCTGCGGGGCGGCACCGAGCGCCATGTTGAGATGGATGGCAGCGCAGTGCCCCGGGTCGAGCGAGCCGATCCTGGTCGTCACCTGCGCCCCCCAATCCCCGCCCTGTGCGCCGTAGCGCGTGTAGCCAAGTCGGCCCATCAGCGTGATGAACGCGCCGGCGATGCAGTGCTCGTTCCAGCCGGACGTCCGCGGCGGTTCGGAGAACCCGTAGCCGGGCAGCGACGGGGCGACTACGTGGAACGCGTCCGATGGGTCGCCGCCGAAGGACTCCGGGTCCGTCAGCCGCGGGATGACGTCGAGGAACTCGACGACCGAGCCCGGCCAGCCGTGCGTGATGAGAAGGGGAAGAGCGTGCGCGTGGGCCGATCGGGCGTGGATGAAATGGATCGACTGCCCGTCAATACTGGTTGTGAACTGGGTGAACGAATTGAGCAGTGCCTCCTGGGCCCGCCAGTCGTACGAATCACGCCAGTAGTCGACCAGCTTGCGCAGGTAGTCGATGGGTACGCCGTACTCCCAACCTGTTCCGTCGATTTGATCGGGAAAGCGGGTTCGCTCCAGACGGTGGCGCAGATCCTCGAGGACCGAGTCGTCAACCGCAACGTGGAACTGCTCGATCGTGTCGCTCATCACGTCCTCACTGTCTCGTCTGGCTGCTTCGCAAGCAGATCAGACCCGACTGATCACGTCCGCGCCGTACCGTTTCAGGGAGCCGGTGAGGTCCGCCCTGAACAGCGCCGCCGGAACGATGACGCGGGTCGCCCCGAGCTTCTGAAGGGCCGTCACCTCGGCCAGCGCCGCATCGCCCGTTGCGACGTTGCATTGTACGGTGACCTCGATCGACTCGGGATCCCTCCCGGCCTCTTCCGCCGAGCGCCCCATGATGCCGAGCAAGGAAGTCAGCTCGTCGCGGGTGACACCGAATGGGAAGAACCCGTCTCCGATGCGGCCGGCTCGCTTGGCCGCGGCCTCGCTGTGCCCTCCGACATGCACAGGGATGGTTCCGCCCGGCGGCTGCGGCCGCAAGAAGCAGTTCTCAAAGCTCGTCGTGCTGCCGTCGAAGCTCGCCTGCTCCTGCGACCAGAGCGCCCGCATGGCTGCGATGGCCTCCTCGGTGCGTTGTCCGCGCTTGGCGAACGGAACCCCCAACGCCTCGAATTCCTCTTCGAGCCAGCCGATGCCGGCGCCCAGGATCATCCGGCCCCCCGAGAGGTGGTCGAGCGTCGCCAGCTCCTTGGCCAGCACGACCGGGTTACGCTGCGGCACGATGAGAATGCCGGTGCCCAGGCGCAGCGTCGAGGTCCGGGCGGCCACGTAGGCCAGCCAGATGAGCGGGTCAGGGAACACCGTCGCTTCCCCGGACGGGAGCTTCCCCGACGGGTCGTAGGGATACTTGGACTCGTACCCACCCGGAACCACTACGTGGTCGACCGTCCAAATCGATTCGAACCCGGCGGCTTCGGCGGCCCGCGCGAGACCGACCGCCGCGTCGGCTCCGACGAACGGCCCGACGTTGGCGAAGGCGACGCCGAACTTCATCCGCCCCGCTCCTGTGTGCACCCTCTGATCCTCCCGGCTCTGCCCGCCGGGCGCGACATTCGGCACGTCATCACGTGGTCACCACCGCTCTGATTGACCGACCAGCCATTTGATGGCATATTCTGACATGAAATCCTGAAAGGTGGGGCATCGAGCGGTGAGCAGCGTCACTGACGTCTATTACGACCCGTACAACGTCGAGATCAACGCTGATCCGTACCCGGTGTACCGACGCCTGCGGGACGAGGCGCCGCTGTACTACAACGACCAGCACGACTTCTACGCCCTGAGTCGGTACGAGGACGTTGAGAAGGGACTGCTCAACGCCCAGACGTACATTTCGGGGAAGGGCGGCATCATCGAGCTCATCAGGGCGGACATCGAGATGCCCAAGGGCATCCTGATCTTCGAGGACCCGCCGACGCACACGATTCATCGTCGGCTGCTCTCCCGGGCCTTCGCCCCGCGGCGGGTCGCGGACCTGGAACCGAAGATCCGGGAGTTCTGCGCCCGCAGCCTCGACCCATTCGTCGGCTCGGATCGATTCGACTTCATCGCCGACCTCGGCGCCCAGATGCCGATGCGCACGATCGGGCTGCTCCTCGGCATTCCGGAGGCGGACCAGGAAGCCGTTCGAGACCATGTGGACGCCAACCTTCGTACGAAGGAAGGGCAGCCGATGGAGGTCAAGGAGAACTTCGTCACCGGTGAGATGTTCGCCGACTACATCGATTGGCGGGCAGAAAATCCCTCGGACGACATCATGACCGAACTGCTGAACGCGGAATTCGAGGACGAGACGGGAACACGGCGGCACCTCACCCGAAGCGAGCTCCTGACGTACATCGAAGTCGTTGCCGGCGCCGGCAACGAGACCACGACTCGCCTGATCGGCTGGACGGGCAAGGTGCTGGCCGAGCACCCTGAGCAACGAGCCGAGCTCGTGGAGGATCCCTCCCTGATTCCCAATGCCATAGAGGAGCTGCTCCGCTTCGAGTCGCCCGCACCGCACGTCGGCCGGTACGTGGTCCGGGACGAGGTGGCCGTGAACGGCCAGACGGTGCCCGCCGGGAGCATCATGCTCTTCCTCGTGGGGTCGGCCAACCGGGATGACCGGCGCTATCCCGACGGTGACCACTTCGACATCCATCGCACGATCGACCGGCACCTCACCTTCGGCAACGGCATCCACCTCTGCCTTGGCTCGGCGCTGGCCCGCTTGGAGGGTCGCGTGGCGTTGGAGGAGGTACTGGCGCGCTTCCCGAAGTGGGAGGTCGACCTGGCGAGCGCACGACTGTCCCCCACCTCGACGGTGCGCGGTTGGGAGACCCTTCCGGCATTCATCGGCTGACGAACCCAAGCCACCTCAGCCCTCGGGCTCAAGACCAGCAGAGCACGTGGGTCGTGGTAAAGGTGTCGACGAGCGGACCGCTCTCGAGCACCGATACTTCTCCATGCAGGCCTAGGACGAATTGCCGGACGACGTTCCCTTGATGTCCGTTCCGCAGACGGGCTGAGACGAGGAGGGAACGAATCCACTCTTTTCGGCCCGGAGCACCCAGACGCACTGTTGGGGCGGGTCGTGGCCGAAGACGGTCGAATAGTTGATTGGCTTGGGCAGAAGTCCGTTGGCGGTGTAAGCCCTGATACTGCGCAGGTCCTTGACCACAGCCGCTCTAGTCGGCGTGGTGCCGGCCATCTGCAACCCCCTGATCATCAGATCGGCACCCGTCCAAGTCTCATATTGGAACAGGGTCGGGAACTGCGATTTCGAGAAGTGTTGGTACTTCTGGAGCGCGGCCGCCATATGCTCTGTGCCCGCGTCGGGCACGGAATAGGGACGAAAGATGGACAAGAACTCGTCACCTTGGAGGCTGCTCCACGCAGGCGATTCAACGACGCTCTGGTCGTACCCAGTGGCGAAGACGGCTACCTTGAGCTTGACGCCTGCCTGCTCGAGTGCCCGAGCAAGGGCGAAGTTCGAGGCATCGATCATCGTTGGGAACAGCGCATCCACACGTTGCTGCTTGGCCACGAGGGCGGCACTTGTGAAGTTCACGGTGCCGAACGGCAACGAGGTGTCGAGAACTCCCAACTTGCCGCCGGCATGTTCGAACGACTTCACGTCGAGGCCCGCCTCCCGCGACGAGGTCGGGGAGATGCTGTAACCGTAAGAGCCGACCACGGTGCCCCCGTAGTGCCTGAGAATCGTCCCCTCAAGAGTGTTGACGGGATAGGAGGGATCGACGCTGCCGAGGTCCGATGCGAACATGTTCGTGTAGGGCCGCTCCCCCCACTCGGGCCCATCGGTGTAGGACCCGGTCACTGGCACACCTTGCTCCTGGGGATACTTCGCAGCGAGGAAGAAGAGCGGGCTGGCCGACACGATGCCGAATGCCCCTTTGGACAGCGCAGTCTGCACGGCTGTCGCGACCAGAGATGGGTTGGTCTGGTCGTCGAGCACCAGCGGTGTGAGCTTGTGCCCATTTACGCCACCCTCGGCGTTCTGAAGGGCAATCCGCGCCAAGAAGCCGGCGGGGTCAGTAGAGGTCTCCGGGGCGCTAGGACCGGTGAGCGACGTGATCAGCGCCAGTGTGATGGGCGCTGGGGACCCGGATGCGGGCGGCGCGGGACTGAGCGCCCCGAGGACTGGCCCCAAGACCGCCGCGACAAGCATGGAGCCTCGGACTCGTCGCAAGTGTTTACCCCCCGGCATCGAAGCCCGCCTTTTCCTCTATGTAACCAGATATTTGTTCCGCAACCTAGAAGCGCTCATCGGAAGCGTCAATAGCGCCCGACGTAGTAGAGGTACACGTATTCGAGCTGCCCGCCAGGGCCCGCCGGCCGAACCGTACGGGATTCAGTGGCCTGCCAGCACCTCGGTGCCGATCGCATCCCCGAGCTCCTCGAGTGCAGCGTGAAGCGCGTCGACGATCACCCAGGGGTCGGGAACGCTGACCGGACAACCGAGCAGGGAGACCGCCAGCGTGTGCTCGTAGCTCCAGGCAGTGATGTTGAGGCCGATTCCTTCGAGGATAGGGCCCACCGAGTAGAGGGCCTCGATCTCGATGGGCCCGAAGAAGATCCGTTCCCGCGGTCCGGCAACGTTGGACAGGACGACGTTGAGGGGTGGGTGGACGCGGTCCGCCAGGTGGGACCTGGACCAGAGCTGCACGGCCGAATGGAAGATCTGTGGTGGCACGAAATCGGCGCGCTGCTCAAAGAGGTCGTGGCCGAGCACACTGCGAACCTCCTTGGAGGCTGCCGTCATTCGCCGAATGTGTTCGAGGCGCTCGACTGGGTCAGCGATATCGGTGCCGATGCTCACGTAGAGGTTGTCGACTCGGTTGCCCGACATGCGGGCCACATTCGGGTCGGTGGAGACCGGGACGCTGGCGACCAGCGGGCGGGCAGGGAGTTCACCGCGGGCCAACAGGTAGCGGCGCAACGCCCCCGCGCACACGCACAGGTAGACATCGTTGAGGGTGGTGCCCGCGCTGCGTCTGATGGACTTGAGATCCTCGAGTGGGAGCGAGGTCATTGCAAACGTCCGCTCGGGTGTCAGCGAGACGTTGAATGACGTCTTGGGGATGTGGTGGAGGGGAAGAGGCGGCTTGACCGCGAAGCTGCGCCGCCGCGCCTCCGATGCTCGTCCCTGTCGCGCCGATTGCACCACGAACCGCGGCAGGCCCTTCCACCGGACGCGATGGTCGTGCGCGGCCATCCTCAGCAGTTCGCCACGCGTTGGGAGCGGCTCTGGGTGCCACGAATCCACAGTGGGTCCTCTTGCTGACTCGCCGCCTGCGTCATGCACCACATTCTGGAGTAGTGCAACCGCAGCGGACCCGTCGGCCACTGCGTGGTGGATCTTCGCCACCACTGCAATGCGGCCACCGTCAAGCCCCTCGACGACCAACAGCTCCCAGAGTGGACGGTCGCGCGCCAGCGGGGTGCCTGCGAACTCGGCCACCACGGCAGCGAGCTCCCGGTCGCTCGCCGGGCCGGCAAGGATCCGGCGGCTGACGTGACGATGCAGGTCGAACGCAGGATCCTCCACCCAGACGGGGTGACCCAATCCCCAAGGCACCGGCACAACGCGGCGGCGGAACGGAGGGAGCCGCACGAGCTGGTCCGCGAGGATCTCGATCAGGGCGTCGTAGGAGAACTCGCCTTTCAACGCAGCAACGTCGGCCACCACGACCTTCACCGTGTGCATGTGGGCGGTCGGTGTCTCCGAATAGAGGAATTTTGCGTCCAGCCCCGTCATGGTCTCCATGAGTCAGCCTCCGTCCTTTCATCTCGGTGGCCGGTCGAGATTTGACGCAACGAGCTGACGACGAAGTCGGTCGCCCGCTTGGACCACAGGTAGCCCACGTGGCCGCCCGAATACCATGAGATGCGGGGCTGATCCCAGTGCTCCCAGAGGCGTTGGGCCTGCTCCGGAAGGGCCAAGCGGTCGCCGTAGCCGGCGAAGATGAACCGGCCCCGCCGGGGCACCTTGGGCTGGAGGGACAGCGGAGACACCACGCGGTAGACGTTCTCGGCCGGGCCGCCCATGATCTTGTGCTCAATCGATCGGGCTCGGATGTCGTGGGGACTGTGACGATGGAACAGTCCGGGGAAGTCTGTCACCGGGATACCCGACACCACGCCGTCGATGTCGTGCTCCAGACCCGCGAGCAGCGAAACTGCATATGCGCCCAGCGACACGCCGTAGAGGCTGATCGACGTGGCCCCCTGCTGTCGGATGTAGGTGATGAGGCGGCGGATATCCCACATCGCCTGCGTCAACCCGTGCACGGCGTTCATCAGCTCGAAGGAGAGGAAGGGCTCTCCACTCACCAGTGTGACCCGGCGCGGCCCATGGAGCGGCAGCGCCGGAAGAGCGACATTCATTCCCAACTCGTGGTGGAGGCGGTTCACCTGGAGCCCCTGAAAGTCCATGAACGGGAACCCCATGCAGAAGCCGTGGACGGCGATCACCCAGGGTCGTGGGCCCTCAGGGTGGCGGACGATGACAGCCGAGGCGGTCCGGTTCGGTTCGAACGCCATCCAACGGTCGGCGCCGGGCTCGTCGGGATGGGGGGTGAACCCGCTGTCCCAGTCCCACCGCTCGTAGCCCTGCCCCATGGCCCATCCCGTACTGGTGGTCACGTCGGACCCGAAGAGCGGCGGCGGGGTGCGGTGATAGGTGCCGGGCTCCCCGATCCATCCTTCCCGGGCGTACAGGGTTTCGGCCTCTGCGAGCTCTCTCGACACCCGCGCGTAGTCCCCTGGGAGCGGGAACCTACGGGGCGTCATGGCCATGGCCAGCAGCGCCTCGTCCATGGCCACCTGCGCCGCGAGGCCTAGCGACAGATGGGGCGCCGGCACCGAGTCGCTCACCTCCCCGCTCAGCAGTGCCGCACCGATGTAGTGCAGAGTCCGGGGCACGGCGCGGGTCGCCCGGGCGAGCGCACGCCGGTTCACGAACCCCGCAGCGGCGCGGAGAAACCCGGTGATCTGATCCATCCCCGGAATCGAGAAACCGGACTCAGCGCTCTCGGACGCGCTCTCGACAGAGTCGACTCCACTCGCGGAGTCCATCCATGAGCCGACGGGATCAAGTGCACCCTCCCCCATCCGGCCTCCTCCAGTACAGTGACGACCTCGCCCAGACAGGGCGTGCGCTCAACTGGAATACTAGGTCTGGAACCTGGTCGACGGCAGAGTCGGAAGGCCCGGGGTGGAGGACCAGGGAGCGCTGTGGAGTTCAACCTTGCCGATCTTTTCGAGAGCGTGGTCGACGAGGTCGGAGATCAGACCGCAATGGTGTCGGGCTCCCGGAGGCTCAGCTACGGGGAATTGGACCGCCGGGCCAACCGGCTCGCCCACCACCTGGAGGTTGCCGGCGTCGGTCCCCGGGACACGGTCGGGTTGCAGCTGGTCAACGGCACCGAATACATCGAGGCCATGTTGGCGTGCTTCAAGATCCGCGCCGTGCCGGTCAACATCAACTACCGGTACCTGGCCGGCGAGTTGGAGTACCTGTACGGCAACGCCTCGTTGGTGGGCCTCGTCTTTCACGGGCGCTTCGCTCCGGCGGTGAGCGGTGCTCTCTCCGCCATGCCCGAGACCAGGGCGGTTCTCGAGGTGTGTGAGCCGCCCGGTGATCGCCCAACCGCTGGCGAGGACTACGAGGGTGCCCTCGCATCGGCGCCCGACGCACGCGAGTTCCCCCGCGCCGCGGTGATGACCTCTACTGCGTCTACACCGGTGGCACGACCGGCATGCCCAAGGGCGTGCTGTGGCGGCACGACGACATCTTCTTCGCGGCCATGGGCGGCGGCGACCCGCTGTCGCTGGGAGACCACATCGCCGCACCCGGCGAGCTCGCGACGCGGGTCTTGCATCCTGGTATCACGGCGCTCGCCGTCCCTCCGTTCATGCACGCCGCCGGGCACTGGTTGGCCTTCTCGACGCTGTTCGGAGGCGGGACGGTCGTGACGATCGGAGGTGGCGTCTTCGACGCCGCCGAGGTCTGGCGCCTGGTGGAAGCGGAGCGGGTAAACGCAATCGCCGTGGTTGGCGACGCCATGGTCCGTCCACTGCTCGACGAGCTCGCCGCAAAGCCGGATCGCTACGACCTCTCGTCGCTCATGGCCGTCGGATCGGGCGGCGCGGTGCTCTCGCCGTCCACCAAGTCCCGGCTGGCCGAGCTCCTCCCCGGGCGGATCGTCGCCGACCGATTCGGGTCGTCGGAAACCGGCCAGGTCGGCGGTGAGGCGCCTCCCGACGACCCGTTTGGTCCGCCACGCCTGCGTGTTGACGAACGGACCGACGTGCTCGATGCCGACCTCCAGCCCGTCCTACCCGGCTCGGGAGTGATCGGACACCTCGCCAGGGCCGGCCACGTCCCCATCGGCTACCTGGGCGACCCCCCTGCGTCCGCAGCGACCTTCGTTGAGGCACGCGGCCGACGCTGGGCCCTGCCCGGCGACCAGGCGACCGTGAGCGCAGACGGGAGCATCGTCGTCCTCGGACGCGGTTCGCTGTGCATCAACACCGGGGGGGAGAAGGTTTTCCCCGATGAGGTGGAGGCCGCGCTCAAAGACGAACCGGAGGTCCGCGATGCCGTGGTTGTCGGTGCACCCGATCCTCGCTTTGGGGAACGGGTCGTCGCCCTGGTGCTGGCCCAGACCGGGCACGAGATTGATCCGGAGGCCCTAAAGCAACGCGTTCGCGCCCGGGTGAGCGGCTTCAAGGTGCCCCGCGAGGTCATCGTCGTCGATGACATCGTCCGTTCACCCAGCGGGAAGCCGGATTATCCCTGGGCCCAAGCGGTCGCCAAAGCGGCCTCGAGGGACCACGCCGAAGCTGAGCAGACCGACTAACCGAGGATCGGGAAACGGCGTTCAGCTGCCAATCGATCGAGCGTCGTCTGCATCGTTTCCGTGAGCTCCTGGTAGCAACGATGAACGATCTCTTCGTCCTCTGCCGCATCAGGCGGGTACCGAGACGACCAGTCGATCGGAGGTCCTAGGTCCACGGTGATCTTGGCTGGAAGAGGCCATGTCGGAATGCCGCCTGGGACGACGCCAAAGGGCGGACCCAACACCAAGGGCATCACCTTGATGCGGAACATGCGGTCGAGCCTCAGCAACTTTGCCACGCGCTCCCCGCGGGCGAGGACGACGAGTGCCTCGTGGGCGCCGACGGAGACCGAGGGGACCACCGGAACCTGTGTTCGCAATGCGAGACGGATGAAGCCGACGCGACCGCCGAACTCAATCCGGTTTCGCTCCCACCAGGGGCGGAAGACCTCGGAATCACCACCCGGGTAGTCGATCAGGATCCCTCCGCTGCGAAGAATCGCCTCTGCCTCCGTTGGCCCCGCCTCCACGGCACCGGCCCGCTTCAGGACGGGACCCACCCCGGGAAGCCCCAGGAGGAACGAATGGAAAAGCGCGTACACGGGCTCGTCTTCTCCCCGCTCACGCCACCATGCAGTCAGCAGGACGGGGAGATCCGGAGGTGTCTGACCACCGGAATGGTTCCCGACCACGAGGAAGGGCCCGCGTTGGGGCAGGCGCTCGAATCCCCTCACCTCGGGGCGGAAGTAGCCCGCGTAGCGCTCCAGGATTGGTCGAGCGGAGCGAAGGAACGCCGGGTCGCGTGCTGACCCAACCGGGGCAGGCGTGGCTCCAAGGCTGTCGACCATTCCACAACTATGCACGTCATCGGGGGTGCCGTCGGGACGCACTGCCAATTGCGACATGCACCGCTGGCATCGAGGACGTTCCGAGGAAAGTTCCACGGCCGTCCCCGGGTGCCTACCCCAACCGCGTCAACACATTCCGGGTGATCTGCTCGATCTGCGGGTCTCGCCCGGCCAGCCCGTGCGCCCAGTCGGTCGACCCCGACGTGATGACGGTCGCGCCCGCCTCGTTCGTATACGCACCCAGCACCGCGTGGCCGTGCCGGATTCGTTCCATTGCCTCGGGCTCGCGGGTCCCGAACACGCGGGACGCGATGTACTCCAGCTCGCTCGGCTCGCCCGGCTTGGGCGGGCGGGGTGCGGTCTCCCGCGTGAAGTGCTGCGTCGGGCACGTGCCCAGGATCTGAAAGGTCGACGGCGTGCCGTCCTCGCCGGTCGGGTACGGCAGCCCGTCGCGGTATGTGAACACGCACCCGTCGCACTCGTAGCCGACGACGGTGGCGGCTGCACCAAGCACGTCGCCGTAGCCGAGCCCGGTGCCGTCGAAGATCCAGTGACCGGCGCGGTGCACGGTGTAACCACCGAGGCCCGCGGTCACGTTGCGGCCGATGCGGTGGTAGCCGCCGCGGGTGAACGAGACGCCAGTCATGTGGTTCTCGGGACGACCGACCACCACGTCGGACCAGAACGTGGTCACCTCCGTTTCCCTGTCGGTTCCCATCAGCGGGTCGTTCTTGAAGTAGGCCTTGTACCCCACCATCACGTCGTGATCACCCTCGATGCGAACCTGCCACAGCGACGTGTTCCCCGAGAAGAACGCCGCATTGCCGCCGTTCGCGATGAAGCCTTCGACCGTGTCGCGCATGCCGCGCGACCAGTACTCGTCATGACCGACGGAGAGATAGAGGCTGGCGTCGTCCAACACCTCGGGGTGCTCTTCGAGGTCTGCATTGGTGCACACGCCGATCTCGAACCCCTCGCGTTCGGCCCACTCCAGGAACGGCAGCTCCCAGTCGGGCCAGCCGGCGGAACCGGCATAGCCAGAGAGGTGGTTGATCTGGATGTAGCCGACGTGGGCGGCGTTCTGCGGGTCGGGCGCGCCGGTGCCCGTCACGCGCCGGCCCTTGCCGGGCGGCTTGTACAGGTAGCCGGCCGCCATCGGCCGCTGCATGGCAACGTGGGTCCCGCCGGTGTAGAGGTTCGTCCCACCGAAGTCGTTGTAGGCGTGCCAGGTATTGGTCGCCAGCGCGACCACGATGCGCGTTCCGGACGAGGGACGCACCACGAAGAACGCGTAGTCGCGCCGCACCTTCCCGCCGACGTCGATCTCCATGACGACCTCGTAGTAGCCCGACCGCCACGTCGGGTCGACATCCAGCGAGAGAGCGACGGGCCAACCGCACCCGTTCGACGAGGCATCCCTGGGCGTCTCGTGCTCGCCGGAGACGACCGCGTCAGAACTGAACACGACCTCCCGTCGCCCGCCGACCCGCGCCACCTCGACACGCACCGGCCTGCCAGCGGACGAGGACATGTGCAGACCGACCTGCTGGCCAGGGCGCACTGATTGCGGCCAGCAGTACCCCGTCACCACTTCGCGCGTCATCGCCCGACCCTAACGGGGCCGGATCCCACGCTGCCTCCGAAGTAGGGAAACGCACAGGTCCGTTCGCCGGCTCTTCGTCTCGGGATGGCGAATACCCTGAGAACCACAGGCTGTATCTCCCGCTGGAGAAGAATCCCAAGACCCCCGGAGGAAACACCATGCCCACTGACCACGCCGCAAAGCCGTGGGCCATTCGTTCAACGCTGGTTGCCGTAGCCGACCTGGATCGGTCCGTCGCCTTCTACCGAGAGCTCGGTCCTTTCGATGAAATCGCTCGTTTGGATGCCGTCGCGGTGCTCGGTCAGCTATCGCCGACGTCCATCCTGCTGATCCTGCGTGAGACGCGGGGCATTTATCAGACTCGCCATGGCCAGCAGTCGCTGGGGCTACGGTCGATCACCTTCAACGTCGGATCGCTCGACGAGTTGGATCGGATCGAGTCGGTACTGCGAGGCCGTGAGCTCTTCACCTCGCGTCACCAGATCGCCGATGGCGCATCGGACCTTCTACGGGGACGGGATCCGGACAACCTGCCTCTGGTGTTCGTCTGCTACGCCGACGACGTAGCGCACGGGCCCGACTACTACCAAGAGGTTGCCAATCTGGTGTACTCACTGGACGCCTGACGCGACCAAGCGGAGGGCCACATCTAGTCCTCGACCCGGGTCCAGGGTGGATCCGCCTTGCCCGCCTCGTAACTGGCCAGAGCGACGAGCACGATGACGACGAACGCAACGGCGAGGGGAACAACGATTCGAACGTGGAGGACCAGCACAGCCCCCAGTAGCGCTCCGATGAACATGGCGGCGACTGCGACGAGGCGCCGGCCTGATTTCGAGCCCTTGCCCCCGCCGAGCGCGCTGTCCGCGCCAATTCCGGTGACGGTCATGGTCAGCACCGTCGTGGTCAGGTCGGGCACGGCCAGCTTGCGAATGCTGGCGTTTTGGATGCCGGTGGCGACGCTCAGGACGACGATCAGCGCATACCGGAAGCCGTGCTGGGGTGAGTTGGAGCTCCAGAGTGCGAGAAGCACCGACGTGGCCAAGAAGACGGACTCCGCGGCCAATGCGGTCGCAAGGTGACGCCCGCGGTGATGCCCGTATCGCGCGACGATCCTGCCGCCGACGACCGACCCGACCACGAAGGACACCAGCGCGACGAGCGAGGCAGGGATTGAGAAGCCATGCGCGCCCGCGACGGCGAATCCCAAAAAGACGACGTTGCCGGTCATATTCGCGACGAACACATGTCCCAGAGCCAGATAGCTGAACGCGTCGACGAGACCCGTGACCAGCGTCATCGCGACGAGGAGTGGCGAAAGGGGTCCAAAGGGGGCCGCCTGGCCCGGTACCAAGGTCTCTCGGACCTCAGCCGCGAAGGTGCTCATGTTTCAACGCCCTTTCTGGAGTGCCGACACTCAGGTGATGCCATAACGATCAGATGGCCGAGTCCGAAGGTCCGGCTTGCCGCGAGGCCCGAAGACGAGCTGACGAGTGCCCGAAAAGACAGCGCTGCGCCCGCTCAGCAGCGAGATCAGCGCACCGATCACGAACAGGCCCACCACCGCGGCGACGATCGCCGCCACCACCGCAGTGGTGCCGCTGGCAAAGAAGAACGGAACGAGGGGGATGATCGCACCCAACGAGAAGAGTACGAACGAGGACCCACCGGCGGAGTACGGCAGCCCGCCGAGAGTAGAGGGGTCCCGACCCAGCTCTTCCCGGACCATCGCATCGAGCGCCTCTTGTGAGCTCATTGTTCATCGGCCATGAGTCGATGCGCCACCGAATGCGGACCAGATAGATCTCGCTGATCAGAAGCCCGAACCGCGGCTCGAGTCCGATGGCGACGGACCCGATTCGAAGCGGCCCTTCGGTCAAGAACTGAGGTCACACTCATACCTCCGAATACAAGAACGATACGTATCGTATTGTAATGATGCTAGGATGTCAACCCCATGACCGATCCTGTTGTCCCGATCTCTGCCCCGCGGGGCCGACCCCGCAGCGAGCGCGCCCACCAGGCCATCATCGACGCGGCCAACGAGATTCTCGAAGAGAGCGGCTTCGTCGACCTGACCATCGACGAGGTGGCGCAACGAGCCGGGGTGAGCAAGGCCACCATCTACCGGCGCTGGCCGACCAAGGGCACCCTCGTCTTCGAGGCCTTCTCGGACGACTTCTCGACCCGGCAACCGCCTCCCAACACCGGATCCCTCCGCGGTGACCTCCTCGCCGCGTTGCGCGCGTGGATCAGGGCCGTGAAAGGAACGGTGATGGGACGCACGCTGGTGGGCCTGATCGCCGAAGTCCAGCGTGACCCCGAGTTGGCGGAGATCTGGGGTGAACACTTCGTGGAGCGAGTCCGGGCGCAACGCCTCGCCATCATCGATCGAGCCATCGAGCGCAATGAGATCTCGGCCGATACAGACGTCGACATCGTGTTCGACCTGGTGTTCGGGGCCGCCTATCACCGACTCCTGCAGTCGCACCTTGTCCTGAGCGACCGCTTCGCGCAGGGTGTCGTCGATACGGTGGTCGCCGGCCTGCGGACCAGGCACACCACGACGAATTCGGACGACAAGACCGGCGTGATCTGAGAAGAGAGGCGCTGCACCGCCCGTTCCGAGCAGCCCGGACGCTCCCCGACCCGAGCGATGGTGACGGAGGTCATGGGGGTCAGCGTGCGCCCGACGGGGGCCCGGCGGTGCTGAAGCGAGCTCGCTGTGGCCGACGACGTGGCCGTGGCCGGCTCATGCCATCGAGATCGAGGGCCTCGACCTCCACCGCCGGTTTCGCGCGCCGTGGACAGGGACATCCCAGCCAAGGCCAGGGCCAGTCCGCGACCACATCGCCGTGGCCGTGAGCTCGGGTTCGCCACCAAGCGGAACCGGAACCTGAGCCACCGTGGCCACGATCCTGTGTCCACCCACATCGAATGTGGTGCCGACCGACGGGATCGGACCCGGACGCAGATCGCAATCAAGCCGGTAGCGTCGCACGAGGGGACGCATGAGAGGAGTCGAGATGTCCAAATCGCTGTACACGGCCCGGGCCCATGTCACGGGCGGCAGAGCGGCGGGGCACGGCGTCACCGGCGACGGGGCGTTGGATGTCCAGCTCCGCACCCCCGTCGAGATGGGTGGCGACGGTGGAGGCACGAACCCCGAGGAGCTCTTCGCTGTCGGCTACGCCGCCTGCTTCGAGGGGGCGCTCGGAGTCATCGGGCGTCGAGAGAAAGTGGAGCTCGGGGCCGTGGCGATCGACTCAGAGGTGAGCCTGATCACGACCGAGAATCGTGGCTTCACTGTGGCGGTGGGGCTCGATGTCTCCCTGCCGGGAGTCACTGATGACGAGCGCGCCATTTCGATCGTGGCCGCAGCACACGAAGTGTGCCCGTACTCCAACGCAACCCGGGGCAACGTGGAGGTGACCCTCAAGGCCAACGGCCACTCGGTCCCGACCGCACAGCCTGCGCACACCTGACCGTTCCGGCCTCCGGACGAGGTGACGCAATGAGTGCGACCGCACCAATGGTCACACCCTCGGGTCACACCCCTGAGGGTGGAGTCCTGGTTGGCACCCACGATGCGAGCACGGGCATGGTCCTCTTCGAGGATCCACAGTGCCCCTACTGCCGACAGTTCGAAGAGCTCAACGGACCTCTCATCACGGCCGCGTTGGACGATGGCGCACTCGCCGTCGAATACCGCATGCGCTGCTTCCTGGGCCCGGAGTCAGTCAGAGCAGACAACGCGCTCGCTCTCGCCGCAGAGGCCGGTCGGTTCGACGAGCTCCGCCACGCGCTCTTTGCAGCGCAGCCGCCCGAGGGGACCGGAGGTTTCACGACCGAGGACCTCTTGAGTCTCGGTGCACAGGTCGGACTGACCGGTTCGGACTTCGTCTCGGGGGTGCGAGAGGCCCGATATGAGCCGTGGGTGCTGAGACGAGAGGCGCTCTACCAAGCAGAGGACCCACAGGGAACCCCAGCCGCGTGGCTCAACGGCCATCCGCTCGATTCCCGCGTCCTGTTCAACAGGCTGGAGTTCCAGAACCGACTTCGCCTCTAGAGGCGCTGCAGGAGCAGCTCTCAGCGCGTCGCTTCGGGGCGCTCTACCGGCCGATCCCACCCGCCGGGTTCTGTACGCTCCCTGCTGTGGCTGAAGGACGACGGCGTGCCGCTGAGCTCCTGGTCCAGTGCCTTCAGCACGAGGGTGTCACCTGTGTGTTCGGCATCCCCGGGGAAGAGAACATCTACCTCACCGAGGCTCTGTCCCGGTCCACCATTCGCTACGTCCTGGTCCGCCACGAGCAAGGGGCGTCGTTCATGGCCGAGATCCACGGCCGGCTCACCGGCAGGGCCGGAGTTTGCTCAGCCACCCTGGGTCCGGGCGCCATCAACCTGCTCCTGGGAACGGCCGACGCCTATACCAACAGCACCCCCGTGCTGGCCCTCTCGGCTCAGGTGGGACTGAACCGGATCTACAAGGAATCCCACCAGAGCGTCGACCTGGTGTCCATGTTCTCGCCGGTCACCAAGTGGGCGGACCTGATCCTCACACCCGGCTCCATCCCCGAGATGGTCCGCAAGGCGTTCAAGCTCGCCCAGACCGAGCGGCCTGGATCCGTGTATCTCGGCGTGCCCGAGGACGTCGAGGCCGCCTTCGTCCCAGACGAGTTGGTGCCGCTCGATGTCAATACGCCCCGCAGCGATGAACCCTCGCCCTCGCAGATTGCGCGGGCGGCCGCAGTGCTCGACGCCAGCCAGCGACCGATCATTCTGGCCGGGCACGGAGCCGCCCGTTCGGGTGCGGCCGACGCGCTGCTGCGCTTCTCGGAGCTGCTGAGCCTCCCGGTGGCGACCACCTTTCACGGCAAGGGGGTGTTCCCCGACGATCACCCCCACTCCCTCGGTGCCGTCGGGTTCATGAGTCACGACTACGTCAACTTCGGTTTCGACGATGCGGACGTAATCGTCAGCGTGGGGTACGAACTCCAGGAGTTCGACCCGGTACGCATCAACCCCGCCGGGGACAAGCAAATCGTCCACTTGAGCCGCGTGCCCGCAGAGGTGGACGCCCGTTACGTCGTCGAGGTGGGGATCCAGGCCGACATCGGGAGCACGCTGGGCGCCCTGGGTGCGGCGACCACTCGCCGCTTCGCCCAGGGAACGAGAGGAGAGAAGATCCGCCGGCTCCTGGCCGATGAGTTGGCCAAGGGGGCAGCTGACGACAGCTTTCCGCTCAAGCCGCAGCGGGTTGTTGCGGACACCCGAGCGGCCCTCGGCCGCTCGGACATCGTCCTCGCCGACACCGGTGCCGTCAAGATGTGGATGGCCCGCCTCTACCCCACCTACGAGCCCAACACGTGCCTGATCTCCAATGGGCTCTCGACGATGGCCTTCGCCTTGCCCGGCGCCATCGGCGCCAAACTGGCCGCGCCCGACTGCAAGGTGCTGGCCGCGGTCGGGGACGGGGCGTTTCTCATGAACTCCCAGGAATTGGAGACGGCTCTCCGAGAGCGCGTCCCCTTGAGTGTCTTGATCTGGGAGGACGACGCCTATGGCCTGATTGGCTGGAAGATGGACCTTGAGCTCGGTCACCACGTAGAGGTCGGATTCTCCAACCCCGACTTCGTGGCCTACGCCGAGAGCTTCGGGGCCCGGGGCTACCGGGTGGGTGCCGCGGGTGATCTTCTGCCCATGCTCAAGGAGGCCCTGGCCGCCGACACGGTGTCGGTGATCACCTGCCCGGTCGACTATACGGAGAACCTCCGTCTCACCGAAGCGCTGGGCGAACTCTCAGGTCCGTTCTGACAATTTGGTCGCCGTCCCAGTTGGAAGCCCGTCCATCGATCGTGCGCCAGCTTGGTGAGGACCCCTTTCACGACGCAGCCGGGGAGACCCGCCTAGCAGCGATAGATGCGCTCTGCGTTCTCCGCAAAGAGTTTGGCGCGGGATTCGCTGTCGAGTCCGGCCGTCACGCTGCTGAAGACCGCGTAGAGCTCATCGAAGGTGCCGTACGTCGCATCAACGGGAAAGTTGCTGGCGAACATGCACCGGTCGACTCCGAAGACCTCGATGGCATATTCGAGCCACGGAGCGAAGGAATCGACGCGCATGCACTCCAGCGGCATCGACAGACCTGAGAGCTTGCACATGACATTGCCGCCGATGGCAGCCAACGCGGCGATGCCGACGCGCCAGAGGGCGCGCTCCTCGTCGGCATTCGACCGGGGCCATCCCGTGTGCTCGACCACGACGATCAGATCATCGAAGCCGGCTAGTTGCGCCGCCGCCTCTTGCAGCTGATCGGGATGGGCCATGAGCTCGAACACCAGGTTCAGCTCCTGCAGGGCACGGAGCGCTCCGGCGTCAGGAAGTGGGCCCGCGTTGACCCCCATCGGGCGGACCCCGCGGAACCGTGAAGCCGCCATCTGCCGTTCGATGAGCTCGACAGCTTCAGCCACCGTATCGGTCGGAGGGAGGCCGCCGATGATGGCGTGCGGACCGCCGCCGGCTACAGCGTTGGAATTCAGCTCGATGGTCTCCTCGATTGAGTGCCGACCGGTCGCGGCAGCAACGTTGACGAACTTCTCCACGTTCCATCGGGCCGTTTCGGCTTGATAGATGTCGGCATCGAATCGGCGGGACATCCTCGAGGCATCACCGGCACCGTTCTCCTGCGGGCGCGACAGGTATGGGTACCAATCCGTACGGGCAGGGTCCCAGAGGTGTACATGAGCATCGACAATCCGTGCTGGCTCGGTCGTCATCACTGTCCCATGGGGCGGGGATGGCCAGTCACGATCTCCCGGAGCGTGCCATCGAGCCAGTCAGGGACGGCGGGACCGCCATAGGTGATGCTGCCGCTTGGTCGCGGGTGGCTGCGGAGGCCGATCCAACCGGCGCCGACCACCAGCTCCGCGCCGGCGAGAGCCGTTGCCTCGGGATGGCCGAGCAAATGGGCGACGAGTTCACTCACCGGTTGGGCACCCTCGCCTTCCGCAGTCTCGATGCTCGCGGCGAATGCGGTGACACGCCCTTCTGTTGAGCCTTTGGCAGCTCGGGCGAGCTGCGCCGAGGCCTGGGCTCGACTGCGACCACCCGTGGTGGCGGCGTCGGTGAGGGTCACGAGCTGGACCAAGCGGGCGGCGCTCGAGGCGTAGTCGGCGGCGGCCCGGGCCCATCCGGCGTCGGTGTAGATGCGGTCGATGATCCCGCGGTGCTCGGTGAGCACTTGCTCCCACCCGCCCGTCGGCGCGGTCGGTTGAACACCCTCGGGCGCGACGACGATGGCGTCGATCGGCCCGGCGGCATCGACAACGGAGCTCAGTGCCTTGGCCGCGTCGCCGAAGCCGTGAGCGACCTCTGCGCGGTGGCAGGCGATGGACCGGGCCTCCAGGGCGGCGGTGAGCGAGTCAGCCAACCGTGGACTGTCGGCGACGACGGCACAAGATCGCACGTGCGCCGATGGAGCCTCGGCGAGGCCCGGCTCATCGAAGATCGGTCCGAACCGAGGGTTGCCTCCGCCGCCGCTGACCTGGCTGGCCTCGGACTCGGCGAATGCGCGGGGGATGACGGCCCCGAGCACCCGGGAGAGGCTGACCACGCCATCGCTCCGCACCACCTCGAGCATGCGGGGTTCCTCCACCACCGCCACCTCCGAGCCGCCGGCGAAGAGCACCCGGCCGCTGCACCACCGGAACCTGTCGTCGACGAGATAGGCGCCGAACGGACCGAGGTCCTCGGGCCGCGGCACCGACTCGAGCGAGAACCCGCCCCCGCCGCCGGTCCTGCCCTCCCGGCGAGCGCGCTCGAGGGCAGCGGCGACCATCCGGGTAGCCGCGATGGGTGACATCGCGTTGATGGTGACGCCTGGCGGCGCCTGCCTCCCCAGCTCCCACGTCAGGGCGGCGATTGCCCGCTTGGCGCAGCTGTACGCCCCGGCATCGGCGGCTCGCCACCCCGACCCCGAGGTGACACCGAGGATGCCGCCGTGCCCGGCGGACGCCATCAGCGGCAGCGCGGCACCGAGCACGTTCAAGTAGCCCCCGAGGTGCACGCCGAGCACCGCGAGCCATTCCTCCTCGGTGCCCTCGGCGAAGCCGGTGTGGCGCGTGATTCCCGCCACGTTGACCACGGCGTCGAGCCCGCCGAATTCGTCGGCCAACTCTTGAAAGAGGTCGCGCACTGCGGCGCCGTCGGTGACTGAGACCGACGAAGCCCGGGCGGAGCCGCCCGCTGCCACGATGCGACCGGCTGTGGTCTCCTCCGGCTCATGGAGCCGCTCGGCGCCGTCGAGGGTGACGAGAGGATCCATGGTGACGACGTTCCAGCCACCACGGCCGAGCTCCTCCGCGATGGCTGCCCCGATCCCGCCCCCGCCGCCCGTGACGACGGCGACCTGTTGACGTGGGATCACGATGCCGGCGATCGGGCCTCGAGCTCCAGGCCTTCGAACCTGCCGTCCTCGAGCCATTGTTCGAGCAGCTCGCAATAGCCGAAGACGTCGCCCCTCCCCCCGCCATAGTTGCCGTTGCGGGGATTCATCAATTCCGGGTGACCCTCGTTGTTGATGCGCGAGGGCGTGCAGGCGGACATCACCGCGCTCGGGTCGACGAAGGAGCTGACGATCTTCTGCGTCCACTCTTCCTCGGCGTCTGCACCCACGTCGAACACATCCACGCCCCGCTGTGCGAGCCGCCCGATGGCACCGCCGACGATCTTGGCCCCGAACACGGCCAGCCGCGTGTAGTTGACGGTTACCACCGCCTGCTGCCCCGGTGCCGGCATGACGAACATGTTCGGGAAGCCACGGGTCATTATCCCGAAGAGGCTGGCCGCGCCATCGGCCCATTTCTCCGCCAGCGTGACACCGCCGCGTCCGACTATCTCGTGGCCGGCGCGTCGGAAGAGTGGAGTGAGCTCAGCCTCGAAGCCGGTCCCGTAAATGATGCAGTCGACGTCGAACTGTTTCCCGTCGACGACCGGGCCCTGCTCGGTGATCCGTTCGATCCCGGCAGGGCAGTCGACCAGCGTGACGTTGGGGTTGTTGAATGCCAGCAGGTACTCGTCGTGGAAGCACGGCCGCTTACAGAGATAGCGGTAGTACGGCTTGAGGATCTCGGCCGTCGCAGGGTCGGCCACCAACTCCTCGATCCGTCTCCGGTGCGCGTCCATCACCCCGTAGTCAATTCTCTCTGCGCTCCGCAGGAACTCGGCCGACGTCATGCCCTGCGCTCGGGGAGGATGCTGCACCGCGGCGTAGTCGTGCGTCCACCCGTCGTCGATCTGGTCGACCTTGACGGAGCGGCCCGACATGATCGCCTCGAAGTTCTCCATTCGGGCCTGTTGCCAGCCCGGCACGAACCCGTGGGAGAAATCCGGTTCGGTGGGGCGGTTGCCCCGCTCGCCGATGGCCGACGGCGTCCGCTGGAACACATAGAGGTGCTTGGCCGACGCGGCCAGTGGCGGCACACACTGGATACCGCTCGCCCCGGTGCCGACGAGGGCGACTGTCTTGTCCGCCATGCGGGTGAGTGGCTCCCACGGTCCTCCGCCGGTGTACTCGTAGTCCCACCGCGCCGTGTGGAACGAGCGGCCGGCAAAGTCCTCCATGCCGGGGATGGCGGGAAGCTTCATGAGGTTGAGGATCCCGACGGCCAGCACGTACCAGCGGCACGTCAGCTCGTCGCCGCCGCGGTCGGTGTGGATCTGCCACCGGGCCGTCTCCTCGTGCCACTCCGCGGAAGTCACCCCGGTGTGGAACAAACCGTCGGCCACGAGGTCGAATCGGTCGGCGATCCCCTCGAGGTGGCGCAGGATCTCCTCGCCGTAGGCGTAGCGGCGGGTGGGGACGTAGCCGAGTTCCTCGAGCATCGGCAGGTAGATGTACGACTCGACGTCGCACATCACACCGGGGTAGCGGTTCCAGTACCAAGTGCCACCGACACCGCCTGCCTGGTCGACGATTCGTATCCGCTCAATGCCGGCCTTGCGGAGCTCAGCGCCGGCCAGGAGGCCGGCCATGCCCCCACCCACGATCACGACATCGACGTCGTCAACGACCGGTTCGCGCTCGATGTACGGCGTGAACGGGTCGTCACGGTAGCGGGCGAAGTGTTCGTCCGTTCGCAGGTCCCGAATGTCCGCACGGCCGGGTACGAGTCGCTTGTCGCGCTCAAGGAGGTACTTGGCGCGGACGGCTTCGGGGTCGTAGATAGTGTCCGCTGGATCGGAACCGGGCATGCCGCAACACTAGGCCAGGTCTCGATATGGGCCTCGGGCCAGGCCGTTGCGGATTCGGCGGCCTGGGCAGAATCAGCTGCCCACGAACCGCAAATAATCGTGGACCGATCTCACGGCCGCTGACCCTTCACCCACCGCGGCAGCAACCCGCTTGGTGGATCCGGACCGAAGATCACCGACCGCAAACAGCCCGGGGTGGCTGGTCTCGAAGGCGAGCGGACGCCGACCCAGGTCGCTCCAGCGGCCGTCGAGGTGGCTCTCGAGAAGCGATCGGTCGGTGAGGACGAACCCGCGGTCGTCGAGGGCGGCACATCCGGAGAGCCAGCCGGAAGCGGGCTCTGCGCCGATGAAGGAGAACAGCCCGGTGACCAGCACGGTTCTCTCCCGGCTCGGACCGGCCAGGCGCACGGCACGGAGGGACTCCTCCCCCTCCAAACCGACGACCTCGGTCTGGGTCGTCACCTCGATGCGCGGGTGGCTCTCGAGCCGGTCGACGAGGTAGCGAGACATCCCCGCGTTCAGGTCCAGGCCCCTGATCACCACCGTCACCTGGCTCCCTTGTTCTGCCAGGAACACCGCCGCCTGTCCGGCCGAGTTCCCGCCACCGACGACGATGACGGGGTCGCCTGAACACTGGCGCGCCTCGAGGTCCGTGGCGGCGTAG
The DNA here is from genome assembly GCA_963837125.1 of uncultured Acidimicrobiaceae bacterium. Classification (GTDB taxonomy): domain Bacteria; phylum Actinomycetota; class Acidimicrobiia; order Acidimicrobiales; family RAAP-2; genus Bog-473. Next base: position 3,216 of record CAWILW010000003.1, on the reverse strand, counting down.
TACACACCGCTGGACTCGAAATCGGAGAGCCGGTCCACCTCCAGCCGCCTGTAGTGCGCACCGGTGGCCGCGATGACGGCGCGGGCCGCAAGCTCGGTGCCGTCGGACAGCTCGGTCACGAGATGGCCCGCTTGCTCCCGCAGGGCCACGACCTCGCAGGGGGCTGTCAGGAAGGCACCGAACTTCTCGGCCTGGACGAGCCCACGCTGTGTGAGATCGCTTCCCGAGATGCCCGTGGGGAAACCGAAGTAGTTCTCGATGCGTGAGCTCGTCCCTGCCTGACCACCAGGAGCGATCATGTCGACCCCGATGGTGCGCAATCCTTCCGATGCTCCGTAGACCGCAGCAGCGAGGCCGGCCGGCCCCCCTCCCACGATCACGAGATCCACGCACCCCTCCGGCACGTTGGCCACGGTCAGCCCGAGGTACTCGGAGAGTGCCCCTGGAGTGGTGTGGCGCAGGACTTCACCGGAGGTGATCACGACCGGCATGTCGGTCGGCTCGATCTGGAATTGCTCGAGTAGTGATTCCACCTGCGGATCGGTGTCTGGGTCGAGCCACTGGTAGGGCAGACGCGTTCTCGCCAGGAACTCCCGGATCTGGAGGGTCTCGGGCGAATACCGCGAACCGATCACCCGCGTCGCCTCCGCCGCACCGGTGATGAGGTCGGCTCGCCGGGCCATGAAGGTGGCCAGGATCTTGTCGCTCAGCTGGGGCTCGGTGGCAATGATCCGGCGGAGGGTCTCGACCGGCACCGCCAGCACCTCGCCCGTCTCGGCCATCCGCGCGCTCAGGAACGCCCGGAGTCCGGTCAACAGGTTCAGCTCGCCAAGAAACCGCCCAGGACCATGGGTAACGATGACGCGTTCTTCGCCGTCGGTGTCGAGCAGGATCTCCACCCGCCCCGAGAGGACGACATAGAAGTCGTACGCCGCATCCCCAGCCCGGAAGAGGTAGTGGCCGGCGTCGACCTCTTGGCGCGTACCCAACGGCTCGAGGAAGGCGAGCTCGGCGGCATCGAGGGTCGGGATTGAGCTGTCCGCGTCACTCATCGACATGGAGGGTATCGGGAGCCGCTGATCGGCACTCCGGCAGCGGACTGTCGTGAAATCGAGGATCGCATTTTGCTGGGATTCGTATGGGATCCCACTGACCTTCGGGCTATCGTTCGCGCCCCGGAGGTATCTTTGATCCCTAGCGACTACGGGCTCTCCACAGGGAGCGTGGAAGGCGCAAGGGTCTTTCACCACTGCGCTCTCGCCGTCGAAAACCATTGCCGGCCGTGTGTCGAGCCGGAGGGCGGGCCACCCCGGATCGCCCTCGGTGACGAAATCGACCCACGCCCGATGCATGTGGTCCGCCAGTGCCTGGGTGGATCAGGCCCCAAGGCGACCTCTACCCCCGGCGCGTCCAGGTTGTCGAAGGCGAAGGGGACGTCGACACAATGGGCAGGCCACCAGTTTGGGCCCGCATGCGGTCAGGGCAGACCTCCCCGTTTGATCGCAATGAAGGTGGAGAGGCTGAGATCTACGAGGTGCGAAACAGGGCACGAGATCTATGAGTCCTCGATCAGGTTGGACAGGATCTCCCCTGGAAAGCGAACATATGTTCGGCTAACTTGCCATGTGTGGAACTTCCGCCAGTCAGGCGGGCGACGATCCTGCATGCCGATCTCGATGCCTTTTACGCGTCGGTCGAGCAACTGTTGGACCCTTCACTGCGGAACCGGCCCATCGCCGTAGGCGGCAGTGTCGTGCTGGCGGCATCGTATGAAGCCAGGAGCTACGGCGTCCGCGGCGGCATGCCCGGGTGGCGGGCCCGCCAGCTTTGCCGTGATCTCCTTTCGTCGGCGGCCACTTCGGCCGCTACCAACAGTTCGGCGATGCTGTGGTGTCTGTCTTTCATGACTTCACCCCTCGAGTCGAACGGGTGTCGATAGATGAGGCTTTCCTCGATGTCGCCGGCGCCGTCCACCTCTTCGGAGCCCCGACTGAGATCGCGGCAGCCATCCGCCGACGCGTCCGCGAGGAGATCGGTCTCCCTTTGTCGGTTGGGGTGGCCCGCACGAAACACCTCGCCAAGGTGGCGTCACAGGTGGCCAAGCCTGACGGCCTCGTCGCCGTGGATCCGGCCCATGAGGGCGACTTTCTCGACCCCCTTCCAGTCGGGCTGATATGGGGCGTCGGACCCACGACAGAACGGCACCTCCGGCAGGCCGGGATCTCTACCATCGGGCAACTGGCCAGGGCCGGCAGCCCGATCCTGAGCAGCCTGCTCGGCCAGACAGCCGGGGCAAAACTGGCCGCCCTCTCGGCCAACGTCGACGAACGGGCAGTGCAGACACCCGCCCGGTCGAAGTCCATGGGTGCCCAGGCCGCCCTCGGACGGCGAGATGCAACTCCGGAGCTCATTCGAGAGACGCTCGGCTATCTAGCTGACAGAGTTGCCGGCCGCTTGCGAAAAGCAACCCTGGCTGGTCGGACAGTGACCGTACGGGTCCGCTTCACTCACCTGCGCTCTGTGACCCGGTCTGTCACGTTGGCCGTTGCGATCTCGACCACGCTGACGCTGACTGAGGTGGCCGAAAGGCTGGCCCACTCAGCCATCGACAACGAACGAGAACGCGAAATCACGCTCATCGCCGTTTCGGTCTCCAACTTGCGCCCAGACCATTCCTTACAGCTCGAGCTACCTCTCGATTTCCCCGAATTGGCGGCCAAATGCGGGCCCCCGACCTGGATCCGTCGTCGAAGCCTCCAGATGGGGAGTGGACCGGTCCGTCGACGCAATCCGGGACAAGTTCGGCCGGACTGCCGTCGGCTACGCCGCTGTCGCGCTCTCCGCCGCCGAACGAGTTCCCGAGGAGTTCCGCGAACTGGCCGAGCGAGGGCAAAGTGACAGCCAGAGCGATGGTCCGCGGTGAGCTCGTCGACGATTCCCCGGGTGAATGAGTCCCCGATCTCCTGACTCGGGTAGCCCAGGACATTCCGAGGGCAATCCCGGGAGATGCGGCCAGCCCTGAGGAGACCCGTCACGATGCCGAGCACCTCCGACCGGTCAGAGGCTGATGGGCGCTCACCACGCCCAACCATGTAACGGGCTTCTGACGGCTCAAACCGAATCCGTGGGATTCTTGTGGGATCTCATCCGGCCCCCACGACGAGGGACCGCGCCTCTGCGGAGCCGACCACAAGATCGTGAAGATCGCCGCCCACC
>CAWILW010000002.1:0-162424 GCA_963837125.1 uncultured Acidimicrobiaceae bacterium | reverse complement strand
CATCGCCGCCGGCTCGGTGCACGCAGAGCTTGGCGTCTAGTCCTTCCACCGAAGAACGCCACTCTGAACAGGTTCTCAGCACACGACGGATGGACGATGAACCCCTATCTTGGTGCCCCCGGTCCTTGTCATGCCCGCCGCCGAGGGACCAAGGAAGGCTGACATCAAAGTGAGCAAGGGCGGGATTGCAATCCTCGCTCTTGGCGTCGACACAGTTCCTCATGGTGCTGGACCAGTCCGTGATAAACGTGTGGATCAGCTCGCTGGCGCACGATGACCCCGCCAGGATCGGAGAACTCGAGAGTGCCTGACGAAGCCGCGCCGGCCACACCGAGTCCTCCCTCGCCCTTGGAACTCGTCAAGAGCAAACAATACGTCGCGCTCCTGGTCATGGGCGCGCTGGTGGGGATCCCGGTGGCGATTGTCGCCTACTACTACTTGAAGCTGATCGACAAGGGCCAGAACTACTTCTTCAACACGCTCCCCAATGAACTCGGCTTTCACGGTGCGCCCGTGTGGTGGCCGCTTCCCATACTGGCGCTGTGTGGGTTGATCGTCGGCCTGACCTTGCGCTACCTGCCGGGGACCGGAGGCCACAATCCCGCCGAGGGATTCGCGATGGGGGGAAGCTTCGGGCCGAAGGATCTGCCCAGCGTCTTCATTGCGTCGCTGGCAACGCTCATCTTGGGTGGGGTGCTGGGCCCGGAGATGCCGTTGGTCGTGATCGGCATGGTCCTCGCCGTGCTGATCGTGCACCTCATCAAGAAGGACGCACCGAAGCAAGCGGTTGCAGTCATCGGGGCGGCCGGAAGCTTTGCGGCCATCTCGAGCCTGCTCGGATCACCGCTGGTCGGTGCCTTCTTGTTATTGGAGGCGGCCGGGATCGGTGGCGGTCTCATCAGCGTGATCCTGCTGCCGGGGCTCGTGGCATCGGGTGTCGGTGCCCTCGTCTTCGTCGCCCTCAGTGACTTTACGAGCACGGGCGTCACGTCGTTCGGCGTGCAGAACCTCCCCAAGGTCGGTTTTCCAACGGGGAGCACGTTCGCGTGGAGCATCGTCATCGGTCTCGTGGCGGCGGTCGTCGGCACCGCCATCCGACGTGGGGCCTTCCAGATACAGCCCCTCGTTGCACGCCACAAGGTGCTCGTGACGCCGGTCCTCGGGCTCGTCATCGGCGGTCTGGCAGTGTTCTTCGCCGAGGAGACCGGAAAGAGTTCGCATTTCGTCCTCTTCTCCGGTCAATCGGGTCTGTCTCCGCTCATCGACAACGCAGCGACCTGGTCGCTGGGGGCCATCATGCTGCTCATCGTCTGCAAAGGGCTCGCCTACAGCGCATCACTGGCGGGGTTCAGAGGCGGCCCCGTCTTCCCCGGCATGTTCATCGGTGCCGCAGTCGGGATCGCCTTCTCCCATCTTCCCGGTCTGCCTCTGGTGGACTCGGTGGCGATGGGAATCGGGGCGATGACGTCGGTGGCGATCGGTGGTCTTCCGTTGTCGTCGGTGCTTCTGACGCTGGTCTTCATACAATCCGACGCCTTCCAAGTGATCTCAGTGGTGATCTTGGCCGTGGCCGTGTCATTCGTTGCTTCGGCATGGCTCGAACGATGGTTGAAGCCGCCGTCCCATTCACTTACACCGGCTGTGGCGGTTGCGCGTCTCCAGGACCCGGCGCCCCGGAGGGATCCGGCGGCAACTAGGCCCAGGCCGGTGAGGATCCACGGCCAGACGACGCTTCTGCCAGTCCATGTGGCTGACTGTCGGTCCCGAAGGCGCGTCCACCTGCCTTTACGGGTTGGCAGACCTTCGAGGATTCTCAAAGTCGACCCAGCAACCGGGGTCGGTATTCGTGGGTCGGTTTCGTCTCCATGACGGGCGGACTCTTGTCCGAGGTCGCTTGGAACCAGCTGACATAGCGATTCACCAGCGGTGACGCCGAGAGCCCATGAACGAGGACGGACAGCCCCACCGTGAGATACGTCACTGTGGCGATCTCTGCAGAGTGCGGGAGATGGGCGTCTTCGACGATCACGGCGAACACGATCGAGGCGAGTCCCCGCGGACCGAACCAACCCATGAAGGCAACGGTTGCCGGTCGGGCATGCGTGCCGAAGAGCGCGATCGCCACCGGCACCATCCGCACCACGGTGAGACTCAACACCGCATAGAGGACTATGTGCCAACTCAAGTGCTTGAACTCCGGACCGAGAAGCACGGCGCCAAAGACGAGGAAGGTGACGCTGTCGAGCGTGGCTCCGGTCTCTTCGGTGAAGAGCATGGCCTGGGCCACCTCGTTCCTGGCGAGGAGACCAAACAAGGCGCCCGCCACGAAGGCGGCGATGAATCCTGACCCACCCAATGCGTTGGCTGCTCCGTAGGCGGCAATCGTCGTGGCCAGGGGGACGATCTGCTGCCAGGTCTTGTCGATCATATTTCGCCGGCCGGCGAGGACGACGATTCCGCCGGAAAGCAGGGCGGCGCCGGCACCACAGAGGACGCCATACCCGATCTCTTCAGCCACCACGGTAAGAGGATGGGCCTCAGCGCCGGCTGCGGTGGCGAGAAGGATCAGCAGCAACGGCACGCAGATGCCGTCATTGAGGCCGCTTTCGACGTTGAGTGACTGACGCACGATCTGGGGAAGCCGATCATCGGTGACGACGGCACTCCCGAGTCCGGCGTCGGTCGGGGCAAGGACGACGCCAAGGATGAGGGCGTCAGTTGAGTGAGAACGACTTGAAGAGCGCGACCGCCGTAAGCCCGCCGGCGACGACCGTCAAGATCAGACCTACGCCGAGCAAGCGAACCGGCATCGATGCTTCGCTCTTCAGCGCGCGCAGGTCTATGCGGGACGAATCGGAGAACAACACGACCGCGAGGGTCGCCTCAGCGAGCGTTCGAACAACCGAGCTGGTCGGTTGGGCTGCGAGCTCGTCGAGTGCCAGAGGGCCGACGAGAACGCCGATCGCGACGACCAGGATCGCCGGGGTTAGCGGGGTCCCCGACAGATATCGCGACACGGATGCCACGAGCAACAGCGACACACCGATGATCGCGAGCCCGGCACCCATCGCCAGAGAATGCCAGGAGCGGGAACTGCGTGCCCGACCCGCGCCGCACGAGACTGGGTACAAGCTGGTCCGTACGCACAAAAATAGGGGCCCGACCCGGCAACAAGCGGCTGTCAAGGGCGGCTGAAGGCCGGCGGAGCGGACCCTTGACTGCCGCGTCAGAACCGAACCGTCATCGACCAGAAAGTGGGTAGGCGCCTGGGGTTTCCCCCAGGCGCCCCCCGTTAGAACCGGACTTGCGGGGCCGCATCCGGCTCACCCAAGACGTAGCCCTTAAGCGGGCGAAAGACGATGGGTGCGTGCCAGGCGTTCGAGGCGCACGAGACCAAGCTCGTCAAAGAACGAGTTCGGCCACCGGCGATGATCGGCGTAAGTCCCTTTGCTCTTGAACCGTTGCCGTGCCTTCGACCGCAACCGCATCCGTATCCATCCGTCGAGATTCGTGAAGAGGTCCACTACATGGCCCATGGCGTAGTAGTTGCCCCACCCACGCAAGAGAGGGTTGAGCTGAACCTCGACCATCACTCCCAAGGAGATAGGTGCGAGGCGCCGGGTCCGTGCTCGGACCCCGTCCTTGAACCTGGCGAGGACGCGTGGAGTGGGCCGAAGGAACCTCCCGCGAAACGAGAAGCCCAAGAACTCGAACCCATCCTTGGCCCGAACGATGCCGGACTTGGTCTCTGCCACTTCGAGCCCGATGTCGGCCAGAACGGCGCGCACCAGAGCGCTTGCGGCTTCGACCTTCCAGCGTCGGTCCGCCAGGATCACGAAGTCGTCGGCGTATCGGATCAGCCGGAACCCAGCTGATCGCACCTCGACATCAAGGCGATGCAGGTAAATGTTGGCGAGCAGCGGTGAGATCACCCCACCTTGGGGCGTGCCCGAATGCGACGGAACCAGTCCCTCGTCCGTGCACACCTCCGCTCGCAGCCAGCGGCGAATGAGTCCGATCACCTCGGGGTCGTCCACCTCCTTGGCCACCTCCCGCAGGAGCCGACCGTGTTGGAGATGATCGAAGAAGCCCACGATGTCGAACTCGGCCACCCAGCGGTCACCTCGGTTGATTGCCTCCCGCACCCACCACGCCGCGCCCTGGGCACTGCGCCCAGGGCGATAGCCGAAGCTGCACGGCAGGAAATGCTGCTCGAACAGCGGCTCGACCACCTGTCGCGTGGCCTGTTGGACCACTCGATCGGCAACGGTGGGGATCCCGAGCGGGCGGGTTCGCCCGTCGGGCTTGGGGATGTCCACCCGCCTGACCGGCGGAGGGACGTAGCGCTCGGCCGAGAGCAGCCGCCGACGCAACGACACGAGCTGGTGCTCGGCATCGACGTCGAAGGCATGCACCGACTGGCCGTCGATTCCCGCCGCTCCCGCATTGGCCCGGACACGTGCCCAAGCTCGTGCGAGGTTGGCTGGATCGGCGATGGCCTCCAACAACTGACCCATCGGGCCAGTCCTCCTTCCTCTTTCAGCCCTTTCCCTCGTCCCGTGCCACCGGGAGGCCGCCAGCACCATCGTTCCGCTCGGCGGTCCGGCACTGGTCCTCGTGTCCTCGGTGACGTGGTGCTCGCTTCTGGGCTTGGTTTCGGTCGGCCCCTTCGCCGGACACCGGCGCCCTCTCGGACACCGGGCCGCCCGCCCACGTAGTGGCAGCGGGTCAGCGGGCATTACCCCGCCTTCAACTACTACGAGCCGTCTGACTCCTCGGAGGGCGTTGGTCTGCCTTTCCCAAAGGGTTATAGCGTCGCCTACCCGATCCCCACCGATCCGTCCACCGGGCCACACCTGGACCACCGGCCACCTGTTGTGCAGGCACGACGTCGTATGCGGGAACTGCACGGGACCCTACGAGGTCTCGCGGGATTACCCCGTCAGCGTTTTCGCCACGGCTCGCCGGAATCACCTGCGGAGGCCCCTTCGTCCACGATCGTTCCTTGACGACGAAGGGTCATCGGCTTCCCTGTATCCAGGCAGGTCGCCACACCCCGCCGGCCTTGCACCGGTTCACTACTCGTTCAAGCCTGTGGCTTCGCCTCCGCCCCCTTCAGACCCCTCGTCACCGAGACGCCCTGGGCATTGGCTACTGAACTTCAACGATCAAAGCTCAGGGAGGATTTACACCTCCTCGCTGGCGGGACTGCCCGCCGTACTGGAGTTGGCTGGCCGCCGGGCGGCCGGCCTGGATGCCATCCCTGGGCCCCGAACCGAGGTCGCTAACGCCAGCTGAGGTCCGGTCGAACCCGGGCGGCGGATAGGGAAGAGCGGGGAGGGGGAGCGGGGAGCGGGAGCGGGGAGCGGGGAACACCTGGCGACAAGTGCCCTCGCCGGCGAACGGTCGACTGCCGGTCGCAGATCTCCGTCGGGATCGGCCGGGGCCGGCGCAGGCGACGAGCCGGCGCCGGCGCCGGCAGGAGCACCGAGTGGCTGGTCGTGAGGCTGAGAAGGTGATCCATCCCGTCCGAACGACTTCTTGATTGGGTAGAGCAACTCCTCACAACTCGTCCGATCTGCAGTTGGCCGGGTCGTGGTGCGCCTCGAGCTCGTCACCACGGTCGGTGTGGCCTCGCGAAGTCGCTGAACCGATGGCGGCGAGATGAGCACGCCTCGAAGATTTCCTTGGAAAAGTTCTGACTGTCCGCTGGTGTCCGTTGGTACGCGCTGGTATCCGTTGGTACGCGCTGGTGCGCGCTACGTACGATTTAGAGCTCGATCGAAGATCCGCAGCTGTCACACCGGGGATCCACCCTGGCCGGCATGGAACCACCCGACTTGACCGCCGACGATTGGGAGATGGTCAGGGCAGTGGGTCGCCGGCTCCGAGCCCGGCAATTCGACGACTTCACGACCCAAGGAGAGGGCTGTGGCTGGTGCCGCCATCCCATTCGCCTGCGGGGCGCAGTCATCACGCGAACGGGTGGCGAGCGGGTACGGATCTTCTCGACCGGTCGACTTCCCGACGGCGTGTTTCTCAAGGCCTGCGGAACCCGGCGGGAGACCCGCTGCCCGTCGTGCGCCGCCCTCTACCGAGGGGACGCCCGCCACCTGGTCCGGTCCGGCTTGATCGGCGGCAAGGGGGTCGATGAGTCCGTCACCGATCGGCCCGCCGTCCTGTTGACCCTTACCGCCCCCAGCTTCGGTCCCGTCCACTCGACCGGACACGGTGGGCCGTGCCATCCCGGCTCCCCGTCGGCCAGGTGCGTGCACGGCCACAAGTTGGTGTGTTCGGAGCATCACGATGACCGCGACCGCATGGTCGGGGCTCCACTCTGCGAGGACTGCTACGACTTCGAGGGCGCCGTGCTACAGAACGCCTGCACCCCCGAGCTGTGGCGGCGAACGACCATCTACGTGTTGCGCCACCTGGCTGGCACTCTCGGGTGGACCCAGCGGGAAACGAAGGGGTGCGTCCGGTTGTCCTTCTGCCGGGTGGCCGAGTTCCAGCGCCGCGGCGTCGTGCACCTGCACGCCGTCATCCGGGCGGACGGCGTCGACGGGAAGCCGCCGCCGCTCACGGCCGACGACTTGGCCCGAGCCGCGTTGTCCGCCAGCCGAGCCGTCACGGTCGCCCACGCGCTTGGTGTCGCTCGCTGGGGCAGCCAGGTCGACGTCCAGGTTCTCGACCGCTCTGCCGGTCCCCGGGCCCAGCAGGTGGCTGGCTATGTGGCCAAGTACGCCACCAAGAGCTCTGACGGCGGCGGCGCCCTCGACGCGCCGATCCGCTCGGAAGAGGACCTGGCCCGCCGATCTCTCCCGCCGCATCTGCGCCGGATGGCCGAGACCGCCTGGGCCCTCGGTGCCGACCCTGCGTTCGAGTCCTACCGCTTGCGCCGCCACGCCCACGGGCTGGGCTACGGCGGCCACTTCCTGTCCAAGTCGCAGCGCTACTCCACGAGCTTCAGCGCCCTCAAGGCTGCCCGGGCGGCCTGGCGGGAGGCAATGCGGCGGGGTGGTGACGCCGGAGAGACGGCCGACCGTTCTCCCGAGCGGCGTCTGCGTGCCGTCGGGGTCGGCTGGACCAGCCGGGGAGAGGAGCTCTGGGCCGGGTGCCAGCAGCGGCAGCGCATCGAGGAGCGCCGGCTCGGCAACGAGGAGTGGTACAGCCGGACGGAGCAGGATATGGAGCGATGGGGAGCGGGGTTAGACGGCCATGAAACGACGACAGTTCGGATCGGTTCGCAGGCTCCCTTCGGGGCGGTGGCAGGCCAGCTACTGGCACGTGGGCCGCCGGCACGTGGCCGAGGTGACGCTGCTCACCAAGGCCGACGCCAACGCCTACCTGGCGGCGATGGAGACGCAGATCCGGCGGGGCAGCTGGATCGACCCCTGGGGCGGGCACGTCGGATTCGCCGAATGGGCCGAGGAGTGGAAGTCGACCATCGTCGACCTGCGGCCGTCGACCAAGGCGCGCGACGTCGGCTACCTGGAGCGCTACGTCCTGCCCCGCTTCGGACCGCTCGAGCTGGGCGAGATCGACCACATGATGGTGCGGGCCTGGGTGTCAGACCTCAGTGCGTCGGGGCTCGCCCCCTCAACGACGACCAAGGCGGCACAGCTGCTCAGCAAGATCATGCGGGCCGCCGTACAGGCCGGCTATCTGCCGAAGTCGCCTTGCGACGGTGTGCGGCTACCCCGTATCGAGCGGGTGGAGATGCGCTTCCTCGATCCGAGCGAGGTCATGGCGCTGGCCGCCGCCATGGACCCGCGCTACCGCGCTGCCGTGCTCCTCGCCGCCTATGGCGGCCTGCGGGCGGGCGAGCTGTTCGGGCTGCGGGCCAAGCGGGTCGATCCCCTGCGACGGACCGTCACCATCGCCGAGACGGTGGTCGACGTCGGCGGCCACCCCTACTTCGGGCCGCCTAAGACCCGGGCCGGCCGCCGTACCGTCCCGCTCCCCCGCGTCGCCGCCGACCCGCTGGCCGAGCACCTGCGCACCTACGACCGCCAGCCCGACGACCTCGTCTTCACCGCACCGGAGGGAGGACCGGTGCAGCTCAACGTGTGGCGGCAGCGCTTCTGGGCCCCGGCCGTGCGCGACGCCGGTCTGGCGCATCTCCGTCCCCACGATCTGCGGCACACCGCCGTGGCGCTGTGGATGGCCGCCGGCGCCAACCCCAAGGAGGTGGCCGCACGGGCCGGGCACACGTCGGTGAGCTTCACGCTGGACCGTTACGGGCACCTCTTGCCGGGCTCCGAGCAACGCCTGAACGACGCGCTGGACGCCTTGGCGGAGGGCGCGCAACCAACGGCTGAGGTCGGGCGCGACGCCGACCACACGACGAACGTGCGCGAAACCACGATTTGTCAAGTCCCGGTACCCGTTTGACGCTTTGACTCCGGCACCTCCTTGACACTCGAACCCATCAGGCGACCTTGGCCTTACGGGGCCGGCCCTGGGGGGTGGCGAAAGCCCCGTGCTCCTTGGATCGGTCGTGGCGGATGGCGTGCACCCTGATGACCTTGCCCCTCGACGAGATCTGGACCGAGCCGGCCACGATGGCCACGTCGACGAACTGGCGGGCCCAGCTGCGCCCGACCCGATAGCTGCAGGCGGCGAAGGAGACCGTGCCACCCCCGTCCACCCGACGGGTGACGCTCATGCCGGCGGTCGGCGGACGCGAGCGTCCCGCACGTGCTGCTCGCTGCGGAGCCGACCCTTTGGCAGCCCGGCGCCGCTCGGCGTGGGTGGCGACGAGGACCCCGGCGTGGAGGATCTCGACGAGACCCGCGCGCACCACCACCTCGACGCTCTCGCCGGCGAAGGTTGGGCCGACCCGATAGCGCAGGCCTCCGAGCCCGATCGAGCCGCGTTGGTCGACCCAACGGTTGACGCCGGGCGGCCGCTGCGAGTGCGCCACCTCATCGCGTATCTCGGGCATCTCGAGATCGGCCGGCCGATGCGTTGGGGCCAAGGCGAAGCGCTCCATGGGCGGGCGGTCGCCCAGCGACTGGTGCGGGCGCGTCGTGTTGTACTCGTCGACCCATTCGTCGAGGGCGCGCTGGAGATCCTCGACGGTGGCGTGTACCCGGTCGTGATCGACCAAGAAGTCCGAGCGCATGGTCTTGTGGAAGCGCTCCACCTTTCCCGTCGTCGTCGGTGAGTACGGAGCCGTGAGGATGTGCCGGATTCCGTTGTTGGCGCAGATGCGGTCGAAGAGCACGGGCCCTGGCCCCTGGCCGAAACGGTTGGTGAAGACCTTGCCGTTGTCCGTCAGGATCTGGTCGGGCACCCCGTGGGTGCGCAGAGCCCACTGCAGGGCTTCGCACACCGGCTTCGCCGTCGCCCGAGGCACCACCCGGGCGCAGACGCAGAACCGTGAATGGTCGTCGACGCCGGTGATGACCTTGACCTCGGTGCCATCCGCGAGATGGAAGCGTCCGACGACGTCCATCTGCCACAGCTCCATGGAACGAGAGCGCTCCCAGCGCTTGTAGTCCGAGCGCGAGCGCTTGCGCGGGGTCGGCTCGAGGAGGTGATGGCGCACCAAGGTGCGATAGATCGACGAGCGACCAGGGACCGGGGTGAACCCTTCTTGGGCGAGGTGCGTGCGGATCGATCTGGGTCCCCATCTCGGATGGGCCCGACGCAGCTCGACCACCCGGGCTTCGATGACCGGCGCCATCTGGTGCGGACAGCTCTCGGGCTTCGAGCTCTTGTCGGCCAGCGCGGCCATGCCCCCGTCGGCATAGCGGCGCAGCCACGCGTGGACACTCTGGCGACTGACTCCGTTCCGGCGGGCCACGTCGGTCACGCTCATCCCGTCGAGGACGTCGATCACCGCCCGATAGCGCTGTTCCACCAGCTTGAGCTCCACCAACACGGACGGCCTCCTTCGGATCTGTCGACGACTGCGTCAACAGCGAAGAAGGTGGCAACGGCCACGTGGTGGACCCTCACAGGCACGAAGTGTCAAGCAGGTACCGGAGCCAGTGTCGCCCAGGTACCGGAACCGCGTCTGGAAGTGTCAGGCAGGTACCGGAGCCACGCTGTCAAGCATGAACCGGAATTTCACAGCGAAACCACGATTTCGTTCGCGCACGTAGCGCGCACGCCGGAGGACCATGACGACAGTGTCAGCGACGCGCAAGCCGCTGACCAGGACGAACAGAGTGGGCGCTGCGGGACTCGAACCCACGACCTCAGCCGTGTGAAGGCTGCGCTCTAACCAGCTGAGCTAAGCGCCCGATCGGGTTTATCGGAGCACAACCGTAGCCTGGGTCACGTCGCCCACCTGCGCTGCTCGGGTGAGTTGGGGGGTCCCCCGGGGCGCCGGTACCCTGAATCCGACATGACGTCTCCCGCCGGCAACGGCAGCAGCAGGCCCCAGACCTGGAGCGCACGGCTCCTCGGCGCGTTCTCCCGCCCGCGCACCTCCCAGGGCGGTGGGTCCGCCGCAAAGGCCAGCCCCGGCGAAGTCCTGCCCCCCGAGGAGCGCAAGGCCGTCATGGTCTCCCTCGACCCGCAGGAGCGGAAGTGGGTCCTGGGCGCACTGCTTCTGGCGACCGTCTCCGGCATCGCCATTCCCGCCTACATCGTGGCGACGAACAAGATCACCAAGCGGGGGAAGAACACGATTGCCGTCGCCCCCGACGCCAAGCTCCTCGGCGCCGCGATCCTCATCCTGTGCGTCATCGGCTTCCTGGCCCTGTGGCGGCGGAGACGCACGTTCGTTGCCTTCGACCTGTTCCTGATCGGATTCGGCTTCACCCTCTTCATCGGCCTGGTCGGTTTCGTCTTCATCTTCCTCGGTGGCTGGCTGATGCTGCGCGCCTGGCGGATCAACAAGTACGGGACCACCAGTTCGAAGGCCATCGCCGCCCAGGCCCGAGAGCGCCCCAAGGGCCGCGACCGCAAACAGCCGGCCAAGACAGCCGGAAAGAAGACGACCCAGACGGGAGACCGCAAGCCGCCCACCGCCAGCAAGCGCTACACGCCCAAGGCGCCCCCGCGGAAGAAGATCCCCAAGCCGACCGAGTAGGCGCGTGTGTGCCGCGACGCGGTCAGCCGGATCGAGCGTCAGCCGGCCGGCTCGACGAGGAGCGCCGAGCGCAGGAGCTGCAGGACGTCCGCCCGGCGGCGCACGAGCGAGCGGGCCGTCGGCTCCTCCCCCAGCGCCCGCATGACCTCGACCTCGGTGACCATCCCGATCACGGTGGAGTAGATGGCGAGCAGCAGGAGTCGAGGGTCGTGCCGGCGCATCGTCCCCGCGTCCATCTCGGCCGCCAGGAAGGCTGATGCCCGCTGGACGAGCGGCTCGAGCGCGAGCGTCATCTGCGTCGCCGCCGGCGGGCCGAGACGCCCCATCTCGCGCAGCAGCCCGAGCAGCTCGGGCTGGCGGGCGGCCAGGCGGAACACCGAGCGCACCACTGCCTCGATGCGCTCCCAGCTCTCGCCCGCGCCCTGCAGCGCCGACTCGAGTGCGTGGGAGAGATCCTCGGCGCTCCGCGCGATCACCGCCTCCAGCAGGGCCTCCTTGGACGGGAACCAGTACAGGATGGACTGCTTGGTGAGCTCCAGTCCCTTGGCCAAAACGTCGAGCGACGTGGCCTCGTAGCCCCTAGTGGCGAACGAGGCCAGGGCGGCGTCCAGGATGCGATCGCTGGTCGAGGAGCTGGGCACTTACCAAATGGTAGACAGAATCGGGCTCCAGTGGTAGACATTTCCGGTGCCCATTGAGCGGGATCTCCGTGGGAAGCGCTTCTTCGTCACCGGTGCGACGGGCTTCCTCGGCACGGCCCTCGTCGAGCGCATCCTGCGCTGCATCCCCGAGGCCGAGATCACCGTCCTCGTCCGGCCCGGGCGCAGGGCCGACGCCTCGGCGCGGCTGGCCCGCGAGGTGATCAAGAACGACTGCTTCGACCGCCTGCGCGCCGAGCTGGGTGATCGATTCGCCGACGAGGTGGCCCGCCGGGTGCAGGCCGTCCCGGGCGACGTCGGGCGCGACGGGCTCGGCCTGGACGACGCCGGGCGCGCCGCGCTGGCCGGTGCCGACGTCGTCGTCCATTCGGCGGCCACCGTGTCCTTCGACGCCCCGCTCACCCAGGCCGTCGAGATCAACCTCCTGGGCCCCTCGCGCGTCGCGGCCGCCATCGCGGAGGTCGGATCCAGCGCCCACATGATCGCCGTCTCGACCGCCTACGTGGCCAGCACGCACCAGGGTGAGGCCAAGGAGGAGCTCCTCACGGAGAACCCTTTCACCCTCGACGTCCGCTGGGAGGACGAGGTCGCGTCGGCTCGGCGTCTGCGTGACGACCTGCAGTCCGAGTCACGCAGGCCGGACAAATTGAGGGAGTTCACCAAGACGGCGCGGACCGAGATCGGGGCGGCCGGCGACCACCTGATCGCGGCCAAGGCCGAGAAGGTGCGCGAGGAGTGGGTGAGCGAGCAGCTCGTCGAGGCGGGCACTGCCCGCGCGCTCTCGCTCGGCTGGCCCGACGCCTACCCGTTCACCAAGGCGCTCGGCGAGCGCGCACTCGTCCAGCAATGGGAGGGCCGGGTGCCGATCACCCTCCTGCGGCCCTCGATCATTGAGTCGGCCGTCGCCGAGCCCCGCCCCGGCTGGATCCGCGGCTTCCGCATGGCCGAGCCCATCATCGTGTCGTACGCCCGCGGCCTCCTGCGCGAGTTCCCCGGTGTCCCCGAGGGCATCGTCGACGTGATCCCGGTCGACCTGGTGGTGGCCGCCATACTGGCCGTCGCCGCCCGCGGGCCCGAGCCGGGCCGGCCGAAGGTGTACCAGGTGGCCTCCGGGGTGCGGAACCCCCTGCGTTACGGGCGCCTGGTGGAGCTCAGCACCGACTTCTTCCAGCGCAATCCCCTCTACGACGACCGCGGCCAGCCGATCAGCGTCCCCGAATGGTCCTTCCCCGGGCGGGGGCGGGTGCAGCGCCAGCTCAAGCGCGCCGACGCGGCCATGACATTGGCAGAGAAACTGATCACTGCCTTGCCGATCCGAGGCAAGCAGGCGCAGCTGGCCGCCCGGATCGAGGATCGCCACGCACTGGCCAAGCGCGCCCTGGGCTACGTCGAGCTGTACGGCGCGTACACGGAAACCGATGCCCGCTACCGGATCGACAACCTGCTCGAGCTCTGGGACGCGGGCGACGCCGACGACCACGAGCGCTTCGAGTTCGACCCGGCCTCCATCGACTGGGACCGCTACGTGCACGAGATCCACCTGCCGTCGGTGCTCGAGCACACCCGCGTGCGGACCAAGCCGGGCAAGTCGGTGGTGGACAAGCGCCCGGACCGGCAGCGGCGGGCCATCCTGTCACCGGACCGGCACCTCGCCGTGTTCGACCTCGAGCACACGCTCATGTCCTCCAACGTCGTCGACACCTACGCCTGGCTGGCCAGCCGTCATCTCTCGCCGGCGCGACGGGCGCGCTTCGCGGCCGACCTGCTCCGCCAGGGACCGTCGCTGCTGGCGCTGGACCGGCGTGACCGGGGCGACTTCCTGCGCTCCTTCTACCTGCGCTTCGAGGACGCGCCCGTTGCGCAGCTGCGGACGGACTCGTGGGAGCTCTTCCACCGCCAGCTGCTGACCCGCTCCTTCCCCGACGGTTTCGCCCGCGTGCGGGCGCACCGGGCGGTCGGCCACCGGACGCTGCTGATCACCGGGGCGCTCGACTTCATCATCGAGCCGATCCGCCCACTGTTCGACGACATCGTCTGCGCGGAGATGGAGTCGCACGACGGGCGACTGACCGGGCACCTGACCACGCTGCCGCCGATCGGCGAGGCGCGCGCCCTCGTCCTGGCCGACTACGCGGAAGCACACTCGTTGTCACTCGAGGAGTCCGTCGCCTACGCCGACTCGGCGAGCGACCTGGCGATGCTCGAAGCGGTCGGCTTCCCCGTGGCCGTCAACCCCGAGTCGAGGCTCTCGGCCATCGCACGCCGCCGGGGCTGGCACGTGGAGCACTGGGCCAAGGCCAAGGGCGGGTCGCACCGGCCGCTGCCGCTCGGCCCCTTCGACGTAAAGTCGCCCAAGCCGGTGATGGGCCGATGAGGCTGAGCCGGTGAGGCCGTGAGCACACTCCTCTTCGAGCGGTCCCTGCCCCGCTTCGCTGCGGCCCGGGTGGTCTCCACGCTGGGGTCGGGGCGCGGCGCCGGCCTCGGCCCGCTCCGGCTCGTCGAGCGCGACGCGCCGGCCGTGCCGGCCGCGGGCTGGGTGCACGTCGACCCGCTGCTGTCGGGAATCTGCGGCTCCGACCTCGCCACGCTGGACGGTCGCAGCTCGCGCTACTTCGAGGACATCGTGTCCTTTCCCTTCGTGCCGGGCCACGAGGTCGTGGGCACCCTGGCCGAGGACGCCGTCGGCGCGGACGGCGCGGCGCTGGCAGCGGGCAGCCGGGTCGTGCTGCAGCCGGTGCTGGGGTGTGCGGCCCGCGGGATCGAGCCACCGTGCCCCGCCTGTCAGGCCGGCCAGGTCGGGAACTGCGGACTCCTCGCCTTCGGCCACATCCGGCCGGGCCTCCAGACCGGGTTCTGCGCCGACACGGGCGGTGGCTGGTCGACGTCCGGCCTCGTCGCCCACTCCAGCCAGCTGTACGCGGTGCCCGACGGCCTCAGCGACGCCGACGCGGTCACCACCGAACCGGTGGCCTGTGCCGTGCACGCGGTACTGGGGGCGCCGATCGCGGACGGCGACGTCGTCGCCATCGTCGGCGCCGGGACGCTCGGCCTCCTCGTCACGGCGGCGCTCAGCCACCTGGCCTCCGAGGGACGCTGCCCCTCGCCGTCGGTGGTCCTCGTCGGGGCCCGCTACCCGCACCAGCAGCGCCTGGCCCGCGAGCTCGGCGGCACCGCGGCGCTCCCACCCGACCAGCTGGCGCGCGCGGTGCGCCGGCACTCGCGCTCGCTCTCCTACGGGGGTGCCTCGGGCGTGACTGCCACCCTCTCCGGCGGCGCGGACGTCGTCATCGACTGCGTCGGCAGCCCGGAGTCGATCGCTCAGTCCCTCGCCATGGTGCGACCGCGCGGGACGGTGTCGCTCGTCGGCATGCCCGGCAAGGTGACCGTCGACCTCGCCCCGCTGTGGCACCGCGAGGTCCGCCTGGCCGGGGCGTACGCCTACGGGACCGAGCGCGGTGCGGGCATGGACGACCGGATCTCCACCTTCGCGCTCGCCTTCGAGGTCGTCGCCGCCCGGCAGACCGGCCGGCTGGTGTCGGCCACCTACCCCCTGACCCGCTTCGAGGACGCGGTGGCCCATGCGGGCGCCGCCGGCCGGCGCGGCGCCGTGAAGATCGCATTCGACATAGGGAAAGGAACTGCCCGATGAGCCGCCGACCCGGCTTCGTGCTCGAGGTGGACAAGTCGACACCGCCGACGCTCTTCTGGAACGGCGAGGGTTTCACCCTCGAGACGCTCCCCGAGGGGAGCCGGGTCGTCTACGCCCCCGAGCCCATCAAGGCGATCGAGGACCCCTACCGGGCGATCCGCCACGCGCTGCTGCACCCCGCCGGCGACCGCGACCCGTTGCCGGCGCTCCTGCGCCCGGGCATGAAGCTCACCATCTGCTTCGACGACGTGTCGCTCCCGCTCCCGCCGATGGAGGCGCCCGACATCCGGCAGATGGTGATCGAGACCGTCCTCGACATGGCGGCGGAGGCGGGCGTCGACGACGTCGTGCTGGTGGCCGCGCTCGCCCTGCACCGGCGGATGACGGAGGCCGAGTTGCGCCATGCCCTCGGTGACCGCGTCTACGACGCCTTCGCACCGCACGGCCAGCTGACCCAGCACGACGCCGAGGACCCCGACAACCTCATTCACCTGGGCCAGACCGACCAGGGCGAGGACGTGGAGATCAACAAGCGGGCCGCCACCTCGGACCTGCTCGTGTACGTCAACATCAACCTCGTGGCGATGGACGGCGGCCACAAGAGCGTGGCGACCGGCCTGGCCAGCTACCGGAGCCTCCGCCACCACCACAACCCGCAGACGATGCGCCACTCGAAGTCCTTCATGGACCAGCCGGCCTCGGAGCTGCACACCTCGAACTGGCGCATGGGCCGGCTGATCGCCGACGCCGGGGTCAGGGTCTTCCAGATTGAGACCACGCTCAACAACAACACGTTCCCGTCGAACTTCCAGTTCCTCCAGAAGCGGGAGTGGGAGTGGTCGCTGCGCGACCGGGCCACCTTCGCCGCGACGTCGACGGCGCTCGCCAAGACGCCGCCCCGTGTCGCACGCCAGATCCTCCATGGCACCCGGTCGCCCCACGCGCTGACCTCCGTCCAGGCGGGCGAGGTGGAAGCCGTGCACGCGCTGACCACCGCGAACGTCTGGGCGCAGCAGGGCGTCGACGTGGAGGGGCAAACGGACATCCTGACCATGGGGCTGCCCTACATCTGCCCCTACAACGTGAACTCCATCATGAACCCGATCCTCGTGGCCTGTCTGGGGCTGGGCTACTTCTTCAACATGTACCGGGGGAAGCCGCTGGTGCGCGAGGGCGGGGTGGTGATCATGCAGCACCCGACCCGGCCCGAGTTCCACCCGGGCCACCACCCGAGCTACATCGACTTCTACGAACAGGTCCTGACCCAGACCGTCGACCCCACGGAGATGCACAAGGAATTCGAGGAGTCCTTCGCCACCGACCCGTGGTACGTGCACCTGTACCGCACCGGCCACGCCTATCACGGCGTGCACCCGTTCTACATGTGGTACTGGTGCGCGCACGCGCTGGCACACCTCGGCCGCGTCATCGTGGTCGGCGGGGACCCCAAGGCGGTGCGCCGGCTGGGCTTCTCCCCTGCCAGCTCGCTCACCGACGCCCTCGAGATCGCCTCCGACGTCGTCGGGCCCTCCCCCACGCTCACCCACATGCACAACCCGCCGATCTTCATGTCGGACGTGCACTGATGGCGGGATCGGGCTCAAGGCTCCTCGGCCGGGTCCGCAGCGCCCGCTTCCCCCTCGCCGCTCCCTCGTGGCCGATCACGGTCGAGCGCCCGGACCCCGAGCGCAAGGTGGGCCTCGACTACGACCACGACTGGTCCCGTCGCTATCCCGTGCGGCTGGCCCGGGCCATGGTGATGGACAACGTCACGCGGCCGGCCGCCCGCCTCCTGGCGCCGGCAACGGTGCGGGGGCTGGAGCACCTGCAGCACACCGAGGGTCCCGTCATCTTCGCCGCCAACCACGCCAGCCACATCGACACCCCGTTGCTCCTGACGACGCTCCCGGTCGAGTTCCGGCACCGCACCGCGGTCGCCGCGGCATCGGACTTCTTCTTCGACCGCACATGGAAGTCGGTCCTGTGGTCGTTCGCCCTGGCCGCCATCCCGATTGAGCGCAGCAAAGTGAACCGGAAGTCGGCCGACACGGCCGCCGAGCTCATTGAGGACGGGTGGAACCTCGTCATCTTCCCCGAGGGCGGGCGTTCCCCCGACGGGTGGACCCAACCCTTCCGAGGCGGGGCCGCCTACCTGGCCCGGCGCACCGGCCGACCCGTCGTCCCGGTGTACCTCCACGGCACGCGCCACGTGCTGCCGAAGATGGCGGAGTCGGGGGCGCGGGCACCGGGGGGGACCGGCACCGAGTCGCGACGCGGCGGACGGCTGCGCCGCTCCCCCATCGCCGTCCTGTTCGGTGCACCGATGACGCCGGACGAGGGTGAGAATGCCCACCGCTTCTCGGACCGGGTCGAGGCCGCCGTGGCCACCCTGTCACGCGAGGTCCACTCCGACTGGTGGCAGGCCCGGCGCGTCGTCAGCGCGGTCGCGCCGGTCGAGGGCGCCGAGCGCGCCCACCGCGGTCCCGAAGCCTCGGCCTGGCGCCGGGCCTGGGCCCTCGACCCGCCCCCGGCCCGCAGGGGCGGGACGGAGTGGCCCGACTGAGGTGTCGAGCCGCGCCGTGACGGTGGCGTAGGCGGCGGGTTGGGCGCCCGGGTCACAGCGGCAGCAAGGACCGCGTGATGAGGATGACGACATCGGCCAAACCGGCGTCGCGGTGCACCAGCGCAGCTTTGTAGTCAGCGTCACGCATCAACTTCACGAAGGCATCCGTGTCGGGGAACTCGACGACGAGCATCTGGTCCCACGGCCGCATCTGGCCGATCAGGGTCTGCTGCACGTCGTTGTAGACGATGAGCGTGGCACCGAGACGCTCGACCAGTTCCAGTGCGATCGCCCCGTAGCGGTTGTACGCCTGGACCCCGGTGAGACCGGCGGCGCGCAACTCGTGCCCCGCCGGGTAGATCGCCATCTCGCGGAAAGCGAGGAAGTTCACGAACTGCAACGGGCCCTGGTGCCCGGACTGGAGCAGGCCGAGCAGCTGTGACTCCTCTGGGTTGATGCCGCCCGCCCCGCGCGCGCCCAACTCCTGGAGAAGATCCTCCATCCGGTGTGCGCTCGGTCCCGTCACCGCTCACGCCCCCTCTCTGTGCGTGCGACACCATTTTACCAACGGTGCCATGCTGCTCCGGACGCCGAGCCGGACGCCCGGCGAGAGGAGCCCCCATTGCAGACGATCGTCCTGGGCAGCGGCAGCCCGCTCCCCGATGCGGGGCGGGCCGGGCCCTCCACCCTCGTCCGCACGGAAATTGGCGACCTCTTGTTCGACTGCGGGAGGGGCGTCCTGATGCGCACCGCGGGCGCCGGCTCGGCGGCGGGCGCGCTGCGCGGCCTGTTCCTGACCCACCTGCACAGCGATCACACCACCGATCTCAACGACGTCATCACGTCGCGCTGGATCACGTCGTTCCAACCCAACCCGCTCCTGGTGTTCGGCCCGCCCGGCACCGCCGCGCTGGTGGCGGCGACCGAGGCGATGCTCGAGCTCGACATCGGCTACCGCATGGCCCACCACGCCGATCTCGGGTGGCGCCCGTCCACCGAGGCCATCGAGACCCAGCGCGGCATCGTGCTCGAGGAGGCCGGCGTGCGCGTCACGGCGGCGCCCACCGACCACGCACCGGTGCGTCCCACCGTCGGCTACCGGATCGACGAAGCCGGCGCGTCCGTCGTGGTCGCGGGCGACACCGTGCCCTGCTCGGGGCTCGACGAGCTCTGCACGGGAGCGGACATGCTCGTGCACACCGTCATCCGGCGCGACCTCATCGAGCCCATCGGGCTGCCCCGGCTGACCGACGTCCTCGACTACCACTCCTCGGTGGAGGACGCCGCCCAGACGGCAGCCCGCAACGGCGTCGCGACGCTCGTCCTGACGCATCTCGTCCCCGCACCCGCGCCCGGGACCGGGGCCGAGGGCGAGTGGGTGGCGCTGGCGCAGGCGCACTTCGGCGGCACGGTCGTGGTGGCGAGCGACCTCCTCACGCTCGAGGTCGTCCCGGCGTCCTGATCTGGCCCAACCGGCCGCGCGCCGGCGCCGCTCACTTCCTCCGGCGGAGGCGCCGTCTCGGCTGCACCGCGCCGAGGCGCTCCTCGCGCAGGCTGTCGGAGGCCGAGTCGTCGAGCGGCTCGAGCTCCCGGTCGTCCAGCGCCCAGGACAGCAGCAGATCGGCCAGCGCCGCGTTGCGGGCCAGGACCGGGCCGTGGAGGTAGGTCCCGACCACCCGGCCGGCGACCGCCCCCTCGCTCCCGTCGCCGTTGCCCACGCCGACCGTGACCCGGCCCAGCGCGACGGCGCCTTCCCCCAGCGTCGTCCTCCCGCCGTGGTTCTCGAACCCCGTCAGCACGGGAAGGCCCTCGAGGCCGCTGGGTTCGGCCACCACCTCACCCACCGCACGGGGCGGCGGCCCCTTGACCGTCTCGACGTCGAGCAGTCCCACGCCCTCGTGGGCCTCGCCGTCGGCGCCCGGGAAGCTCCGCCCGACCACCTGGAAGCCTGCGCACACTGCGAGCAGCACCGCGCCCCCTGCCACCCGCCTGGTGAGGGTCCCGTCGTCGATCAGGGTGTGCGCGGCGCGCACCTGGGGCCCGTCCTCCCCCCGCCCAGGCAGTAGATGTCGGCCTCGGGCAGGGCGCGGTCCGACCTGGCCTGCAGTAGCTCGGCGTCGTGGCCGCGCCATTGCGCCCGCCGCGTCAGGATCAACCCGTTCCCACCGTCCCCATACGTGCCGAGCAGGTCGGGGAACACCACCGCGACGCGCAGTGGCCCGCTCATTTTGGCGCGCCGAGGAGGTCACCGAACGCGGTGTAGTTCCCGATGACGTCGACGACGGCGTCGCTGCCGGCGGCCGCGGTGACGACGGCCTGCTCCGGGTCGGGCTCCGTCCGGTGCGCCACGCCCGCGTAGTGCAGCCGCACCGACAGGTCCCGGAAGCGGTCGCCGGTCGCCACGACGGAGCGGCCGGCCAGCCGCTCGTAGGGCACGTCCCAGAGCCAGCTCGGGTCGGCGCCGTCGGCAACCCGGGCGTTGATGCTGACGACAAGAGGCGCGTCCGACCGGGCCACCAGGTCCAGCAGCTCGTCCCAGCCGGCGGGGTTCTTGGCCAGCATGAGGCGCGCCTTCGCCTGGCCGAAGGCGCGCACGGTGAAGCGCCCGGCCACCTCCTCGACCCCCTCCATCGCCTGCAGCGCCGTCAGCGCGTCGACGCCGCAGCACTCCGCGGCCACGGCGGCCATCAGCGCGTTGGCCTGGTTGAAGCGGCCGGGCAACGTGAGCCGCACCGGATACGTCCGGCCGTCGGCCCACACCCCCTCCGCCGTGCTGTCCGCAGCGAGCACCAGCGTCGCCTCGGGCTCCGGGCGGGCGAAGCCACACGCCGCACACGACCAGCCACCGTCGGTGAACTCGATCCGGCCCTCGCAGGAGGGGCAGCCGACCGCATCGAGCTGCCAACGCATGCCGGCACCGACCCAGTGCACGTCGCGGGCGACGCCGGCGCCCCAGGCGACGAGGGGGTCGTCGGCATTGGCGACGACGTGGGTGTGGGGCGCCGCAGCCAGCGCGGCCCGCCACTTGCCCGCCACCATGCGGACCTCGTTCGTGCGGTCCAGCTGGTCCCGCGACAGGTTCAACAACACGACGACCGCAGCGGTGGTCGCGGTCAGCACGCGCGGCAGGTAGACCTCGTCCACCTCCAAGACGGCATGCCCTGCGTGCGTCCCGGCCAACGCGGCGACGTGGCCGGGTGGCATGTTCGACCCCGTCTCGTTGCTCACGACCTCGTCGCCCGTCGCCCCCAGGGCCACCGTCAGCAGCCGCGTCGTCGTCGTCTTCCCGTTGGTCCCGCTCACGAGGGCGATCTGGCGCCCGGCGCTCAGGTGCTCGAGCAGCTTGGGGTCGACCCGGAGCCCGGCCCGGCCCCCGGCGACGGTGCCCCGGCCGCGGCCCAAGCGGCGCGACGTCGCGTTGACGGCACGCGTCGCCGCGCTCGCCAATCGTGCCCTCACCGAGGTGGCTTGGTGCGCGCCAGCTCCTCGGCCGTCGGCTCGTGGCGCACCCGGGACTCCGTGGGCAGCAACGCGCTGATGGCCGTCATGATCGTCTCGGTGTCCGCCTTGGCGTCGGTCAGCGAGAGGCCCACCGGCTTCCCGACCCGCACCCTCACCTTGGGCGGGTTGCGCACGAGCGTGAAGTCGGGGACCCGCGCCGAGCGCGGCCACACCTTCTCGGTCCCCCACAGCCCGACGGGGACGACGGTGGCGCCGGTCGAGGCGGCCAGCCGCGCCGTGCCGGTCTTGCCGTGCAGTTCCGGGTCGAAGAAGTCGTAGCCACGCGGGATGGTGCCCTGCGGGAGTACGACGACCACCTCACCGGCCTTGAGCGCCGCCTCCGCGTCGCGCAACGGCCGGCCCGAGCCACTGCCCCTGTCGACGGCGATGCCGCCGATGGCCCGAGCGGCCAGCCCCACGACGGGGGCGTCGAAGATCTCCTTCTTGCCGAGGAAGCGCACCGGGCGTCCGATGGCGCGGGCGACCAGCGCCAGCGCGGCCACGTCGAAGTAGCTCCGGTGGTTGGAGGCGAGCAGGACCGGGCCGCGGGCGGGCACGTTCTCGATCCCGGAGATGTCGAAGCGCGCGTAGGGAAAGCTGAGCTTGCGGACGAACGGGCGCAGCATGTGGTACGGCTCGAGCCCGACGACACTCGGGACACCCGGCGGTCGGTCCCAGTGCTCGACCGGCCACCGGCGGGCCGTGGCCACGACGGTGAGCGACGGGTCGGGGTTGACGGCGTGCGGCGTGCCGACGCTGGAGAGCAACGGCACGTCGAAGATGCTGTCGCTGCAGGCGTGGCAGTCCGCCAGGTCGATGCCCTTGGCGTCGGCCCATTCCCGCACGGCGCGCAGCTTGCCCGTCCCCCACACGAAGCCCTCGTAGAGGCGGCCGGTGTAGCGGCCGTCCTTGGTCTCGTACGCCGTCGCGATGAGGTCGTCGAATCCGATCGCCTCGGCAAAGGGGGCGATCATGTCGGCCGGTGTCGTGGTCGACAGGACGAGGCGGTGCCCTTCGGCGCGGAACGCGGCGAGACGCTGGGGGGCGAACGGGGCGACCAGCTCGCTCAGCTCGGCCACGGCCCGCCGCCCCGCCGCCTGGACCTCGTCCTGGCGCCACCCCTTGGCCACCCGGGCCGCCGCCCGCACCAGCGCCATGGAGAACAGGTTCTCGCCGAGCCGGTCGTTCACGGCGTAGAGCAGCCTGTCGCCCGGCAGCGAGCGCCCGTCGGGAAGGACCCCCTCGGCGACGAGGGCGCGGTTCAGCACCTGCCCGGAGGCATGGCAGAGCAGCGTGCGGTCGAGGTCGATGAAGACGGCGCTCTTCGCCACGGACACGAAGCCTAAAGCAGCCGAACGGCTGACCCCGGGGTGACGCCAATCGGCGGCGACGCTCCCCGAACCGTCCCGAACCGGGCTGCAATCAACCGGGCTGCAATCAACCGGGCCGGTTGACGGGGCCGGGATGAACAGGGCCGGGATGAACAGGGCCGGGATGAACAGGGCCAGAATTAGGAGAAGGGATCGCCGGGGGGGAGGGCGATCCCTTCTCAAGACTCATCAGGGCTGGAGGGGGGGCTTCCACTCCCTGCGGTCTGAGGTTTATTTTGTCGGGGCATCGGCAATCAGTCAAGCAGCTTTAAGAGATAGTTAATATCAGTTATACTGATGAGTAATGGAACTGGGGCAAGCACCCACAAGGGGCTCGGGCCAGTGGAGCTGAAACACCTGCAAGCACTCCTGGGCATCGCCGACACCGGGAGCTTCTCCGCCGCTGCCGCCTCCATCGGCACGGTGCAGTCCAACGTCTCGGCCCACGTGGCGCGGCTGGAGCGCGAGCTCGATGTCCAGCTGGTGGACCGGGCGTCGGGGCGCCTCACCGAGGAGGGCGAGGTCGTCATGGAGCGGGCCCGCCGGGTCATGATCGAGCTCGAGGCGATGGTGGCCGACGTCGCCGCGCTGCGCGAAGAGGTGATCGGGACGGTCCGCCTCGGCATGATCGGCACCACGGGCCGTTGGCTGGTGCCCCAGCTCTTCGACCTGCTGCGGGTCCGCCACCCCCACATCCACCTCAACGTGGCCGAGGGCTCGAGCATGCAACTGGAGCAGCAGCTGGCCTCGGGCCAACTCGACCTCGCCGTGGTGACGTTCCCCCTCAGCGGCGACGAGATCATGGCGGCCCAGCTCTTCGACGAGGACCTGGTGGTCGTCCTGCCCCCCGACCACCCCTTCGGTGGCGCGGCCTCGGTCGACCTGGAGCGCCTGTCGGAGCTGGAGCTCCTGCTCCCCGCGCCGGGCAGCGCACTCAGGGCCGAGATCGACAGCGCGACGGTGCCGGCCCGCATCGAGCTGCGGCCGGCCATGGAGCTCGACGGCGTGCGCCTCATCGCCTCGCTCGCCTTCGACGGCTACGGGCCGGCGATCCTCCCGGCCACCGCCGTGCCGGGCCACCTGCGCGGGCGCTTCCCGGTGCTGCAGGTCAACGGGCTGCCGCGGCGCCGGGTCGGCGTGGCACAGCGCCGACGGGGCCTGCCCTCCGCACCGGCGCGGGCGGTGATCGACGTGCTCGGGGTCGTGGTCAACGACACCCTGTCCATGCCCGAGGGCATCCACCCCACCTAGGCACTTCGGGCGACGGCGACGGGGCCGCCTCGCGGCGTGCTCAGTCCGCCGGCTGGGGCTCGCGCCACATGGTCCACATGGTGGGCCCGTCGCCGGGCAGGCGCACCTCCTTGACGACCTCGAAGCCGTGGCGCCGGTAGAAGGGGACGTTGCGCTCCTTGGACGACTCGAGGTAGCAGGGCAGGCCCTCCGCGTCGCAGTGCTCGAGGACCGGGCGCATCAGCGCGCTGCCCACGCCCTTGCCCTGCCGCTCGACCGCGGTGCCCAGGCTGGCCAGGTACCAGTGCGGCTCGTGCGGGTGCATCGTCTCGAGGGTGTTGAGCATGCGCAGCGTGGTCACGAGGGTGGTGGCCACGTAGGGCAGCACGGGCAGCATGGTGGCGATCCCGCGCAGCCCGGTCAGGAGCGGTTTGCCGGCGGGAGCCCAGATGGCGGACCCCGCATAGTCGTCGGTCGTGTAGCAGCCCCCGAAAGGCAGGTAGTCGGCCCGCATCTGGGTACCGAAGAAGGCGCGTAGCCCGGCCTCGCGGCGCGACTCGTGACGGAACGTGTGGCAGGCGACGGGATCGTCCAAGAAGGTCCGGGCCAGCTGGGCGGCCATGGCGTCGACGTCGTCGTCCGTGGCGCGCCGGACTACTGGCAGGGCAGGTTCTTGAACCATGACGGGGTCGATGCTGGCAGAGGACCCGTCCATGCGCCACCCGGTGAGGCCGCCACGTGGCGCTGTCCCAGCGCGACCAGCTCGGGCGCCAGACGGAGCCCGACGTAGATCCCACCAGATCGCGTGAAGTGGACGCCGTCGTTGCAGCGCACGTTGACCTGCCCCACGCTCGGCGCGTACCGGTGACCGGGTGAGATCTCCGCGTTGAGGTCGTAGACGTAGACCTTGCCGCCACCGGATACCACCGGCGTCCCGGACGCGACCGCCCGAATGGTCGCATTGTCGATTTCGACGCGTGACGGGTCGTCCTCGGGCCACGGGGCGCCGGTCGGCGAGTCGCCGCCGACAGCACGAAGAAGGAGTCGACGCCGTAGTAGCCACCCGGGACCGAGTTCAGGCCGGTGTGGAAGGCGATGATGGCCAGCACAGACACGGCCCGGATCCCGTCCAGGCCCCGGATGTGGCCCAGCGTCGGGCGGCCCCCGCGTGCGTTAGCGTCCGTGCTCATGATGCGCCAGGTATCGACGGCCGACAGTGCGGCCCCTCCGTCCCACACTGGGGAAACGTCGAACAGCGCCACCCCTCACACCTTCCGGCCGGTCAGCTCCCCTCGATGACCCCGGCGTGCTGAGGATCGGCATCTTGGGGGCGGCCCGCATCGCCCCCGTTGCCCTGGTCAAGCCCGCCCGGCGCACCGGGAAGGCGGTAGTGACCGCCGTGGCGGCCCGCGACCGGACCCGGGCCGACGAGTTCGCCAAGAAGCACGAAATCCCCCGGGTTCTGGACAGTTACGCCGACCTGGTGAACGACCCAGCCATCGACGCCGTCTACAACCCGCTCCCGAACGGGCTGCACGGGTACTGGACCATCGCCGCCCTCCGGGGCGGCAAGCACGTGCTGTGCGAGAAGCCGTTCACCGCCAACGCCGACGAGGCCCGGGCCGTGCTGGAGGCCTGCAACAGCAACCCCGGTCTGGTGGTGATGGAGGCCTTCCACTACCAGTACCACCCGCTGGCGAAGCGGCTCGTCGAGATCGTCCGCTCGGGCGAGCTGGGCAACATCACCAACGTGGACGTTGCTTTCTCGGCCCCCCTCTGGAAGAAGGGCGACATCCGCTACCAGCTGGCCCTCGCCGGCGGGGCCACGATGGACTTGGGCTGCTACCCCGTCAGCCTGCTCCGGCTCCTGACCCCGGGTCCGCGGGTGATCAGCGCCGAGGCGAAACTCTCCTCCCCCGGAGTCGACCGGGCGATGGACGCCCACTTCTCGCTGACCGATGGCGGCCGGGCCCACCTCGGCTGCTCCATGTTCTCGTCCTCGGTCCTGCGCCTCCATGCGGAGGTGACCGGCGACAACGGGAAGATCTCGGTCTTCAACCCCTTCAGCCCGCAGTACGGGCACCGGATGAAGGTCACGACGTCGCTGGGCACGCGCAAGGAGCGTTTCAGTCGCAAGGCGTCCTACGACTTCCAGCTCGAGGCGTTCGTCGCCGCCGTCGAGGACGGGGCGTCGTTCCCGACCACGGCCTCGGACGCGATCCGTACGATGGAGCTCATCGACGCCATCTACACCGCCGCCGGCCTGCCGCTGCGTCAGCCCACCCCGGCCCCCTGATGCCGCTGGCCGCCGACGATCTCTCGGCCCTCTCCGACGCCGCGCTCACCGCTGCCGCGGGCTGCCAGGCGGCCGAGCTCAGGGTCGAGCGCATCCGCAGCCAGACGGTCCGCCTGCACGACGCCCACCCCGAGACGACGGCGGACGACACCGACTTCGGCATGGGCGTGCGCGTCGTGGTCGACGGCGCGGTCGGGTTCGCCGCCACGGTCGACGTGCGGCCGGAGGAGGCGGCCGTCCTCGTCCGCCGCGCCATCGACATGGCGAAGGTCACGAGCACGGCGGGCGGGGGCAGCGTGGAGTTGGCACCCGAGCCGTCCCACGGCGACGTGACCTGGTCGAGCTCGTTCGAGGTGGACCCGTCGAGCGTGCCGATGTCCGACAAGATCGCGCTGCTCTCCGAGTGGAGCCGGCGGCTGGGCGACCATCCCGCCGTGTCGCACACGAGTGCGGACGTACTGGCCGTGTCCGAGCAGTCGTACCTGGCCGATCTCAACGGGACGCGGGCCACGCAGCACCGCGTGCGCCTGCAGGCCCAGCTGGAGGCGCTCGCGCTCTCCGACGCCGGCTTCGAGACGATGCGGACGCTGGCGCCGCCGGTCGGCCGGGGTTGGGAATACCTCACCGGGCCGGCCTCTGCCGGGAACTGGGACTGGGACGGCGAGCTGGCCCGGCTGCCCGACCTGCTGGCCGAGAAGCTGCGGGCCCCCACCGTGCAGTCAGGCACCTACGACCTCGTCGTCGACCCGTCCAACCTGTGGCTCACGATCCACGAGTCGATCGGGCATGCCACCGAGCTGGACCGGGCCCTCGGGTACGAGGCGGCCTATGCCGGGACCTCCTTCGCCACCTTCGACAAGATGGGCACGCTCGCCTACGGCTCCCCGGTCATGCATGTGACCGGGGATCGCACGGTCGCCCACGGCCTGGCGACCGTCGGGATCGACCACGAAGGCGTGGCGGGCCAGTCCTTCGACCTCGTGCGCGACGGGGTGCTCGTCGGGTACCAGCTCGACCGCTCCATCGCCGCCGCGATGGGCTTCGAGCGCTCCAACGGGTGCGCGTTCGGCGACTCACCGATGCACGTGCCCATTCAGCGCATGGCCAACGTGTCCCTGGCCCACTCCGGGGCCGAGGGCCCGAGCACCGAGGACCTCATCGCGGGGGTGGACCACGGCGTCTACATCGTCGGAGACAAGAGTTGGTCCATCGACATGCAGCGCTACAACTTCCAGTTCACCGGTCAGCGCTTCTACAGGATTGAGCACGGCAGGCTGGCCGGGCAGCTCAAGGACGTGGCGTATCAAGCAACGACGACCGACTTCTGGGGGGCCATGCTCGCCGTCGGCGGCGAGTCCACCTGGGTGCTCGGGGGTGCCTTCAACTGCGGCAAGGGCCAGCCGGGGCAAGTGGCTCCGGTGTCGCACGGCTGCCCGTCGGCGCTCGTGCGCGGGGTGCGCGTGCTCAACGCGCGCGAGGAGTCGGGACGCTGAGCATGCCCGGAGCCAGCCGGTGATCCCGGCCCAGGAGATCACCGAACGCGGGCTCGACGTCGCCGGCGCGGAGGGGGCCGACGGGTGCATCGTGCTCGTCGAGGAAGGCAGTCATGCCGACGTCCGCTTCGCTGTGAACACGACCACCACCAACGGCGTGCAGCGCTCGCGGGCGGTGAGCGTGGTCGCCATCGCCGGAACATCGGTCGGGACCGCCCGCCGTTCCGGCGTCGTCGGCACCGACGGCGTGGCGGAGATGGTGGCCGCCGCGCTGGCCGACGCGCGGTCTGCGCCACC
This sequence comes from uncultured Acidimicrobiaceae bacterium, assembly GCA_963837125.1. GTDB lineage: Bacteria > Actinomycetota > Acidimicrobiia > Acidimicrobiales > RAAP-2 > Bog-473. Next base: position 134,319 of record CAWILW010000002.1, on the reverse strand, counting down.
GGCCGAGGACGCCTACGACCTGGTCCAGCCCTCGCCGGGCCCGACCGGCCGCGACTTCGCCCTGGCGCCCGAGGAGACGGACTCCTCGGTCCTGGAGGAGGTGCTCTCGTCGCTGTCGGGCGCCTTCGGGCGCGCCCGGGCCCGCGACGCCGTCCTGGCCGGCTTCGCCGAGCTCGACGTGGCCACGACCTACCTGGGGACCTCCACCGGGGTGCGGCTGTCCCACGTCCAGCCGACGGGAGCCGTGAACCTGGTCGGCCGCACGGCGGACGGCACCGGCTCGGCCTGGGTCGGGGCGCCGTCCATCACCCCGTCGCTGGCCGAGATGGAGCAGGAGATCTGGCGACGGCTCGACTGGGCGAAGCGGCAGATCGCGTTGGAGGCGGGCCGCTACGAAGTGATCATGCCGCCGTCCGCCGTCGCCGACATGATGGGGATGTTCGGCTTCGGAGGCCTCTCGGGCCAAGACGCCGAGGACGGCCGCAGCGTGTTCTCCAAGGACGGTGGCGGCACGCGGGTGGGCGAGCGCATCGCGGCGCTGCCCTTCACGCTCTACAGCGACCCGGCCGAGTCGGGGGTGGAGTGCACGCCCTTCGTGACGGCGGAGGCGAGCAGCTCGCAGGTCTCCGTGTTCGACAACGGCCTGCCCCTCGGGCGCACCGACTGGCTGCGCGACGGGATCCTGGCCCATCTGCGCTATCACCGGGCCGGCGCGGCGAAGTCCGGGGCCGAGAGGGCCCCCTACGTCGACAACCTGGTGCTGCGCTGTGACGGCGCCGACGGCGGGTCGGTCGACGACATGGTGGCCCGGACCGAGCGTGGCCTCCTGCTCACCTGCCTCTGGTACATCCGCGAGGTCGACCCGGCCACGCTGCTCTCGACCGGCCTGACGCGCGACGGCGTGTACGTCATTGAGGACGGCGCGGTCGTGGGTGCGGCCAACAACTTCCGGTTCAACGAGAGCCCGGTCGACCTTCTGGCCCGGGCCACCGAGGTCGGCACCCCGGCCCGCGCGCTCGGGCGCGAGTTCGGCGAGTACCTCAACCGGACCATCATGCCGCCGCTGCGCATCCCCGACTACAACATGAGCTCGGTCAGCCAGGCGAGTTGACCTGGTCGTCGGGACGCCGCGCCTCGACCAACATGCGCCGGGACGTGCAGGTGAACGCACCGTCGCGCTCGATGCGCTCGTGCAGGATGCGCAGCCGGTCGGCATAGGCAGCAGGCGTGAAGCCCGGCACCGTCCAGTGCACCTTGCGGAGGAAGTGCACGACGGCGCCGATGTCGAAGAACGCCACCCGCAGCGCGCACTCCCGGAGGTCGATCACCCGGAGGCCGGCTGCCTCGGCGGCGGCCCGGACGTGCGCCGCGTTGCGGCGCCGGTTGACGGGTTGTGTCCCCATCATGAAGTCGGTGAGCTCCCGGTTGGTGCCCGCCCCGATCTGCTGCGACAGATAGGTCCCGCCCGGGCGGAGGACTCGGGCGATCTCGCGCCAGAGGACGACGACGGGGTGGCGGCTGACCACGAGGTCGAAGGAAGCCGCACGGAAGGGCAACGCGGGCGAGTCGGCGACCGCCACCACGCCGGCGCCGAGCGGGCGCAGCCGGGCCCGGGCGAGCGCCACGTTCGGCGGCCACGACTCGGTGGCCACCAGCGTCGGGGGTTGCTGGGCGATGGTGGCGAGGACCTCGCCTCCCCCCGTCTCGATGTCGAGGGCGGCGGTGGCCCGGGCCATGCGCTCGCCCATCAGCCGGGCGTAGCCCCACGGAGGGCGCTCCTCGGTCGCCCGGCCCTCGAACCACGAGAAATCCCATCCCTCGACCGGGACGGCGGCGCCCTCGGCCACGAGATCCTCGAACGTCATGTCCTCGCCCCCTGGCGCGCCTGCGGCCGCCTCGGGACGAAACGCTAGGGGACGCGCCGCGGGCCGGACGCGGCACGGCACGGCACGGCACCCACCATGGCACCCGCACGCATCACTGCGCTCCTCACGGGCTCCCCCACGGGCCCATGCGGAGCGGCTGTTTCAGAAGGCGTCGTTTCAGAAGGCGTCGTTTCAGAAGGCGTCGTACAGCGCGTCGATCAGGGACCGGTTGCGCGTGCTCTGCCAACGGGGGATGACGTGGTTCATCACGTAGCCGAAGGCCACACCGGCCTGGGGATCGGCGAAACCGACGGCACCGCCCGTGCCGAAGTGGCCGAAGCTGCCGGGATTCGGCCCGAAGCTGCGGCGGGGCGAGGTCGGCGTGAAGCCGAGCCCGAACGTGACGTCCTCGTGGAGGATGGGGCAGTAGCCACTGGACTGCGGCGAGGTCGCCTCGGCCAGCAGGTCGGCCGAGAGCAACCGTCCCGGCTCCAGCAGCGCGGCGTACAGGCGCGCCACGCCGCGGGCGCTGCCGTGCCCGTTGGTCGACGGGATCTCGGCCCCGCGCCAGGCGGTCGAGTTGACCACGCCCATGGACGAGTAGCCCGGCGGGTTGAAGTAGCTCAGCATCTCCATGCGCACGTCACCCTCCAGCGCCCCGACGTCGACCTCCTCGCCGCCACCGGGGGCGTCGAAGATCACCTGGGCGCAGCGGTGGCGCTCGGACGGCGGGACGCCGACGTGCACGTCGGCCCCGAGGGGCCCGGCCACGGCGGCGAGGCGGCGGCCGCACCCCTCGCCGCTCAGCCGGCGGACCACCTCCCCGATCAGGTGGCCGTAGGTGTTGGTGTGGTAGGCGTGCCGCGTCCCGGGCTCCCACCACGGCTCCGTCGCCGCCAGCGCGCCGGTCATCCGCGGCCAGTTCCACAGGTCCTCGTTGGTCAGCGGCTCGCGGATGGCCGGAACGCCGGCGCGGTGGCACAGCGCGTGGCGCAGGGTCGCCCCGTCCTTGCCGAACGCCCCGAACTCGGGCCAGACGGTCGCCACGGGATCGTCGAGCGTCATGCGGCCGGCATCGACGAGTTGGAGCGCGAGGAGCGCCAGGAAGGCCTTGCCGACCGAGTAGAAGTCCACCAGGGTGTCGAGCCGCCACGGCTCCCGCCGCTGCGGGTCGCGCCACCCGCCCGCGAGGTCCACCACGGTCGTGCCGTCGACGACCACGCACACCGCTCCGCCGACCTCGCCGCGCTCGACGAAGTTGCGGGCGAACTCCTCCTTGACGTGTGCGAAGCGGGGATCACAGGTCCCGATCACTGCGGCGCCCACCCTCCGGACCCCTCAGTCCCTATCCGGCTTCGGCATCCTTCTTGATGGCCGCGAGGGTCGCGGGGATGCCCGTCTTGGCGAGCTCCAGCCGGTTGGCGACCTGCGCCTCGGCGTCGGCACCGAAGCGCTCGTCGAACATCGCCCTCCCACCGGGCAGGAACTCCCACGACTCGGTCAGTCGCGTCCCGTCGTCGACCGGATCGAAGACGTACCCCCAACGTGTCCAGGTCCCGTTGACGATGTACGCGAACTCTCGACCGCGGTCGGCGACGACGACCTCCGAACGCGTCTCCCAGGTCCGCTCGGGCAGCACGTTCCGCCCCGTGAACCAGGCACCCACCTCGGGTCCGGCGCCCTCGTCCCACCAGCACTCCTTGCAGACTGGGCTCCACTCCCCCATGCGCGTGACATCGGCGACCAGGTCGTAGACGACCTCGGGTGAGCGAGCGATGACGATCGAGTCCGAATGGGTGGTGACGGTCATGTCGCGAGTCTGCCCGCTCCTCTTCGACGCGGGCCATCGACCGGGGGACGACACGGCCCCGCGTCGGTCGCCTCGGCCGGGGCTCTGACGGCCGTTCCCGGCGTGAGGCCGGCCTTTCAACTGCTCTGACCAGGCCTTTTTCGCGTGTTCATGCCTTCGGATCTTCCGGAGGGGGGTGGCTCGTACGAGACGATGCGGACTCGCCGGCGCCTGCTGCTCCGGGCCGAAGACCTCGGGGCACCCGCCGGGGTCGCCTCCGTGTTCCATCTGCGCTCAGATGAGCCAATGGCCAGCACGGGCACGATCGTCGTCCTGAACGGTGCACCGCGGTCGGGCAAGTCCGCGATCGCCGCAGCCATGCAGGCCTCGCTCCCCGGCACCTGGATGAACCTCGGCGTCGACGCCTTCTCCGGGCACATCACCCCCGAGCGCCTCCGGCCGGGGATCGGCCTGCGTCCGGGTGGAGAGCGGCCGGACCTCGAAGCGCACGTGCCGCTGCTGTTCGAGGGCCTCTACGCCTCGGTCGTCGCGCTGAGCCGAACGGGGCTCGACGTGGTGGTCGACGTGGGACACCATGACGACTATGCGCGCCCGCTGGGCATCCTGCGGCGCGTCGCGGCGCAACTGGCCGACGTCCCGGCGTACTTCGTCGGCGTGCGGTGCCCGATCGAGGTGATCATGGACCGCCGCCAGGCTTCTGAGGCCGGTGGAGCCGCTGAGGCCGGTGGAGCCGGCGAGCCGCGAGGCCGGTCGACCCGGCCGCTACCTCACGCGTGGCCCCGGCGGGGCGGTCCCCGACGCCGTCGTCCGCTGGGAGCGTGCGGTCCACGATCCGGGGGTCTACGACCTCGAGGTCGACACCTCAGACCAATCACCCCTGGAGTGTGCCGCCGCGATCGGGGCCCGGATCGCCGACGGGCCGCCGGCCGCGTTCAGCGAGCTGGCGGGACGGGCCCTCCGGGGGTGATCAGGCGCGGGGCGAGCTGCACGCGCACGCCCGAGCGCGTCATGGTCGATTCGTCGGTGCTCGCGCCGCGCGGGCAGGCGGCAGGGCGCCCCCCGCTGGACCGTGCTTCCCGCTCGTCACCCCGCACGCCCCCCGCGGGTGGTGCCACCGGATCAGCCCCCGGCGGCACCGCGCCGCTTGGACAACCCCCGTAGGAGCGGTACCCAGGAGCCGAGATTCCGAACCGCCGCCCCGTCCTTGCCGCCCTCGTCGGCCCGGCGCAGGCGCAGGGCGGCGGGTGCCAGCGGCTGCGCCTCGAAGGCGGCCGCCTCCGAGGGCGACATGGCCCCGCCCTGGGCGGCCAGCGAGGCGACGGAGTCCGGCGCCAGCTCGTAGCCGGGCTCGGTGGCCATGAGGTAGCGCTTGGCCTCCACATGCAAGGCGACCAGGCCGGCCACCCGCTCCCCGAGCGCCGCCCGTACTGCGTCGGCCCCGGCGCGGGGGTGGGCCTCGTCCCCCACGCCGGGGATGAGATGGCCGATGTCGTGCACCAGCCCGGCTGCCGCCAGCTCGGGGTCGTCGGGACACTGGCCCTGCAGGATGGCCGCCGTCTGCAGGGCGTGGTCGAGCTGCGTGAGAGAGGTCCCGGCTCCCACGGTGCGGCGGGCGCCGCCGGCCAACAGGTCGACGATGTCGTCGACGCCCAGACCCGGTGTGTCCTCGCTCACCGGGCCGGCCTCCTCGCGCACCGCGCCATTCTTCCCCGCTGCGGGTACGGTGCCCCCGTGCCCTGGGCCCCCCCGCCGCGCAGCCCGTGGGCCGACAAGATGATCTCCCTCGGGCGCGGGCTGGGGGACGACGGCCGCTCCTTGATCTCGCTCCAGCCCGAGGACCTGCGGGCGGCGGCGGTCGGGACGACCGGCCTGGACGACTTCGGCGACACCTGGTGGGAAGAGCCGTTCCGCCGCCTCTGTGCCTCGCTGGACGGCGAGGCCCGCCTCCACCTCCCCGGCCGCCTGCGCACACGCGGCGAGCTGCAGCTGATCCTCCAGAACCGGCTGCACATGGTCGACCTGTGGAACAAGGAGCCGGGCGTCCTGCGCGAGCCGGTGCACGCGCCGATCGTCGTGACGGGCCTGGGCCGCTCGGGCACGACGCTGCTGCACGAGCTGCTCGCCTGCGACCCCGACAACCGTCCGCCGCTGCTGTGGGAGCTGCTGCACAGCGTCCCCTACGAGGACGCCTCGGGTGACCTCTGCGACGACGAGATCACGCTGATGGACGAGATGGTGCCCGCGTTCACCGCCATGCACGAGAACGGCGGCCGCCTCCCCACCGAGTGCATCTTCGCCTTCGCCCACCAGTTCTCGAGCGACATGTACACCGGGCTCTACAACGTGGGCGAGTACACGATGTGGCGCAGCGGCGTGGACCAGGCGCCGATCTACGACTGGCACCGGCGCCACCTGCAGACGCTGCAGTGGGTAGCCGAGCGACCGACGCCGCGCTGGGTCGTCAAGGCGCCCTCCCACCTTTCCGCCCTTCCTCTCCTCTTCGCCACCTATCCCGACGCACGCGTCGTGATCACCCACCGCGACCCCCTCCGGGTCATCGGGTCGCTCGCCGACCTCATGGCCACGCTGCACTACATGCACTCGGACCACGTCGACCACGCCGTGCTGGTCGAGTTCATGGCCCTGGGGCTGGAGATGCAGATGGACCACGTCACGGCCGAGCGCGACGCGGGCGCGGTCCCCGTCGACCAGATCGCCGACGTCGTCTACAAGGACCTGGTGGCCGACCCCGTCCGCGTGATCGAAGGGCTCTACGCCGGCTGGGACCTGCCGCTGAGCGCCGAGTTCCGCTCCGCCCTGGAGTGGTACCTGGAGGCCCGCCACACGGCGCGCCCGTCGGGCCACGACTACTCCTTCGCCGACACCGGGCTCGACCTGGCGACCCACCGGGCCCTGGTCGCCCCCTACCAGGAGCGCTTCGGGGTGCCATCCGAGGTGGAGTGAGGTAAAGAATCGGGTAGAGAAGTGGAGGGACCTATGGACTGGAAGCTCGAGACCATCGTCATCCCGGTCGCAGACGTGGACCGGGCCAAGGCGTTTTACGCCGACGCCGTCGGCTTCCACCTCGACGTGGACCACCGCGCCGGCGAGGACTTCCGGGTAGTCCAGCTGACCCCACCGGGATCGGGCTGCTCCATCTCGCTCATGAAGAACGAGCAGGCGGCGGGGTCGCTCCAGGGTCTCCAACTCGTGGTGCGCGACATCGACGAGGCCCGGCGTCAACTGGCGGACGGAGGCGCGGCCGCCAGCGACGTCTTCCACTTCGAGGACGGAGTCCAGACGGACGGGCCCGGCCCCAGCCGGGCTGACTACGAGACGTTCCTCTCCTTCAACGACCCCGACGGCAACGGCTGGCTGATCCAAGAGGTGCCCAGCCGCCCGAGCTGACCCCGCTCGTCACACCCGGGGATCACAGCGCGGCGATCTTCACCACCTCGGCGGTCGGGTGCGGCGGCCCGTCGGCCAGCACCCAGCGCACCAGCATGTAGCCCTCCCGGCGGCCCCCGGTGTCGAGCCAGTTGTCCACGCCGGGACCGGGATCGTGCGGGGCGATCACGAGGCGCCAGGAGCCGTCCTCGGCGCGCCGGGCGTTGCGGTTGTTGAGGTTCGTCGTCGTGTAGCGGTTGTCGAAGCTCTCCATCCACGGCGACGTCAGCGTCAGGCCCCAGTAGAGGAACGGCTTGTCCGGCTCGTGCACCGTGACCACCAGCGCCTCGTCCTCTCCCAGCTTGAAGCGGCCGCCGTGGTACGTCATCTCAGCGTTCGAATGCGAGCGCACCTCGTCGTCCTGGGCCGCCACGTGCTCGGAGCCCGCCTGGCCGCCGAAGGTGTTCGTGTTGGTGGCCGCGTCGTGCCACATCTGCAGCGCTGTTCCCCCGACGAAGGTGAGGAACATGGCGGCGAACTCGAGCTTGGGCGCCAGCTCCTCGCTGGAGAGGATCGGTGGCGGCACCACCTCACCCGGCTCGGGCACCAGCTCCATGCGCAGCCGGGACAGGTGTTCGGGCCGCTTGTCGAAGTGCGTCTCGCGGATCGCCAGCTGCGCCGTGCCCGGCTCGAGCACGACGGCGTTGCGCGGGCGGGGGTCGGGCATCTTCGCCGCCGGCGCGATCAGGATGTCCACCTCCCCGTTGGGGCCGAGCTCGAAGGCGTCAATGTGGGTCTGGGTCTGCGTGCCGGTCCGCCCCCCGACCTGCCCCTGCCCGAAGGCAGTGCCGAACGTCATGCCGAGGTAGGCGCACTCGCCGCGGTACCCCACGAGGCGGTACGAGCGCGAGTCGTCGAGCACGCTGAAGAGGTAGTGCACGTCGGGGTTGTCGACCAGCAGCTTGCGGTAGTCGTCCTGGAGCGTGAAGAGCTGGGGGTGCAGCGGGTCGGACCGCTCCACGATCCAGTCCAGGGCCAGGCGGGACAGGCGCGTCACCCACCGGTAGCCCTCGGCCAGGTCCACGTCTGTCTCGGGGACCTCCGTCGCCTGCCGGACGACGTCGAGGGCCGCCGTCTGCGCCGTGACCCACGCGTCGAATGCCGCATTGAGGCGGTCGTCCTGCATCCGGCCGACGCTACCCAGGTTCCGGCCGAGTCGCCCGGTTCCGCACGGCCGGGTAACTTCGCGCTGTGACCGACACGATCGAGACGACCGGCACCGACGAGCTCCTGAGCGAGCTCCGGGCCTGGCTGGGCAACAACTGGGACCCCGACCTGACGGTCGCCGAGTGGTGGGAGCGGCTGGGCCTTTCCGGCTGGGCTGCGCCGGGGCTGCCCACCAACGCCTACGGCAAGGCGATGGCCCGGTCCGATGTCGTCCTGGTCCAGCAGGAGATCGCCACGTCCGGCGCGCTCGGCCCTCCGGCGGGCCTCGGGCTCCTCCTGGCCGCGCCGACGATCGCCACGCACGGCACCCAGGAGCAGATCGACCTGTACGTACGCGACATCGTCACCGGGCAGAAGGCCTGGTGCCAGCTCTTCAGCGAGCCCCAGGCCGGGTCGGACCTCGCGGGGTTGCAGACGCGTGCGGTCAAGGACGGCGACGAGTGGATCGTCAACGGGCAGAAGGTGTGGACCTCGGGCGGCCAGTACGCCGACCTGGGCATGCTCCTGGCCCGCACGGACCCCGAGGTGCCCAAGCACCAGGGCATCTCGTACTTCGCCTTCGACATGCTCCAGGACGGCGTCGACGTGCGCCCGCTCAAGGAGATGACAGGGCACGCACTCTTCAACGAGGTCTTCATCACCGACGCCCGGGTGGCCGACTCGGCGCTGATCGGCGGCGTGAACAACGGATGGGCTGCGGCCAACACCACGCTCATGAACGAGCGCGCCGGCCTCGGCTCGGGGGGCGGCAGCGCGGCGGGGGGCGGCCTGGCCCAGCCCGGCACCGTGATGGGCTTCCTCGCCCGGCGGGTCGGCGACGTCGCCGGCCTGGCACCGTCGGCGGGCGGGGCCAAGAAGTCCCAGCAGCCCGGCGGCGCGCTCGGCGCCATGCGCGGGGGCGCCGGCCTCCTGATCAGCCTGGCCCAGTCACGCGGGGTCAACACCGACGCCGGCATCCGCCAGGACCTGGCCCGGCTCCACACCCTCGGCGAGCTGGGCCGGTTCAACGGCCTGCGCCTCAAGGCGGTCAAGGAGCAGGGCGGCGACATCCCGGGCATGCCGAACGTCGCCAAGCTCTCCATGAGCCAGATCGTGCGCCTCACCCGCGACCTCGGTCTGCGCATCTCGGGCCCGGCCGGGATGCTGCACGCCTACGACAGCGACGACAAGGCCGCCCTCAAGCACGTGACCGGCGATCCCTTCGCGGGCGGCATCACCGAGATGGCGCTCTTCGCCCAGGCGCCCCCCATTTACGGCGGGACCGACCAGGTGCAGCGCAACATCATCGGGGAACGCGTCCTGGGCCTGCCGAAGGAGCCCAACAACGACCGGGTGACGCCCTTCTCGCAGCTGCCCAAGAACGCATAGTTCTCGACGGCAGGGGTCGGGGCCGGAACAGTGCAGCGGGTCGACCGGACGTTCCGGGGGGCGGCAGCGATCGTGGGCGTCGACGACGACGTCTCCCCCACCGGCGAGCTCGAGCGAACCGGGCGCGAGCTCGAGGTGGCCATGGTGCTCGGCGCCCTGGAGGACGCCGGCCTGACCCTGGCCGAGGTGGACGGCGTCTGCCACGCCGAATCCGCCGTGGCCCTGGCCGAGTACCTCGGCATCCACCCCACCTTCACCGAGTCGACGATGACCGGCGGCTCCAGCTACGAGGTCCACGTCGAGCACGCCGCCGCGGCCATCGCCGCGGGGGTGTGCGACGTGGTGGTGAGCGTCTACGCCTCCACCCCGCGCAGCGACCGCACCCGCGGGCGCCGGCGCTTCCGCGGCCCGGTGCCCGGGCCCAACCCCATGGTCGAGTGGGACCTTCCGTACGGCTTGCGCACGCCCATGGGGCCCTACGCGCTCGCGGCGGCCCGCCACATGTACGAGTTCGGGACCACGTCCGAGCAGTTGGCGCAGATCGCGGTGAGCACCCGCGAGTGGGCGGCGCGCAACCCCCGAGCCAGGTACCGGGACCTGCTGACCATCGACGACGTGCTCGCGTCTCCGCTGCAGGTGAGCCCGCTCCACCTGCTCGACTGCTGCCTCGTCACCGACGGCGCCGGCGCGTTCGTGATGACGAGCGCGGAGCGGGCCCGGTCCCTGCCCAAACCGCCCGTCTACGTGTTGGGGGCCGCGACGGCTACGGACCACCTCGGGATCACTCAGATGCCCGGCCTGACCACGACGCCCGGCGCGGTCTCGGGCGCCAATGCGTTTGCCATGGCCGGCCTCGCGCCGTCCGACGTCGACGTGCTCATGGGCTACGACAGCTTCACGATCACGGCGCTCCTCCATCTGGAGGACCTCGGGTTCTGCAAGAAGGGCGAGGGCGGCCCCTTCGCCGCCGAGGGGACGCTCGGCCCGGGGGGCGGCCCGCTGGCCATGAACACCAACGGGGGCGGGCTGTCGTTCACCCACCCGGGCATGTACGGCATGTTCCTCGTGACCGAGGCCGTGCGCCAGCTGCGCGGCGAATGCGGCGAGCGCCAGGTCGAGGGCGCCGAGGTCGCGGTGGCCCACGGCTCTGGCATCCTCCTCTCCGTGATGTCGACCGCCGTGCTCGGGACGGAAGCGGTCCTGTGACCGCGCCATCGTGTGACGGAGGCGTGCGGTGACCGGTGCACCCACCGAGGCGACCCGGATGGAGCCGCCGGTCGGTGCTGAGAGCGGGCCGTTCTGGGAGGCAACCCGGGAAGGGCGGCTCCTCGTCCAGTGGTGCACCGCGTGCGACCGGGGCGTCTTCTACCCGCGTGTCTTCTGCCCGCACTGTGGGGCGCTCACCTCCGCGCTCGAGTGGCGCACCGCGAGCGGGCGGGCCACCGTGCACGCCGCCGTGGTCGAGCACCGGCCCGAGGCGGCCGGCGCCGCGTTCTCGGGAGGCGAGCCCTACTGCGTCGCCCTCGTCGACTTGGAGGAGGGGGTGCGCATGATGACCAACGTCGTCGGCTGCCCGCCCGGTGAGGTCCGGTGCGGCCTGGCCGTCACGGTGACCTGGGAGCCGCTGAGCGACGGCCGACAGCTGCCGCTGTTCCGGCCCGAGAGTGGGACCGAGAGCGGGCCCCAGAGTGGGACCGAGAGCGGGCCCCGAGTGGGACCGAAAGCGGGGTCCGGCCGTGAGCGTGCCCGAGGACATGCGCCAGGCCGCGGCGCAGGGGATGCTGCATGCCTGGTGGGCCGCGCGGATCCCGGACCGGCTGGCGCTGGCGACCCCGCACGGCGACCGCACCTACGAGGACCTGAACGCAGACATCAACCGGCTCTGCCGGGCGCTGCGGGAGCGCGGCCTGCAGGCGGGCGACTCCATCGCCCTGATGTGCACGAACCGGCCCGAGTTCGTGGAGGTCCTCTACGCCTCCCAGCGCATCGGCCTGCGGTTCACGCCCATCAATGTTCACCTCACCGGACCCGAGGCCGCCTACATCGTCGAGAACTGCCAGGCCAAGGCGTTCATCTGCTCGGGTGAGCTGGGAGAGAAGGTCGCCGTCGCGGCGGAGGCGGGCGGGCCGGGCCTGGTGAAGATCAACACGGGGGGATACCTGCCCGGCTCCGAGATGTACCACTCGGTCGTGGCCGCCGAGGAGGGCTCGGACATCGACGATCCGACGCTCGGCACCCAGATGCTCTACACCTCGGGCACGACGGGACGGCCCAAGGGCGTGCACCGCGACCACGCAGCCGTCAGCGCGCTGGCCACCGTGAACTTCTGCGGCTACGACGAGGACTGGGCGACCAGCACGGACGCGCACCTCCTGACCGGCCCGCTGTACCACGCCGCGCCGCTGGCCTTCTCGGTGGCGGTGCCGTTCCTCTATGGCGTGCCGGTCGTGATCATGGACCATTGGGAACCCGTCGAGGCGCTCCGCCTCGTGGAGGAGTACGGCGTCACGCACACCCACATGGTGCCGACGATGTTCCACCGGCTGCTCTCGCTCCCCCAGGAGACGAGGGAGCGCTTCGACACCTCGTCGCTGCGCTTCGTGATCCACGGTGCGGCCCCCTGCCCGGTGCCGGTGAAGCAGCGCCTGATCGAGTGGCTCGGGCCGGTCGTGGTCGAGTACTACGCCGCCACCGAGGGCCTGGGCACGCTGGTCGACTCGAAGACCTGGCTGGCCCACCCGGGCACGGTCGGCCGCCCGATGGTGCCCGGGCTGGTCAAGGTGGGCGACGACGCCGGCAACGAGCTGCCCCCCGGCGAGGTGGGCCTGGTGTTCCTCCAGGCCCCCGCCGCCACCAAGTTCGACTACTACGGGGACGAGGAGAAGACCAAGGGGGCCTTCCGCGGCGACTACTTCACCCTGGGCGACATGGGGTACATGGACGCGGAGGGCTACCTGTTCCTGACCGACCGCACGGCCGACCTGATCATCTCGGGCGGCGTCAACATCTACGCGGCCGAGGTGGACGCGGTCCTGCTGGAGCACCCGGCCGTGGGCGACGTGGCCACCATCGGGATACCCGACGAGGAGTGGGGCGAGGTCGTCAAGGCAGTCGTGCAGCCCGCCGAGGGCGTGGTCGGGAGCGACGAGCTGGCCGCCGAGCTCATGGAGTTCTGCCGTGAGCGACTGGCCCACTTCAAGTGCCCTCGCAGCGTCGACTTCGTCTCCGAGCTGCCGCGGGAGGATACTGGGAAGATCTTCAAGAGAAAGCTGCGCGAACAGTACCGGGCGGCCTCGGCCGGCGATGACCAAATCCAGGCCGGCACCGACCAAGACCAAAGGAGCTGAACAACGTGGGTATCTGTGACGGACGGGTCGTCGTCATCACCGGAGCCGGCCGAGGCATCGGCCGCGAGCACGCGCTGGCCTTTGCGCATGAGGGCGCCAAGGTCGTGATCAACGACCTCGGCGGCGAGATGGACGGCAGCGGGTCGTCCACCGGGCCCGCCGGCGAAGTGGTCGACGAGATCCGCGCCATGGGCGGCGAGGCCGTGGCCAACGGGGACGACGTGTCGGACTGGGACGGGGCCGGCCGGCTGATCCAGAGCGCCATCGACACGTTCGGGACGATCGACGTGCTGGTGAACAACGCCGGCATCCTGCGCGACCGGATGCTGGTCAACATGACGATCGACGAGTGGGACGCCGTGATCAAGGTGCACCTGCGCGGCACCTTCGCCCCGACCCGCCACGCCGTCGAGTACTGGCGCAACCGGACCAAGGCCGGCGAGACGAACGACGCCCGGGTCATCAACACGACGTCGCCGTCTGGCATCTACGGCAACGTGGGTCAGACGAACTACGGCGCCGCCAAGGCCGGCATCGCGTCCTTCACGATCATCGCCGCCATGGAGCTGGGGCGCTACGGCGTCACGGTGAACGCCATCGCGCCGGCCGCGCTCACGCGCATGACCGAGAACCTGGGCATGGGCAACGCCACGGCTGAGCGCAAGCCCGAGGAGTTCGATCCCGTCGACCCCGCCAATATCGCGCCGATCGTGGTCTGGTTGGGCAGCCCGGAGTCCAAGGACATCACCGGCCGCGTCTTCAACGTGATGGGCGGCAACATCAGCGTGGCCGAAGGCTGGGTGGCCGGGCCCGGCCAGGACAAGGGCGACCGCTGGGACCCCGCCGAGCTGGGCAAGATCGTGCCCGACCTCGTGGCCAAGGCGGCGCCCAACGCCAACATGGGCGGGCGGCGGGGGTAGGTTCGTGTCCATGTCCGAGGCGACACCTCCCGTGTCAGGGACCGCGGACGTCACCCCTCAGGTACCGGGCCGGCGGGACATGGAGGCGGCCGTCCAAGTCATCCACGACAACGCGGACCGGCTGTTCCTGTGGGACTACGAGCGCGACCGGGGACAGCTGGTCACGCTCTACAACAAGGCGATGGGCTCCCAGTGGAACAGCGTCACCGACCTGGACTGGTCGACCGACGTCGACCCCGAGCGCCTCGTGGCCGAGCAGGACAGCCCGCTGCTGGCCGTAGCGCGGGTGGCGGGCACACTGCCCGGCTCGCCGCTGGCCTCGTGGACGGAGAAGGAGTACTCGCAACTCGGGATCGAGTTCTTCAAGGCGAACCTCTCGCAGTTCATGCACGGCGAGCAAGGCGCCATGATGACCGCGGCCAAGATCGTCGAGACGGTGCCGTGGATCGACGCCAAGTACTACGCGTCGACCCAGACCATGGACGAGGCCAGGCACACCGAGGTGTTCGCCAAGTATCTCCGCACCAAGCTCGGCGACGCCTACCCGATGAGCCCGTTCCTCAAGGAGCAGATCTGGTCGCTGCTCGAGGACTCCCGCTGGGACATCGCCTACCTCGGGATGCAGATCGTGATTGAGTCGCTGGCGCTGGCCGCCTTCGGCGACATGCTGCGGCGCACGAAGGAGCCCCTGCTGGCCAAGCTCCTGCGCTACGTCATGTCCGACGAGGCGCGCCACGTCGCCTTCGGCGTGCTCACGCTGTCCGAGCTCTACCAGGACATGAGCGAGGCCGAGTTGAAGGATCGCCAGGAGTTCCTCGTCGACTCCACGCTCAACTCCCGCTCCCGCGCCACGACGCCCGAGGTGTGGGAGCGCATGGGGACCACGGCCGAGGACGTCTTCCCCTTCATCATGGAGGCAGCCCAGAAGGCGAAGCTCAACCCCATGCGGGGGTTCGCCCGCGGCTTCTTCGCCAAGCTGGTCCCCAACGTGCGCAAGCTCGGCCTGCTCGACGCCAACGACGGCTACCTGCGCCAGAAGTGGGGCGAGGCCGGGCTCCTCGAGTTCGAGTTCGCCGACGACACCGGGTCCGACTACGAATCCTACGACGCGGTCGCCCGGGACCGGGCCGAGGCTGCCGCCGCGGCGGCTGGGACGGCGACGGGCGATTGAGCGACTGATCCGTCCGGCGCGCCGGGGCGGTGTGCCGGGTCAGCGCGCTTGGGCGGTGCGCCGGGTCAGCGCGTGCTTGGGCGGTGCGCCGGGTCAGCGCGCCGGGTCCAGCCCGGTGAGCGTCGCCTCCATGGTCTCGCTGTAGCGGACGCCGCCCTGGGCGACACCCACCGACTCGCGCTCGCGCACGATGAGGCCGCTGCCCGGGACGATCCAGAAGTCGGTCGGGTTGGTGCCCCGCTCGGACCCCGCGTAGCTGAGGGTGACCCTGGTGTGCTCGACGGCGACGGCGCGTCCGCCGACCGCGATCGTCGCGGGACCGAGCACCTCCCCGAACAGTGCGACCTTCTCGGCGGGGTTGGCGAGGGAGCACATGGCGTACCAGCGCTGGCCGTCGTGCGCGCCGGCAGGCAAAAGATAGGCCGTCGAGGGGCAGCGGACGGTGGACGTCGTCGAGGTCCCGGCAATCGACTCCTCGGTCACGAGCCGGGGCACTGTCAGCGACCCGCCGGCGCCGGCGCACTCGGTCGTCGTCTCGGTGTGCTCGGTGATCGGGACCCAGCTCACGGTGGCGCAGTTCCCACCGCCGACGACCATGGAGGTGGTCGAGGGGAAGGAGCGCTGGACTCCCATCAGGCTGAGGCCTTCACCCCCGCTCGTGCGGTACTGGTACACCCCGGGCGTCGGCAGCCGGTCCCGCAGCGACGCCAGCACCTTGCCCGTCTGCTCCTTGCGGTACATGCGCAACGCCTCGCGCAGGC
This sequence comes from uncultured Acidimicrobiaceae bacterium, assembly GCA_963837125.1. Classification (GTDB taxonomy): domain Bacteria; phylum Actinomycetota; class Acidimicrobiia; order Acidimicrobiales; family RAAP-2; genus Bog-473. The sequence continues at coordinate 118,463 of CAWILW010000002.1, read as the reverse complement.
CGACCGGTGAGGACACGGTGCGGAAGACGAGGGCCCACGCCGTGCCGCCGGCCGAGCTCACGATCACCAGTGCGAGGACCAGGACGGTCAACAGCCGGTGGTTCTGGACCCAGTGCCACAGGAACACGCAGAAAGGATACCCGTAGGCGGCTGGCCCGAGCGGCGACCCTCAGGCCAGGTCCGGGACCCAGTTCCCGTGGAACCCGGCCGGCACACGCTGCGGCAGCTGGATCACCGCCTGGGGCTCACCGCCGATGTCCTGCGCGTTGAGGATGTGCAGCGCCGAGGAATCGGTCTCCGCGGAGTACACGAGCAACATCAGCCAGCCGTCGGCCTCGTCGGCGTCGTCGGCCCGCGGCACGAAGACCGCCTCGCTGAGGCCGGCGCCGTGGCCGAAGAAGCGTGTCGTGCTCGTTCCCCGCTCGAAGTCGTGGCGGACGAGCACGGACTCGGTGCCCACGATCTGGTCGGTCTCCGCGACCGCCACCGTGTACCCGTAGCGGTGCGGCAGACCCACCCGGCGCTCGTCGACGCGGGGGAATTCCTGGCCGCGGTCGTCGAGCCGCTCCTCCTTGACCGCGCCGCCGCGCCCGTCGAGATGCCAGCGCTCCAGGGTCGGCGTGCCCTCGGCCGGCCCGAGCAGCTGGGTGCGGAACATGGAGGGGTGCCGCACCACATCGAGCACGATCCCGTCCCCGCCCGGCTCGTCGAAGGCATTCATGGGGTGGAACACGTAGCACGACTCGACGTCGTGCCAGACGACGTCGGTCGAGTCGCCGTCCCGTGGCAGAAGCCCGACGCGGGAGTGGTACCCCTCCTGCCAGCGGTAGGGGAAGCTCGCACCGGCCGCGATGGCGTCCATGCTGAAGGTCACCGGGAGGTCGAGGAGGACGATGTAGCGCTCGGTGATGGCGCAGTCGTGCACGCTCACGGGCCCGCCCATCGTGACCCGCCGGGAGGAGCGCACCCGCGCCTGGGGATCGATGACCGTCACCTCGACGTCGTCGCCCCACCCGAAGAAGTAGGAGACCGCGTAGAGCTCACCGGAGCGCGGGTCGCGCTTGGGGTGGGCCGTGTAACCGCCCTCCAGCGTGCCGTCGAAGTCGCACGACCCGATCGTCTGGAGCTCGTCGGTGAGCTCGTACGGGCGCGTCCCGGCTTCGACGATGGCGAACGTGCGCCCGGCGTGCCCGATGACGTTGGTGTTGGGGGCGAAGTCCATGTCGGCGTGGACGCCGGCGCCCGGCCGCGGTTCCTCCCCCAGGACGCGCGCCACCTCGACGGAACGCACCCAGCGGTTGCGGTACCACTCGGCCCGCCCGTCGCGTAGCCGGATCCCGTGCACCATCCCGTCGCCCGTGAACCAGTGGTAGGTCGCCGGCTCGGGCGTCGACACCGGGTTGGGGCCATTGCGCAGATAGCGGCCGCAGAGCGCTTCGGGCACCTGGCCCGAGACCGGCAGATCGGTCGCCGTGACCTCCTGTTGCACCGGGGCGAAGTTGCCTTGCAGGTACGGATTCTCAGTGGTGGTCACTGGTGGCCCCCTTTTCTCGGCACAGCGGGAGCCCCAGAATAGGCACGGGGCCTGCGTGAAGACTGTGTGACCGAATTGTGGACCGGTCCGGACGGGCACCCTCTTGGCCTGCCGGCGCGCTAAGGTTCTCTTCCGAGGGCACCACCATCACAAGTTTGGAAATCCCTCTGGCTCGAAAGAGCTACCGGCCGTGGCCCCCGCAATCGGGTCAAATCTGGCCAGGAGAGGAGTGGATTTTCAATGGCAACTGGTTCCGTGAAGTGGTTTAACGGTGAGAAGGGCTTTGGCTTCATCACCCAGGACGGTGGCGGCCCCGACGTATTCGTGCACTTCAGCGCGATTGCCGGTTCGGGCTACCGCAATCTCGAAGAAGGCCAAAAGGTCGAGTTCGAGACCAACCAAGGCCCCAAGGGGCTTCAGGCCGCGAACGTGCGCGCCATTTAGCGCTCCCGACCGCCGGCCCACGCCGGCGGTCACGCGCAACTGACAAGACCCCGTCTCCCCGTGAGGCGGGGTCTGTCAATTCACCGCAGGCCCTGACCTGTCACCAGTAGGGCCTCCGTTGCCGCGTCGTGACCTCCAGCACCGCCGCGGCGTATTCGGGCCGGCACACGACGAGATCGGGGAGCCAGGCATCGGGGTCGCCGTAGCGCAGCGGCTCGCCGTCGAGCCGGCTGGCGTGGAGGCCGCTCGCCGTGGCCACCGCGACCGGCGCGCACGAGTCCCACTCGTACTGGCCGCCGGCGTGCACGTAGACCTCGGCCGCACCGAGGATCACGGCGGCGATCTTGGCGCCCGCCGACCCCATGGGGACCATGACCCCGCCGATCGCCTCGGTGACGTCGTACGCGACGTCGGGAGGGCGGCTGCGCGAGACGACCACGCGCGGGCTCGTACCGGACTCGAGGTGCTGCAGGACCGGGGGCTCGCCGGTCGAGAGCACCAGACCGAGCGCCGGTAGGGCGACCGCGCCGACCACGGCCACGCCGCCGAGCGCCATCGCCACGTGCACCGCCCAGTCGCTCCGCCCCTGCTGGCGGAACTCGCGCGTGCCGTCGAGCGGGTCGACGATCCACAGACGACCCGTGCCGGCAACGTGTTCGAGTCCCTCCTCGGACCGGACGTCGTCTCCGGGGTACAGGCGGTTGAGCTCGTCGACCAGCAGCCGGTGGGCCATGCGGTCCCCCGCCGCCCCGATGTCGCGCGTGCCGGGAGCCTCGGCCCGCAGCTCCACCAGTGCGCGTCCCGCCATCTCGGCCAGTCGCGCCGCGTCGCGGTGCTCGGCTGCCAGGTCCTCGGACATGGCCCATTGTCTAGACCAAGCGCCTGTCCGTGGCCCATCTGGTCAATTCGTGCCGAGTCGACAGCTGCAGCTTGCGGAGGACCGACGAGACGTGCGACTCGACCGTCTTGGCCGAGATGCTGAGGTCGCGGCCCACCTCCTTGTAGGTGTAGCCGCGGGCGATCAGGCGCAGCACCTCGCGCTCCCGCGGCGACAGCTGGTCGAGCTCGGGATCGAGTCCCGTGGCCGGCGCGTCGCCGTGGGCGAAGGCGTCGAGCACGAAGCCGGCCAGCCTCGGCGAGAACACGGCGTCGCCGGCGGCGACCCGGTACACGGCCTGGAGGAGCTCGGGCCCCGAGATCGTCTTGGTGATGTACCCGCGCGCGCCCGCCCTGATGACGTCGATCACGTCCTCGGGCGCGTCGGACACGGAGAGGGCCAGGAACTGCACCTCGGGATGGTGCGGGAGGACGCCGCGCAGCACGGCGTGGCCGCCCCCGCCGGGCAGGTGGACATCGAGCAGGACCACGTCGGGCAGGCGCTCGATGATGAGCTCGACGGCGGCGCCCGCCTCGTCCGCCTCGCCCACGACCTCCACGGCCTCGCCCAGCTCGGCCTTGACGCCGGCCCGGAACACGGCGTGGTCCTCGACCAGGAAGATGCGGGGGCGACCGGCGGGTGGCCCGACTCGGTCCCCGCTGCCGCTCACGTCACGCGCTCCCGCCGGGGCATGGAGAGCTGGACCTCGGCTCCCTCCCCGGGCGCGGAGCGGATCACGGCCGAGCCGCCGAAGCGCGCCATGCGGGCGCGGATGGACTGGGCGATGCCCTGCCGTCCCTCGGGCACCGCGTCGGGGACGAAGCCACGGCCGCGGTCCCGGACGTAGAGCATCACGGTGTCGGGCTCGACCTCGACGTAGACCGAGACCTGATCTGCGCCCGACCACTTCGCAGCGTTGACGGTGGCCTCGCCGGCCGCATCGAGCAGCGCCCGCAGGGGCTCGTCGAGCTCGCAGTCCCCCACCGTCACGACCTGCACCGCGATCCCGTGGTCGGCCTCGACATGGCGCTGCAGCAGGCCGACACCCTCGGCCAGCATGGTGGCGTCCTCGCCGATCGCCCCCGGCTGGCGTCCCTCGAACAGCCACGCCCGCAGCTCGCGCTCCTGGGCCCGGGCCAGGCGGACCACGTTCTGGGGGTCGTCGGCGGAGCGCTGGATCAGCGCCAGGGTCTGCAGCACCGAATCGTGGACGTGGGCCGCCATCTGGGCCCGCTCCTCGGCCAGCGCCCGGGCCTGGCGCTCCGCGATGAGGTCACGGACGAGGCTCAACCACCAGGGTCCGAAGATGACCACGCTGGCGGCGACCACCAGGGCCGCGCCACCCACGGGCCGCAGCGCGGCCACGGTCGTGTGCCCCTCGATCAGCAGCGCGATGCCGGCGGCTCCGACGAGCAGGCCGACGACGACACGCACGATCAGCCAGCGGCGTCCCTCGCCATGGGTGTCCGCACCGAGGAGCGGGACCACGTCGTGGTCGATGAAGGCCTTCTCCGATTCGTTGGCGTTGCGCCAGATGAGCACGACCACGCCGATGGCCAGGAAGGTGGGCCACCCCATGAACCCCACGAACCCGAGGTGCAGCGTCGTGGTGATCACCTGCACCGCGATGAGCACCGGTATGAGGATGGCGGCGATGAGGCGGATGCCGTGGCGGTCGTTGATCGCCCGGGAGTAGATGTTGGAGGTCTCGCCCTGCATGGGGATCAACAGCCACGCCATGGCGTAGACGAGCACCATCACGCCGCTGAAGATGGACAGCAGCACGAAGCCGACGCGCACCCACGTGACGTCGATCCCCGTCGCCGACGAGACGGCGCCACAGACGCCGCCGAGCACGCGGTTGTCGGGGCTCCGGCGCAGGCACCGCAGCTTCCCGCCCACATGATGGCGATGGTGCCGGCGCATGCCGGACCAGGGGGCATCGCGGTGCGACCAGTGCCCGCCCCGGCCGTTCCACCCGCCGGACGGTGTGGATCCATCCCCCGGCGGGGCCCACTCCCCGGGCGCGGCCTGTGACGGCAGGGTCGGGCGGCCACCTTCGGTCAGCGGACGCGTGCCGGGATCGGGTGCCTCTGCGATCTCTCGATGATCGCGCGCCGTGGCCACGGCGGCTATCAGGGACATCCCTGAGTGGTCGGGGTTCCCCTCAGGGTCGGACCAGGGTCCTGCCGGATTCCCGCCGGCCCCCGCCGTCGTCAGGCTGGCGTCATGGACATCGCACCTGACCAGACCCCCGGAGCCTCCGCCACGCCGCCGGCGGCGGCCCAACCGCATGAACAGCCGGAACACGAGGCGCAGCGGGAACACGAGGCGCAGCGGGAACAGAGGCGCAACAAGCGCCGCAACGGGGGGCGCAACAGCTCCCCCGGGATCCCGCAGCAGGCCACCCCGGCGAGCAGCGCCTCCACCGCGCCGGCCGCGGCCGCATGCTGGCGGGTGTCGCCGCCGGCGTCGCCGACTACTTCGACGTCGACCCGACGATCGTCCGGATCGGCTTCGTCGTGCTCGCCTTCATGGGCGGGCTGGCCGTCCCCCTCTACCTGGCCGGGTGGCTCCTCATCCCCGAAGAGGAGTCCGACCGGTCGGTCGCCGAGGAGCTCTTCGCCCGCGAGCGGGCCCGCGGCGCCTACTGAGCGGCCGAGCTGACCGTCCGACCAGTCAGGAACGACCCGACCCATCCGGAACGACCAGACCCCCAAACGAGAGGAGAACCCGATGCGCTACCGCTGGGACCCCGCCTACCCCGTGGGCCGCCGGGAGACGCAGGCCTACGACGCCACCCTGCGGGCGTCGGACGAGGAGCGCAACGCGGTGGCCGACAAGCTGTCGCGCCACTACGCCGAGGGCCGTCTCGACGAGGTGGAGTTCAAGAGCCGTCTCGACACCGCCATGTCGGCCACCACGCGGGGCGATCTGCACGGTCTGTTCCACGATCTGCCCCCGCTGCAGGCCGAGGCCCCTCCCCCGCCGCCACGGCACCGTCGGATCCTGCCGGTGCTCGCCCTGGTGGCCCTGGTGGTCGTCGTGGCTGGAGCGGCGATCCCCTTCTACCCGATGTACCACGTGCCCTGGGTGCTCGTCGCCATCGTCGGCTTCGTGCTGTGGCGCCGAGTGGTGGGCCGCCCCCACTGGCACCACGACCACCACCACTGAGCCATGCGCACCGACACTCCTCATGACGCCGACGCTCCCCACCACATGGACTCTCCCCACCACATGGACGCTCCCCACCACATGGACGCTCCCCACCACATGGACGCTCCCCACCACATGGACTCTCCCCATCACACAGACGATGCGGAGACGGCCTACGACGACCGGTTCCGCGCCCTCTCGTCCATGGAGCTCTTCGCCGGGCTCCCCCGCGGCGAGCTCGGCGAGCTGGCCGCGCTGTGCGACCTCTCGAGCGCCCATCCCGGTCAGGTGATCCAGGCCCAGGACGTGCCCGTGCGACTGTGGCACGTGATCGTGCGCGGCCACGCCGTCGTCCAGCGCGACGGCACCCCGATCGGGCTGCTCGGCCGGGGTGACTCGTGGTCCGAGCACTCGCTCCTCAACCAGCTGCGCTCCGCCATCGCCGTCGTGGCGCTGTCGCCCCTCATGCTGCTGACCTTCAGCCGGCGGCAGTTCTTCGAGATCCCCGAACGGAGCCCGGTCCTGGCCGGACGCCTGGTGGCCCGCTCGGCGACCTCGGCCGACCGCCTGGCGCTCCCGGTCTTCAACGCCCTCGTGCACCTGCGCGGCGCCGGCTGATCCGGAGAGGGTCCGCGCGGCCGGTACGATTGGGCACTACCCCCGGCGCCGGCAGGTGGCGGCGTCGATCGTTCCCGAGGAGATCTCAGTACATGCGGACCCTGGCCGGGTGGTGTGTCCGTCACCGTCGCGTCGTCGTCCTGCTGTGGCTCTTGGTCCTCGTGGGGTCCTTCCTGATGGTGCAGCAGGTGGGCACCCAGTATTCCGACAACTTCAACTTCCCCCACACCGAGTCCGCCGACGCCATCAACCTGCTCAAGTCCGTGGCGCCGGGCCATTCGGGCGACACCGAGGAAGTCGTGTTCGGGACCTCGGGCAACGCCCGGCTCACCGACCCTGCGGTCGGCAATCGCATCAACGCTCTCGTGCACGAGATCAACTCGCTGCCCTACGTGACGCCGGTGACGAGCCCCTACGACGCGAATGGCAACCTGATCAGCACGGCGAACATCAACGCGGACCGGACGGTGGGGTTCCTGCAGGTTCCGTTCGACAAGCTCGCCAATCACATCTCGAACTCCGAGGCCAAGAACTTCGTTCATACGGTGACGGGGACGTCGGGCGACGGCTTGACGGTGGCCGTCACGGGGCAGCTGGCCGAGCAGGCCAACAAGGTGTCGATCGGGAGCACGGGGCTCGGCGTGCTCCTCGCTCTCGTCGTGCTGTTGCTGGTCTTCGGGTCGCTCTTCGCGGCGCTGCTGCCGATCATCTCCGCCCTCTTCGCCCTGGGGACGGCCTACAACGTCATCGGCGTCCTCAGCCACGCCATGGGCATGCCGTCGATCTCACCCGAGCTGATGCTCCTCATCGGGCTCGGCGTCGGCGTGGACTACGCGCTCTTCATCGTGACGCGCCACCGGCAGGGCCTCGTGGGCGGTCGCGACGCCGAGTCCTCCATCATCAACGCCGTCAACACGTCGGGGCGGGCGGTGCTCTTCGCCGGGATCATCGTGTGCATCGCGCTGCTCGGCATGCTTGCCATCGGTGTGAGCTTCTTGTACGGGTTGGCGGTGGCCGCCGCCATCGGAGTGGCTCTCACCATGGTGGCGGCCCTCACCCTCCTGCCGGCGATGCTCGGCTTCATCGGGCCCAAGGTGATGAGCCGCAAGCAGAAGAGGAACCTGGCCGAGAACGGGCCGCGCATCGTGGGGGCCGACAGCAGGGGGTTCTGGTCCAGGTGGGCCGACTGGGTGCAGCGTTTCCCGTGGCTGGCGGCAGGGGCGGCGTTCTTCGTCATCATCCTCCTGGCCCTGCCCTTCTTCTCGCTGCGGCTGGGATCGGCCGACCAGGGCACCGACCCGGCCGGCACGCCGACCCGGGTGGCCTTCGACATGCTGTCCAAGGGCTTCGGCCCGGGCTTCAACGGGCCTTTGATGCTGGTGGGCGTCGTGCAGCCCGACCAGCACGGGGTGATCGACACCGTCGCGCACGACGTGTCGCAGCAGTCCGGCGTAGCCCGCGTGGCCGATCCCGTCTACATCCCGAGCAAGACCGGGGGCGGTGACGTCGTGCTCCTGAACGTCTACCCCGACTCGGCACCCCAAGACGGCACGACGACCGATCTGGTCAACCACCTGCGGAGCGACACCATCCCCCAGGCGACCGGCAATTCGGGGGTCAAGCTCCTGGTGGGCGGGACGACGGCCGTCTTCATCGACTTCTCGAACGTGCTCAGCTCCAAGCTGCCGCTCTTCATCGGCCTGGTCGTGGTGCTGTCCTTCCTCCTCCTCATGACGGTGTTCCGCAGCTTCGTCATCCCGCTCACCGCGGCCGTCATGAACCTGCTCTCCATCGCCGCCGCGTTCGGGATCGTGGTGGCCGTCTTCCAGTGGGGCGACCTGGGAGGGCTGATCGGCCTCACCGGCACGAGCCCCGTCGAGGCCTTCCTCCCGGTGATGCTCTTCGCGATCCTCTTCGGCCTGTCCATGGACTACCAGGTCTTCCTCGTCTCCCGGATGCACGAGGAGTACCTCAAGTCGGGCGGTAACAACAAGGTCGCCGTGCGGAACGGTTTGGCTGCGACGGGCAAGACGATCACGGCCGCCGCGCTGATCATGATCCTCGTGTTCGGCTCCTTCATCCTGGGCGGCGAGCGCGTCATCAAGGAGTTCGGCGTCGGCCTGGCCGCGGGCATCCTCGTCGACGCCATCTTCATCCGGATGGCGATCGTGCCCTCGCTCATGATGCTCTTCGGCAAGGCGAACTGGTGGTTCCCGGCCCGGCTCGACCGGTTGCTCCCCAGGCTCTCGGTCGATGCCGACGATCTGGCGCTGCACCCTGTGGTCGACGAGGGCTCCGAGCCGGAGCCCGAGCTGGCCGGCCAGGCCGCCCCCTGAGCCTCTCGAGGTTGGCGCTGCCCTCGACGATCGAAGTCGGTCTCGATTGCCCGGGTTTGTCCCATTTCCATCGTCGCCGTAGGGGAAACTGTCGCCTGGCACCCATGATCGGACCTTCGGCCCTGGTGGGCCGGGCGTCCGTTCCGCAAGATCGAGGCAGGCGCGCAGTGACGGCACCGCGCGCAGCTCGAGGTGTGCATGCAGGTAGACCGCTCAATCGGCGCGACAGCTTCGATGAGCGAGCGCGAGATGACCACAGTGGTGCACCGGACGATCATCGACGTCGCCTCTGAGCACCTCGGCCTGCTCATCGGCTCCATCGAGGTGAACCGTGGCTGGGGCGAGATCCTCTACGTCCGGATCCGGGCCAAGATGGCGGATCGGTCCGCCCGGGAGCAGTTGGAGCAGCGGCTCGCCAGCGCCATGCGTGAGGCACTGGTCGGACAGCGGACCTCGGTCAGCATCAGCTGGACCGGCTGAGCCCGCTCGGTGTCACCAGGCGTAGTCCTCGGGCGCCGTCTTGTGCCCCGGGAAGAGGTCGTCGAGGCGCGCCAGGACCTTGTCGTCCAGCGTCACGTCGACGGCCCGCAACGCCGAGTCGAGGTGCTCTGGCGTCCGCGGTCCGACGATCGGGCCCGTCACCGCCGGCCGGGTCAGGAGCCAGGCCAACCCCACGGTGCCGGGGTCCTCGCCGACCTCTGCGCACAGGTCTTCGTAGGCCTCGAGCTGGGGACGGCGTGCCTCGATCGTCTCCGCGGCGCGGCCCGCGTAGCGGCGGCTCCCGTCGCGCTCCTTGCGCACCACGCCGCCGAGCAGCCCGCCCTGGAGCGGCGACCACGGGATGACGCCGAGGCCGTAGGCCTCGGCCGCGGGCAGCGTCTCGCGCTCGATGTCGCGCACGATCAGGTTGTAGATCGACTGCTCGCTGACCAGCCCCATGAAGTGACGGCGCGCCGCCGCCTCCTGCGCCCGGGCGATGTGCCAGCCGGCAAAGTTCGACGACCCGACGTACAGGATCTTCCCCTGGGCCCGCAGGACCTCCATCGCCTCCCAGATCTCCTCCCAGCCCGTGTGCCGGTCGATGTGGTGCATCTGGTAGAGGTCGATGTAGTCGGTCTGCAGCCGGCGGAGGCTGGCCTCGCAGGCCCGGCGGATGTTGAGCGCCGAGAGCCGGCCCTCGTTGGGCCAGTCCCCCATGTCGCCGTAGAGCTTGGTGGCCAGGACGGTCTTCTCGCGCCGGCCGCCGCCCTGGGCGAACCAGCGGCCGACGATCTCCTCGGTCGCGCCCCGCCCCTTGGAGCGGCCGTAGACGTTGGCCGAATCGAAGAAGTTGATCCCGGCCTCCAGAGCCGAGTCCATGATGGAGAACGAGGTCGGCTCATCCGTCTCGGGCCCGAAATTCATGGTGCCCAGGCAGATGCGGCTGACGCGGAGGCCGGTGCGGCCGAGGTGTGTGTAGCGCATGCGCCGAACCTACCGGCCGGCGCGCCGGCCTGCACCGGTGCGGGTGGGCCCGATTCGCCCGTCTTTTGAAACCCCCGCTACCCTGAGAACATGATTCTCCACCTGAGCAGGGGGGCGTGATGGCGCAACAGATCCCATTGGTCGACTATCTGGTCCTGGGCGACGACCCCCACCTGGTGGCCAACGAGTGCACTTCGTGCGGGGCGCGCTACTTCGACCGCCGGAACGCCTGCGCGGCCTGCGAGGCGACCGAATTCAAGAAGGTCGACGTCCCCAGCAACGGCGAGGTGCGTGCCTTCACCATCGTGTCGTTCGCCGCACCGGGGATCCCCGTGCCCTACGTGGCCGCCGTCGTCGACTGCGACGGCACCAGCGTGAAGGCAAATCTCATCAACGTGACACCCGATCCTGAGCACGTGACGCTGGGCATGAAGGTCCGCCTGGCCACCGAAGTGATCGGCACCGACGACAACGGCACCGAGGCAGTCGGCTTCGGTTTCGAACCCCTGGGAGGTTAGGACGATGGCATCAGCATCGGAAGAGGTGTGGGTCCTCGGCATCCACATGACGAAGTTCGGGAAGCACCCTGACCTCGACACCACCGACCTCGCTTCGCAGGCGGTCCAGGGCGCACTGGCCGACGGCGGAGTGACGATGAAGGACATGGGCATCATCGGCGCCGGCAACCTCATGGGCGGAGCGCTGCCGATCGGTCAGGTCGTCCAGAAGCAGCTCGGCCAGACCGGGATCCCCGTCTACAACGTGTCCAACGCCTGCGCGACGGGCGCAACCGCGCTACGCGTGGCCGTCATGGCGATCAAGGCGGGCGAGACCGACATGGGCCTCGCCTTCGGCGTGGAGAAGCTGGCCGGCGCCGGGCTGCTGGCCGGCGGCAGCCGCAAGAGCGACGACAATACGTGGACACCCTCGGGGCGCTACGGGTCGGTCGCGGCGACCGACGGCCGCATCGGCACCGACATCATGCCGGGCGTCTTCGCGCAGATCGGCATGGAGTACGGCCACCGCTACGGCGGCACCAGCTTCGAGCTGTTCGCACAGATCAGCGAGAAGAACCACTCGCACTCGACGCTCAACCCGATGGCGGCCTACCAGAAGAAGATGTCGCTCGACGAGATCATGAACGACGTCATGATCGCCTACCCCAACACGCGCCCCATGTGCTCGGCCAACTGCGACGGTGCGGCGGCGGCGGTGGTGGTCTCGGGGTCGAAGCTCAAGACGCTGTCGCTGGAACAGCAGAAGCGTGCGGTCAAGATCTCGGCCTCCATCCTGACCACGGACCCGTGGGAAGAGGCGTGCCAGATCCTGCCCAACGTCAACGACCTGACGCGTAACGCCGCCGCCCAGGCGTACGAGCAGGCGGGTGTGGGTCCCTCCGACCTGAACCTGGTGGAGCTGCACGACTGCTTCGCCACCGCCGAGCTGGTGCATTACGACAACCTCGGGCTGTGCGAGCGCGGTGGCGCCGCTGACTTCTTCAAGTCGGGTGCGACATGGCGCGACGGCACCACACCGGTCAACGTCTCCGGCGGACTGGAGTCCAAGGGGCACCCGATCGCCGCCACCGGCATCGCCAACGTGTGGGAGGTGGCCACCCACCTCCGGGGCGAGGCCGGCGACCGCCAGATCGAGGGCGCCAAAGTGGGCCTGACCCACGTCATCGGGCTGGGCTCGGCCTGTGGCGTCCACATCCTGGAGAAGTCGGCGGCCTGACCCCTGCCGGGCAGGCACCGGGCACCGGGCACCGGGCAAACGACGCCGGGCGCCGGAAGCCGAGCAACGGACGCCGGACGCCGGACGCCGGGCGCACCGCGCCGGGCGCACCGGGAACGCCGATGGCCTGACACGGTGAGCTCGCCCGTCTACGACACCATCGGTCGGGGCTACGTCGCCCACCGCCGCCCCGACCCCCGCTGGGCTGCCGTCGTCGCGGCGCATCTCGGCGCCGGGGCCGGCGACCTGGTCGTCAACGTGGGTGCGGGCGCCGGCTCGTACGAGCCCCGGCACTGTGCCGTCGTCGCCATCGAGCCGTCGCAGGTCATGGTGTCCCAGCGCCCCGCGGGTGCCGCCCCCGTCGTGCGCGCCGGCGCCTCGGCCCTGCCGCTGGCGTCGGGCGGCGCGGCCGTCGCGCTGGCGATCCTGACCGTGCACCATTGGGACGACCCGGGCCGGGGCCTCGCCGAGCTGTGCCGGGTGGCGCCGCGCCGGGTCGTCCTCGCCATCGACTTCGAGATCCACTCGCAGTTCTGGCTGCTCGACGAGTACCTGCCGGAGGTGGGCGACTTCGTCCGAGGCTGCGCCCCGGATGCGGTCGAGATCGCGGAGGCCATCGGCGCCACGACGTCGGTCGCCTTGCCCGTCCCGCGCGACATGGAAGATGGCGTCCTCGGCGCCTACTGGTGCCGGCCCGAGGCCTATCTCGACCCTGCGGTGCGGGCCAACGCGTCCGGCCTCGCCCTCGCGGACCCGGCGGTGCTCGCGCGGGGCATCGGCCGCCTCGAGGCGGACCTGGCCAGCGGGGCGTGGCAGCAACGCCACACGGATTTCGTGGGGCGCGACGAGGTGGACCTGGGGTACCGATTACTGGTCGCCGACGGGACGTGAGCCATCCAGGCGGCTTCGGCGTCTTGAGTCGTTCAGGGACATCGGCGAGGCCCGCCCGGCTTCAGGCCGCCGCCGGCGGGGGTCGCTCGCGCTGGAGACGCAAGCGGTTGTGGAAGCCGCAGAGGAGCCGCCCGTTCTCCTGGGTGGTCGGCCCCCCCAGGGCGTAGGGCTCGATGTGGTCGGCCTCACACGTCTCGGCCGGCTCGTAGCAATAAGGGTGGGTGCACATCCGGTCGCGCAACTCGATGGCCCGCCTCGTCCCGCCGGTGAAGAGCCGGGCCCGCACGCTGACGTCGACCCGGGTGCCCAGGGTGAAGATGGCCCGCTCGAAGTAGGCCGAGTCCATCCACGGCTCGAGGGCACTGGGGGCGAGCACGGACCCGTTCTCGAGCTCGCAGATGCGCCCGTGGATCGTCTCGTAGCCGACGAAGACGCTGAACAGCGGCGCGGGCCGGATGCCATCGGCGGGTGCGCTGGCGCTGCGCGTCGCCATCTCGACGAGGGCGTCCGCGCGGCGCTGCCCCGAGTCGCGCTCGAGCTCGTCGAGGCGGGGCCGCCGACCCAGGCGCTCGGTGGCCTCGGCACAGTCGGCCTCGAAGAGGGCGTGCTCGAGGCGGTCGAGCTCACCGGAGACGATCGAGCCCGAGATGGGGTCGAGGGTCATCTGACCCAGCCACATGCCCGAGAAGCTCTCCTCGAGGTAGACGTTGCGCGCGGCGCGGCGGGCCTCGTCGGCGTCGTCGGCCCCCTCGGGGTCGGCGAGCTGCTTCCAGTAGTTCAGCGCCCGGTTGAAGTCCTCGAAACCCATGGAAGAGGCCTGGGAGACGAGCATCTCCTCGTCGCGCTCCATGGCGGCCTCGGTGCGGTGGCGCCGGGCCGAGGCGATGGCCCGGGCCTGGTCGGACCCGATGGCCCCGTCGCGCCAGGCCGCCGCACAGCGGGGCAGATGACGCAGGGACCTCCCGAGGCGCACCCGGCGTCGGGCGACGCTGCGCGGGACTCGACAGCGCGTGGCGATCCACGCGGAGGCCGTCTTGGCGCCGTCGGCCGCCCACTGCTCGCCCACCTCGAAGGCGGCGCTCGCCTCGGTCACGAAGGACTCGAGTCGCGACAAGCACCCATAGAGCACCTCGATGGAGGCGCAGTCGCCGTAGTTCTCGGCGCCGCTCGACACCAGCGCGCCGAGCGCATCGGTGAACTCATCCAACTCCATGCATCGCATGGAAGCACGCGGGTGTGACATCGACGCGAAGAATCTTGGCGCCGGGAGTTTCGCCGGCTGCGACAATTTCTTGGTCCACATCGCGCTCCGGCGCGACCGTTCTCCGGTGTGACGTTCTCGTGGACGCCGCAGCTCGTTGAGGTTGCTCATTGAGGCCGCTGTCATCTGGTGCCGCTTCGTATGGAGGCCGCTGCGCCGGTGCCGCCGGACCGATCCCGGCAGCAACGAGGCGGCCGCCCACCAATTGATGGAGATGAGAAAGGAGGTCGATGTTCAGGTAGCCCGTGCCGCGGCGAGCGGGACCGGGCGGGCGAGGCTCCAGCTGAAGGTGTCCTCGATGTCGGCCAGCTCCAGTCGCGTCGCCAGGTCCGCCACGGTCGGCCCGACCCGGTCAGCCACCGCCTGCAGGAGGTCGGCGTCGAAGCCCCACAGGCCGACGGCGTTGGCGCCGAGGATGCGTCGGAGGTCGTCTTCGGGCAGGCCGCCGAAGATGTAGCGCAGCGTCTCGCGGTGGACGGGCGCCGCGCCCTCCAGGTGCGGGTAGTCCGCGCCCCACATGAGCTTGTCGATGCCGATCTCGTGCCGCATCTCGGCCTCGTAGCGCTTCATGAGCGACCCGCCCATGAACACGTGCTTCTCGAAGTAGTCGCGGGGTCGCATCTTGAGGTAGCTGCGCACGGGCGCGCCGCCGTGCGTGTCGAAGAACGACTCCATGTCCCGGATGAGCGACGGCAGCCACTGCACCCCGTTCTCCGTCACGACGACCTTGAGGTCGGGGTGGCGGTCGAACACCCCGCCGAAGATCATGAACCACAGCGGTCGGCGAGTGAAGACGAACACCTCGTAGAGGCCGAGCATCCCGCCGTGCTCCGCGTCGTAGAGGAACTTGGTGTCGGTGGCCGAGCCCGACGCGCCGGTGTGCAGGTTGACCACCATCCCGTGCTCCTCGCAGGCGCTCCAGAACGGCTCGTAGTAGTCGTCCGCGTATCCAGGGAGCCGGGAGGTCACCGACATGGCGGGGAGCATCACGCCGCCGAAGATGCCGTTGTCCCGGGCCCACGCCACCTCCTCGACGGCACGGTCCATGTCGTGGAAGTCGATGGGCATGCAGCCGGCGCGCCGTCCCGGCGCGGCGGCGCAGAAGTCGGCCAGCCAGCGGACGTAGCCGTGCAGGGCCGGCCACACCACCTCGAGCCCCTTGTCGGTCGCCGCGCCCAGGTACATGGCGGGCGACAACCCGCCGGCCAGGATGGGTCCCGGCAGCGTCACCTCGGCGTGGATCCCCTGCTCTTCCAGGACGGCGAGGCGCCGGCCATCGCCGTCGCCCGGCACCACCCAGTCGGTGCCGTAGTGGGCCAGCCAGCCGCGGGCCGCGTCGGTGTCGACCCCCATGCCGGCCAGGCGCCGGGCCGCGGTCGCCCGCACCGGGTCGGACTCGTCCACCTCGCCCGGGTCGAACCCGCCGAACATGGAGATGGCCAGCGAGGACATGTCGCCGAAGGCCGCCACCGCCTCACGGTGCGCGGGGTCGACGTACGACAAGAAGTGGTCGAGGCTGTCCGGCGAGGCGTGGGTGTCCGCCGAGACGACGACGTAGTTCCGCCCGGGACGGTCCGGCAGACCAGGTCCGTGACGGTCCTGCGGACCGGTGGCACGCGCAGCCATGGCAAACCCTCCCTTCACCAGAGTCCCTGGTCAGTGCCCGGCACACTACCGCCGGACCGACCTGGCCGAGATGGGAGCGGCGACGAAGTAATTTGACGCCGGTCCCCGATGCACTCCTCCACGTCAACCATCATCCTCGTCCTGGCCGTGTTCGGTGCCAGCGCGGTGGAGATGGTGGAGGCCCTCACGATCGTGGTGGCCGCCGGCGTGAGCCGGGGCTGGCGCTCGGCGCTCGAAGGGGCCGCCGTGGCGGCGCTGGTTCTCGGGGTCCTCGTCGCCGTGGTCGGCGTCCCGCTGGTCCGCTACGTCCCGATCGATGCCCTGCGCGTCGTCGTCGGCTCGCTCCTGCTGGTGCTCGGCCTGTCCTGGCTGCGCAAGGCCATCCTGCGCTCCAGCGGGCACAAGGACCTGCACGACGAGGACCAGATTTACGCCGAGACCGTGGCCGAACTGAGCGAGACCGACGGTGCCGTCGCCCTGGCCGGTGGGACGGACGGGGCCGGCGTGACGGACGTGGCCCCCGGTGCCACCGGAACTGGCGGGCCCGGCACGCCCGCACCGGTTAGGTCCGGCCGTGACGGCGTCGGCTTCGCGGTCGCCTTCAAGGGCGTGTTCCTCGAGGGCACCGAGGTCGTGCTCATCGTGATCAGCCTGGGGGCGGCGCAGAACCGCCTCGGGCTGGCGGCTCTGGCCGCATTCGCAGCGCTGATCATCGTGGCGGGCATCGGCCTGGTGGTGTCCCGCCAGCTCAGCGAGGTGCCCGAGAACACCATCAAGACCGCGGTGGGCATCATGCTCACGAGCTTCGGCATCTTCTGGGTCGGCGAGGGCGCCGGGGTCAACTGGCCCGGGAGCGACCTGGCCATCCCGGTGCTGGTCGCCTTCTTCGTCGTGGTCACGCTGGCCTACACCGCCTACATGAGGACGAGGCTGCCGGCACCGGTGCCCGAGGGGAGCCCGGCGTCGTGATGGCGCTCGTGGTTCGTGGGCTCAAGGCCTTCGGCCACTTCTGGTGGGACTTCGCGATCGGCGACACGCCCGAGCTCGCCCTCGCCACCGGCCTCATCGTGGCCCTGGCCTTCCTGATCGACGGTGAGCGCATCGTCGGGGTGATCCTGCTGCCCCTCCTGGCGGCCGGCTTCCTCCTGGCCAGCACCCTGCGGGGCCGGCGCCGGGCGCCGCGGCCCTGAGTCGCGCCTCGCACGGCCACCACGAGTCCTCGGCCGGCACCCTCGACCAGCCGCAGCTGGAGACCCTCAGCCAGGCGTGGCCACCGGCTGGCTCGGCTCGGACTCGGGGGTCGGGCTCCCCGTCGTGCGCTCGGGCAGGAGGAGCACCGCGCCGGCGAGGAAACAGATGGCGCCGACGAAGGTGCCCAGGTTGGTGAGCGCCAGGCTCACGAGCTGGCCGTTGGGCTCGACGTAGGAGGCGATGGCCGAGACGCCGAAGGCGACCGAGCCCACGAGGTTCAGCAAGGTGATCCACCACGTGATTCGACCCGGGCGCCAGGCGAAGGGCCCGTCACACTCCTCGGCCCAGGCCAGCCAGCTCGAGACCAGGAAGCACACCGACCCGAACGCGTCGGGCCGCCACACCGGATGGTGGCTCGCCGACGCCCCCAGACCGACGACCAGCGCGCTGAACGTCGTCCGGTTGAACCACAGGGTGCCGGCGAACTGGATGACGGCCGCCCACCAGTCGATCCGGTGGTGCTGGACCCGGAGGAGCGACCGGGGACCGCTGCGGCGCGTGGCGCCGAGCTCCGTGGGCGCGGTGGCCACCTCGTAGTACGTCAGGAAGGACGCGGTCGTGAAGAAGATCGACCCGATGAAGTAGGTGAGGTCGTCCGCGTTGGTCCCCACCGCTGTTGCGTAGGGCGGGAGCGAGCCGAGGGCGAAGCAGATCGATCCCAGGGCGAACAGCACGCCGATCCACCACGCCATGGCGTGCGGCGCCCACCAGGTGGAGTCCCCCGGGAGTACGCCGCCGGGGTGCTTGCGGTGCCAGCGCGACTCCCATGCGACGTGGGTTCCGTCCGGCCGCCTGAACACCTCGCGACTCACGAATGGCCCCAGGCCACGGCCGCCGAGACGCCCCCACCCTTCGGGAATCTGCACGTACGCCGATCGCATCGCGGGTCACCATAGAACGCCTCCGGAGAGGCGACGGGTTGTCGTCAATAGGATGCGTGATCATCCGCTCGAACCAACGCCTGACGACGGGTCCGCACCGTCCATGACCGATCCCGCGTTTCCCGCACTGCAGACGGTCGTGCTCGACGCGACCGATGCCCGCGGCCTGGCCGAGTTCTATCGGGAGCTCCTCGGCTACGACTACCCGCCGGGTCACGAGGCGCCGCCGGCCGGGGAGGACGACCCGAAGGGCCGGGACTACGTCGTCCTGGCCGACCCGTCGGGAACACCACGCCTCGCGTTCCAGCACGTGGCCCAGCTGCCGCGCTCCACGTGGCCCGGCACCGAGACACCGCAGCAGGCGCACCTCGATCTGACGGTGCCGCACGAGCAGGCGCTGGCGGCGCAGCACGAACGGGCACTGCGGCTCGGGGCACAGCTCCTCCTCGACCGATCCGAGGACCCGCAGGAGCGCCTCTACGTGTACGCCGACCCCGAAGGTCACCCGTTCTGCATCTTCGTCGCCGCTGGATAGGCGTTTCGACGGGAACTCGGGCGAGGGCTCGTCCCCGTGCGGACCGATCGGGCATCATGTGGGCTCGGCCAGAGGAGGAGCAGCCATGGCAACCGAGGTGCGCGGCGTCGTCGCGCGGAAGAAGGGCGCACCGGTGACCGTCGAGACGATCCTCGTGCCCGATCCCGGGCCGGGTGAGGCGGTCGTCGCCGTGCAGGCGTGCGGCGTGTGCCACACCGACCTGCACTACCGCGAGGGTGGCATCAACGACGACTTCCCCTTCCTGCTCGGGCACGAGGCGGCGGGCGTCGTCGAGGCAGTCGGGCCCGACGTCACGGACCTCGCGGCGGGCGACTTCGTCGTGCTCAACTGGCGCGCGGTGTGCGGCGAGTGCCGGTCGTGCCGGAGGGGCCGGCCCTGGTACTGCTTCTCGACGCACAACGCGACGCAGAAGATGACGCTGGCGGACGGCACGCCCCTGTCCCCCGCGCTCGGCATCGGTGCCTTCGCGGACAAGACTCTGGTGGCGGCGGGCCAGTGCACCAAGGTCAACCCGTCGGCGCGACCGGAGGCGGTGGGACTGCTCGGGTGCGGCGTGATGGCCGGGCTGGGTGCGGCCATGTTCACCGGCGGAGTGGGCCTCGGCGACTCCGTCGCCGTCTTCGGCTGCGGCGGAGTCGGGTGCGCCGCCGTCGCCGGGTCCAAGCTGGCCGGGGCGGCCATCATCATCGGCGTCGACCTCGATCCCGGAAAGCTCGAACTCGCCACCTCGTTCGGAGCGACGCACACCGTCGACGCCGGCGCCACCGATCCCGTGGAGGTGATCCGGGCCCTCACCGACGGGAACGGGGCCGATGTCTGCATCGAGGCCGTCGGGCACCCCAAGGTGATGGAGCAGGCCTTCATGGCGCGCGACCTGGCCGGGACCCTGGTGCAGGTGGGGGTCCCGACGCCCGACATGCGCATCGACCTGCCGATGATCGAGTTCTTCGGGCACGGCGGCGCACTGAAACCGAGCTGGTACGGCGACTGCCTCCCCTCACGCGACTTCCCGATGCTCGTGGACCTCTACCTCGACGGCCGCCTCGACCTCGACCGCTTCGTGAGCGAGACCATCGGGATCGACGAGGTGGAGGACGCGTTCGCGCGCATGCAACGCGGCGAGGTCCTGCGCTCGGTCGTCGTGGTGTGACGCTCCCGCTCGCTCCCTTCGGCCCGCGCCGCGGCTTGCGCGGCATGGTCGCCGCCGCCGACCAGCTGGCGGCGTCGGCGGGGATCGGCATGCTCGAGCGCGGCGGCTCTGCCGCCGATGCTGCGGTCGCGACCGGCGCGGCGATGGCGGTCGTGGGCCCGCACCTGTGCGGGATGGGGGGCGACGTCCTCGCCATGGTGGCCCCGCCGGGGTCGGCGCCCCGGGCACTGCTGTCCATCGGGCGCGCCGGTGCCGGGTCGGACCCGGCCCGCATGCGCGCCCAGGGCATGACGACCATGCCGCTGCGGGGCGACGTCCGCAGCGTGCCGGTGCCCGGCGCCGTCGACGGGTGGCTCTCGCTGCACGCGCACTTCGGCCGGCTCCCCCTCGACGACGTCCTGGCGCCGGCGGTCGAGCTGGCCGAGGACGGCTTCGCGGCCTCCATCATGCTGGCGCTGGCCAGCCATCTCGTGCACGCACTCGATGGCGCCGGCGAGCTCTGCCCGGACGGCCCGCTGGAGGTGGGGCAGCGGGTGCGCCTGCCCGGAATCGCGCGCACCCTGCGCGCCGTCGCGGCGGAAGGCCGCGACGCCTTCTACGGCGGCGAGTTCGGACAGGGACTGATGGAGCTGGGGCGGGGCCACTACGAGGCCGGGGACCTCGACACCAGTTTGGCCCAGTGGTGCGAGCCGCTGCGCGTCCGCGTCTGGGGCCACGACCTCTGGACCGTGCCCCCGCCCTCGCAGGGCTACCTGACGCTGGCCGGCGCGGCCGTGGCCGACGCGGCCGGGCTGGGCAGCGATCCCGACGACCCGCGCTGGGCGCACCTCCTCGTCGAGTCGTGGCGTGCCGTCGGCCACGACCGCCCCGACGTCCTCTTCGACGGCGCCGACGGCGCCGCACTGGTGCACCCCGACCGCCTCGCCGCCGCCGCGGCGCGCGTGACTGGGGAGCGGGCGGCGCCCCCCGACGTCCCGCCCGGCCACGGGAGCGCAGGCCCGGCGGTGGCGCGGGTCGGCGACGGCGACACGACGCACCTGTGCGCCATGGACGCGGACGGGCTCGGGATCTCGCTCACCCAGTCCAATGCGCTCGACTTCGGCTCGCACCTCGTTGAGCCCTCGACCGGCGTCTTCCTGCACAACCGCGGGGTCGGCTTCTCGCTCGTGGCGGGCCATCCCGCAGAGGTCGGCCCCGGGCGGCGGCCGCCGCACACCCTCTCCCCCCTGCTCGCCACTGGTGTGGACGGCACCCTGACGCATCTCGTCGGCGCCATGGGCGGGGATGCCCAGCCCCAGATCATCGGCCAGCTCCTCGCTCGCCTGCTGCACGCCGGCCAGGACGCCGCGACCGCCGTGGCGTCGCCGCGGTTCACCCTGGACGCACCCTCCGCCGGCCCGTTCCGGCTGTGGTGGGGCGACGACCTGACGGTGTCGGTGGAGTCCGACGCACCGCCGGCGTGGCAGGCCGGCCTGGCCGAACGCGGCCACCGCGTCCGGGCCATCCGCGCCTTCGACCCCGTCGCCGTCGGCTGCGCCCAGGTCATCGTGGCGGACACGGACGGGGCGGGGCGGCGCCTCAGCGCAGCGTCGGACCCGCGGAGCCCCGAGGGCGCCGCGATCGGCCGCTGACGGGCTCCGTCGCCGTCCCGTGTGGACCGGTCGCCGACGGCCACGCCAGGGTCAGCGGCGTCACCGCCGCGGGTAGCGTGGGGTGATCGAACGCCTCGCCCAGCCGCCTCTCCACGCCCCCACACCCGCCGACATCGCGTCGGGGGCGCCGGAGCGGGCAGGGGGCACGCGGGCGCGGCCCGCCCGCTGGTTCCGTCGCCCCGACCCGCTGTCGCCCCTGCCCGACGGCTACAAGTGGACCGCCCTGTTCATCTCCACCCTCGGCATGCTGATGGCGACCATCGACGGGTCCATCGTCCTCATCTCGCTGCCGGACATCTTCCGGGGCATCGGCCTGGACCCGCTCCTGCCGGGGAACAGCTTCTACCTGCTGTGGATGATCCTCGGGTTCCTGGTCACGACGAGCGTGCTCGTCGTGACGCTGGGGCGCCTCGGCGACATGTACGGGCGGGTGCGCGTCTACAACCTCGGGTTCGCGGTCTTCACCTTCTTCTCCCTGGCCCTCAGCGTCACCTGGATGACCGGGCCGGTGGCCGGCATGTACCTCATCGTGATGCGGATCTTCCAGGGGGTCGGGGCCGCCATGCTCATGGCCAACTCGGCGGCCATCCTCACCGACGCCTTCCCCGAGGACCAGCGCGGCCTCGCCCTCGGGGTGAACCAGGCGGCGGCCTTCAGCGGCGCCTTCATCGGCCTGATCCTCGGGGGCATCCTCGCCCCCATCAACTGGCGCCTCATCTTCTTGGTGTCGGTGCCGATCGGGCTCTTCGCCACCGTGTGGGGCCACCTGCGCCTGCGCGAGCTCGGGCAACGGCACTCGGCCCGCCTCGACTGGCCGGGCAACGCCACCTTCGCCCTGGGCCTCGTGCTGATCATGATCGGCATCACCTACGGGATTGAGCCCTACGGCGGCCACGCGATGGGCTGGACCAACCCGTTGGTCATCGCGTCGTTGGGCGTGGGCGCCCTGCTGCTGGTGGCCTTCTGCTTCGTGGAGCTGCACGTGCCCGAGCCGATGTTCCGGCTGCAGCTCTTCAAGATCCGCGCCTTCACCGCCGGCGTCACCGCCAGCTTCCTGGCCGCGATAAGCCGCGGCGGCCTGATGTTCATGCTCATCATCTGGCTCCAGGGGATCTGGCTGCCGCTGCACGGCTACTCGTTCTCCGCCACCCCCCTCTGGGCGGGCATCGCCATGATCCCGTTGACCGTCGGCATGCTGATCGCCGGCCCCGTCTCAGGGATCCTCTCCGACCGCTACGGCGCGCGGCCGTTCGCCACCGGCGGCATGATCGGGACCGCCGTCTGCTTCGCGCTGCTCGAGGCGCTTCCCATCGACTTCTCCTACTGGGTCTTCGGCGTGATCCTGTTCCTGACCGGCATCGCCATGGCGTCGTTCGGGTCACCCAACCGCGCCGGGGTCATGAACAGCCTCCCGCCCGAGCACCGCGGCGCGGGATCGGGCATGAACACGACGTTCCAGAATTCGGCTCAGGTCATCTCCATCGGGATCTTCTTCACGCTCATGATCGTGGGTCTGTCGTCCGCGCTGCCCCACAACGTGGCCACGGGGCTCCTGAGCCACGGCGTGCCGCCCGCCGTCGCCGCGCACGCCTCGCACCTGCCCGCGATCTCGACGCTGTTCGCCGCGTTCTTGGGCTACAACCCGGTCCAGCACCTGATCGGCGCCGGGACGCTGGCGCATCTGGGCGCGGCGCAGCAGGCCGCGCTGGCCCGGCGCAGCTTCTTCCCCGGGCTCATCGCACCGCCGTTCCAGGCCGGTCTGCACGCCGCCTTCGACTTCGCCATCGCCATGAGCCTCGCCGCCGCAGCGGCGTCGTGGACGCGCGGCGGGCGCTACGTGCACTCGCCCGCCGATGCCGAGCCGCGGCACGATCTCGTCCTCACCCGGGCCGGCACGGCCTCGTGAGCCACCCACCCCTGACGCGGGCGGTCGGCGGACCGCTCTGCATCGCCTCGCTCGTCAAGCAGGTCCCGCTGGCCGAGTCGCTCCGCCTCGACGGCGGGCGACTGGTGCGCCAGGGGGTGGGTTTCGAGATGAACGCCTACTGCCGCCGCGCCGTGTCCGAAGGGGTCACGCTCGCCCGCAGCACCGGAGGGTCGTGCACCGTCGTCACCCTCGGCCCCCTCAGCGCCGAGGACGTGCTGCGCGAGGCGGTGGCCTGGGGCGCCGACTCGGGACTGCACATCTGCGACCCGCGCTGCGCCGGCTCCGACACGCTGGCGACGGCCCGCGTCCTCGCGGCGGCGCTGCGCAGGGCCGGACCCTTCGACCTCGTGCTCCTGGGCCGCAATTCCATCGACGGCGACACCGGGCAGGTGGGGCCGGAGGTGGCGCAGCTGCTCGACCTCCCCTTCGCCAGCGGGGTGCGCCGGCTCGACGACAACGGCTCGGGCCTGCGGCTCGGGCTCGAGCTCGACGACGGCACCCAGGAGGTCGACATCGACCTGCCGGCAGTCCTGTCGGTGGCCGAGCGCCTGTGCGACCCGTGCAAGGTCGACCCCGCGGGACGGGCAGCCGTCGCAGCAGAGCGCATCACCCGGATCACGGCGAGCGGGCTGGGCCCCGGCCCGTGGGGCGAGGAGGGGAGCCCGACCGTCGTCGGCGAGACCCGGCCGATGGAGCACGAGCGCTCGACCCTCGTCCTGCGGGGGCCGGTCGCCGAGCAGGTGGAGGCGGCGGTGCGCGAGCTCGGGCACCGCGGCGCGCTGCGCGCGGGCCCGCACGAAACGGCCCCTGAGCCGGGCGATTCCCGGCCGGCCGGTCGGACACCGGACCGGGTGGTCGCCGTGCTCGCCGAGCCCGGCCGGCCCGAGGTGGCGGCCGAGCTGCTCGGCGCGGCGGCACGCCTCGGCCGGGACGCCGGAGCGGCGGTGCACGCCCTGTCCCCGGGCGGCCCGCTCGCCTCCGGCGCCGCGGACCTCGTCGTCGTGCTGGAGGGTTCATGCGTGGCGGAGGACGTCGCGGCCGCCGTCGTCGCCTACCTGCGAGAGACCGCTCCCTGGGCGCTCCTCGCGCCGAGCACGGCCTTCGGCCGCGAGGTCGCGGGCCGCGTGGCGGCGGCGAGCGGATCGGGATTGGTGGGCGACGCCGTGGCCCTGACGGTGCGCGACGGGCTGCTGGTCGCGGCCAAGCCCGCCTTCGCGGGCGCCCTGGTGGCCGACGTCACCAGCCGCAGCCCGACGCAGATGGTCACCGTGCGACCCGGCGTGCTGCCGGCGCCGGCGCCGGCACCCATGCGCGGTGCCGCACCCACGACGGTCCGGCCGGTCCCCACCCGGGGCCGCCTGCGGGTGCTCGACGAGCGCCGTGACGACGACGTCGAGACGCTGGCGCGGGCGGAGGTCGTGATCGGGGTGGGCACCGGGGTCACCCCCGAGGAGTACGAGCAGCTCAGCCCCCTGGCGGCGGTGCTGGGGGCCGAGCTCGCGGCGACCCGGAAGGTGACCGACCGGGGCTGGGCGCCGCGGGCCCGCCAGGTCGGGCTCACCGGCCGTTCGATCGCGCCCCGGCTCTACGTGGCGCTGGGCCTCAGCGGGAAGTTCAACCACATGGTGGGCGTGCGCTCGGCGGGCACCATCCTGGCGGTGAACGCCGACCCCGACGCCCCGGTCTTCGCGCACTGCGACGTCGGCATCGTGGGCGACTGGCACGAGGTGGTGCCGTTGCTCCGAGAAGCCCTTCGCCGGGCCGCCCGCGAGCGCGACGGCGCCGTCGTCGGCTGAACGGGAGCGATCTCGCCTCTCGCCTACCCGGCCCGGGCCGAGCGGGAGCGAACGATCCGGAGGTCCGGCGTGGTGATCGCCGTGGTGTTGGCGGTCAGGAGCTTCCCGAACGCGCCGGCCGAGACGGGCCGCGAGAAGTAGTAGCCCTGGGCGACGTCGCAGCCGAGGTTCTTGACCTCCTCGAGGTGCGCCGGAGTCTCGACCCCCTCCACGACGGTCGTGGACCCGATCGCCTCCGAGAGCGCCACGACGGCGGAGACGATGGCGCGGTTGACCGGGTCCCGCTCGATGTCGCGCACGAAGCCCTGGTCGATCTTGACGACGTCGACCGGGAACCGGGCCAGGTACCCGAGCGACGAGTGGCCCGTCCCGAAGTCGTCGATGGCCATCTGGACGCCGAGGGTGTGGAGCCTGGCCAGGATGCTCGACGTCAGGGCGACGTCGTCCATGGCGAGGCTCTCCGTGATCTCGAGGCAGAGCTGCGAGGGGTCGATGGCGGTGGCCCGGACCACGGCGGCGACCTCGTCGGCCAGGCCGGTCTGTTGGAACTGGCGGGCCGACAGGTTCACGCCCATCTGCAGATGCACGCCGAACTCCTGGTTCCACGTCCTGGCCTGCCGGCAGGCCTGCTCGAGCACCATCCGACCGATGGGGAGGATGGTGCCATTGCCCTCTGCGAGCTGAATGAACTGCGCGGGCAGGAGGAGGCCGTGGTCGGGATGGTTCCAACGGACCAGCGCCTCGGCGCCGACGATGCGCCGATCGGACAGCGACACGAGCGGCTGGTAGTGGACCTCGATCTCTCCTCGGTCCACGACGTGGTGAAGTGACGTGTCCAGGCCGAGCCGGTTCAGGGACCGGACTCCCATGGCGTCGACGTCGAACAGGGCGAACTGACCGCCGCGGCCCCGGTCCTTCGCCCGGTACATCGCCACGTCGGCGTCGTGCATGAGGTCGTCGCGGGACTTGCCGAACTCGCCCAGAGCGATGCCGATGCTCATGGTGGCGAGCACCTCGTGCCCCGCGCTGAGCGTGATCGGGTCGCGCAGCGACTCGAGGACGGCGTTGGCGACGGTGCGGGCGTCGTCGGGGGAGGTCAGCCCCTCGAGCAGGATCACGAACTCGTCGCCGCCGAAACGCGACAGCGTGTCGCCGGGACGAACGGCGCGGCGCAGCCGGTCCGCGATGACGCGCAACAGCTCGTCACCGACCTGGTGCCCGAGGTTGTCGTTGATGACCTTGAAGCGGTCGATGTCACAGAACAGGACCGCCAGCTGGTGGCCCGTACGGTCGGCCTGGAGCAGGGCGTGGTCGAGGTGGTCGAGGAGCAGCCGCCGGTTGGCCAAGCCCGTCAGCGCATCCTGGAACGCGTGCCGGGCCAGCTGCTCCTCGAACGCCTTGCGCTCCGACGTGTCGCGGAAGACGATGACGGCTCCGGAGGGGGACGAATCCCCAACGACCGGTGAGGCGGTCATGGTCACCGGGAAGTGCGACCCGTCGAGACGCTGGAAGCGGGTGTCGTAGCTGGTGACGTTGCGCCGCAGCGCGATGGCACGCAGGGCCGGCTCCAGGAGGAAGTCGGGGGTCGCGCCGTCGAGCCCGGCGGGACCGCCGTCGGTTGCGTCGCCGTAGGCATACCAGCCGAGCATGCTCGCACCGGCCGGGTTCATGAAGGTGATCTCGCCGCCCTCGCTGACCGCGCACACGCCTTCGCCCAGGCTGTTCATGATCACCGCCAGCGTGTCCTTCTGGTGCTCGGCCTGGCTGTAGAGCTCTGCGTTGGCCACCGCGACGGCTCCCACGGAGGCCAGGGCCTCGAGCAGCGACCGGTCGGCCGCGGCGAAGGGCTCGGTGCGGCTGCGGCCGGACACGCCGAGCCACAGCGTCCGGTCGCCCAGCGGCATTGGGGCCGACAGGTCGGCATCGCGCGGGCAATCGGACGTCAGCGTGACCTCGGGCGAGCGGAGCAGGGAGCCCACGGCGGCCTCGACGGCAGCGACGGCTGCCAGGAATGCGCTCCCCCCCGACTTGGCGCGAGGACCCCCAGAAGACCGAGCAAAACGCCGCAAAACGGCCATTTTTCCCCTCCCCCCCGAACTGCCTCCGATTGGGAAGCTAACACCACCAAAATGTGACTTCAATGACTTTCCGCCTCTTCAATAGGCAATTCGGCCCTATTTGGCCCCCTTCTGGGCTCGCTTGGGGCGGTTGACCTGGAATTGTTCATCCCTGGTTGCGATCACGTTGCGGCTGACCTTCCGGTGGCCGAAACGGGCGCCAAAACAGCCCTGGTTGCTCTCGGGGTTGGCGGCGTCGCAGGCGACGATGATCCGGCGTGCAGGCCCGGTGACGAAGGGGCTCCCTCGACGGACGCGCCACGACCGCCACCCCGAGTCAGCTGGCGGGGGTCACGATCCCGTCTCGGTCCGCGGGACGTCGCGCTGCTTGCGGTACTCCCGCAGGCGATGCCAGAAGACCAGGGCTACGGCGAGGACCGCCACCACGGCAATGACGTACCCGGCGTAGCTGAAGGCCTTGAGCACGTGGTGGTAGCTGCTCCCCAGGCTGTACCCGAGCGAACACAAAGCGGTGCACCAGATGGCACACGCGATCACCGTGAACAGCGTGAACTTGCCCAAGGCCATCTCCCCGAGGCCGGCCGCGAACGACACGAAGGAGCGGAGGAGCGGGATGAAGCGCCCGAAGAAGACCACGGGCTCACCCCGCCGGGCGAACCACGCTTCGGCTCGGTCGAGGTCGCGGTGCGTCAGGAGGACGTACTTGCCGACCTTGTCCACCAGCGTCCTCCCCCCGTAGCGCCCGATGCTGTAGCCGGCGAGCGAACCCAGGACCTCCCCGAGCGTCGCCACGATGATCACGACGGCCAGGTTCAGCGGCTTCCCCTGATGCGAAGCCGCATTGGCGAGAACCCCCCCGTAGATGAGGGCCAACTCCGCGCCCACTGGCAGCCCCATCGCCGATATGAAACTGAGCACGAAGATCGCGGCATATCCCGCTGATTTGAGGAATTCCTCCATGTCCTACCTTGTCTCCGCCTTCTGCATGGCGGTCATCTTTGGCGCGCCGGGTCCCCGGCGCAATTCGCACACACACCAGCCCGCGCTCGTTCGGGTAGTCCTCTCGGTTCCGGGCGAGTGTAGGCACGCAACCTGAAGAAAGGATGACGGCCGGGCGGGTCCCCGCGCTCCACCATGACCTCTAGCCTTTCGTTCCATGTCACATGTCGTTTCCTTCCGATGAGAGTGCTCGTCGCTGAGGACGACGCCGCACTCCGCTCCGTGCTCGAGCGCGGGTTGAGGGAGAACGGCTACGTGGTCGATGCCGTCGCTGACGGTGCGACCGCGCTCCAGCACCTCCGCTCCTACGACTACGACGTGGCCGTGTTGGATTGGCGGATGCCGGAACGCAGCGGCATCGAAGTCGTCGCCGAAGCACGGCGGCTCGGAGACCGGACCCCCATCATCATGTTGACGGCGCGCGACACCGCCTCGGACCGCGTCGCCGGCCTCAACATGGGCGCGGACGACTACCTGGTGAAGCCGTTCGACTTCACAGAATTGATCGCCCGTGTCCACGCGCTCCAACGGCGTCCCCCCCTCGCACTCGATCCCGTCCTCGAGTGTGCCGATCTCCGTTTCGATCCCGCGACGCGAGAGGTGACGCTCGCCGGGACCCCGGTGGCGCTGACCGCCATCGAGACGTCACTCGTCGAACTGTTCATGCGCCGCGCTCCGAGCGTCGTCACGCGGCGGGTGATCGCCACGCAGGTCTGGGAGGACGAGGCCGACGCGGTGGGGTCCAACACGATTGACGTGCACGTCGGACGGGTGCGCGCCAAGCTGGCCAACAGCGGGGCTCGCATAGAGACGGTGCGCGGCACCGGGTACCGGATGATCGAGCCGTGAACCATGCCGGGGCCCATCGCCGCCACGCGGTACGGGTTGCCGCCATCGCGACCTTGATCGTGATGCTCGGCTACCTGCTGGCCGCGGTGGTGCTCAACCTGGTCGTGACCAACCACCTCGTCGGGACCACGGACGCCCGCTTGTCCGATCATCTCCATGACGCCCGTCACCAGGAAATTTCGCTCTCCCAGGACAACTCCAACGGGCAGCCCACGGACCTCGACGACGCGCCCCTTTTTCTCTGGTCGATCTCCCCGGCCGGCATCGTGACACCGCTCACGACGGGAGCGCCGAGGTTGCCGACGAAAACCTGGGGATCTGGTCCGGTCACCCTGGGCCTGGGAGCCTCGACGTTCCGCTTCGACGCTGTGCACGACGGCGGGACCACGATCGTGGCGGGCCAGAGCCTGGCCAGCGCATCCAAGGTCCAGTCGACGCTGCTCGCGGCCGAGCTCGTGTTCGGCGTGATCTTGGCGGTTGCAGTGTTCTCCGGGGCCACCATCGTCGGCCTTCGGGCGTCGGCGCCGTCCGAGCAGGTTCGGCGCCGGCAGGCCGAATTCACGGCGGACGCATCCCATGAGCTCCGGACCCCCATCTCGGTCATCGACGCGGAGGTCGACCTCGCCCTCGCTCGGCCGCGTGATCCGGAGGCATACAGAAGTGTTCTCGAACGGGTCCGGGAAGAGAGCGCCCGCCTGCGGCGGATCGTCGAGGACCTGCTCTGGCTGGCCCGGGTCGACAGCCAGTCCGGCCCGGCCGAGGTCACCGAGGTGACGGACGTGGCAGGCGTGTCCGAGGCATGTGTCCAGCGCTTTGCCGCGCTCGCCGCGGCACATGGTGTCACGATGACCACAGAACGCGTTGGCGGGCCTTTCGTGGTGCACGCACAGCGGAATCTCATCGACCGGTTGGCCGGCGTCCTCATCGACAACGCATGCAAGTTCGCCGGGCACGGTGGCCAGGTCGAGGTGAGCGTGCGCGGTTCGGGCAACCGCGTCGACCTGCGCGTCGACGACTCGGGACCCGGCATACCCGAGGACCAACGTGATGCGGTCTTCGACCGCTTCCACCGTGCAACGGAGTCGGTGGCGGGGACCGGGCTGGGGCTGGCGATCGCCGATTCGGTCGTACGCTCGACCCAGGGAAGCTGGGCCATCGGTGTGTCGGAGCTCGGCGGGGCCCGGATGGAGGTCTCCTGGCGGAAGGCGGCGCCGCGCCGCGGGAAGCCACGCGCTCCGGCCGACAGCGCTCCGGCCGAGGAACTCTTAGGGAATCCTTAGCCTGACCACCTGTTTCTTCATGTAGGTGTCAGGGTCCGTCCGTAACGTTGGACCCATGGCAGCTGTCAGGAAGGCCAGCCCCGCGCACCGGCGCCACGCTGCGGTACTGCGCCGCGACGGTGCGCTGGCCCGGATCTCGGTGATCACCGCCGCCATCGGAGTGGGCACCATCACCGCGGTCGGGATGCTGGGCGTCTACGTCGCCAAGGCCCTGCCAGGCCATCACCAAACGGCAACGACCGGTGCCACGACGCCATCGGGCAACAGCGGTCAGGCCACGGGCACTGCCGGACTCAATCCGCCTTCGTCACCCACCCAGGGAGCCTCACTGCCCGCTCCGGTGACCAGCGGATCGAGTTGATGGCGAAGGCGGACGTCGACTCGAGCCTGCAGTGCGTGTACCGAACCCGGGCCCTGGGCACCACCGCGGAGCTCGTGGTCACGGACAGCGCAGCACTCGTTGCGGCTTCTGAGCTCCTGATCAAGGAGCTGGAGCGCATCGACCGCGTGGCGAGCCGATTCCGGGACGACTCGGATCTCAGCCGGCTCAACGCCGTTGCGGGTACGGAGTCCGAGGTGAGCACCGGGCTCTTCGAAGCGATCGAGGTGGCGCTTGCGATGGCGTCGGCCACCGACGGCCTGGTCGACCCCACGGTCGGCCTGGCCATGAACCAGCTCGGCTACGACCGCGACTTTGCGGCGCTCCTCGACGGGGTCGATGGTGACCTTCCTCCCGCGCAGCCAGTACCGGGATGGCGCTCGGTCCGCATCGATCGCGCGCGGCACTTGGTCGAACTCCCCGCTAATTGTGCGCTCGACCTCGGCGCCACCGCGAAGGCGCTGGCCGCTGACCGGGCGGCCACGTCCATCTACCGACAGCTGGGCTGCGGTGCCCTGGTGTCGCTCGGAGGTGATGCCGCGGCAGCCGGACCCGCCCCTGCCGGTGGGTTCGTCATCGGCATCGCCGACACGTGCACCTCGCCGACGGCCTCCCAGGCGGTCGGCATCTCCTCGGGCGGGCTGGCGTCGTCGGGCATCGGCGTGCGGCAGTGGCAGCTCGGTTCGCATTCGGTCCATCACATCGTGGACCCGGGCACTGGACTCTCCGCCCCCGTCTTCTGGCGCACGGTCACGACCACCGCTGCAAGCTGCGTCCAGGCGAATGCGGCGTCCACGGCAGCCATCGTGCTGGGCGAGCGCGCGATCGACTGGTTGGCGGGGCTCGGGCTCCCCGCTCGGCTCGTGCGCCTCGACGGGTCCGTGATGCACACACCGGGGTGGCCCGCAGCTGAACCGGCACCGCGGCCCAGGGCGGGTGTCACCCGATGACGGCGGTGCTCGTGGCGACCGTCGGTCATGGCTCGTCCGCCCTGTGGTACTTGACCCGTGCGACGGGGCTCGTCTCGCTGATCCTGCTCACTGCGACGGTCGTCCTCGGGACGGTGGCGTCAGTGGGATGGACGACGGACCGTTGGCCCCGTTTCCTGTCGCAGTCGGTCCACCGAAACCTC
The DNA here is from genome assembly GCA_963837125.1 of uncultured Acidimicrobiaceae bacterium. Lineage (GTDB taxonomy): Bacteria > Actinomycetota > Acidimicrobiia > Acidimicrobiales > RAAP-2 > Bog-473. The sequence continues at coordinate 86,592 of CAWILW010000002.1, read as the reverse complement.
TCGCTCTTCTGTCTGGCCCTGATCGCCGTGCACATCGTTTCCACCGTCGGCGACGGCTACGTCCCCATCGGCTTGGCGGACGCGGTGCTGCCCTTCCGATCCGCCTACCGCCCGATCTGGGTGGGCTTCGGGGCGCTGGCCTTCGACATGCTGCTCGCCGTGGCCATCACCAGTGCGCTGCGCCGCCGTATCGGGGTGGCCGCCTGGCGCGGGGTGCACTGGCTGGCCTACGCCTGTTGGCCGATCGCGGTCATGCACGGGCTCGGGGCGGGCACGGACGCCAAGCTGCCGGGTGCGCTGATCATCTTCGTCGCTTGCATCGGCTCGGTGACTGCCGCAGCTGCATGGCGCCTCGCCGTCGGACGGGCGCGCTCGGTGACCTGGCGCCTCGGAGGCGTGCTCGCCGGGGCGGCGGTGCTGTTGACCATCGCCGTGTTCGCGGTCGTCGGACCGCTCCGCCCCGGTTGGTCGCACCGGGCCGGCACCTCCCCCGCGCTCCTGGCCCAGCTGGCCGGCTCCGCGACCGCCTCCTCCGCCGGAGGGGGCGCCGGAGCGACTCCGTCCACAGTGCCCGCCGGCTCCCCGCCGGTTCCGGCCGCTCCGTTCACGACGTCGGTGACGGGATCCTTCACCACGTCGGGGCCCAATGCCGACGGCGACTCGGTCGTGAGCCTCAACATGACGCTCGGCGACGCGACGGCACCGCTGGTTGTCCGGATCATCGGGCCAGCGTCCGACGGAGGTGTGCAGATGCGACGAAGTGACGTCACGTTCGGCCCCCTTTCCGGCCAGGTCACCGCCCTCAACGGGTCTTCGATCGGCGCCGTGGTGAGCGGGCCGACAGGCTCGCTCGACCTGACGTTGCACCTCTCGCTGGATCCCGGTTCGGGCACGCTCACCGGCCAGGCCTCGGGAACCTCGACGCAGTGAGTCTCACGATGCCCAACGACGCGAGGACCGCTCCTGAAGCCGGGACGAGACTTCTCTACGGGCTCACCGGTGACGCTCCCGACCCCGGCCTGACCACCCACACCGACCGCTGGGGACCACTGCGTGACCCGGGGGACCGCCTCATCGACGAGCTCGAGGCCAGCGCGCTCGTCGGCCACGGTGGCGCCTGGTTCCCCGTCGCGACCAAATGGCGCGCCGTCGCGGACGCGTCGCGTCGCCGTCCGGTCGTGATCGCCAATGGCGCGGAGAGTGAGCCGGCCAGCCGGAAGGATGCATTCCTGCTCGCGCACGCACCTCATCTGGTCCTTGACGGGCTCGCTCTGGCAGCCACAACACTGAGGGCCACACAGGCGATCGTCTACTGCTCTGCAATCAGCATCCCGAGCGTGCAACGCGCGCTGTCGGAGCGCCGCACCCAGCGCCTCGATCCATTGGCGATCGAGGTCGTGGAGGCTCCGGACACCTTCCTCGCCGGCCAGGAGTCGGCGGTCGTCAACGCGTTGGGCAGCCGTGGGGAAGCGATCCCGACATTCGTCGGACTCGAGACCATCCGCGAACGAGGCGTCAGGGGGCGACCCACCCTCGTACAGAACGTCGAGACGCTGGCGCACGTCGCCCTCATCGCCCGTTTCGGGGCCGCTTGGTTCCGGCGCGTCGGGACAGCGGACAATCCGGGGACGATGCTGTTGACGGTCAACGACGGCAGCGGGCCGCTGATCGCCGAGGCGGTCCTCGGCTCGTCGCTCCGGCAGGCAACGGGCCTTCGAACCGAGGAGGCCGCCGGCGCGCTCGGTGTGCTCCTGGGGGGCTACGGGGGTGCCTGGGTGTCGCCCCGGGCGTTCGAGGAGCTCACCGTGTCGGAGAAGGCTGCTCGTCGAGCTGGTGCGACGCTCGGGGCCGGCGTGGTTGCGCTGGTGCCCCGGGGGGCCTGCCCTCTGGCCGAGATGGCGGACGTCGTGCGCTACATGGAGGGCCAGGGAGCAGGCCAGTGCGGACCCTGTGTCCGCGGGCTCGACGAGTTGGCCAGTACAATGGAGCGGCTCGCCTACGGCGTGGCGGGCGGACCTCGCATCGAACAGATTCTCGAAATATGCAAGCTCGTCGAGGGACGTGGAGCCTGTCGCCATCCCGACGGGGTGGCCCGCTTCGTGCGGAGCGGTCTCGGCGTCTTCGCCGACGAGGTGGCGTCGCATCAGCGGCGAGGATCGTGCTCAGGGGCTCGGGGCCAGAGGGTGCTGCCGGTACCCAACGGAATGGCAAGGAGAAGGCTGGTGAGCAGGGCATGAGCCGTTGGAGCGTGGAGCTGGTCATCGACCCGACCGCGTGCGATGGTCGCGGCGTCTGTGCCGAGATCCTCCCGGAGCGCATTGAGCTCGACCGTTGGGGGTACCCGCTCGTCGACGGCGCCGACATCGCCCCCGCCCTGTACGAGCACGCGATCCGTGCCGTGCGTTCGTGCCCGAGGCAGGCCCTACACCTTCGAGAGCGCCCGTGCTGAGCCCACCCCTCGATGATCTCGACGTCGAGATTCCCGAGGTCGGGAGCCGGGCCTCTCGAAGGGCCCGGTGGTCCAGGGCACGGGTGCACCGCAGACGACGCCGGATCCTGGCCGTCGTCGCGGCCGCATTCAGCGTCCTCCTGATCTGGCTCTCCATCTCGCTCGGTGGTGCGCTCACCAACCCGGCACTCGGGAACTCCATGGGAGCACGCGCCGCGGAATGGTTCAGAGAGCACGGCGGTGCGTCCATCGTCGTCTGGGCCGAGAACGAGTGGTACTCCCACCATCAACCGAAGGTCGGCGGCGCCCTGGCCCCCGGGAGCATCACGAAGCCCAAGACGACCCACGCCACGCCCGTCGCCGTCACCGTCCCGCACCTTTCCCCTCCTACGGCGATCGTCCCCATCGCGAGCTCGCCGGTCGCGGGTGAGGGGCAATGGTCACCCGTCGGCCGCCTGGTCAAGGGCATCCCGGCGGTCTACGAGACGATGCTGCGCCCAAGCGCGATCCACACGAGTTACGTCGTCGGCGTGGCCTGGATGGATCCCATGCTCCTGAAGGCGAATTTGTACTCGGGGAGCCTGATTCCCGGTGGTGGCCCGTACACACGCACGGCGCCCATCGCTCCGAGCGCCGCAACGTCGCTCGTCGCCGCCTTCAATGCGGGCTTCCTGATGTCCGACGCCAACGGTGGCTACTACACGGACAATAAGACGGTCGTCCCCCTCCGGACGGGCGCCGCCTCCTTCGTCGTCTACAAGAACGGCTCCTTCACCCTCGGTCAGTGGGGACGCGACGTCTCCATGGGAGCCGACGTGGCTTCGGTGCGCCAGAACCTCGACCTGCTCGTCGACCATGGGCAGGTGGTGCCGGCGGTCTACAACCCGAACACATCGGTGTGGGGCAAGACGCTCGGCGGCAATCTCTACGTGTGGCGATCGGGGATGGGGATCACGGCGGACGGAGCCCTAATCTATGTGGGTGGACCCGGACTCGACATCGCCGACCTCGCGACCATCCTCGTCCGGGCCGGTGCCGTTCGCGCAATGGAGCTCGACATCAATACCGACTGGGTGAACTACAGCACATACCAGCCGTCGACCCCGGGAGGGGCGGCAACGGGGGCCAACGGCACCGAACTGTTGGCGGGCATGACCGGCACGCCTGGTCGATACTTTCAGTCATGGTGGGCCCGTGACTTCATCACGATGTCGGCCGCAGCCGGATCGTGACGGCTTCGGACAACTCCTTCGCGAGCGGCGGCTCATCCGAGGAATCCCTACTGGCGCCCGTGCCTGATCCCTCATCGGTCGGCGTGGGCCCGACCCTGCGGCTTCTGATCCGGGGAATGCGGCCGACGCAATGGATCAAGAACCTCCTCGTGTTCGCCGCCCCCGCGGCCGCAGGGGTGCTGAGCAACTGGCAGACCACGGTCAGCGTCATCGGCACGTTCCTGGTCTTCTGCGTCGTCGCCTCCGGCACCTATCTCGTCAACGACGTGATCGATGCCGGCTCGGACCGACACCATCCGACCAAGAAGGACCGACCGGTGGCGAGCGGAGCGCTGCGCCCCCACACGGCCCTTGTGGCGGCAGGTGTCCTGATCGCCGCCGGCATCGCCGCCGCAGGGGTGATCGGCCCGTTCGGCCTGGTCATCGTTGTCGTGGCCTACGCCGCCTTGAGCATCGCCTACAGCATCCGGCTGAAGATGGAACCCGTGATGGAGCTGGCGGTGGTTGCCGCGGGATTCGTGTTGCGGGCGGTTGCGGGTGGAGTCGCCGCCAACGTGCCCCTCTCGAATTGGTTCTTGGTGTTCACGTCGTTCGCGGCGCTCTTCGTCGTGACCGGGAAGCGTTGTGCCGAGTACGCACGCCTGGGCCGGGACCGGGGTGACCACCGGGCCGTCTTGGACAAGTACACGGAGTCGTTCCTCAGGTCGACGCTGACGATCTCGGCCACGGTGACAGTCGCGGCCTACTGTCTGTGGGCGTTCGAACGAACCGGGGGGCTCTTGGCCCGTGCCGGCCACAACGTCGTGTGGATCGAACTCACTGTGGTCCCTCTCGTTCTCGCCGTGCTGCACATCCTCCGGCTCCTCGATGCGGGGCAGGGCGGCGAACCGGAGCAGTTGGCCATTCACGATCACGTCCTTCAAGGCTATGGGGCACTCTGGCTCGCGCTCATGATCATCGGCATCTACGCGTGACGGTGACACTCGAGCCTTCACCCCAACCGATCAGCGGGTGGGGTCGCACCGCTCAGACGACGACCGCGGTCGGTCGCCCGCTCGACGACACCGCCCTGGAGATCGCGGTCCGCTCGACGCGCGGTGGGGTCATCGCCCGTGGGCTCGGCCGGAGCTATGGCGATGCCGCCCAGTGCACCGGCGGAATGACGATTGAGACCGCTGCTCTCTCCTCCATCGGGACACTCGACGCGGATTCGGGCACCATCGAGGTCGGTGCAGGCGTCAGCCTTCACCAGCTGATGCGGCACATCATTCCGGCGGGATGGTTCGTTGCGGTCACCCCTGGAACGCGCTACGTGTCGATCGGCGGTGCGATCGCCGCCGACGTCCACGGCAAGAACCATCACTGTGACAGCAGCTTCTGCCGCCACGTCGTGGAGATGACGCTCGCGACGCCTACGGGCACGTTCACGGTGTCACCCGAATCCGACCCCGAGCTGTTCTGGGCCACCGCCGGCGGAATGGGCCTGACGGGAATCGTGACCAGCGCCACCCTGCGGCTGACCCCGATTGAGACGTCGTGGATGCAGGTGGACACCCTGAGGTTCAACGGTCTCGATGACCTCATGGCGACGATGGAGGAGTCCGATCGCCTCTATCGCCATAGCGTGGCCTGGCTCGACTGTCTCGGTCATCGAGGCGGGGGTCACCGGTCCGTCCTCACGCGCGGTAACCACGCACCATCCAGCGCGCTTCCGGATCGCCTCAGGGCCCGAAGTCGCGAGATCCCGGGTGACCCCCTGTTCCGGGTGCCCCGTCCGGCTCCCAGCCGCCTGGTGAACCGCATGTCGGTGCGGGCCCTCAACGAGGCCTGGTTCCGTGCGTCTCCCCCGTCGGTGCAGTCGCTGCGGCCCCTCGCCTCCTTCTTCCACCCGCTCGACGGGGTGGGAAGCTGGAACCTGCTCTACGGGCCAGCCGGGTTCGTGCAGTACCAATTCGCCGTTTCACCCCAACGGGGAGACGTCGTGCAGGCGGCTGTGGCAGCTATCGCGTCCTCGGGCCTCCCCTCGTTCCTCGCCGTCCTGAAGCGGTTCGGGCCGGGCACTCCCGGGCCCCTCTCCTTCGGGCAAGAGGGATGGACGTTGGCCCTTGATTTCCCCCTCGGGTCGGACGACCTGCCTGCCTTCCTGGATCGCCTGGACGACATCGTCGCCGATGGCGGCGGACGGGTGTACCTGGCCAAGGACGCGCGGCTGCGACCCGAGCTGCTCCCAGTCATGTACCCCAGACTGCCTGAACTGACGGCGGTCTGCCGCCGCGTCGACCCCGACGGCGTCATTGCGTCCGACCTCTCCCGCCGTCTCGGGATCTCACGATGAACGACGCATTCGGGCACCCGCAGTCGGTCGTCGTCCTCGGAGGGTCTTCGGAGATCGCTCGTGAGCTCGTCGGCCGGTTCGCGGCGGAACGCTGCCGGTCCGTTGTCCTCGCCGGACGTGACCGTGCCGCCCTCGGACGCGCCAGTGACGAGCTGCGGCGCACGGTCTCCCGCGTCGAGACCGTGCCGCTCGAAGCGGCCACGACTGACGCCGTGGAGACGATCGTCGCTCAGTGCTTCGATGCGGCCGCCGAGGCAGTCGACCTCGTGATCGTCGCCGTTGGTGAACTGGGCCAACAGGAGGTCGACGAGACCGACCCGGACCGGATCGCCCAGATGATGACGGTCAACCTGACCTGGCCCGCCGCAGCGATGGCGGCGGTGGCGAGCCGATTGACACGACAGGGTCATGGCAGCATCGTCGTCCTGTCCTCCGTTGCCGGTGTCCGGGTGCGGCGCTCCAACTTCGTCTACGGCTCAGCCAAGGCCGGGCTGGACGGATTCGCCCTAGGATTGGGCGAATCCCTGCGGGGGACAGGCGTGTCCGTCCACATCGTCCGGCCTGGATTCGTCCGCACCAAGATGACCGTCGGCCGCCCCGCCGCGCCCTTTGCGGTGGGACCGGACCGTGTCGCATCGGACATTGTGCACGGCCTGCAACGGGGCCAGACCGTGATCTGGTCGCCCGGCATGCTGAAGTGGGTCTTCTCGGTTTTCACACTGCTTCCCCAGACCCTCTGGCGCCGATTGCCGGGCTGAGAGGCGGGAGTTCCTGCAGACCCGCATGATGACACCCGCCGGGAAATGTCTGCGGGCGCGGTGGGCGTCCGAACCGGTCCCAACCCAACCGGGATTGACGGCCCACGGGGTCGGGCATGGGTACGATCCCGCCGTACCCTTCGACGACGCAGAGGAGCATGTGAAGACCACGACCACGCTGCGGGCCGGACTCGCGCTCGCCATGGTGATGGTCGGAGCCCTGGTGTTTTCGGGTGCCGCCCAGGCTGCTGGCAACGCAACCCGCACCATGTACTACGTCTCTCTCGGAGACTCATACTCAGTCGGCTTCCAACCGGGCCTGGGCGCAACGCCGGGCTACACGGCATATGTCGCCCGGAGGACCCACCTGAAGCTGGTCAACTTCGGATGTGGCGGCGCCACGACGACCTTCATTCTCAACGGGACCGGATGCCCCGACGTCTTGCCCCATACCGCTGGCGGGGTGGCCTACCCGACCACGACCCAGGCGGCGGCGGCGGAGGCGTTCATCACAGCCCATCCCGGCCACATCGGGCTCATCACGATCACCATCGGCGGCAACGACGTCATTCCTTGTGCGTTCGTGGCCGCTCCCCTCCCCTGCCTGTCAACCGCCGTGACGCACATCAACACCAATGTCACCGCCCTGGCGCAAGGCCTTCGGGCAGCCGCGGGGCCGAAGGTAAGGATCATCGGATCGACATACCCCGATGTGGTCCTCGGTGGCTACGTCTACCCATCACTGCCGCCCACTGCGGGCCGCATCGCCCTGGTGAAGCTCTCGGTGCCTGCCTTCAAGGCGCTGGTCAACCCTGCGTTGGCGAAGGCCTACAAGGGGTCGCGGGCCGCGTTCGTCGACGTGACATCGGCCACCGGGGCCTATATCCCGCTCACCAGGACGAAGACCGTGCCCCCGTACGGGACCATCCCCGTCGCAGTGTCCAACGTCTGCTCACTGACCTGGTTCTGTGCCAAGGGCAACATTCATGCCAACAGCCTCGGCTACGCGTTCATCGGCCGGCTCATGGTGGCTCGCTTCAGGTCCATGCCCGGGAACTGACGGAGCTGGGAGTGCTCAGTTCCCAGCTGCCGCTCGTGGACGAGCACGAGACGACGGTGGCGGCGGGCGCCGACGAAGTCTGGCCCGTCCTGACCGAGACGGTTGAGCGGACGTTCTCACGTGCCGGAGCGGCCGGCTTCGCACGAATCGTCGGATGCTCCGACCGCTCCGTGTCCGGTCCCCGCCCCTTCGTCGAGGGATCAACGATGCCCGGCTTTCGGGTTGTCTTCATGCAGCCGGGATCGGTCTTGGCGCTCGAAGGGCGCCACCGATTCTCGTCGTATGCCCTGCTCTTCCGGCTCGAACCCATCGGCCCCGGCTGATCACGCCTTCGCGCCGAGACCCGTGCGTCCTTCCCGGGCCTTGCCGGAGCCGCCTACCGGGTGCTCGTCATCGGGTCGGGAGGACACGCGATGGCCGTCCGGCGCCTCCTTTCGACCGTGAAGCGTCGATCCGAACTGCGATCGGGCTCCCAGCTCTCGGCCGCCGACGACCTCGACGTCAGAAGCCCGCGCCTCCACCCCCGGGGGTAGTCGTCGTGGTCGTTGTTGGCGGGGACGTGGTCGTCGTGATCGGCGGCGAGGTCGGAGGGGTGGTCGTCGGTGGGATCGGTGGCGAAGGCGAGGGTGTCGTCGGTGTCGTCGTCGGCACGGGAACGGTCGAAGGCGCCTGCGTCGGAGTGGTCGTCGACGAAGCACCCGACGGCGACGAGGTTGGGGTCGTCGTCGCGGAAGCGGCGCCTGTCGGCTTCGCAAGGACGACGGCGGACCACTTTCCCCACTTGTTCGTCAGATTGCCGTTGACCTGCCCCGGTGCGGTGTCACCGGAGAACCAATACAGCGCCTTTCCGCCATAGGTCACCTGCAGGGCGCTGCCCCGCTTCACGGTGCCCAGCTTCGCCGCGTTCACACCCGGACCGGCCTTCGCCTTCTTCACGCCCTTCGGGAGCAGAAGCTCAGCCCAGAACTTCTGGCACTGCGCCCGGCACGGAGTCTTGCTCGCTTTCAGGGTATAGAGCGTCTTGCCGCTGACAAGGATGGTGCCGAATGCCGCATTCTGCGACGTCGAGACGACGACGGCCTTGGTCCTGTGGCTGGACGCGGCATCGGCCAGCGACCCCACGGACAGTGCGGAGACGATGGCTCCGACGGCCAGCGCCGCGACGCCCAGACGTATGGTCATGTGACCGGTCGGCCCCCGGTGCTTCAACGTACGCATGCGCCGCCATCTCCTCGTGTCGTCGATGGCAGTTCTACGAGCCGGGTTCCGGGATGGATTGCCCCCAAACGAGAATCAACCAGAAGGACAGAGGCGGGACGTGAGGGCGACCGACGAGGCAATCCCTCCTGGTGGGGCCCAGGCCCGGGCGGCCGGGTCGCCCACCCGGGCCCCATCCCTGCCCCGCGCTGATCCGTAGTAAACGTTGAGAGATTCGCTCGAACAGGAGTAGGAGACAACGACATGAAGCAGAGAAGTCGGCACCAGGACGCACACCAGACGCTCTCGGCGCGGCGAATCGCGTGGGCCCTCTTGGCCATCGGGGGCCTGTCTGCCTCGATCGTGACGGCCGGAACGGCCGGTGCGGCAACGAGCGTGGTCGTCTCGACGTCCAAGAACCCAAAGGCCGGAACGGTCCTGGTGAGCGGCAAGACGCTCTACACCCTGAAAGCCAGCCACATCGCCTGCGGGTCCAAGTGCCTCAAGGTGTGGCCGGCGCTCCTGCTCCCCGCCGGTGTGACGAGCGCCACGGCCGGTCCGGGGGTGAGCGCGGCGAAGCTGGGCACCGTGAAGCGAGGCAGCGCCCTGCAGGTGACCTACAACGGTAAGGCGCTGTACTACTTCTTCAAGGACCACCCCGGGCAGGTGCAGGGCAACATCACGGACAAGTGGGGGAAGTGGGTGGCCGTCGTCACGGTGAAGCCGGCCGGTTCCGCCTCGAATTCCGGTGGCTCGGGCTCCGGCGGATCGACCGCTGGCTCGGGGGGAGTCTCCTTCTAGGGGGAGGGCGCGCAGCATGGTGATGTCCTCCGTCCTGGTTGCCCCCCCACGCTCTTCGGAGCGTGCCGGGTCCACCCTCCGCGCCGGTCGTTCGGCGCGGAGGGTTCGGACCGCGGTGACGTCGCGGGTCTACCTCCCGGCGTGCCTGATCGCCCTGGTGGCCACCGCCCTCGTCGGGATCGGTTGGTCGACGCACTGGGGAGGGGACGCCTTCGCCGGCTCCTTGAGCAGCCTGCGCGTGGTCATCGTCGGGCCGGTGACGCTCGCCATCCTGGGCGTCTTTCTGATCGTGGAGCGCGTGTGGCCGGCTCAGCCCCGACCGTTCTTCGCCCGCGGGTACCGCCACGACCTGATCCTCACCGGCTTCAACGCGTTGCTGGTGGCGCCCCTCGTCACGGCGCTCACCCTCTCCTTCGTGCACGTGGTTCGCACGGGGCTCCCGTGGATCGTCCTGCCCAAGATCGGGACCGTTCCGCGCTGGGGTGTCATCGCCGTGATCGTGGTGGCCATGGACTTCTGCAACTGGGTTGCCCACCTCGCCAATCACCGGGTCCAGATGCTGTGGCGCTTCCACGAGCTGCACCACTCGCAAGAGGACATGAACGTGCTGACGGTCTTTCGGACGCACCCCCTCATCCATGTCTCCTACCTCATCGCCTTGATTCCCGGGGTGGTACTGCTCGCCAACGGCGCCGTGTCGATCACCGTGCTCGTCATATACGGCGGAGCCGTTGCCTTCGCGCACTCGAACACCCGATTGGGTTTCGGTCCGTTCGGACGGATCTTCGTCAGTCCGAACTTCCACCGGATCCACCACAATCTGAACGGGCCACAAGATGTCAATCTCGGCTTTGTCCTGACCATCTGGGACCAGCTCTTCCATCGGGCCGTCTTCCCGACGGAAGAGACGGTGAGGATCGATACGGGTCTCCCGGGCCGGCCGTTGCGGGTCGAGCAGGAGTCGCCGCGAGCACGGCACTTCTCGGTTCTGGCGGCGCAGCTCGCCGGACCCTTCCGTCCGATGCCGGAGCCCGAGGAGCGACTTTCCATCCGGTCGGCTCGCCCGCTGGCCGCGGATCCGACCATTGAGACGACCAGGGGTCCCCGCATTACGATCGGCCAGAACGCTCCGCATCAGCACACCCGGGAGGTCGCGTGATGGTGACGGAAACGGTCGGTACTCGCCCGCGTTCGTTTCGTGACGTAGTGGCGACTGTGGTGAGCACCCGGACGGCCGCGCTCCCGGCCGACTGCGCCCTGCTCATTGCTCGCATCGTTCTGGCCTGGATCTTCATCTACTACGGCGGCGGCAAGCTCTTCGGGTGGTTCAACGGAGGGGGCATCCATGAAACCTCCCTCTATTTCTCCAACGCGGCACACCTCCACCCCGGTGGCCTTTTTGCCGTTCTCGGAGGGACGATTGAGTTCTTCGGAGCGCTGGCGCTGGCCGTCGGGTTCTGCTCCAGGCTGGCCGGGATCGCCCTCTTCGGAGACATGGTGATGGCCATGATCACCATCACGTGGACAACCGGGATCAATAACCGGACGAATCCGCCCGGCTACCAATTGAACCTGGCGCTGGCGGGCCTCACGCTGGTCGTCGCTTTTTTGGGCTCGGGCCGCTTCAGTATCGATTCGGTCATCGAGCGACGCCTCGTCGGCACGTAGCCGTGACGCGCCCCGCCGCCTCCGCCCTGCAACCCCGCGCCACCCGCCCGAAGACCTCTGTTCCGGTGCCGCGCCCGGGCATCGATCGCGGCCTCCGCTCGCCCCGGGCCGAGCGGGCGCTCAGGATCTCGGCGAATCTGGTCGGAGCGGCCGGAGCTGCGTTCTTCGCCCAGGCCACCTTGCAGGCCTACTTCCAGAACCACCACTGGTACGGGCCGGCATTCTTCGCGGAGCAGATGTGGGTCGTGGTCGCCTACCTGATCCGCCGGCCGGCGCGCGCCGCGAGCCGCCGGTGGGGAGATTGGCTCCTTGCCTTCGGCGGGACGTTCGGCGGTGTCCTGTTCCGGCCCGTCGGCGCGCACCCTCCATGGGGAGTCACCGCCGGGCTGGCGGTCCAGTTGGTCGGCCTGGCCATCTGCATCGCGTCCTTCCTGGCCCTCGGCAGGTCATTCGGCTTCGTTGCGGCCGACCGGGGTCTGGTGACGCGCGGCCCCTATTCGGTCGTCCGCCATCCGATTTATGCCTCCTATCTCCTGCTCCAATTCGGATACCTGCTCCAGAGCATCTCGGTGCGCAACGCGCTCGTGATGCTGCTGGCATCGGGCTGCAACGTCGGTCGAATCAGGGCCGAAGACCGAATGCTCGCCACCAATGACGAGTACGAGGCGTACCGTCACGACGTCCGGTGGAGGCTGATCCCCGGCGTCTGGTAGGTCGCTCTCGCTTACTCAAGTCGCTCTCGCTTACTCAATAGGATGCTCTGGACCACGAATGGACCAGGAGTGCGCACATGGACGCTGCCAAGGCCAAGGAACTGCTTCATGCGGAGCGGCTCCGCGTCGAGAACCTGCTCTCAGACCTCGAGGACAAAAGTCGCGAGGACCGAACCGCCGCCAACGAGCCCGGTGACATGTTCGACTCGGCGGAGCCCCTCACCAGGGAGGGCTCTGACGATTCCGTGAGAGTGGAGCTGCAAGACCGTCTCGCGGCGATCGACCGAGCGGAACAACGCCTCTCGGCAGGCACCTATGGGCGGTCGGTCCGAAGCGGTGACGTCATTCCTGACGAGCGGCTTGAAGCCGATCCCGCCGCAGAATTGACCGTCGCGGAGGCTCGACGACCCGACTGATCGGCGACCCAGCTGGTCCTCCGTCGACGCCGGCTCGGACCAGCCCCGGGTCATCCACTGCCTCGTTGTCTTCTCGATACGCCTGTCTTAAACTGGATCGATGCCATCAGATCGTCTCCCGACGAAATTCCCGGCGTTCGACAACGTCGAAGACGAACGGAGGCATCGCAAGCAACGCTTGGCTTCAGCCTTTCGCCTCTTCGGACACTTCGGGTTCGACGAGGGGGTCGCGGGCCACATCACTGCGAGAGACCCCGAACGACTCGATCACTTCTGGGTGAACCCGCTCGGGATGAACTTCAAGCAGATCCGCGTGAAGGACCTGATTCTCGTCAACGACTCCGGCGAGGTCGTCGACGGAAACTGGCCGGTCAATGCGGCCGCGTTCGCAATCCACTCACAGATCCACGCGGCACGGCCGGATGTGATCGCGGCGGCACACTCGCATTCTGTGTACGGGAAGGCGTGGTCGGCGCTGCGCCGGCCCCTCGATCCATTGACGCAGGACTCCTGCGCCTTTTACGGCGACCACGCAGTCTTCGACGACTACACCGGTGTCGTCCTGGACCTCGAGGAGGGCAAGCGCCTCGCCCACGCGCTCGGGGACAACAAGGCTCTCATCCTGTCGAATCACGGGCTGCTCACCGTCGGGCAGACATCGGTCGACGAAGCTGCGTGGTGGTTCATCACGATGGAGCGCACCTGTCAGGCACAGCTACTGGCAGAGGCAGCGGGCACTCCCGTTCTCATCGATCCCGAACAGGCGGAGAAGACGGCGCGACAAGTCGGCCCTCCGATGTCGGGGTGGTTCTCGTTCCAGCCGCTCTACGACTGGATCGTGGCGACCCAACCCGACCTGCTCGACGAATAGACGGCTTCTCTCATGACGGTGCGCCGACAGCGCATCGGCGCGTAAGCTCCCCCGATGCAGTTCGGTCTGGATGTCGCGCAACAACGGGTTCCTTGGGACGAGGTCGTCAGCCGCGTCCAGTTCGCCGAAGATCTGGGGTTCGACGGCGCCTGGGGGTTCGACCACTTTCAGCCGATGTACGGCGAAGGACCGGGCGAGACCTTCGAAGGCATCACGACCCTTGCTGCGCTTGCCGGCGTCACGTCACGCATCCGGCTCGGGCTTCTCGTCACCGGGGTGACGTACAGGCATCCGTCAGTCTTGGCGGCCCAGGCTCTCACCATCGACCACGCCTCGCACGGACGGCTGGACCTCTCGCTGGGCGCCGCCTGGTTCGAGAAGGAGCACCTGGAGCTGGGAATCCCCTTCCCCCCGACGCCCCAACGCTTCGATCTGCTCGAGGACGCGCTCGAGATCCTCACCCGGCTCTTCACCGGCGACGTCGTGTCCTATGACGGACGGCTGGTGTCGCTGCGGGACGCCCAGCTCCGTCCGCTTCCGGTGCAACGGCCCCACCCCCCGATCTGGATCGGCGGCAGCGGTCCGCGCCGGACGCTCCCGCTGGTCGCTCGCTTTGCCGACGTCTGGCATTCATGGGGATCACCGAACTCTCTGCGCGAGGCGAACCAACGGATAGACGCCCTTGCCGCTGAAGCGGGACGCGATCCTTCGTCGATCATGCGGGCGAGCTCGCTGTCGCTCGATGATCTGGACACTGCGCGCAAGCATGCCGGCAAGTGGCGCGACTCCGGCTACGGCTATCTGGTCTGCGGCTGGCCGGAAGTCGGTCGAACCCGCATTGAGGAATTCGCCCGCGACGTCCTTCCCGAGTTCGCCGACTAGCGGCCTCTGCTCGGACGACGCCTGTCGTCTCGAACGCACGCTCTGAACCAGGCCGTCCCTAAGGCCGCAGGGGCTCCGTGACGAAGGTGGCCGTGCGATTGTGGAACCGCCAAGCGCCCTCGACGCGATGCAAGACGTCGTGATAGCGACCCACCAGCTTGATCGCCCAACCAGAGTCACTCAGCAACAAGAAGACCACGTCGCTGGTGGCAGTGGCCTCGTGATCGCTCCAGTCCGTGACGACCGTGTTGAGGACGAGGTGGCGCTGGGGCTGCCTCGGCTCCCATTTCGTGAAGGCCTGGCGGAGGGCGTCGTGGCCCGTGTGGGTGCCCATGCCGGGGATGTCGCAGACGCCGTCCGCGCAGAAGGTTGCCACGACGTCATCTGTCCGGCCGTCGTCCAGAGCCTGGGTGTAGGCGGCGATGGTGGCGCGCACACCCTCTGCGACGTCCGCGTGGCTCATTTCCATCGACAACTGACCACCAGGTTCAGAGCGCGAGACGCGGCTTCCATCATGATCTGCGCCCGTACTCAGAAGCCCAAGTCGACGACGGGCTGCTCGAGCGGGTTCACGTTGACCGACCGCAGGCCCTGGAGCAGCTTCTCGTAGGGAAGTCCGGCGAGGAGGCCGTCAACCATCCGTTCGAAGTTCGAGATGCCTCCCTCGACTCCCGCGGACAATCGCATGTACTCGAAACCCCTCGCATGGAGCCCCTTCTGCTGTCTCGGCAGGTTCGAGAAGTCCTGGGCCGGGATCGGCGGCCAGCGCGGGTCGTCGTGTTCCCAGATCTCGGGCGGGACGGGCCTCTCCGGCTCCCTCCCTTCGGGGAACCGCGTCAGCGACCAGATCTCCATCAGTGTCTCCTCCGGCCCGAGCGGCCGGAAGCGGTAGGCGGAGGCACTGCTGTACATCGGCAACACGAAGTGGTGCGGGAAGCAGTAGGCCATCGGCTCGTTGAGACCCCGAGCCTCCAGATCGTTCAGGTCCGGGATATCGCTGCCCTCGGCCCGGTGCCAGTCCACGATCGCGTCGTTGAGGGTTCGATGCCAGGTCGCCATCGCCGACGTCGGGTCGGCCGGCAGCTCAATGGTGTCCCGCAAACCCTCCGCAACGCGTACATCCTTGGCGTGGACCATTCCCGCCATGCCTTCGCTCATCGTGCGCAGGTACACGATCTCCGCATCGATGAGGGCACGGGGATCGACCTCTCCACCACTGCGTGACGGGCCTCTCCCTGGAATGACGAGCTGGGGATGCGCCTCCACCACGTGGTACTGCTCCATGAAGGCCTCTTCGGCGAGTTTCCAGTTCACAGGGAGCCGGCACGCGTACCACCACTCGGCCCGCATCGACTCCACCTTCCACGCGTCAAGGACGGAGGCGAACGGCTCGATGCAGTCCCGCAACGGTGGCGCATCGTCGTCGAGGTTGATCCACGCGCATCCGCCCCAGGTCTCGCATCGCACGGGTGTGAGGTTGATCTCGTCCGGCTGCATGTTGTGTTCGGCGAAGGTCTTCTTACGTGGGACAAAGGTGTTCGTGCCGTCCGGGCCGTAGCACCAGCCGTGGAAGGGGCAGATGAATCCGTTCTCGCAGGTGCCCGAACCCTGGACGACTTTGACGCCACGGTGGCGGCAGGCATTCTGGAAGGCACTCACTCCCCCGTCGTCCGTGCGCACCACGACGACGGACTGATTGAGGATCTGGTACTCGACGAAGTCCCGAGGCCGTGGGATCTCCTCGAGCCTGCACGCCATCTGCCAGACCCGGGACCACAGGAGGTCAACCTCCAGCTGGAAGAAGTCCGGGTCGAAATAGCGCTCCTTGGGGGCCCGGTCCGGGAACTCCACCGCGTAGCGCGCCGAGAGGGCCGACGCTCTCCGATCCACGACCGCCATTCGGCCCCTTTCCTGCTCGGAGTGCGATCAGATTGTATACTAACCGGTCGGTACAATATGGGCCGACCCACTCCGGGGGCATGATGTGCCGCCAGTGGACACGACGCAAACGCCCTGACGGGGTCCACGCCGCGGAGGCTCATGACACCCCCCGAAACCGCACCTGAACCGAGCGCCGGCCAACTCGTGGCGGACGTGGACGTGCTGATCGTCGGCGCAGGCATCACGGGCATCTACCAGCTCTATCGAGCTCTCGAAGCCGGTTTCTCGGCGCAGCTCGTGGAGGCTGGCGATGGCGTGGGCGGTACCTGGTTCTGGAACCGGTACCCGGGAGCCCGATTCGACTCCGAGAGTTACACGTACGCCTATCTCTTTTCGAAGGAGCTCTTCGAGGAGTGGGAGTGGCAAGAGCACTTCGCGCAGCAGCCGGAGATCGAGCAATATCTGAACCACGTCGTGGACCGGTTCGACCTCCGCCGCCACATCCGATTCGGGGCCATGGTCACCTCGGCCTCGTACGACGAGTCGTCGGGGAGGTGGAGGGTCACGGTGGGCGACGACACCGAGCTCTGGGGTCGGTATCTCGTCGCGGCAACCGGAGTCCTCTCCGTGCCCTACTACCCGGATGTGGCGGGACGCGAGGACTTTCGCGGCGAGTCGTACCACACGGGGCGGTGGCCGGCTGCGCCCGTCGACTTCGACGGCAAGCGAGTCGCTGTGATCGGCACCGGTTCGAGCGGCGTACAGGTGATCCCGGCCATCGCGAGCCAGGTCACGAGTCTCACCGTCTTTCAACGCACCGCCAACTGGTGCACACCGCTCAACAACACACCGATCACGCCCGACGAACAGGCTCGGCTCAGAGCCGACTTCGAGGCAATGTGCGACATCCTCAACACATCGCCCAGCGGATTTCTCCACCGGGCCTGCGATCGCGCGGTCTTCGACGACTCCAGGGAGGAGCGATGGGCCTTTTTCGAGAAGATGTGGCGCAGCCCCGGCTTCTCGAAGCTCA
The DNA here is from genome assembly GCA_963837125.1 of uncultured Acidimicrobiaceae bacterium. Lineage (GTDB taxonomy): Bacteria > Actinomycetota > Acidimicrobiia > Acidimicrobiales > RAAP-2 > Bog-473. The sequence continues at coordinate 69,296 of CAWILW010000002.1, read as the reverse complement.
CCAGCAACTACAGCGACCTCCTGCTCGACGAGGCTGCGAATGCCGAATGGCGTGAGTTCGTTTCCGAGAAGATCCGGGGCATCGTCACGGACCCCGAGACGGCGGACAAGCTGATCCCCAAGGACCACCGGTTTGGGGAGAAGCGACCGCCGTTCGTGAACGGCTACTTCGAGGTGTACAACAATTCGAACATCGATCTGGTCAGCCTCGAGGACACGCCCATCGTACGCATGACCGAGAGCGGGATTGAGACGACCGAGGGTGTGCGGGATTTCGACATCGTCGTATGGGCCACCGGCTTCGACTTCGGTACCGGAGCGCTGTCCCGCATGGGGATCCGCGGCCGTCACGGCCTTGCGCTCGTAGACCACTGGGCCGACGGCCCGAAGACGTTCCTCGGCGTTCAGACGACCGAATTCCCGAACTTCTTCTTCCCCGGTGGGCCGCATGCCGCGGCCGGCAACAACCCGCGCTACAACGGGGACCAAGTTGACTTCATCATGGACCTGCTCCTCCATGTGCGGCGCGTTGGCTGCGACACGATCGAGGTCGACCGTGCCGCCGAGGACAAGTGGACCAACATGGTCGATCGCTGGGCGACGAAGGCCCCTTCGTTCGGTGAGATCAGTTACTACTTCGGGAGCAACATCCCAGGGAAACCTCGGAAGTACCTGTTGAACTCTGCTGGTCGCCCGAAGCTCTTCGCGGAGATCCGGAAGGTCGTCGAGAGCGACTACAAGGCGTTCCGAATTTCACGCTCTGCGGAGCCCGCCGCGACACGGAGCTGACGCCGCCAACGATCTGTCCTGGTCAGACGGTCGCGACCGGCGTCAGCGGGGAGCCCACGGCTCCGGGGAGTCGCAGCGGCGGCGCTGTCAGCAGAAACCGGCTCCGGTCGTGCTCGCGCAGCCATGTTGCGAGCTCGTGCAGGTACCACATCTCGCCGAGAGGTACGCCCAACCGGAAGAGACACAGGTGGTGGATCGGCAGAAACGAGTGGCGGCTCTCATCGCGATCCTTGCCCACCATCCCTTCAACGGCATAGTTGTCCGCCACCAGCGCCGAGATCTGTGACTCCGTGATCCACTCCAACAGTGATTCGTCTCGAGCATCGAGATAGGTGCAGAGAGTGTGGATCTTCACCGGATCCGGGTCACGGTTCCATTTGAGGATCTCGGTGGCGAATCCCGTGTGGAGCAGGAGCATGTCGCCGGGCTCGACGACGACCTTGTCGGCAGCCATGATCTCCTCGAGCGTCTTGCGGTCCACCCCCCGCCAATCGTGGCCCAGGTGGTGGGCCAGGTCGACGAGGACGCCGCGACCCTGCACGCCCGTGGCGGCCATGTTCTCCAAGCCGAGGTGGTGGGCGAAGCAGCGGTGCCGACCACCGTCACCCTCCGCGTCGGATTTCGGTCCGACGAGATCGTCACCGGCGCGGTAGCCGTTGTAGTACACCGCCTCCTCGATCCCGTCCCCGTCGGCATCGAACTCGGCTCCGACGTGCGCGAGGGAGTCCCACTGCGTCGAGTACTGCAGCGAGAGCGTCACCATATCGTCCGCCCACACATCCACGTACTTCGGGTCGCCGTACTTCTCCATCGTCCTCATGGGGACGTTGTAGAAGGTGCCGTCATTGCCGTCCATGTCCTCGGTGGGTGACAGGACCGGCGGGTAACGCCGCTGGTTCAAGGCGGTCCCACCGGGAAAGTCGAGCGGAAGGCTCAGGCAGAAACTGATGCCGGCCCTCACCTCCCGCACGCCCTGGAGGACCTTTTCGGGGGTGAGCAGGTTGATGCGGCCGAGCTCGTCGTCGTCCCCCCAATCGCCCCACGTCGAACCTGGCGGGCGTTGCTTCCACCGCTTCGTCACGGCTCGTCTCCTTCTGGCCGCAGGGTCCGGCGACCTCGTTGCTCGCGTTGCTTGTACCGACCGGTTGGTCTAAGGTCGAAGAGCAGGGTACCGCGTGCGCGCCCCGCCGGTCATCCGGTAAAGAGATCTTGCGCCCCCGCGCAGGAAGGTCACAACCATGACAGAGACGCAACTTGTCATCTCCGCCGACGGGCACATCCTGGAGCCCACCGACCTCTTCGTCACCCGCCTGCCCAAGCACCTCCGGGACCGCGCCGTCTGGGAAGACGACTTTGAGATCGAGCCGCTCGTCGAGGGCGGCGCTCGGATCTTCCGCCGACTCCACACGCCGGGCTTCGAGGGGTGGACCATCTCTCGATACCGCCAGACGGGTGGCCGGATGCCCGAGGGCGACCCCGAGCTCATCATCGAGGACCTCGAATCCGACGGAGTCGACATAGGGGTCATGCATCCGAACCTGTCGCTCTTCGGTCTCTACTCCGACGACCACGAACTGTCGATGGCGCACGCGCGTGTGTACAACGACTTCATCATGGAGCGATTCACGCCGTACTTCTCCCGCCTTGCCCCGACGGCCCCCATTCCTCTCACCGACGTCGGCGACGCCGTGGAAGAGATTGAGCGTGCGGCCGCCGGTGGCTTCCGCGCCATCCTCCTCCCGGCCGTGCCGCCCAAGCCGTACTACTCGCGGGACTTCGACCCGGTCTGGGCCGCGGCGCAAGCGAACGGTGTGCACGTCTTCATCCACACGCAGACCGGCGGCGTGAAGCTCAACGACCCCGCCTCGACCACGTTGAAGGTCGTCATGGAGAACGCCGCTCAGGTCAACCAGCCGATGACCGAGAAGTCAGCCTCCAAGCGGATGGTCACGCAGTCGATCTACAGCACGATCGTCCCGCAACAGGTCATCTGTGAGCTCATCGGCGGTGGTGTGCCCGAGCGCTACCCCGACCTCCATTTCGCGCTGATCGAGTTCAACGCCCACTGGCTCGCCTCCCTGGTCGGCAGCATGGACAAGTCGTGGATGACGGGGATCGGGCAGGACGCCGACTGGTGGCTCGGGGTCTGGGACGACAGCCGCCCCCCAGAGGAGCAGAGCGGGATGGCGCGCCTGTTTCGGCTGAACGAGAAGTGGCTGTACCCGCTGAAGCCGAGTGAATACGTGAAGCGCCAGTTCCACGTCTCCTTTCAAGACGACCCCGTCGCGGTGGCCTGTCGGCATATCACCGGGTTGTCGTCGATCGTGTGGGGTAACGACTACCCGCATGCCGAGGGAACCTTCCGGGGCAGCAGAGAGCTCATGGACCGGCTGTTCGCAGATGTCCCGACCGTTGAGCGAGACGCCATGGTGGGCGGCACCCTCGGCGGGCTCCTCGGATTCAACGCTCCGGTCGCCGCAGCGGCGCATCGGAACTAGGCGACCGCCTCAGCGTCGGCGGCACGACGAGATCCGGGTGGGCGTGGACAGGCACAGCTTCGAGGGCCGCGTGGCGGTCGTCACCGGTGCCGGGCGAGGAATCGGTCGAGCCCATGCGCTCCTCCTCGCTGAACGTGGGGCCAGCGTCGTCGTCAATGACCTCGGAGGCTCCATGGAAGGCCTCGGTGCCGACGCCGGTGTCGCGTCAACCGTCGCCGGGGACATCGTTGCCGCAGGCGGGGCTGCCGTTGCAGACAGCAGTGACGTGGCTACGGCCGCCGGCGCGCAATCGCTGGTCGACACTGCCGTCGAGCGATTCGGCCGCCTCGACATTCTGATCAACAACGCCGGCATCATCAGGTGGGCCGGCCTTCCCGACGCCGACGAGGACAACCTCGCAAGTCACCTCGCCGTCCATACCGTTGGGTCGTTCAACACAACCCGAGCCGCATGGCCACACATGGTCGAACAGGGCTACGGCCGCATCGTCATGACGACTTCTACCGGCATCTTCGGGCTGCCTCAGAACCTGTCGTACGCGACGGCCAAGGCTGCCGTGATCGGACTCACCCGGAGCCTCAAGACCGCAGGCACCCGACACGGCATCAAGATCAATCTCATCGCACCGGCGGCCTACACCCGAATGGCAGGCCATCCCGCTGCCAACGTCGAGACGCCCGGCAGCGCGGATGCGTCGCCGATGTCCCCGGGCCATGTCGCACCAATGGTCGCCCTCCTCGCCCACGAGACCTGTCCGGTCAGCGGAGAGATCTATGCAGCGGGCGCAGGCCGCTTCTCCCGCATCTTCATTGCGTCGACCCCCGGGTACGTCCACGCGGGCTCGATGCCGACCGTCGAGGACATCGCCCAGAACTGGGCCGCCATCAACGATGAGACGGGCTACTACGTCCCGGCGGACCTCACCGACTGGTCGACCACGTTCATGGCACACCTCGCGGCCGCCACCGAACCGCCCGAAGGATCCTGAGCATCCATGGACTTCTCGCTGAACGAATCGGAGCGCGATCTCGTCGACCTCTGTCGCGACTTCGCCCAGAAGGAGATCGCCCAGCGGGCACCGCTGGCCTGGGAGGAAGCGCGGTGCCCAACCGATCTCCTCCGGGAGATGGGCGAGCTCGGCCTTCTCGGCATCCTCGTCCCGGAGGAGTGGGGCGGGATCGGCATGTCGACGATTGGCTTCGTTGCCGCGATGGAGCAGATCGGCCTGGCTGACCAGTCCGTTGCTGCCGCGTGGCAGGCCCATGCGACGATCGGCTCATTGCCCTTGTACCTCTTCGGCAATGACGCCCAGAGGGAGCGTTGGCTGCGGCCACTCGCCGAGGGTCGTGTCTTGGGCGCGTTCGGGCTCACCGAGCCCGATGCCGGATCCGACGCCCGCGGGATCCGAACCACGGCGGCACGACACGGTGATGGCTGGGTGATCAACGGTCAAAAGGCGTTCATCTCCAATGCGGGCACGGAGATGTCGTTCGGTGTGACGTTGCTGGCACGCGTCGAACCAACGGAGGCTGACAGTCCCAGGTACGCGTGCTTCGTCGTGGAGAAGGACACGGCCGGCTTCACCATGGGGCCGAAGATGCGAGGCATCGGTTGGCGCGGTCTCGATACACGCGAGCTGTACCTGGACGAGGTCTGGGTTCCCGACGACCACCTCATCGGTGATCCGAACCTCGGACTCAGCCAGTTCCTGCGCACTCTTGAGGTCGGACGCATTTCCATCGCGGCGCTGTCGCTGAGTCTGACGCAAGCCGTCCTGGACATGGCGACCGCCTATGCGGCACAGCGCGTGCAGTTCGGCCAACCGATCTCAAAGTTCCAGGCGATCCAGTTCAAGCTGGCCGACATGGCCACGGAGCTCGAAGCGGCACGTTGGCTCACATACCGCGCTGCCTTCCTCCGCGACAGCGGGCAGCCGTTCTTGAAGGAGGCCGCCATGGCGAAGCTCAAGGCCAGCCGCCTCGCCACTTGGGCAGCCTCGGAGGCCGTGCAGATCCACGGCGGGCTCGGCTACATGCTCGAGACACCGGTGGCTCGCTTCTACTGCGATTCGAAGGTGCTCGAGATCGGTGAGGGCACCAACGAGATCCAGCACCTCGTGATCGCCCGGGCCCTGGGCTGCTGAACTACACGGCAGCAAGGCGGCGCATGGCTGCGGCGATGTCATCGCGGTCTGGCAGCCACGCCTTTTCGAGGTCGGGCGAATAGGGAGGAGGGGTCGCGATCGCTCCGATCCGCTCAATCGGCGCGTCCAGGTCCCAGAAGCCCTCACGAGCGACCGTGGCCGCAATTTCTGCGCCGATCCCGAAGGGGACGACGGCCTCGTGGGCGATCAGGAGACGGCTCGTCTTGTGCACCGACTCCAGGATCGGCGCAGTGTCGAGGGGTGCCACGGTTCTCAGGTCGATGACCTCGACGGAGATGCCATCGTTCTCGACTCGCTCGGCGGCGGCCAGCACTTCATGGACCATCCGTGAGACGGACACGACGGTCATGTCCGTCCCCGGACGAATGACCGCAGACTTGCCGATCGGGAGGATGTAGTCAGATGGCGGCTGCGGTCCCTTCATGCCGTACAGCAGCCTGTTCTCAATGAAGATGACCGGATTCGGGTCCTGGATTGCCGCTCGGAGCAGTCCGTACGTGTCGGCAGGAGTCGACGGCATGACGACGGTCAACCCCGGGATGTGCGCCAGCAGCGCCTCGAGACTCTGCGAGTGCTGGCTTCCCGAGGAGCGTCCAGCGCCGAACTGGGTGCGCACCGTGAGCGCCATCTCCGCTGCCCCTCCGGTCATGAACGGCAGCTTCGCCGCCTGGTTCAGCAGCTGGTCGAAGCAGACGCCGAGGAAGTCGAGGTACATCAGCTCGACCACGGGGCGCATCCCGGCCATCGCCGCGCCCACGCCGAGACCGACGATCGCCGTCTCAGAGATCGGTGTGTCGCGGACACGTTGGCCGAATTGGTCAGCGAGTCCTCGCGTGAGTCCGAAAACGTTGCCCCCTTGGCCGACGTCGACCCCGGCGACGAACACTCGGTCGTCCTCGGCAAGCTCGATCTCGAGTGCCGCACGGATCGCATCCATGGTGCGGAACACGGGCGCATCGTCACGGAGCGGAGGGGGCTCGGCCGGCGTCGGTCGCTCGCGGACGACGAAGTCGCTCAACGACGCCTCGGTCGGGCTCGCAGATCGACGGGCGACCTGGACAGCCTCGTCGAGCGCCTCGTCGACCGATGCCTCCATTGCCTTGATCTCGTGGTCTCCGACACCGACTTCTCGGAGGCGCGACTCGTGGACGAGGAGTGGGTCCCGCGCCTCCCAGGCACGGACCTCCTCAGGAGTCCGGTAGCGCTGGGGGTCGCCTTCGTAATGGCCGTGCCAGCGGTAGGTCGCTGCCTCAATCAGCGCGGGACCGCCGCCCGTGCGCGTGGCAACGACGACTTCGTCCATCGCCGCGGCCGTCGCCACAACGTCGTTCCCGTCGACCGAGACGTAAGGGATCCCGTAGCCGGCCGCACGCTGCTCGAGCGACGCCCCATGCTGGGCGGAAGCCGGTGAGAACTCGGCGTAGCCGTTGTTCTCGCAGAAGAAGATGACCGGAAGCTTCCACACGGCCGCGAGATTCAGCGCCTCGTGGAACGCACCCTGTGCCGCCGCGCCATCGCCGAAGAACGCCGCCGCCACGCTCCCGTCGGCTCGCAGCTGTGCGGCCGCCGCTGCGCCTGCTGCGATCGGTAGACCTGCAGCCACGATCCCGTTCGCTCCGAAGATCCCGATCCTGGGGTCGGCGATGTGCATGGAGCCACCACGGCCGCGGTTCGTCCCCCGATCCTTTCCCATCAGCTCAGCGAACATCCCGACCGGATCCAGGCCTTTGGCGAGGCAGTGCCCGTGTCCACGGTGGGTCGAGGTGATGACATCAGCCGGACTCAGCGGCCAGCACGCACCGACTGCGGTGGCCTCCTGCCCGATGGAGAGGTGCACGAAACCAGGCACCTCGCCGTCGCGATACAGGGCGGCCACCCGCTGTTCGAAACCGCGAATCACCAGCATGCGACGGTGCATCTCAATGAGGTCAGCCATTGAGAAATCGGACGGTGGGTGTGGGTCGACGGACACCGAGTGTGTATTGTACTGGTCGGTACAAACAAGGAAAGCCATGATCGACCAGATCCAGATCCCCGATTCGTTCCCTGGACCCGACGCGGTCTCGGGGAAGCGGGTCGTGATCACCGGCGCCAGCAGAGGTCTCGGTGCCTTGCTCGCACATGCGTTCTCACAGGCCGGAGCTTCCGTTGCGCTCGTCGCACGAACAGAGCGGGACTTGAAGGCTGTCGCCGCCGCGCTGCCCGGTTCATCCCTGGTGCTCAGCGGCGACGTGACGGACGAGGACTTCAACGAGGCGGCGGCGGACGCCACGGTGAGCGAATGGGGCGGTGTCGACGTCTGGATATGCAACGCCGGGATCTCCCCGATCGTGGCCGGCCCACGCGAGATGGACACTTCGGTGTGGCGTCACGTGCTCGACGTCAACCTCACCGGGGCGTTCCTGGGAGCCCGCGCCGCGGCCAGGGTGATGCGCGAAGGCGGGCGCGTCATCTTCACAGGCTCTGTCCTTGGAGAGCGTCCTCGCAAGGGGCTGACTGCGTACAGTGCGTCGAAAGCCGGACTTGTCGGTGTTGCGAAAGGCCTCGCCCTCGATCTGGCCTCCGCCGGGATCACCGTCAACGTCGTTGCCCCGGGATGGTTCAATTCGCCTCTCTCGGACGGGTGGATGAAGAACCCCGAGCTCTCGGCTGCAATCACCGGGCACACGGCACAACGACGCTGGGGCGCCCCCGTCGATTTGGCGGGCGCATACCTGTTTCTGGCCTCCGATGCGTCGGCCTTCATCACCGGAACCGTGCTCACTGTTGACGGCGGTTACCTGCTCGTATGACCACAGCGCGCCGCGTCGTCGTCATCACGGGAGCCGGCGGAGCGCTCGGAGCAGCCATTTCGCGGCAGATCGCAAGCGAGCCAGCCACCGACCTCCTGCTCAGCGACGTCAGCCGCCCGTCGCTCGACGCAACCCTCTCCCAACTCCCGACGCAAGACGGATCCGTCGAGACCGCCCTGGCGGACGTCAGCGACTTCGCCCAGGTCGAATCCGTGGTCGCGTCGGCGGTCGAGCGGTTCGGCCGCCTCGACGTTCTCGTCAGCAACGCAGGCGTCCTCTCGCCGAACGGTCGGATCCATAATCTGGCCACCGAGGACTGGGAGCGCGCCTTCCGGGTGAACGTCCTCGGGGCAGTCAACGGCATTCGTGCGGCCGTGGCCGTCATGCGCCCGCAGCGGTCCGGATCCATCGTGCTGACGGCATCGGTCTCCGGGTTGACCGCGTGGTCCCATGCCGCGCCGTACTGCGCGACCAAGGCCGCCGTGATTCAGCTCGCCAAGGTCGCCGCCGTCGAGTACGCCCGCGACGGGATCCGTGTGAACTGCGTCTGCCCGGGGACATTCCGCTCAGCGATCCATGACGACCTTCCCCCGGACGCTCTCGACGCCATCGCGCAGCGGCATCCCCTCGGGATCGGATCGGCGGACGACCTCGCGGGTGCCTACTCCTATCTCGCCAGCGACGCGTCCCGCTGGACAACGGGCTCTGCCATCGTGGTCGACGGCGGGTACTCGGCGCCTTAAGAGGGGTCGTACGTCTCGGAGGCCGGGTTTGTGATCCCCCGCATGAAGATGTCGGCGAAGGGCTTCGCCACGTCTCGAGCCGACAGGGTTCCACCCGCTTTGAGCCACAAGTACGTGTAGTTATGCATCCCGAGCCATGCCAACGCAGTCAGCCTTGGCTGCAACTCCCGGAATTCCCCCGAGTCGACGCCGGCCTGGAGGACGGCTTCGACCCGTCGCTCGTACACGCGACGCCGTTCACGGAACTGCGAGGCGCGTTCTCCGGTGAGGGCTGGGAATTCGTGGAGGAAGACCCAGACGTGATCGGGGTAGCGGTGGATCACATCGAGCAGCTCTTCGCCGAGCATGGCCAACTGCTTCGGCGGCGAGCCGCCCGCGACCGCGACACGATCGGCACCCAGCATCACTTCGTCCATCACTCTGTCGTGGATCGCCGCGAGCAGCTCCTCCTTGGAGCCGATGTAGTGGTACAGCGCCCCCTTACCCAGATCGTTCGCGACACAGAGCTCCGTGATGCCAGTGGCGTGATACCCGCGCCGGGCGAACACGCGGGCGGACGTGTCGACGATCGCGTCCCGCCGCACCTGCCAGTTCGCCCGTCGTCCAGAATCGCCGGTCGCTTCAGCTCGTGGCATCGGTAGCGAGGTTAGCGGGCCGTCCGCGGGGGCGGCGGCTTCGTCGGGGCAGCCAATATCCGTCCCGGCGCATGTCGACCCTGGTTCGTGGGACGGCATTCGTGCACGAGTCCTTACGCTCTAAGGTCGCGACGCTCCTCCCGGTGACTTCTCTAGGATCGCCCGCGGCGGGCATCTTGTGCTCACCAAGCCACAGTGGGCAACGGAGACTTCTCCGCGAGGTAGGGAGATGAGCGCGTGCACATGACACCCCGAGGCACGATGCAGCCAGACATGAACTGGTTCGCCGTGCTCGCTCACCATGCGAACCGCACGCCAGGCAAGGCAATGACCGTCTTCAACGGCTCGACCACGACCTATACGGAGATGGCCGAGCTCGCCACCGCCTCGGCCGGGGGCCTCTCCCATCACGGTGTGGGTCCCGGCGATGTCGTGGCTCTCCTGTCGTACAACTGCCCGGAATTCCTCGAGATCGTCTTCGCCGCCAATTACCTGGGGGCAACCGCGATGCCGATCAATTGGCGGCTGGCGGGACCCGAGGTGCGCTACATACTGGAGCACTCCGGAGCGCGCGCCCTGGTCTGCGACGAGTCATTGATCGAGTTGGCGAACGAGGCGACGGTGGGAATCGAAACGCAGCTCCTACGGACGTGTATTGCACCGTCCGGGCCGTCCGGATGGACGACCCTCGCTGATCTTCGTGCGGTCACCTCGAAGGCGGCCCGGGTTGCAGCGGAAGCCGACGACGTCCACCGTTTGATGTACACGTCGGGCACCACCGGACGACCGAAAGGCGTGATGATCACCCACGCCAACCTTGCCTGGAAGAACCTGGCTCACATCATCGAATTCGGCTTTACGAGCGCTGATCTGGGGCTTGCCTGCGGTCCCCTCTACCACGTCGGGGCCCTGGATCTCACGACGACGTCACTGATCGCCGCGGGAGCGACGATCATCATCCATCGCACATTCGATGCGTCCGCGGTCGTCGACGAGCTCGAACGATCTCGGGTGACCACGGTGTGGCTGGCGCCCGCAATGGTGAACGCGATCATGGCGCTGCCCGACGTTGAGGAGCGAGATCTCTCGTCGGTGCGAGTGGTCATCAACGGCGGGGAGAAGATGCCGATCCCGCTCATCGAGCGGATCCAGCGCACCTTCACCTCTGCGTGGTTCGCTGATGCCTACGGGCTCACTGAGACCGTCTCCGGCGACACCTTCCTCGACCGTGACAGCATCGTCAGCAAGCTCGGCAGCGTCGGCCGTCCGTGCCTGTACCTCGAGCTCGACATATGGGACGAGGGGGGACGGTCGCTGCATGCTGGGGAGAGTGGGGAGATCGTCATGCGTGGCCCCAAGATCTTCCCGGGCTATTGGCGGGACCCGGACGCGACCTCTGCAGCCTTCACCGGCGGCTGGTTCCACACAGGCGACATCGGGGTCCGCGACGAGGATGGCTACCTCTACATTCTCGACCGGCTCAAGGACATGATCGTGTCGGGCGGTGAGAACATCGCCAGTTCCGAGGTCGAGCGGGTCCTGTACGAACACCATGCGGTCCTCGAGGTGGCCGTCGTTGGCCGAGCTGATGATCGATGGGGCGAAGTCCCGGTAGCGTTCGTCGTCCTCCGCCCGGAGCTCACCGCGACGTCAGACGAGCTCCTGGAGCATTGTCGTGCGCAATTGGCGCGATTCAAGGTGCCGAAGGACATCACGTTCCTCGACGCCTTGCCGCGCAACCCATCCGGGAAGGTCCTTAAGCGCGAGCTCAGAGTCTGAGCCGGGTATCGAAGACCCCTGCCATTCCAGTTCACGAGACAGCGCGCACAACCACGCGTACTCGCCAGGTTCTGCACACGGCTGTCCGGATCACACTCCCAACATCTGCCACAGTGAGCGTCCCGAGCAGAAGGAGTGCTCGAGCGCCAGCGTCGTGACGGCGACAAACTCTGGAGGCCCACAGGCCGGTGCGCCGGTGCCACCGTGCTGGCTGGCTCGGCGACAGGAAAAGCGCCACAAGGGGAGTTATCCTCACTCGTTGGAATGATCGGTCCAAAGGGGCGGTCGGGGGCTTCGGTGAGGTCATGGAGGAGAGTGCGACGTGGGCTGCCCGCTTGGGACCGCACGCCGGCCCCGAGGGACGGGACCGCGTGCCGTCGTGTTCTGCCTTGTCAGAGACTATTTCTTGCCGGGGAGGGTCGCTCGGAGACTCATGAGAATAGGCTTGCGTGCAGCTGAGAACTTGCTTATCATCATGGAAATTGTCGCACCCGGTGCAACGAAGTTCGATTTACGGGGGAGTCGGATGACCCGGGGGCTGGTCCCCGTGCTGACGATCGCAACACACCTTGCCCCCACGGCGAAGTGGGGGCCCTCATCATTCCCAATGTTCGTGAACAAGCCGATGAAAACTGGAGGAAGCAATGAGACGAAGTGCACGCGCCACGGTTGAGTGGCGAGGCTCGGGCGACGCCGTGGGAGAAGCAGGTGCATCCAGATGGCGCCCCCTCGGGACCCGAATGTCGCTGTCGAGCATTGCCACCCTCGTCACGGTCGTGGGAGCCATGCTCGCCACCACTGCTGCTCCGGCTGGGGCTTCCAGCCCCGCTGACCAGGGAGTGACGGCAAGGACCATCAGCGTCGGCTTCCCGTACGTCGACTTCGCCGCCCTGAAGAGCCTCGGGGTGACCATCAACGACGGCAGCTTCCCCCATGCGTACGGCGCCATGGTCGCTTACATGAACGCCCATGGCGGGGTCGATGGGCGCCAGCTGGTCGCCCACTACGCCGAGATGAACCCGGCCGTACCAGCGTCGGCGGCGGCGGCGTGCAGCCAGCTGACTGAGGACGACAAGTCCTTCATCGTGATCGCGCCCGTCTTCCCGGATTGCTACCAACAAGACCATGGAACCCCCGTCATCGCAGGGTCCTTGCCCGGCACGTTGCCGAAGACCGCTGCGCCCGACTTCACGTTGACTCCTCCGAACGCAGCTCTGGACCCGGTGCAGATGGCCGCCTTCGCCAAGCGGGGCGTCTTCAAGGGCAAGAAAGTCGCGATCTTCTACGGCGCAGACTCCGACGCACCCGAAGTGAAGGTCGTGCAGTCAGCCCTGAAGAATCTCGGGGTCAAGGTCGTCCTCACGGCTGAGGACAGTGTGCAGGCCACTGATGCCGTTGCCTCCGACCAGGCCGTCCAATCCATCGCCCAGCGCTTCCAGAGTGCCGGGGTCAACGTCGTGATCGGTGTCGGCGGTTCAGGTTCCACCACGTGGCCCCGTGCGCTGAAGGACAACCAGTCCACCTACAAGCCCCAGTACATCGCCAGCGACAATTCGGCGCTCATCTCTTACGTGGCATCGGCCAAGGGAAACCCGTACCTCGACAACGTCCTCTCGGCCAGCGCGGTGCCCAGCACCTACGCGCAGTGGAAGGACCCGGCGATGCAGAAGTGCGCCGCCATCGTCCACAAGGCCTATCCGGGCGACACCATCACGCCGCCGGCCAATCCCACCAGTGCCCTGGCTGCGGCCAAAAGCACCGACACGACGTACGCTTCCGTGGAATGGGCCTGCCAGTACCTCGGGATCTTCGCCAAGATCGCCGACGCGGCCGGGAAGAACCTGACCGTGGCGAGCTTCACCAAGGCCGGCTACGGGCTGAAGAACGTGACCTTCCCGGGATCGGGCGGGCCCGTTTCGTTCGGGCCCGGGCAGCCCTATGCCATCGGCCCGGTGCAGGTGCTTGTCTACAGCCCCACGTCCAATTCGATGGTGCCAGCCCCGTCCTCGACGAAGTGACGCTGCCCAGGGGCGGGACAGCGGGCTCCGCATGCACTGACGGCATGCGGAGCTGAAGAACGAGGATCGGCCTGCGATGAGCGAGCCGCCGGCGGGGGGACCCCCCGTGCAAGGGCCGACGGCTGTCATGAGCCCGGCGGAGCTGGCGCACCTGGTCGCAGATTCCGCGGACGAACGCCAACGGGCGGCGGACTCTGCGAAGGAGGTCCTGCTTCCCGAGGATCTGCTCCCCGGGGCCGGGGAAGAGGCGATGTCGCTGCGCGAGGGTCTGCGCAGCGCAGGGGCAAGGACGTTCGTGATCCTGGCCGTCATCGTCACGCTCGACAACCTGCAGACCCAGGGACTTGCGGTTCTCGCGCCCAACATCCAGTCCTCGTATCACGTGAGCACAGGTGCTATCACCTTCGTGGCCGGGATCTCGGGCGGCTTCGTGGTCCTGGGCATCGTCCCCATGGGTTGGCTGGCGGACCGGTTCCGGCGCCCACCCATCATCGGGTGGGCCACGTTCGTGTTCGGACTGATGGTCTTCGCCACGGGGCTGGCGACCAACATCTTTTTGTTCTTCCTGGCCCGCTTCGGTGCCGGGATAGCCCAGTCCAGCAACAACAGCGTCAACGGCTCGCTGCTGGGCGACGCGTACCCCATCAGTCTGCGCGGGCGGATCTATGCCGGTCTGGGGATGGGTGCCGGCATCGCCGCGGCTCTGAGCCCGATCCTCGCGGGACTGATCGCGACCGCGGTGGGCGGACCGAACGGGTGGCGGTGGGCCTTTTACGCCCTGGCCATCCCGATCGTCTTCGTCGCGTTCCTGGCCTTCCGTATTCCCGAGCCCCCGCGTGGGCAATTCGAGAAGAAGGATGTCTTGGGTGAGGTCTTCACCGACGCTCGCCCGGCGGCCCCGTCAATGGAGGCTGCGTTCGCGCGGATCCTGCGCATCCGCACCATCAAGACAGTCCTCATCGCCTTCTCGGCCATCGGGTTCGGACTGTTCACCGTTCCGGTGCTGGGCAATCTGTACCTCAAGGAGCGCTTCGGTCTCGACGCGTTCCAGCGCGGGCTCATCGGCACCATCGGGAGCGTCGGCGTCCTGGTGGCTCTGCCCCTCGTCGGGCGCTATTACGACCGGCTCTATCGCAAGGATCCCGCTCGGGCCTTGACCCTGATCGGCATCGTCGTCCTTCCCGTGGCCGTCCTCACTCCCATTCAGTACTTCATGCCGAACGCCGTGCTTTGGGCGGTCTTCAGCGTCCCTGTCGTCGTGCTCTTGCTGACTGCCTTCTCCATGATCGGACCCGTCCTCACTTCGGTCGCCCCCTACCGCCTGCGAGGCATGGTCAACGCGGTGGGAGGCATTTATGTCTTCTTCGTCGGTGCGACCGGTGGAGCAGTGTTGGCCGCGCTCTTGGACAGCGTCGTCGGGGTACGGGCGACGGTGCTCCTGATCATGATCCCCTCCATCTTGATCGGCGGTTTTTTCATCATCCGCAGTGCCCACTTCATCCGCAACGATCTCTCGCTGGTCGTGGTGGAGCTGCAGGAGGAGCTGGAGGAACACCGGCGCCAGGAGGAGGATCCCGCCCGCATCCCCGTCATGCAGCTGAACGGGATCGACTTCAGCTATGGGCACGTTCAGGTCCTCTTCGGGCTCAGCCTCGAGGTACAGCGCGGAGAGGTGCTGGCGCTGCTGGGGACGAACGGGGCCGGGAAGTCGACGGCACTACGCGTCGCCGCCGGCCTCGAGACTGCCTCCCGTGGTGTGGTCCGCCTGAACGGTCGGGACATCACCTATACCACGCCGGAGCAGCGCAATCGGCTCGGGATCCACCTCCTGCAAGGCGGTAAGGGCGTCTTCCCGCAGATGACCGTCGCGGAGAACCTCGAGATGGGTGGGTTCGTCTACCGCTCGGATCGCGCCGACCTGCGCCGTCGCACAGACCGCGTGCTGGAGTTGTTCCCGGTTCTGCAGGATCGGCGGAGACAGCGTGCCGGATCACTCTCGGGCGGTGAGCAGCAAATGCTCGCCCTGGCGATCGTCATGCTGCATGAACCAGAGATACTCATGATCGACGAACTGTCGCTCGGTCTCGCGCCCATCGTGGTCCAGAACCTCCTGGAGGTAGTGCAGGGCTTGAAGACGGCCGGAGTGACGCTGATCATCGTCGAGCAATCACTCAACGTCGCAGCGGCGATCGCCGAGAGAGCCGTCTTCATGGAGAAGGGCCGCGTCCGGTTCTCTGGACCGGTGCGCGACCTCATGGAACGAGACGACCTGGCCAGGGCCGTGTTTCTGGGTGGCCAGGGAGCCGACTGACGATGCTCGCGGTCTCGTGGATCAACAGCCAGGTCGTCTTCCAGGGACTCGTCCAGGGTTTGGCCATCGCGGTCATCGCAGTCGGCGTCGTCCTCGTGTACCGGGCCACGCGGATCATCAACTTCGCCGTGGGCAACATGGGCGTCGTCGGGGCGGCCCTCCTGTCCCTGCTGGTCGTGCAGTACCACGTGCCCTTCTGGGTGGCACTGGGTGTCGCGCTCGTGACCGGTCTCGCCTTCGGTGCGGTCGTTGACGCCACGGTGATACGCCGGCTGCGGAAGTCTCCCGCGTCGTCGTGCTCGTCGCCACCATCGGCGTGGCTCAGGTGGCGGAGGTGATCGCGTTCAAGATCCCGACGCCGAGCGACCTCACCGCTCACTACCCGAGTGCAATCAGCGGCACCTGGACCGTGGCCGGCGTGCAAGTCCGGGGTTCCGACCTGTCGATCTTGATCATCGTCCCGATCACCCTCGCGGCACTCACTTGGTTCCTGGACCGGACCACTCTCGGCAAGACGGTCAAGGCGTGCGCCAGCAACCCATCGTTGGCCCGTCTCTCGGGCATAAGCCCGAAGGTCATCTCCACGATGGTCTGGGCGCTCGCCGCAGCACTCTCGACGCTCTCCATCGTCCTCATCGCCGGCCAAACAGGCTCGGCAGGTGATGTGACCACGCTCGGATCGCAGACGTTGTCGCTGGCACTGGTCGCGGCCGTGATCGGCGGCATGGTGTCGTTTCCCAGAGCGATCATCGCCAGTGTCGCCATCGGGCTGGCCGAGAGCTTGTTGAACTTCAACTTCATCGACAAACCCGGTTTGATCAACTTGTTGCTCCTCATCACCGTGTTGATTGCCGTGCTGTTCAACCGGGAACGGACCACAGAGACGGAAGTGTTCGCGTTCACGCCGCAGGCCCGACCGATCCCGGTGCGCTTGCAGTCCTACCGCTGGGCCCGCAACGTCAACAAGAGCGGCATCCTCCTCCTGGCGGTGATCGGCATCCTCCTTCCGCTCATCTTCACGACACCGTCCACGCAACAGATCTTCACCGAGGTGCTTGCGTTCGCGATCTGCGCCACATCGCTGACCGTCCTCACCGGGTGGCTGGGCCAGCTGTCCCTGGGTCAGATGGCCTTCGCCGGCCTGGGCGCCCTGTTCGCCGCCCGCCTCGTGGAGGCAGGGGTCCCGTTCTGGCTGGCCATTGCCGCGACAACGGTCGCGTCCGCCATGGTCGCAACGATCCTCGGCCTTGGCTCGCTGCGGGTCCGAGGTCTCTACCTGGCCGTGGTGACGTTCACGTTCGCCCTCGCGGCTCAACAGTATTTCTTCAGCCTGCCTGCTCTCAGCGGGCAGTCATCGGATGGCTCGGACCTTCCATTTCCCCCTGGCCACCTCTTCTCGCTGTCGTTCCCCGGACAACGCGCGTACTACTACGTCGTGCTGGTGATTCTGGGCCTCGTCCTCCTCGTCACAAGCCGGTTCCGAGACAGCGGCGTGGGACGGTCGATCATGGCGGTTCGCGACAACGAGACCGCTGCCGCCGCCTACACGGTGCGCCCGGCGTGGGAGAAGATCCGCGCTTTCTCCATCGCCGGAGCCCTTGCCGGAATGGGTGGCGCGCTCCTCAGCGGAGCCTTCGCCAATGTTGCCTTCGCGGGGCCCGGCAGCCCCTTCATCGTGGAAGGCTCGCTCAGCCTGGTGGCCATGGTGGTCATTGGCGGGATGGGATCTGTCACGGCAGCGGTCATCGGGGCCGTCTGGGTCATCGGCATCCCAGCGCTGGCCCCGAACAACGCCGTGCTCGGGCTTCTCGCGTCGAGCCTGGGGCTCCTGGCGATCCTCCTTTACTTCCCTCGGGGGCTCAATCAAGTCAGCTACGACGTGCGAGACGCGTTCTTGGCATGGGCCGATCGCCGCTTCGGCAAGGAGCCTGTCGCCACAACGCGTCTTCAAGCGGCTGAGGCACTCCGACCGATGCCCGAGCAGCCGGGTGTCGGCGTACCCTCACTCGCTGTCTCGAACCTCCGGGTAGCCTTTGGCGGCATCACGGCGGTCGACCACGTCAGCCTGACCGTGGAGAGCGGGCAGATCGTGGGCCTGATCGGGAGCAATGGAGCTGGCAAGTCGACGCTCATGAACGCGATCGGTGGCTTCGTCACCGCCTCGGGCTCGGTACGCCTCGGTGACCAGGAAATCGGAGACCTGCTCCCTTCCTCTCGCGCCACGTTGGGACTCGGTCGGACCTTCCAGTCGGCCACCTTGTTCCCCGAGTTGACCGTCACCGAGACCCTCCTGGTTGCGCATGAGGCCAAGGGGAGGACGGGGTTGCTCTCGACCGCACTCGCGCTGCCCCGGGCACGGCGGCGCAGTCGACGCGATCGGTCCGACGTCGCCGATCTAGTCGAACTGCTGGGCCTCACTCAATGGCGCGACCATCACATCGGCGACCTGTCGACGGGGACTCGGCGGGTGGTGGAGCTCGCCGGTCTTCTGGCGCTCAACGCGAAGGTCCTGTGCCTTGACGAACCCACCGCGGGCCTGGCCCAGCGCGAGACAGAGGCCTTCGGCCCTCTAATCGTCAGCGTCCAGCGCGCGCTGAGCGCGTCAGTCCTGTTGATTGAGCACGACATGCCGCTCATCATGAGCATCAGCGACCGCGTCTACTGCCTTGAAGCTGGGTCCGTCATCGCCGAGGGCTCCCCGACAGATGTCCGGGACGACCCCCGCGTGGTCGCCAGCTACCTGGGGACCGATGAGCGGACCATTGTCCGCAGCGGCAAAGCGCCACAGGATGCGCCCCTCGTGGGCGGTCCGGGAGGGATGACCACTCTCATCTGACACACAGCCGGACCTCAGTGCCGCTCCCGACGGCGATAGGTCCGGGACTCCTCGATCAGGAGTTGGGCGTGCCATGCCCATTCCTTGAACGCCGTGGGATCGAGGCGAGCGCGCACGAGTGGCGTCATCCGCTCGAACGTACCCTGAGGATCATCCCCGACCATCTCGTACAGGTGGCAGAAACGAGGCCTTGCCGAAGTCTCGTTCTCCCAAGGTGTGATCGTCCGGTAGCCGGGTACGGCCGCCTCGGCGATATGCCGCAGGTGCACGAAGTCACCCCAGTCACGGAGCTCCTGAGCGGACCCGGGCTCCTTCGCCGAGATGAGGACCAGCAGGATCCCGGTCGTCCGTTCCCCCGAGCAGGATCCCTGCGACGGGCGGGGGTAACGAACCAGGGGCACCACCGTGCTCGCCGGCGAAGGTGACTCCACGACGCCTCCATCACCCTCGCCGATCACCACCCCGTCGCAAGGCGGAAGGGCTCTTGGCAGATCATCATCGGAGGTCGTCGCCGGTTCCCAGGTCGACACCATCCAGCCGGCTGCTTCGACTGCCGCAGCACGCTCGTCGACGCGGTCCGGCCCGCGGACCATTTCGAGGTGCAACCGAGGGGGCTGTCGGTCTTCCATGGCGTCCCCAGTATCCAATGGCGGGACGATGACACTAGTTCTCCATGCTGTCCGAGTCCTCGGACTGCGATCGCAGACCGCGCCGGCTCCTCAACGGCCCCTTTCGATGGGCCAACGTCCGGCTTTAGCCTGCGGTCGTCGTCAACTGCAATACGTTCTTGGTCGGGTTCCACCGGTAGACGAACACCGGTCCGTTCCCATCACCGTGACCCGACGGGAAACTGAGGGCCCCGCCTCCGCCCGGGATCGTGACATGGCGGAGCGACGCGGCCCCGTCGGCCAACGTCTGGTTGTTGAGCGTCTTGCCGGCCGCCTTGGCGAACTGAGAGAACAGAGCCATTTGCTGGCACGCGAGTTCCGGTGCGGTCCAGGTGACCGGCGTCGATGCGGTGGCCGTCACCGGATCATTGATGACTGCCTTGGGCTCAGCTGCGTGGATGGTGGCGATACAGCGCTTCATCGCCGGGTCATTCCAGACGGTGGCGACTGGAGCGTAGCCACCGGCCGTAATCGCGTTCTTCAAGATCGTCTGCGAATACCCCGCCTTGTTGGACACGTAGGCGTCCAGGTCGATGTAATCGGTCGCGATCATGCGTGGGTGGTAGGTGCTCTGGTTGTTCTGAAGCGCTGCCGGCCAGCCGTTCCCCGAGTTGCCCACCGTCACGACCGTGTTCACCCCGGACGCTTGGAACTTCTGGGCAATGACGCCGTACTCCTGCGTCTGCGCCACCGTGTCGGTATCGGGTACAGCATTGGTCGCGGTCTGCACGACGTTCACCTTGAGCTTGCGGAGGGCAGGAATCACGAGATCCATCTCGCCCTTGTCTGCGGACGTTCCGACCACGCCGACCTTCTTCCCGGCGAAGGCGCCCTGCTGCTTGAAGATCGCAGTCTCCTTGGGAATGAGATCGCTGGCCGAGATGATGTTGTTGAACCATGGTGCCTTGGCTTGCGCCGATTGTGCAGCGGTCAGCGATGCGCCGATGATCGGTACGTTGTGGGTCCCGTTCAGATAACACGCGACATCGGGTGCCTGGAAGAATCCCAAGACGACGAACACGCTCTCGTCTTGGGTCAGGTGAGTGCAGGCAGTGGCGGCTGCCGCCGTCCCCAACGGATCCACCGGGGCGAACACAGGCACGATTTTTCTGCCATTGATCCCCCCGTGGGCGTTGATCTGGTTGATCAGAGTTGTGTACGCGACCTGATAGTCGCCGGGATCGACATTGATGATGCTGCGGATCGCCGCGACATCGGGATAGGTGATGCCGACCTTGATGGTCGAGGACGTGACACCTTGCCCGGCCTGGTCGGCGCCCTCCGCGGCGCCCACCGCGACGAGCTGGATGATCCCGGTCATTGAAAAGAGAAGCACGGCGATGGCCGCGATTGCTTTACGCATGGTGTCCTTTCTGCCGACCATCGGCAGACGGTGCCCATCCGGGCCCTCTGTCCGTCTCGATCGGTCCCGTCGTTGTTGGGGCTTCAGGCCCGGGCAAAGGCGAGTCGAGGAAGAATACGCACTCCGGACCAGAGAATTAGCGCGCCCACCCTGCATTGCCTCAGGTGCCACCACGTCGCATCTCTTTCTGGCGGTTGACAGGGCGGGCGTGGGCCACTCCGCCCGGCCCGGGCACCGACGTGCGCCGGGAGCGAGACGATGTCGCCCGACGTGTCGTGGTCGGCGCAACCGCGTCTTTCCCGGTCAACTCCGCATGCACGCCTTCGATGATCGACCGCACGACCAATTCGAACTCTCTGGCAGCGTCGCGCTCGAGGTGAAAGGCGAGTCGTGCATTCGGAAACGGCGCCAGCTGAGTATCATCGGGCAGCTCCAGTTCCTCCAGATTCAGCTCTGCCTCGACGAAGCCGATGATGGCCGTGCTGCTCGCCGATGCGGCCAGCAACGACGCGTTGAGTTGGAGTCCGCTCTGTTGCCAGACGCTGAGCCAGCGTTCCGTCATCGGGAAGATTGACGCCGTCCAGACGCGATACTTACTACGCAGCCGAGCCACCGCCGGGTGAGCGAACGTGCTCTCGCGCATCCAACACGCCATCTCCCACAGTTCGTCCCGCCATGACCCCGTTGGGGGCGGGAGCGGGCGCTCTGCGATGGCCGCATCAACCAAGAGTGCAACCAGCGCGGCTTTGTCCTCGACATGGTGGTAGAGCGCCATGGGCGTCACACCGACAGCGTCGGCGACCGCCCGCATGGTGAAGCCAGAGGCGCCACGCTCGTCTGCCACGGACAGAGCGGCCGCCGCTATCCGCTGTGTGGTCAACTCAGCCATGACGCACCCGTTCGTTTGCGGCTGTATACGCCTGCCTATACATCATATATCTAGGCGCCCCCACCTCTCCTCTTCGACTGGCGGAATATATTCCAGTGGTATATAAATGGTTGGACCACTCTTCTGCCCACTGGAGAATCGTGATGACCACCTCGGTCACATTGCCTAGTTCGCTTCGGCCCTTTGTCCCGCCTCCTCCTCCGAGAACACCGAAATCGGCGGGGACACGACGGCGCCTCCTTGACGTCGCCAGTCAGCTGTTCGTCGAACGCGGCTACAACGCGGTCTCTATGCGCGACATCGCTTCGGCAACAAAGCTCACGAAGGGCGCTGTGTACGGCCACTTCCACTCAAAAGGTCAGCTCCTCGTCGAGGTGATCCGATGGAAGATCGCCGAGCATGACCGTGCCATCGATTTCGTCGAGGCCCGAGCCAACCCCGAACGCGGCATCGCGCTGATGCACGACGAGGCTGGCCGGGAAACCCGTCTGCTCGAAGTCGATGCGGCAGCCGCAGCGCGTCACGATCCCGAGGTCGCGGCGGGCCTGATGGGCCTCTACCTGGAGCGGCACGCTCGGATACGTGACACGGCGACCGAGCTCGCCGACCCCGACACAGCGGCATGGGTGGTTACCGCTCTCACGGCAGGAATCGGGATGAAGGAGTCGACCGGCTTGCCAGTGCCCAACGCCGACCAGTTGACCGCGACGATCTTGGCGGCGATCAACGGTTTCACCCTTGCGGCTAATGGCAACGAACCCAACCCCCGCGTGGTGTCCCACCAACTCCAAGGAGGCTGATGATGAACACTCTTGACTTTCGGACACGCTTCGAGGGTGGAGCCGTCACGCTCGATCCGGGCACCTTCGTCGCCGAGACCGTCGCCAATCTGCTTGATTCCCGTGGCGTCGAGGCGGGTCGTGCCGCGGTGCGTCTCGATCTTGCGCCACTCACGCTCGATGTCGAGGGCGAAAGGATCACCCTGGAGGCTGATTCCGACGGGCTAAAGATCAGGCACGGTGGGCACGACGCTCTGGTTGTCGTTCTCGACCTTCCGGCATTTTCGGACCTGATCCAAGACGAGGCTTCCACGTTCGGCCTGCAGATGTCGGGACGAGCCGAGATCAAGCAGGGCAGCGTCGACGCCTTCGTGGACTGGGAGCCCGTACTCCGTTACGTGCTCGATGGACGGCCGGTCTACGAGCCTGGCACCATCACGTTCCACACCCACGATGGATCGCCGCTCGACCTGCAGCGCTCGTTCACATTTGATGACGCACCGGAGGAGATGGGGCAGTTCCTCGCCCAAGCCGGGTTCCTCCATATTGAAAGCGTCTTCACCGAGGCCGAGATGGCGGACGTGTCCGCGGAGCTCGACAGGGCGATCGCGTCGGCCGCGCGTGACGATGGAGCATCGTGGTGGGCCCGAACCGAGTCAGGCGAGTGGTACCCGTCGCGGATCCTCGGCTTCAACCAGAAGTCGCCAACCCTGCGGACTCTGCTGCACGACCAACGTTTCGCAACTCTCGGAAGCCTGACGAACGACAGTTACGTGCAACGCGACCCTGACGTGGGCGATGCAGCGGAAGGCCTCTTGAAGAAAATAGGCGTCGTCGAAGGCATTTCCGATGTCAGCTGGCACAAGGATTGCGCCATGGGTGGGCACAGCCGACACTGCTGCGGTCTCACGGTTGGCATCTCCGTAACCGGCGCCGGGAGCGAGAACGGTGAACTCGGCGTCGTCGCCGGTTCACATCGTGCCAATGTCGGACTCCTCGGCATCACCGGTCTCGACCTGCCGCGTCTGCCCTTACCGACCCGCACGGGTGACATCACGGTCCATTGCTCGTGCACGCTGCACATGAGCCGCCAGCCGGTCTCTCGGGAACGTCGGGTTGTTTACACCGGTTTCGGCCTCGCTCCCCGCGTCGGCGATCAGCCCCTCGAACAGACGCCGGAGCGGATTCGGCAACAGCGCGCTGCCCTCAATGACCGGGTTAGGGAGCATCAGGAGCAAGGCGAACTTGGCGCGCCTACCGCGAGCTTCAGTCTTTGAGCGGGAACCCGACTGGTTCGCCCGAATACCACTGATTTCAACGGAACTGGTTGAGCCACCGAGGTCCCTGGTTTGGAAGCGAATCGAACCGCGAAGGAGTCCCGTCTCTCCGGCTGCCGTCAGTGCACGGCGTAGGTTGTGAGCTGCCAAGAAGTCCAATAGGTTCCGTTCCGTGAGCGCCCGATCGGCGGGAGCCGAAGAGCACCACCAGGTGGTCATCATCGGCGGGGGGTTGGCCGGCGTGAGCTGCGCTCTCGAGTGCTACGACATCCAACTCGACACCATTCTGCTGGAGATGCAGGCGAAGGTCGGCGGCCAGATCACCGAGATCCCCTTCCACGTGCGCAATGTGGCAGCGGGTGTCTACGACGATGAACACCCCTTGCTGCTCGCCCTTGAGCAGTCGGCGGCCATCCTCGGCGATCGGGCCCGCCGATCCTGGTCGGTCGACCAAGTCGACCTCGGCGAGCGCTGGGTGCAGTCGGCCGGCCGACGGCTCGCGGCCGACGCCATCGTGATCGCCACCGGGGTGGGGCTCCGGCGGCTATCCGCCGCCGTCGAGGACGACTTTGGCGGGGACGTGACCTACGAGCTGGGGTCGGATCTCGACCGATTTGCCGGCCGCCCCGTGGTGGTGATCGGCGGCGGGGACAACGCCACCCTCGACGCCCTGGCTCTCGCCCGGAGCGAATCCTCGGTCACACTGGTGCACCGGGGCGAACGACTCGCGTCGCGGCCGGACATCGCGGGCCAGCTCCGCGACGATCCCCGGATTACCGAACTCGGCGGCTGGGAGCTCGACGACGTACGTGGGAACGTTCGTTTGGAGGAGGTGGTGCTTGTACGCCTCGCCAACGGTGAGCGTCGGTCGATCAAAGCCGGCGGACTCGTGGTGAAGGTGGGAAAAGCTCCTCGAACCGACCTCTTTCGGGACCAACTCGAAATCGACCGCTCTGGCGCGATCGTTGTCGACGAGACGCTGGCGACGTCTCGCCCGGGCGTGTTCGCCGCTGGCGACGTCGTCGCCGGCGCCTATTGGCGGATCGCCACTGCCATGGGTCAGGGGTCACTGGCAGCGAGATCCGTCCTTCGACACCTGGCGACAGCGCGCCCATGACCGGCGATCCCTGGCCCGTGCCTCCGGCGAGCGACGTGGTGACGCGCTTCCTCCGCTCGCTTCAGGCCCAGGCTCCTCCAGACGACCCACACCCGTCGGACGGCCGACGCGCCTCCGACCGACCCGATTCAGGCGGACTGATGCAGCTCCTCGTCCAGCTCCTCCACTCGAATCTGGAGCAGTGGGAGCTCGAGGATGTCACCCGGGACCCAGAGGCGGACGACGCAACCATCGCCCGAGCCAAGCGCTCGATCGACAGCCTCAATCTGGAGCGCCACCGCCTGGCTGAGCGCGTCGACGCCATCATCGACGCGGCGCTGGTCCAATCGACGACCGCCACCCCCTCGACCGAGAGTCCGGCCATGGCCTTCGACCGGCTGTCGGTGCTCGCGATCCGCCTGGACCGAACGCAGCGCACCGCCCGGATAGCCGGGAACGGCGGCGGCGATTTCGGCCAGCGACTGCACCGGTTACGCGGTCAGTTGGAGGAGCTGGCGGAGGCGATCGACGCCCTGCTGGATGACGTGCACGCCGGCCGACGGCGCTTCGTCCCCTATGAACACCTCAAGCTCTATGCGCCGGAGAGCTCGCGCCCGAGGCATGCAGGCGGTACCCGCCGCGGTTGAATCCATAGAGAACGCGGCCGCTGACTGCAGCCGCGTGGGCGATGCCAAGCGACGATTGGCCCAGGGACGCGGTGGACACGAACCGGCCGGTCGCGGCATCGGCCAGCCAGTACAGGCGTCCGGTCCTCCCCACCGCACAGAGCCGGCCCAGGGCCATCACCACCGCCACGCCACCGTTGCCCCACGCGACCTCATCGGGCAAGGGGCCGGCGACGACCGTCCGGCCGCTGGGGGGATCGAGGGCGGCGTAGCCGCCCCCCCGCAGGTCCTCCCACCGATAGTCGTCGACCGGGGATGTGGCGAGCTCGCTGCCGACGGCCCACAGCAGCCGACCGTCCCAAGCGAAGGCGGCGGTCCGGAACGGCAGGTCCACCTCGAACAGTCTCCGCCCGAACCGCCCGTCGTCCACCGCCACGAGGGTGGCACGCCCCTCGCCGCCCACGGCGACCAATTGCTCGCGGGGGGTGCCGAAGGTAGAGAGGGCGGTGACCCGGCCCCAGCCGCCGAGAGCCACCTCCGCGTCGAGGGAAGGCCTCCCGATGCCTGCGTGCACCGGCTCGGAGACCAGGAGGCCCCCGTCGTGCGAGGACGCCGCCCGGGAGCTGACCAGCCGTGCACCGACTGCCACCGTGCGCTCGAGATCGTCGGCGAACGAGGTGGAGACCACCGGCTGCACGAGTCTGACTGGCCTTGACGAAGAGGCCTTCGACTCGGAATCGTAGAAGCGCGTCATCTCTGTCTGGGCGAAGCCGAGTACCGACCCGAGGTGGTTCAGGGTCACCACGAGGCCCTCCCCATCTCCGCCGAGCTGGAGGATGGCGTGCACGTCGAGGTCGTACTGGGAGAGTTCGTCGTCCGCGAACGAGGTGGTGCCGAAGACGGCGACCGGTTGCCACCGCCGGTCGGCGAAAACGACGTTCCGCCCGAGGTTGTTCCAGGCAACGAGGTCGCCCAGATCGGCGACTCGCCCGATGCCCTCCGGTTGGGAGTTCCGCACGCCGACGTCGGAGTGAGCGTCCACCTCAACCGGCCGGTCGGCACCCGCGACCACCGTCAGACCAGCTCGTCCAGCAGGCGCACCGCCTGCTCCGGTTGCAACTCCGCCAGGCACCGCTGCCCGGAGGGACACGTCCGGGCCTGCCACTGGAAGCCGCGGAGGCTGACGCGGTCGTTGTAGGCCGACGCCCGCTCCTCGGTCAGGCAGGCGGAATCGCAAGGGGCGCCGCGCAGGGCGCGGGCGTGGGGCCAGGGACGGAAGTACACGGAGCTATGCCGGCAGATGGTGACAGTCGGCGTTCGCTGCTGCACGGCGATGTGAGTGAGCCCGGTGTCGATCCCTATGACACCGCGGCAGGACGTGAGGGCGTCAACGGCCGCCCCAGGGTTTGGGAGCGGCAACGCCGGTGCGACGAGCGGGTCGAGATTTCCTCCCGTGGCCGTCCGGGTCACCTGTCGCACGTCGAAGCGCCGACGCAGCTGTCCAGCAAGCGTCTCCCACTTGGTGGCCGGCCAGGCCTTGGCGGGACCGTCGGTCTCGGTCACGAGGAGGACAGTGCGCTCGAGCTCGGGCACCAGTGAAGACCGCAGCGGAGTCGGCGCGGAGAAGACAGCACGGATGCCGAAGTCGCCGGCAATCCGATCAAGGATCTGGTTGATGTCGAGGGAACCGACCGCCGCCTCGAACTCGGGAGAGCCCCACCAATGGTCTCGCTGGAGCGGATGGTCGCGCAGATCGACCATCCGGTCTCCGCCTGACACGGCTGGAAGCGTTTCCTCGTCGATGCAGCCGGCGAGCCCGGGGATCCGCTCGGAAAGGGCAGCCTGGGAGGCCGACCGCGCCACCAGCCAAGTCTCGTGACCGGTACGACGACCGTCGGCAATGAGAGCCTGGACCACTGGGATCGAGACCACCAAGTCCCCGAGCCCGAAGGAGATCGGTGCCACATAGACCCGGGCCATCAGCTCAGCCGTCTGCATAGGGCGTGCGATCGACCAGTCCCGACGCGGTAAAGCCCCGGCGCCGCTCGGCGCACTTGTTGCAGCGGCCGCAGTGTTCACCTCCCTGAGGGCGGATGCACGAGAAGGTGAGCTCAAGAGCGAGATCCCGACCACGCTCCAGCACCTCGACCTTCGTGAACGTGGCGAACGGCGTCTCGATGGCAAGTGGCCGATCGAGCGCCAGGCTGGTCAGCGACGCAAGGCCATCGAAGAACTCCGCCCCGCTGTCGGCGAAGGGATTCCCCTTCAGGGTGCCGAGCGCCACCACGCCGAAGTCGTTGAGCGCGCACCAGACGCTCGACTTGGCCAGCAGCAGCAGGTTGCGTCCCGGGAGGTACACGGCGCTGTCGGGCGAATCCTCGTCCGGCACCTCGGTTCCAGACACGCTCCAGTGGGAGCCATAGACGTCGGCCACCGGGAAATCGAGTGCGACCAGCGGCCGTGGACGGCAGCTGGCGGGCAGCGAGTCGAGGAACCGGCGGAGATGTTCCTCCTCAACGGCTTCCCAGGCGAGGCCGAACCGGATATAGATGGGCTGCACCACCTCGCCCCGACGGCTTTGATCGGCAACGAGCACCGCGCTGTCCACCCCGCCGCTGGCCAGAACGACGACCCGACGGGTGCCTTCTCTCGGAACGCTCATTCGCCGCGATAGACGCAGCCGGTGGTGCATGTCTCCTGTACGACCACCTGGGACAGCTCGGGGAGCCCGGGCTGCAGGCGCTCCCAGATCCAACAGGCCAGCCGCTCGCTCGTCGGGTTCTCCAGTCCCTCGACCTCGTTCAGATAGTAATGGTCGAGCTGTTCAAGCAACGGCTGCATCGCCTTGCTGAGGTCGGCGAAGTCGCTCACCCAGCCCAAATCTTGGTCGACTGGGCCCTCAATGTGCACCCTGACCCGGAACGAGTGCCCGTGCAGCCGCGCGCACTTGTGCCCGGGCTCCACGTTCGGCAACCGATGGGCTGCCTCAAAGGTGAACTCCTTGAATATGTCCACGCGATCCCTGGGGCTCGTTCCTTTGGGCCGTCGAGTCCGCATCATAGGCAACCGACCCGTTGCACCTAGGTGCCGATCGGCGGTGCGTAGGACATTCTTTCGGGCACTTGAAAGGGCTGGACGCTGGGACCGACCCTGACCTGCGGATAAGACCAATCCCGATCGTCACGCGTCGACAAACGATCACCCGAAGAATACTTCGGCCTCCGCGTAGAGCTCGGGTGGCACCAGCTTGACCTTCAAGATCGCTTCAGAGAGAGGCACAAGGTCGATCGAGGTCCCATGCAACGCCACCATCTGACCAAAGTGACCGTCATGAAGAGCGTCAATGGCATGGAGTCCAAATCTCGTGGCGAGCACCCGATCAAACGCTGTTGGGCTGCCACCACGCTGGATATGTCCAAGGACCGTCGCGCGGGCTTCTTTCCCGGTGCGTTCGGCGAGCTCGGACTCCAAAATATTTCCAATCCCTCGGAGTCGCACATGGCCAAAGGGGTCCACTTCGCCATCCCGCGGTGGCAACGTACCCTCTAAGGGAAGTGCTCCTTCGGCGACGACGATGATCGGGGCATAGTGGCTCGCAAATCGACGTTCGATGAACGCACACACCTCGTCGATGTGGAAGGGGCGTTCGGGAATAAGGATGGCGTTTGCACCCCCGGCGACGCCGGAGTGCCACGCGATCCAGCCCGTGTCACGTCCCATGACTTCGACAATGAGCACACGGTGGTGGCTCTCCGCCGTCGTATGCAGCCGGTCGATGGCTTCAGTGGCAACCGTCACCGCGGTGTCAAAACCAAACGTGTAATCGGTGGATCCCAGATCGTTGTCGATGGTCTTTGGTACGCCCACGACAGGAAGGCCGATCGCAGCGAGCTTGGTCGCCACGCCCAAGGTGTCCTCACCCCCGATGACAACAAGAGCTTCGACACCCAGTCGACTTACTGTGTCGAGGATCCGGCGTTCTCCGTCGTCATCTCTATATGGATTAGTTCGGCTGGACCCCAGGATGGTGCCTCCTCGCGGGAGGATGCCGCGGACTGCAGCGACATCGAGTGGGATCGAGTCACCTTCCATCGGCCCTCGCCACCCGTCACGAAACCCGACGAATTCGTCATCGTAGACCTGGACACCCTTGCGCACGACAGCTCGGATCACTGCGTTCAGACCGGGGCAGTCGCCGCCGCCAGTCAGCACTCCTATCCGCACTCAGGCAGCGTACCCACGAACGGTTGGAACAGATCGAGTGGAACCCGGCCCGGCGCTATGGCTCGTTCACGTCCTCGGGGCCAACTCTCAACGTTTCGCGGAGACCCCTTCGTTTGGCTCAACGCCTTGGGCGCACTGGATAGAGGCTGCGGCCGACACTCGTCGCGTACATCAGGCCTGCCATCGGAGCCACAGGACGAACCCCGGCGAAATCCTCAAGCCGAGCCGCAGCGGTAGTCTCCGAAGGAGTGCACGACGTATGGGCCGCCACGCTGCCTGAGGAACAGGACTAGCCCGTGCCCGGCATGGGTCGCTCGCTTCAGACGGGCAACTCCCTCATCGTCTCGACATTCCACACGGCCCTGTTCCACCAATTGCTCATCATCCTCTTGGTCGGTGCCCTCTGCGCCATCGGCTTCAACATCGTGCGAACGGTCCAATATCGCAGGCTGAGGCAGCATGGCCAGGTTTCAGCTCCCTCCGTGCAGCGGTACCATGCGCCCGAACCCGCGGCGCGGCGGATCCTCCGCATCGGATTTGGGTCCCTGTGGATACTCGACGGGCTGCTCCAGCTCCAGTCGGCGATGCCACTCGGCCTTCCGTCGAGTGCGATCCAGCCGGCGGCCAGCACCTCGCCGGGGTGGGTGCAGCACGTCGTCAACATCGGCGTGAGCATTTGGTCCAATCACCCGATTCAGGCGGCGTCGGCGACCGTCTGGATCCAAGTGGGGCTCGGCCTCTGGTTGCTCGTCGCTCCCCGCGGCAGGTGGTCGCGGCTGGGAGGAGTGGCCAGCGCCGGCTGGGGTCTCGTCGTGTGGGTCTTCGGGGAGGCGTTCGGTGGCATCTTCGCCCCCGGAGTGACCTGGCTCTTCGGCGCCCCTGGCGCTGTTCTCTTCTACTGCGTTGCGGGAATCCTGATCGCCCTGCCCGAACGCGCCTTCGCCACCCCGCGTCTCGGCCGCATCATCCTGGCCGCAGGTGGCCTCTTCCTGATCGGCATGGCGCTGTTGCAAGCGTGGCCCGGTCGGGGGTACTGGCAGGGTCACGGTGGCACGCTGACGGCCATGGTCCAGACGATGGCGAGGACGCCTCAACCCGGCCTCCTCTCCTCGTGGCTCGCGTCGTTCGGTGCCTTCGACGCCGCCCACGGATGGGCAGTCAACCTCTTCGCCGTCGTCGCCCTGACTGTCATCGGAGTGCTCCTGGTGAGCGGGCGGCGTCGATTCGTGCTCGCGGGCCTGATCGCCCTGGTGGTGCTCTGCCTAGCCGATTGGGTGCTGATCGAGGACCTGGGGTTCCTCGGTGGCGTCGGCACGGACCCCAATTCGATGATGCCGATGGCCCTGCTGTTCGTCGTCGGCTACGTGGCCATGGTCCGAGTCCCTGCGGAAACCGAGGTCTCGAGGGCAAGCACGGCTGGCATCGTCGGTGGAACCAACTGGTGGGAGCACGCCTCCCTGTCGTATGTGGCGCGCACCGTGGCCGCCATCGCGGCCTTGGCCATTGTCATCGTCGGCACCGGGCCGATGGCGCTGGCTGCCGTCAATCAGAACGCGGACCCGATCCTGACCGAGGCCCTCGACGGCAGCCCGAACTCCCTTGACATCCCGGCGCCGCACTTTGCACTGACCGACCAACGAGGCCACCCCGTCAGCCTGACCAGCTTTCGGGGGCACACGGTGGCGCTCACCTTCCTCGACCCGGTCTGCACGTCCGACTGCCCGCTGATCGCCCAGGAATTCCGCCAGGCCGACCAGCGGCTGGGCGGTCAGGCCAGTCGGGTCGACTTCGTGGCGATCGTGGCCAATCCGATCTACCGATCCGCGTCGTTCACCAACGCCTTCGACCGCCAAGAGTCCCTCGACCACCTATCGAATTGGTACTACTTGACTGGCTCCGTGTCCTCCCTCCAACGCGTGTGGAATTCGTACGGAATTCTGGTCAGCACCGTCGGCGCCGGGGCGATGGTCGCCCACAGCGATCTGGCCTTCGTGATCGACTCCCGGGGTCACGAGCGAGATGAGCTCGTCGACGACCCCGGACCGACTCAGACGTTCGCGTCATCGTTCTCCTCCCTTCTCCTGAGCCGGATCGACCAAGTCCTCAATTCGTGAGGTCCCGAACCCCAGGAGCGTGGCGTCCACCCCGCCGTGGGGTGGCATGGCCGACAGCGGCCTGCTCCCTGCTGTGCGGGTTGTTGGCGGCCGTACTCGCAACACCTGCCGACGCTGCCGTGGTCCGGGCTTCCCTGGTGAGCGCCGTTTCGACGTCCAGCGGTTCGTGGGTGGTCCTCCCGATGGGGGACCTGTCCGACCAGAACAACACCTTCTGGCAGCTGCTCCATGCGTCGCCGGGATCCTCGCATTGGTCGCTGGTCACACCGCCGGGCGTGGCGGACAACGGGGGCCTCGCCGCCGCGGCCTCTGGAGGGTCAATCCTGGTGGGAGTCCTGCCGAGCAGGCTGCTTCGCTTCTCGCCGCTCTCGCAGAGCAGCGACGGCGGCACCACTTGGGCCCCAGCATTCCTTCCCGCGGGCTTGGCGGTGGTTCCCGACGCCCTCGCCGATCAGGCCTCCGGACCCGAAGGAGCCGTCGCCGTGATCGGCCGGGGCGCCCAAGCGCTCGTCGCGCTCACGAGCTACTCGTCCTGGTCGCCACTGGTCTCGGCCGCCGGGCTCAGACGGGTGGCCCCGCACTGCGGCGTCTCGACGCTCGACGCGGTGGCGATCCTGCCCACCGGCGCACCAATGGTCGCCACGGGCTGCCGTCGGGGCGGCCGGGTCGGCATCTTCACGCGGACCGCCGGATCGTGGCAACCGAGCGGGATCACACTCGGCGGGTCGCTGCGCGGATCAGCCACCAAGGTACTCCGCCTTGCAGTCACCGGATCGACCACGACGGCGCTCGTCGCAGCGACCCGGAACGGGCGCTCAGCGCTGGTCGCTCTCTGGCGGACGAGCGGCGCGCCATGGACGGCGTCCGCGCCGCTGGCCGTGACCTCCCGAGCGTCCGTCCTCTCGTCCGCGGTGGGTGCCAGCGGCGCGCTGGCCGTGCTCATGGGCTCTGCGGGAGGGCGAAAGGTAGCCGTCGACATCGCTACCGGCGGTCCATGGACCCAGCTGCCGAGACCCCCTGCAAAGACCACGGCCCTCGCAATGCCAGCCGGCCCCGAGACCATCGACGGCATGGCCGTCGACGCGTTCACGGTCGACGGCGGGTTGTTATCGGTCTTCGCACTGACTCCGTCGGGGACCAAGTGGGCCCGGGTGCAGTCGAGCCAGATCCCCCTGGCCTACGGCTCTTCGGGCTAGTCGTTGGGCGGGGGTAGCGTGAGGCTCATTCCTGAAACAGACGGACGGGCCCCGTGAGCTATCTGGTGAACAACTGGAGCTTCGACCCCTTCGTGATTGTCGTGGCTGCCGTCGTGGTGGTCCATGAACTGGGCCTCGCCAACCTGCGCCGACGCTCACTCCCGGTCCGGACCCGGACACGCCGCCTCCGCTCGCTCTTCTTCTACGGGGGGCTGGCGCTGCTCCTGATCGCGGTCGCCTCACCCATCGACTACTGGGCCGACGACTACTTCTACGTCCACATGGTCGAGCACATCTTCATCGCCTTCTTCGCCCCGATACTCATCGTGGCGGGCGCGCCCTGGTTGCCCCTCCTCCACGGACTACCCGTGGCGCCTCGGCGACGCCTCGTGCGGACCTTGCTCCTCGGACGCCTTTCCCATGCTCTCCGCGCAATTGGGCGCGTCGTCGTCAATCCCTGGACCGCGTTGATCTCGTTCAATGCCGTGATGGTGCTCTGGCACCTTCCCGGGCCCTTCGATACGGCGCAGGAGAACCAACTCGTTCACATCTGGCTGATGCACGCCACCTTCTTCGTGACCGGGATTCTCTTCTGGCTTCAGATCATCCCGTCGTACCCCTTCCGGATGAAGGCCAGCCCGCTCTGGCAGGTCGGGGCGATCATCTCCACCAACGTGGTCATGTTCGTGATGGCCATGACGCTCTCGCTGTTCTCGGCAACCAGTTGGTACTCCGTCTACGCCCACATTCCCGGGGTCAGCCTGTCGCCCTACGCAGACCAACAGATTGGCGCGGCGGTCCTGTGGATCTGCGGGGACTTCTGGGCCATCCCCGCGTTGGCCGTCACCATCCGGCGGGCGATCGACAGTGAGGGTGGCTTCTCTCTGGGCGTCGACCGGCTGTTCCACCGGGACCCGGGTCCCTCACTCGAGGCATTCCGGGCCTCGGCCGGGGAGGGGACACCGCAAGGCTGAGGCGCCCGGTTATACCTGGTCAAGCAAGGTTTGTTGCCTTTCGCCGACGGGATGGAGCACGGAAAAGCGGGTCGGTACGGAAATGGTTGACGACCAGGAAACGGAAACCTAACCTCGCCTTGTCGGGGTCAGACACCCCGACGGCCTTGCAGAATCGCGGTATCTCCGGTCGTCCGGGAGACGGGGGTGTTCCATGAGCTTGGCGTGGAGGGTGACTGTGACGGTCATTCTGTTCGCCGTCGCGGCCGTTGCGGCCGTGGTGCTGATCGTGAACCTCCTGGGCCAGCCACCCACCGTTGCCTACACATCGCAAGCTTCAGGCCAGCCGGTGAACGTCACCCTGCAGGCGGTAGGGGCCTTTGGGTCGGGCGACCACCCGGACTGGGTGTCGTATCTCGTCGAGTCGCCTGACGGCCAATGGGTCCACACCACGGTGTTCCAGGTGCCCGAGCACGTCCGCATCAATGTCACGATCCTCAACTACGACTCCGGCAGCCCACTGCGCAACCAGCAGCTCGGCCAGGTCACCGGGACCTACGGCAACGTGGCGACCCTGAACGGCAAGCCGTTCCGGGTCATTGACTCCAACGCCGGCGTCAACGGCATCGCACACACCTTCACCATCCCCTCGCTCGGCATCAACGTGCCGCTGTACGGCAACAACCCCAATGCCAACCTCTGTGCGGCGGCGCCGTGCACCACGAGCTCACCACACAGGGTCGTCAGGTTCTCCTTCACCAGCCCGGGGCCGGGCAGCTACCGGTGGCAGTGCTTCGTCCCGTGCGGGCTCGGATGGCTCTTCGGCAACGGGGGGCCCATGTCCACGCTGGGCTACATGGGTGGCTTCATGAAGGTGGCGGCGTGAGCGAGACGGCAGCGGCGGAGTCCGCCGCGACGCCCGCCGGACCCGAGTCGACGAGGCCGCAAGACGAGACCCATCACTGGTGGCGGCTGATCGCGATCTGGGTGGTCCTCTCGGCGATCTTGGACCCGCTGTTCTATTTCCTCGCCGGACCGCACATCCCACCCGGCACCATGACGGACACGGCTCAGGGCGCGCAATTCGACTTCAACGTGCTGTTCGTCATCGCACTGCCCGTCCTCCTGGCCGTCTGGATCTACCTGATCTACACCTTCGTGATGTGGCGGGCCTCGCGAGGCGGACCCGAGCCGGTCGGAGGTCCCCAGGCGCAGGGTCACCTCGGCATCCAGCTGGGCTGGATCCTGACCACGACCGTGATCGTGCTGTTCCTGGCCGGCTTCGGCACCTACGAACTCGTCCAGCCCGGCGGAGCGGGCGGCGGCCAGGGCTCCAGCCCGATCTGGACCCCCACGTCCAAGACGATCCTGCCGATTCAGGTCATCGGCCAGCAGTGGAAGTTCACGTACCGGTATCCGACTTTCGGCGGCTTCGAGACCAACCAGCTGGTCATCCCGGACAACACGACCATCCAGTTCAACGTGACGTCGCTGGACGTGATCCACAGCTTCTGGGCCTACCAGCTCAACGTCAAAGCCGACGCCAACCCCGACTACAACAACGTCGCCTATGCCACCACACAACAGCTGGGATCCTTCGTCGTCCGCTGCTCGGAACTCTGCGGGATCTGGCACGGTGCCATGTACAACAACGGCGTGGTCGTGACCCCGGGGCAGTTCGAGACCTGGGCGAAGATCACTGCGATCCGGTTGCGCAAGAACACCAAGCTGCTTCCGCCTTACGCCCTCACCTACACGCCCGACGCCAACGGTGCCGACGGTGGCTACTACCCCGACAACGTCGACCCGTACTCCCACGTGGAGCAGTACGGAGCTCCGCAACCAAAAGGCGGCGGGTGACGTGAGGCCGAGCGTTCGTAACCTGCAAGTCCACTCACTTGCCAAGACGAGGGAAGCCAGCCATGGCCATTGACACGACACAGGTCGGCGAGTTCGAGTACCCCGGCGAAGAGGATCTCGGCTCCCCGCCGTCGGTGCCGCCGACGCGCCGCTCCGAGTGGCTGCGCCCGAACGTCCTATGGGCCATCGCCGGAGGTGTCGTCGGCTACCTCATCGGCCACTGGCTGGGCAACGTCATAGCTAGCGGCTATCTGCAGACTCAGGGAGCAAGCGACCTGAACGACGTCGCCATCGTCCTCGGGCTGTCCTTGGGAGTGGCCGGATGGATGGCCGGTATCGGCGGATTGAATTACCCGCTCGCGAAGATCCTGGGTTTCGAGCTCGCACCTCATCCCCCCGAGAAGAGCTGGGTCCGCTACTTCCGCATGACCGACGACCACAAGGTTGTCGGGATGCAGTACACGATCGGGGTCCTCACCTTCCTGTTCACGGGTGGGCTCCTGGCCATGCTGATCCGGACGGAGCTGCTGAGCCCGACGAACCACGTGTTCGGCCCCGGGACGTACATCGCGATCGTCGGTGAGCACGGGACGATCATGATGATGATGGCCTCCTCGGCGGTCGTGGGGCCCCTCGGGAATTGGCTGATCCCCCTGATGATCGGGTCACGACGCATGGCCTACCCACGCGTGGAGGCCTTCTCCTTCTGGATCTTCATGGCCGGCTACCTGGTCATCCTGAGCGCGCTCTTCTTCGGAGGATTCCCGACGGGGTGGACTGGCTACGCCCCCCTACAGACACAGGCGCCCGGAGGCATGGACGCCTATCTGGTCGGCTTCGCGGTCATCGGGATCGGGATGATCATGGCCGGCTTCAACCTTGCCTGCACCATCATCAACTACCGAGCGCCCGGCATGACCTGGGGTCGGCTGCCGATCTTCGCCTGGGGGATCCTGGCGACCACTGCACTCCTCACGTTGGCCACGCCGACGCTCGTCGTGGCGGGACTCTTCGGAATCCTCGACCGGACCGCCCAGACGGCCTTCTTCGTGAACGAGCACGGCGGCAGCAACTTCCTCTGGCAGAACCTGTTCTGGTTCTTCGGTCACCCCGAGGTGTACATCATGGCGCTCCCGGGCTTCGGGATCGTGATGGAGATCATGCCGGTCTTCACCCGGAGACCTCTCTTTGCCTACAAGGTGGCGGCGGCGGGCATGCTCGGGGTGGCGCTTCTGTCCTTTTTCGTCTGGCAACACCACCTCTTCCAAAGCGGCATCAACCCGGACATGCGGCCGCTGTTCATGCTCACAACGGAGCTCATCTCCATCCCGACCGGATTCCTCTTCCTCGTCACGCTCGGGACCCTCTGGAAGGCGAAGATACGGTTCGATACCCCGATGCTCTTCTGTCTCGGGATGCTGTTCAACTTCCTGATCGGCGGGGTCACCGGCGTGTTCCTCTCCGACGTTCCGGTCAACGTCACCGTCCACGGCAGCTTCTTCGTACTGGCGCACTTCCACTACACGATCATGGGCGGCCTCATCTTCGCCTTGTTCGCGGGGTTCTACTACTGGTTCCCGAAGATCACCGGCAAGACCATGAACCGCAAACTGAGCAAGTGGCACTTCTGGACGTTCTTCATCTTCTTCAACTGCACCTTCTTCCCGCTCTTCCTGGTCGGGCTCCTCGGCCAACCTCGGCGGGTGTTCGAGTACGCCTCGAACCTGCAGACGTTGAACGACATCGCCAGCATCAGCGCCTACTTCCTCGGTGCGTCGTTCTTCTTCTTCATCATCAATTTCGTCTGGTCGGTCTACCTGACCCCGCACGAGGCCCCGCCGAACCCGTGGAATTCGCTCGGCCTGGAGTGGCAGACACCCACACCGGTGCCCTGGTTCAACTTCGAGCACATCCCCGTCGTACTCAACGACCCATACCACTACGGCGAGGCGGACGCCGCACCGGTGGCCGATCTGGGGATGGCGATGTCCGCGGTCGCCCCTGCGGGGGCGGTCGATCCCCAGGACCTCGCCGCCGGGGTTGAGGGCGACGGCGATCCACGACCCCCGATCCTGTGAGGGGATACTGATGGCACAGAACCCGGTCGACGACCAGCAATTCGAGAGCCTCGTACAACTCAAGGAGACTCCCGAAGAGATTGCGTTCGAGCTCCGCGCCCAGGAGGGAGCCCTCTGGACCGGAGGCCGGCTCCTGATCGGCATCTGGGCCTTCGCCTTTGCCGCCCTGGCGTTCGCCTACTTCTACCTACGCTCCGCCAACAATCAGAACCTGTGGCGCCCCAAGGGCATCACCGCACCGACGGCGGCGGGCGCAGCCATCTTCGCCATCACCGTGGCCTGCGCGCTCCTGGTGCAATTCGGCGAGCGACGCTTCCGAGAGGACGAGACCCTCGACTGGCAGGTGGCCGGCTGGACGGCCGTCCTCGGGGGGCTGCTGGCCATCGGACTTCAGATCTGGCAGATGACCGACCTCCCGTTCTTCCCGGGATCGAGCGGCTACGCCTCCTGCTTCATCGCCTGGGGGGCCATGAACATCGCGCTGGTGCTGGGAGGCACCTACTGGCTCGAGACCATCCTGGCGAGGGAGATTCGGCTGCGACGGGCGATTGCGCAAGACGGCGGGGCACCGGGCTCGACCCTGCCCGTGGCACGTCTCTTCCGGGCCAATCTGAACGGCTGCACCTACTTCTGGGGATTCATCGCCGTCGTCGCCACGTTCTTCTGGGTATTGTTCTATGTCATCTGAGAGCGGAGGGGTGAACTCGTGATCATGGCATCCGACGTAGCCGCCACCCAGGCATTGACGTTCGCCATCCCCCTGGGGGTCCTCTTCGTCGTGCTGCTCTGGGGCTTCTTCCAGCGCCGACCAACGAGATGAACGGCGGGGCTGCCACCGTGCGGCCCCGTGAGCACGCCGCACGGTGGCGACTGTGGTGCCTGGTCGGCGCGGTTGTCGTCGTTCTCATCGCGCTCGTGCCGCCCCTGTCCCGCTTGGCTCGGGACACGGAGTACGGCGCAGCAATCCAATTCTCGCTCCTCGCCATCGTCCTCCCCGCTCTGGTGGCAGTCGGCGCACCATGGCGCCTGCTGGGGCTGGCCGGCAACGACTCGCCCGCCACGTCACCGCGGATCGTCGACCGGGTGGCCGACCACCGGCGTCGGCACAGAGAGCTGCCGTGGTCACTCGCGTTCATCGCGGCAGACCTCGTCGTCGTGGTGGCCTGGCATGCACCCGGGGCGGTGGCCGCCGTCGCGCGGCCCGGATGGCTGTTGGCGCTCGAAGGGGCCAGCCTCCTCATCTTCGGGCTGGGCCTCTGGTTGGAGCTGGTGACATCTCCCCCGCTGGTTCCTCGCTCGGGATACCTGCGGCGGGCGGTGCTGGCGGCCTTCGCGATGTGGGCCTACTGGACCCTCGCCTACCTCGTCGGCCTGTCCAACCACGACTTCTACCGGAGCTTCCACCACGTCGGGGGAGGTCTCAGCGCCGCCGCCGATCAGCAGATCGCCTCCGCCGTGCTCTGGTTCTTCGCCGCCTTGGCCTTCGTCCCGGTGATCTTCTGGAACGCCCTCCTGTGGCTGAAGACCGACGAGGACCCCGACGCCGAGCTCCTGGCGCTCGCGCGGGCCGAACGCCGGCGGGGAATGCCACCCGCCGGTGGGGGTGGCGGCCGCACGGCCCAGAGCCCCTGACCCGACCTCAGCCCCCGATGCTCCCGCCGATGGCCGGAAGGTCGACGGGTGGAAGGTGGGTGTCGAGCGCCCGGTTCGCCGCTTCCTCCTGTGAGATCGCGCTCCTTCGGTCCGTCGCCAGCCGTGCCTCCTCGGTCGACAGGCTGTGCAGCGCTGGAACATTGGAGGAGCTGTTCATCAGTGTCTGGACGTCCTCGATCGCTCGCAGGGAGTCCGAAGTGGTCCACAGCAACGCGGCAGCCACGAGTTGACCGAGGTGCTTTCCGGCCGGGGTCCCGGGGACTTGGATGTTCGCCAGGTCGTAGATGTTCTCGTTCGTGAAGGAACAGGCCGTCTGGTCGTCGCTCAACAGGCCAGGGGTCGGGGCGCGATCGGCCGGGCTGAGCGCGTGGGCGGCCTGAAGATTCCAGATTCCGATTGCCTGGTGGACGGCCAGGGCGCACCCGGCGAGGTCGGTGTTGACCTCGCTCATCACGCTGCGCTCGGCGTTGATGTCGTCGGCCCGCGAGGTGCTGACGGGCAGGTCGCTCAGCACAGTGATGAGCAGCACGACGAAGATCGTGAGACCGATGAGCAGCCCGCGGTGGCGCTGCCAAAGCGGTGCTCGGGGGTTCCGAGGGGTGGGGTCGTTCACTGTTTGATCAGTCGACCGGCATAGATCGCGATCCCCCTCCCCCATCGGGCGATGGCCGCCGGGGATAGGCCGAAGGTCCCGCTCGTGCTCTCGTCGGCAAAGGGGGTCGCGCTGTAGCGCAGATCGCCCGTGCTGTCGATGAAGGCCATGACCTCATTATGGGCTTCAAGACCGGTCTTCTTGTCCACGGAGATCGACACTGCGTACGCCTTCCAGACCGCGTTGAGCGTGGTCAATGGGCCCGTCACCATGTGCCAGTTCGACAGTGCTCCCAGCCCGGTTTTGTTCAGCACGGGAGCCTCCGCCGACTGCGCCACAGCGGTCGGGTCCGTATTGACAGTGACGAACTCGACCTCGGACGCTGCCGGACCAAGGTCCGCGTCCGCTTGCTCGATCTCGGCCGCCACCACGGGACAGATATCGTTGCACGACGCGTTGAAGAAGGTGACCACTACGACTCGTGGTGGCCGGGCGGGCACCGGTGTGGGCCGGCCGCTCTGATCGGTCAGGGTGAACGGAGTGGCGCCGTGTGGTTTCAGCACGCTCAGGCCCATGAACGAGCCCAGCGACGAACCGAGCGACAGGTCCGGCGTCGGAACAGTTGGAGTGACTGCAGGCGCGGTCGTCGCTGCGGGCCGAGGCGGGGTGGTCGCGACAGGGTTGAGCCCGGCCGATGAGAACACGTGCTCGCCGATCAGACCGCCCAGGCTCACGACCAGCACCGCGCCAAGCGCCCAGTAGATGAACTTTGCCGGAATCCCGGGCGCCCCTTCGGCCAGCGCAGCAGCGCGGTCGATACGAGGAACCGTGGCGCCCGGATCCTGATCGGGCACGGCGCCAGAGGTCGGCGAAGGCGCGTTGCCTGCCTCTGTGCCACTCGGCCCACTCATCGGCGCACCTCGAGGCGCGCTACCCAGCGCTCGAGCGATGAGGCCGACTGGGGACCGAGGGCCGCCCCCACCACCCTGCCTGACGAGTCGAGGAAGTAGCTGACGGGCAGTGCCTGCACGAGGTACCTGGAGGCGACCGTCGCGCTCGCGTCCACGGCCACGGGATAGGCGGCGCCGGCTGCAGCGAGCAGACTGCTGG
This sequence comes from uncultured Acidimicrobiaceae bacterium, assembly GCA_963837125.1. Taxonomy (GTDB): domain Bacteria; phylum Actinomycetota; class Acidimicrobiia; order Acidimicrobiales; family RAAP-2; genus Bog-473. Next base: position 28,254 of record CAWILW010000002.1, on the reverse strand, counting down.
CTGCAGCGTCTGAGGTCTCGTTGGAGTCCACCCCGATGACGGCCAACCGCCCGCTGTTCTTGCGGGCAACGGTTGCCACAGCCGCAAGTTCGGCCCGACAGTCCGGGCACCACGAGGCGAAGAAGTTGACAATCACCGGCATGCCGCGGAAGGCCGACAACGACACGGGGTCACCGCCATGGAGATCCGGTAGCGAGAACGCTGGCGCGACCCCGCCTGCTTTCAAGACGGGTGGCGGCGGAACTTTGAGAGCGCCAGTTCCGATAGGGGCGGGGTGAGGTGATCCCCGGACGATCACGAAGATCACGAAGCCGACGAGAGAGGCAGCGGCAATCGCGGCCGCCCACTTGAAGCCCCTGTCCGTTGAGCCGTTACCGTGCTCGACGTCGCCCGAGGGCGTCATCGCACCGTCCTGCATCCGATCGCTGGCCGTCCCCCCGGATCCACGTGGTCAGGCTAGCCAGCCTGATCCCGGAGCTCGGGTCGTTGCCCAGATGCTCGCGGCCGCGCCCTCCGGCTTCCATCGGACGGGCCTACCACTCCGCCTTCCGTTCCGCGGGATCCACCTCTGCCCTTACCCGCTTCCGGGCAGCACGCTCCTCCGGGTTCTCATGGATGAGGTGCCACCACGCGGCCACTGCGATTCCAGCCAAGACCGGCCACTCAAACGTGTAGAACCAGCTGAGTCCGTTACCCCCGAGCGCCCTGCTGGCCTGCCACCATGTCGCAGCTCCGCAGGCGGCGACGATGAACCAGAACTCGACGTGGAGAAGAAGAGCCCGGGAAGAGAACCATCGGTTCATGACGGCCTGCATCGTACGTCCGAACTCGCTCAGAGCGGGAGAGACACCCTCACAACGGTTGAGCACCCGGAACGGGGAACGACCTCCATGACCAACCCGCGAGGCTACCGCTGCCCAGTTGCGGCAGCCGGCCTCCCAGGGTCACGCGGCGATTGGCAGCAGCGGTTCCTCGCCGTCCAGCGACACGGGCATTCCTGCCGACTTCGCGGGCATGGCCCCCGGCGCTACGACACCGCGGCCGTGATGGATCCTGGACATGGCGACCAGAGGCACGACGGTGATAGCGGCGATCACGAGCATAAGGGGAATGCTGATGATTAAGAGCGTCATATCGAAATCGGAACGGGGCGGTGGACTGCCCCGTCCTTCTCCTTTCGACGCTCATCATCGGGGTTCAATCTTGGCGCGATGTCAAGGCTTCCTTGGTCGACGCTGTGAAGGCTCGACCGCCGCACGGCTGCGACACGCCAGCACCGTCGAGGCCGAGCACTCCAGGAACACCCGGGCCGCTTTGTTCCTAAAAGTGGTCCACCGAATGGGGCCAACCGCAGTTGGAGCGGAAGACGGGATTCGGACCCGCGACTCTCACCTTCCCAAAGTGGCGGTTTCGTCCCTTGAGGCCGGCGGGTCCCCTGAGGTGCGGCTCCGTCCACCCAGTTTCCAGCCCGTCCACTGCGCCCCTCCTCTAGCGGAGCGGTCTTACTTCCAGCGCAATGAAATTGGCTACTGACTGGGCCTGGTCTGCCCACGACTCGTCGGGGACAAACCCGTTCCCCTACGACTCGTCTGATGTCCGAAGCCGCGCCATCCCGCGGGTGGCGGCGCCAAGGATAAGGCGGACGACAACGGCGAGGACCGCGAGATCAGCAAGCATCTGCACCATGGCCACGATTCGGGCCGGATCGGTCTTAGGCGTGATGTCGCCGAAGCCAACGGTCGAAAACACCGTCACAGTGAAGTAGAGGGCGCTCGTCCGGGTGAGATGACCTCCGAAAGCGGCGACACTCGAGGCGGACATCGTGAGGTAGATCCACGCGAACACAACGAGGAAGAGCGGAATGATCGTGGCCATCGCGACACCGGCCCGTAGCATCGGGTGGTCGTGTTTGGCGATCTGACGGACCTCGACGGCGAGGACGATCGAAAACACGGCCAGGGCCACGATCAGGCGCAGCGCCACCGATTGGTGCTCTCGATGCTCAATCGGAACCAGATAATAGAGAACGACGAGCAGCACGGCGCTCACCACGGCGCGCACCACTGTCTTCACCAAGTGAGAGCGTTGAAAGTCCCCCAGAGATGCGTCGCCAGGCAATGTCATCTCGACACCCCGGAGAACTCAACCACTCTGCCGTGCAGACAATGAGGGAACGAAGGCATGCCTATCCCCTCACCGGGTCCGACAGGAACGCTGCGAGCCTGGCTCGCCTCCTTTGGGCCATCCACACACCCAACCGCTGACCCCCGACTGAGCAGACAACGGCGATGGCACACGCGACGGCCACGCCCAACCCAAGGTAGTGGTCAGGCACCTTCCCTGACAGCCCGTGCGGCGAGGTGAAGCCCCACAAGAGGAGCGACGGGGTCAGCATGAGAGCAGCTAACACAGGGACCAACACATAGGGAGTGACTGCAAGTGTGAGCCACCGGACCAGCATCCTCTTCCGCGGCTGACGGTGCTCCCATCGGTACCGCAACGGCATGGGGTGGTACGGGAACAGGATCCCGACCCAGGCCGAGATGGCAAGAAAGCCAAACGGGAGTACTCCGATCGCTACCACCGTGTACAAGGTGGACAGAAGCGAATGCTGTAGGAGGCCATTGATCACCGCCACGAGCGCGCAGATTGGCGTGATCATCAGCCACAAGACAATGTTCTTGGCATACAGCAGCAGCCGAAGCGCAACGGGATCGTCCAAGGCCGCCACAACCCGCTCGGCGTCGGGCCCGAGGACATTGGTCGAAGGCACGTCCGAGTACATCCACGCGGCCAGCACCAGTGCAAAGGCCAGCGTTCCGTGCAGGGTGAACAGCTTGTCTCTCAACCCCGTGGGGAGGAAGAACCATGCTGAGCTCATCAGCGCACCGTTCACGGCCACGGTGATCGGAGTCTCGTACGGTGGCTGAAACGTCAGAGCGACCTGTATGCGTATGGCCTCCCTTGTACTGACTGGTAGCCGAACCTCGGTCGCCTCGAGCATCGTTCACCACCGCCCTGTCGCTTGGCAGCGTACTCCGGGAATGCTGAGTAGACCGGACCCCGCTGGTCACCGGTGAGCCCTCCCGATAAATCGTGTCTAGTCCCTGCAACGAAATCCATCACTGGCTTGGACCGGCCGGCGCCAGGTTTCTTGATGACGTGCCCGCCCCAGCTGTCGGGTCTGAGGGGGCGGGGGCCTGCCGCATCCAGGACCTCCGGTCCTGAGCCTCTAGGCACCACCCCTGTGCAAATAGGTCCTTTGCCCCATGCGGCCTGCGGCCCGGGAGCGCACACTCTTCGTGCTGGGGGATTCCGAGAGGTCTCGGAGCGGCATCGGGGGGGAAATGGGCGACTACGTCCTCGAGAGCAATCCAGCTCTCGAGCGCTTGATCGATCGCCTCGGCGCGCGGGGCGAACCCCCGCCGCACGGAGAGAGCTCGAGCTCGAACGGCAACGCGACGCGCTCCCGTCGCGGAAGGCGCTCCAAGGTTCACGCAGCGGATCGTCCGGAGACCTTGCGAGGAGATCAGACGGCCGCCGGCGCGAAGGACCCTGCCGAGCACGCGACCGTTGCGGAGCCAGCAGCCATCGCCGAAGAGGAACAAGCAGTTGTCGAAGACGACCTCTGGGCGATCTACGAGGACCCGCAACCTACTGACGAGCTGGTCCTGGTCGACTTCGACGAGGAGCCGGAGGTCTTTGACGAGGACCTCGGGGATTACGACGATGACGAGGACGAAGCCGACGAGTCAGACGAGGTACTCGACGTCTACGAAGGCGAGGAGCCAGACGACGAGGAAGAGACCGCTTACGAAAACGACGAGGTCTTCGACGAAGTCGACGTGGTTCTCGAAGAAGAAGAAGAGGAGGACGTCGACGACCAGGTGCCCGTTGAGGTCGTTGGCGCCTTCGACGACGAGGAACTGGACGACGAACAAATCGCCGACGAGGACCGAGGGGTCGTCGACGAGGACCGAGAGCTCGTCGACGAGGCTGCCGAAGCCCTTGACGACAACCGCCATGAGGGTGGCGACTGGATTCTCGACGCGTTCGAGGCCTGGAAGCTCGAGACCGTTGAAGACTATGTTGTGCACGACGAAGAGGTCCTGGAGGCCTTCGACGAGGACGAAGCCGACGCCGACGCCACGCCACGCCGACGAGTTCATCGAAGTGTTCGACGAGGACACCGAGGATCCCGTTGAGGCTGCAGCGCCCCACTACGAGCAGTCCGAGGTTCCGGTCTCCCTCCTAGAGCCAATGGTCGAGCATTGCGGGCCTTACCACTTAGCGCCGTCGGATCTATCGTCGCAGTTGAGCGTGAACGCGGGGCGCACGAAGGCACGACACAAGAGGCAGTCCCCAAGGCAGAGAAAACGCTCATTGAGAAAAGCCGAGCAGGACGCGAGGGGGGCGGAAAAGTCTTCGAAGAAGGCGGCCGCGAAGTCCCAGAAGAAGGCAATACTGCCAAGTATCAACCAGACCGATCTTCGAGCAGAGTCCAGTTCGGTGCTATCGGGATAGCGCCATTTTCTTTCGCACAGTTTCGACAACTACGACTCGAATCAGAGGGCGAGGCATCAAGACCTCTGCGGCTTTGGTCGAGAATCCATTAGGGGCGAGACCTGCCAACCTGTGATCCACAGTTCGAGACCCAGTGAAAGCCATGGTCACTCAATTAGTGAAAGGGACTAAGTCATGAAATATCGCCGTCAAGTCCCACGTCAGGCTGCCGGGTGGGACGGAGTCTGCAATATCGCAGGGGACTCCGCCGAATGGCGTAATTGTAGGGTCTTCGACATCTCGATGCTGGGTCTGGGGTTGACACTGGAGGAGCATCCGTCGCCGTCCACCCTGATCGGTCGCCGGATCTCCGTATGTGTTCCCGCGGTCGACGGCTCGGTCAACATTCAACTCGACGGTGAGGTCACCAACGCCGGACGGACTCTCGAGGACGCGATCCGAGTTGGAATCAAGTTCGATGGGCTTTTCGCTGACTCGGACGCCGACATCGCCACTCTCCAGAGCCCGATCGGCGAGCTCAACGGGACCAGTGGGCGGCACGTCCGTCGAATAGGGGCCCAGCGCGCCGAGTGACCCGTTGCCGCCGGGGCGACGAATGGAGATCCAAGGCCGAGCGACGCCACCCGAGCTCGGTAAGACCAGTCCTCGGCATCGTGGCTTAAGGGTGCCCCCAGTCGCCGGGACAATGGGACAGTCAGGCACTTCGCGGCGCCCCTGATAGCGGGCGGGACAAGTTCGACGATATCAACCTTCGGCAACGGGCTTGTCGAACAACTGGATCTCCTCCTCATCTGGAGGTTGAAGAATCGTCGCCAACCTTTCAAAGTGAGCCGGTGTGACGAGCGAGTGTCGACTTGCCCGAGGCTCGAAGCCCACGAGCCGCCTCCGGAGCCCTGCAAGGAGATCGTCGGCCCGGGTGCGAGGTCACGGAGAGAGGCTAGGACTCTTGAGCCGCCTGTCCCCAAACGAAAGGGGATCGCGTTATGTGTTACCGCTGGCGACTCGTGGCTCTTTCATTCGGGACGAAGCTCGGCCCAACCGGGTGATGAATTGCAACAGCCGGTTACGAGCGGCCTCGGCCGACGGGGTCAGACCTTGCCAGCCGGCGACGTCCCAATGGCCCAGAACCACTGGGCCAAGGATGGCGTCATGGTGCACGCGCAAGTCGTAGATACCAGCTCGCGCAATGGCCTTCGCATGGTGGGCGAAGTCCGGTATGCCGGTACCGGGCATCTCGAACGTCAGCACCTGACGCTTGATGGCCTCCATCATCCCGGAAGGATCGATCTGCAGGGCGGCCGACACCAGATCTCGGTAAAAGAGGTAGTGCAGGTTCTCATCTGCCGCTACCCGTTTCATGACCGCGTAGCCCTCAGCGTCGGGCAATGCCTTCCCGGTGTTGTAGTGGGCGATTCGGGTCGCCAGCTCTTGGAGGGCGAGATAGACGAACGCGTCGGCGATCGTCTCGGCCTGAGGGGAAACGCCGCCGGTGACCTGGGTCATCCGAGCCCGCTCCAAATTGACGGGGTTGATGTGCCCGCTCATGATCAAGTAGTCCCGTAGGACGATCGAATGCCGCCCCTCTTCCGCCGTCCACCGCCGGGTCCAATAGCCCCAGGCGCCGTCCTGGCCGAAGAGATTGTCGATCGAAGCGAAGTAGTACGGCAGGTTGTCCTCGGTCAACACGTTGACGAATACTGCACTGGCCACACCATCGGGCAGAGGTTCGGCGTTTGCCATCTCTGGTGGCGGACGCCACTCAACGAGGTCGTGGGGAAACCACTCCTTGGCCATGCCAAGATGGCGCTCGACCAAGCGCTCGGCGGTCGGTTGGAGTTCGGCGAGCATGGTGGCGTCATCCATATCCTGCTGTCCTCCTGTCGTGGTAGCCGTCCGCGGGACCTGCGTACCGGTGCTCCGGGACGCCATGGGGAACGACACAGCCCAGAGCGGAGGATATCGCAGCCGCAAAGCACCACTATTTTTAATCCAGTCCCCGTCCCGCAGAACCCGGCGGATGCCGCGTTGTCAACCATGTCACCCATCGCCGGGAGTGCGGCCGATGGCCTGTTTGGAGTTGGCCGCCTGCCGCAAGATCCATGACGTGACACACCCCGTTTGCCCCGGCATGATCAAGGATTACGGTCATCTTGTGTGCTTCTCCCCGGAGGGCGACGTCGCGGGTGGGCTTGTCGTCACTGCTATAGGCATTGATGCGTGCCGCCATCTGGGGGGGCGTCAGGAGTACTTTCTCCTCGCTGCGCTGCCGTTGGTTCTGGGGGCTCACCAGCTCATTGAATCACTCGTCTGGTGGCAGCTGCGTGGTGATATCCCCGCCGAGATCGGACGAGCCGCTACCTGGCTCTATCTGCTGGTCGCTCTGGTGGTTGTGCCGGTTCTGGTGCCCCTCGCTGTGATGATGCTTGAGCCCACCCGACGTCGGCAGCTCACGATCGCACCCTTCGTCCTGCTGGGCACAGCAGTGGCCTTTGTTCTTTTGATGACAATGCTCCGGAGTCCAGTCACAGCCAGACTCGGTTCCTACCATCTTGGGTACAGCATCGGCCTTCATTACGGGGTCTTGGTCGTCGGCTTGTACGTCCTCGCCACGTGCGGATCCCTCTTGATGTCGGGCTACCGCGACTTTGTGATTTTTGGTGTCGCCAACGTGGTTGCCGTTGTCGTCCTGGCCCGATTGACCGCGGACGGGTTCACGTCATTGTGGTGCTTTTACGCGGCGCTTGCCTGCGGCGCCATTTGCCTGCACATGCGGTACGGCAAGCCGCACCGCACACACCCGTATGCCTTCGAACGTTGACCTGGCCGAGAGCGGCCTGGTTTAGAACAGCTCCTCGCCTCGATTCGTTCGGCGGGCAGGACACTTCCGCTCCGCCGACAACATCGAACCTATCGTCTGCTTCCTAGAGGCGAGAACTGATTCAACCTCCCAGTGGCAGGAACGACTCTCCTCGAAATGGTCGCTTCTCGCGGCGCTCCCTTGATCCCACATATGCTGCGCATGCACGTTCCGGCAATGGAGGCATGATGGCGGAACATCCAAACGGGAGCATCGTCCGAAGATTCTTTGCAGCTCAGGCGACAAACGACCTGGGCAACGCTGATTGAGATCCTCGCGGAGGACGTCGTCTGGCATCTTCCCCGTGGCCGAACCCGCTTGAGTGCTGAACCCACCGTGGTTGGACTTGGCGCGTTGGCGGAAATGAGCGGGAGGAACTTTGAGACGTCCGCTGGCACATTCCGCTTCGACGTCGAGCATGTGTTGGCGGGTGACATTTATGCCGCCGTGGTCAGCCATAACACCGCGGCGGCAGCTGGCCAGTCACTGGCTCTCCGTATGGTGATCCAGTTCAAGCTCGTGGACGGGAAAATGGTCGAGGTCTGGGAGTCACCAGATGACATCGACGCGTTCTTTAACTTTTGGAGTGCGATCGACGGGTGACTCTTACCGGCGAACTGGGACACCGGTAGGCCAAAAGACTCATTTTCCCCATCTATTTGCCAATGGTTCTCATTTGCCTGGTTTGAGACACCGATTCTTCTGGTGTGGACCGTGGCATAACGACTCAACTCCTACCTCAAGAGACCCTCGAATGGAGCGCTCCGGCGCTTCAGACCGTCGGACCGACCAGCGTGGGTGGAACACTTTGCCTGACCGATAGGAGGCTCTTGTTCGTGCCCAACGGCTTCAAGTTCAAGCGGCGCAGAGTGATGGGCGAGATCATGTCCAACGGACAGCCGTGGTCAGTCGACAGGAGCGCCATATCTAACGCCGAAGTGGCCAGAACCGGGGATGCGTACAACGGTGGAACGCGGAAGCGCCTCCTGATCCGAATCGCTGGATCGGACGACCAGCTCTTCGCAGTCAAATATGTGGACATGGCGAGAGCTGAACTGGGGATTCGATTGACAGCTGGCTCTCTCAGACCCCGCCTCCTATCGACGTGAACACGTCCGCCAGGATGCGCACCAGTTGATCGAGGACATCTTCGACGTCGCCATGGTCCCGGCCGGTGCACTCTGCCTCGTCATCCACGCCGTCACTGGCTTCACGAACAAGAGCCTTCGCGGGCATGTTGCCGGACTCCTCGGCCGTGACTACCGCTCTTCGCAGATGAGCTATGAGCTGCGCCGCCTCCGTCTCCACGGCCTGATCGAACGATCACCTGGAACGAACTCCCATGCCCTCACCCCCGACGGCATACGCGTCGCTGTCTTCTACACCAAGGTGCGCGCGCGTTTGCTCGGCCCGCTCCTCGAAGCCGACCAACCTCCGGCACCACTCGAGCTCCGCCAGGCCCTGGGCACCATCGAGCACGTCCTCGGCGACTACGTCACCAACGCTCGGCGCGGGATCGCAGCTTGAAACTTGTCACAAAATCCAGAGACCAACGGACCAAGAAGATCTAGAGCCCATAAGTGCGGTAGGTGGCACCCCGTCCGGCAGCGAACTGGGGCATTAAGCACGATTGATGACCAGGCGCCGTCTGCTGCCGACACGCTTAAAAGGGCTCGTGGCGTTGTAGATAAATCAGACCGTCACTCGTGCTGCTAACCGCTCAGCTCCCGCCTCACCCGCAACCCATGTATGTCGAGAGCTTGGAAGGCGCACCGCCACTCCGAAGGCCCTCACCAGCCTCGGGCAGGCAAGCTAGGCCTTAGCTCATCCACGGATCCTTGTGAGGTCCGAGGCCGGTGCTCCTTCACTAGAAGGCAGGGAGTCCGTCGATTCAATAAGTCAGACTGAACCAGCCGTCCCCGTCCCGAGGCGCTTTCCGGCCCCCTCGCATGATTCGCTCGTCTGTCGTTTGAGAGTCAATTGGGTGGGAAATACAAGGGGAGTTGGACCTCACGAGGGGCCCGTCGCCTCGGCAGTGGTCGTTGCGCCCACGCAGCCAAGGGCCGGCTGACCCGTACAGACCCACCACCAGGGAGGATGCAATGCCATATGTCACCGTCGGTCAGGAGAACTCGGCCCCACTCGAGCTGTACTACGAGGACCACGGCTCGGGTAGGCCAGTGGTCCTGATTCATGGTTACCCCTTGGACGGCCACTCATGGGAGAAGCAGGTCCCCGACCTGCTCGAAGCCGGCAACCGCGTCATCACCTACGACCGGCGCGGATTCGGACACTCCAGCCAGCCCACGACTGGCTACGACTACGACACCTTCGCCGCTGACCTAAAGGCCCTGGTCGATAAGCTCGATCTGCGCGACATGGTCCTAGCTGGATTCTCGATGGGCACCGGCGAGGTCACCCGGTATCTCGGTACCTACGGCTCTGACCGGGTGACCAAGGCGGCCTTGTTCGGACCGATTCCACCCTTCCTCCTCCAGACACCCGACAACCCCAATGGCGTGCCCCAGAGCGTGTTCGACGGCTTCGTGGAGACGATCAAGAAGGACCGCTACGCCTGGTTCAAGTTCTTCTTCGACAACTTCTACAACGTCGACAAGCTCGGTGGCACCCGCATCACCGACGAGGCCTGGAACGCCAGTTTCCAGGTAGCAGCCGGCTCGTCTGCCTACGCCACCCTGGCGTGCGTTGCGACCTGGCTGACCGACTTCCGCGCCGACCTGCCCGAGATCGATGTGCCGCTCCTCGTCGTTCAGGGCACCGAGGACCGTATCCTTCCGATCGATGCCACGGGTCGCCGCATTCCCGAGCTCGTGAAGGACATCGAGTTGATCGAGGTGGAAGGCGGACCCCACAACATCGGCTGGACCCACCCCGACGAAGTGAACGACGCCCTGATGAAGTTCATCGGTTAAGCACGAACACCGATGGGAGGCTCTCGTGCCCGCAGTGACTCCTCGTGATCTCTCGAATCTGCCGAAGATTCCCGATTTCGATCGGACCCGGTCAGCCGAGCGCCCGGCGACCTCCGTCACCACCGCGCCCAGCGGGCTCGAGGGGGAAGGTTTCCCCGTCCGACGGGCCTTTGCCGGCCTGAGCCTGCGTGACCTCGACCCCTTCGTCCATATGGACCAGATGGGAGAGGTGCAGTACGCACCCGGCGAACCGAAGGGAACACCCTGGCATCCTCATCGCGGCTTCGAGACGGTCACGTACATGATCGACGGCACGTTCGCCCACCAGGACTCCCAAGGTGGCGGCGGTCTCATCACCGACGGGGCGACGCAGTGGATGACGGCGGGCGGCGGCATCTTGCACATCGAGACGCCACCAGAGGACCTCGTGGTCTCTGGGGGCCTGTTCCACGGCATCCAGCTCTGGGTGAACCTGCCGGCCAGGGACAAGATGATCCCGCCGGCTTATCAGGGGCTCGAGGCCCACGACGTGGTGCTGCTGTCCTCAGGTGATGGCGGGGCTCTCGTGCGGGTCATCGCCGGTGACGTCGGTGGCCATCGCGGTCCTGGGTCGACCCACACACCCATGGCGCTGACCCATGTGTCGGTGTCCCCGGGCGCCCTGGTGGAGCTTTCCTGGAATGCCGGGTTCAACGCCCTTGTGTACGTCCTGGCGGGATCCGGGCGGGTCGGCAGCGATGGTCGCCCAGTGCACGTCGGTCAGTTGGTTTCGTTCGGCCCAGGTGATTTCCTCGCCATCAGGGCCGACGATGCTCAGGACTCGCGCACCGAATTTCTTGAGGTCCTCGTCCTCGGAGGTCGGCCGATCGGAGAGCCCGTGGAGCACTACGGGCCTTTCGTGATGAACACCCGGGACGAAATCGTGCAGGCCCTCGAGGACTTCGAGGCCGGTCGGCTCGGGACCGTCCCGCCGAACGCGCTGATGCCACACGTCCCCGACCCTGATCCGGTGCGCGCCGAGCACACGGGTATCTGAGTGACGGCCGGGACTCATTAACCCTAGGATCACTGCTGGAGGATGCGGCCATGAGCCATGACCAGGAGCCGGGCTTCGACAAGGTGACCGCCCGCACCCGGGCGTTCGAAGAGATCGACGCCCAGGTCTTCGCCGGGCCCGGTCGGGGTGCCACGCAATTGGAGGCGGCCGCGAGCGCTCGGTGGGGAGGGCCCTCGCCTGCCACCGTGGACGCGTACCGCCGCATGATCGCGCTCGTCGTAGAACATGAGCCAACCCACAGCGACTCGATGGGCCAGCACGACCGCAGGCCACCGACCACGCCGGTCGCTCGGATCGGGAGGCGAGCGACGACTCTGGCGATGCGATCGACTGGGCCGAGGTCGTCTACCGGGGCCGATGCCCCCAATGTGTCGCGGCGCCTTCAGTCTCGGGTGCCGCGGAAAGCGGACACGTAGCAGAGCAGGACGGCCTTGGACCCCATTAAACCAACGTCACGAGCAACCAGTCATCAGAGGGAACCAGCGAACAAGGAGAAGGACAGACATGTCTGACCGCGGCAGCGAAAGCGAGAACCCAGTAATCGCCTCCCCGATTCCCAGGGCGCATAGGCCCATGTCGAACCGGGACTGGTGGCCGGATCAACTCGACCTACGGGTTCTCAGTCAGCACTCGCCCCGCTCCAATCCGATGGGCGAGGACTTCAACTACTCGGACGAGTTCGCGACCCTCGACCTCGACGCGCTCGAAGCGGGATCTCGGCGAGGTGATGACGACGTCGCAGGGCTGGTGGCCGGCCGACTACGGCCATTACGGGCCGCTGTTCATCCGTTTGACGTGGCACGCCGCCGGCACGTACCGAATCGCCGATGGCCGGGGCGGCGGAGGCGAAGGCGCTCAGCGCTTCGCCCCCCTCAACAGTTGGCCCGACAACGCGAGCCTCGACAAGGCGCGCCGGTTACTTTGGCCGATCAAGCAGAAGTACGGTCGAAAGATCTCGTGGGCTGATCTGATCATCCTCGCCGGCAACGTCGCCCTCGAATCGATGGGATTTATGACGTTCGGCTTCGGCTTCGGTCGAGAGGACATCTGGGAGCCCGACGAGATCTTCTGGGGCCCAGAGGACACGTGGCTCGGCGACGAGCGCTACAGCGGCGACAGGGAGCTCGCCGGTCCCTTCGGAGCCGTGCAGATGGGTCTGATCTATGTGAACCCGGAGGGACCCAACGGCAACCCCGATCCCCTGGCTGCTGCTAAGGACATTCGAGAGACCTTCCGTCGCATGGCGATGAACGACGAGGAGACGCTTGCGCTCATCGTCGGCGGCCACACGTTCGGCAAGACCCATGGCGCAGCCGGTGCCGACTACGTCGGCCCGGAGCCCGAGGGCGCCCCCCTCGAGGAGCAAGGCCTCGGCTGGAGGAATACGTTCGGTACCGGCAGAGGCGATGACACGATCACCAGCGGGATTGAAGGCGCTTGGACCAACGAGCCAACGAAGTGGGACAACGGGTTCCTGGACAACTTATTCAAGTACGACTGGGAGCTCACGACGAGCCCTGCCGGTGCGAACCAGTGGACGCCAAGGAATCCTGAGGCTCAGGGCACCGTGCCCGACGCCCATGATCCGTCGAAGAAGCATGCTCCAATGATGCTGACGACGGACCTATCGCTAAAGATGGATCCGATATACGCGCCGATCGCGAAGCGCTTCCACGAGAACCCCGACCAGCTTGCAGACGCGTTCGCCAGAGCGTGGTACAAGCTATTGCACCGCGACATGGGACCCGTTTCGCGTTACCTCGGACCGTGGGTTCCGGAGCCCCAGCTGTGGCAGGACCCCGTCCCCACGGTCGATCACGAACTGATCGGGGAGCAGGACATCGCCGCTCTCAAGGGCAAAATCCTCGCATCGGGACTGTCCATCTCCCAGCTGACTTCCACTGCTTGGGCGTCTGCCGCAAGCTTCCGCGGCACCGACAAGCGTGGCGGGGCCAACGGGGCGCGGATTCGTCTTGCGCCCCAAAGGGACTGGGACGTCAACGACCCGACCGAACTGGCCAAGGTGCTGCAGACCCTCGAGCAGATCCAGCAGGATTTCAATAGTTCGCAGTCCGGCGGAAAGAAGGTCTCGCTCGCCGACCTGATCGTTCTTGGCGGCTGCGCGGCCGTCGAGCAAGCGGCGAAGAACGGCGGGCACGATGTCACGGTCCCGTTCGCGCCGGGGCGCACGGACACCTCACAAGAAGAGACTGACGTGGAATCGTTTGCTGTGCTCGAACCGGCAGCCGACGGGTTCCGCAATTACCTTCGAGCCGGCACGAAGTTGCCCGCGGAGACCCTGCTGCTCGACCGGGCCAACTTGTTGACGCTGACCGCTCCAGAGATGACGGTTCTGATCGGCGGCATGCGGGCCCTGAACGCCAACTTCAGGCAATCCCAGGATGGCGTCTTCACCGACCGGCCCGGAACGCTCACCAACGACTTCTTCGTGAACCTGCTCGACATGAGCACGGAATGGAAGGCTTCTGGGTCGTCCGAGAACGTCTACGAAGGTCGGGATCGCGTGACGGGCGAGGTCACCTGGACTGCCACTGCGGTCGACCTCGTTTTCGGTTCGAACTCCCAGCTCCGAGGAATCTCGGAGATCTATGCGTGTGATGACTCGAAGGGCAAGTTCGTGCATGACTTCGCGGCTGCGTGGGACAAGGTCATGAGCCTCGATCGCTTCGACCTCGCGGCCAAAAAATAGAGGCGGATCCGGCGCAAGCGATTACGCAAGGGCTTCCGAGCGGTTGGCAGCACCGACACATTGTGCGCTGACGTCTACTCGACGAGCATCATGGAGTTCGCGAAGGGGAGATCCTCCACGAGGTGCACTACTTCGTCAACGCCTTCGGCCGCCCTGAATGGCGGACGGCACTCGCAGAGCCAACGCCCGGCAGAGACATCGCCAAAGGCCGACCTTGGCCAAAAAGAGCCCGGTCTCGCTACGACGACTGGCATATCGACGGCGCGGTGCTGTGGCACGTCTATCAGGACCTTAAAGATGCTGACTACGGCCTGGTCGAGACCGCCGTTTTGGAAAGCTTGGTTGTCCTCGGGGATACGACCCGATCAACGGTCGTCTTCTATGGGTACGCGCGTGCCATGGGCTTCCGGTTGATGACGCTCTATGGTCATGCCGACGTTCGGATCCTGGAGTGCTCCCGCGAGACCTGGCGCGCCGAGGGAACCGGGAGGTTGTCAGGGAATTGTGCGCAACAGCCTGGTCGGATCACCATCAGGTCTGAAAGTCCTATTCAGCCGTAGCCATCAAGTGACCGATGCTTGAAAAGCGCGGGTCATCCATGGGGGAGGATTGCGCGAGGCAAGAGGGGGCTCAGATGTTGGGAATGTTCATGAACACGTTCGTCGCAGTCAGGACCGCACACGGGACACTGTTCGAGCGAGCACGCACCGAGCGCGGTGCCACCATGGTGGAGTACGCGCTGCTCGTGGGTCTGATCGCCGTCGTGGCCGTGGTGGCCGTCGCCGCGCTGGGCGGGGGCATCTCTGGCCTGTTCAGCACCGCCAATACCTGCGTCGGTGGCCTGAACAGCACTTCCTGCTAGCCGCGGCGGCACCGGCCGCTACGGGCTACGCATTGCTTCCCTAAAGGGAAACATTCCCGTCCCATATGGGATGACCGCCGGGCGCTGGGTCGGCTTTGGTCGCCCAACACCCGGCCACTTTCATTGCCGCGTTCAGCCCGCGGGCGTCCGTAGGCCATCCGTACCCACCCGCCCCGTTGTGATTCGTTCGGGGCGACCCCTCGCTTCATACCCCACCGCCGCAAATACGGTCTACTGCGAGTCACCTGGACAGAGGATTCGCATGCAGGAAACCTGGCCGTACCCACCGAGGAAGACCCGGTGCACGACTTGGCCACGCGAGGCCAGTCTCCAATGTTCCCGGGACATACACTTGATCGGACCCCGAAGAGTTGGGGGGGACAGTCGTCCCGGGACGCCCAAGCAACGAAAGGGCGGCGTGGAATTGCAGGATGACGAGACCACGGATCGCGGTAGATTCGCTTCTCGGCTTCGTCGGAATCGGGCTCCCTGCTGCCCTTTATTCGTGGTGGGCCACAGGGGTGCCGCCGTTCACTCTTCGGGCCTATATCGCCGTCGGCTTTCCCGCGTTGATGCTCCTCGTCGCCGCAATCATCGGTCCAGCCTCCGGACGAGTCGAGGCGATCTCCGCCACGTCGTACGGCGAGGCGTACCGGGCTCCAAGGGTCTTCCCTTGGGTAGTCCTCCTCGCGCTGGCCATCTCTCTGGAGACCCTCGGACTCGTCCTTGGTGGACGGTCGCAGGCCGTCCCCACACTCAGCACCGTCGTCGACCACGCTCTGTCCCGACACGTCGTGCGCTTCATGCTCTTCTGCGTTTGGCTCGCCCTCGGTTGGGCTCCGCTGCTGAGCGTGAGCCACACGTCGCCCACGGACCAGAACGGCGTGGACTGAGGTGGTTGCCAACGTTCCATGGCTCGCCATCCTGGCGACAGCAATTGTCTGGGAGGCCGTCTGCCATGCCGGCAGCGGATGGGCGACCCTCACCACGATGGCATTGCGGATTTGGCACAACCCGCTCGGGCGGATCGCCTACGTCGCCATCTGGGCCTTCGTGGGCTGGCACGTGTTCGCCCGGTACACCATTCCACGCTAAATGAAGGAGTCGCTATCCCTTCAGGTGAATGTCGGCCACGTACGGCCTGGAATTCCTGCATCACCAGCGACGGCGCGGGATTTGTCGACGTGACAGCGGCGATCTCTCCACTTGGCTACTGGTCATCGGTGGCCATCGGTGCGCTCACCGGCATCGTGATGTGTGCGATGGGTCGGGCCCGCCCGGGACCATGGAGGACTACGGCGGCACGGGTAATCGGGTTGGTGCTCGCCGCCGACGCAGTTAGCTACAGCGTCTCCTTGGTGGTCCAGGGATCGTGGTCGGCCAAGTCATCCCTTCCGTTGGCCCTGTGCAATGCCGCCGTGGTGGTTACGGCATTGGCCTGTTTGTGGCGCCTTCCTCTGCTCGTTGAGCTCACATACTTCTGCGGCTTGGCAGGAACGCTACAGAGGCTTCTCACTCCCGACCTCAAAGTCGGCGTTCCCACCTGGTGTTCTTCGAGTACGTCGGCGGGCACACGGTCATCGTGGCTGCCGCTCTCTTGCTGGTCGTCGGTATGCGCATCGCCCCGGGGTCAGGTTCGATTCTCCGGGTGTTCATTGTCGTCGGCTACACGGCGGTGGTCGGGCTGCTCGATGCCATGACCGGTGTCAATTACGTGTTCCTTCGTCAGCCACCAAGTGAATGGACGTTGCTCCGGCTCCTCGGACCGTGGCTCAGGTGCATGGCCAGCGAAGCCGGTGTGGCCCTAGTGCTGTTTACGTTGCTCGACGTTCCAATCTGGGCGGGGCGCCGGCGAGCACAGCTCGCTGGGAGCCCCGGGTCCGCTCCCGAGCAAACGCGACTCGCCACCGTAGGTGCCCTCCATTCGACGAATGTGCCGCCGGATCCATGACGTCGGAGATCGACCCGTGCACCACGACCGGCGCACCACTACACCCACGTCTCCATCCTTGGACTGATCGATCCGTTATCGGCGTTGCGCTTGCCGCACTCTTCGCAGGGTTCGGTCAGTTCGGTCTCGTGACGGCGCTCGGGGACGTCGCGCGAGACTTCGGGCGCATCACCCATGGAGCATCGATCGCCGATCAGGTCGGATTGTCGGGCACCGAGCTCGGAATCGGGTTGGCAATCATACGGCTCGCCTCATTAGGGAGCCTTCCGTTCATCGGGCTCGCTGACCGCTACGGCAGGCGATTCATGCTGATCGGGTCGCTCGCCGTGGGCCTGGCCCTCACCGTTGCCTCCGCAGCCAGCCCCGGCTACTGGTGGTTTGTGGTGATCTTCGCGTGTGGGCGTCCGATGCTCAGTACTACCAACGCGCTGGCCCAGGTCGTCGCGGCGGAGCAGACGAGTGCTCGCGGTCGAGCGTCTGCCGTGGCACTGACCGCCGCTGGCTACGGAGTCGGGGCCGGTTTGATAGCGATTATCCACAGCCTGGCATCGACCACCCTGGGGTTCAGGGGATTGTTCCTGCTCGTTCTGATTCCGTTGCTACTGATTCCCGTGATCCAGCGCTGGATCACCGAGCCGGACCGATTCGCCATTGCCGAATCGTCCGGCGAGCACCCGCTCCCCGTGCTCGGTGCCGTTGGACCACTGTTCCGTCGACGACTCATGGTCATCGCGCTCCTTGCGTTTGCTGTATCTGTGATCACCGGGCCGGCGAACAGCTTCGTCTTCCTCTACGCCCAGAACGTGCTGCACCAATCGGGCGTCGTCACAGCTGCAATGGTGGTTGGCGCCGGGGTGGCGGGTTTGATCGGACTTCTGGCCGGACGCTGGTGCGCAGACCACCTGGGCCGCCGTCCAACGGGAGCAGTGGCCATGATTGGACTGGCGGCGTTCGGAACGCTCGCATACGCAGGATCGAGCACTGCCCTATTGGTTGGCTACATCATGGGCGTAATGGCTGGGTCGATGTTTGCCCCGCCGGCAGGGGCGCTGCTCACCGAGCTGTTCCCCACATCCGTCCGGGCCTCTGTGGCTGGGTGGTGGGTTGCCGCAGGAGTCATAGGCGCGGGATGCGGGCTCGTCGCCTTCGGTGCCATCGCCGACGTCGGCAACCGATTCGCTATGGCGGCGGCACTCACGTTTGTTCCCGCAGGGCTGGCGGCCGCGCTCTTCTGGCTGGTACCAGAGACGAGGGGCACCGAGCCTGAGGATCTGTGGCCGGTGGCCTCTGCCGCTTCGGGTGGTTAACCCGATTGGATCCGCGACACCTCCTCCGGCTCAATTCAAGACAGAGACGACACCTCCGGAATGGAGAGCGGACGCCAAGGTGAAGGCCGATGTGAAGGCCAAATGTCCGGCAGTCCCCGCCAGAATCCGATGCTCCCCTTCACTCAGGACGTTGTCCAAAGTGAAGGTCCGAAGAGTCCCGCGATCGCGGATGGAGTGTCGCCTGCCTACCGAAGCCAGTCCCGCAGGTGACGAAGCCGCATCCGCAAAGTGTCGCCCAGGTACCGAAGCCAGAGTGTCGCCAAGGAGCCGAACTCTACAGTGGGTCGGCCAAATCTTTGGAGCGGAAGACGGGATTCGAACCCACGACCTCCACCTTGGCAAGGTGGTGCTTTTCGTCCGGGCGGTCGACCCCAGTCCCCCACTATGCGGTTTCGTCCACCGAGGTTCCACCTCGTCCACTCCGTCTGCCGCTGTAGTAGAGCGCTCTACTACAACACCTCCGCTGGCTCGAGACGTTCCATATTGCAGGGGGTTGACGATGGGTCGTTGGAGGTGTGCGTGGTGCACCAGGTGCCCCAGGCCAACCCCAGATCGCTTCGGCGATCGTCGCTACTCAAACGGATAGGCGGCGACGGCACTCCGCAGTTCGATCCACACGTGTGCCGGATCGCCCGAAGGTGTGGCGGCCACCACGACGCTGCTGACGGACCCGCTCATGACGTAACAGGCCACTTCGTGGAAGCGGTGGTATTCGATGGTCGTCACGTAGTCATCGGTCACGCACGATCGAACTCCAGTGGGCGTACGGAGAGCTGTAACCATTGCGTCCTCGTGGACGGAGACGGCGTCGTCGTCCCGCAGGTGAGAGAGACGGAATGCGGACCAGTCTCGCAAGGTCTCATCGCCCTGATGGGGAGTGATATTGAGATAACCGAGGTAGGTCCCGGTTGGACTGCGGAGGGCAACCGATAGCGTGCCTGGATCGCCCTCGACTGTACGGAACCCAGGAGGCGAGGACAGCGTTCCGAGTCCGGAAGGGACGACGAGCCGGGCCCAGGTCGCCGGCGGTGTGGTTGACGCGAGCCAACCAAACGACCCAAGCATTGACAAGCTGGCGGAGAGGGGATGACCCGTTGTCCCCGTGTTCGCGCCCCCGCTTGGGCCTTCGATGCCGGCCAGACGGCCGGTCCGATGCTGGCCGCCACCGCCACGAACGCCACCGCCGAGACGATCCCGATCTTGAGGCGTGTGGAGAACCGGACGACCGGATGCCGTGTGGGCTGCAGCTGGGCGGCAGGCGGTTCCGTGGATCGAACCAGTCGTGTCACATATCAACATACGCCCCGACGGGTTGAAAGGTTTGCCCGTCGTCATTGATCAATTTCTTATGACTGTGAGTGAACTTTCGTGCTGCTTCCACCGTAATGAAGTTCGAAACCCACGATCGCGGGAAAGCCCAGACGGCCAGCGCCCCACACAATTTCAAAGGACATCAAATGACCAAACGACTAGGAATCTTCATCGCGGTGATCGCAGCTCTCGTGGCGGGAGGTCTGGCTCTCGGGCTCGGGCTCATGTCGAACTCCCACGCAACCGCCATCAAGGCCGCCTCTGCGGCCCAAACCACCACCAGCACCACGACGCCGCCGCCGACGACCCCGCCGACTGCCGCGCCAGCCCCGGCGACGACGGCCCCACCGACGACAATTCCGCCGACCACTGTGCCACCCGCTCCGCCGACAACGGCCCCTCCGGTGGCCACGCCGCCGGCCGTCGTTAACGGTATTGCCCAGGGCAACGGGGGCGATATGGACGCCGACAACAACGGAGGGCCGAGCGATGGCGACGGTAACCTCTGATCAGATGGCGTCGCTCCGACGCCCCGGGATGCGGTTCCAGCATCCACCCTCGTTCCTCGCCGCCCTCGTGCTCCGTCTGGTATGCGCCGGTCTGGTCATCTGGGTTGCCGTCGTCCATCTGCACCTGTGGTCGGAGGGATACCGGGACATCCCGACCGTGGGCCCTCTCTTCTTGGCCAACGCCGTCACTGGCTTCTTGTTAGCCGCAGTCCTGTTGCTATGGCCGCGGCCGCTCGCCGGGCTCCTAGGGGCTGGATTCATGGCCTCGGCCCTGGGAGGACTCATCGTCAGCCTCAACTTCGGCTTGTTCGGCTTTCGGGAGTCGTCAGGGGCTTCGTTCGTGACCGAGACGATCATCTTGGAGTCCGTCGGAGCGGTCGCCTTGCTGACCTGGTCCGTCGCCGTCTGGAACGGTTGGACCCGGAGTCGGTTCAGTGGTCGCGAAACGCCCACGGGTCTGGCCCTGCCGCCACCGCGTGGAAGGCGAGGTCTTCCATCGTTAGCGGGCGGTCGTGAAGACATTGTTTCGGGCCTCCGTCGAGGTCGAAGACGACGCCGTGGACGAATGCTGCTTCGTCGCTGGCGAGATAGACGGCACCTTCTGCGCGGTCAGGGGATCGTGCTCCCCACTGACCTGGCCATCTTGATCAAGACGGTGATCGAATG
Source organism: uncultured Acidimicrobiaceae bacterium (assembly GCA_963837125.1). GTDB lineage: Bacteria > Actinomycetota > Acidimicrobiia > Acidimicrobiales > RAAP-2 > Bog-473. The sequence goes on along the minus strand of CAWILW010000002.1, from coordinate 7,546 downwards.
CGAAGCGACGACCGAACAGCTCGACCCCACGCTGTCGATGCTCGACCTCGTAGGTGAGCTTGGTACCTCACACCCGCGCCCCGAACACGACTTGGAATAACCTTCGGCGACTCGTCTGACCAAGAGCGCCGCGAGGTATCATTGTGGCCGTTCCCGGACGACCTCAATCGGGCTCTTGTCGTCGCGGATGCCGAGAAAGCGCGGCTGCCGCAGACGAGCGTCCCTCGTCCATTCGGCGAACCCGATCTGAGCGACGAGCTTGGGCCTCGTCCAGTGCACGCCGCGAGGAATCGGTCGTGCGTCTACAAACGCCGGCTCGGCCGTTTCCAGCTTCCGCAGCCGGATACCGAGGTCGTGGAGTGTCCCCTTGGTGTAGCCGGTGCCGACCTTCCCGGCGTAGCGGAGGAAGCCGTCCTCGTAGTAACCGACGAGTAGGGCACCAAAGTCCGTCCGGCTGCCGACGGGATCGGTATAACCGCCAATAACGAACTCCTGCTCCCAGACGCACTTCAGCTTCAACCAGTCCTTCGAGCGGCCACCGACGTATGACGCGTCGGCGCGCTTAGCGATCAGCCCCTCCCAGCCGGATCGACAGGCGACGGCGAATCGCCGCTGAGAGTCGCTGCGCCAAGCCTCGCTGTGTTGCAATGCCGAGCTCGGCCGAATCGTCCGCGTCAGCCGAGCGCGGCGTTCGACAAGCGGCCGGGCGGTCAGATCCTCGCCATCTAACTCGAGGAGGTCGAAGACGCAGTAAACGACTGGGTATTTGGCCACTTGTTCCGGAGACGGCCTGGTCGACCCAAGACGTTGTTGGAGTCGAGTGAAAGACGTCTGGTCATCGTCGTAGGCCACCACCTCGCCGTCGAGCAGGAAGTCCCGGGACGGTTGGGCCGCCACGGCTGCGCGGATCTCGGGGTAGGTGTCGGTGAGATCCTTGCCACTGCGCGACTCGAGTTGCACGACGTTGCCCACTTTGCGTGCGACGCAGCGCTCACCGTCGAATTTGCGCTCCAGCAGCCAATCGTCGCCAAAGTCGCGACGCTCGGTCAAAGTGGCCAGCATCAGCGGGATCACCATGCCAACATCGTTCCAGTTGACCAGTTGTGGTGCATGCTGGCTCTGATCAGCACCGCGTCCGGAGCCATCAGACAAGGCCACAGAGTCCGCAGCTAGCAACGTCGACCTGATCGACCTCGGCGGGGCTGGGGGTCGCATCGCGGCCTGAGATCGCCGCCTCCCTGGCGGTCGACATGCTCGGGCGCCGAGCCTGGACCCGGCGGGCGGGTAGGTCGCGAGGGATCGGCCAACCAAGCTCTCCTGGTACAACTGACGAGATATGGGGAGTGTTCCGAGTGCACCCCTTGTTGCCTGGCAGCCCTCGCTGTGGGCAAATCAGAGCACTGACGTCGACGGATCCTTCCGCGGCCTCAAGCGAATCCAGCTAGACGGAGACTCCTGGGTGGACAACTGCCCGGGCGGGGTCTCGGGCTCCGACCGGGCCTTCGGGCAACTCCTACATGACACGGCTTGGAGCCAAAGGCGTCGTCGGATGTACGACCGGGAGGTCGACGAACCACGAATGACCTCCTGGCGGAAGCTCGACACGCAGACCGCTGACGCGTATCAGTGGCTGGAGAATGCTCGGGAATCGCTGTCCACGCGCTACGACGTGCAGTTCGATTCGGTGGGGATCAATCTCTACCGCGATGGCGCCGACAGCGTCGCCTGGCACCGCGATCGCATACCCTCAGAAATCGTGGATCCCATAGTGGCCCTTGTCTCGCTTGGCGAGCCACGCACGTTCCTGCTGCGTCCACAAGGAGGTGGGAAGTCGTCCGCGTTCAAGCTTGGTCATGGTGACCTTCTCGTCACCGGTGGCCAGACACAGCGCCGTTTTGAGCACAGCGTTCCGAAGGTGAAGGCATCGGGCCCTCGTATGAGCATCGCATTCCGACACGGCGTCGGTTGATCATCTTTCCTTGGAGCGGAAGCATTGGAGCGAAAGCGCGGTCCACCCAATGGGGTCAAGCACGCGTAGTCAAGCGCGTAGTCAAGCCCAATTGGAGCGGAAGACGGGATTCGAACCCGCGACCCTCACCTTGGCAAGGTGATGGAACCTGGACACCTCCCGCTACCCCATGCCGAACAGGCCCCCTGTGAAACGTGGCGTCCAGGCTCGGGTACACCCCTCGACCATGGGCCCGATAGCCCACGTCAGGATGGATGACGGATCGAGCGAAGTCGGCGTATTCCCACGTTGGGCGATGCGGGTCAGTTGAGAGCTGGAGCGGAAGACGGGATCGAATCCGCGACCTCCTTGGCATGGTGACGCTCGTTGTACGAGCGGTCAGCTCCAATCGTCGGCTGTGACTTGCGTCCCCCAGGCTTCCACCAAGTCCGGTGAGTGCGGGCCTGCTGTAGAGCGGCCTTCTGCGACGGGTCGAACCCCAAGACTGCGTGCCGTCTGGTCATCGAACTTGGCGGGTGACCAAATCTTCGTCAAAGGGCCGGACGAATTTCGGATAGACGAAACGGGCGCATGTCCCCCTGGTGCATCGCCTTGGGTGACGAATCTCCATGGCTCCGTCGCACTGAACCTCGTTCATCTCCTGGCGGAACAGGTACGATAGTTCAGGCAGGTTCGTGTCCGGGCACGACCAGCACGGGGCATGATGCGAACTCGAGAACCTGTTGGGTGACACTGCCAACGTAGGGAGACCTGACGCCCCGTTCGTCGGAGACAGCCATCACAACCAAATCGGCCGGCCAGTCTCTCGCCTCCTCGAGGATCCGACGGAAGGGGTTGCCGACCTGCGTGCGGATCTCGACGTTGGCCTCGGGGACACCAAGCGTGCAGACTTCTCGTCGGACGTGCTCCACAAGGTGCTGGGCTCCTTGTTCGCGCCGCTGGCGCGACTCAGGACCCGCGACCCGCTCGATCTCGCTCGCCACCACGCTGTCCTCCACTACTGTGAGCACCCGCATGCGGGCCCCGAGACCTCGCGCGAGCTCTGCGGCTACGCGCGCCGCGTTGAGGCTCTCTGGAGAGTCATCGACGCTGACCAGGATGCGTTGCGCCATTATCTCGAAATCTCGCTGCCGCGACGCATGGCCCACCGGGCGATCAGGCGTTCCTCGCGCTCGAGTTCGTCGAGTCTCAAGTCGAGGTCGTGCAGCTGTGACTGAAGTGCAGGTAGCCGGTGGCGTTCGATGGCGCGCAGCCGTCGTTGGGTGGAGGCCAGCTCAATTTCTACTTCTCGCAGGGCCGCGCTGGCCACGGCGTGCTCGGCCGCGGCCCGCAAGGCCCGCCCGTGCGCGGTGGCGGCTGGTGCGATGGCCGCATTCGACGCCGCGGCGAGGGCGGGTGCGACCGTCGGGAGATCGCATCGAACTTCGTCTGGATGACGTGTGCCCATTGTGTTGCGCCAGGAGACGGATACCGTTCCTTGGCCGGCGACGTCGCTCGCCGCAAGGCGGACAGCCGTGCTGCCGCCCAGCGCAGCGGCCCGGCTCCCCCAACGTTCAGCATCGGTCGCGGCGCTGGCCCAGGTAGCACCGGTTTGCTCCGCCATCAGGGAGAGCCGCCTCTGCTCGCGGCGAAGCACCTGGCGCTTCTGGCGCAGCAGCTCGACCCCGCGCGCCGCGGTCTTGATCCGCTCGACCAGCCAAAGCCGCCCGGCACGGCCGGGAGGGACGTGCTCAGCCATGGGACATCTCCTCGTCACGCTCGGTAACCGGCGGGCCGGGCGCGGGTCCCTGGTAGGCGCCGCCGGGGGCCCCGTGCTGCTCGCGGCCGAGATGGTCGCCGAGGTAGTAGGTGGCGATGTCCTCAACGGGCACCATGGTCAGCTCACGCTCGGGCAGGATCGACAGGACCTGCCAGGCGCGGGCGAGCGTGTCCTCAAGCGCTCGGGATTCGTCCGTCAGCTGGTCGACCAGGTCACGCGAGAATGCGTCGTTGAAGGCCAGATACTGGCGGTCTGTCTCGGTCAGCGCCTCCATGCCGATCAGGTCGGCGAGCTCTTGGGCCGACCTAGCCCTGGCTAGGGCCGCGACGAGCTGCCCGGCCAAAGCGAGGTGGTCGCCGCGGGTCCGCCCGGGCCCGGCCCCCTTGCGCATGAGCCTCGAGAGTGATGAGAGCACGTCGACCGGCGGGTAGACGCCCTCGGCGTGGCGCTCGGGAGACAGCACGATCTGGCCCTCGGTGATGTAGCCGGTGAGGTCGGGTACGGGGTGGGTGATGTCCCCGCCCGGCATGGTCAAGACCGGCACCTGGGTGATGGAGCCCGGACGGCCCCGCAGCCGTCCGCACCGCTCGTAAATCGAGGCGAGGTCGCTGTAGAGATACCCGGGGTAGGCGCGTCGACCCGGTATCTCCCCGCGTGCCGCGGAGACCTCGCGTATGGCCTCGCAATAGCTGGTCATATCCGCCAGCACGACCAGGACGTGATGCTGATGCTCGAACGCCAGATGCTCGGCAATCGTGAGGGCGACTCTTGGCGTGAGGATTCGTTGAACCACCGGGTCGTCTGCGGTGTCGAGCACGAGGGCGAGGTCACCGGCCGAGCTGCGGCTCTCGAGAGCCTGCACGATGGCGTCGGCGTCGGCGTGCGTCAGACCCATCGCGGCCACCACCACCTTGAAGCTCTCGCCGCCGGCGTTGGCTTGGGCGGCGATCTGGGCGGCCAGTTCCAGGTGCGGCAGGCCGGCCGACGAGAACACCGGCAGCTTTTGACCCCGGACCAGGGTCATGAGGGCGTCGATGACCGAGATGCCGGTGAAGACGGGGTCGGAGGGGACATCGCGCTCGGTGGGATTGAGCGGGGCGCCCGCCACCACCCTCCGTTCGCCCGCGAGCATCGGTGGGCCACCGTCGAGCGGCTCGCCCATGCCGTTCCACACGCGCCCGAGCCAACCCTCTCCGACGGGGATGTCAAAAGGACGCCCCTCGAAGGCCACCGACGCCCGCTCGGGGTCGATGCCACCGGTGCCCTGGAGGACTTCGACGACAGCGACGTCGCGGTGGATCTCCAAGACGAGGCCAGCGCGGACCTCCCCGGTGGGCAGACGGACCCGGGCGATCTCGTCCCAGCCAACGCCTTCGACGCCTCTTACGGCCAGGAGGGGTCCCTCCACCCAAGCGGCACCGCGGAACGCGATGGGAATGGGGACGGTCGCAGCGGTCGAGGAGCTCGGCGGGTCGTCGGCACCGGCCGGGCCCCTCCCTGCACCTTGAGCGGGGGTTTGCGATCCGGGGGCTCGAGTCACGCCAGGCCGTCCAGACCGGCCAGCACCTCGCCACGGAGTTGGACCACCGCCTGTCCGTCGTCGGGTCCGGTCACATCCCGGGCCCTCGTTACCGGGGCGAAATCAAATTCCTCCACGATGGATACCGGGAGGCCCTGCTCGATCAGTTCGAGGCAGCGGTCGCTGACCGCCAACACCAGCTCGAGCAGGGCTCCCTGCTTCTCGGGTCCGCAGTAGGCATCGTTCTTACTGAGGGCGCTCTGCTGGAGGACGCCCTCCCGCAGGAGTCGCGCCGTGAGTAGCACGATCCGCTCCCGACCGGGGAGAGCGCTCAGGCCGATGAGCTCGACCACTGAAGCCAAGCGGTCCGCCTCGGCCAGAAGGGCCACTGCTCGAGCGCGGGTTGCGGCCCACCCGACGCGGCCCTCGGTCGCGTGCCAGGCGGCGACGGCCTGGGCGTCCCGGGAAAACGACCGACGCCAAGTCACTGCCGGGTAGTGCCTGGCATAGGCGAGCTCCCGATCGAGAGACCACAGACACCGCACGAATCGCTCGGTGTGGGCCGTCACCGGCTCTGTCATGTCTCCGCCGGGCGGTGAGACCGCGCCGATAATCGTCACGGAACCCTCGGTGCCACCGAGCGTGGTGGCCCGGGCAGCCCGCTCGTAGAAGGCGGCCAGGGCGGATGCCAGGCCAGCGGGATAACCCTCCTCTGCCGGGAGCTCGCCGCTCCGGGAAGAGAACTCCCTCAGAGCCTCCGCCCACCTAGACGTCGAGTCGGCAAGCAGCACGGCGTGATAGCCCATGTCGCGGTAGTACTCAGCGACGGTCATACCGGTGTAGATGCTCGCTTCACGGGCCATGACGGGCATGTTCGACGTGTTGGCGACCACGACGGTGCGCTCGAGCAGGCTGCGGCCTGATCTCGGATCAGTGAGCGCGGCGAGGTCGGCCAGGGCGTCGGCGAGCTCGTTGCCCCGCTCCCCACAGCCGACGAAGACGATCACGTCAGCGTCGCACCACTTGACGATCTGCTGGAGCAGGACCGTCTTGCCGGTGCCAAAACCCCCTGGCACTGCGGCTGTCCCCCCGCGGGCGATGGGGAACAGCAGGTCGATGACCCGCTGGCCGCTGACGAGTGGAACGAAAGACCGCAGACGCTCACCGACGGGCCGTGGTCGGCGCACCGGCCACTCCTCGACGAGGCTGACGGACAGATCACCCACGGTGGCAATTGGCTCCTCCTCGTCCACCTCACCGGGACCAGCGAGCCAACGAAGGGGGCCGCCCGCACCCGGCGGCACGAGGACGCGGTGCTCGAACTCGCCAACGGCCACGCTCCCGAGGCGCGTACCCGCCGCCACCTCGGTGCCGATTCGCACCCGCGCCGGCTCGAACGTCCAGTGGACGGAGGCCCGCGGGCGCTCCAACGAACCGGGAGTCAGCCAAATGGGCCGGTCGGCGAGCGGGCGGAGCAGTCCGTCGAAGATGGATCCCAGCAGGCTGGGGCCGAGGCGCGCAGAGAGAGGTTGCCCCCGCCCTGCCACTGGGTCGCCGACCCGCAGCCCGCCGGTGTATTCGAAGGCCTCAGCGGTGAGCAAGCCCTCGTGAATCGCGACCACCTCGGCGGGGAGTCGCCGGTCGCCGACCTCCACGATGTCGAGGGCCGCCACGCCGGCCAACCCCTCGACCTCCACCAGAGGACCGTTGACGCGGACGACGTGGCCACCTGCGCTGGACCCCGCGCTGACGGCAGCGCTCATGCTCATGCCCAAACCCCCTCAAGCACGTCACCGAGCGTCTGCAGCTCGAGTTCGACGAGGACCGGTGCGCTCAAGTCGAGCACGACACCGTCGCGCACGGCAACGATGCCGGGACGGCCCCGGTCGGGCTGGCGGACCTCGGCCTGGTTTCCCAGGCGCGCCCTGGCCACGTCGCCAAGGCGCGCCACGAGGTCGGCTGCGGCCGGGGTGCCCTCCTGATTCGCGAGCTGCTCCAAGGCGCCCTGGCGCACCGCCTCGTAGAGGGCGCGCTGCGCCTCGAGCACGCTGTGGCGAGCCTCCCGCCGCGCATCGGCAAGCTGGGCGGCGGCCAACCGCTGTGCTGTGGCCGTGCCCTCGGCCCGGGCGGCTTGGACGAGCCGCTCGCCCTCGATGCGAGCTGCCTCGAGTGTCGCCGCAGTGTCGGCGTCGGCCCGGGCCGAGATGAGCACCGACTGACCGTGGGCGTCCTCCTCCAGGGCGGCAGTCACGGCCCAGAGACTGGCCTCGAGTCCGGGTCGCGCTGAACTGCGCTCTCT
>CAWILW010000001.1:0-179423 GCA_963837125.1 uncultured Acidimicrobiaceae bacterium | reverse complement strand
TGGATGCAGATTGCCCCTTAGAAGTTGATCAGCTTCGGAACGGCTGGCCGCTTCCGTTCCGGTCATGGGGCTGAATCTATGCGACTCTTTGCGACCCAGGAGATGTCCCAGAACGCCTGTGGACTGGGGCACTCGCCGACAATCGTCGTCAGCCATCGTGCTCCGGCGCAAGCCGATCAAGTCGGATGTGAGGCATTCTTACTTCGTGCTTGAAGAGGACGAGGCCAGGCGCATAGCCGAGGCTTTACTGGCAGACACCGAGGTACTCATTGACGTAGCCGAGAACAGGATCGGCTGGACGTACTACTGGAACTCGGTGGCCTACGTCGAGACGGGCGACGACATGGAAGGGATAATCGGTAATGCGCCGATCGTCATAGATCGCAAGGACGGGTCGATTGTCCCGACGGGAACCGGTGAGTCCGTTGAGTTCTATATCTCGCAATACGAGCACAGAGGGGCTTGGCGTAATACGGCGTCGAATTCTGACCTGATCGTCACCGACGCCCTAGACCATATGACCATCGGCCGCGTAGGGCTCCCAGGCACGACCAGCTGGGAGTTCGACCGTCTCGCAGCGATCCATCCAGGATCTTCCGAGGCGGACATCCAAGCGGCGTTACGCGAGGCGAATGCGATCGGCGAGCGCGTACTAGAACTTACCTGCGTACCCCACGACCGGTCCCTAGTGTTAGAGACGCTCGAAGCCGAATACCCAACGATCTGGTCCTGGGTATGGCCTCGGCTCTACTTCTTTGCTTGGGCTCCAAACCCTCCAAACCCTCCCAACGCCGGATCGCAGTACGCAGAGTGAGTGACACTCATTCCGGCACCGTTCTCCCCGAGGGCCCAGTGGAATAGGCACCCACTGCTGAGCCTGCCCCCGTACGCCGGGACTGAGCACGAAATGGTTCCTTTGAACCATGAAGCTTCAGTCCGACAGGAGGGGATACTTGTCGGATGGGTGCCGTCGTTGCGATCGTCGCAGGTGTTGGGATCGTGCTGCTGGGCGTCACGATGCTGGCCGACTATCGGCAGTTCGGCTCGAAGTCTGTGGACAACTTCGCTCCAAAGTGGACTCAGGTCGGCATTTGCGCGGGGTGATGGTCATCGATTTCTGCCAACGGGCGGCAAGAGCGTCCAAAAACAGGGCCGTGAAGCCGCTGACGGACAGGCCCAGTGGTATAGCGGCGACCACATCGCTCATGTAATGGAGTTGCAGGGCGACCATGGCCACGCCGATTGCGCAGGATACAGCGAGAACGATGGCCGCGAGCAGGTGGCGAAACGCGGGCCGTACGAGTTGCGCCAACGGGCGATCTGCGCCAGCGGCCATGATCACCGCACCTGCCAAAGCGACTGATACTGCGGTATGACCAGACGGGAAGACCGGACCTGGGAGGCTGCCCAGGCGGCGGTCGAAGAATGGTTTGAGTACCTCTTCGACCAGAAACACAGCAAACACGACGCTCATGACGGTGGCCATAGCCGCCCGGTGATCACCCAAGAGGACGAGCGCCAATGCAACGAGCGCCGTGATTGTGACGAAGACCTTCGGATGTCCGACCTCGCTGAGCAGTCCTGCCAGTCGGTTCTGTAGTCCCGAGGTTCGCCGCAAGAACGCGTCAACGCTGGAGTCGAACAGCAAGGGACGACTGGAATTCCGCGCGGCGAAGCCGAAGCCCGAGAGACAAGCGATTGTCACGAGGCTCAGGACGAGAACTGAACGACGGAGCCGGTTGGATACTAGAGGCGGCCCTGCGAACAGCCGGTCGAAGACACGAGTTGCATCGTTCGCACGCACAAATCTACGAGGTTTAGGGGCAGCGCGAAGATACATCCAGAGCTCGCTGCCGATCCCGTTCGGGTGCAGAATGGCAGATCACTTGATTCCGGCCCACCATCGAGAGGCCGCTCGAAGTCGGCGATCTGTCTGGCCGTCAGGCCTCCGAAAACAGGGCAAACGTTTCCAGACGCGGCACTAGGTCAACGAAGGACTGGATCGTGATAGGAGGGACCGACTCAGGCAAGCCAGTGCAGCTCCGGGTTTCACCGACCGACAAGGGGCAACTGTGGGAGGCGTGGAGCGCCCTTGTATCCGAGGGTGCAGCTGCACCCTCGGATCCACCGCTATGACGCCGGCAACCGCTTCGGCTCGACCTTTGAGGGTGACCCAGTACGCCTGCCCGGGGGCGACTGGAAGTACCGGCAAAGTGGCTTTTCGCAATCCCAGTAGCCAAAGTGGGTCACCGATGTGATAATCGCGACGTGCCGGTGGAGGGCCACCTATATGGCGAACGAGTGTGGTTCCACGACGCGAGGGGCCAGGTTCGCAGGATGGGGGTCTCAACTCATCCCGCAGACTCCACCATGGTCATCTCGCTGTGGCAGGGCGACGTCTGCACCGGCACCTTCCGGTTGCCCGCCAACGATGCGGCACGTCTCATTGCCACGCTGGCCTATGGGATGACTGAAGCGATTCCGGGTGAGATGCCGCCTGATTCCGAAGTAGGTCCGGGCCGACTTCGCCAGATCTGGTCGCGAATCTTTCGTCGTGTGTTCGTCCGATCACCGGGAACGACCGAGACTCAGCTTCGACTGCTCAAGTAGGCCCGGACAGCGTTTCGGAAGTGCACGGTCACAGCTGCCCAGTTCGCCAATGATGTTGTTGAGCTCCCGTGAGGGTCCACCGCTGCAAGGTTGGTCGTCAGTAGTTTCGGGAGCACCGGAGCCACCGGTCTGACTTGAGATCACGACGGACACCCTTTGGTGTCCGCACACCGTCGACCGGAGCTCCGGGCAAACTCAGACGAGGCGCGGCGTGCCCCGTTCCAGAGGGGTGATGGGCCGGTCTGTTGGACCAGATCGACCCGCACCGTCACTCCTTCTCGGGACGGCCGCGCCACCCCTCAACCGGATTATGGAAAGGAAGGGATGGCATGACCATCGTAGAAGCCGCCGCGCGCCGTCACCGGTGGCATCGACACCCATGGGGAGGTCCACGTGGCCGCCGTCTTGGACGAGGTCGGTGGCCTGCTCGGCACGCAATCGTTTCGGGCCGACCCCGACGGCTATTCGGATCTGCTGGCCTGGCTCCAAGCCTTCGGGGAGATCAGCAAGATCGGGGTGGAAGGGACGGGGTCCTATGGGGCCGGCATCGCTCGTCACCTCGCCCGAGCAGGGGTCCACGTCGTTGAGGTGGACCGCCAGAACCGCCAGGCCCGGCGTCAAAGCGGCAAGTCCGATCCCCTCGACGCCGTCGAGGCCGCCCGGGCGGCACAGTCGGGCCGGGCCCATGGAAGGGCCAAGTCCAGGGACGGCTCGGTCGAGGCCATCCGGGTCCTCGTCGTGGCCAAGCGCTCGGCCCGCGGGGCGCGGATCAAGGCGCTCGGCCAGATGCGCCAGCTCACCTTCAGCGCCCCTGACCAGCTGCAGAGCCGGCTCAAGGGTCTCCCCATCGCCGCCTTCGTCGCTGCCGCGCAGGGCCTGCGCCCGACGCGCTCGCCTGATGCGGTCACCGCGGCAACCAAGGCGTCGCTGTCCTCGTTGGCCCACCGCGTCGCCGACCTCGAAGCCGAGATCTGCGAGCTCGACGCCATGATCTCCCCGCTCCTCCAGATCACTGCTCCCGAGCTGCTCGCCGTCTATGGAGTCGGCATCGACACCGCGGCCGCACTGTTGGTCGCCGCCGGCGACAACCCAGAGCGCCTGCACTCAGAAGCCGCCTGGGCCCATCTGTGCGGTGTCTCCCCGCTCGAGGCCTCCTCGGGCAAGGTGACCCGCCACCGGCTCAACCGCGGTGGGGACCGCCAGGCCAACCGGGCCCTCTGGCACATCGTGATCACGAGACTGGCCTCGGACCCGAGGACCCAGGCCTACATGGAGCGCCGCGTCAAAGACGGTCGCTCCAAGAGCGAGGCCATCCGCATGCTCAAGCGCTACGTCGCCCGCGAGGTCTACCGCTACCTACCTCGCCTCTAGATCCCCGGACCATGGACCTGGCTCACAGTTCGCCTGTCGTCCCGCGGGACTGACCTGCACCCGATATGCCGGTCCATGGTCCGGGTTCACCGACTCTCGAAGACGCGTGACCTGATAAGAGCTTGCCCTCTACGACGAGTGGCCCATCATTGGTCTGTCCGCTGTCCTCGCTCCCGAAAATCCCACGAAAGGACTTGACATCATCCATAGGAGCATCGGGTCGGGGCGCACTACGCAGCCGTGAGCTGGCCGTGCTGAATAGCGTTGAGGAGTGGTGACTGACTCCTATGGGAATCCGGCGTGACCCCACGACGTCCACGGTCACCATCTCCCGTCCCTCGGTGAGTCGCTGGCCTCTGTCGTGGGCGTTGATGATGTTGAAGGAGGCGACGACGCTGGCCGGTCAGACGGCGCCTTCGACTCCTGCGACCGCTCCCGTCGGTTACTCGCAACGGCGACCGCAGCCAAGCCGGCTATGACCGCCATCTCGATGAGTACGGACGGCGCCAATGTCCCAGGGAGAAGCGCGGCCAAGCTGACGCAAGTAGCTGCAACCACTCCCAGAACAAGGTCTCGTCGAAGACGCATCAAGAGTCATTATGCCGTGGAGCTGCATCAGGGGCAGGTGGGATTCTCGGCTCAAAATCGGTTGCGTTCTCAGTACGAGCCCGCGGCGAGTTCCAGACCCGCAAAAGGGGTTCGGGCACCATCCGCCACGCCAACCGTTTCGGCGGCTCCTGCGAAATCGTGGGTCTCCGCGACCTGGGCGTTCGCGCGCTTGAACACTCGATTGACGAAGCCTGGTCGCCACCTTGCGGCGCCTAATCGTTTAAGCGTCTCTATTGGGCCGCTAACGAACCACAGAGGCATTAGGAAGACCACTGTGGAGCGCTACTGACGGCCTGTGAAGCGCTTGTGCGGGAAGGCCCGGGCGGGGCTATACATGACATGGCCGGTTTGGAGCTACACATGAGGCCGCATCTGCGCGACATGGAATGCTCCATTTCGAGTCACTAGGAATCGGTCGACCGGCGTCCCCGTGGTGCCGCTCCTGTGGTTCGGGGTTCGAGTCCCTCAGCACTCACTCGCTGCAGAGGGGAGAGAGGGGCCCGCGGAGCAAAACGGGCCAGAAGCGCCGCGCGCGGCGGCGGGGCCAGGGGGACGGGGGCGGCCGAGAGGACGGGGTCGGCGCCACCGGGAAACGGAGGGGCCACGCGGCGCGGGGCGAGGGGCGGGCGGGGCCTAGGGTTGACTAGCACCGCATCGTTTGGGGCGGGTGCTAATCCTCCCGTTTCTGCGTCACCGAAGAGCTGCTGTCGAAAGTAGCGAGCCTCGACTCGGACCGTTGCTGAGATTTCTCGATCGAACTCGTAGTCAACAGGAATCGAATCGATGTCGCCTCGTCGAGGGATGCCAATGCCGCTTCGGAGGAGGGGCCATCGAGGGATTTCCCAGCGAGGCCACCGACGATTTCGGCGAATCGTGGGATTTGCCAGGCGGTGCTGGTCACGTACGGAGCACCCGAGGCAGAGCCGGAATACCGGATTGCCTCCCAGTTCTCGGCACCGACATCACTTAGCGAGATGGCATCGCCGACCGCATGGAACGAGATCCCGATCCGGTGGGGGTAGCTGCCGTCGGGCCACACGGGAACCGAAGACTCGTATGCCGTCTTCACGATGGTGCCGACAGCCACCCTGCGAAACGGCGTCATGCCAGCGTGCCAGCCGGTGGTTCGGGGATTGGGGCCTCCGAGAGCCAAGATGACCGGTTGGCCGAGCACCAGTTCCTGGATCGTCGATTGGGCCTTCGCCGAAGCCCAGACCTTGTCGTCCCACGTGACCTGTCGTCAGCAGCTGGCATCTCTGGCCCTTGATTGTCGCTGGTATGGGGCGACGCAAGAAGGAGATTTCTCCAGTCATGTGTATATCTTGCCGATCAGGAATCAAGTGCGTTTAGTCAGGCCAGAGCCTTGGCCCGATTACACGGAGATCTGTAGTGATCAACGACTACGACCAAGAATGGGCATTGCAGTCGAGCTGCAGCTTCGCTAGAACCCTCAACCGAGAGACCCAGTGCTAACCAGCTCGGCGGAGGGTTTCTACAGGGAAAATGCGATTACAGCGAAATCGGAGGGGTGGTGATTTGTGACTAACGACACCGACGCTTCTATCAACACTCCGCAGTTCTGTGGTCAGTGCGGCGCTCCCGCACGTGGAGCTCCCTTTTGCGAGGTCTGTGGCAAACGGCTGATGACAACACCGAGAACCTCGCTCAACCTCACAGCGCTGCGACGATGCCCAACTCCGTGGGCCAAGGCAATACTACGACTTCCGAGGTCTTTGTTGCCGAAGCTACTCCGCCAAGTGGAGTCGCTGCAGTATCGACGAGCAGCAATAGCGCACCCCCTCCTAACGTCAGACCCTCGAATCGTCGCCGTTGGTGGATTGTCGGAGGGATTGCCGCTGCCGGTCCTTGTACTTGTGGCTGTTGGTGCATTCATCGCACTCAGCAAGAACAACAACCAGCCGTCGTACACCACCCAGGTCGTTCGCTTCATTACACCGGTGCTAACAGATAATGATCAGCTCACCCACGACATCTCAACGCTGACTCCATCGGGCAGCATCTCCACCGTTCAAAGTGATGTGGTTGTAACCCAAGGTGCGACAAGAACGGCCCAACAGCTGGTTACCTCGGTCACGGTGCCTTCCAACGATGCCGCTCTGGCGTCACAACTCACTGCGGCCCTCACGAGCGAGAGCGCATGGCTTCAGGCAGTCTCGACCGTGTTAAACAACACGGAGAGTCCTTTGCTGTCACAGGTATCCGGCCTTGGTCTAGACGCTCAGTCCAAGTTCCAGGACCTGGGTGCAACGCTGACGGTCGTCGCACGCTCGCAGTTTCCTTCTTCAACGCAGCTCGTGACGTTCATATCGGCGAAAAACAGCGCTGGGGTGACATTGCTAGCAAACACGCAGTTCAGCAACCAGGTGATGGCTCTACTTAACCAGTCGACGTCGTCCTATCAGCAGGTGAACTCGCTTTATCAGCAACTCAATGAGGTGGTGAATGGTGGGTACACAGATTTGACCATCGCCCAAGCCGAACAAGACATCAACGGCGTAATCGCAAATCGAAACTCACTTACGGCAGCAGCGCAGGCACTTGCAGCGCCTTCACCAGCCGCCCAAACCGCTCAGGCTGACTTAGTCAAAGCTTTTCAGGACAGCCTCACCAATGACAACGACCTCGCCACCTGCCTCAACCAGAACAATAACGGTACGGAGGCCCTCATCTATCAGGCGTGTTTGAGCTCTACCTCTGGAGACTCCGCCACCGCCACGTCAGACAAGCAGACCTTCCTGACGGCATACAACCAGCTGCGAACCAGTGTCGGGCAACCTGCAGTAACGATTCAGTTCTAGGCGGAGCTAGAAGACCCCGGGCAGTGATCATGATCAGACGGTTTCGATCACAGTTTGGTCGTCGCTTCCTTCTTTTTGTCGTGGTGATCGCTCTCTCGCCCACGGTTTCTGCATGTACTTCGTCGGGTGGATCTCCCACAGCCGCCAGTGCTCCAACCTCGACACGAGGAATCGATTCCGCCCCAACCACTATCCGACCTCCGCCCTCCACTTCAACCACAACTCCCATGCCGACAGTTACCACCTCCACCTCGCCATCTGGCAAGCCTCTTCAGGGCAAGGTGGTCGGGATCGATCCCGGGCACAACGGACTGAACTATACGGACCCCGCCTTTCTCAACCAGCAGGTATTCAACGGCCGAACTGAAGAGGACTGTGACACCACCGGAACTCAAACGGCAAGTGGCTACACAGAAGCACAGTTCAACTTCAACGTAGCCCAGTACTTGACGACCGACCTGGAAGCTGAAGGTGCTCAGGTGGTGCTTACTCGCTCGACAAACAACGGAGTCGGACCTTGCGTCGATCAGCGGGCTCAGATTCTCGACACATCGCACGCAAACGTAGCCATCGACATTCACGCAGATGGTGGACCGCCGAGCGGGCGTGGGTTCGCCATCCTGGAGCCAGTGGCAGACGGCCCAAACGACGGCGTGATTAGCTCGTCCCAAATCTTTGGCAGCGACGTCCGGTCGAGCGTTGAATCGATCACTGGCATGCCGTTGAGCACGTACGACGGTGTGAACGGCATTACCTACAGGGATGACCTAGCTGGGCTGAATCTGACAACAGTTCCAAAGGTGTTGATTGAATGCGGCAACATGCAGAACGTAACCGATGCGGCGATGCTCGAATCAGCGGCGTTTCAGCAGAGTGTTGCTCAGGCCTTAACGGCTGCAATCACGACCTTCCTAACTTCGTGAGTAGAACTGAGCTGAGCCGAAGGTGAAAATCCCACCGTCAGCCCGCCGAAGACTGGGGTGACGAGGCTGGACGACGACACGGTTCAGATAACGCGGGTGCCGGAACCTGAAGTCATCTGAAGCGCTCCGGGAATGGAAGGTCAGCTCGCTATCGGCCCGAGACAAATAGTCGTTCTATGAGTTCCCCGAGTTCCCGGAGTTCCCTGAGTTCCCGGAGTTCCCTGAGTTCCCGGAGTTCCCGGAGTTCCCGGAGTTCCCGGAGTTCCCCGACTTCCCAGAGTTCCCCGAGCCCGAGAGCCGGAGAGTGGGGCAGGATGATTCGGCGGACTTGACCAGGGAGTTGACCGTCGATTGGTTCTGGCTCTCCGTCAGGAATTGCGTTTGCGATACATGCGCCTCTAACCACGTCAGGAAACAGTTACAAGCAGAAGCTTGGCCGGCGCCACCTCCGTCGCCGCCATCACATGATTTGAGAAAGCTCGACTGGACAGCTGTGGAGTAGTTAGACGACCCGCCGCCCAGGATCAGATAGAGGCCACCTGCAACAGCAGCCACGAGGATGACTGCCGCCGTTACCAAAAAGGCTGGTCTTCTGAAAATCGGACGGTTATCCGGCCCCGCTGGTGGGCTGACCGGTGGTGGGCTGACCAATGGTGAGCTGACCGCTGACGGGGAAGAAAGCGGTGCCACATAGTCGGGGTGACGCTCCGGCGGATACCACTCGAGATCCGACGCTTGCCACCATCCGGGCCCGTGAGTAAGAGGACGCTCACCCGGTGCGGCGCTTGAACCTGCGATAGGATTTGCGCCGGCAGTCGCGAGTGGGACACTCGCGGGTTGGACAGTCGATCCTTCGACCGCCGACGGGCTGACCGGATTGCCGCTGGCGGGTATTGCCGCTCCGCAGTTGGTGCAAAATTGACTACCCGGAGTGATCGCATCACCGCATGCCGAACAGAATTTTGCCGTCTTCCCCGATTCGGACATGACGACTCCTCTCGCTGCCGGAGATGCTAGCAGTGGCCACTCCCGAACGACGAGTAATTCAGTGCGCCCGAGGCAGTTCGATTCGCCCGACGTTGCTCTTGGAGTTCGTCCGGTTGGCCGATGGTGACACCGTGCAAGGCTCCAAGTCGTCTGGATACAAAGAGCCTTTATCTCCAGACGGAGGTGTCTTCTTCGTTCAGTCCAAATCGGCAAGGGCTGACGCGGCGCGGCGCGCAACAGTCCCATATCCGTGAAGCACTCCGGCGGCGTGCGCTCTGGTGAGCAGGTCCCGCGCCGTCGCGAGATCGCCGGTTGCACGGCGTTCCAGCAGCATCCTTCCCCACGAAAGCTCAGACCGGGCGGCGAAATACTTCGCGCCAGTCCGCTCACTCACCATCGTGGAATGCGAGAAATACGATTCTGCCTCCTCGTATCGACCAAGGACAGTGGCCAGGTCGCCGAGCGTGCGGCTGAGTGGGCCGGAGGTGGCGACGTCGGTGTAGAGCCACTGTTCCGCGAAGGGAGACAGGTGTTCGAGCATTGGACCGGCGAACTCGGGCTCCCGGAGTTCGCCGGCCGCATCGGCGTACGCGATCATCCCCGTGAGCCATGTCGGGTCAAGGGGCAGATCGAACCCGGTCGTCGCAAACCCCTGCAGGAGTTGCCGGGTTTTCTCAGTCTGGTCGGCCTCTGAATGCGCCAGAGCGAGGACCGCGACAAACACCGGTAGGCCGGGATTGTCATCGATCGCCTGTTTGATCATCGGGATCAGATCACCGAGTAATCCGCGCCAGAGACTCACCATGATGAACTGCGCGCCGAAGATGACAGCGGCGTCCGGCTGGCCGCCATCGATCCCGATTTTCAGAGCTTCCGTTGCCCACTGCTCCGCCTCATCGGTGTCGCCGGCGATCAGCGCCCGTGTCACGCGTTGGAGCGTGTGCACCCAGGTCAAGAAGGGTTGATCGAGTCGTTGGACGAGAGGCGTTTTTATCTCAAAGCAACGGTCCATCTCGACGATGTCTCCCGCGCATGCCGCTGTGAACCGACGACCACTGGCGGCAGAACAAAGCAGAAAGGGATCCCCGATCCGCAGGGCCCGGACGAGAGCTTCAGACGTCCGAGCCACGGACCACTCAAGCAGGGACGGTACCGCGAGCGGGAGGGAAACGTGGTTGAGAACGCGCACGATCGTGACATCGTCACCACTCCGCTCGGCGGTAACGATCGCCTCGTCGGCGAGATCCTTGCGGCGGTCGAGTGGGCTCCCAATTGTCAGCTCGGAGCACAAGATGGCAAGCAGGAGCGCGCGCTCAGGACGGTCAGCGGGCAGTCGAGCCAGCGCGAACTCGAGAACCTCGACCTTCTCTGTGTCGATGGTGTCGACGGTGCTGAACGTCCCTCGATCATTGGCGAGAGTCGCGGCGACCAATCGATCGATATCACCAACATCGATGGCCTGCCGAGCGGCGCCAAGCAGAGTGTCACGAAACCCGGGATCTCCCGTCTGACGTTGGGCGGTTCCGAGTCCAATACGGAGATCGAGCCCGAGCGTCTCATCCGCATCGCCAGCGCGTGCCCAGAGATCGAGCGCCTGCGAGTAGTAACGGAGCGCGTCGTCAGGAGCCAAACTCTTCAACGCAGCATCGGCGGCTTGACGTGAGTATTCGATTGCCTTCGTCACGTCCACGGGCTGCGTGGCACTTAACCAGTGTCGAGCCAGCTCGCCTACCCGCACTCCCGGCCGTTGACCGCAGAGCTCCTCCAGAGCCACTGCGACCTGTCGATGCACAAGTGCTCGGCGGGTGGGACCGAGGTCCTCATAGAGGGTGTGCTGAATGAGGGCATGGGCGAAGATGTAGCGACCGGCGGCACTTGCCAGCTCTCGTACCAGGGAGACGGCCGTAGCAGCGTCGAGAACGTCGAGCAACTCCTCTTCCGTGATCCTTGTGGCACGGGCCAACACTTCGAGATCGAAATCCCGGCCGATGACAGCCGCCACAGAAAGCACATGTTCAGCGGCAGGTCCCAGGCGTCCGACTCGGGCACCGATCACCACGCGCACACTTTCGGGCAGAGCGATCTGTTCGGGCGGACCTTGGGCCGTCCACCGTCCAGCGGTGTCCTGGTAGATGGCACCGATCTCTGAGAGGTGTCGGAGAACCTCGCTCACGAAGAACGGATTGCCATCCGTCTCGCTGTGAACGGCGTGGGCGAGTGTCACCCCGGCCTGATCCATAGACTGGCCGGCGGCGGCTTCCATGAGGGAAAGCACTCCCATGCCGTCGAGACCGGTCAGCTCGATGCGCGAGACTCCGCTCAGTCGATGCAGCGCGGCAAGGGTTCCGACAAGAGGGTGGGTCCTCGACAGCTCACTGTCGCGATAGGTCGCAATGATGAGCACCCGCATAGCGTGGTCGGCCGCGATCAGATGCTGCAAGAGCAGCAGACTTCCCTTGTCGGCCCATTGCAGATCCTCGAACACAAGCACGACGGGCTGGTCTTCTGATGCTCGCGCCAACAGCCCGACCACTGCGGCGAAGAGCAGGAAACGCTCGGTGTCGGCATCCGTCGCCTTCGAATGCGGGAGTTCAGGGAGCCTCCTCGACAGAGCTGGGACCAACGGATCCAGGTTCGCTCCATTTTCTTCGACGTAGGCGAGGAGACGGTCCTCGGTCGTGTGGGTGACGTAGTGGTTCAGGGCTTCGGCGAAGAGCTGATAGGGGGTGGCAAGGTCCTCTTCGCAGTGGCCGAAGAGGACGCAGGCCCCGCCGGCAAGAGCGGCACGCGCTGCCTCCGCCACCAACGCGGTCTTGCCGACGCCGGCCTCACCGGAAATCAGGAGGACCTCCCGTACTTGGTCTCCAGCGATGCGCTTGGTTGCGTCGGCAATTGCCTGTGTCTCCACTTCTCGCCCAACGACACCAACCGTGGGTCGCACGGCCAGGCGGCCCGGAAGAGGGACGGAGACCTTCGAATCCACCGCTCCGACCGGTTCCCAGAGCACCTCGACGGTCTCGACCGGTTCGGACAGGCCCTTCAGGCGGAGTTCGCCGAGCGTCCGGCACTGATGGCGATTCCGGCGACCGGCCATCAACCGCACCACGTGGGCAGCCAAGACTTGGCCCCCTTCGCAGCTGGCACAGAGCCGGGCTGCCTCGACCACGGGATCGCCGAAATAGTCGCCGCCGTCCCAGGTGACCTCGCCTTGGCTCAAGCCGACACGCAGGCCAATCGCGAGCGCACGGTCGCGATTGTCCAGTTCGACGCCCTGCTGCATGGCGACCCCGCAAGCCAGCGCCGCGGAGGCGGAGTCGAAAACCACCATGAGTCCGTCACCTGTGTTCTTCACCTCCACACCTCCGGCCTCGGCCAAGGCCTGGCGCAAAATCGAGAAGTGCGCTCGACGGAGCTCATCCGCTTCTTCAGGTGAGACCTTTTGGGACAGCTCGGTGGAGCTCACCACATCGGTGAACAGGATCGCCACGTTCTGAGTGGTCATCGCCGACGTCCTCCTGCCAGCACGGTGTAACCGTAGCGAGGGCTGGCAACGACTGCCCGATCTCCTCGATCGGGGGCATGCAGCTCAGGACGGTCTTCACCCTCGCCCGTGCACGAGCCCGAGCATCGCCAATATCGGCGGCAAATACGAGATCGCGTTCCAGGCGAACACCGGGGACCTTTGGACGGTAGGGACAGATGACGTCCACGGCAGTTGGGGTCTCGGCATGGCGCCGGGGACCCTACGGCGACGCCCAGGGGCTAGGGAGACCACCCCCGGGACAGTTCGGCTGCCTTAACCCGGCCAGCGCCATCTTCGCCACCTCAGACGGCGCCGGCTATTGGGTGGCCTCAGCCAATGGCGCCGTCGACAGGCTTCGGCGACGCGCCCTTCGACGGGTCGATGGTAGGCACCGCGCTCAACGGTTCGATCATCGCGGGGACCGGGTTCTGAGATTAATTCCATCCCAACTCCATCCCAACTCCATCCCAACAATTAGGTCCCGTCTCGTCCCATCGGGTCCCGCTCTGTCCCGTGCCGACCTCGTCACAGCCTCCTATGCAGAACGCAGCGGGACGGAGTGAGACCAGCTGAGACCGAGAGGGATTGCCTCGACCCACCTCGTAATGCGCAGGTCAGGAGTTCGAATCTCCTCTCAGGCTCCAGTTCAGGTCTAGTTCAGGCTCCAGGTCAGAGGCCATTTACGACTTTCGCCATAGGCCCTCCACAATCTTGGTGGCGTACGTGGCCACATAGGCCGCCACAACCTCACTGTCGGCGGCCTCGCCGGAAGCCAGGAGCGTCCCAAGCTGAGAATGCGGCGTTAGACGCCCATCGCCCGCTCTCTCGAAACTGCGCAGGTCAACTGCGCAGGTCAAGCCCTGAATCTGCCACGACGCAGCCTGCGGGGTCGGCTCTCATGAAAGGCCGGCCGTCGTGCCGTATACCTTCCACAGCGTGCCCCCCTCGGCCAGCGGGGCATCCTCGGCTCCCAAGACTGGGCGACTCGGACCATTCAACTCGTCTCTGACGGAACCGACAGAGGCACGTTCGAGTTATCGACGATCTGGGCGATTTCCACAAAATCGATCTTGGGGCTGACGCCGTAGAGTTCTTTGACTCGCTCGCGCAGCGCCTCCGAGAAGAAGGCGTCGGCAGCATCGCTGGACTCCCAGACGTAGAAGTTCGTTGCGCGCTGGTGTTTCTCGTCGAACGTGAAGACCTTGTAGCGCAGGCCGGGCATTCCCTCAAACATCGCTCGTGCCTGGTCGGCCACCTTGATGACCCGATCGCGATCAAGGGCACCGCTGTACTGGAACGTCACATTGACACCGATCATGATTACCACTGCTCCTTTGTCTCATGGGCGAGACCCGTGCCACACGGGGAACCCGTGAGCGGGCACTCGTCCTTGATCGAACCGATATGTACTTGCACATGGAAGATGTCGCGTGCTCGGGTCACGGTTGCCTTCCCGGCCCGTCGAAGCGACCTCAGGACTACGCCATTCTCAATGCGCACGTCCGCGGTCAACGTCTGCATGTCGAGCTGAGAGGCGACTTCGGTGAGCAGTCCAAAGGCAGCCGTTCCGATGCCTCTGTGTTGAAACGCGTCCTCGACTATGAGGGCCAGTTCCCCAGACTGAGATGCGGTTCGGTGCAGTTCGGCCAATCCGATCACTTCGCCCTGTCTCTGAACGAGAAAGACGAAATAGACATCACGGTTCGACAACACCTGATCCAGGTATCCGTCGGGAGCGGTCGATATGGGACGGAAGAAGCGGTCGGACAGGGACTTCGTGGAGCAGCGAGCCAGCATGGCTTCGATCGCTGGACCGTCGCTTGGCACCGCCCGCGCAAATGCAACGTCGGCAAGCGCCCCGGCGTCAAGCCATACAGCCACGGAGGGACGGGGATTGGCGCCGCACTTTGCAGCCGAATGCTCAGTCGGTTGTGCCGACTCAGCCGAGGGCAGGCTGAAGGATTCCCGGGGATCGCAACTGCCATCGAATAGACGGGTAGCGAGAACCGTCTGACCTGCGCCGGTGAGGGTCGGTTCCAGGTCCCGCGAGTCCAGAATGCTTGAGATCGTGCTCACGATCCCACCCGTCCTCCTGCACTCACCGGGCTTCGCGACGCGGTGAGCAGCTTTCGGAGCTCCCCGACTGCGGCAATCGCGGCCTCGGTGTCTTCGCCGCATGGGATCACGTTGAACGCTGAGCAGCCGGCCTCGATGTAGGGGCTCAGGAACTCTGCGACCTGCTCGGGCGTGCCGTGGGGGGAGTAGCGCTCGAAAGGTTCGAACGGGATCTGATAGAAGGCTTGCATCTGCCTGGCAAGCGGCTCGCGTGCGGCCTCACGCGTAGGACCAAAGCCACACCAGACGTTGAGCGCATGCTCGAAGCCGATCGGATTTCTGCCCGCCTCGTCAGCCTCCTGGGCGATCTGATCGCGCACGTGGGCATAGCGGCGGGGGGAGACCCAGATCCCGAGCCACCCGTCACCGAGCCTCGCGGCTCGACTGACCGCTGCGTTTGATCGTCCGCCCACGATCAGGGGTACCGGTGGCGATGGCGCCGGCACAATCAGTGCGTCCTGCAGCGAGAAGAACTCGCCGTCGAAGGTGAGCGGCGTGCCGTCGGCCAGGCCGCGCAAGATCCCTAGGCTTTCATCCATCCGGCGTCCGCGGGTCTTCGGGTCCACGCCGCAGATCACGATCTCATGGGGGTCCTCCCCGCCAAGTCCGACACCGAGCGTGAGGCGGCCAGGCGCGAGCTGCGAGAGCGTTGCGAGCTGCCGTGCGACCGGAACCGGGTGGCGCAGCGGCAGCAAGTAGAGGCCCACATATACCGGGAGCTCCGTTTGGGCAGCGAGCAGGGAAGTCGCTGCGATCAGACCGTCCGAACCAGCCCCAACGAAGAAACTCACGTGGTCGCCGACGCAGAGGTGGTCGATGTCCTCGTCGGCGACGCTTCGAAGGACCGAATCCAGTTCCGCCGGTCCGCCATTGAGCTCGACGGCCGGAGGGAAGAGGCCCACGCGGACGCTCGCCGTCATCGCTCTGCCCTCTCCGAATCGGCCAGCTGTGTTCGGCCCACCACTGATCCAGCATCAGCCATATCGCTGCTTCTGAGCTGTGCCGAGCCGATGATGAGGGGTCGGACGATCGGCGGCATTGCCGGCCATTGCGCGTCCCGTCGCTCTGTGAGCTCGAACCCGCTGGCCACGATCAACTCCGCGGTGGCGCGGTTGCAACGACAGCCGCGAGCGAAGCGACGCCACGGCTTGTCCAGCCGGTCCTGCCAGCGGGCGAGCTTCGGCGAGTCAGAACGGACGTGCTCGATGAAGAGGAGTTGTCCGTCAGGGCGCAGCACACGGCCGATCTCCATGAGAGCGAGATCGGGGGCGCTGACCGTGCACAGCACGAAGGTCGAGACCACCGTGTCGACCGATTGGTCGGCGAAGGGCAGCCGCTCCGCTGGGGCGTCGGTGATGCGCGCTCGTCGTCGAGAGCGCTCCAGTCTCCTCTCGAGCCGGGCACGCATCGCTGGGTCCGGCTCGGCGAGCACCAAGTCGTCGAGGTAGTCGGGATAGTGCGGCAGGTTCAAGCCGGTGCCGCTGCCAATGTCCACCGTGAAGCCGCGCGCCCGGCCGAGCAGCTCGTGGCGGTGCACCCGTAAGCCGGCCCGCTCGCCGACCCACAGGAATGGGTCATAGATGGAAGCGAACGTGCGTCCCCAGGCGGACGAGCGCTCCCATGGTGCGATCTGTGTGATGTCGTCGTGCATGGGAACGATCATGAAGACACCACGGCAGGACCGCATCGCTCTCCTGGGCCATCTGGACAAGATGGCCCATTCGGGTCATCGGCTTCAGAGCAAGCCCAGGCGGGCCGCCTCGGCGACCGCGGCCGTTCGAGAACCACGTCCGAGCTTGTGGCGGATGTTGGCGACGTGGCGGTGCACGGTGTGGTAGCTCACGACCAGCTGGTCGGCTATTTCCTGGTCGCTCAACCCCGCTGCGACCAGCGCCAGCACTTCGCGTTCTCGGCCCGAGAGCAGCACCGCCGCAGGCTCCCCGGCCAGGCGGGCGGGACCTTCGGGCGCGAGCACCGATCGCATGGCGCGCGCCACCGACTGGGTATCCCCGGCCCACGCGAAGTGAGCGTTCCCCTCGAGCGGAATGAGCGCCGCTCCCGGGATGGTCGCTGCGATCTCCCGGCCGAGGTCGTAGGGGATGGCGCGGTCGCCGCGACGATGTACGACCAGCGTCGGAGCTTCTACCTTTGCCAACTCGGTTCGAACGTCATTCCGATAGACGCGGTCGAGCAATCTTGCCGCCGTCTCTGGGCTCGCCGCGGCACGCTGATAGCGTGCCAGGCGTTCCTGCTCGACGCTGGTCGACTCGCCCAAGAACAGGTCGGCCAAGACGCGCGAGCCAAGACCCCAGTGCGACCGTACCGTAGAAAGAAGTGCCGCGCGCACCTCAGGCGAGGTGATCGATGACCCGTCGGCGTACGCGCCATAGAGCAACAGCCGATCGACCCGTTCGGGGAAGCGAGCAGCAAACGCGATTGCTGCGCAACCTCCAGACGAGCCGCCGACCAAGACGACCTTCTTCAACGCGAGATCGTCGAGTACCGCCGCCAGCAATGCAACATCTTCGTCAAGCGTCAGTTCCGCGCCGTCCACATCACGATCAGACATTCCGACGCCGAGCCGGTCATAGCGCACGAGGGTGTAGCCCTGGCCCACCGATTCCCAGAACTGCCGAAATGCCTGATCCTCCCAGTCGAGCTCAACATGGCTGACCCACCATGCCGGCATGACAAGCGGCGGCCCGTCGCCAGTGACGGCGTAAGCGGCGTGATAACCAGCGAATGGCAAGAACCGGATCTGCGCACCGTGGGTCATCGCCGAGAGAGTACCGTCGCGTCCCGGTCCCGGTCCCGGTCAGATGTGGAGAACCTCCGACCCGAAATCCGAACATCAAGGATTACACCTCCGGTCCCCCCAGAGGACCGTGCGCATTCCAATGGATGGCGTAGGGAACGACCACATCGCCGGAGAGTCGGCAAGGACCTTTACGCCATATGCTCTCGACGCTCGGTCGCCTCGTTGGCACCGTCGGCTTGCTCGATCGGATGAGTGCGAGCTCCGAGTGACCCGTCGCTCAATAGAGCGGGCAATCAACCTGCCCAAATCCGCGTGGAAGGTGTGCCATCAGCCCGGCGACGACGGGGGAGTCCCCAAACCGCTGTGCCGCAGCGTTCATCAACCTTGCTCGCCATGGCGCCAGTCGTCCGGCACGCGGATGGAGCGGACAGACGCCTGGGCACGGTCCTTCGCGTCGGAACTGAGCACACACGCCACTGTGGTGATGCGATCTTCATGTGCGACGACACGAGCGCTGAGCTGGACAGTGGACTTGATGGGTACAGGCCGCTGATAATCGACTGACATGGATGTGGTGGCATACCAGATCTCGGGGTCTGTCCCTATATCTCGCGCTTCTCGTTGGTAAGCACTCGAAATAGCCGTGCATACGCCATGGCAGTCCAGGAGTGTGGCGATGATCCCCCCATTTAGGAAATGCTGTGGCCCGGCGGCGTATTCGTCGCTCGGAATCCACTCGGCAACCGCGATCTCGCCATCCCAGTAGCTCTTTAGATGGAGTCCCGCGGGATTGTCTGCTCCGCAGCCCCAGCAGTAGTTGCCGATCATCTGATCCTGCACCGGTTTCGTTGACATTGGTCTCATATTGCCGAACCTGGGCTCGCTCGTCACGTGTGAGGGGTATTCCCGTCGTGCCCGCTTGAGCACGGGGCGACGCACTCAGGGGGGCCTACTGGGACGAGTTCATAACCTGTCACGTGAGAATGGGATGCTCCATCCCAACTTCATCCCAACAATTGGGTCCCAGCGCGTCCCGCTGGGTCCCGCGGTGTCTCACACCCGGAAAATCGTTAGCTCCGATGAGCAGCGAAACGGGACCATTTGGGACGCGTCGGGATCGGCGGAGATTCTCCAGGTCTCACTCGTAATGCGCAGGTCAGGAGTTCGAATCTCTCTCAGGCTCCAGAGGCTCCAGAGGCTCCAGAGGCTCCAAGAGGCTCCAAGAGGCTCCAGAGGCTCCAGAGGTCCTGGTCAGAGGCGTATGGGCCGTTGAACAGCGCACTGTCCCAACGTGCGCTAGAAGAACTGTTGGCCTGTTCAGAAGCAAATTCGGCCGTCACGCCACGACCTCGGTCCGTTCGAGCTGCCGGGTCAACGGCCTGAGCGACGATTCAATCTCAGCCAGGGCCGGGAACCCCACAGAGATTTGCCAGCACCTGACCGGCGGCGTGCACGGGAAGAGCCCATGTCTGCAAGCCGACGATCCCATCCGCTTGGATGCCGCCCGACTGTTGCGCCCCCGTGACGGCGCTGGCCGTAATAGGGCCGTAAATCCCATCGACGGTCAAGACCGGATTGGAGCTTGGCGCGAAGTCGCCGCGTCCCTCATTGAGCGCGGTCTGGAGGCTCTGAACAACGGATCCTTGAGATCCTTGAGACAGGGTCGGCGGCTCCGGACCATCGCCGCCCAGCGCAGCCCAGGTGTTCGGTCCAACGATGCCATCTACCGCAAGTCCGGACTGGCCCTGAAATTGTTCGACTGCAGACTTCGTCACCGGACCGAAGATGCCGTCAATTTGGTTGTCGCTGAGCACCCGGCGGACGAGCAGGTATTGCGCCCATCTGACAGTGTCACCGGTGGCGCCTTCTGAGATGGTCGGGGGAGTGGGCATGTGAACCTCCAATCGGCTTGGTGTCGATTTCTGCGGCGCTAATTCACTCCTGCCGGTTGTGAGCGCGCCCGACAAATCCGCTTCCTATGGTCTGGTGTTCAATGAGCAGATCACAGACTCTCGTTTTGATAGCCCAACAATCACTTCCGCTCTGTCAGAAGCCCGGTGCGCGACGACAACGAAAACAATGCTGCGCTTCGTGCGCCAACCCTCTCAGCTGTTTCCTTTGAGAGCGCGACTCCCTCAGACATTCGGATGGTAAGCCTGCGCGAAGCCGGAGTCAATCGTCGGTACGGCTGGTCAACGGTCGGTCCGCGTCTCCGCTTCGCTCAATGTCCTCCCTGAGCGCTGTCTGACCCTTGAGGAGCCTGGGCGGTCGTCGGAGGGCTTGTCTCGGCGTCAACGTCAGCGACGGCCGCGACCCTCGAGTTGGCCAGCTTGCTCAGCGTCCACGCGATGGCAGTGCTACGGCCGCGACGTCGTCCCATCTCTGTCCCGACAATTGGGTCCCGGAGCGTCCTGCTGTGTCCCGCTCTGTTCCACGGCGGCCTCACCGCAGCCCTTTGAGCAGGACGGATTGGGAACGAGGGAGAGCGAGTGAGACGGAGAGGGATTCCATCAATCCGTCTCGTAATGCGCAGGTCAGAAGTTCGAATCTCCTCTCAGGCTCCAGTTCAGATGGTGTATTTGATCTTGTCCGGCCCGGCGACGGCTACTGGATGGTGGCCAGCGACGGCGGCGTCTTCGACTACGGGGACGCGCCATTCCAGGGGTCGGCCGGCTCCCTCCCGCTCAACAGTCCCGTGGTCGGGATGGCCGCGGCCTGAGAGGCGTCAGATGGACGGGTCCATCGTCATCAATGCCGCTCGGAGTTCGTTGCGGAGCCGATTCGGCGCGCCCTCCCGGTAGAGCGGTCCCGTTCCGTCGGCCAGCAGGGTCCTGACGCGAGCCAGACCGCGCACGTCGACCGGCCCGACGGCGAGTCGCTGGACGACGGCCTGGAGCTCCGCCTCGGCGCCGTGGATGGCCGGGCGGCACACGGGCACCGCCCGCCGCGACGGCGCGGGCGTCGCAGCGGCCGCAGCGACCCGGCGGAGGCTCCGGGCCAGCAGCCGCCGCTGGGCCGGACGGCAGAGGCGGCCGGCATGGAGGGAGAGCACGACGTCGGACTCGGGAGAGGCGCCAGCGGCCAGCGCCGCGTCGAGCTCTGCCGTCCGGAGGCGGGCGCGCAGGCGGTCCCGTGGCCGCACCCGGCGCAGGCCGAGCACCGCGTCCTGCTCCACCAGGACGATCATGACCCCCCTCTTGCGTGCCTGTGCGTGACCACCAAAATCCAGTATGACCGTCATGGCAAGACCGGTCAAGCCGTTTTATCGGTCACGCATACGCTACCATGGCTCTCATGGCGCTCCCGTCCTGGGTCCCCGACGACGAGACCAAGCCTGCGCCCATGCCGCTGCTCGTCGTGCAGTGCTTCGTGAACACCTGGGAGGGTGACGCGGGCACCGACCGGCTCGCCGATCCGGAGTCCGCTCGGGCATGGTTACATGCGACCGGCCTGCTGGGCGGCTCCGATCCCCAGGACGTGAACCTCGACGAGGTTCGGGAGCTGCGGGAGGTCGTGCGGGGCCTACTCGTGTGCAACGGCGAGGGCGGCGCCCCGGATCCTTCCGCGCTCCAGTCCCTGGATGCACTGGCGCGAGGGTGCCGCCTGCGCCCGGTGATCCTCCCTCTGGGCAACGTGGAGCTGCGACCCGACCAAGAGGAAGGGTCCCGCAGCCTGGCCACGCTCCTCCTCATCATCCGCGACGCGCAACGCGAAGGGACGTGGCAGCGGCTCAAGGCGTGCCGGAACCCGGACTGCCGGTGGGCCTACTACGACCGCTCCCATGCGGGCAGGGGTGCCTGGTGCGACATGGCCGTCTGCGGCAACCGCATCAAGAACCGCAATCTCCGCTCGCGCCGGGTGGATGCCGACCGGATCACCCCCACCGCGATCGCTCCCTGAGCAGTGGTTCGTGGTGCCGGAGGCCGGGGATGGTCATCGCCCACCGGTTACCCGGGTGCGGCTGTCGACGAGATGGCCTGACGCCGACGTTCCCGCGTCAGCGGACGACCTCGGCCGCCACGAGCCCGAGCGGGGCCAGGAGCCACCCCCAGCGCACCGCCGCCACCACGACCTCGGAGCGGTAGCCGTAGAGCACCGCCAGCTGGACCGGTTGGAACGACGGCGCGCTGAGGCCGCTCAGGACCGCCACCACGGCCAGCGGAGTCGACCCCGCCAGGCCCGCCACCAACGCCACGATGAGGTAGTACGCGATCCGGATGACGGTCAGCCACGTCCACCGGCGGATCGCGTGCTCGGTCCGGGGCACGGACAGGTTGTGGGGGTGGACCACCGAGCCCATGAACAGGGCGGCACCGGAGAAGGCCAGCAGCGGCCCGGCCAGCAGGAGAACGTCCGCCGTCCACGTCGGTGCGGGCCCGACGACATGGAGCAGGAGCCCCACCAGCGACGCCAGGACGGGGGACTGGTCGACCCAGGACGTGGCGCGGCGCTGCCGGAACGGGGCGTCGCGGCGCATCAGGTGGACCGCGACCGCCAGCCAGGCCGTGGTGATCACGTTGGCCAGGACGGCGATCATGGTCCCCGTCGATCCCGCGAAGGCCGCCGCCGCCGGCACGACCCAGAACCCGCTGTTGGGGCTGACCGCCCACGCCTCGAGCGACCCCATGCCGGCGCTGCGCCGGCCCCGCGTCGCCAGGGCGGCCGCCAACATGAGCCACAGCCCGGCCGACAGGGCGATCGGGCCCACGAGCTCGCCGGCCGAGGTCAGCCGCCACGCCGCGACCAGCGAGAGCGAAGCGGACGTGACCAGGATCTGGACACGCAGCGCGATGGGCCAGACGCGCTGGACGTTCTTCCCGCCCTGTGCCGCACCCCAGCCGAGAAGCCCGCCCACCAGGAAGCAGACCAGGCTGAGCACAACCCGATTGTGCCCCGCCCGAAGGTCCCCGGCCGCCCCGGGGGCCCGGCCGCAGGAGAAGATAAGGTGCCGCATGCACACTCAACGCATCCACGAGGTGCTGACAGAGGCGATTGTCGGGCGTCACTTGCTCACGCACCCCTTCTACCGTCGCTGGGAGGCCGGCACCCTCTGCGAAGGTGAGCTGGCCGCCTACGCGGAGCAGTATCGGCACATCGAGCGCGAGCTCCCGGTCACGCTGGCGGTCATCGCGGACGCCTTGCCCACGGGCCGGGCCCGCCAACTGGTCGAGGCCAACCTCGCCGACGAGCTCGGGTCACCCGAGCCCCACGCGGAGCTCTTCGAGTCCTTCGCGCGAGCGGCCGGCGCCTCCGCGGACGCGCCCGCGACCCCGTCGACGGCGGCCCTGCTGGCGCTCGTGCGCACGGCGGCGGCCAACGACCCCGCCACGGCGCTGGCCATGGTCGCCGCATATGAGGTCCAGGCGGCCGACATCGCGGCCTCGAAGTCCGACGGCCTGCGCCGGCACTACGGGATCGACGCCGAGGGCACCCGGTTCTGGGACGTGCACCGCACCCAGGAGGTGGCGCACGCCGGTTGGTCGGTGGAGGCCCTGGCGGACATGGGTGCCGATCCTGACGTCGTGCAGGTGGCGGCGCTCGTCTCGGCCGACTCGTGGTGGCTGTTCCTCAGCGAGCGCGAGGAGCTGGCACCGGCCGTCGCGCCCGGCTGAGGCCGCTCAGCTGAGCGGACCGCAACGGGCCGCCGCCGCCGCGAACGCGGCCGACCGCTCCCGGTAGTCCGCGAAGAGACCGAAGCTCGGGGCCGCGGGGGAGAGCAGCACGACCGCCCCGGCGGCGGCCCACCCGAACGCGGCCTTGACCGCGGCATCGAGGTCCGCGGCGTCCAGCACCTCCACACCACCTTCGCCGGCGTCGCGCACGGCCGCCCCGATGCGCGGACCGTTGTCGGGCATGGTGACGACGAGCGTGGGTGCCCTCCGGCGGGCGATGGTCTCGCCCAGGGGCGCGTAGTCGACGCCGCGGTCGTGGCCACCGACGAGCAACGCGATCGGCCGTCCCTCGAAGGCGCGCAGTGCGGCCTGGGCCGGCAGCACGTTGGTGGACAGGCCGTCGTCGACGAACTCGACGCCGTCGACCGTGCCCAGGGAATGGCACCGGCTAGGCAGCCCGTCGAAGCTCGCCGCCGCACCCTCCAACAGCGCGTCGTCGCGCGCCTCGCCGATCCCCATGGCGACGAGCACGGCGCGCGCGATCGACGCGTTGCGCGCGTTGTGAGGCCCGGGGAGCCCGAGCGCATGGGACCAGGCCGCGTCGCGCTCCACCTCGGCCGCGTCGACCCAGTGCAGATGGGGGCCGAGCTGGCCCACCTGTGCCCGCAGCACCTCGTCGGAGCCGTCGGCCAGCGCGTGGGCGACGCCCGGCTTGGTGCACAGCGAGAGCTTGTCGGCGTAGTAGCGCTCGACCGTGCCGTGCCAGTCGAGGTGATCGGGCGCCAGCGAGGTGACGGCCACCACGCGGGGCGCCGTGAGGAGATCGGGGACCTGGAAGCTCGACGTCTCCATCACCCAGTAGTCGGGTGCCGGCTCGGGCGAGGGATCCCAGGGCGGCCGGCCGATGTTGCCTCCGGCCGCGGCGCGGTAGCCGAGCCCGCTCAGGAGGTGGACGGCCAGCGCGGTGGTCGTGCTCTTGCCCTTGGTCCCCGTGATGCAGGCCACCCGGGCGGGGTCGGCCTCGGCCATGAAGAGGCCGAGGCCCCCGCACACGGCGATCCCCGCTGCCTCGAGGCGCGCCACCTCGGGCCGGTAGCGGCTGATCCCCGGGCTCTTGACCACGACGTCGCAGCGGAGCAGCGCGTCCAGCCCCCCGGCGCCGGTGCCGAGGACCTCGAGCCCGTCCACGGCGGCCGTGCCGGGTGCGTCGTCGACCAGCACGGGCACGCAGCCCATGGCGCGGAGGCGACGGACGCTGGCCTGTCCCTCGACGCCCAGGCCCCAGACGCCGACCGGCGCGTCAGCGAGCGCGGACCAGGAGATCGGCGGGTGCATAGCGGTCCGGGATGGAGTGGGCCCCCCGCGGCTGGAGCAGGGCGGCGGCGTCGATGCTCGCTCCGGGCATGGCCGTGGTCAGCTCGTCGCGCAGCTGACGGAGCAGCGCGCTGCCGGTCCGGTCGACCCGTTGCCCGGCGACGAGGGCGGCGGCCCGGCACTCGTCGAGGTCACCGACGCACTCGAAGGGTTTGCTGTCGGCTCCCAGGCCCACCAGGGACCGAAAGCGTTGCGCGTTGTCCCGGCTCTCCAGGGGCTCGTCGCCGCCGAACACCGTGGCCAGTTCGGATCGCTCCATGAAAGGAGCCAACACGAGGTCGATGAAGCAGCACTTGTCACAGCGGCCGCACCAGTGGTCGAGGCGCTGGGCCGGGTCCTGGTGGAAGGCGCGGTTACAGCTGCGGAAGGCGCGGTGGTAGTCGTCGAGTCGGGCGAATTCCCTCGAGACCCACAGCTCCGTGCGCGGGCGGAGGTAGGAGAACACAGAGAGGCCGGGACCCAGCGCGCCGAGGACGAGCTCGGCGAAGCCACGCTCGAACTCCTCGCCCTTGGACCACTGATGGTTCACCGGGTGGCCGTCGACCACCAGCGTCGGGGCCGAGGCCGACCACTCGTTGGAGAGCACGACGGCGTCGCGCCGATCGAGCACCGCGGCCACGACAGCGGCGGCGGTGATCACGGCGGTCACCGGCACGTGCCCGTTCAGGAACCCCAGCTCGGCCGAGCGGCGCACCAGCGGGTCGATGGCGCGGGCGACCCGCACCACGGGCAGCCCGGTCACCGCCGCCGCGTCCTCTATGGCGGCGAAGCGGTCGCCCGGAGGGTGGACCACGCACAGGGCGCTCTGAGGGTGGTCGCCCGAGAGGGACTCGACCGTCACGATGGAGTCGATGCCGCCACCGAAGGGGATCAGTGGCCGGCCCGGTTCGGGCTCGTAGGGCACCGCACCCGCCGGGGCTGCGTCGGGACCGGTCACCTGCAGGCCGCGCAGGTCGATGCCGTTGCGGTAGGCGAACTCCGCGAGCCCGTGCGCGTAGTAGCCGGTGAGGAAGGCTCGCTCCGCCGCCGTGGTGGGGAGCTCGCCCAGGTCGACGACCGGGGCGGCGGTCGTCTTGTAGTACGACACGCCCGCCAGCAGGTACAGGATGCGCGCGGCGGAGCGGACGGCGGGGTCGTCCCAGTCCCCGCCGGGCTCGAAGGTGAAGCGCTCGGTGAAGGCGTGGGTGGCGGTGGAGTAGTGGCAGGTCACCGACGACAGGCCCGCGTCAATGACGAAGCCGTCGTGGCGGAATTGGTCGGGAGGAGGCATGCGGGTGGGCGGTCGCCCGGACGCCGGGCATCCCCATGCTACGGGGCGGCCGAGGGGCGGGCGGCCCCACGAGTCCTCAGTCCAACAGCCGTGCCAGGAGGCCGAACCTCCCGCAGGGCCGCTCGGCCCGGTCGCTGAACAAGGCCTCGTCGGCCGTGGTGAGGCCGCAGTGGGCGATGTGCGCGGGAGTGAGGCCGCTGCGCAACAGTTGCTGGCGGTTGGCGGCGACGAGATCCACCAGCCAGTGCCCGGGCCCGTCGGGCTGCGTCACGGCCGGGTCGAGCGCGTCGGGGCGCGCCGCGCGCGCCAGGGCACGGCACACCTCTGCGTCGACCTGGTAGCGCTCCGGGGCGACGGCGGGGCCGAGGAAGGCCCGCAGCCGCTCGGGCCGCGCCCCGTGTCGCTCCAGGGCGCGCACGGCCGCGGCGACCGCCCCGGCCGCGGTGCCCCGCCACCCCGCGTGCACGACGGCGAGGACCCGCGTCGTCGGATCGACGAGAGCGACCGGGAGGCAGTCGGCCACCAGGATCACGAGGGTGACTCCCGGCGCGGTCGTCACCAGGACGTCGGTGGCGGGGATGGCGTCGTCCTGGAGCTCGGTGCCCCGACCGCAGTCGGCGGGGCCCACGACCGAGACGGCGGACCCGTGCACCTGGTGGGCGAAGACCATCGTGTGGAGACCGACGCCGAAGGCCGCCGCCGCGCGCCGCCGGTTGGCCGCCACGTCCCCTGGTCGGTCGCCCACGTGGAGCCCCAGGTTGAGCGTGTCGAAGGGCGCGTCCGAGACCCCGCCCTGCCGGGTGGTCACGGCCACGGCCGCCCCGAACGAGCCGGCCTCCTCCCAGCGGAGCAGGGGAATGGCGTCGGCCGCGGGCACGGTTCGCGACCATATCGAGCGCCCGTCGGGACTTCAGCTATGACGCCTCGCTCTCGTCCCACACCGTCGTGGGGACGACGGAGAGCAGTGGACGGGTCCGCCCCCGGCGCGTCGGCGTCCCGGCCGGTTGAAGCTCGGCGAAGCCGTACAGCTCGGCCGTGTCCGCCGCCGCGTCGCCGTCCGCATCTCCCGTTCTGGGGGCCTTGGTGATCCCGAGGACGTCGGCCAGCGACCGGCCCTCGGTCAGGGCGCGGAACAGCTCACCCAGCGACTCGAGCGAGAAGCCGCGGTCCTGGAGGCGGAGGATCGCGGCGACCCGGGCGCGGTGGTCGGGCCCGTAGAGGCCGGTGCGCCCCCGCAGCTCGGGGTGGGGGAGCAGCCCGAGCGTCTGGAAGGAACGGATGCGCCGGGTGGTGGTCCCGGTCGACGCCGCCAGCTCGTCGATGGTGCTTCCGGCCTGGACGTTCGCTCCCACTTGACAACTATAACATCAACACATGTAACATCAAAATCTGTCAAAGATGGACCGAGGAGTCCCGGCGACGGGACCGGAAGAGAGGTACGAGCGATGGGACTGAACCCCGCTGCCGTGGGCGCCATCTCCGAGCCCGTCGAGCGGTCGTGGCACCACAAGGACGCGCTCCTCTACGCCCTGGGCGTGGGGGCGGGGGCGCTCGATCCGACGGGGTTCGAGCTCGACCTGACGACGGAGAACTCGGTCGGGATCGCCCAACGGGTCCTGCCGACCTTCACCACCATCGTGGGCCAGGGAGGCGGCGCCCGGGAGTCGATCGGCGACTACGACCCGGCCATGCTGGTGCACGGCGAGCAGGCGATTCAGCTGCACGGAGAGGTCCCGCCGGAGGGCACGGTGTCGATCGTCACCAAGGTGGCCGGCATGTACGACAAGGGGTCGGCCGGCCTGGTCGTGCTCGAGAGCGAGTCGCGCCACGCCGGCAGCGGGGAGCTGGCCTTCACCAACCGCACCACCCTCTTCATCCGCGGCGCGGGTGGCTTCGGTGGGCCCCGCAGCCCCGAGGGGGACGAGGAGAGCGCGCTGGCCTCCGAGCCGCTGCCCACGCGCGAGCCGGACGAGGTCGTGTCCTACGCGACGCGTCCCCGACCAGGCCCTGCTCTACCGGCTGAGCGGGGACCGCAACCCGCTGCACTCGGACCCGACGTTCGCCAAGCGGGCCGGGTTCGACCGCCCCATCCTCCACGGCCTCTGCACCTACGGGTTCACCGGGCGCGCGCTGCTCCACACGGTGTGCGGCTCGGACCCGGCGCGCTTCGGCGCCATGCGGGCCCGCTTCTCCAAGCCGACCATGCCCGGCGACACCCTCACCATCTCGCTGTGGGACATCGCGGAGCGCGCCGCGGGCGCGTACCGGTTCCGGACCGAGACCCAGCGCGGCGAGACGGTGATCGACGCCGGGCTCTTCCGGCTGGCCTGAGCCTTTCGCCCGGCGTCCTCAGGCGCGGCAGTCGGCGCACACGCCGAAGATCTCGACGGTGTGAGTGACGTCGCTGTAGCCGAGCGCCTTCGCCGTCGCGTCGGCCCAGCGCTCCAGGTCCGGCAGCTCCACCTCGCTGCCGCGCCCGCAGACGCGGCACACGACGTGGTGGTGGTGGGCCTCGCTGTGGCAGCGGCGGTAGACGAGCTCGCCGTCGGCGGTCTGGAGCGCATCGAGTCGGCCCTCGTCGGTGAGCAGCGCCAGGTGGCGGTAGACGGTGGTCAGCCCGACCGCCTCGCCGGAGGCCCGGAGCTCGGCGTGGATGTCCTGCGCGCTACGGAAGTTGTCCGACCCGAGCACGACGTTGAGCACCGCCTCACCCTGTCGGGTCCGGCGCGAGGTGCGGCCCGTGTGCTGGCCGAGCTCAGCCACGGCCCAACTCTGCCAGGTCCGGGCCGGCCGGCCGGTGCCTCCGCGCCGACGTCACGGCGGGCCCGACGAGGCGGGCCGCCAGGTAGAAGGCGAAGCTGAGGGCGACGATCAGCACGCTGGGCTTGACCGTGGGGAACTGGAAGCTGAGCAGCAGCCCCCCGTCCGCCGCCGCCACCGCCATCGCGATGGACAGTGCGGTCACGACGAACGGGTTGGCGCTCAGGCGCTGCGCCGCGGCGGCCGGCGTGATGGCCAGGCTGAGCACCAGGAGCGTGCCCACGATCTGCGCCGCTTCGGTCACCGTCACGGCGAGCACGAAGAGGAAGACGATGCCGAGGAGCCCGGTGCGCACGCCGCGGGCCTGGGCGACATCGGGGTCGACGGAGGCGAAGAGCAGCGGGCGCCAGATAGCGGCGAGGACGACTGCAACCGCGATCGCGATCACGCCGAGCAGGAGGATCTGGTTCGAGCTGATGCCGAAGATGTTGCCGAAGAGGATGTTCAGCGCCTCGCTGGCGTAGCCGTGGTAGTAGCCGAGGAGGAAGACTCCGAGGCCCAGCCCGGCGGCCAGGATCACGCCGATGGTCGAGTCGCGCTCCGAGGCGCGCTGGCCGAGGAGCCCGATGAGTGACGCCACCACCAGCGCGCCGACCAGCGCGCCAACGAGCGGGTTGTCGGCCACCAGGAGTCCGGCGACGGCGCCGGTGAAGGCGAGCTCGCTCGTGCCGTGGACGGCGAAGGACATCGTGCGCGTGATGACGAAGGGACCGATCAGACCGCAGCTGATCGCCACGAGGAAGGCCGCCTCGAGCGCGTGCTGGGCGAAGGGGAATTGGAGGTAGAAGCCGATGCCCATCAGTGACCGTGCCCGGGGTCGTGGTCGTGGTCGTGGGAGTGGTGGGCGTGGGCGCCGGGCTCGGTGGGCAGCTCGTCCTCGGCGCTGACGACGAGGTAGCGGTCGCGCACCTTGACGACGTCGACCTCAATCCCGTAGAGGCTGCTGAGCCGTTCGCTGGTCAGGATCTCGGCGGGGGCACCGATCGCGAAGCGCCCGCGCACCAGGTACAGGATGCGGTCCACATAGGGCAGGACGGGGTTGACCTCGTGGGTGACGAAGATGACGGGTGTGCCGGCGGCGCGGCGGCGCTCGTCGATGAGCCGGGTGACGGCGCGCTGGCTGGCCAGGTCGAGCGCCAGCAGCGGCTCGTCGCACAGGAGGACGGTCGGGTCGCCGAGCAGGGCCTGGGCGATGCGCAGCCGTTGCTGCTCGCCGCCCGAGAGCAGGCCGACCGGGGCGTCGGCGTAGTCCGCCGCACCCACCGCCTGGAGTGCCGCGTCGACCCGCCGCTTGGTGGCGCGGGCATGGCGGGGCGGGCCCCAACGGTGGCCGTCCACGCCGAAGCGCACGAGGTCGCGCCCGCGGATGGGCAGCGTGCGGTCGAAGGCCTGCTGCTGGGGCACGTAGCCCAGGGCGGGGTTGCCGCGGCGCGGCGGCGCCCCGTTCACCCGCACCGTGCCCTCGGCGAGGGGGACGAGGCCGAGCAGCACCTTGAGCAGCGTCGTCTTGCCCGTGCCGTTGGGCCCCAGCACGGCGAGGAACTCACCCTCGGACACGGCCAGATTGAGCCCGGACCACAGCGTCCGCTGGCCCAGGCGGACCGACGCCCCCTGCAACTCGACGGGCGGCGCCGTCACGGGCTCCGGCTCGACTCGGAGGGCGTGGAGCAGGCGGGTGAGCTGGGACTGCTGCCACCGTTGGTAGGAGATGGCGCCGGCCGGCATGGTCTCGGACACGCCGACCACGGGGATGGCGTGGGCCGTCGCCAGGGCGCGCATCTGGGCCGTGACCGGCGTGACCGTCTGCACGTTGTAGAGGAGCACGTTGATGTCGTGCTTGGTGATGAGCTGCTGCATGGCGAGGGTGTCCGCCGGGCCGGGGTCGACGCCCTCCTCGATGGAGCGTGCGAAGCCGGGCGGCGTCTTCACGTCGAGGTCGGCCGCGGCCAGGGCGTAGGCGGGCACCCGCTCGGTGTAGGCGACGGACACGTTGTGGAAGTTCTTCTTGATGGTGGCGAGCGTCGCATTCAGCGGGCGCAGGGAGGCGTCGAAGCGGGCCAGGTTGGCCCGGAAGGTCGGCGCGTCCTGCGGCGCCGACCTTGGTGAGGGCAGCGGCGATGGCGGCCGCGACGGCGGGCACGTGCGGGATGTCGTACCAGAGGTGGGGGTTGGGGTCGCTGCCCCCGACGTGGAGCACCGAGGCGGCGACCACGATCCTCGGGTGCCCGGCATCCGCGCCGAGGAGGGACCGCATCCAGGTGTCGTAGCCGGCACCGTTCTCGATGACGACCTGGGCCCGGGCGAGCGTGGCGGCGTCGACCGCGTCCGTCTCGAAGAGGTGGGGGTCGGCGTTGGGGTCGGTGATCAGCGACGTCACCCGGACGTCGTGCCCGCCCAGCTGGCTCGCGATGTTGCCCCAGAAGTTCTCGGCCGCCACCACGCGGACGACCGGCCCGTCGGCCGCGGCCGTCGCGGCGCCGGCCTCGGCCGCCGCCGGCGCCGGCCCCGGGGAGGCCGGCGAGAGCGAGGCCGAGTGCGCCCGCCAGCAGGGCGAGGGGCCGGAGCAGGTGGGTCTTCATAACCATAACGGTAATCATTTTGAATAGTGTCCGCAAGGGCGCTGACTGGGGGGTCCCGGCCGTCCCCGGGCCGGGGGATGTTTTGAAAACTATCCACGGGCCCGTTGATAGTTCGCGAAAACGTCCGCCAGCGCCGCCTGGCCCCGCACCCGGGGCGGGCGAAACGGGCCCACGCCGCACATGGGCGGGCGGGGGGCAGCCCGAGGGGGCCGACGGGCTGAGTTAGCCGAAGAGGAGGGAGTAGTCGGCGCCCCGGCGCAGGTGGTGCCCGCCGTCGACGCCCAGCGTCTCGCCGGTCACGAAGGAGGACCCCGGACCGATCAGGTAGCGGACGGCCGCGGCGACGTCCTCGACGGTGCCGACACGTCCGAGGGGCATTTGGGCGAGGTAGTCGTCGAGCAGGGCCCCCCCGCCGGTGATGAAGGCCATCAGCTCGTCGTCGATGATGCCGGGGGCGACCGCGTTGACCCGGATGCCGAGTGGCCCGAGCTCCTCGGCGGCCGTCTCGGCCAGGAAGCAGATGCCCGCCTTCGACACCCCGTAGGCCCACAGGTGCGGGTGGGGGAAGCGCCCGGCGCCCGAGGACATGAGGACGATGGAGCCGCCGCCGGTGTCCTGCATCGCGGCGGCGCCCTGCTTGACGCAGATCACCGAGCCCATCAGGTTGAGGTCGATCGTGGCGCGCACGGCGGCCACCTCCGCGGTCAGGACGGACCCGAGGTGCAGCGATCCCCCGGCGCAGGCGAAGAGGCCGTCGAGCCGGCCCGTGGCCTCGGCGGCGACGCCCACCGCGGCGGCCACCTGCTCCTCGACCGTGACGTCGGCCACCACGTAGCGCGCCGTGGCGCCGGCGGAGCCGGCGGCGGTGATGCGGGCGGTGGCCTCTGCGAGCTTCTGCTCGGTCCGCCCGCAGATGGTGACGTGGGCGCCGTCGGCCGCCAGGCGCTCGGCCGTCGCCAGGCCGATGCCGCTGCCGCCGCCGGTGACCAGGATGGACCAGCCCGCGATGGCGTCGCGCCCCGCGCCGTCGGCCGCCATCAGACGGGGCCGAGGCCCAGAGGGGCGCTCGGGGTGAACTCGACGGGCATGGCTTCGAGGCCGGAGATGAAGTTGGCCGGCCGGCGCGGCAACGCGGCGCGGTCGGTGGCCAGGCGTAGGTCCGGCATGCGGGCGAGCACGCGCTCGACCATCACGCGCAGCTCCAGCCGGGCCAGCTGGTTGCCCAGGCAGAAGTGGGCCCCGAACCCGAACGCGATGTGGGGGTTGGGCTGGCGCGCAATGTCGAAGATGTCGGCCTGTTCGAAGACCGCCTCGTCGCGGTTCGCCGACGGGTAGAGCAGCACGACTTCCTGGCCGGCGTGGATGAGCGCGCCGGCCAGCTCGACGTCGCGGGTCGCCGTCCGGGCCATGTTCTTGATGGGCGACACCCAGCGCAGCATTTCCTCGACCGCTCCGGGCATGAGCCCCGCCGGGTCGGCGGACAACCGGGCCACCTGCTCGGGATGGGCCAGGAGCTCCTCGACGCCACCGCTGATGACGTGGCGGGTGGTCTCGTCGCCACCGATCAGGATCAGGAGCGTCTCGTGCACGAGCGAGTCGTCGTCGAGGGAGTCGCCGTCGATCTCGGCGTGGCAGAGCACCCCGACGAGGTCCTCGGTGTTGTGCGACGCCCGCCGCTCGTCGAAGACGGGGTGGATGTAGGCCGAGTACTCCACGAACGCGGTCGCGGCGTTCTCGAGCAGCGAGGGGTCGGGCGCCCCCTGGCCCTTGAGCATGTCGTCGGACCACCGGAGGAGGTCGGCGCGGTCCTCGGGGGCGACGCCGAGCATGTCGCCGATCATGATGATGGGCAGCGGCGCCGCGATGTCCCGGACGAAGTCGCAATGGCCGTCCGCGCAGACCTGGTCGATGAGGGAGTCGCACACGGAGCGCAGCTTGTCCTCGAGCGCGCGCACCCTCTTGGGGGTGAAGCCCTCCGAGACCAGCCGCCGCCGCCGCACGTGCTCGGGCGCGTCGAAGTCGATCATCATCGGCAACGGCGGGAATTGGGGCCGGATGCCCCCGGCATTGGAGAAGGACTCGGTGTCGACCGAGGCCTGCTTGACGGCGGCGTAGCTGGCCGCCGCCCACAGGTCGTTGGGCTCGTCGTAGTAGACGGGGGCGTTGGCCCGCATCCAGGCGAAGGCGTCGTGGGGCTCCCGACCGAAGAACGCCCCGCTCATCAGGTCGATCCCGAGAGCCTCGGGTGCGGTGGTCACGGCGGAGACGATATCGCCGGGTGGATAGGGTGGGTCCATGGCAGACCAGGCGACCTTCACCGACGTCGCCATGGAGTTCATGCCCGGGCTGTACTCGGCCGCCCTGCGGATGACCCGCAACCGGGCGGACGCCGAGGACCTCGTGCAGGAGACCTACCTGAAGGCCTACCGCTCCTACGGGTCCTTCACCGAGGGGACCAACCTGCGGGCCTGGCTGTACCGCATCCTCACCAACACCTACATCAACTCCTACCGGGCCGCCCAGCGGCGGCCCGAGACGACGGACGTCGAGGACGTCGAGGACCTCTACCTCTACAAGCGCCTGGCCGGCTCGGGGGTCAGCGACCCCGGCCGGTCGGCCGAGGACGAGGCACTGGACCGCTTCACCGACGACGACGTGAAGGCCGCGCTGGAGGCGCTGCCGGATGCCTTTCGCATGGCCGTCCTGCTCGCCGACGTGGAGGGCTTCAGCTACAAGGAGATCTCCGAGATCACCGACGTCCCGATCGGGACGGTCATGAGCCGCATCCATCGGGGAAGAAAGGCACTCCAGAAGGCGTTGCACGATGTGGCAGAGGCGCGGGGCCTCGTGGGGAGCGTGCCCGGGGGTCGTGGGAATGAGTGAGGACGTGGGCAGCGGCAAGGAGACCGAGAGCAGCACCGCGGTGGACGCCAGCGCACTGTTCGGGCCGTCGGTCGACTGCGAGGAGGCGGTGCACGAGCTCTACCACTATCTCGACGGCGAGCTCACGGAGGAGCGGCGGGAGGAGATCCGGGTCCACCTGGACTGGTGCGGGCCCTGTGGTGGAGCCGCCGAATTCGAGGCCGAGCTGCGCAAGGTGATCGCCAACCGCTGCAAGGACCGGGTGCCCGACAGCCTCATCCGACGGGTGGCCGAGGCGATCGACGAAGAAAGCCGGCAGCACCACGGCGACCACTGACGTCTCCCCGGCGATCCCGGACGTGCCGGTGGACAGTCCCGCCATGGTCGACTGGGCGCTGGCGCGGCGGGTGGCCGCCGGCGCGCTGATCCTCAAGCCCGCGCCCGCCTCCTACCGCTCCTCGAACCTGCAGGGCCAGTTCGACGAGCTGACGGCGCGCGCGGAGTCGCTCGTGAGCGAGGCGACCGGACTGCACTCGGCGCACGGGTCGGCGCGGGCCAAGGTCACCGACCGGCCCGGCTGGACCGCCG
This sequence comes from uncultured Acidimicrobiaceae bacterium, assembly GCA_963837125.1. Lineage (GTDB taxonomy): Bacteria > Actinomycetota > Acidimicrobiia > Acidimicrobiales > RAAP-2 > Bog-473. Next base: position 144,603 of record CAWILW010000001.1, on the reverse strand, counting down.
CCAACGTGCGCTCCATTGAGCGCCTCGTCGGCCCCGCGCTGATGGAGCTGCAGGCCAAACGGGCGGGCAAGCTCGGCGGGCCGTCGCTCGCAGTGGGGCGGGCCGTGGCGGGGACCCAGCTGGGACTGATGCTGGCCTACATGGCCACGCGGGTGCTCGGGCAGTACGACCTCCTCATCAACGACGAGGCGCCCGAGGATCAGGATCTCGTGTCCTACGTGGGCCCCAACATCGTGGCCGTCGAGGAGCAGTACGGCTTCGCGCCGAGCCAGTTCCGCCTCTGGCTCGCCCTGCACGAGGTCACCCACCGCCTCCAGTTCACCGCCGTCCCGTGGCTCCGCGACCACTTCGTCGGCCTGGTCACCGAGCTGCTCGGGCCCCTCTCGGGTGACCCGGCCGGCTTCGCCGAGATGCTGGGCCGGGTGGCCACGGAGCTGCGATCCGGGCGCAACCCTGCCCGGGAGGCCGGCGTCGTCGGCATGCTGGCCACCCCCGAGCAGCGGCTGGCGCTGTCGAAGATCTCCGGCATGATGAGCCTGCTCGAGGGCCACGGCGACGTGACGATGGACCGGGCCGGCGCAGCCGAGGTGCCGGGCGCGGCGCACTTCTCCCGGGTGCTGCACGAACGCCGCACCCAGGCCAAGGGCCTGACCCGGCTGATGTCGAAGCTGCTCGGGCTCGATGCCAAGATGCGCCAGTACGCCGAGGGCGAGCGCTTCGTCGAATCGGTGGAAGAAGCCGGCGGGCCGACCTTGCTCGCCCGGGTGTGGGATGGCCCCGAGTGGCTGCCCACCCTCGAGGAGATCCGCGACCCCACCGTCTGGGTGGCCCGAGCCGGTGCATGAGGGGGAAGGCGCCCGACCCGCCTCCCCCGTCCCCGACCTCCTCGCCCGGTGCACCTTCCCGCCCGCCGGGACCGTACTGCCGTGCGCGGTGTCGGGCGGTGCCGACTCGCTCGCGCTGCTCGTCCTGGCCACCGCGGCGGGGTGCGACGTGACCGCGATCCACGTCGACCACGGCCTGCGCGCCGGGTCGTCGGCGGAGGCGGGTGTGGTGGCGGTGGCGGCCGAGCGCCTGGGCGCGCGCTTCGAGAGCCGCCGGGTGTCGCTGGACCCCGGCCCGAACCTCGAGGCACACGCCCGTGCGGCGCGCTTCGCCGTGCTGCCCGACGGGGTGGCGACGGGCCACACCATGGACGACCAGGCGGAGACGATCCTGCTCAACCTGCTGCGGGGGGCCGGCGCCGACGGGTTGGCGGGGATGGAGCCCGGCTTCCGGCACCCGCTGTTGGGCCTGCGCCGGAGCGAGACCCACGAGCTGTGCAACTGGTCCGGCCTCGTGCCCGTGTGCGACGCCAGCAACCGCGATCCCGCCTTCGCACGCAACCGGGTCCGCCACGAGTTGCTGCCGCTGTCCGCGGACGTGGCGGGGCGCGACCCCGTCCCCCTGCTGGCCCGCCAGGCCGGGGTGCTGCGCGACGAGGTCGCGCTCATGGAGTCCCTAGCGGTGGCCGCGTTGCCCGACCCCAGCGACGCCCGCGCCGTGGCGCGCACCGCCCGGCCTCTGGCGCGCCGGGCCGTGCGCCGGTGGCTGCGGGAGGCGGGCGGCGGTGACCTGCCGCCGTCGCTGGGCGAGGTCGACCGCACCCTCGCCGTGGCGCGCGGGGATGCGCTCGGGACCCAGATCGCCGGCGGGCTCCGGGTGCGCCGCTCGCGTGGCCGCCTCCGGGTGGAGCCGGGTCGCTCCCCCGGTAGTGTCACGCCGGTGACGGACGAGGCCGGAGATGGCGTCCCGACCTGGGCCGAGCCCGATGTGGGTCCCGCCCTGGTCGACGCGAAGCGCCTGGCGGCCAGGGTGGCCGAGCTGGGTGCCGAGATCACGGCCGACTACGCCGACGAGCCTCCCCTTCTGGTGGCCGTGCTGAAGGGCGCCATGCTGTTCATGAGCGACCTGTGCCGTTCCATCGCCCTCCCGGTCGACGTCGACTTCATGGCCGTGTCCTCCTACGGCAGCGCGACGAAGACCTCCGGTGTGGTGCGCATCGTCAAAGACCTCGACAGCGAGCTGGACGGGCGCCACGTGCTCGTCGTCGAGGACATCATCGACAGCGGCCTGACGCTCAATTACCTGCGGCGCTACCTCAACGCCCGCCAACCCAAGAGCGTCGAGGTGTGCGCGCTCCTCGTCAAGGAAGGTGAGCAGCGGGTCGATCTCGACCTGCGCTACGTCGGCTTCATGATCCCACCCGAGTTCGTGGTGGGCTACGGCCTCGACGTCGCCGAGCGCTACCGCAACCTGGCCGGGGTCCACCGCTACACGGGGACGCTCCAGTGAGCGTCATCGAGAATTCGAAAGAGGGTCATCCACATGAGGACGTGGCAAATGAGGACAGACCGATGAGCGTCGACGTCGAACGGGTGCGGGCGGCGGTGGCCGAGCTGCTCGAAGCCATCGGCGAGGATCCCGCCCGCGACGGGCTCGTCGCCACGCCGATCCGCGTGGCCGCCATGTACGAGGAGCTCTTCTCGGGGCTGCACGACGACCCCGCTCGCCACCTGGAGGTCACGTTCGCCGCCGAGCACGACGAGATGGTGATGGTGCGCGACATCCCGTTCGCGTCCCTGTGCGAGCACCACCTGGTGCCGTTCCTCGGCAAGGCACACGTCGCCTACATCCCGGCCGAGGACGGGCGCATCACCGGCCTGTCGAAGCTGGCCCGCCTCGTCGACGGGTACGCCCGGCGCCTGCAGGTGCAGGAGCGCATGACGACCCAGATCGCCGACGCCATCGCCGACGTCCTCTCGCCCCGCGGCGTGCTGGTGGTGCTGGAGGCCGAGCACCTCTGCATGTCGATCCGCGGCGTCAAGAAGCCCGGGACCGTCACGGTCACTTCGTCGGTGCGCGGGCTGTTCCGCACCGACGTCGCCACGCGCGCGGAGGCGATGCAGTTCATCCGGGGCCACTGACGGCGGTGGGGCCGCCCCCCGCTTCCGGGAGGCCGCTCGTGATGGGGGTCCTCAACGTCACGCCGGACTCCTTCTCCGACGGGGGGCTCTACGACACCTTCGAGCAGGCGACGGCCCGCGGCATCGAGATGATGGAGGAGGGCGCCGACCTGATTGACGTGGGCGGGGAGTCGTCGCGCCCCGGGGCCGAGCCCGTCCCCACCGAAGTCGAGCTGGCCCGCGTCGTCCCGGTGGTCGAGGCGCTGGCGCGCGCGGCAGTCGCCGGCGGCGCCGGCGGTCCGTCCGTCCGGGTCTCGGTCGACACGGTCAAGCGCGAGGTGGCGGAGGCGGCGGTGGCCGCCGGTGCCAGCCTCGTCAACGACATCTCCGCCTCGCTGTGGGAGGTGGCCGCGGCGACCGGCGCCGGGTGGGTGGCCATGCACATGCAGGGCCTGCCCCGCACCATGCAGGAGGACCCGCGCTACGACGACGTGGTGGCCGAGGTGCACGCCTTCGTGCTCGAGCGGGCCCGGCGGGCCCGCGATGCCGGGGTGGCCGAGGTCTGGGTCGACCCGGGCATCGGCTTCGGCAAGACGATGGCCCACAACCTCTCGCTGCTCCGCCACCTGCCCGGGTTGGTCGGCGCCGCCGCAGCCGCCGGGTGCGCCGGGGTCCTGGTGGGAGCCAGCCGAAAGCGCTTTCTCGGCGTTCTGGCGGCCGGCGCCGCGACGGACCAGGCGGACCCGGCGCCGGTCGCGGACCGGTTGGAGGGATCGCTGGCCACGGCGGCCGCGGCGATGGTGGCGGGGGCGGGCATGGTTCGCGTCCACGACGTGGCGGCGACGGTCCAGGTGGCCCGGCTGTATGGTCCTGCCGCATGAAGGGCAAGTGGGCCGCCGGCATCCCGCCCCGCAACTTCACTTGGGTGATCAAGGACCACCTGGGGGTCAGCGAGCGGCCCGGCGGGTTCTCGGTCAACCACCGCCGGGTGCGGCGGCAAGAGGAGATCATCTGGCTGCGGGTCCAGGGGTTCGGCCGCGTGATCTCGTTGCTGACCTCCCCCCACAACCTGGCCGCCTACGAGGAGGAGGGCCTGGCCTGGGCGCACTACCCCCTGGAGCGCACCGGGGACCCGCGACCCGTCTTGGCGTCGTGCTACCGGGACATCGACGACTCGCTGGCCGCCGGCCTGCGCATCCTGGTCCACCAGGACGAGCTGGGTGATCGGGTCATGGGGGTGGTCGCCGGGTACCTGGTCTGGTCGAAGCGCATCGCCAGCCAGCCCCAGGCCGTGGCGTTGGTCGAGCACGTGTGTGGGCATGCGATGGGCGAGCCGGGCCGCGAGCTGCTGGCGGAGCTGGAGGGCATGCCGACGCGCGGCCAGGTGACGTGAGCGACCGCATCGAGATCCGTGACCTGCGGGTGACGGGGACCCACGGCGTGCTCCCGGAGGAGCGCGAACGGGCGCAACCCTTCTCGCTCGACATCGTCGCCTGGGTGGACATGGAGGCCGCACAGCAGAGCGACGACCTGGCCGACACGGTGGACTACGGCGAGCTGGCCCAGGCGGCGGCCGACGTCGTCGGCGGGCGGTCCTACCGGCTGCTCGAGGCCCTCGCCGGCCGGCTGGCCAGCGCACTCCTGATCGTGGACCCCCGCCTGGAGGCGGTCGAGGTGACCGTCCGCAAGCTGCGGCCGCCGCTGGCGCTCGACGTGGGCTCGACCGGGGTGCGGGTGCGACGCGCCCGCTGATGGCCCCAGCGGAGCCGTCGCAGCAGGCGCAGCCGCCGGAGCCCCCGCCGCCGGAGCCCCCGCCGTGGCGCGCCTTCATCGGCCTCGGCTCCAATCTGGGCGACCGCAGGGCCCTGTTGCGGGCGGCCGTGGAGGGGCTGCGCTCCGGCGGCGACGTGGTCGGGGTCTCGCCCCTGTACGAGACCGAGCCCGTGGGCGGGCCCGAGGGCCAGAGCCCGTTCCTCAACGTGGTGGTCGAGCTCTCGACCACCGACGGCCCCCGCCCGCTCCTGGAGCGCTGCCGGGCGCTGGAGGAGGCGGCCGGCCGAGTGCGCACGGTGCACTGGGGGCCACGCAGCCTCGATGCCGACGTCCTCCTGGTCGACGGGTGGCGAGTGGACGAGGCCGACCTCACCGTGCCGCACCCCCGCCTGTGGGAGCGCCGGTTCGTGGTGCAGCCGCTCGCCGACCTGGCGCCCGATCTGGTGACGCCCGGGCAGATCAGGGGCTCTGGTGGCGAGGTCGTCCGTATGGGTAGTCTGTAGGGGACGTTTCTCAGATCGACTGTAGGCGAACGGCACCCGAGAGGGGCTGGAACGCCGAAGGAGGTCAGATGCACTCCATCCGGATCATCGGTCCCGGCCGGGCCGGCACGTCCCTCGCCGCCGCGCTCTCGGCGCGCGGCTGGGAGTTCGCCGGGTTCGTCGGGCACCACGACGACGTGGCGCGCGCTGCGCAGGGCGTCGACGTCCTCGTCATCGCCACCCCCGACGACGCCGTCGCGGAGGTCGCGGCGGCGGTCGCGCCTGCGCCGGGCACCACGGTCGTGCACCTCTCGGGCTCCCTCGGCCTGGACGCGTTGGCGCCGCACCCCGTGCGCGCCGCGTTCCACCCGCTGGTGCCGCTGCCCAATGGCGAGGTGGGTGCGGCCCGCCTCTGCTCGGGCGTCACCTTCGCCGTCGCCGGCGCGCCGGTCGCCCGCGAGATCGCCCAGTCCTTGGGCGGTCGGGTGGTCGAGGTCGACGACGACGACCGGGCGGCCTACCACGCCGCCGCCTGCATCGCGGCCAACCACGTCGTGGCGCTGCTGGGCCAGGTCGAGCGCGTGGCGGCGTCGGTCGGCCTCGATCTCGACTCCTTCCTGCCCCTGACCCGCGCCGCCGTCGACGACGTGGCCTCGCTCGGGACGCGGGCCGCCCTGACCGGCCCGGCCCGGCGCGGGGACTGGGCGACGCTCAGCCGGCACCTCGACTCGCTGCCCGAGGAAGAGCGCCCGGGCTACCAGGCCGGTGCCGCGCTGGCGACCCGGCTCGCCGGTTCCGACGACGCCGTTCCCGCAGGCGACGCCCATCCTGCCGGCGGCGCCGTTCCCGCCTCTCCGGTTCCCGCGGCGCCGGACGCGTCAGCCGTTTCGGCGGCGGTGTGAGGGGAATCGTGGACGTCATCGAGACGACCGCCGCCTGCCGGGACACGCTGGAGTGGGCACGTGCGGCCGGTTGCACCGTGGGGCTGGTGCCCACGATGGGTGCGCTGCACGACGGGCACATCTCGCTGGTGGCCCGGGCCCGCCGCGAGTGCGACGTGGTCGCGGTCAGCATCTTCGTGAACCCGCTGCAGTTCGGCGACCCCGAGGACATCGCCTGCTACCCGAGGACGCTCGAGCGCGACCTGCTCGTCTGTGCCGAGGCCGGCGCCGATCTCGTCTTCGTGCCGACGGTGCCCGAGATGTACCCGTCCTGGCCCGCCCCGCCGCCGACCACGGTGTCGGTGCGCGGAGTCAGCGACCTCTGGGAGGGCGCGTCACGCCCGGGCCACTTCGACGGGGTCGCCACCGTGGTCTCGAAGCTGTTCTCCATCGCCGGCCCCTGCCGGGCCTACTTCGGACTGAAGGACTTCCAGCAGCTCGCCGTTGTGCGGCAGATGGTGCTCGACCTGGCGCTGCCGGTCGAGGTGGTGGGTTGCCCGATCGTGCGGGAGGCCGATGGCCTGGCCCTCTCCAGCCGCAACGTCAGGCTCGCCGCCGGCGAGCGGGCGGCGGCGACCGTGCTCTCGCGGGCCCTGGCCGCCGGCCGTGCCGCCGTTGACGCCGGGGAGCGCTCCGGAGCCGCCGTCGCGCGGGCCATGCGAGCCGTCGTCGCCACCGAGCCCCTGGTCGGGCTCGACTATGCCGTCGCGGTCGACGCCATCACCCTGGAGGAAGCCGGCGATCTGGGGGACCCGGCGGCCGTCCGCCTGCTGATCGCGGGCCAGGTGGGCCCCGTCCGCCTCATCGACAACAGCGTCGCCGCGGAGGCGGCCGACCACGACCGTGCCGCACCCGGGGCCCGACGGGTCCGCCAGCTCGAAAGGATCGGTTGAGCGATGCGCCGCCGCATGATGAAGTCGAAGATCCACCGGGCCACGGTGACCGGGGCCAACCTCAATTACGTGGGCTCCGTCTCCATCGACACCGAGCTGATGGCCCTGGCCGACATCCTCCCCTACGAGCAGGTGGCCGTGCTCGACATCGACAATGGTGCGCGCTTCGAGACGTACGCCATCGAGGGTGAACGGGGGCAGATCTGCCTGAACGGTGCCGCGGCGCGGCTGGTGGCGCCGGGCGACAAGGTGATCATCATCACCTACGCGGACTACGAGCGGGAGGAGCTCGACGCGTACGTGCCCCGCGTCGTGCACGTGGACGGGCGCAACCGGGTGATCGACGAATCTTCCGCGCGCCTCGACGCCGAGCTCACGCTGACCGAACCGGCGTGAGTGGAGGCGCCCCGCCGGGACCCTTCGACGTCCTGGTCCTGGGCAGCGGCGTCGCCGGCCTGTCGGCTGCGGTGCGTCTGGCCGGCCCCGGCGCGCCGACCCGGTCGCTCGGCGTCCTGACCAAGGGCGCGCTGTCGCAGTCGGCGACGCGCTGGGCCCAAGGAGGCGTGGCCGCCGTGCTCGGGGGCGACGAGGACTCGACGGACCTGCATCTCGCCGACACGCTGGCCGCCGGCGCGGGACTGTGCGACGAGGAGGCGGTGCGCATCCTGGTCGGGGAGGGCCCCGGACGGGTGCACGAGCTGATCGCGCTCGGCGTCGAGTTCGACCGCGAGGCCAGCGGGCTCCTGGCGCTCGCTCGCGAGGGAGGCCACTCCCGCCCGCGGGTGGTGCACGCCGGCGGCGCCGCGACGGGCGCCGAGGTCGAGCGCGCCCTCGTCGACGCCACCTACAGCTCCGCCAGCGCCGTGCTCGAGGGCTGGTTCGCCCTCGACCTGCTCACCGAGGGCGGGCGCTGTGTCGGCGTGACCGCGCTCGCGCCCGGAGTCGGCCCGGAACCGGTGGCGGTGCGCGCCGATCACGTGGTGCTCGCCACGGGCGGGGCCGGGCAGCTCTTCTCGGTGACCACCAACCCCCCCGAGTCCACCGGCGACGGCATCGCGATGGCGCTGCGCGCCGGGGTGCCGACGGCCGACGTGGAGTTCGTCCAGTTCCACCCGACCGCGCTGCACCATCCGGCCATGCCCCGGCCACTGCTCTCCGAGGCGCTGCGCGGCCACGGCGCCATCCTGCGCGACCGGGACGGCGAGCGCTTCGTCGACGAGCTGGCACGCCGCGACGTGGTCAGCCGGGCCATGGCGGCCCGCATGGCAGAGCAGGGCGTCGAGCACCTCTGGCTGGACGCCACCCGGCTGGAACGCTTCTCCCAGCGCTTCCCGACCATCGCGGCATCGCTGTCCTCCATCGGGCTCGACCCCCAGCACGACTGGCTCCCCATCGCGCCGGCGGCGCACCACCTCTCGGGCGGGGTCGTCACCGACCTCTGGGGGGCGACGGCCCTCCCGGGGCTGTGGGCGGTGGGCGAGGTGGCCTGCACCGGTGTGCACGGGGCCAACCGGCTGGCCTCCAACTCGCTCCTCGAGGGGATGGTCTTCGGGGCGCGTCTGGCCGAGCGCATTTCGTCGGGTGTGGGGGCAGCGGAGCCGAGCGGCGCGTTGCGGGCGGTGCTCGGCCCGGAGCCGATCGACGGCATCGGCTGCACGGTGCTGGAGCGGCGCCCGGCCCGGCAGCGAGGCGGGGACCGGTTGGCCGACGTCGACGTGACCAAGCAACGCGACATCCTGCAGCGGGCCATGACCCGGGGCGCCGGCGTCGTGCGCGACGCCGAGTCGCTGGATGGTGCCCGCGCCGCCGTCGACGACGTCGCGGCGCTCCTGGGCGGTCGGCCCGCCTCCGCCGCCGCCGGCGAGCTGGCCAACCTGCTGGAGCTGGCCGGCGCGCTGCTGGCCTCCGCGCTGGCGCGCACCGAGAGCCGTGGCGCCCACGCGCGGCGCGAGTACCCCGACACGGACCCGTCGTGGCGCCGGCGGCTCGTCCACGGCAGCGTTCCGGCGCGGAGCGGTCGGTGAACGAGGGCGCGCCCGACGAGGCGAGTGCGTACTCCCGGGCCGTGGCCGACGCCGTGGACCGGGCGCTGGCCGAGGACCTCGGCCCCGATGGTGACCTGACCGCGGCACTCGTGCCGCCCGACGCCACGGCGCACTTTGCGTTGCGCGCCCGTCACGGCGGCGTGATCGCCGGGTGCGAGTGCGCGGCGGAGACCTACCGGCGCGTCGACCCCACCCTCACGCTGGTGTGGCACGCCGTGGACGGGACCGAGGTGTCGGCGGGGCAGACGATCATGGAGGTGACGGGGGCGCTGCGGCCCATCCTCACCGCCGAGCGGACGGCGCTGAACTTCCTCGGCCGGCTGTCGGGGATCGCGACGCTGACCGCCCAGTTCGTGGCCGCGGCGCACGAGAGCAACCCGTCGGTCCAGGTCCTCGACACCCGCAAGACCACGCCCGGGCTGCGGGTCCTGGAGAAGGCGGCGGTGCGGGCGGGCGGCGGCACCAGCCACCGCGGCGGGCTCTCCGACGCGGTCCTGGTCAAGGACAACCACCTGGCCGGCACGAGCATCACCGAGGCGGTGGGCCGGGCCCGCGCCCTGTGGCCGGGCCGCATGGTCGAGATCGAGTGCGACAGACTCGACCAAGTGGCCGAGGCGGCCCGGGCCGGCGCCGACGCCGTCCTGTTGGACAACATGGACCCCGGGACGGTCGTCGAGGCCATCGCCGTGGCGCAGCTGGATGCGCCGGGCCCGATCCTGACCGAGGTCTCCGGCGGTGTGACGCTCTCCACCATCGGCGCCTACGCGGCGGCGGGCCCCGACCGGATTTCCGTCGGCGCCCTGACCCACTCGGCCCCGGTGCTCGACCTCGGGCTCGATGTGATCTGGACCGGAGCCGACGGGGACGCCGCGCCGCGGGGAGAGGTGCGCAGTGCTCCTCGCCATTGACGTCGGCAACACCGAGACGGTGATCGGGCTCTACGCCCGCGACGACGGCGAGATGCCGTCGCCCGACGAGAACGTCGGCGTCGGGATCGGGACCGAGCACGACCCCACCGCGCCACGCGGCCTGACGCACCACTGGCGCCTCTCCACCGTTCCGACCCGCACCCCCGACGAGCACGCCGTCCTGCTCACCCAGCTGCTCGACCTGGAGGGCCTCGACATCACCTCGTCGGTGACGGGCATCGCCGTCAGCTCGTCGGTGCCGAACGTGACGGGCGAGCTGCGTCAAATGGCCAGCCGCTGGTTTGGCGCGGTGCCCTGCGTCGTGCTCGGGCCCGGCACCAAGAGCGGGATGCCCATCCTCTACGACAACCCCAAGGAGGTCGGGGCGGACCGCATCGCCGACGCCGTCGGGGCGTACGACCTCTATGGCGGGCCCTGTGTGGTCGTGGACATGGGCACGGCGACGACGGTGGAGGCGGTCAGCGCCAAGGGGGAGTATCTCGGCGGCGCCATCACGCCCGGGGTGGCCATCAGCCTCGATGCCCTCTACCAGCAGGCCGCCGCACTGCGCAGGGTCGAGCTCGTCGAGCCCCGCAGCGTGATCGGGCGGTCGACGGTGGAGTCGATCGAGTCGGGCACGCTCTACGGCTTCGCCGGCCTGGTCGACGCGTTGGCCCGGCGCTTCATGGAGGAGCTCGGCCCGTCCACCGTGGTCGCCACCGGCGGGTTCAGTTCGCTCATCGCGCCGTATTCGGACACGATTGAGCACGTGGAGCCCTGGCTGACCCTGCACGGCCTGCGCATCGTGTACGAGCGCAACGTCGACTCCTGACCGAGGATCGACGACCGAGCCCGCCATGACCGAGTCCATTCGGGACGTCCCGTACCGCTTCGAGCGCACCCACGACGCCGCGGCCGTGGTCGACGCCTGGTCGTCGCTCGCCCCCGGTGAGGAGTCCGGCGTCACCGTCGGGGTGGCCGGCCGGGTCATGCTCCTGCGCGATCAGGGCAAAGCGGCCTTCGCCGAGCTGCGCGACGCGTCGGGGTCGGTGCAGCTGTTCGCGCGCGCCGCGGAGACGGAGCGCTTCGACGAGTTCGTGAAGTTGAACCTGGGCGACTGGATCGGCGTGGTGGGTGAAGTGCTGCGGACCCGGCGCGGCGAGCTCTCGGTCAAGGTCAAGGAGTGGCAGCTGCTGGCCGAGGCGCGCCGGAATTTCGGCGACAAGTGGCGCGGCGTGAGCGACATCGAGACGCGGTACCGCCAGCGCGAGGTCGACCTGTGGGCCAACGAGCGCAGCCGCCAGCTGCTGCGGCTGCGCAGCGACGTCGTGCGCCACATGCGCCAGCGCCTGTGGGACCGGGGCTTCGTCGAGGTGGAGACGCCGCTCCTGCACCCGATCGCCGGCGGCGCCACGGCGCGCCCGTTCGTCACGCACCACAACACGCTCGACATCGACCTCTTCCTCCGGGTGGCGCCCGAGCTCTACCTCAAGCGCCTCGTCGTCGGCGGCTTCGACAAGGTGTTCGAGATCGGTCGCAGCTTCCGCAACGAGGGCATCTCGCCCCGCCACAATCCCGAGTTCACGACGCTCGAGCTCTACCAGGCCTACGCCGACTACACCGACACCATGGTCGTCTTCGAGGAACTCGTGGCCGGACTGGCCACCGACGTGCTCGGCACGACGCAGCTCAGCTACGGCGGGCGGGACCTCGACCTGGTGACGCCGTGGCGCCGCGCCCCTATGGCCGAGCTCGTGGCCGAGGCGACCGGCCTCACGCTCGACGTGCGCTCGCCGCGCGCGGAGCTGGTCACCGCCGCCACAGAGGTCGGCATCCAGGTCGCCGACGCGTGGGGCCCCGGCAAGATCCTGCTCGAGATCTACGAGAAGACGACCGAGCCCGGGCTGTGGGGCCCCGTGTTCGTGATCGACTACCCCGCCGAGGTCTCGCCGCTGGCGAGGCGTCACCGCGACGGGCCCGAGCTCGTCGAGCGCTACGAGCCCGTGGTGGCCGGGCGCGAGCTGGGCAACGGCTTCACCGAGCTCATCGACCCCGATGACCAGCGCGCCCGCTTCGAGGCGCAGGCGGCCAAGGCCCGGGCCGGCGACGACGAGGAGTCGGCGGACGTCGACGAGGAGTATCTCCGCGCCCTCGAGTACGGGTTGCCCCCGACGTCGGGCTTCGGGCTCGGGGTCGACCGGCTGCTCATGCTCCTGGGCGACGTGTCCAACATCCGCGAGGTCATCGCCTTCCCGACGCTGCGCCCGGACCGGGGCTGACCGGCTGGGGTTCCCGGCTTTTCCCGGGGGATTCCGGGGGGATTCCGGCCTGTTCTTCGGCCCTTCTTACAATTCAGTTGCATCCTTGACACGGCGCTTAGAGGTTCCGCGCATCCGGGCCTCAGAGTGAGTGATGCCGTCGGGAGGCGGCCGGGCGCAACGGAGCGCACCGAAGTCCAAGGAGGACACCATGTTTCGCAAGATCATCGCTGGGACGGCTGTCGCGGGGGCACTGACCTTCGGCGTGGCCGGCATCGCCGGTGCCGCCACCGCCAACAGCGCCACCGGCGGCACCCCGTCGGCGGCGCTGTGCGCCAAGGCGGCCAAGGTCGAGACCCGCGTCCACCACTGGGAGTCGAAGATCAACGCCCGCCTGCCCAAGGTCGAGGCCCGCGAGGCCAAGGCGAAGGCGGCGGGTCACACCAAGCTGGCGACCTTCATCGGCAACCGCATCACCAGGGTGCAGGCCCGGGAGACCAAGCTGAACGCACGGCTGGCCAAGATCGACGCCAAGTGCGGCACCACCGGCACCGCGGGCACCACCGGCTCGACCGTCGGCTAAGCCGGAAGGTCGCTCAGGAGTTCGGCCGCCAGCCGGGAGAGCCCCGCCCGCAAGTCGGGCCGCGTGATCCCGGCGGCGGCACTCTTCGCGTCATCGACGTAGGACCGCGCCTCCTCGACCGAGTCGGCGATCCCGCGGGACGTCATCACGATGGACCGGGCCTTGTCGCGCTCGGGCTGGGCCAGGGGCTGCCCGAGCAGCGCACGCAGGTCGGGCCCCGCGTCGGGATCATCGAGCGCGATCAGGGCCGGCAGGGTGTAGATGCCCTCGGCGAGGTCCTGGCCCGCCGGCTTCTGCAGCTGTCCGTCGGTGGCGGTGATGTCGAGGATGTCGTCGCGGATCTGGAACACCATGCCGAAGCAGCGCCCGAACTCAGTGCACGCGTCGACCTCCGGTGCCGGGAGGCCGCCGGTGAGCGCTCCGATCCGGCACGACGTCGCCGTCAGCGCGGCGGTCTTGCCGCTGATGGACGCGACGTAGTCCTCCCGGCTGCGACCGACCTGGAAGGCCGAGCGGACCTCGGTCACCTGGCCCTGGCAGAGGCGGCCGAGGGTGTCGGCGAGGAGCGCGGCGATCTCGGTCCCGAGGCCGGCCGCGATGGCCGCGCTCCGGGCCAGCAGGTAGTCGCCGGCCACGATGGCCACGAGATTGCCGAACCGGCTGTTGACGCTCTCCACGTTGCGCCGAATGGTCGCCTCGTCGATGACGTCGTCGTGGTAGAGCGACGCCAGGTGGACCAGCTCCACGGCGACCGCTCCCATGAGGTCGTCCTCGGTTGGCTCCCGGTCGCCGCCGGTCGCCGCCGCCAGGGCGAGCAGGGGGCGCAGCCGCTTCCCGCCGGCGGCGATCAGGTGGGTCGTCACCTCGTCGAGGAACGCGTCGCCCGTCACCACCGAGGCGGTGAGCAGGGGCTCCACGCGCCGCAGGCCCTCTTGCAGGCGGGGGAGGCCGAGGGCCTCGGTCGGGTTCACTCCCCCAAACGTTAGGGCACGGCCACCGAAATGCGACAACCGCCTGGTGGCGGGTGCGCAGGAAAACGGCCGTAGAGTGGTTTCCTCCCCAGGTGCCCGGTGCCGGGGGTGGCGGCGTGATGGACTAAGGCCACAGGTACACTGGACCGAGAAGCAAGAGGAAACAAGGAGAGGCGGTCAGGGTGTTCGAACGTTTCACCGACCGGGCACGGAGGGTGCTGGTGTTGGCGCAGGAGGAAGCGCGCCTGCTCAACCACAGCTTCATCGGAACCGAGCACATCCTCCTCGGGCTGATCCACGAGGGCGAGGGGGTCGCCGCCAAGGCGCTCGAGTCCCTGGGGATCTCCCTCGAAGCCGTTCGCGAGAAGGTCGAAGAGACGATCGGCATGGCCGGGACCGCGCCCAGCGGGTCCCCGCCGTTCACCCCTCGGGCCAAGAAGGTCCTCGAGCTCTCGCTCCGTGAGGCGCTGCAGCTCGGCCACAGCTACATCGGCACCGAGCACATGCTCCTCGGTCTCGTCCGCGAGGGCGAGGGTGTGGCGGCCACCGTCCTCGTCAGCCTCGGGGCCGACCTCGGACGGGTGCGCCAGCAGGTCATCCAGCTCATGTCGGGCAACCAGGGCAAGGAGTCGGTCGGCGCGAGCCAGGGCGCCAGCTCGGGCGACAGCCCGTCGGGCTCCCCGGTGCTCGACCAGTTCGGGCGCAACCTCACCCAACTCGCCCGGGACGGCAAGCTCGACCCGGTCATCGGACGTGCAAAAGAGATCGAACGCGTCATGCAGGTGCTGTCGCGCCGGACCAAGAACAACCCCGTCCTGATCGGTGAGCCCGGCGTCGGCAAGACCGCCATCGTCGAGGGGCTGGCCCAGCAGATCGTCGCCAACGAAGTGCCCGAGACGCTGACGGGCAAGCAGCTCTACACGCTGGACCTCGGCGCGCTCGTGGCGGGCAGCCGCTACCGCGGCGACTTCGAGGAGCGGCTGAAGAAGGTCCTCAAGGAGATCCGCACTCGGGGCGACATCGTCCTCTTCATCGACGAGATCCACACGCTGGTCGGCGCGGGCGCCGCCGAGGGGGCCATCGACGCCGCCTCCATCCTCAAGCCGATGCTGGCCCGCGGCGAGCTGCAGACCGTCGGCGCCACGACGATCGACGAGTACCGCAAGCACCTCGAGAAGGACGCCGCCCTGGAGCGGCGCTTCCAGCCCGTCAAGGTGGACCAGCCCACGGTGGCGCTCACCATCGACATCCTCAAGGGCCTGCGCGACCGCTACGAGTCGCACCACGCCGTCAGCATCACCGACCAGGCGCTGGTTGCCGCGGCCAACCTGGCCGACCGCTACCTGGCCGACCGGTACCTCCCGGACAAGGCGATCGACCTCATCGACGAGGCCGGCAGCCGCCTGCGCATCCGGCGCATGAGCGTCCCGCCGAGCGCGAAGAAGCTCGACGAGGAGATCGCGCGCCTGCGGGCCGACAAGGAGGCCGCCATTGAGAAGGGCGCCTTCGAGCAGGCCAAGAAGCTGGCCGAGCAGGAGAAGGAGCGCCTCGACCGCAAGGAGAGCCAGGAGGCCGAGCTGCGCGCCGAGGGCGTGGACCCCTTCGACGTCGTCGACGAGGAGGTCATCGCCGAGGTGCTGGCCGCCTGGACGGGGATCCCCGTCTACCGGCTCACCGAGGAGGAGACCGCCAAGCTCCTGCGCATGGAGGAAGAGCTCCACAAGCGGGTCATCGGCCAGGAGGAGGCGCTCAAGGCGCTGTCGCGGGCCATCCGGCGCACGCGGGCCGGCCTGAAGGACCCCAAGCGCCCCAGCGGCTCGTTCATCTTCCTCGGCCCCACCGGCGTCGGGAAGACCGAGCTCGCCAAGACACTGGCCGAGTTCCTCTTCGACGACGAGGACGCGCTCGATTCAGCTCGACATGTCCGAGTACATGGAGAAGCACACCGTGAGCCGTCTGGTCGGCTCGCCCCCCGGCTACGTCGGGTACGAGGAAGGCGGCCAGCTGACCGAGGCCGTCCGGCGCAAGCCGTTCTCGGTGGTGCTCTTCGACGAGGTGGAGAAGGCGCACCCCGACGTGTTCAACACGCTGTTGCAGATCCTCGAGGACGGCCGCCTGACGGACGCCCAGGGCCGTTCGGTCGACTTCAAGAACACGGTGTTGATCATGACGTCGAACCTCGGGACGGCCGATCTGCGGAAGTCGAACATGGGCTTCGCCAAGACGTCGGAGGCCGTGACCTACGAGCGCATGAAGGCCAAGGTGGACGAGGCGCTCAAGGCCCACTTCCGGCCCGAGTTCCTGAACCGGATCGACGAGGTCATCGTGTTCCACGAGCTCTCGCGGGCCGAGGTCACCGAGATCGTCGACCTCCTCATGTCCCGCACCGTCAAGCAGCTGTCGGACCAGGGCATCGGGCTGGAGCTGACGCCGGCCGCCCGGACGCTGCTGGCCGAGAAGGGCTACGACCCGCAGCTCGGGGCCCGGCCGCTGCGCCGGGCGATCCAGCAGCTGGTCGAGGACCCGCTCTCGGAGCGCATCCTGTGGAAGGAGTTCCGGGTCGGCGAGACGATCGTCGTCGACGTGGAGGAGTCGCCCATCGACGGCGAGGGGCCGCAGCTGAGCTTCACGGCGATCGAGGGGATCCAGCCCCCGCCGTTGGAGCTGGCCGGAGCGGGCGCCGACGCCGAGTAGTCCCGTCCCGTCCGGGCCGATGCCCGAACCGGCGCAGGTGTCTCCGAAAACCATAAACAGCGCTGCGTAGAGTTCCTGAGACCTTGTCGCCCCGGCGCCTCCCGCCAGCGGGCCGCCTAGGTCGAGAGCAAACACCCGCCACGGCCGACCGTCAGCACACCGGGGTGTGACAGCCCTTCCGTAGGGTGCCGGCATGGCCCCCCGCGAGCGCTCCCGCGCCCACCCGACGGAGCGCAGCGCCGGCTACCTCTGCTCGGCATGCGGCACCACGTCCTTGCGCTGGGTGGGACGGTGCCCCAGCTGCGGCGCGTGGAACACGCTCGCGGCGGCGCTGGCCCGGACCCGCCGGCCACCGGCGACGACCCCCACCGCCTCCGCCCGCGCGCTCTGCGACGTCTCGACCGACGGGGCCCGCCCGCTGCCCACGGGCGTCAGCGAGCTCGACCGCGTCATGGGCGGCGGCGTCGTCCAGGGGTCGGTCACGCTCCTCTTCGGGCCCCCGGGCATCGGCAAGTCCACCCTGCTGTTCCAGGTGCTGTTGTCGGTGGCCTCCACCGGCGTGGAGGTCGTCCTCGCCTCCGCCGAGGAGTCGCTGACGCAGGTGGGCGGGCGCGCGGCGCGAATCGGGTCGGTGCCGCGCCATCTCCTGGCGCTCGAGGGTCCCGACGTCGGGGCGATCGAGGAGGCCGTCGAGCACCACGACCCGGCCATCCTCGTGGTCGACTCGCTCCAGTCGGTGAGCGACCCGGAGCTTCCCCAGCCCGCGGGCAGCCTGGCCCAGGTGCGCGCCTGCGTGGAGCGCCTGACCCGCCTGGCGAAGTCCAGTGGGGTCCCGATCCTCCTGGTGGGGCACGTGACCAAGGACGGCGACCTGGCCGGCCCGCGGGCCGTCGAGCACCTCGTCGACACGGTGCTCTCCTTCGACGGCGACCGCCACCACGCGCTGCGGGTCCTGACCTCGGTCAAGCACCGCTTCGGGCCGACCGGCGAGGTGGGCATCTTCGAGATGCGCGACGACGGCCTGCGCGCCGTTCCCGACCCGGGCCCGCTCATGCTCGGGGACCGCATGCCAGGCGTCCCGGGCAGCGTGGTCGTGCCGGTTCTGCAAGGCAGGCGACCCCTGCTGGTCGAGGTGCAGGCGCTGCTCGGGCCCGGGACCGGTGCCGCCGGCACCGGCAGCGCAGTGGCGTCGCGCCCGCACACCCTCGGCATCGACGCCGCCCGGGCGAACCTGCTCAAGGCGGTCCTGGCGTGCCGCACCGCGGTCGAGGTGCCCGTGCCGGCCGAATTCTTCGTCGCCGCCGTCGGCGGCATCAGCGTCACCGAGCCCGCGGCCGACCTCGCGGTCGCGCTCGCCATGGCATCGGTCGTCCGCCGCCAACCGGTGCCGGCGGACCTCGTGGTGTTCGGCGAGCTCGGCCTGGCCGGGGAGGTGCGCACGGTCCCGGGCGTGGACCGCCGCCTGGCCGAGGCGCACCGCGCCGGGTTCACCAGGGCACTGGTACCTGCCTCGGCGGTCGATGGCATCGCGGCCGCGGCGGCCGCCGCCGCCTCGGGCATGGTGGTCCACGGGGTGCGCACGCTGGCCGAGGCGCTGGCCACAGCGGATTCGATGCCCACGTCACAGGCCGGCTCGAAGACCGCGGCGGGTACGATGCCGGGGTGGTCGACGGTGCCGGCGGCAGCCAACCGCTGAACGACGCGTTGGCGCTGATCGCGCCGGGCACCACGCTCCGCGAGGGCCTCGACCGCATCCTGCAGGCGAAGCACGGGGCCTTGATCATCGTGGGCGACGACCCGGCCGTCCTGTCGGTGTGCACGGGCGGCTTCCTGCTCGATGCGGAGTACACCCCCCAGCGCCTCTCCGAGCTGGCCAAGATGGACGGGGCCATCATCCTGGCCACTGACGCCTCGCGGATTGCACGGGCCAACGTGCACCTCATGCCCAAGGCCACCATCCCCACCAACGAGACGGGCACCCGACACCGGACGGCCGAGCGGGTGGCCCGCTCGATCGACGTGCCGGTGATCGCGGTCTCCGAGGCGATGGCGACCATCGCCGTCTACCGCAACGACCGCAAGCACACGACGCAGTCGGCCGGTTGGCTGATCGACCGCTCGAGCCAGGCGCTGTCGACGTTGCAGCGGTTCCGGGCACGCTACGACGACGCGCTCTCCACCCTGACCCGTCTCGAAATGGAGGACTCGGTCTCGGTCCGCGACGTCGTCTCAGTGCTGCAGCCCGGCGAGATGGTCCGCCGCATTGCCGAGGAGATCGAAGGCCACCTCGTCGAGCTCGGGTCCGACGGCCGGCTCATCCACCTCCAGACCGAAGAGCTCAGCGCCGGCGTCGAGGAAAGCCTCGTCCTCGTCCTGCTCGACTACACCGACGAGAAGGGAATCGCGCGGCTGCGCTCGCTCTCACCCGACGCCCTCATGGACCTGCCCAAGGTGGTGGCAGCCCTCGACCTGCCCACGGCCGACGTCCAGCTGCACAACGAGCTGGCGCCGCACGGGTACCGCCTCCTGCACCGGCTGCCCCAGCAGCTCTCCGAGACGCTGATTCAGCGCCTGGTCCAGCGTTTCGGCTCGCTACCCGAGATCCTCTCCGCCTCGGCGGTCGAACTCGAGTCCGTCGACGGCATTGGCGCCGCCACGGCCCGCCACATCCGCGACGGCCTGGCCCGCCTGGTCGAGGCGAGCATCTTCGAGCGATACGAATAACCGGCTCGGTCTGGTAAAATGGTCAGTCACCGTCGGACGGCCCGGACCCGTTTCGGCAATCTTTCGAACAGCAGCGCCCGCACGTCCGTGTGCCCGTGCGGGCACCCGATCCATCCAAGGGAGTCCTGAGCCTGTGTCCTTCAAGGTCGGAGACAAAGTCGTCTACCCCCACCACGGGGCCGCAGTCATTGAGAAACGCGAGACCAAGGTCGCCTTCGGCGAGAAGAAGGAGTACCTGGTCCTGCGCCTGGCCTACGGCGACCTGATCCTGAACGTCCCGGCCGACAACACCGAGGGTGTCGGCCTGCGAGAGGTGATCAACGACGAGGAGGTCGAAGAGGTCTTCGCCGTGCTGCGCAAGAAGGAAGCGCGTATGCCGACGAACTGGTCCCGGCGCTACAAGAACCACTCCGAGAAGCTGCGCTCGGGAGACATCTACCAGGTGGCCGAGGTGGTGCGAAACCTCTCCATCCGGGACAAGGACAAGGGTCTCTCTGCCGGCGAGAAGCGCATGCTGCAGCGGGCGCGCCAGATCTTGGTGTCCGAGCTGACCTTCGCCCTCAACGTGGACGAGGAGACGGCCGAAGAGCGTCTGAACGACGCGCTGACCTGATCGCCCGGCCCGGACCCGCCGTGGCGAAGGGGGCGAAGGTGGCGAAGGTGTGGTCCATCGTCGTGGCCGGTGGCGCGGGACGGCGCTTCGGCGACATGAAGCAGTTCTCCACGCTTGGCGGGCGGCCGGTGCTGGCGTGGGCCGTCGAGGCGTGCCGGCCCTCCTCGGCCGGCGTGGTCCTCGTGCTGCCGGCCGGGCTCGACGCCCAGGACCACTACGGAGCCGACGCCGTCGTGTCGGGTGGCCCGACCCGCGCCGACTCGGTCCGCTGTGGGCTAGCGCCGATCCCTCTCGACGCGGAGGTGATCGTGGTGCACGACGCGGCACGCCCGCTGGCGGCAGCCGGCCTCTTCGACGCCGTGATCGCCGCCGTGACCGAGGGCGGCGCCGACGGAGCCGTGCCCGGTGTCCCGCCCAGTGACACCATCAAGGCGGTGGACGCCGCCGGCAACGTCACGAGCACCCTGAAGCGCAGCGATCTCGTTGCCGTCCAGACGCCCCAGGCCTTCCGGGCCGTCGTCCTGCGCCGGGCCCACGACGGTGCGGGACCGGATGCGACCGACGACGCCATGCTCGTGGAGGCACTGGGCGCCACGGTCCGGGTCGTGCCCGGCGATCCCGACAACCTGAAGATCACCGCGCCGGACGACCTGGCAGCGGCGGAGCGCCTGCTGGCCTCGCGGTGGGGTTGACCGTGCGCATCGGCCAGGGAATCGACGTGCACCCCTTCTCCGAGGACCCGCACCGCCCGCTCGTGCTCGGTGGTGTGGAGATCGAGGGCGCGCGCGGGCTGGGCGGACACAGCGACGCCGACGCCGTGTGCCACGCGCTGGCCGATGCCGTGCTCGGCGCCGTCGGGCTGGGCGACCTCGGCCGGCACTTCCCCGACACGGACCCGGTGTGGGAGGGGGCCGACAGCGTCGCACTCCTCACCGAGGTGGTCCGCATGGCGGCCGGGCAGGGGTTCGCCTGCACCAACGCGGACTGCACCATCGTCGCCGACTCGCCCCGCCTGGCGCCCCACACCGCGGCCATGGTGGACCGGCTGAGCGGCGTGCTCGGTGCGCCGGTGTCGGTCAAGGCGACCCGGGCGGAAGGGCTCGGGGCGCTCGGCCGGGCCGAGGGCATCGCCTGCCTCGCCGTCGTCCTGATGGAGCAGGCGTGAGCCGCCGGCCGCCGCGCCCGGTGCCGCGCCGACCCGACGGTGGCGGGTCAACCCGGTCCGCCGGGTCAGCCGGGTCAGTCGGGTCGGCCCGTGCACCACGGTCACCCCGATCGCGGCCCGAGGTCCGCAGCGAGCTGGGCGGCGACCAGGTGGAGGGCCGCCGGGCGGTCCTCGAGCTGTTGGCGGTCGGCCGCCGCACGGTGCGCCGCGTCCTCCTCGCGGACGAGCAGGACGCCTCGCCGCAGCTGGACCGGATTGAGCAGCTGGCGGGACGGATGCGGGTCCCGGTCGAGACGGTGCCCTGGGCCCGGCTCAACGCCCAGGCCCGCACCGAGGCGCACCAGGGGGTGCTGGCCCTGGCCCGCCCGCTCGAGCCGGTGGCACTGGCGGATCTGGCCTCGCCGGACAAGCACGGCACGGCGCCGTTCCTCCTGGTGGCAGCCGGTATCACCGATCCCCGGAACCTGGGCGCGTTGTTGCGCAGCGCCGAGTGCGCCGGCGTCACCGGCGTCGTGCTGCCGCGTCACCGCTCGGCCCGGCTGTCGCCCACGGTGGCCAAGACGGCGGCCGGGGCGATTGAGCACTTGCCCTTCGCGGTGGTGGGCGGCGTGCCCGCCGCCCTCAGCGAGCTGCGCGAGCTGGGGGTGTGGTCAATCGGGCTCGCCGGGGAGGTGGAGCAGTCCCTCTACGACCTTCCGCTGGGCGAGGGTCCCGTCGCCTTGGTCGTGGGCAGCGAGGAGAAGGGGCTGGCGCCGCTGGTGCGACGGCGCTGCGATGCCGTCGTCGCCATCCCCCAGCACGGCGCGCTGCCGTCCCTCAACGTCGGCGTTGCCGGCGCGGTGGCCTGTTTCGAGGTCGCCCGCCAGCGGGCGACGGCCGCCCGAACCGCGCCCGGGCGCGCGCCCGCGACCACCGCCGACTGACGCATCGGCTGACGTTAGGCCGCAGCCGCCACCTCCGACGTGCAGAACGCGCAGCGCCGCGCCGCCACCGGGATGTCGCTCAGGCACTCGGGGCACGGCTGCGTCTCGGGCTTGGGCTCCTCCTTCGGCACCAGGTTCAACCGCTTCATCAGCGCACCCAGCGGCACCACGATGGCGAAGAAGACGACGGTCGCCACGATCAGGAACGACAGCAACGCATTGAGGAACGAGCCGTACTTGAACCGCGAATGGTGCACCTCGAAGTACAGGCCGCCGAAGTTCGGCTTGCCGAAGATGGCGGCGATCAACGGCGTGATGAGGTCGGCTACGAACGCCGTCACCATCGCCGCGAACGCGACGCCGACCACCACGGCGACGGCCAGGTCGACGACGTTGCCCCGCAGGACGAACTTCTTGAATTCCGAGAACATCGAGGCCTCCCTGCCCGTCATCGGTGACGCACTGCGCCCGTGCACCGGCTCCTTACCCCACCGCACCGACTCTTTACCTCACCGCGCGTGTACTTCACCGCGCGCTGCACCCGCCGGTGCGGGCGGTCACGGCACGGCGGAAAAGGGAGCCCGAGAGCGAGCCCGAGGCGAGGAAGCCCGAGGGAGCCCGAGGCAGTGTGCGGGAGCCCGAGGCACGGGAGCCCGAGGCAGGAATCGAACCCGCGACATCTTCATTACAAGTGAAGTGCTCTACCAACTGAGCTACTCGGGCGCTGCGGCCCAGACTACAGGCCCGTTGCCTTGACTCCCGGGCCCACCAGCGGAAAGGCTTGCTTCGGGCGAGGGGGCGGGGCAGGCTGGACGCCGAATGGATGAGGAGCGGCCGAAGACGGGCATGTCCGGTTCGCTGTCCGTGGTCAAGGCGGCCGCCGTCCTGGTCCTCTTCGCGGCCGGCGTGGCGATCCTGGTCGCCGTCGGCACCCGCCCCAGCGTGAGCGGCACGCCGAGCAGCGCGCAGACCACGGTGCCGACCACGACGTCGACCACCGCGGCCGGTGCGGCCGGGTCGTCGACCACCGCCTCCACGGCCGCGTCGACGACCACCACCACGCGGCGCGGGCACCGGGGCGCCGTCACCACGACGACCACCACGTCGCCGAGCACCGTCAGCGTCGTGGTGGCCAACGGGACGAGCACCAACGGCCTGGCGGCCCACTATTCGAACGTCATCGGCGCCAAGGGCTACATGATGAAGACGCCGCTCGACACGACGGCCGCCCAGACGACCTCGACCGTGTACTACGCGGCCGGGATGCAGGCGGCGGCCGAGGCGGTCGCCGCCACCATCGGCGTCAAGTCGAGCCAGGTGCAACCGCTCACGACCGCCATCCCCGTCACCGGGGCCACCGGCACCGATGTGGTCGTGGTCATCGGGCAGGACCTCGCCTCGGCCGCAAACTCCTGACGTTGCCCGGCGAAGGCGGGCGCGCCGGCGAGCCCGCCGCAGGTGTGCCGGCCTCCCCCCACCCGCCGGCCACCCCGGACCTGCCGGCGCTCTTGCGCCCGCTGGCGGCCGAACCCGCACGCAGCGCGCTGTTCCTCGACTTCGACGGGACGCTCGCCGCCATCGTCGAGGACCCCACAGCGGCGCGGCCGCTCCCCGGTGTCCCGGCCCTGTTGGCCGACCTCGCCGGGCCCTTCGCACTGGTCGCGGTGGTGTCGGGCCGGCCCACCGCCTTCCTGGCAGAGGTGCTGGGCGCCCCGGCGGGCGTCACCCTGGCCGGCCTGTACGGACTCGAGCGTGCCCTGCACGGCGCCGAGCACGCCACCTGGGCCGCCGTCATCGACGACGTCGTGGCCGAGGCCAGGGCCGAGGCGCCCGAGGGCGTCTACGTCGAGCCCAAGGGGCTCACGGTCACCCTGCACTGGCGCCACGCTCCCGAGAGTAGGGAGTGGGTGGTCGCCTTCGCCGAGCGCCAGCACGACCGCCGCGGCCTGGCGGTGCACGAGGGGCGGACCGAGCGCGAGCTGCGCCCCCCGCTCCCCGTGGACAAGGGCACGGTGGTGCGGGCGCTGGCCGCCGAGCACGCGGATCGCCTGCGCGCCACCGCCGTCTTCGGAGACGACATCGGTGACCTGCCCGCCTTCGCGGCGGTGGGGGAGCTGGCCGACGCCGAGGGACGCCCGCTCAGCGCGGTCCGGGTCGCGGCCGTCGATGCCGAGAGCCCGGCCGAGGTGGCCGCCCGCGCCGATCTGACCGTGGAGGGCGCGACCGGTGCGGTCGCGCTGCTGCGCGCGCTGGCCGACGCCGCGTCGGCCTCCCCCTCCGCGGGCGCCGCGGCTCAGCCCTGAGCGCGACCGGCCGCCGCCAGCTGGTCGGCCCACCAGTCGGCCGACGTCCGCCCGCGCACCGCCGCCCGCAGCGCGGCGGCCCGCTCGGCCCGCTCCGGCTCCCCCATGGTGAGGGCGGCGTGGAGCGCGTCGGCCGTGCCGGACACGTCGAAGGGATTGACGCCGAGCGCGCCGCGGCCGCCGAGCGACAGCTCCTCCCACGCCCCCGCCTGGCGCGAGAGCACGAGCACGCCGTCGGCCGTGTTGAGCAGCGGGCCCTCCTTGGCCACCAGGTTGAGCCCGTCGCGCACCGGGTTGACCAGCAGGACGTCGGACAGGGTGAGCGCGGCCAGAGAACGCGCCCGGTCGTCCTCGACCGAGAGGAGGATGGGCGTCCACCCGTCGGCGGCCGACGCGTAGGCGTGGTTGATCCGCTCGGCGGTGTGCACCACGTCGGCCCCGTAGGCGAGATACTCCGCCAGCCCCTGCCGGCTGGGGTACGCGAACGCGACGTGCACCACCGTGCCGCGCCACTCGGGATGGGCCTCGAGCAGCTCCTCGAAGGCCAGCATCCCCCGCACGATGTTCTTCGAGGGCTCCATGCGGTCCGCCCGGGCGATGATGCGCCGGCCCCCGACCTCGGCGCGCAACGCGTCGGCGGCCGCTGCGCAGGCGGGGGAGGCCGCCTCCTCCTCCAGCACGCCGGCGTCGGGCCCGAGCGGCGCGACGAACGTCGCCGGCGCGGCGCGCCCGGCCGCCGCGTAGCAGGCCGTGAACTCCGCCTCCCACTCGTGGCAGTGGAACCCGCAGGCCGAGTACCCGGCCATGCCGTCGAGGAGCTCGGTGACCACGGCGTCGGGCAGCACGCCGAGCATGGCGGGCGCCGCGAACGGCGTGTGCAGGAAGTGCACCGATCGCAGGTCGGGTCGGCGCTCGGCCAGCATGTGCCCCAGCAGCGAGAAGTGGTAGTCCTGCACGAGCACGGTGTCGCCGTCGGCGGCCCGCTCCGCCACCACGTCGGCCACGGCCCGGTTGTAGGCCCGGTACCCCTCCCACGCCGCCCGCCAGTGGCGGTCGAAGCGGGGGCGGTGGGGCAGGTCGAAGAGGTGGTGGTGGCAGTACCACAGGGTCGTGTTGGCCACGACGTCGTAGGCCTGGCGGTACGTGTCGTCGTCGAGCACGACCGGGACGAGGTCGATCCCGGCGTCGGTCATGAGGCCCTGGGCCACCGCCTCGCGGTCCGCCGCCCCCATCGTCACCGAGGCCCACGTCGTGCCGCTGCCCGCGAGGAGCCGCTGCAGGGACGAGGCCAGACCCCCTCCGGCGGGCACGGGCACGAGCGAGCCGTCGGAGTCCGTGCGGAACGTGAGGGGGCCGCGGTTGGAGACGACGATGGTGCCGCTCATGGCCCGCTGACGCCTGGTGGGGGAGGGACGACGGGGGAACCCTCTCGAGCGCCGCCCGGAGCACGTCGACGGCCTGGGGGCGCAGCTCGTGCAGGGGCCGGTTGCGATGGATGCGCTCGCCGAGGTCGACCTGGGCCAGGCGGTCCACGCCGAGGTTCTGGGCCAGGTCGATGAGCAGCCCGAGCTCGACGCCGTAGCCGCCGGCGAAGCCGAGCTTCTCGAAGACCCAGCGGTGGGCCGCCGTCTCGCCGGCCAACGGCTGGCGCACCCACGCGAGCTCGGGGAAGAGGAGCTCGAGCACGGGGCGGGCCACGAGCTCGGTGACCCGCCCGCCACCCGTCGGATCCCCGTGGAGCGGGCGGGTGTAGTAGCCCTTGACCAGGGCCACGTGGTCGGTGGTGAGCAGCGGGCCCAACAGTCCGGTCACGAAGGCGGGGGTCGTGTTGGCCACGTCGGCATCCAAGAACGCGACGATGTCCCCGGTGGAGGCGGCCAGCGCAGCGGCCATCGCCTGGCCCTTGCCCCCGGCACCGCCGGCCCCGGCCACGACGCGGGCCCCGGCGCCGAACGCCTGCGCGGCGGTGTCGTCGAGCGAGCCGTCGTTGAGCACGATCACCTCGTCCACCAGGCCGTTGCCGCCGTGCTCGCCGAGGAAGGGCTGGACCACGGCCCGGACGACCGAGCCCACCGTCGAGCCCTCGTCCCGGGCCGGGATGCAGACCGACACCGTCCGGCTGGTGTGTCCCTTGGCCTCCAGGACCAGGCCAGTGGGGAAGTCACTGTGGTGATAGGTGTGCGCCACGCCTCCGATTCAAGCAGCCATTCACGCACTTGGGCTGCGTTGAGGTGGTCGGGCCCGAGGGGCTACCATGGTGGCCATCATCCAGAGCGACTGAGGGACGGGCCCGGTGATGTCGCGGCAACCAGTGCACTTGCACCTGGTGCCAATGCCCGATCGATGAGGAGGACCGATGGTCGATTTTGTCACTGGGCTGCGTTGTCGTGAATGTCAGCGTGCCTTCCCAGCCGAGGCCCTGCACGTCTGCGACTACTGCTTCGGGCCGCTCGAGGTCGCCTACGACTACGAGCGGATCGCGGCGACGATCAGCCGGGAGCGCATTGAGGCCGGGCCCCGCACCATCTGGCGCTACCGGGACCTGCTCCCGGTCGACGACGAGTCCCCGGTGGACCTCGGCGCGGGCTTCACCCCGCTCGTGCGCGCCGACCGCCTCGCCGCCGAACTCGGCCTGGGCGAGCTGTGGATCAAGGACGACACCGCCAACCCGACCGGATCGTTCAAGGATCGGGTCGTCTCGGTGGCCCTGACCAAGGCGCGCCAGCTCGGCTTCAAGGTGGCCGCCTGCGCGTCAACGGGCAACCTCGCGAACTCGGTGGCGGCGCATGCGGCCCGGGCCGGGCTCGATTCGGTCGTCCTCATCCCGCACGACCTCGAGGCGGCCAAGGTCACCATGACGGCGGTCTACGGCGGGACGGTCATCGCGGTGGATGGGACCTACGACGACGTGAACCGGCTCTGCGCCGAGCTGACCAGCGAGCGCCCGACATGGGCCTTCGTCAACGTCAACGTGCGCACCTACTACGCCGAGGGCTCCAAGACACTGGCCTTCGAGATCGCCGAGCAGCTCGGCTGGCAGGCGCCCGACCACGTCGTCGTGCCCATCGGCTCCGGGAGCCAGCTGACCAAGGTGGCCAAGGGGTTCGCCGAGCTCGGCACCGTGGGGCTCCTGCCCGAGGCGCCCAACGTGCGCATCTCGGGCGCCCAGGCCGAGGGGTGCTCGCCGGTGGCGACGGCCTTCCTGCAGGGTTCCGACGCCATCCGGCCGGTCAAGCCCAAGACGATCGCCAAGTCGCTGGCCATCGGCAACCCGGCCGACGGCTGGTACGCCCTCGAGGTGATGCGGCGCACCGGCGGCTCGTGCGCCGCCGTCACCGACGAAGAGGTGGTCGAGGCGATCGGGCTGCTCGCCCGCACCGAGGGCATCTTCGCCGAGACCGCCGGCGGGGTGACGATCGCCACCTTGGGCAAGCTCGCCGCCTCCGGGGCCATCCGCCCCGACGAGCGGGTCGTGGCCCTCGTCACCGGGCACGGGCTCAAGACCGTCGAAGCCCTCACCGGCTCCATCGGCTCGGGCCCTTCGGCGACCATCGCCCCCACCCTGGCCGCCTTCGACGCCGTCGTGGACGTCGAGGGAGGCCCATTGACCGAGGAGCCGTCCCGATGAGCCTGACCGTCCGCATCCCCACCCAGCTGCGCACCCTGACCGGCGGCGCCGGCGAGGTGGAGGTCGAGGGCGCCACCGTGGGCGAGGCCCTCAAGGCCCTCGACGCCGCCCATCCCGGGTTCGCGGATCGGCTCTTCGACGAGTCGGGGGCCCTGCGCCGCTTCGTCAACGTCTTCCTGGCCGACGAGGACGTCCGCTTCCTCGACGGCCTGGCCACGCCCGTCACGCCCGGCCAGACGCTCTCCATCGTCCCCGCCGTCGCCGGGGGCTGACGCCCCGGGTTGGCCCGGGGGGCCAGTGGGCTGACGCCCGGGTCGGAACAGGTGCGTGGGCGGCCGGCGGCGGTTCCCCAGACTCTAAACAGGATGGGTTAGCACCCGGGCGGCGGCGGTCTCCGCAGGAGCATCGCCGCTGATCAGGCCGCTGGTCAGGCCGCCTCGGGGCGCCTCGGGGCGCCTCGGGATGCCGGGGCCCGGGTCCGCCCTTGCGCTCGGGGCCGGGAGGTGGTTTCATTAGCACTCACAAGACGAGAGTGCTAATGGAGGAATAGACCAGATGGCCAAGATCATCCACTTCCAGGAGGAAGCCCGCCGCGGCCTGGAAACCGGCATGAACAAGCTGGCGGACGCGGTCCGCGTCACCCTGGGCCCCAAGGGGCGCAACGTGGTGCTCGACAAGAAGTGGGGCGCCCCGACCATCACCAACGACGGCGTCTCGATCGCCAAGGAGATCGACCTCGAGGACCCCTTCGAGAAGATCGGTGCCGAGCTGGTCAAGGAAGTCGCCAAGAAGACCGACGACGTGGCCGGTGACGGCACGACGACGGCGACCGTGCTGGCCTGGGCCATGGTCCGCGAGGGCCTGCGCAACGTGGCCGCCGGCGCCAACCCCATGTCGCTCAAGCGCGGGATCGAGGCCGCCGTCGAGACGGCGGTGAGCTCCATCCACGGCATCGCCAAGGAGACCGAGTCCAAGGCCCAGATCGCCCAGGTGGCCTCCATCTCGGCCGCCGACAGCGAGATCGGCGAGATGATCTCCGAGGCGATCGACAAGGTCGGCCGCGACGGTGTCATCACCGTCGAGGAGTCCCAGACCTTCGGCATGGACATGGACCTCGTCGAGGGCATGCGCTTCGACAAGGGGTACATCGCCCCCTACTTCGTGACCGACCCCGAGCGCATGGAGGCGGTGCTCGAAGACGCCTACCTCCTGCTGGTGGGCTCCAAGATCACGGCCGTGCGCGACCTGCTCCCCGTGCTCGAGAAGATCATGCAGAGCGGCAAGCCGCTGCTGATCATCGCCGAGGACGTCGAGGGCGAGGCGCTGGCCACGCTGGTGGTCAACAAGATCCGCGGCACGTTCCGCTCGGTCGCCGTCAAGGCCCCCGGTTTCGGCGAGCGCCGCAAGGCCATGCTGCAGGACATCGCCATCCTGAGCGGCGGTCAGGTCGTCACCGAGGAGGTCGGCCTCAAGCTGGAGAACGTGACCCTCGACCTGCTGGGCACTGCCCGCAAGGTCGTCGTGACCAAGGACGAGACCACCATCGTCGAGGGTGGTGGCACCGAGAGCGACATCAAGGGCCGCATCAACCAGATCAAGACCGAGATCGACAACACCGACTCGGACTACGACCGGGAGAAGCTGCAGGAGCGGCTGGCCAAGCTGTCCGGCGGGGTGGCCGTGATCAAGGTCGGGGCCGCCACCGAGGTGGAGCTCAAGGAGAAGAAGCACCGGATCGAGGACGCCGTGTCCACGACCAAGGCCGCGATCGAAGAGGGCGTGGTCCCCGGCGGGGGCGTCGCTCTGCTGCGCGCGCAGACGGCCATCCTGGAGCGGGCCGAGAAGCTCGACAACGACGAGGCCACCGGTGCCCGCATCGTGGCCCGGGCCGTCGAGGAGCCCCTCAAGCAGATTGCGGTCAACGCCGGCATGGAGGGTGGCGTGGTCATTGAGAAGGTGCGCGGCCTCAAGGGCGCCCACGGCCTCAACGCGGCCACCGGCGAGTACGAGGACCTGTTCAAGGCCGGTGTGATCGATGCCGCCAAGGTCACCCGCTCGGCCCTGCAGAACGCGGCCTCCATCGCCGCCCTGTTCCTGACGACCGAGGCCGTCATCGTCGACAAGCCCGAGGAAGACGCCCCCGCCATGCCCGGCGGCGGCATGGACGACTACTAAACGGCCCTCTTCAGGGAGGACACGGCCCTCTTCAGGGGGGACGGCCCTCTCGAGGCTGCAGGGGGCGAGGTGTCACCCGGATGCCACGGTGTTGCAACAGCGTGGGATGACACTGGGAACCGCCTCACCCCCAACCGAGGCTGACCAGTGCGCCCGGCCCTACGGCCGGGCGCACTGTGTATTCCCGCACCAGGGCTTCTCTACACTGACGGCGTGGCTCTGACCCCGACGACCGGCTGGGGGGTCCTCCACCTCTTTGGCCGGCTGGGACCCGACTTCGACGCCAACGCGCTGCGCAAGGCGGTCAGTGCGGCCGAGGCCGACGGCTACCAGGTGGTCCCGGCTGCGCTGCTCGGCCACAAGGCCGACCTGGGGCTCATGGTGCTCGGCCCCGACGTCTGGCGGCTGCGCCTCCTCCAGACCGAGGTGACCGGGGCCGGACTCGTCCCCACGGCGTCGTACGTCTCGCTGACCGCGATCTCCGAGTACGCCGCCGGTGTCCCCGAGGAGATGCGCCAGGCCCGTCTCTTCCCGCAGCTGCCGCCCGACGGCAAGACCGCCTTCTGCTTCTACCCGATGAGCAAGCGTCGGGACGAGGCGCACAACTGGTACACGCTCCCCTTCGACGCTCGCAAGGAGCTGATGATGGGACACGGCAAGGTGGGCCGGACCTTCCACGGACGGGTGGTCCAGGTCATCACCGACTCCACCGGCCTCGACGACTACGAGTGGGGTGTG
The DNA here is from genome assembly GCA_963837125.1 of uncultured Acidimicrobiaceae bacterium. GTDB lineage: Bacteria > Actinomycetota > Acidimicrobiia > Acidimicrobiales > RAAP-2 > Bog-473. The sequence continues at coordinate 113,841 of CAWILW010000001.1, read as the reverse complement.
ACCCTGTTCGGGACCCATCCCGACGACCTCAAGGACTGCGTCTACGAGATGCGCTTCGACGAGGCGTCCGCCCTCTACGCCGAGTTCGGACCCTTCTTCACCGGCATGGTCGGGACCCTCGACGACGTCCTGGCCGCCCTGGGCGTCTGAGGACGACGTTGACCACCCCGACCGCCGTGGCGTCCCCGACCGCCTCCCTCGACGACCTCAGGGATGCACTGCGCCGGCTCGGTCGCGTCGTGGTCGCCTTCAGCGGGGGCGCCGACTCGTCGCTGCTGGCCAAGGTGGCGCACGACACGCTGGGCCGCCCGTCGGTGCTGTGCGCCACCGCGCTCTCGCCCTCACTGGCCGGCGCCGAGGAGCACGAGTGCCGCGAACTGGCGGGCGAATGGGACCTGCGCTGGGTGGGCGTGCCCACCGACGAGATGGAGGACGCGGCCTACGTCGCCAACGGGCCCGACCGCTGCGCCCGCTGCAAGACGGCCCTCATGGACGCGCTGGGCCCGCTCGCCGACGCGGAGGGCGCCACCGTCGTCCTCGGGGTGAACGTCAGCGACCTGGGCGACCACCGCCCCGGCCAGGCCGCCGCCGCGGCCGCCGGCGCCGCCTTCCCGCTGGTCGACGCCGGCTTCACGAAGGACGACATCCGGCACTGGTCGCGCGCGCTCGGCCTGCGCACCTGGGACAAACCTGCCGCCGCGTGCCTCGCCTCGCGCCTGCCCTACGGCACGCCCGTCACGCTCGGCCGGCTCGCCGCGGTCGAGAGCGCGGAGGAGGCTCTGCGCGCGCTCGGGCTCGGGCAGCTGCGCGTGCGCCACCACGGTGAGGCGGCCCGCATCGAGGTCGAGCCCCACATGCTGGGCGCAGTCGTGACGCGCCGGGCCGAGGTCGTCGAGGCCGTGCGCGCCGCGGGCTTCACCTTCGTCTCCCTGGATCTGGAAGGCTTCCGGTCCGGCAGCCTGAACCGCATGCTCGGGGAGGCGGCCGTGAGCGAGGAGGTGGACCAGTGAGCGAGGTGCGGGTCAAGGTGCGGCTGACGTTCCCCGAGACCGAGGTCCGCCGTGCCGTGATCGCCACGTTGGTGCGCCGCTTCGACGTCGAGCCGGACATCCGCCGTGCCGACGTCGAGGATCACCGTGGCTTCGTTGTCTGCGAGATCGACGGCGAGGCGGCGCAGGTCGAGGCGGCGCTCGATTGGCTCCGCAGTGAGGGCATCACGGTGGATCTGCTCGGCGACGTGCTCGAGGGCTGACCCCGATCCCCAGAGGTCGAGACCGGCCGGCGGCTCAGGGCTGGTCGGGGGTGCGGGGCACGTGCCACCCGGCCGAGGAGACCCGGCGTGGCTCGTAGAAGACGCATCCCTCGGGGCAGGCGAACGGCAGCGGCTCGTTGGCGTCCACCTTGCAGCGCTCGAGGCGTTCCCCGCCAGGCGTCGTCCGCATCACGTAGTGGCGGCAATCCTCGTTGACGGGCACGCACCATTCTGGCCCAACCGGCGGGCCGCGGTAGCGTCACCGCCCGTGGACCCGAACGACCGCGACGTCCCCCTCAAGACCCTGTTGCGCTGGAGCGAGGCGCTGTCCGCCATCGCACGCACCGGCCTGGGGTTCACCCAGAGCCTCTACGAGCAGGAGCGCTTCGAGGAGATCCTCAAGGTGGCGGCGGATATCCGGGCCGAGGCGGACGGGCTCGATGACCCCGACCACGCCGGCGGACTCGTGCAGGAGTGGATGGACACCGTGGGCCAGGGCGTCCCCGGCTACGTGACGCCCAAGGTCGCGGTCGGTGCCGCCGTCGGCAACGACAAGGGCGAGCTGCTGCTGATCCAGCGTGCCGACTCGGGCATCTGGCTCTACCCGACCGGCTGGTGCGACGTCGGGTACTCGGCTGCCGAGGTGGTCGTGAAGGAGGTCGAGGAGGAGACGGGCATTCTGGTCGAGCCCGTGCGCCTGATCGCCGTCCTCGACGGCCTGCGCCTCGGCTTCACCCGGGTCCCGCTCTACTCGCTGCTCTTCTACTGCCGCGCCGTGGGCGGCGAGCTGGCCCCGCACCCGCTCGAGACGCGCGACGTCGGGTGGTTCACCCGCGAGACGCTGCCCCAGCCGCTGGTGGGGTCGGAGCGCTGGGGTGACCACGTCTTCGCGGCGATCAACGGTGAGCAGCGCGAGGTCCTCTACGACAGCGTGCGCCGACCGATGTGGCGGGGCGACTCGGCGAAGTCGTGATCTCCGTCGAGGCCGCCGCAACGGTCGACGACGGCCTCTGCGCCGCGGTCGCCGCGCTCGTCCCGCAGCTCTCGTCGTCGTCGGCCCCGCCGAGCCGCGGAGGTCCTCGAACGCATCGTTGCCGACCCCGCCACCACGCTGTTCGTGGCGCGCGAGGGGGACCGCATCGTGGGCATGCTCACCCTGGCCGTCTTCTCGATCCCGACCGGCGTGCGGGCCTGGATCGAGGACGTGGTCGTCGACGAGGCGGCTCGGGGGTCCGGAGCGGCCGCCGATCTGGTGGAGGCGGCGCTGGCGCACTCGGGCGCGCTCGGCGCACGCACCGTCGACCTGACCTCGCGCCCCGACCGTGCGGCGGCGAACCGGCTCTACCTGCGCCTGGGCTTCGAGGTCCGTCAGACGAACGTCTACCGCAGGACGCTCGCGGGCTGAGCGGTCACCCCATGGCGATGATCGGAGCGGCCAGCGCGAGACCGCCGGTCGAACCATGGAAGACGGCGTCGCCGTAGGTGAAGATGCCGCCGTCGGAGCCGACCAGCCAGTAGCCGTGCCCCGACGGGCTCGGGGCCATACCGACGATCGGCTTGTTGAGACTCAGCGACCCGGCCGAGCCCTCGAACCCGGCGTCGCCGTAGTCGAAGATCCCGCCGTCGGAGGCGACGAGCCAGTAGCCGCGCCCGCTGGCGTCGCCGGCCATGCCGACGACGGGCTTGTTGAGGTGGATCGAGCCCGTCGAGCCGTAGAAGCCGGCGTCGCCATAGTTGAAGATGCCACCGTCGGAGGCGACGAGCCAGTAACCGCGCCCGTCGGGCGTGGCGGCCATGCCGACGATGGGTTTGTTGAGGTGGAGCGACCCCGTCGAGCCGTAGAAGCCGGCGTCGCCATAGTTGAAGATGCCACCGTCGGCGGCGACGAGCCAGTAGCCGCGTCCGTCGGGAGTCGCCGCCATGCCGACGACGGGCTGGTTGAGATGGAGACTCCCGGTCGAGCCGGAGAATGCGGCGTCGCCGAAGGTGAAGATCCCCCCGTCGGAGCCCACCTCCCAGTAGCCCGCGCCACGCGGTGTCGCCGCCGCCCCCACGATGGGGGCGTTCAGCGGCTGGCCGCCCATCGATCCGTAGAACGGCTCGCAGAAGGAGAACACGCCGCCGTCCGACGCCACCAGGCGGTACCCCGCGCGTGATGTGCAGTTGACCGCGGCGCCGAGCTGGCGTGCCTGTCCCGAGTCGGGGTCGACCATCAAGGATGACTCGTCGACGGCCTCGAACGCGCTCGCCGGAACCTGCTTCAGCTCGTCGACGAGGGCGATGGGCCAGTTCTCGTCTGCCGTGCCGCCGAAGTACCAGTTGGAGCCGTTGTCGGCCAGGATCAACCCGTAGTGCTGCATGGCACGCAGCACCTCCTGCGCCTGAGGCGAGTAGCCCGAGATGTCGAAGTCCGCCTTGAGCCGGAAGCGTGCCCCCATCGGCGGCAGGCCGGGGTTCGACGACGCACCCGCCTCGTGGCGCGCCGGCCAGATGAACGACGTGTCCGTGGACTGGGCCGTCATCCGGATGGCGTGGGTGATGGCTCCGGACTGCACCTCGTCGTAGCGCAGGAGACCGGGCAGGATCGGGAGGCCGGCTGCGTCAGCAGACGTCCACCCGGACGGGCGCAACGCGTCGGATTCGAGGTTCCAGATCGCCCCCGAACCGGCGGTCGAGCCCGACGAGCTGTAGCGCGCGTCGTACAGCTCGAAGAGGGTGCACGTGGCCGGGTTGACCATGATGGCGTGGCGGTCGCCCGTGGCCTGCTGTCCTCCCTCTATCGGCGTGTCGGCACCGAAGGGGTACGGCCCCGGATCGCTCTCGTCGGCGTACTGGAACGCCAGGGACACCTGAGGATGCGACGGGGACACCACGGTGTAGGGCATGCCGTAGGGAGTGGACGGGTCGCCCGAGGGCCCGAAGTCGGGATGGAGGTTGGTGGTGGCACTGTGCATGCTGGCCATCCAGGCCGCGCTGTGCGGGTCGACCGGCAATCCCGCGATGTCGGTGTTCCAGACGTTGTCAGCGGGGAACATGGAGCAGTTGGGCGCGCCCGGTACCGGCGTCCCAGCCGCCGCGTTGGTGGGCTCCACACCGATCGTGAGCCCCAGCCACATCACTGCGCCGGCCACGAACGTGGCCAGCGTCCCCCTCGTCGTTCGTCCCACCTGCGTCCCCTCCCGCATCGACGGTACCGCACCCGCCACACCGCCCGTGACGGGTGCGCCCCGCGAGCACCGACAGCCAATTCCCGATCAACAATCAGATGCGCCTGCCGGTGGCGGGTTTGGCGCGCGAGCCGGAACGCGGGAACGCCGCCGGCAGGAGCTGCATCAGTTTCACGAACAACGGGGTGAAGCGTCCCTCGCCCCAGTGCAAGCCGGGCTCGTTCGCAAAGGCCTGACTGAGCACGCCGACGATCAGGGTCGACACGAGGAACACGGCTTCCTCGGAGTCGGCGCCGGGACCCAGCTGGCCGGCGGCCACCGCGTCGGCGAGTGCGCCGCGCTGCAGGGCGACCATCTCCATGCTCGGTGCGAAGGCTTCCGGCGACGGCTCGAAGCTCGGGACCGGGCGCCAGAACAGCAGCTCGGCCACCGCACGGTGTTCGAGCGCCCACCGACCGCTGGCCTCGAGGCCGGCGGTCAGGGCGGGGAGCCCGGGCTCGGCGCCCGACATCCCCCGGCGCAGCACCTCGAGGTGCTCGAGCGCGCCCCGGAAGAAGAGCGCGTCGTAGACGGCCATCAGGGAGGGGAAGTACTTGTAGAGCGAGGGGGGCTGCACCCCGAGGCGGCGTGCCACCTCGGCGAGGCTGAGACCGTTGACGCCTTCCTCGGTCATCACGTCGACCGCGATGTCGAGGATCTCCTCAATGGTCTCCTGCCGCCGGCGAGCTCGTCTGTCGGGCCGGGGACTGGCCCGCCCCGCTTCCTGCAGCTTCGCCCCACTCCCTGGCATGCAGATATTGTAGCTTAAGGTCTGCTTGACAGCAATAGCTACTAGCATTAGCCTACCGGGACGAGCCAGGGAGGAAGCAAAATGGCGAACGCAATCCAGACCCAGACCCCGACCCAGACCCAGACCCAGACCGAGGCCCCGACCAAGGTGAAGAACCAACGATGGTGGCTGACCCGGGACGATCACGCGATCCTGATCGGCGCGGCCCCCGAGCGCATCTACGACCTGGTGGCCGACATGCCCCGCATGGGGGAGTGGAGCCCCGAGTGCCAGCGCGTGGAGTGGGAGGGCGGCTCGACCGGGCCGACCGAGGGTGCGACGTTCATCGGGTACAACCGGGGCGGTCCCCGCGGCCTCATGAAGTGGTCGCGCCGAGGGCGGGTGCTCGTCGCCGATCGGGGGCGCGAGTTCGCGTTCGTCACCGAGGAGGGTGGCCGCGCGTCGACGGAGTGGCGGTACCGCTTCGAGGTCGTCGATGGCGGGACCCGCGTCACTGAGTCCTACGACGTGAAGTGGATCCCGGCCTGGGCCCGGATCGTCGATGTCCCGACCAACCGCCACCGCGAGCTGCTGGAGGCGATGCGCCACACGCTCGAGCAGCTCAAGCGCGCCGCCGAGGGCCAGCACCTGGACGCGCCACGCTGACGCCCGCCCGGACCTCTGTACCGAACGCACACAACACCAACGCAACTGAGGAGTGACACCATGACCACCACCTACAAGGCAGCGCCGGACATCGACGTGCTGACGTCGAACGTCGCCATCCCGGGGTTCGGGATCATCCCGATCAACGCCTTCGTTCTGCATGCGGCCGAGCCGGTGCTCGTCGACACCGGCCCGATCGTCGGGAGCGAGGAGTTCATGACCGCGCTGCGGACGGTCATCGATCCGGCCGACCTGCGCTGGATCTGGCTGACCCACACGGACTTCGACCACATCGGCTCGCTGCATCAGCTGTTGGCCGAGAATCCCGATATCCGGGTCATCACCACGTTCCTCGGGGTCGGCATCATGGGCCTGTCGGCGCCCCTGCCGATGGAGCGCGTGCACCTGCTCAACCCGGGTCAGACGATCACGGTCGGCGACCGCACACTCACCGCCATCAAGCCTCCCGTCTTCGACAATCCCGTGACGACGGGCCTGCAGGACGACAAGTCCGGTGCGTTCTTCAGCTCCGACTGCTTTGGCGCGCTGCTGGCCGACGTCCCGCCGCAGCGGGCCGAGGACCTCTCCGACGAAGAGCTCCTCCAGGGTCAGGTCTTCTGGGCCACCGTCGACTCACCCTGGCTGCACAACGTCGACGGCGCGCTCTTCGCCGAGAAGCTGGACCGGATCCGCCAGATGGAGCCGTCCCTCGTCCTGAGCAGCCACCTGCCTGCCGCGTCGGGCGGCTCGCTCCATCGCCTGCTGGCCTCCCTCGAGGCGGCGCCTTCAGCGATACCCTTCGTGGGACCGGACCAGGCGGCGCTGGAGCAGATGCTGCTCGCGATGACCGGAGGGGATCCTCAGTAGATCAGGCGCCGGGGTGACGCCGCGACGAAGGGACGCGCTTCTCGATCACCAACCACTCGTCGTCGCCGTCGGCATCGCTGTTCCAGCTCCCGCCGGGGGCGACCGTCACGACGCCCACGACGTGACCCGCGCCGGGAGCGGGATTGGGCCCAAGTAGGAGGACGCCCCATGGCCACCTTCATCACCCGCTACGAGACGTCGGGCCCCGGTGTCCGGCTGGCCGTCAAGGACCTCATCGACATGGAGGGCGAGCCGACCACGGCCGGCTGCCGCGCCGTGGCGGCGCGCGCGACAGCGGCCGGACGCGATGCCGCGTGCCTCGCCGGTGCGCGCGCGGCGGGGGCGCGGATCGTCGGGCGGACCAACCTGCACGAGCTCGCCCTCGGTGTGACCGGCGTGAACCCGTGGTACGGGACGCCGGTAAACCCGCTGGACCCGGGGCTGGTCCCGGGTGGCTCGTCCAGCGGCTCCGCCGTCGCGGTGGCCACGGACGAGGCGGACGTGGCCTTCGGGAGCGACACCGGCGGATCGGTGCGGATCCCTGCCGCGTGTTGCGGTACGACCGGCCTGAAGACGACGTGGGGGCGCATCCCTCTCGACGGGGTGTGGCCGCTCGCCCCGAGCTTCGACACCGTCGGGCCGATGGCCCGTGACGTCGCCGGGCTCGTGGTCGGCATGCAACTGCTGGAGCCGGGGTTCACCGTGCCGGACCCCGACGGGTCAGCCGCGCTCCGGGTGGCCCGGCTGCCGATCGACGCCCACCCCTCCATCACCGTGGCCATCGACCGTGCGCTCGCGCTGGTGGGCTGGGACTGTGGCGACCTGCCGGTGCCCGGCTGGGACGAGGCCACAATGCAGGCCGGCCTTCTCCTAGTCGTCGAAGCGTGGCATTCGGACGCGGCGCTGGTCGAGGCCGACCCTGCCGGCATCGGCGACGACGTGCGCGACCGCCTGCGGCTGGGAGCGGCCTTCGACGATGCCACCGTCCGCACGGCATGGTTGGTCCAGCGCGACTGGAAGGCGACGCTGGAGCGGATCTTCCACGAGGTCGACGTCCTCGTCACCCCCACCCTGACCATCTTCCCGCCCCGCCTCGAGGAGGGGGACGACCTCTTGGTGTCGCGCTGCACGCTCCCGGTCAACCTCGCCGGTGTCCCCGCCCTGTCCCTGCCGGTGCCGACGTCGGGACCGCTGCCGGCCAGCATCCAGCTGATCGGGCCGGCGGGGAGCGAGGCGCAGTTGCTCGCCGCCGGCGCGCTGCTCGAGGAGGCGGTCGCGGCGGGCTGAGCTGGGCCGACCCGGCGGTTCGACCGGATCGCTCGTCCTCAACCAGCCCGTTGTGGGCATGTCCGGTTCCTGACACCCGTTCTTCCTACGCGTGGCGACGCAGCAGCCCGCGGCCGATCTCCGCCAGGTGCTCCCGCAGGCCGTCGGGTGAGAGAACCTCGATCGCGTCAGCGAACCCCGCCAGCTGGCGCGCCATCATGAGCTCGGACTGCGCGCGCAACTCCACGACGACCCGCCCGTCGGGCTCCTCCGTATCGGTCCGCACGCGGTTCCCGAAGACATAGCGCAGGACGTCGAGGGTGGCCTCGTCGGTCCGCAGCCTCACCGTGACCGGCGCCCGCCTCGCGTCCACGTCGGTGACGATGGCGCGCCACGCGGCGGCGAGGTCGAAGCCGTCGGGCCGCGTCGCGGGCCGCTCCGTCGCCGCCACCGACCGCACGCGGCTGACCCGGAACGTCCGTTGGCCGGCATCCGTGTCGCCCACGAGGTACCACGTGCTGTTCTTGACCACCAGGCCCAACGGATGCACGGTGCGCGTGGAGACCCGACCGTCCCTTCCCCGGTACCCCAATTCGACCTGGACCCCGTCGATGACCGCGCGCTGCAGCAGTTCGAGATGCTCCGGGGGCGCCGGCTCCGCGTGGTCCCACCCCGACGGGTCGCGCACCACGGCGCCGGCCGCCGCCTCGGCGTGCTCACGGAAGGTCGACGGGAGGGCCCGTACGAGCTTGCGCAGCGCGGCCCGCACCTCGGGGGTGGCGGCGGCCGGCCCCGCAATGAGGAAGAGCGCCCGCGCCTCGTCGGCGGTGAGCCCGCTCAGGTCGGTGCGGGCACCGCCGAGCAGCTCCCAGCCGCCACCCCGCCCCGGCTGGGAGTAGACGGGCACCCCCGCCATGGCCAGGCCCTCGAGGTCCCGGCGAGCCGTTCGCTCGCTCACCTCGAGTTCACGGGCCAGCCCGGCGGCCGTGACCCGGCCCTTGGACTGGAGCACCAGGAGGGCTGCGACGAGGCGATCGGCACGCACGGGGTCAGTCTGGCCCCACAAAGTGGCCATCAGATGTCCAGTTTGCGGCGCGCACGATGAAGGCATCCCGACAACACGCCGGCCGGACCGGCAGAAATGGAGACGTCACGATGCCAGGACTCGTAGGCCCCGTCAGCGACGAGCGCGAGGCCCTCCTCGCCTTTCTCGGCCAGCAACGCGATGCGCTGCGCTACGCCGCCCACGGCCTCGACGACACGCAGGCCTCGGCCACCCCGGCCGCCAGCGAGCTCTGCCTGGCCGGCCTGATCAAGCACGCCGCCCTGGTCGAGCGGGCCTGGACGACGTTCATCGTCTCGGGCGACACCGGCGTCTTCGCTCCCGAAGACGACTGGTCGGACGGCTTCCACCTCGTCGACGGCGAGACCTTGGTCGACGTGATCGCCTTCTCCGACGAGCAGGCCCGGCACACCGAGAAGATCGTCACCGACCTCCCGGATCTCGCGACCCCGCTGGCGCCCACCGCCGACGTGGTCCCGTGGATCCCGGCCGGTCTCGTCTGGACGCCTCGCTGGGTGCTGCTCCACCTCATTGAGGAGACGGCTCGCCACGCCGGGCACGCCGACATCATCCGGGAGTCCCTCGACGGGGCCACCTGCTGGACGCTGATGGCTGCGGCCGAGGGCTGGCCGGCCCCGGACTGGGCCTGACCCGGGAGGGACCACGCCGGGCCGACCCCTAGCCTGGGGCGAGCATGCAGATCGACATGTGGTCGGACTTCGCCTGTCCGTGGTGCGCCCTCGGGCTCGCCCGCCTGGAGGCGGCCCGGCGCGCGTTCGAGCACGGCCGCGAGATCACGGTTGTCCACCGCTCCTTCGAATTGGACCCGGGCGCCCCCGAGCGACGGTCGCGCACCATGGAGGAGGCCGTGGCGGCCCGGTACCAGATGAGCACCGCGCAGGTCCGCGCCGGGCATGCCGGGCTCGCGGCGTTGGGGGAGGAGGCCGGCTTGGCTTTCGACTTCGGAAAGGTGCAGCTGGGCAGCACCTTCGACGCTCACCGCCTCGCCCGGGCCGCGCGCGGTGCCAGTGTCGAGGATGCGCTCCTCGGGCGGCTGTTTGCGGCGCACCTCGGTGAGGGCCGTCTGCTGTCGGATCACGCGGTGCTGCGCGACGTGGCCCGTTCGGCCGGCCTCGACGAGCACATCACCGAGAAGGTCCTCGCCGGCGACGCCTACGCGGCCGAGGTCAGGGCGGACGAGGCGGCCGCCCGTGAGCTCGGGGTCACGGGCGTCCCGTACTTCCTCATCGGCGGGGTCTGGCCCGTGCCGGGCGCCCAGGACGTCGAGACGCTGGTGATCCTGCTCCGCCGGGCCTGGGACCGCTTATCTTGACGCGTCCTCCAGGTCTTCTTGGCGACACGACCCGGCAGGCGTCCCAGGATGACAGCATCGTGGTGCGCAGAACAGTCCCAATGTTCGACGTCACTCACCCACACCACCACATCGCCCTTAGGCGAGGGCCAAGCAAGAGGACCGGAGCACATCTTCACCGGGTCACCCACGGTGATATCCCAATTACACCTGGTGCACTCGCCGGGTCCAGTTGCCATGAGCTTGCGGGCCGCTGCCCTCTTTTTTTGAAGGCCCGCTCCGGGAAGCTCTCATGACGACTCATTTGTCTGAGCGCGTCCGCAGCTTCATCTTGCGTCTTGCCAGCGCTCAGCGGATGCCTGTGTCGCAGGTGATGTCTACATTGGACAGCGCCACCGACGCCACGGTGACTGGCAGCACCGGGCAGCGCGGGAACATGTTTCCCTTCACCACCACGAAGGTGTAGCTGCCTGGCGGAAGCGTGAAGCCATAGTGGCCTTCGGCACCGGTGGGGCTGCTTGCAACCAGCCCAAGCCCAAATACGCCTGGGACGAGGTGCCACCTTGCGGCACATAGGGGCTTGGGCAGGGTCCGTTGCAAGACGACTCGGGTAAGGCCAAGCTGGCTTGTGCCAGAAAACCGATTCGTCGGGGAAATCGCCAGAACCTATGACCAACCTGGGACAGGAATGTGGGATGACGGCGTTCTCAAAGCGACTGTCGACTGCCTGGTCGAGATGAGTGACGGTGGAGCTGCGATGGAGTTCGCCATAGGGACTGGCCGGGTGGCTGTCCCTTTGGCTGCTCGGGGCGTTCCGGTCACCGGGATCGAGTTGTCCGCAGACATGCTCGCCGTGCTGCGATCGAAGCCTGAAGCGAGTGTCGTCGAGGCCGTCGAAGGCGATATGGCCGTGACGTTGGTGGAGGGCGAGTTCTCACTCGTGTATCTGGTCTTCAACACGATCTCGAACCTGACGACGCAGGACGAACAGGTTGCATGCTTCGAAAATGCTGCCCGTCACCTTCGCTCCGGGGGTCGTTTTGTTATCGAACTCAACGTGCCCAATCTTCGCCAGTTACCACCGGGCAGTCCCGGAGTGCCGTTCGCATTGACGGAGGACTACATCGGGATCGACGACTTCATTGACCGCACCCACAAGCAGATCTCCCGATCTCGCCACTTCAACCGACTCCCTGATGGCAGCTTCAGCGAATTCACGGCACCGTTCCGATATGTGTGGCCAGCTGAATTGGACCTGATGGCTCGAATCGCAGGCATGACGCTGGAGCATCGATGGGCGTGGTGGGACCGCTCGCCGTTCACTGGCGAGAGCCGTAGTCACGTCAGCGTGTGGCGTGTTCCGGAGGCATAGACACAGTCGTTCTTCGTGCTCTGCAATCTTGGGGTCAGCGTGCCCCCGTCGCCGGTACGGGGGTTAAGGCCGTATTCCGGGCGGACTCGGCATTGTTCAAGGGTAGGCAGCACGCGGCGCGAGTACAGGTATCGCTGGCCCTCTGAAGTCCCTGACACCGGAGAAGCTCCGGAGTACTGAGTCGCTCCAGCCCTTATGAGCAAAGGACATCGCGGACCGACAAGGAGGCGGATGCGTCCGCTCACGAGCCTCTGGCTCAGCTGATCCAGATCTGGGTGGGCCAAATGGAGCCACCGATCATCCCGAACGCGGGCTTACCCTGGGGCGTGGTCGGGTTGTTGAAGTTCTGCACAGTGGGGCTGCCGATAACGGCCCACACCGCACGATCCAGCCACAGGTAGGGCAGGTCGAGGGCAAGGCGCTTGTTGACCGTCTTGTAGGCGGCCTCGCGGACGCTCGGTTCGGTGTTGGACCGCCCCGCCAGAAGCGCCTTCTCGATCGTCGGGTCCGCATTGCGGGCCATGTTGATGGACAGTGACCCCGAGCTGACGGTGGTTGTGCTCCAGAAGATGTAGTTGAGGTCGGGGTCGACCGCCCCGAACTGGCGCCAATTCAGCGCCTGATACTCGCCGGCCAGCGCGTTGTTGATGAAGGCGTTCTGCCCGATGATGGGGGTCTTGACTTGGAATCCCACGGACTGCCACGCCTGCTGGAGGTACGCCTGCTGACGCACACTGACAGGTCCGTTCGTGTTGCCCAACGTGAAGGAGATCGGTCTGCCGGTCGACTTCTCGACCTGCTTGACCAGCGTGGCCGCCCGCGAGGGGTTGTAGGCCGGGTAGGGCGTGGCGGAGTAATAGGGGGAACCCGGCACGAACAGGCCGTTGCTCACCGGGAGCACGCCTTCGTCGATGACCTGGGCGTACTGACGGCGGTTGATGGCCATGGCGGCGGCCCGGCGCACGTCGGCGTTGTTGAAAGGAGCCGCCAGGCAATTGAGCTGCACGCAGTTCATGTCAGGCTCCCCGGCGACGTGCGTGCGGTCGTCGATGTAGGAGTAGTTCCGGTTGCCACGGTACTGGGTGATGATCTGCGTCGTGTCCGTCACCATGAGGTCGATGGTGCCGGACTGCAGTGCCTCGGACCTCCCGTTCTGATCCGGGATCGGCTTGTACGTGATCTGCGAGAGGTAGGGCATGCCCTTGCGCCAGTAGTGCGGGTTGGCGGTGGCGGTGAAGTGGTCGTTGGGGATCCACTCCTTGAACACGAAGGGCCCGGTGCCCACGGGGTGCGAGGTGCCGGTCTTGCTGGCGAGCATGGACGGCGCCACGACATAAGCGATCTGGCCACCGATGCCGCCGGCCAGGTAGTAGGGGAAGGGCACCCAGGGTGACGTGAACGTGATGGTCACCGCCAGCGGTCCCGTCTGGGTGATCGACACCAGCGTCGGGTTGATGACCACGCCGTTAAGGAGCGACTTGGACTGCGCCCGGAGGTTGGTCAGCAGCGCCGCCCCATTGCACGGCGTCCCGTCGTGGAACACCACGTTGGGGCGGAGGGTGATCGTCCACGCGGTGTACGAGGAGTTGGGCACGACCGACTCGGCCAGATAAGGGGCCCAGTCACCATTGGTCAAGACGATGGTGAGGGGGTCGAACACGGTGCGTGCGTACATAACGCCCACCTCGTCGAATTGGGCCTGCGTGGGGTCGAATCCCTGCTCCTCGGCATCGACCCCGAAGACCAGCGAGCCGCCCTTCTTCGGCGTGGCCTTGGTGACCCCGTTGCGTCCAGGTCCGTTCGTCGTCGCCCCGGCCATCCCGTCCCAGCCCATGCCGAGCGCCGATGCCCCTGCAAAGCCCGCTGCTGCGACAGCGCCACCGGCCAACAGTGTGCGGCGATCGAATCTCGAGACCATCGATCCTCCGTTTCCCTGAACCCTGCGGACCCCGCGATCTTGAAGCTGTTCTCGCGTTCGTCGTAGGGGAGAAGGTCCTAAAGAGGTGCCTCCTATCGCCAGGAAGGTGGCTCCGGTTAGCTCGGGGTCCAGGGGTCAACCTTGAGAGACCACCCTGTCGTCTCATTCCAGTGCAGGACCCCAACCTCGTCAGACATGTCGCCGTCTGCATCTCGCATCAGGATTTTGGATCCCTCCGCCGGGACGAAACCCTGGTCGTCAAACTGACCTTGGTAGTAAGACTGTGTGACGCTTCGATCGCCCCACTTTGATCCGAGTGTCACCCAACAGACGCCGTCCGAAAGGACGCCATCAGGGTAATGAACGATGAGTCGAGGCAACGGATCCACGATAAATCGTGAACAATCCGCCCAAGCCCCGGCGCTCTGCAGGCACAAGAACGACCGTAGACGTTTTGCGGAACCTATTTCGGCCACCGACGCAGCAGCAGAGGGCAGCTGATTTGGCCGAGGTCCTTGCTGGTCGAGAGCTCCTGGTCTCATGCCGCCTGCCCCTGCCTCCAGGTGGGGCGATTCGATGTGTTCCACAAGGCCACTTACACCTCTTCCGAGATCATGCCTTTTGGCGGGGCCCACGATCATCCGGAAATGACCTTTCGTCGTGGAGAATGGTCGTGCGGACAACTCCGCAGGGGGGGAGCAGCAGCGGATTTGGTGTCGTGAGTTTCCTCAGCAAGGCGGATGGAAAGACCCACCAAGAGATTCGAATACCGAACCCGGACCTTGATCTTGTCCGTTCGGTCCTTTCAGACGAGCCGTAGCAACAGTGCCCCCGTACATTGGGGTCGGGTCGGGGTCATCCTTTGCCAGTTGTCGTGGCTACCCGTTGCGAGCCCTTTGCGCCCGATCTTGCGACGCCCTTTTAGGCCATTGACTCCAGGATCTCGTCGACCATCCCCACCGTGGTGTTGGGATGCAGGAAGGCGAAGCGGGCCACCGTCTCCCCCTCCCACGTGGTCGGGGTGACGAAACCGATCTGGTCGTGCAGCAGGCGCGCCGACCAGAGCTCGTAGTCCAGCTTGCTCCAGCCCGTCCGGCGCAGGAGCACGACGGAGAGCCCGGGATCGCGCACCAGCTCGACATGGGGTGCCTCGGTGACCCGCTCGGCCGCCCGCCGCGCGATGGCGAGTCCCGCCTCCACGGCATCGCGGTAGGCGTCGAGCCCGTTGACCGCCATGGAGAACCACAAGGGCAGGCCCCGGGCCCTGCGGGTGAGGTGGAAGGCGTAGTCGCTCGGGTTCCACTCCTCGGGGTTCTCGCTGTGCAGCACCTCGAGGTACTGGGCGTCCTGGGTGTGCACGGCCTTGGCCAGGTTGGGGCGACGGTAGAGCAGCGCCGCACAGTCGAAGGGGGCGAACAGCCACTTGTGCGGATCGACGATGAAGGAGTCGGCCTGTTCGAAGCCGGCGAACTGGGCCCGCACGGAGGGCGCGAAGAGCGCGGCGGCACCGCCGTAGGCGCCGTCGATGTGGAACCACAGCGAGTGCTCGGCCGCCACGTCGGCGATCCCGGCCAGGTCGTCCACGATCCCGGCGTTGGTCGTCCCGGCCGTGCCCACCACTGCGATGACGTCATCCCGGCGCGGGTCGTTGTGCAGGGTCGCCCGCAGCGCGGCGCCGGTGAGCCGGTGGTCCAGCGTGGGAACGGTCAGCGCGCCCACGCCGAGGACGTGCAGGGCCTTGCCGACCGAGGAGTGCGCATCCTCGCTAATGGCGACGAGAGGCCGTTCCGGCGCGGCGGTGTGGCGCCGATGGGCGGCGGTGTCGCGGGCCACCATGAGCGCGGAGAGGTTCCCGGCGGAGCCGCCCGCGACGAAGCACCCACCCGCGCCGGCGGGGAGGCCCGCCTGTGCGGCCAGCACGCCGAGGGCCTGGTTCTCGGCCACGACCACACCGGCGGCCTCGAGCCAGGAGGTGCCGTGCAGCGACGAGCACGAGACGAACATGTCGAAGAGGAGGGAGGCCTTCGTCGGCGCGGCCGGGATGAAGGAAAGGAAGCGCGGGCTGTCACACGAGACTACGGCCGTCGACAGTTTGTCGACGAACAGCTGCAGCACGTCCGCCGCATCGTTGCCCTCGGGCTTCATGAGTCCGGACAGCTCGGCGTCGAGGGACTCGACCAGGCCGCCGAAGTCGAGCGACACCGGTTCCATCGAGAGGCGCTCCCGGCAGGCCGTGAGGATCAAGTCCGTCATGGCCTCGTCGTAGTGGAACATGGCGTCGGCCATCACGCGGTCGACCCCGGGGGCTCCGGAGGCGTCCGCCGCGCCACGCGCCACGCCTCCTCGGCCCGGCTGGCGACCTCGTGCAGGGGGGCACCGGTCTTGGCCGCCACCGCCGCGACGTCGTCGAACTCAGGCTTGGCGCGCCCGCTGGTGACCTTCATGCGCACGGTGATGCCGTCGACGGACACCTGCTCCAGCTCCCGGGCGACCGGCCAGCGCTCGACGGCGGTGGCGCGCACACCCATGGTCCCGGTCACCCGCTCGATCTCGGTGCGCAGTGCGCCGAGATGCGCCGCGTCGGTCAGCACGTGCAGCACGTGACCGGGCCGCCCTTTCTTCATGGTGACCGCGCTCACCCAGGCGTCGAGGGCACCGGCCTCGAGCGCCGCGCCGACGGCATGGCCGAGCTGCTCGCCGGTCACGTCGTCCAGGTTCGTCTCCAGCACGAGCGCAGCTTGCCCCGGCCCGACCGACGCCGCCTCGGCCCGGCGCCCGATGACGACCTGGGTGCAATTGGGGAGGTCGGGCAGCTCGCCGGTGCCGCCCCCGAACCCCGACATCGTGACGGTCATGTCGGGCAGGGGCCCGAACGAGGTGCAGAGCGTGGCCAGCAGCGCGGCACCGGTGGGCGTCGTGAGCTCCAGGCGCACGTCGCGCCCGTAGGTCGGGATCCCCTGCAGCAGGCGCACCGTCGCGGGGGCCGGGTTGGGTAACCAGCCGTGAGCGCTGCGCACGGTGCCGTTCCCGGTCGCCACCGCCGAGGCGGTGACCTCGTCGACGCCGAGCACCTCGAGGGCGGCGGCCGTGCCCACGACGTCGACGATCGCATCGTGCCCGCCCACCTCGTGGAAGTGCACCTGGTCGACCGGGCGGCGGTGCAGGGCGGACTCGACGGCGGCCAGCGTGCGGAAGACGGCCAGCGCCCGCTCGGTGACCCGCGGCGGGAGCGCGGCCGCCTCAATGAGCGCGGCGATGGCGCCGTGGGTGCGCACCACCACGTCGTCGCCGCTGACGATGGCGCGCGTGCAGGCGATGCCGCCCCGTAGACCCTCCTCCAGGCGCAGGTCCCAGCCGGGGAGGTCGAGCCGGTCCAACAGGCTGCGGACCTCGCCGACATCGGCGCCCGCGTCGACCAGGGAGCCCAGGGCCATGTCGCCGGCGATGCCGGCGAAGCAGTGGAACCAGGCCACCGTGGCGGGGCCCGGGGTCGCGTTCGTCACGGCAGAAGCCGTGCGATCGCGCACGCGGCGCCGTAGCCGTTGTCGATGCCCACCACGGTGATGCCCGAGGAGCAGGCGGAGAGCATGGCCAGCAACGCGGTCACGCCCTCGAGGGCGGCGCCGTAGCCGGTGCTGGTGGGCACCGCGACGACCGGTGCCGGTGTCAGCCCGCCCACGACGCTGGCCAGTGCCCCTTCCATGCCGGCGATGACGACGACCGCGTCGGCCATGGCGATCGTGTCGAGCTCGGCGAGGAGCCGGTGCAGCCCGGCGACACCGCAGTCGGCGAGCAACGTGGGGACGAAGCCGAGGGCGGCCAGGACGGCGGTGCACTCGGCGGCGACCGGGAGGTCCGCCGTCCCCGCGGTCAGGACGACGACCGAACCCACCCTCACCGGGGCCGGGCGGAAGACGACCGTGGAGCTGGGCCCCGTCCCCGAGACCGCTCCCTGGCCGTGACCGAGCGAGGTGGCGAGGGCCAAGACGGCCTTCACCTGGGGTTCGGTCGCCCGGGTGAGCAGGACGGGCCCGTCGGTCCCCATGAGGAGGTCCTCGACGACCGCCGCGCAGTGTTCCGGTGTCTTGCCGGGGCCGTAGACGGCCTCGGGCATGCCGAGGCGCAGGTCACGGTGGTGGTCCAGGCGCGCGAACCCGAGGTCCGAATAGGGCAGGCGGCGGAGTTGCCGTACGGCGTCGTCGGGCGTGCAGCGGCCCGTCGCCACCTGTTCGATCAGCGAGCGAAGCGAAGAAGCGTCCATGACCTGCTCTATCCTGCCCAACTGTGAACCCCCCTGCGACCACGGTCGCCTATTTCGGGCCTGCGGCGACCTTCACCCAGGAAGCCCTCCTGACCCAACCCGACCTGGCCGCGTCGGACCTCAGGTCCCTGGGCTCCATCACCGCCGTGCTCGAAGAGGTCGCCCGGGGGGAGGCCGACCTCGGCTTCGTGCCCATCGAGAACGGGATCGAGGGCACCGTCAGTGCCACCATCGACGGCCTCATCCACGACGTCGACCTCCACATTCAGCGGGAGGTGGTGATGGACATCCATCTGCACCTGATGGCCCGGCCCGGCACCGGGCTCGACGAGATCCGCCACGTCTCGTCCTACCCGCATGCCCTCGCCCAGTGCCAGAAGTACCTGGCCGAGGCCCTGCCCGGGGTCGAGCAGCGGGCCGCCAATTCGACCGCCGACGCGGCGCGCCAGCTCGGCGAGTCGGATTCTCCCGACGGCGCGGCGATCGCGCCCCGGCTGGCCGCCGAGCGCTACGGCCTGACCATCGTCGCCGAGGACGTGGAGGACCATCCCGACAACCAGACCCGCTTCGTCCTCGTGGCGCGGACGCGGGTTCCCAGGCCCACCGGCCATGACAAGACGAGCATCGTGTGCTTCCAGCGTGCCGACCACCCGGGGAGCCTGCACGGCATCCTCGGCCAGTTCGCGGCGCGCAACATCAACCTGACCAAGCTCGAGTCGCGGCCGTCCAAGCAGGGGCTCGGCGACTACTGCTTCGTCATCGACCTCTCGGGTCACATCGGCGACGAGGTGGTGGCCGACTGCCTGCGGGACCTCCACGCCGCGCTGGCCGGGGTGAAGTTCCTGGGCTCGTACCCGGCCGCCGGGGAGCACGGCCCCGAGCAGCGCCGGCAGGCCGACGCCGCCTGGCAGGCCGCCGACGACTGGCTGCTCGCATTGCGACGCTCTATCGGGTGATCGGGCGGGCCGGGCGGCGCTCGAGCGACCCCGGGAGGCGACCGGCGATCACGAGGGCCAGGACGGCCGCCAGTGCCGCCACCGCGAAGGCGATCAGCACGCCGCCCGCCACCGGCCGCGTGCCGGCCGAGGCGGCCGCCACGGCAGCGCCACCTGCGCCGACGCCGAGCGCGATCCCGAGCACGTCAGCCAGGTTGAGCGAGGCGGACGCCCACCCCTCGCGCCCGGGAGGCGCAGCCCGGAGCATCATCAGCGAGGTCGGGGCGTAGCTGAGCCCCATGCCCAGCCCCGCCGCGCTCCAGGCCACGAACGCCTCCCAGACCGGCACGCCGGGGCGGAGCTGCCAGGCCATCCCGGCGGTCCCGGCCAGGATGAGGAGCAGGCCGGCCCGCACCAGCCGCGCCCCCTCCCACTGCTGGTTGAGACGCGCCTGGATCCACGAGCCGGCCGTCCAGGCCAACGTGCATGCGGTGACCACCGCGCCCGCCGTGACGATGCTGTGGTGGCGCACGGTCGTGATGGTGAGCGTGACGTAGGCGTCCGCACCGAAGAAGGCGAAGGTGAGGAGTCCTCGGCTGAGAATCGTGGCGGGGAGCCCGCGGGCGGCGTGCAGCGTGCCCGGAGGCAGCAGGCGCCGCAGCGGCGCCAACCCGACCAGCGCGCCGGCCGCGGTCAGTCCGAGCGCGAGGAGCAGGCTGCGCGATCCCAGCGCGGCGAGCACGAACGCCGCACCCGCGGCCGTGCGGACCGCATCCGCGACCCGGTGCTCTTCCGCCGGCCCCGTGTCGCTGCGGCCGAGGCGGACGAGCGCCGGCACGGCGATGGGCCCCGCGACGGCAACCAGCGGGATCAGTCCGAGGAACACCCAGCGCCAACCGAGCAGGTGCGCGACCGCCGCGGCCACCGCCGGGCCGACGACGCCCGGCACAACCCAGGCCGTCGAGAGGACGGCGAGCATGCGGGCCCGCTGCACCTCGCGCAGGCTGCGGCCGATCGCGACATAGGCGACGGCCGGCACGGCTCCCGCACCGAGGCCCTGGAGGCAGCGCCCCACGACGAGCACCCACATGGACGGGGCGAGGCCGGCCACAAGAAGCCCGGCGGCAAAGAGGGCGAGGCCGGCCACGTACGGCCGTGCAGGGCCGTGCCGGTCGGCGTCGCGACCGGCGAGGACGATCCCGACGAGGCTGGCCAGCTGGAAGCTGGAGAAGACCCACCCGTAGAGCGCCAACCCATTGAGGTCGCGTGCCACGACGGGCATCACCGTGATCACCGCCAGTGCCTCGGAGGCGACGAACGTGATCGTGAGCACGAGCCCGAGCGTCAGGGCGCGCCGTTGCGGTGCCCACAGGCCGTCCGGTGCACCACCCCTGCTCACGCCGGCGAGACTACGGGCAGGAGGCGCTGGTACTCTGCGGCGGGAGGACGCATGTCGCTGCAGACCATTGATGTCGACCAGCATCTCTTCGAGTCGCGGACGACCTGGTCCGATCACATCGATCCGGCACGACGCTCCGACGCGCTCTCCATCTCCGATGACGAGGCCGGTTGGCCGTGGCTGACGTGGCGCGGCAGCAGGCTCACGCCGCTCGAGGTGCCGATCCCGGAGCGCTCGAGCCTGATCGGCGACGACAGGCTCCGGCGCCTGCGGGGGGAACGTGCGCACGCGTCGTTCGACGAGTTGGTGCCCGACTCCTACCGCCTCGCGGGCCCACGCCTCGCGTCGCTCGACGCCTTCGGGCTGGACGCCGCGGTCATGTTCCCCAACTACGGACTCCTCTGGGAGCAGCGTCTGGCATCGGATCGCGATGCGCAGCGCGCCAACGCACGGGCCTACAACCGGTTCATGGCCGACGTCTGCGCGGGTGGAGATGGGCGTCTGCACGGCGTCGCACACGTCTTGCTGCACGACCCCGCGTGGGCCGTCGAGGAGATTGAGCGGGTGCGCGAGCAGGGCGTGCGGCTGGCCATGATCGCCCCCGCGCCGGTCGACGGGAAGCCGCTGTCGCATGCCGACTTCGACCCCGTGTGGGCCGCCTTCAGCCGCGCCGGGGTCGCTCCCGTGTTCCATGTCTCCGAATTCGAGAGCCCGATCCACCCGGCCTGGCGCCAGGGGGAGCAGGAGGACGGTGAGCAGCTGTTCGACTCCATCTTCTTGTACCTGGCACCGGCAGTCGCACTGGCCAACCTCATCCTGCACGGCGTGCTCGAGCGGTTCCCCGACCTGCGCCTCGGTGTGGTGGAGTTGACGGCAAGCTGGGTGCCGAGCTTCCTGTTGCACATCGACGGGGCCTCGGACTTCTATACCCAGCGCCACGGCGAGCCCTTCCGCGCGCTGGCCGACCGGCCCTCGGAGTACTTCCTGCGCCAGGTGCGGGTGGCGGCGTTGCCCTACGAGATGCCCAACCGGCTCGTGCCCAAGGTCGGCGACAACACCTTCATGATCGGCAGCGACTGGCCGCACGCCGAGGGCGTCGCCGACCCGATGGCCGCGGCGCAGCGCGCCGTGGCCGGCCTCGGCGACCGCGCCCGGCAGAACATCCTGGGAGCCAACGCGGCATGGCTCCTCGGCTTGTGACCATCGACCTCGAGGCCGCCGCAGCCGAGCGAGAACGGCTGCGCACCAAGTACTTGCAGGAGCCCGCGCGCCGACCGTCCTCGACGGCTCGTGGCGTCCACCATCTGGCGCTCCTGTGCTCCGACGTGGAACGCACGATCCGCTTCTACCAAGAGATGCTGGGGTTCCCGCTGGTCGAGCTCTTCGAGAACCGCGACTTCAAGGGCTCGACCCACCTGTTCTTCGACCTCGGGCACGACAATACGCTCGCCTTCTTCGACTTCCCTGGACTCGGGCTCGGGCCCTACGCCGAGGTGCTCGGCGGGTTTCACCATCTCGCCATCTCGGTGGAGAGGGCACAGTGGGACGCCGCCCGTGCCCGTCTCGACGAGGCTGGCATCCCCACCCAGATTGAGAGCGAGATCTCCCTCTACTTCTCGGACCCCGACGGCGTCCGGCTGGAGCTGATTGCCGAGGACCTCGGCTCGCTGTACGGCACCCCGCTGCACTGATGGCCGTCACCGGCGTGGCCAACCTGGCGGTCAAGGTGACCGACCTGGAAGGCGCCTGCGCCTGGTACGAGGCTGCGGGCGCGACGGTGACCGAGCCGGTGCAGTGGGAGAACGGCCGTCGGGCCGACGTGCAACTCGGTGCGCTGGCCTTGACACTCTTCACGCAGGCGATCTACGAGGACGCCTGCGAGCTGCCGCCGGAGGGGTTCCTACACCCCGCGCTGATGGTGGACGACCTCGATGCCGAGTTGGCGCGCCACGAGGTCCTGTGGGGGCCACGGCGCGTCAGCGGCAGCTTCGGCACGCGGCGCATCGCCTTCGTCGAGGCGCCCGGCAGCATCCGTCTCGAATTCATGGAGCAGCTCGAACCGCCGCCGGGCTGATCGCTCATCCCGTTCGGGCCCCTCGCGTGTGAGAATTACGCGTGAGACCACGTCACCGGAGGACCTGGTCACTGGAGGGACTGCGATGACGATCACCGACACCACCCCGGCGTTGACGCCCAAGCACGGCTTCACCAAGGACGGGACACCCGTGTACGCACGGACGCATCACTACGCGAAGACCGACACGGCGGCGCAGCGGTTCAACGCCGCCTTCGGCCTCAGGATCACCGTGCTCGTGGGCACCATGTGGTGCGCCTACATCTTCACTTGCATCGCGCTCGTCAGCCTCCCGTCCACCATCAAGCAGCACAGTGCGACCACGCTCGTGCTCTGGCTCTCGTCGGAGTTCATCCAGCTGGTCCTCTTGCCGATCATCATCGTGGGCCAGAACATCCAGTCACGGGCGGCCGACGCCCGGGCCACCAAGACGTTCGAGGACGTCGAGGACGCCCGCCGGAAGATCGAGCACGCGATCGACCTCCTCGACGTCAACACGAAGGGCGGCCTCCACGACGCCGTCGCCATGATCATCGATGCCATCGACGCCAAGGTCGCGCCGGGCGGCGCGGCGCCCTGACCCGTCTCAGGGCGCCTTGGCCGCCTCTTCGAGCGCGAGCCGGTCGACGGGGTCGTCAGACGTCGCCACGATGGTCACCTCGCTGGGTCGCAGGGAGGGAAGCGTCGCCAGCGCGACGACCGCAGTGATCACGAGCAGCACGGCGGCGACCGCGAAGGCCAGCGCGTAGCCGTCGGTGAGCGCCGTCGCCACGTGCGCCGGGGTCGTGGTCGCACTGGCCAGCACGCCCGACGTGCGGTTGGCGGCCACCGTCGCCAGCGCGGCGAGCCCGACCGATGCTCCGACCGTGCGCGACGTGTTCAGGAGGCCAGAGGCGAGCCCCGCCTCCTCCCGCGGCACGCCCGCAGTCCCGGCCACCGCGATCGGCGTCACGGCCAGGCCCATGCCGAGCCCGATGAGGACGAACGGGCCCAGAAGGTCGCCCACGAACGTGCTGCCCGGGGTGATCTGGGCCAGCCACGCCAACCCGCCACCGGCCACGAGGGTTCCGAGAAGGATGAGCGGGCGCGGGCCGAATCGCGGCACCAGGCGCGAGGTCACCTGGGCGCCGGCGGCGATGAGCAACGTCTGGGGCAGGAAGGCCAGGCCGGCCTGCAGCGGGCTGTAGCCCAGCACGTGTTGCATATAGAGCGTCTCGAAGTACCAGGACCCGAACAGCGCACCGAACATCAGCAACATGACCGCGTTGCCGCCGGCAACCGACCGCGAGCGGAAGATGCGGAGGGGGACGAGTGGTGCCTTCGAGAACCGAGC
The DNA here is from genome assembly GCA_963837125.1 of uncultured Acidimicrobiaceae bacterium. Lineage (GTDB taxonomy): Bacteria > Actinomycetota > Acidimicrobiia > Acidimicrobiales > RAAP-2 > Bog-473. The sequence goes on along the minus strand of CAWILW010000001.1, from coordinate 90,187 downwards.
CTCCAAGACCAGGAAGACGACGAGGAGAGCGATCCCCAGTGTCAGGGGCACCAGCACCTGCGCCGAGCCCCACGCGTAGGTCTCGGTGCGGACGAGGGCGAACACCAGTGCGACGAGCCCGGCCGTCACCGACACCGCTCCGGCCAGGTCGAGGTGGCGGTGCACCATGGCCGCCCTCGACTCGGGCAGGTCGCGGCGCGCTGCCACCAGCGCGACGATCCCGACGGGCACGTTGACGAAGAGGATCCACCGCCAGCTGAGGAGGTCGGTCAGGATGCCGCCGAGGAGCACGCCGGCCGACGCGCCCGCGGCGGACACCGCGCTCCAGGTGCCGAGCGCCCAGGCGCGCGCCCGCCCCTCGGCGAAGGTGGCCGTCAGGATGGTCAGGGTCGCGGGCGCGAGGATGGCTGCGCCCAACCCCTGCAGGGCCCGGGCGCCCACCAACCAGGCCTCGCTCTGGGCCATGCCGCCGAGGAGGCTGGACAGGGTGAACACGGTGAGGCCCACCATGAAGACCCGACGCCGGCCGAACAGGTCGGCGGCCCGTCCTCCGAGCAGGAGGAAGCCGGCGAAGGTCAGCGTGTAGGCGTTGATGATCCATTGCAGGCCCGACGTGCTGAAGTGCAGGTCCCGCTGAATCGAGGGCAGGGCGACGTTGACGATGGAGGCGTCGAGCACGACCATGAACTGGCCGATGCAGACGATGCCGAGGATGAGCCAGGGCGCCACGTAGCGCCCCGGCGCGATCTCAATCGGGGTGCTGCCGGGGTCTCCGCGCATGGGTCTCCTCCTGCAAACGTGCGAGCTGCTCCCCCGGGCCCCTCGTGGTGAACAACGTGGTCCATCCGCCCGCTATTCCCTCGGGACTGTCGGGTCTAGTGCTGTGACCACGAACGTTCGCCCTATTTGAGCGAGATGTCGCGGTTCCTCGCCGAAGGTGCGTCACCACACTCTGCGAGCGACTCCCCAACGACATCGTCTCTGAGGTCGTCGGGGCGGGCCACAGCCGGCCAGGGATCCACGGCGCGGGCCCGCTTAGCCATGGCCACGCGTCGGGGGTCACGCCGGGTCCGGCCGGGCAGATTCCGGCCGGCTCGACGGTGCATGGTCACCAGCCCCGAGGGGTCGATGACGCTCCCACCCCGAGGAGACCTCGAGGCGATGTTGGCGGCGCCCACCACGTCGCGGTGGGCCCGCAGATGACAATGCGGGCACGAGAAGCCCCGTCCCTTGGGCTTGGGCACCCGACGGGCGCAGCGTGGGCAGGTCGATGAGGTGCCCCGCTCGTCGACAACGACGACATCGATGCCTGCGACCTCGGCCTTGTCGCTCAACGCGGCGATCAGCTGCCCGACGCGCCACGAACGAGTGGCCAGGTTCTGGCGGGCTCCGGCGTCTTGGTCGAGCAGGCCCCGGGGATCGCCCACCACCAGGGTCCCGATGCGGTGCTCTGTGGCGTAGTCGAGCACGGCCCTCGCCGCCTCGTGGCGTGCCTGGCCGAGGCGGCGCCGGTGCCGAGCCTCGAGCACCTTGGTGCGGGCCCGGTAACGGCGCCAGCGCCGCGAGCCGCGCTGGGCCCTTGTGGGTGCTCGACGCGCCACCGCCCGCCGCCGGGCCTTGGACTCGGCGAGGTGCAGACGAGACTCGGCGCGTAGCGCCCGGCCCGAGACCACCAGCGCTCCATCGGGACCGGCGAGCGCAAACGGGTGGATGATGCCCAGGTCCACCCCGGCGACCCGTTCGGGGTCCGGGGCCGTCCCGTCGACATAGGACTCGAGCGGCACCTCCGCGCTCACATCGACGCAGAGTCGGGGGCCCTCGGCCAGCAGGGTCACAGAACGGACCGACGAGACTTCGTAGGGCACCGCCCGGGTGAGCCGCAGCACGAGGGGCGCGGCACCCCGAGCGACGGAAATGGTGAGACTGCCGGTCGTTGAGGGAGAAGGTGCCGGCGTAGTAGCGGGAAGGGACGAGAGCCTTCTTGCGCCGAGGGAAACGGGCCGAGGGGTCGCCCTGGCGTCGACGCTTGGCCGCGCTCATCCAGGCGTCGGAGTAGCGGCGCAGGATCGAGCGGGCTCCCGTCGTCGAGAGCTCACCGAAACAACCCGGGCCCGCGGCGGCCAGCTCGCGGCACAGAGCCTGGTAGTTCACGATGAGTTCCCCGCCCCGGCGTCGGCGGATCTCGTTGCACTCGAGCACGGTGGCCCATACGTCTCCTCCCGAGCGCAGGAGGCCGAAGCAACGCCGCCGCTGCGCTGCTGTCGTGCGCAGCGCGATCCGCGCCGTCCTGTGGACCACCTTGGGGGCATCCGAGCTGCGCTGACGGGGCATGCCCGGATCGTCTCAGGAGGGTGTAACAGGCAAACGTTGCCGGTCACGGCACTAGCGGCCGGCTGTGACAGGCTTTGGCGCCATGACCAGCTACCCCTGTGAACCCCGGCGCCGCGGCACGTCTCACCAGCCCGACCGGTCTGCGCCGCGCGGGGAGAAATATCCGCCGTACTGTCGATTCCGGCCCGCGCCGTTCGTATAGGGGGTGAGAACCCGGTGTTGGACCGGGTCACCGAGTGACGGAGGCAGTGTCATGGAGAGGCAGTGTCATGGGAGAGGCAGTGTCATGGGAGAGGCAGTGTCATGGGAAGGATCGTCGGAACCGAGTTCGTCTCCCTGGACGGCCTGATGGACCCGGGGGAGCGGCCGGCGGTTGTTCGGCGGGGTGACGGAGCAGCCGGCCCTCGTCCTGGCCCGGGTCGCTCCGTCGGCGAGGGGATCGTGATCCTGACCTCACGCCTCTCGGACGTCGCATAGCCGCGGAGCGGGGCCCTGGACACAGCGAGAGACCAACGACAGACAAGGAGAAGTTGGATGCAGCAGTACATGCTCAGCGTGCCGATGATCGACGGTGCACCCCCTCGTTCACCAGAGGACTCCCAGCAGGCCTTCGAGCGGGTCGACCGGCTCAACGCCGAATTGCAGAAGACCGGCGCCTGGGTGTTCGGCGGCGGACTCATGCCGGCGTCGTCGGCGACGGTCGTCAGTGCCGAGGGGGACGACGTCTTGGTGACGGACGGTCCGTTCACCGAGTCCAAGGAGCACATCGGCGGCTTCTGGGTGATCGTGGCGGCCGACCTCGACGAGGCGCTCGCCTGGGCCGCCAAGGCCACCAAGGCCTGCGGCGAACGAGTCGAGGTCCGTCCCTTCCAGGAGGAACCCGCAGGCTGATGCCGGCCCGGGTGAGCGAGGATGACGGCAATTCCGACATCGCGCGGGTCTTCCGCGAGGAGTACGGGCGTGCCGTCTCCGTCCTCGTCCGGGCCTTCGGCGACATCGACCTGGCCGAGGAGGGTGTGCAGGAGGCGTTCGCCGTCGCCACGACGCTCTGGCGCGAAGGCGGCCTGCCGCCCAGCCCGGCCGGGTGGATCATCACGACGGCCCGCAACCGGATCGTGGACCGCCTGCGCCGCGAGGCATCCCGGGAGGACCGACAGGCGCAGTCCGCGCTCCTCCTTCAGCGTGACGAGCCCGTGGAGGACCTGGCAGTGCAAGACGATCGCCTGCGCCTGATCTTCACCTGTTGCCACCCGGCGCTGGCGCGCTCCACCCAGGTCGCGCTGACACTCCGCCTGCTGGGGGGCCTGACGACACCCGAGATCGCCCGCGCCTTCGTCGTGCCCGAGCCGACCATGGCACAGCGCATCGTGCGGGCCAAGGCCAAGATCCGCGATGCGGGGATCCCCTACCGGATCCCGAGCAGCGCCGAGCTCCCGGACCGGCTCCGCGCCGTGCTGGCCGTGATCTACCTGGTGTTCAACGAGGGCTACGCCGCCACCGCGGGCGACCAGCTGGCCCGCGCCGACCTGTGTGCCGAGGCCATCCGGCTCGGCCGGGTCCTGGCCGCGCTCATGCCCGACGAGCCCGAGGTGGTCGGCCTGCTCGCGCTCATGGTGTTGATCGAGGCCCGTCGGCCGGCTCGTACCGGACCCGACGGTTCCCTGGTGCCCCTTTCGGCACAGGACCGCAGCCGCTGGGACGGCCAGAAGATCGCCGAGGGCCACGAGCTGGTGCGGTCCTGCCTGCGGCGCAACACCCCGGGGCCCTACCAGATTCAGGCGGCTATCAACGCGGTGCACGCCGACGCGGCGAGCGCGGCGGAGACGGACTGGCGCCAGATCCTCGCGCTCTACGACCAGCTGCTCGCCCTCGACCCGTCACCGGTCGTGGCACTCAACCGTGCCGTCGCCCTCGCCGAGGTCGAGGGCGCCGAGGCCGGATTGGCGGCACTCGACGGGCTGCCGCTGCAGGCGTACTACCTCCTCCATGCCGTACGGGCCGACCTGCTGCGCCGGCTCGGCCGCCTACCCGAGGCCGTCGCCGAGTACGAGGTTGCCGCCGGGCTGACCGCCAACGAGGCCGAGCGGTCCTTCCTGGACGGGGCCCGGGCATCGGCGGCCCCGCCGCTCGCCCGATGACAGACTCGGGCCCGTCATGAAGGTCTACCTCGTCGACGGGACCTACGAGTTGTTCCGCCACTTCTTCGGCGCACCGGCGCACCGCAACGCCGCCGGCCAGGAGGTGGCCGCCGTACGGGGCGTGGTCGGCTCCATGCTGCAGCTGCTGGGCGAGGGCGTCACGCACGTGGGGGTGGCCACCGACCACGTGATTGAGTCGTTCCGCAACGACCTCTGGCCCGGGTACAAGACCGGTGACGGCATCGACCCGGATCTGTGGTCCCAGGCCTGGCCCCTCGAGGAGGCGCTGGCCGCGTTGGGGATGTTCGTCTGGCCCATGGTCGACGTCGAGGCCGACGACGCCCTCGCCAGCGCGGCGGCGGTGGCTGACGACGATCCCGGCGTGGAGCAGGTGGTCATCTGCACGCCCGACAAGGACCTGGGCCAGTGCGTGCGCGGGACCCGGGTCGTCCAGCTGGACCGGCGCAAGAACCTGCTGATCGACGAGGCGGGCGTCGCGTCCAAGTTCGGCGTCGGACCGGGCTCCATCCCCGACTACCTGGCCCTCGTCGGTGACAGTGCCGACGGGTTCCCCGGGCTGGCCGGGTGGGGCGCCAAGTCAGCCGCCGCCGTCCTGGCGCGGTGGGGCCACGTCGAGGACATCCCTCCGGACCCGGCCGACTGGGACGTGACGGTCCGGGGCTCGACCAGGCTGGCCGCGTCGCTGCGCGACGGCCGCGACCATGCGGTGCTGTTCAAGGAGCTCGCGACCCTGCGGGTGGATCGCTCCCTACTGGCGCGCGTCGAGGATCTGCGTTGGCCTGGGCCCACGACCGACTTCGCTCGCGTGTGCGCCGACCTCGACGCACCCGGGCTCAACCGCCGGGCGGAGGCTTTGGCCGCCGGCCGCTGAGCGCCCAGCAAGCGAGCATCACGGCGGCAATGATGACGACCAGGGTGGCGTACCGGACTACCCGACGATCAGAAATGCGGCGGCCGGCCCGAACACGAACCCGGTTCGGGCCCTGGCGGTGACAGCGACGCGGGCGGCAGTTCTCGACGAACTGGTGGTCTGGGACGAGGACCAGGACAAGGAAACACGACAAGGAAACACGACAAGGAAACAGGACAAGGAGAACGACCTATGACGAGCAGCCTCCTCGCCGGCCGCACGGCCCTGGTCACCGGCGCCAGCCGGGGGATAGGAAGGGCGATCGCAGAACGCTTCGCCGCCGAAGGTGCGACGGTGGCGGTGACCGCCAGGACGGTCGAGCCGGGAACCAGCCAGTTCGAGGGGAGCCTCGAAGAGACCGCCCTCGCGGTCACCAAGGACGGTGGGCACGCGGTCGCCATCGCGGCGGACTTGTCGAGGCCGGAGGAGCGGGAGCGGTTGATCCAAGAGACCGAAGTCGTCATCGGACCCATCGACATCCTGGTCAACAACGCGGCCGTCACGTTCTTCACCCCGATCGCCGACTTCGCACCGAAGCGCCAACGGCTGATGTTCGAGGTCCAGGTCTATGCCCCGATGGACCTCGCGCAGAGGGTCCTTCCCGGCATGGCCGCGGCCGGCCAGGGATGGATACTCAACATCTCTTCGGGCGCGTCGCGTCACCCCTCGCTCCCGCCGGGCCCGATGGGTCGTGGAGGCGGCACGGTCTACGGGATGGTCAAGGCGGCCCTGGAGCGCTTTACGACGGGGTTGGCCGCGGAGGTGTGGGAAGCGAACGTCGCGGTCAACTCGCTCTCTCCGAGCAGGGTGGTGCCCACCCCGGGCACGGTCTTTCACCATCTGGTCCGCCCCGATGACCCGAACCAGGTCGTCGAACAACCCGAGGTGATGGCGGAGGCAGCGCTTGCGCTTTGCAGTCGCCCGCCTCGGAGCCTCACCGGCCGCGTCGCCTACAGCCAGGACCTGTTGGCGGAGCTGGCGGCTGGGGCTTCGTGAACCAGCGCCAAGAACAGCCCCCAAGCCGACGCCCGAGACTGCTCCTTAGGGCGGAGTGACCTGAGGCGAGCGTCGGACGGCAGCTTGCCCTGCTCATGGGCTCAGACGGCGGGGTCTTCGCCTTCGGCAGCTTCGCCGCGAACACTGACGGCAAGACTCGGCACCGCCACGCCCAGCTCTGCCTCGTTGTCGGCCCTGCTGATCACCGCCCAATTGATCGATTGGCGCGATCGCTGAAGCCGCGATTCATGCCCTATCCGCTATTCGCAGAAGGGATTTCTCGGTGAACGGACGCGTGGCCGAACCGCGCTCGTTACTACGAGCAAATCCCTTGAGTACCGCGACTCGAACCCTATCGAAGCCGACGGGAGCCGTCGCCAATCGGGCCTGCCGGGGTGGGACGCCGGCCGACCTTCGATCTCGTGACAGGACGAGGATCGCCTCCCGGGCTCAGCTCACTGTCAGGGTGAACGTCTGGGCTGCTTTGGCGATCGGGCTGATCGCCACGAAATGCAAGTAGTACGGGGCGATCCTGGCTGCCGTGGGTTGCCCCGCCAACACCCCGGTTCCGTTGCCCAAGTACGTGAAGGTGACACCAGCGGGAAGTGTGCCGGTTTGCTCGATGTTGGTCACGGCCGGGTACGCGTGCGAGGTCTCGACGGTGATGCTGTTCTGCGTACCGTGGATGAAGGTGGTTGACGCGGCACTGGTGATCGTGGGCCGCTCGTCAACGGTGAGGACCACCGGCTGAGTGGCTGTCCCAGTGGGACTGGTCGCCATGAGGGAGACGTCGTAGACGCCACCGGTGCCCGGCTGGGCGATCCCGCTGATCGTCGCGCGCCCGTTGGCCAACGGGCTGAAGACCAAGCCATCGGGGAGCTGGCCGGTCTCTGTGACCGTCGCCGCCGGATATCCCGAGGTGCGGATGGAGAAGATCTTGTTCGTGCCCACCTTGAACGTCGAGGCAGCGGCCGAGAGGAAGGCCGGCGGGTAACCGACGGTCAACGTGAAGGTCTGTGTGGCGGTGGCCCCGGAGTTCACGGCCTTCACCGTGAAGACGTAGATCTTCTTCGTCTTCAGCGGTGGGGTGCCGCTCAGCGTGGCACTACCCAGTCCAGGCGACACCGAGAGCCAGGTCGGCAGCCTGCCCGACACCAAGGTGGCCGATACCAACGGCGTCGGCAACCCGGTGGCCGAGAAGGTGAACGTGTTGAAGGATCCGTCGAGGAAGGCGTCATTGGGGGCGCTCGTCGGGGCGATCTGGGCCGGCTGGCTGACCGTAAGGGTGAAATTCTGGGTCGCGAACGGCGCAGGTGTCACGCCGTTGGACGCCGTCACGACGATCGGATAAAGGCCGCCGGCATCAGCGGCGGGTGTGCCCGACAGGACGCCGGCCCGGTTCAAGGTGACGCCGGCCGGGAGGGCACCGGTTTCGGTGAAGATCGCTGGCGGGGCGGCGCTGGCGGCCAGCTCGAAGCTCGAAAATTGGCTCACGTTGAAGGTCGCCTGGTCGATGCTCGTGATCGTCGGGGCGAAACCGGGGGAGCTCTCGACCGCACCGATGTTGCAGTTCGTCGCGGCAAACGGTCGGTTCACGCCGCGCTGGTCGGTGGCGCCGCCGCAGACCAAGAAGGAGCTGTCGTCGAGCGTGGTGGGGTTCGGTATGATTCCCACGGCCGGGCTGCCCGCCCGAGGCAGAAGGGTCAGTGTCGGCCCACCGTTGTCGGCCAAGGTTCCCAGCTCGGGATTGGCGTTCTCGATGTCGCCGGCGGCCGTGAACCCGCAGGAGGAGTCAGAACTCAGGTCGTAGCCGGTGCTCGTGAGGGAGCTCTGGCAGTCGGCGGGTGTGTCCTCGGCCACGATGGTCGCCGCGGTGGTGACATTGCTGCCCACGATGCCGTAGGAGGAGTTCGACGAGATCGTCGCGTCGGCGACCGCGAGGCTGCCCGAACCGTTGTCGATGCCGCCACCCGATGCCGCAGTGTTGGCGGTGATGGTGCTGTCGGTGATCTGGCCAGGCCCCGCGGCCAGATCGATCCCCCCGCCGTTGACGCCGGCGCTGTTGCCCGAGATCGTGGTCCCCGAGACGGTGACCGTTCCCGCTTCGCTTGAGATACCCCCACCGTTCTGGTTGGCGACGTTGTCGCTGATGGTGCTGTTCGACACCGTGAGTGTGCCCGTGTTGTCAATGCCGGCCCCGTTGGCGCCCGTACTGGAGTTTCCGGTGACGGTGCTGTTGTTCACCGTGAGGGTCCCGTCGTTCTCGATACCCCCGCCCGAACCGGCGGTGCTGCCGTTCTGAATGGTCAGGTAGTCGAGTGTGACGTTCGATCCGTTGGATACCGTGACGACCGTCCCGCCGTCGGCACCGTCGAGGACTGCCGGCGAGTCGGTCGGAGCTTCGTCGCCCGAGATCGTGAGAGTGGAGATGGTGGAAGGGACGGTGACGTTGTCATCAACGGTGCCGGCCACTTCGATCGTGTCGCCCGTTGCGGCCTGACTCACGGCGTAACTGACCGTTGCGCACGGCGCGAGCAACTGGGTGCAGTCGTTGCCGGTGTTGGAACCGCTCGAGTTCACGTAGAGCGTGACGCCACCGGAAGCCGCCGCCGGTTCGGCCAAGGCGACGGTGACCCCGACGCTTCCAACCATGAGTGCCGAGATGGCGAGCGCCCTCGGAGCGGCCCGGAACGGATGCTTGCCGGTGACCCTCTGCACGAGCAACAACAACTCACCAAAAGGCCGCATGAATCATGTCCTCCAGTACGCGGTGTCACGCTTCGCGCTTTTTTGAAACTCCCCCGTCGGGGTGCTCCAGCGTGCGGAGCACCAGGTGATGGGTCTATAGCCTGCGCCGGGCCTTGTCAACAACCATTGCAGCTCACGGGCCAATTTCGGGCTTTGACCCGGTCGACCCGGCACGAGGAGCGGCCCCAGATGATCCCACTCGACGGGTATTCCCAGGACTGGATGATCGTGAGTAGCAAGAAGAAGAAAACGGCCCAGCCCGCAATGCCGGTTGACATCTCCGGTCGCCCTCCATAGGGTCAGCCCGAAAAACCGCTTGGCCATACGCATGGTCGCTACCCCTCTTGCCGGGTGCATGCGGTACTCTACATCGAATGCGACTGAGAGTTGCAATAGGAGGGACCGATTATGCAACTGTTCGGGCCGGGGGGAAACGCCATGTCCACAATCCTTTCTCGTAGCACGACACGCCAGATGGGGGGTCGAGCGGGACGAGCCTGGGTGCTGAACGCCACCCTGGCCCTGCTGGTCGCGGCGGCCACCAGCCTCGTCGGCGTGGCGGCGACGGCGACGTCCGCCAGTGCGTCGAGTACCTCGTCGCTCTACGGCTGGGGCCTGAACGCCAACAGCCAACTCGGCAATGGCAACACGACCAACGCCCTCAGCCCGTTCGTGATCACGCTGCCCAGCGGGGTCACGCCGGTCGCAGGTGCCGGCGGCGCCGACCACACTCTCATGATCGGTTCGGACGGGAACCTCTACGCGTGGGGGTACAACGGCTACGGACAGCTCGGAATCGGCAACCTCACCCAGGAGTCGACCCCGGTGAAAGTGTCGATGCCCGCGGGCGTCATACCGCTCTCGGTCGCTGCCGGCAACGACCACAGCCTGGCCATCGGTTCCGACGGAAAAATCTACGCCTGGGGCCACAATTCCTTCGGCCAGCTTGGCAACGGGACCACCACCGACTCGCACGTACCCATCGCTATCTCGCTGCCGGCGGGCGTCAGCGCGAGGGCCATCGCCGCCGAGGGATTCTCCTCCATGGCGCTTGGTTCGGACGGCAACGTCTACACCTGGGGTGACGGCGCCAACGGTGCCCTCGGAAACGGGGGAACGGCGAACCAAAACACACCGGTGAAGGTGTCGTTGCCGGCCGGCGTCACCGCCACCGCCATCGCCGCGGAGCGCCACAGCGCCATGGCCATCGGGTCCAACGGCGTGCTGTACGCCTGGGGCGTCAACACTGACGGGGAACTGGGGAACGGCACAACGACCCAAGCCAACTCCCCCGTGGCGGTCTCGATGCCAGGCGGCGTCACCGCAAGTGCGATTGCCGGCGGCGGGGCGCACAGCCTCGCAGTCGGATCCAACGGACTGCTCTACGCGTGGGGATACAACGCCTACGGCCAAGTCGGCAACGGGACAACGGCCGTACAGAAGACACCTGTGCAGATCGCACTTCCCTCGGGCGTCGACCCGGTGGCGGTCACCGCCGGAATGGACTCGAGTTACACCATCGGCTCGGACGGAACGCTCTACGCCTGGGGGTACAACGGCGACGGCGAGCTCGGTAATGGTGGGACGACCAATGGCAAGACCCCGGCACCGGTCTCGCTCCCGGCTCTTTCGCTGCCCGCCACCGCTGTGTTCTCCGGCTCCTCGGCTGAGGCCGGCTTCGCCATCGCCACGACCACCCCGGTACCGACCACGACCACCGTCAGCGCGTCGGCGTCCACGGCTGTGTACGGCCAGAGCGTCACGATCACGGCGACCGTGGCCCCCAACGACGGAGGCGGCACCGTCGAATTCCTGAACGGCTCGAATCCCGTTCCTGGCTGCACCGCGGTGTCCCTCACCCTGTCGGGGGGCAACCAGCAAGCCCAATGTTCGACCTCTTCCCTCGTGATCGGTTCATATGTCTTCAAGGCCAAGTACAGCGGTGACTCGAACTACGCGGGCAGCACCTCGTCGGGTGTGGGCGCCGGTCTGACCGTTGTTCCGGCGCCACTCGTGGTGTCTCCCCTCTCTGCCTCGACCACCTATGGCAGTGCGGCGCCGACGATCACTCCCTCGTACTCCGGCTTCGTGAACGGCGACAGTGCGGCATCTCTCACCACGCTGCCGACGTGCAGCACGGCGGTCACGGCGGCCACGCCGGTCGGCAGCTACTCGAGTTCCTGCTCGGGTGCCTCCGATCCCAACTACACGATCAGCTACCAGGTGGGAACCATCACCGTGGAGCCCGCCCCGCTGAGCATCGCCGCCTCGTCGGGGACCATGACCTACGGCGGCACCGCCCCGACGATCACGGCCTCGTACTCGGGCTTCGTGAACGGGGACAGCGCGGCATCGTTGACAACGCCGCCGACCTGCGGCACGACGGCCACCAGCTCCAGCCCGGTCGGGAACTACGCGAGCACCTGTTCGGGTGCCGTCGACCCCAACTACTCCATCAGCTACACGAACGGCACCGTGGCCGTCGGGGCCGCCCAACTGGTCATCACGGCGTCGTCCAGCTCGACGACCTACGGCAGCGACCCGCCGGCGGTCACGCCCTCGTACTCGGGCTTCGTGAACGGGGACACGGTGGCGTCTCTCACCACGCCCGCCGACCTGCTCGACCACGGCCACGGCGTCGAGCCCGGTGGGGAGCTACTCGACCAGCTGCTCGGGCGCAGTCGACCCGAACTACACCATCACGTACTCGAACGGCAACGTCGAGGTGGATCCGGCACCGCTCACGATCACGGCGTCGTCGGGCATGTCGACCTACGGCGCTTCGCCACCTTCGGTCACCCCGTCGGTGTCAGGCCTGCAAAACGGTGAGAGCTCGACGGTGCTGGGCAACGCGCTCGTCCTGCACGACGACGGCGAGCGCCTCGAGCCCGGTCGGCACCTACGCCACCTCATGTTCGGGCGCCGTCGACGGCAACTACTCGATCACCTACGTCCCGGGGACCATCACGGTGACCCCGGCGCCGTTGAGCATCACGGCGTCGTCGGGCATCGATGACCTACGGCGGCACGGTGCCCGTCCGTCACGCCGACGATCTCGGGACTCCAGAACGGCGAGAACGTCGCCGTGCTCGGGTCTGGCGCTGGCGTGTTCCTCCGACGGCGACGGCTCGAGCCCGGTGGGCACCTACGCCGACGACTTGTGCTCGGGGGCCGTGGATGCGAACTACTCGATCAGCTACGTCGCCGGATCGATCACGGTGAATCCCGCACCCCTCACGATCACCGCCTCGTCGGCTTCGATGACCTACGGCGGGACCGTGCCCACGATCGTGCCCGTGATCTCGGGGCTGCAAAACGGTGACGACTGCCTCGGTCCTCGGGTCGGCAATCGTCTGCTCGACGGACGCAGACACGATCGAGCCCGGTCGGCAGCTACGCCACGCCTGCGCGGGGCGGTGGATGCCAACTACGACATCAGCTACGCCGACGGCTCGGTGACCGTGAACCCGGCCGCCTTGATCGTCACGGCGTCGTCGCCGTCGATGTCCTACGGCAACACCCCGCCGGCCATCACGGCGTCGTACTCGGCTTTGTGAACGGTGACAGCGCCTCGTCGCTCACCACGGCCCCGACCTGTTCGACCACGGCCACGTCGTCGAGCCCGGTGGGTAGCTACCCGACCTCGTGCTCAGGAGCGGTCGACCCCAACTACACGATCACCTACGTGAACGGGACGGTGCAGGTCGGCGCGGCACAGATCGTGGTCACTGCCTCGTCGGCCTCGATGACCTACGGCGGGACCGCGCCGGCCATCACCGCGTCGTACTCGGGCTTCGTGAACGGTGACACTGCCAGTTCGTTGACCAGCGCGGCCACCTGTTCGTCACGGCGCGAGTTCGTCGAGCCCGGTGGGCGCGTACGTCAGCTCCTGCTCGGGTGCGGCCGACCCCAACTACTCATTCAGCTACGTGAACGGATCGGTCCAGGTCGACCCGGCGCCGCTCACCATTGCGGCCTCCTCGGCCTCGGTGACCTACGGGAGTGCCCCCGGCAGCGTCACCTCGACCTACTCGGGATTCGTGAACGGTGACACCGCGGCGTCGCTCGGCGACGGCGCCGACCTGCTCGACGACGGCCACGTCGTCGAGCCCGGTCGGCAGCTACCCGAGCAGCTGCTCGGGCGCGGTCGACCCCAACTACACCATCAGCTACGTGCCTGGCGAGGTCGTGGTGGGCTCGGCCACGCTGGTCGTCACGGCCTCGTCGGGGTCCATGACCTACGGCGGGTCGGTGCCGGCGATCACCCCCTCGTACTCGGGCTTCGTGAACGGTGACAGTGCCTCGTCGCTCACCACCCGGCCGACGTGCTCGACCACGGCCACGTCGTCGAGCCCGGTGGGCAGCTACCCGACCTCGTGCTAGCGGGGCGGTCGATCCCAACTACACCATCGTGTACGTGGGTGGCGCCGTCGTCATCGGGGCCGCACCCCTCTCAGTGACGGCGCTCGTCGGCCTCGATGACCTACGGCGGCTCGGTGCCGACCATCACCCCCTCGTACTCCGGCTTCGTGAACGGCGACAGTGCGTCGTCGCTGACGACCCAGGCCACCTGCTCGACCACGGCCACGTCGTCGAGCCCGGTGGGCAGCTACCCGACGTCGTGCTCGGGTGCGTCGACTCGAACTACACCATCACCTACGTGAAGGGTTCGGTTGAGGTCGCGCCAGGCGTCGCTCACGATCACGGCGTCCTCGCCGTCGACCACCTATGGTGCCTCGGTCCCGTCGATCACGGCGTCGTACTCGGGCTTCGTGAACGGCGACGACGCCTCCGTTCTCACGGCTTCACCGGTGTGCACCACGAGCGCACGTCGACGAGCCCCGTGGGGACCTACCCGACGTCGTGCAGCGGAGCTGCCGCCGGCAACTACACCATCAGCTACGCCAACGGCGAGGCCACCGTTGGCCAGGCACCTCTTAGCATCACGGCGTCGTCGGCGTCGATCACCTACGGAGGCGCAGCGCCCACGATCACGGCATCGTACTCGGGCTTCGTGAACAGCGACACGGCGTCATCGCTCTCGACCCAGCCAACGTGCACGAGCGCGGTGACGTCGATCAGCGCGGTGGGCACCTACCCGAGCAGCTGCTCGGGAGCGGTAGACCCGAACTACTCGATCAGCTACATCGACGGATCGGTCCAGGTCGACCCGATGTCGCTCACCATCACCGCCTCATCGGGTTCTGCGACGTACGGCGGAGCCCTGCCGGCCATTACGGCCAGCTACGGCGGGTTTGTGGACGGGGACACGGCATCGTCGCTGACAACGCCACCGACCTGTACCACCACGGCCACATCGGCCAGCACTGTCGGGAACTATCCGACCAACTGCTCGGGTGCCGTCGACGCGAACTACACCATCAGCTACATCGCCGGGACCCTGCAGGTGGGGGCGGCGCCCCTGGTCATCACGGCCTCGTCTGGCTCGCTGACCTACGGGGGCACACCGCCCACGATCACGCCGAGCTATTCGGGCTTCGTGAACGGGGACAGCGCTGCATCCCTCAGCAACACACCGGTGTGTTCGAGCACGGCAGGGTCTTCGAGCCCGGTGGGCACGTACTCGACCAGCTGCTCGGGCGCGTCCGACACCAACTACACCATCAGCTACGTCGCCGGCGAAGTCGTTGTCGGACCCGCACCTCTGGTGGTCGCGGCCTCGTCGGGCTCGATGACCTACGGCGGCACCGTTCCGACGATCGGCGTGTCGTACTCGGGCTTCGTCAACGGGGACACCGCCGCCGTCGCTGTCGACGACGCCCACGTGTTCGACCACGGCAACGTCGTCGAGCCCCGTCGGCAGCTACCCGAGCAGCTGCTCGGGTGCCGTCGACGACAACTACACCATGAGTTACGTCTCCGGTGCCGTGGTCGTGGGGGCGGCTCCGTTGACGGTCACCGCCTCGTCGGCTTCCGCCACCTACGGCGGCACCATACCGGCGATCACGCCGAGCTATGCGGGCTTCGTGAACGGGGACAGCGCTTCCTCGCTGTCGACGGCGCCCAACTGCTCGACCACCGCCACATCGTCGAGCCCGGTCGGCAATTACGCGAGCAACTGCTCGGGTGCCGCTGACGCCAACTACGCCATAAGCTACGTTCCCGGTGTCGTTGCGGTTGGCTCGGCCAAGCTGCTCATCACGGCATCGTCGGGTTCAATGACCTATGGAGGCACCGCACCAACGGTCACCCCGTCGTACTCGGGCTTCGTGAACGGTGACACCGCAGCGTCGCTGACCACTTCGCCAACGTGTTCGACCTCGGCCACGTCGACGAGCCCAGTCGGTAGTGTCGCAACCGGCTGCGCAGGCGCAGTCGATCCCAACTACTCGATCGTCTACGTCAACGGTTCGGTCTCGATCACCCCGGCACCGCTCACCGTCACCGCATCGTCGGGGACCATGACCTTCGGCGGCACGCCACCGGCAGTCACCGCTTCGTACGCGGGCTTCGTGAACGGCCAGTCGGCCTCGTCGCTGACCACCAAGCCCACGTGCTCGACGGGGGCGACGTCATCGAGCGCGGTGGGCACGTACTCGACCAGCTGTTCGGGCGCGGCCGATGCCAACTACGCCATCAGCTACGTGTCGGGATCGGTCGTCGTCAGCCCGGCGGCCCTCACCATTACGGCATCGTCGGCCACCATGACGTACGGAGGCACGGTGCCGACGATCACCGCCAGCTTCAGCGCCTTCCCGAGCGGCCAAAGTGCTTCGAACCTGACCGGGTTGACGTGCTCGGCGGCGGTGACCTCGACAAGCATTGTGGGCACCTACCAGTCGAACTGCAGCGGCGTCACCAACGCCAACTACAGGATCAGTTACGTCTCGGGCACGGTCACCGTGAACCCGGCCACGCTGACCGTCACTGCGAACAACGTGTCGAAGGCGTTCGGAGCCGCGGTACCCGCCCTTACCGCCACCATCACCGGCTACGTGAACGGCCAGACACTCGCGACGTCCGGCGTAACGGGATCGCCGGCGTGCACGACGACGGCCACGGCCACCAGCCCCGGGGGCACATACCCGATCACGTGTTCGATCGGCAGCCTGGCCGCCGTGAACTACACGTTCGCCTTCGTACCCGGGACACTCACCGTGACCTTCTCCACGACCGTCGTCTGTGATCACTGGGGGTCGATCGTGGTCACTTCGGGCGAGTCGGTGCTCATTCCGCGTGGTTGCGTCCAGTTGGGCAACATCAGCGTGCAGACCAACGGATCCCTCGAGATCCAAGGTGCCATCGTCGTCGGCTCGATCGGTTTCAGTAGCGGTGCCGATCTCGAGATCTGCAGCACCAACCTGGCCGGAGGTCTCTCGGCGACCCTCGCTGCCACCCGGGTGGTCGTCGGAAACGACACGTCGGCCTGCCTCGGCAACGCCATGATCGGTGGCGTATCGCTCACCTCCAACAGCGCCGGCGTCACCTTCGACGGGAACTTGGGAGCGGGCTCGGTGGCGGTCAACACCAATGGCAACGGCGTCCAGGTATCGGACAATGCCTGGCTGGGACCGGTGCAGGTGGAGAAGAACAGCGGGGGAGCGACCGTGACGTCTAACGCGATCCTCGGCTCGCTGACCGTCAGTGGCAACACCGGGTCCATCTTTGACAGCGGCAATGTCGTGATCGGTACTAAGTCGCTTCAGTAACGCGAGGCGGACAGGTGGCGGCGTGGGTTGCTCTTCAGGCATCCCTGACTCAGTCACGTCATCCCTGAAGCCGATGAGGCGGTGGCCGAAGGCTTCGACGCGCTCGTCTTCTCCACTACAAGTGCTCGACCCGCCGCCGCGATCGAGCTCCATTCGATCTCTGATGGACGACGGACGGACGACGTTGCCCATGACGACGCGCCCGTTCTGCGGTTCGTCGCTCTTGACCAGGGCGATTTCTGGGAGACCTACGTCACGGCGCGCCCCGCTGAGATCCGAAGATCCCGAAAGCGAGTGGGCGCTCGAGGACTCGAACCTCCGACCTCAGCAGTATGAAGGGGTTTGGCGACGGGAAGGGGGCGGAACCCGCCGGGAAGCCGGACAGCGCGGGAGGAAAGCCGGAGAGCGGGGCCCCACCAAGGGGCCATTCGGCGGGCAAAGCGGCGTCGCGAGAGGACAATGAGGGGTGACGACCCTCGTCAGGAGCGCACAATCGGAACTGATGAAGTGCGCGGTGCAATCATCGGCTGGGCGTCTATGGACGGCTCGGCCGGCGGTTCGTAGCTGGTTGGGAGCCAGTCGTAGGTGACCACAGTCCTAAAGGCGACGTCTTCGAGACCTCGATTTCGGCGGTTCACCAAGGCCAGCAGAAGCGCCGGGAAGAATGAAGCGCAGAGGAGCGCTCGAAAGAGCGCTCGCCAGAACCGAAGAGGACTCCCATCCGAACGGACGACTCGCAAGCCCATCATTTGCTTCCCAAGTGTGCGTCCGGTGGACCACCAACCGGCTGTCAAGTACACGACGAGAAGGATCCACACCAACAGTTCGTTCAACCAATGCGGGGGAGCCGCCACCGCAATCGACGTCGAGAAGAAGAGATCCCAGGCAATGCTCACCATGATCACCCCAACGACATAGACGCAGAGAACGAGAACGACATCCGTCCCGCTCGCCACTGCCCGGGAAACGAAGCCTGCCCGAAGGCCCTGGAGCTGCTGCGCTCGCTCACTGCGGATCTCGAGATGCCGACTCACGAGATGACCTCAGGATGCGCACTCTCGGGTCGAGCCTTGCCATTCCACCGGACCGCCAAGTCACGCGGTTGCTTGCGCCGGAGGATCCGGTCGACCAGTCGGGCACTCCACAGATCCATGGCCATGAGCCCGGCACGGCTCGCGTCGAGCGTCTCCGCACCCAGTCCCGTCGTGGACTCACGGATGACCCCCGCGAGGTCGATCTCATCGATGACTCCTGGGAGATCGACTCTGGCCACAACCTTGTTGATCGGCACATGATCGATCAACTCCTCCATGTCCAGCATGTCGACAACCCCGACCACGACCCGATTGAGCACGGACTCCGCAGCGACGGCCACGTTGTCTCGATTCTCCCTTTCGCTCCTGTGGGCGTCGCCTTGACGCCGTCCGAGGTGTCGCTCGACTGCGTCGAGAGGGCCCTTGCCAATCGACGCGGGTACGACGACTCTCGCGATGCCTATGGATCTGCTCGTGATCTCGACGGCCACGAGGGTCGCCGCGCCGACCCCCACCTTGGCAGTTCCTGCGATGAGGTCGACGATCCGCGAACCCACATTCGACGTCGACCCCTGCGGCCCTGACGCGACTCGGACCGTCGGCACTTGGGGAACTGCCCCATCCGGAGTCAGCGCACCCGGTGACTGCATTGGCTCAGCGGACTCAGGCACGAGGTATTGATCCATCAGCCGGTGCGCTGGCTCCACCGCCACTGGGAAGGGGACGCCGGAGGAACGTAGCCGGTACGAGGGCGTTCCAAGAACGAAGAAGAAAGCCAAATGGTCATGCCAAAGCAATTTACGCTGCTGCCGACGGTCGATGGCCACCCGTAGATTCGTGCCGACGCAATTCGGCATATTCCCGCAACGCCAGACTGGGAGCTCGACCGAAAATTGCGCCGATCGCATCGAATCCGAATGTGACCTCTCGCCCAGCGCCAGCGAACTCGTCTCTGATGCAGGCGTCGTCATCATCGGGTGGGACCAGCCCATCACTGCCAAGGTGTTCGATCATCACCCACCTCCTGTCGGTGGCTGATTTCCCCGATGGCTGGCTTAGCCCTGCACCGACGAATCGCATAGGGTCGAATTGCCCTTTGCCACGGTGAAGATCGGCGGTGTGGGCCGCGTCTACGCCAGAGCCCAGCGCCACCGAGACGATCCCCCGGCACGGGGACTGAGCGCGGGCGCCTGAATCAGCCGGCCGTCCCGACGACCGGTACGGGCCCCGACAGGTTCAGGTGGCGCACGTAGAGGCCACGACTGTTCGGGAAGCCGACGGCTCCGGGGATCCAGGCGTGGAAGGCGATCTCGTACGTCCCGCCGGCGTCCTCGAGCACCGACTCGCCTCCGGGGCCCGCTGCCCCGGGTCCACTGGAGAGAACGGGGTGCGCCGACGCGTCGGTGCAGGGGCCGAGCGGCCCGGTGCAGGTCGCGACGCCCACGGCATAGTTGGCACCGTCCCAATCGTTGCCCGAGTAGAAGAGGAAGTAGCGGCCGCCGGAGGAGACGAGGTCGGGGGCCTCGACGGTCCCCGCCTCCCACGGCTGTCCGGGCGTGAGCAGGACGGTCGGAGTCGCGCCCGGCGCGAACGCCGTACCGGCCGGGTCGAGTTGCTCGGACCAGAGCCTGGACGTCCCCGGCCCACCGGACTTCCACAGCAGGAACACGCCACCGTCGGCGTCGACGAACGAGGCGGGGTCGATGGAGCCCCCGAGGGCCGGCTGGCACTCGAGCGGCGCGGTGGTCCGGTCGATGAACGGCCCCTGCGGCTGGGTGGCAGTGGCCACCGAGATGCACTCCTTGGCGCTGCCGGTCACGTTGGCCGCGTAGTACAGGACGAAGGACCCGCCGATCTTCGCCACCGCGGGCGCCCAGGTGTAGTGGTCCTTGGCCCAGCCGGGGAGGCTCGGCAGGGCATTGCCGACGACGGTCCAGTGCGTGAGGTCGGTCGACTGGATGATCTGGATGTTCCCCGCCACGGAGTTCGTCGCGTACGCGAAGTAGGTCTGCCCGACGAGGATGACGCTGGGGTCGGGGAAGTCGAACGGGTAGACGAGTCCGGCACCGCTCCCGCCGTCGAGCGCGGTGCACGAGCCTGACACCGCCGAGACGTCGCGGGCGGCCTGGTCGGTGTGGCCCCCGGCGATCTGGCCCAGGGCGTTCTGGACGCCACCGAGGCAGGTCTGCAGCGTGCTGATGTTGGCGCCCTGCAGGAAGGCGTGCACGGTGGTGGCGGAGAGCGACGCGTTCGTCGACGCCAGCCGGTCCATCGTTGCGGCGATCGACGCCTGCAGCGCGTCCCGCTTGGCCGAGGTGACCGCACCGGCGTAGCGGGTGAGCGCCACGTCGTGACGCAGCGCCGCCAGGTGGGCGTCGGCCGCGGCGAGGGCGGCCTCTTCGTCTCGTGCCTGCGCCCGGGCCGCCACGTCGGTCCAGACTGCTGCGGTCAGGACCGCCACGGCGAGGGTCACGGCGGCGACAACGAGCCAGCGGCCACGGCGACCCGCGCCCGGCTCACCCACTGAAGGCCGCCGCACTCGAACAGCTCGCGGAGACCGACTCCAGGGCGGCGACGGCGCGGCCCTTTTTTCCGACCGAGAGGGCATTCAATGCCCGCTCGACCCCCCCGAGGCAGGTCCGCAGCGACGTGATGCGGGTGTCCTGTTGTGACACGTTGGCCTGGGCCGCGGCGAGGGCGGCCTGCGCCCCCTTGAGTTGCGAGCCGTCCTGGTTCAGTGCCGTGGCGTCGCTGCCGACCTGCTTCGTGACGAGATCGAGGTCCCGGCGCAGGTCCGCCAGCTCCGCCGAGGTGGTCTTCGTCCGGTGCTGCGTCACGCCGAGTGACGACCGGGCGTGGTCGAGCTGGTCGTGCGCCCGTATCTGGTCGTCAACGAGATATCCCAGCGCCGCCGCGAGCAGGGCGGCCACGGCCAGGCCCACCATCCACCGCACCCGGCGCGACAGCAGCGGGTCGCGGTACGGAGCGATCGGGACGGGACGCCGGTCGCGCTCCAGGAGGCTCCGCCTCGTCGCCGTCACCTCTCACCACCGTCGTGGCCGCCGCCCGGACACCGCCGCGCCTGTCCGTTCACCCCCCCATCATCCGCCCAAATAGCTGTCCGACAGCATCGCCTCCATTTCGCTCGGTGTGCCGTGGTGGGCGATGACGCCCTGGAGCACCACGGCGGCCGCGTCGGCGATGGGCAGGGCCGTGCGGGCGAACTGCTCGACCAGCAGGATCGACAAGCCCCCCGCCGCCAGCTGACGGACCTTGTCGTAGAGCTCCGAGACGACGATCGGGGCGAGGCCCAGGGAGAGCTCGTCGAGCAGCAGCAACTTGGGGTCGGTGGCGAACGCCCGGGCCAGGGCCAGCATCTGCTGCTCCCCGCCGGAGAGTGTGCCGGCCAGCTGCTTGCTCCGGATGCTCAGCTGGGGGAACTGGGCGAAGGCCATGGCTTCGATGTGGTCCATCGGCACGCCCACCTGGGTCGCCATGAGGAGGTTTTCCCGGACGCTCAGATTCGGGAAGATCCCGCGTCCCTCGGGCACGGTGCACAGACCCCGGCGCGCCCGGCCGTCCGCCGAAAGCGACGTGACCGGCTCGCCCTGAAAGCGCACCTCGCCGCTCGTCGCCAGCAGGGTGCCGGCGCACACGTTGAGCAGGGTTGTCTTGCCGCCGCCATTGGGCCCCAACAACGCCATCACGGATCCGGCCGGGACCTCGAGGCTCACCCCGTGCACGACCTCGATCGGTCCGTAGCCGGCACGGACGTCGCGGAGCTCGAGGACCGGCGCGCTCGGGAGAGCACCCGAGAGTGGTGGCGCCTCGCTCATGGTGTGCCCAGGTAGGCGTTGACCACGATCGGATCGTCCTTCACCTGCTCGGGCGTCCCGCTGGCGATGATCTCGCCGTAGTCGAGCACGTGGATCCACCCGCAGGTCCCCATGACGAGGCCGACGTCGTGCTCGACGAGGCAGATGGCCAGGTCCCGCTCGTCCACGAGTTGGCGCAGGAGTCGCCCGAAAGCGGCGGTCTCCTCTTCGGTCTGGCCCGAGGCAGGCTCGTCGAGGAGCAGCACCTTGGGTTGGGTCATGAGCGCGCGCGCCACCTCGACCACGCGGGCGCGGGCGGTCGGCAACTCGCTGACCTCGCGCTCGGCCACGTCGTCCAGACCCAGCAGCTGAAGGATCCTCTCCGTCTCGCCCCCGACGTCAATGCGGCCCTGCCGTGCCCACGTGTTACGGATCTCACCGGCCACCCGGATGTTGTCCCGCACCGTGAGCGAGGTGAAGAGCTCCAGCCGTTGGTAGGTGCGGGCCAGGCCCCGGCGGGCGCGCCCGCGCCGGGCCGGCCTTGGTCACGTCGTGCCCGTCGATGATCACGCGGCCTGACTTGGGTTCGAGCAGCCCGCTCACGACGTTGAACAGGGTGGTCTTGCCGGCCCCGTTGGGACCGATGAGCCCGGTGACGCCACCCGCCTCCACTGACAGCGACACGTCGTTCAGCACCAGGGCCCCGCCGAAGGCCATGTGGATCCCTGAGACCTCAAGGACGGGCATCGGCGACCCCCCGAGCCACGGAAACGCTCTCCACGGCGGGTCGCGCCGGCGCGGGCTCGACGTGCCCACGTGGCACGACGGGGACCGTGCGGAAGGCCTCCGGACGGACCGCCCTGCCCACCGCCGGCAACGCGAGGGCGATCACCGCCGTGGCCAGCACCAGCCACCAGTTGCCCATGACCTTGGTCAGGACGAGCAGGTAGGCCACCGCTTCGGCGACCACGCCGAGGGCCAGCACGGGCTTCACGCGCCACAGAGGGGAGTAGTTCGCCACGATCTGGGGAACGGCCCCGCTCGGGTTGCGGCCCAGGCTGACGCCGATCAGCGCCGGGGCCACCAGGGCCAGGTTGGCCATCACGCTCCAGAAGCCCCCGCCGCCGGCGTCGGTGCTCAGGTTTGTGAACGTTGCGGTCAGCGCCTGGAACGCAGTCCCGGCCAGGACCCCGCCCATCAGGGCGCCGGCCACGCTTCCGATGCCCCCCACCACCGTCAACATCACGAGGGCCAGGCTGATGAAGATGATGAACGTCGTGTCGTTCACGCTCCCCGTGGCGGCGGAGAGGAGCACGCCGCCGAGGCCGGCGATGGCGGCCGAGAGCATGAAGACCGACAGCTTGAGCCGAACCAGGTTCTGCCCGAGCGTGGCGGCGGCAGCCGGGCTGTCCTTCATGGCGGTGAGGCGCCGCCCGTAGCTGCTGCGACGCAGCGCGATGAGACCGATGCCGAGGAGCACGAAGATGCAGACGGAGGTGGTGAGGAAGGTCTTGGTTGAGGTGAGGTCGATCGGGCCGATCTTGAGCGGCGGGATCTGGAGCGTGCCGTTGGGGAAGATCGAGAAGTGCAGGTGGAAGATTGGCAGCACGTGCGGGGCGATGTCGGCGATGAGCATGTCGGACACGAAGACCCCGAAGGCGAGGGTGGCCAGGGCCAAGTAGAGGCCGCGCAACCGCAGCGCCGGCAAGGCGATCAGGCCGCCGACGAGCGCCGTCACCACGACGCCGAGAAGCAGTCCCCAGAGCGTGATCCGCTGTGCCGTCCCGGAGCCGGAGAGTCCGAGATGGAAGACGATGATGGTGGCGATGGCCCCGAAGGAGACCGGGGCGAGGTTGATCTCACCGCCGTAGCCGGTGAGCAGCGTGAGGGACAGGGCGATGATGGCGTAGGTGATGCCGATGGTGAGGGCCGTCATGTCGTTGGTCCCCATGATGAGCTCCAGCGCCAGGACGACAAGGATGAGAATCAGTCCCCAGATCACCGCCGAGCCGATCGTCGGGACGGTGAACCGCTCCCGCGTCCGCAGCAGCGTGGCCCCGCGCAGCCGGTCCTGCGGCAGGAGCAACAAGACGACGAAGAGCACGATCATCGGCAGCGCGATGCGGAAGTTCGACGCCCACGACCACGACGACGGGAAGTAGCCCAGAACGTAGGTCCCCGCCAGGCCGAGGACGAGCGCGCCGCCGAAGGTGCGCCAGATGCTGCGCAGCCGGCCGAACATGGCGGCGGCGATCGAGTCGAGCACGAGCAGGGTCAGCACGTGGACATCGAGGGTGCCCCCGCTGATGGGGGTGATGAGGATGCCGGCCAGGGCGGCCAGCGCGCCGCCGAGGGCCCACGAGAAGGCCGCCAGCCGTTGCGGCCGCCCGCCGTTGAGCTGGAGCAGCTCGGGGTTGTCGACCACGGCCCGCATGGCAACACCGGTACGGGTGCTCTTGAACAGCAGGCGGATCCCCACCGCGATGAGCACCCCGCAGCCGAGGGCGATCGCCTCGTGGTCCGTGACGTAGACGCCGAAGACGCGGAACTTCGCCGCTTCGCCGAAGAACAGGTCGTCGGTCCGCGGCACGCCGGGGCTCCAGATCCACTGCGCCAACGCGATCAGCCCGAGCATGATCCCGATGGTGACCACGATCTTGGTCACGTCCGCCGTCGCCCGCAGCCCACGCATGATGCCGACGTAGAGGACAGCGCCCAGGAGCGGCGCCAGCACCACGATCACGGCGAACAGGGCCAGCGGCGCGGGCCAGTTCCAGCCGTAGCGAAACTGCCAGTAGGTGAACGCCGCCAGCATCGCCATGGCGCCCTGGGCGAAATTGAAGATGCCCGAGGTCGTGTAGGTGAGAACGAGCCCCGAGGCGGCGATCCCGTAGACCGCCCCGGTCACCAGGCCGAGGATGGTGTAGGTGAGGAACAGGTGCATGGCCGGAGCTCCCGTCGCTCAGGTCGACGCGCTGATGCGCGAGGCGCTCACCCCTGGGGCTTGAGGACCGAGGAGGTCGCGTACTGGGTGGCGTAACCCTGGGCGTTCAGGGTAGTCCCCACGACGGACCCCGTGTTCGGGGCGACGTACTTCGGTGAGCAGTCGAACGCCCCGAGCCTCTTCGGGTACGCCTGCACCCACTTGGTGCCGCTGAGCTTCATCAGGAGGCCACAGTTCGGCGGGATGTTCTTCGCCGGGTTCCCCGAGGCGTTGAGGCCACCGCCGGTCCAGTTCGTCACCTTGGCGAGGTGGTTGATCATGCACTGGCGGGTGAGGGTCGAACCGCAGGCCTTGGCCTCGGTGGCCCACAGGAGGAACGAGGAGGTCGACTGCTCCCCCAGCTGCGAGGTGAGGCCGCCGTACTTCTTGAGAATAGAGAGGTACTGGGCGACCGCCGGGACGACCTTGGCCGCCTCCAGCGGCTCGTAGGACAGGCGGACGTAGACGTTGTTGCCCAGCCCGGCGGTGTTCCACTTGGCGAAGGCCGCCGTGTAGGCGCCGGAGTCCTCGACCCAGATCGGGTTGTAGCCGATCTGGTTCTGGGCCTGCAGGGCGCCGTAGAGGGTCGGGCCCGGCGTGGAGTCGTTGTAGACGACCTTGGCCCCGCAGCCCTGGAGCTTCTGCACGAACGGGGTGTAGTTGGCCTCGCCGTTGTAGTTGACCTGGAACGGGCAGTTGAGGAACTTCCAGCCGGTCGTCGTGTAGGCCTGCACGGCCTTGGCCATCGACTGCTGCTGGGTGGACAGGGTGGAGTTGTACTGGCCGGCGGCCTGGGTCTTGGACTTGCCGAAGAGCTTCGTCGCCTCGTAGGCCGACGACACCGGGCTGGCGTTCGCGGGGTTCGGCGACGCCTGGTACATCTCGTAGGCGTTGGCCACGACGGGGGAGACGGTGAAGCCGGGAACGGCGGCGAGGTTGCAGCCGAGGCGGGTCCCCTCGGCCACGCCGTCGAGCGCGAAGCCCTCGCCGACGAGCATGAAGTCCTTCTTGCACGCCTGCGTCATCACGGTCCCGACGTTGGTGACGGCGGCGTCGTAGTAGTCGCCGACGAGCTTGCGCCCGTTGATGCCGCCCTGGGCGTTGCACCAGGCGACCATGGCTTTGACCGCGTCACCCATCTCCTGGTCGAGGCCGGGGAGGCCCGAGAAGCCCCGGTCGTCGCCGTAGGCGATGCTGATCGTCGAATTGGTGACGCCCTGGTCCGTGGAGCCGGTGGCCTTCCCCTTGCCGCAGGGCGAGGGGAGCGTGCCGAATTTGGAGCTGGAGGAGGCCGACGTCGATGCCCCGGCCGCCGAGGGAGCGACCAGCAGCCCCACCGTCATGAGCGAGGCCAGCAGCAGCGACGCCGCCACACCCCGCGTCCCCGAGATCCTCCTCATGATGAAACCCCCTGTCTGCGGTGCCCGACCGACGGACGGCACCGCTCCCGGAACCGTAGAACAGGTTCCTGTTTGCGGGCGCACACTACCAATACGGCGTGCGGAAGACTAAGCGGCAGCTGAGATTTCCGGCGGCGGCCGTCCCTCCAGCCCCCGCCCTGGTCAGGGCGGGTTACGTGGTGCCCGTCGTCTCAATCCCGTAGCGCTCGATGTAGTCCCTGAACTCGGTGTCCAGGCCGGCGTAGGTCCAGCCGAAATCGCGCGGGTCGTAGCGGTGGCGGCCGAAGGCGTCCGGCGGCCGGTACTCCAGGAAGGCCCGCATCCGCCGGGCATGGAGCGGGCCGACCTCCTCGCCGAAGCTGCCGTAGAGCGTGCGGACCGCCTCGACCGGGTCGGCCATGAGGGTGTCGTAGTGCAGGTGCTGGCACCAGCCCGCCTCCGCCTTCCCGTCGAAGGCCATCGCGGAGCGCAGGGCGAAGGCGCACTTGCGCTTCCACTCCTCGGCCGTCGGGCGCGGATCCCTCCGGCTGGTCAGCGGTCGCTGGCTGGCGTTGGCCAGGCTGGCCAGCGAGGTGACGACCGGCCCGGGGTCGCGATGGGTCCAGATCACCCGGGCGTCGGGATAGGCGGTGCGCAGGGCGTCGAGGTGCCAGAGATGGTTCGGCGTCTTGAGGATCCAGCGCTCGGTCGGCTGGCGCGACTGCAGGGTCTGGAGGGCGAGGCGGTGCTGGGCGTAGGCGGACGTCATGTCGGCCTTCTCCAGCCACCGGGCGTAGGACGGCACGTAGGCCTGGGTCTCGAGGGCGAGGGCGCGCACGTCGTACATGAAGAGGGCGACGCACTCCTCCGCCAACGTGGCCCCGAAGGGGTGCATGGCCTTGAGCGGCGGGTTCAGCTTGAGCAGGCCCTCGAGGTCCTTGGCGGTCCGGGCGATCCGGGGGTCCTCCGCCGCCTCCTCTCGGGTGACCGGCGGAATGGGGTGGGCCGCCTCCCACTGGAGGAGCGGTCGGGCCACCGGATCGAGGCCGAGCAGGTTGGAGAGCACGCTGGTCCCCGTGCGCGGGAGGCCCACGATGATCCAGGGCCGCTCAATGCGCTCGTCCCCGACCTCGGGGTGGGCGAGCGCCCAGCGGTGCAACGCAATGCGGTTCGACAGGGTCGACGCGAGCATCTTCGAGATGAGGATGCGCCCGAACGTCGTGAGCTCCGCCTCGTCGTCAGCGGAGCGGAGGAACACCTCGAGCGGCTCTTGGTAGGAGTCGCTGCCGAAGTCGTCCGATCCCGCCATCTTGGCGGCCGACTTCTTCACCGATTCCGGGGTCAGCGAGGGCAGGGTGCGGCCCATTCGGGCCGCCCGGGTCCCGGCCCAGTTGAGGGCCAGGAGGGGCCGGCTCCGCAGCTCGGAGTCGCGCCAGGTGTACTCGACGGCGCTCATGCGGACCCGGCCTCAGGGGCGCGGACCTCGACGACCGTTCGCCCCAGCGATCGGCGCGCCTCGTGCGCGTCCAGGGCACGGCCAGCGTCCTCCATGGAGACGCGCGCCCCCACGACGGGGCGGATCGATCCCGCCGCGGCCAACCGCAGCAGATCGGCGTGGATCTCGTCGGCGACGTCCCGCCCGAAGGGGTTGAAGCCGAAGCGGCGCATGCCCGGGTCGACCGAGTCCGCCCAGGCCACCATCACGGCCACGATGTCGATGTTCCCGATGCAGGCCATCCGCAGTGGCCGCCCGGTCATGCCATTGGCGTCGTCGTCGGCGAACCCGACCGCCAGGTAGCGGCCACCATGGGCGGTGCAGCGCCACGAGCGCTCGACGAAGTCGCCGCCGGTCAGGTCGTAGACCACGTCGGCACCTGCATCCCCAGTGTCCACCAGCACGGCCTCGACGAAGTCCTCGGCCGTGTGGTCGATGACCAGGTCGGCACCGAGCGAGGCGCACAGGGCCCCCTTCTCGGGACCGCCGGCCACTGCGATGACCCGCGCCCCGGCGGCCTTGCCGAGCTGGATCCCCGCGGTGCCCAGCCCGCTGGCCGCCGAGTGCACGACCAGGGTCTCGCCGGCCTGCAGTCGTCCCCGTTTGAACAGGGCCAGGTGGGAGGTCTGGAACGTCAGCAGGAACGCCGTGGCCTCCGCGTCGTCGAAGCCTGGTGGAGCGTCGAAGACCGAGATCGCGTCCGCGAGGGCGTACTCGGCGATGCCCCCGAGCGCGTTCTTGGTGATGGCGACCACCCGCTTGCCCAGCCACGCCTCCGCGCCCTCACCCACCTGGTCCACGACGCCGCACACGTCCATGCCGAGGGTGAAGGGCGGCGGCGTGGGCACCGAGACGAGGTTCCCCCGGCAGCGGTCGATGTCGTTGAAGTTCAAGGAGGCGGCGCTGACCTCGACCCGTACCTCGTTCGGCCCCGGCTCGGGGCGCTCGATCGTCCGCACCGCCAGCACGTCCCCCGGTGATCCGTGGCGGGTCACCTGCACGGCCTGCATGTCTGCCACGCTGTCCCCTTTGTCGTCACCCGGACCCGCCGCCGTCTCGGCACCGCGGCTCCCGGGACGATGGAGGCTACCGCCCTCGGCGCCGCGCCTCAGCGGCGCGGTACTAAATGGCGCCGTCCGCCGACAGCGCCCCGATGTCGTCCCAGGAGTAGCCGTTCTCCAGGAGGACCTCTTCGGTGTGCTGGCCGAGTTCGGGGATCTCGACGGCGGCGAGGGCCGGCCCGTCCCGGCCGGCAAAGCGAACCGGGGGGCGTACGATCTCCTGCTCTGCCGTGCCCTCGGCCGTGCCGTCGGCGGATCTGGCGACCCCGGTGATATACCCGTTGGCGCGCACGCCGGGATCAGCCGCCACCTCGGCGTGATTGCGCACCGGGGCGAAGCGCAGTCCGGCGTCGCCCAACAGGCGGCACCATTCGGCTGTCGGCTTCCGTGCGAATACCTCGTCGAGGATGGGCCACAACGCGGCCCGGACATCCTCGAAGTACAGGAGCTGATCGAACCGCGCGATCAGATCAGGCCGACCGATGGTCTTGTAGAAGAGATCGCGAGCCGGACCGGCGACGCCCACGATGGCGATCCAGCCGTCGGATGTCGGGAAGACGCCGTAGATGCCGGGGATCATCGGGTGGCCCCGGCCGCTCGGCCCCGAGACGGACCCAGACATGAGATAGCGCGTGAACTCGCCGGCCTGGGCCCAGATCTGGCCCCCGAGCAACGAGGTCTCGATCAATTGCCCCCGGCCCGTCTGCTCCCGTGCGTAGAGCGCGCCGAGAATCCCGGCGAGAAGATTCTGGCCAGCGATGTGGTCGGCCACCGTGGCACCGATCGAACTCGGGTCGGCCCCCCTGCCACCAGTCGTGCTGATGAGGCCACCGGCCGCCTGCGCGCTGAGGTCGGCTCCTTCCCGTTCGGCATCAGGACCTTCGGGACCGAACGAGGACCCCATGGCGTAGACGATCCGCTGATTGCGTGCGGCCGCATCGGCGTAGCCCAGGCCCCAGCCCTCCATCGTCCCGGGCTTGAAATTCGTGATCACGACGTCCGCTCGCTCAATTAGTCGGAGGAGGACCTCGCGACCAGCGGGCACACGCAGGTCGATCGTCACGCTTCGCTTGCCCCGGTTGTAGGCGGTGAAGAAGGCGGACCGCCGGTCGTCCCGACTGATCGGCAACCACCGACTCTGGTCGCCGAACCCAGGGAGCTCGACCTTGACGACGTCGGCACCCCACTCGAGCATGGTCAGAGACGCTTGCGGGCCCTGCACCAGCAGGCCGGCTTCTATGACCTTCACCCCATCGAGCACGCCCATCGGTCCGTCAACCGCCTGTCGAGAGAGGGCGAATGGGCACGGCCACACATTGGTGATTGCCGGTGCGGCGGTCAAGTGACTCGTGTCGACCAGCTCAACGCGAAGGGGAAGGGCTGGGTTCGACCTGCAACAAACGCTCACGAGCGGAGGGAGACGAGCGGAGGGAGTGGTGCGGAGGGAGTGGGATTCGAACCCACGGAGGCTTGCACCTCGCAGCTTTTCAAGAGCTGTGCATTCGTCCGCTCTGCCATCCCTCCCGCGGGTCCCATGGTAGGGCGAATATCACCACGGCAACGGGTGGTGCCACCCTTGTGAGAAAGGCTGTGCGGCCTTAACTTTCCCGGTAGGCGAACCGTAGATCCGCCACGAAGTTGGCAGGAGAGATGGGATTCGAGGGCGGTCGACATGAGTGGATGGGTCTCGTGATTCGACGCGCCGGCCACTCCGGCCAATGGCACCGGACAGGAGACGAGGGAGGGACGTGGATGCGCTCCGGGTGATCTTCCGGGCCGAGCTGCGGCGCCGTTGGCGGTCGTGGCTGGCGCTGGCAGTTCTCATCGCGGTCGTCGGAGGGGTTGTGATGGCCGCCGCCGCAGCGGGCAGGCGCACGGCGTCCGCCTATCCCGCCTTCGTCCAGACCCACGGTTACGACGCCAGCATCTACAGCTCCGGCCCGCTCCCACAGGTCGCCCGCTATCCCACCGTCGCCCGCATCACGACGGTGCCCATCGTCTACAACGGTCAGCCCAGGTGCGCCTGCACTCACCCCATCGACAACAACAATTTCAACGTCATGTACGTGCCCCCCGGGTCCATGGCGCGGACCGTCAACCTGGTCGCCGGCACCATGCCCGACCCGTCATCGCCCGACGAGGTGCTGGCCTCCTTCACACTGCAACGGGACAACGGCGTGCACATCGGGACCGTCATGCGGATGCGTATGTATGCGGCTTCCCAATCGGAGGCGATCAACAACGCCACTGGCCCGGGCCCCCCGCCGAGGGGGCCGTTCGTCTCGCTGCGGGTGGTCGGCATCGAGGCCGCCGTCTACGAGTTCCAGGCCGGGACCAGCGCGCAGTACGACGTCTACACGACACCGGCCTTCGCCCGCACCGTGCTCCCGAAGACGACGACAGGGTTCAACTACCTGGTACAGCTGCACCACGGGGCCGCCGACGTCGACGATTTCAAGAACTACGTCAAGTCGCTCCCCAGCTTCCCCAACTTCGTTGACGTGAGCACACCGGCGGTGCTGGTGGCCAGCTCCATCCATCCCCAGGCGGTCGGCTGGTGGCTGCTCGCCGCGTTGGCCGCCCTGGCCGGGGCGGCGGTCGTGGGACAGGCCCTGAGCCGGACCCGCCGGGTGGAGAGCGACGAGTTCCCCACCCTGAAGGCGCTCGGGCTGGGACAGCGGGGCCTGATGGCGCTCGGCATGGCGTCGACCCTGGCCGTCGGCCTGGCTGGCGCATTCGGCGCCGCGGCCCTCGCCTACGCACTCTCCCCCCTGGCCCCGGTCGGCAACGCCCGCCTGGCCGAGTCCTCATCGGGCCTTCGCTTCGACGCCCCGGTCCTGCTCCTGGGAACGGCCGCCACCGTTGCGGTGGTCCTCGCCCTCGGGGTGTGGCCTTCGCTTCGCGCTGCGCGCGGTCGACCCGAGGCCGCCAGGTTCTCCCACTCCTCGAGCGTCGCCGGGCTCCTGGGTGCGGCGGGTGCGCCACCGACCATGGTGGTCGGGGTGCGCAATGCGCTCGAGCGCGGGCGCGGCGCCGCCACGGTGCCCGTGGCCACGGCGCTGCTCGGCGCGGTGTTGGCCGTGGCGGCGCTGTGCGGGACCGCCGTCTTCGGGTCGAGCCTGACCCACCTCGATGCCACGCCGGCGCTCTACGGCGATACCTACCAGATCGTCGTCTACGGCACGCCGGGCAACGGTCCGGGCGGGTTTCTGCCGTTGAAGAGCCTGGTCAAGGATCTCGAGGGCCACCGGGGAATCGATCACATCACTCTGGCCACGGGTGCCCAGCTCTCCATCCACGGGGTCACCGTCCAGGGGGCCGCGTTCGCCCCGGTGCGCGGGCGGGCCCTCCTGGTCGCCGTCACCGGACGGCTGCCCGTCCGCGACGGCGAAATTGCACTCGGGACGTCGACGATGCGCCAGATCGGCACCAGCGTGGGCGCCGTCGTCCCTGTTCGGGCTGCGTCACACTCCGGCCAGTCGCGCACGGCGCCGATGCGAGTCGTCGGGACGGTGGCCCTCCCGACCGGCGTGGGCGACGGGGAGGTCGGGCTGGGCACCGGTGCGGTGTTGACCCTTGCAGGGTATGAGCACGCTGCGTGTCCGCACGGCTCGGCCGGACTGAAGTGCGCCCACTCCATTGAGGGGAACCTCGCCGTGCTGGCCAGCGGCGCGCCCGGCAGGGCTGGGCACGCTGCAATCGCTCACTTGATCGCGGTGGACCAGAACAGCGACGGGACGCCCATTGCCCCGACGTCGCTGGTGAACTTCGGTGAGGCGGTCAACTTCCCGCTGATTCTGGGCGTCATCCTGGCCATCTTCGGCGCCGCGACCCTCACCCACCTGCTCATCGTCAGCGTGGGTCGGCGGCGCCGCGAGATGGGACTGCTCAAGGCCCTGGGGTTCGTGAGTCGCCAGGTCGGCGCGACCGTCTACTGGCAGGCCACGACCGTCACTCTGGTGGGGCTTGTCGTCGGCGTCCCGATCGGTATCGCACTGGGCCGCGTCATCTGGAGGGCCTTCGCGCTCAACATCGGCGTCGTGCCTGATCCGGTCGTCGACCTCTCGGTCATCGCGGGACTCATGGCAGCGGTCCTCCTGGGAGCGGCCGTGTTGTCCCTCGGGCCGGCGGTCGCCGCCGCGCGCGCCCGGCCCAGCCGGCTCTTGCGGACGGAGTGATCCGCCGCCGCCGGCTCAGCGGCTCACCGCACCCACTCGGCCAGCTCGACGACGACCCCTGGGCCATCGAGGAAGACGAGTCGCCGGTCGTGGAAGTCGAAGACCTCGTTGCGCGGTGTGATCCCGTGTTCGGACAGGTGCGCCAGCATCGCATCGAGGTCGTCGACCTTGAAGCACACGTGGTTGAAGCCGGTGCGCGTCAGCGTCCCGGCACCGGCGTCGACGGTCGCCGGGGGCTGGTGGAACCGGAGGAGCTGGACCTCCTGGTGCACGGGCGCGCTCTCCAGGACCAGGGTCACGTGGTCGGCCTCCCACCCCGGGATCCCCATGTAGCCGGCGATCGCCTTGCCCGACGCCACGACGGCGATGCGTTCGGCGAAACCGAGCAGCCCGAAGAAGCGCCGCGCCTCGTCCAGGTCGGTGACGACCACGGTCATGTGGTCGAAGCCCTCGTTCCTCGGTTCCCCCACGGTCTTGCTCCGTCCCTCGGTCTCGGGCCCGTCTATCTCTTCGTCGCGGCCTGCTCGCGGTTGTCGCGGGCCCGGCTGTGCAGCCGCCCCCGCGTCGCCTGGTCCAGGATCACCTTGCGCAGCCGCACCACCTTGGGCGTCACTTCCACGCATTCGTCTTCCGCGATGAATTCCAGAGCGTGCTCCAGGGAGAAGAACATGGCCGGCGTCAGCCGCGAGAATTCCTCGGCGGTCGAGGAGCGAATGTTGTTGAGCTTCTTCTCCTTGGTCGGGTTCACGTCCATCTCATCCGCCCGGGCGTTCTCACCGACGATCATCCCCTCGTAGACCTCCTCGGCCGGGCCGACGATCAGCGTCCCGCGCTCTTGCAGGTTCATCAGCGCGAAGGTCGTCGTCACCCCCCTGCGGTCCGCCACCATGGAGCCGTTGCGCCGGGTGCGCAGCTCGCCGTGCCAAGGCTCCCAGCCGTCGAAGACGTGATGGAGGATGCCGGTTCCCCGGGTCTCGGTCAGGAACTCGGTGCGGAAGCCGATCAGGCCGCGGGCCGGGACCCGGTAATCGAGCCGGACCCACCCGGTCCCGTGGTTCACCATCTCGACCATGGACCCCTTGCGCAGGGCGAGGAGCTGGGTCACGACGCCGAGATACTCGTCGGGCACGTCCACCGAGACCCGCTCCACCGGCTCGTGCACCTTGCCGTCGATCTCACGGGTCACGACCTGGGGCTTGCCCACGGTGAGCTCGAAGCCCTCCCGTCGCATCGTTTCGACGAGCACCGCCAGCTGGAGCTCGCCGCGCCCGAGCACCTCCCACATGTCGGGCCGGTCGGTCGGGCCCACCCGGATCGCGACGTTGCCCACCAGCTCCGCATCGAGGCGCGACTTGAGCAGGCGGGCCGTCAGTTTCGTCCCGTCCGCTCCCGACAACGGCGAGGTGTTGATGCCGATCGTCATGGCGAGACTCGGCTCGTCGACCGTGATCGCGGGGAGCGCCACCGGCCGGTCGGGATCGGCCAGGGTCTCGCCGATGGTGACCTCGTCCAGCCCGGCCACCGAGACGATCTCGCCGGGGCCAGCCGATTCCGCGGCCACCTGGTCGAGGGCCTCGGTCACGTAGAGCTCCGTGATCTTGGCCTTCTCCACGGAGCCGTCGAGCCGGCACCAGCCCACCGCGGCACCCCTCGTCAGCGTGCCGTTGTAGACGCGGCACACCGCAAGCCGCCCGACGTAGGGCGAGGCCGACAGGTTGCACACGAGCGCCTGCGTCGGCGCATCGTCGTCGAACGACGGCGCCGGCACGTGCTCGATGATGGTCCGGAAGAGCGGCTCCACGTTGACGCCCTCGACCCCTGGCTCCGCACTGACCCAGCCGGCCCTGGCGTTGGCGTAGAGGATCGGGAAGTCGATCTGGTGCTCGTCGGCGTCGAGGTCCAAGAAGAGCTCCTCGATCTGATGGATCACCTCGACGATGCGGGCGTCGGCCCGGTCGACCTTGTTGACCACGACGACGACGGGGAGCCGCGCCTCGAGCGCCTTGCGCAGGACGAAGCGGGTCTGGGGGAGCGGACCTTCCGACGCGTCGACGAGCAGGAGCACGCCGTCGACCATGGTCAGGCCCCGCTCGACCTCGCCCCCGAAGTCGGCGTGCCCCGGGGTGTCGACGATGTTGAGCTTGACTCCGCCCCAGCGCACGGCCGTGTTCTTGGCCAGGATGGTGATGCCCTTCTCCCGCTCCAGGTCGCCCGAGTCCATGACCCGGTCCGTCAGCTCCTCGTGCGCCCCGAACACACCCGTCTGGCGCAGCATGGCGTCGACCAGGGTGGTCTTGCCGTGGTCGACGTGGGCCACGATGGCCACATTCCTGATGTCATCGCGAGTCCCCATGGGGGTGCCAACGATAGAGGACCCGGGACCTCTCTCAGGCCGCGCGGCGTTTCGGTGCGCTCGTTCCGGCCAGCACGAGCGCCACTGCCTCTGCACCCAGGGTGAGCACCGCCGGTTCCGGGTCGACCCGCACGAGGTGGCCGGAGTCGGGCCACCACCCGACGACCCGGCCCGGGACGGCACCGCTCCTGGCCCTGAGCGATTCGACGAGGGTCACGAGGGAGAGCTCTGCTCGCACCGAGTCGCGGCGCGGCCCGGACAGCACCACGAGGTTGGCCCGCTCGCTGCGCACCTCGGCTCGGCCGCGCAGTGCGAGGAGCGCGGAATGCGGGCTGTCCCACCACCGGTCACGCCCGAGCGTGGGCGGAGCGCCCAGCGCGGGCCAGTCGAGCGCACACCACAATCGGGTGGCCCAGGTGATCGCCTCCGCGCCCACCGCCGCCCGACCGGCGGGCGGGAGTGCGGCCACCCAGCGATCGAGCTGCGAGGCGCTGGCGCTGCCCTCCTGCACCCAACGGGAGGACTCGGACAGCCGGGCCTGCACGGCCTCGACCGGGGAGCGGGCGCGGCCCGTGACGAGCAGGCGCACCGCCGCCAGGCCGAGCGCCCGGCGGGCCGTGCGGGCCGACCACGCGAAGGGCGGTTGCCCGGGGGCGTCGCCGGCTTCGCCGGAGAGGGCGACCCGGATCTCGTAGTCGGTGACGCGGAACGGGCCGGCGCCGGCGCGCCGGACGGCCAGGCCGGCGAGCATCGCCTTCGCCTCCTCGAGGGACGTGCGCCACGACGGCGCGTCGACCGCGGGCACGGGAGCCACCAGCACGTCGGTCAGACAGTCACGCACCCGGGTCCGCACCTCCGCTCAGCCAGGCGGAGAGGTGCGAGGCGATGGCGCGGAGGTGCTCCTCGCGCACGTCCTCGACGCCGTAGCGGCCGGTGGCGGACTCCAGCAGGGCGAGCCGGAACGGAGGGCTGCCGCTGCGCAGGGTCTCGAGCAGCGCCAAATAATGCAGTGTCCGCCGCCCCTGCGCCCACGCCCCGCCGGTCGACAGCCCGACGGCGCACAACGAGGCGGTGCCCGGGTGCGGAAGGCCGACCAACAGGTCGAACGTTCCGTGGAGCACCACTCGGCCTCCGGCGAGCGGGATGGCAACACGGTCGTCGGTGCGGGGCAGCCAGCCCGGGGCGAAACGGGGGACCATGTCCGCCAGGTTCCCGGCCTGCGCCGACAGCGTGTCCGACAGGGCGGCGCGCGCCGAGGGGCTGAGCGCCTCGACGTGGTCTACGACGACGTCGGCCCCCACCGCCCGCAGCGCCTGGAGCGCCGTCGGCAGCGCGTCGGTGGCGTCCTCGCCGCTCACCACGTGGCGGAAGAGGGCGTGCACGAGATGGGAGAGGAGCAGCTCGTCGGACACGTCGGAGACCCCGTCGCCGTCGCGCCATTTCTCGGGCGAGCCCAGCAACTGGCGGGGGCCGAGGAAGAGCGGTTCGGCGTGCTCTCCCCGGGCCGCCACCAACCCGTACGCGGCGTCCTCCAGCCAGGCTCTGAGCCCCCCGCACAGTTGCGGGTCGAACCGCGGCCGGGACGCAGTCTCTCCGCGCAGGAGCGCGAGCACGTCCTTCCCGCCGCCGCGACTCCTCGACGCGACCCCCGGTGAAGGGGGCCTGAGCTGCGGGTGCGGGG
This sequence comes from uncultured Acidimicrobiaceae bacterium, assembly GCA_963837125.1. Lineage (GTDB taxonomy): Bacteria > Actinomycetota > Acidimicrobiia > Acidimicrobiales > RAAP-2 > Bog-473. The sequence continues at coordinate 53,394 of CAWILW010000001.1, read as the reverse complement.
CGACGAGGACCATCGGCGCAGTGTGCCCACGGGCTGTGACACCCGCGCACGGCGCTCCTCTACCCTGGCAAGTGCATGGCACCTGCCCTCGTCCCGCTGGCGCCCGCCACGGACGCCGCATTCTTCGTGATCTTCGGGATCTTCGTGGTTGCCTTCGTCGTGCTGGCGGTCGTCGTGATCGTCTGGGCGGTGCGGCACGACATGGCCGGGAGGAAGGCGTGGCAGCAGCGCCGGGAGGCCGACGGGCAGCGGCCAACGGCGCCACCGCGGTCGGCACCGTGAGCGACACGTCCGTAACCGACGGCGCCGCGCCGGCGACATGGTCGGCGCGCCTGCGGGCGCGCTGGGCGCACCGCCGGCACCTCGCTGACGGGCGACACGGCGCGGCTCCACAGCGCACCGCGTTCGTGCTGGCGGGCGGCGGCAGCCGGGGCGCGGTGCAGGTGGGGATGCTCGATGAGCTGATCAGGCGCGGCATCCGGGCCGATCGCGTCTTCGGCGCCTCGGTCGGCGCCATCAACGGCGCGTCGTACGCCGGCAACCCGACGCCAGAGGGGGTCGAGCGCATGGCCACCATCTGGCGCGACGTGAAGGGGACGGACATCTTCCCTCGCGGCACGTTCGACGGGCCGTGGGCCTTCCTGCAAAAGCGCGCCGCGGTGCACGCGAACACCGGGCTGCGCGCCATCATCGAGGCAGGCATCGACTACGAAAACCTCGAGGATGCCACCATCCCGGTCGAGGTGGTGACGACGTCGCTCACCGACGGGCGTGAGCGATGGATCGCGCACGGCCCCGCCGTCGAGGCCATCCTGGCCTCTTCGGCCATCCCGTCGATCTTCCCACCGGTGACGATCGACGGCGACATGCTGGTCGACGGCGGCGTGGTGAACAACGTGCCGATCAGTCGCGCGGTCTCGGCGGGGTGCGACCGCATCTATGTGCTGCTCTGCGGGCCGCTGCACTACCACCCGCCCGCGCCGCGCCGCCCGGCCGAGGCGGCGCTGACGGCGTTCTTTGTGGCGGTGCACGCGCGGTTCGTGCGGGAGCTGGCGCTGCTGCCGCCGGGGGTCGAGGTGATCGTCTTCAGCGGCGGCGGCGAGCCGTCGGGGCAATACCGCGACTTCTCCGCCACGGCGACTCTGATCGAGGAGGGCCGCGCCGAGGTGGCCGACGTCCTCGACCGCTACGTCGGGACGTCGCACGAGCTGGCCCAGGCGCCGCGTCCGCGCCCGCGGAGGCGCCCGCGCCCTCGGCATCGCCGTGACCGGCGCCCGCTACCTCCTCACCAACGAGGCGCCCGAGGCGATGGACCGCTTCGCCGCGTTCGCCGCCCTCTTCGATCCACCGACGTTTCGGCATCTCGACGGGCTCGGTCTCACCCGGGGCTGGCGCTGCTGGGAGGTGGGCGCGGGCGGTACGACGGTCGTCGCCCACCTGTCGGAGCAGGTCGGACCCGAGGGGCATGTGCTCGCGACCGATGTCAACATCTCGTGGGCCTCGGGCGCGAGCGCACCCAACGTCGAGGTCCTCGAGCACGACGTGGCGGGCGAGCCGCCACCGGGCGGGCCCTTCGACCTCGTCCATGCCCGGCTCGTGCTGGTGCACGTGCCCGAGCGCGACACCGCGCTGGCCAACATGGTGGCCACCCTGCGGCCAGGTGGGGTGCTCCTGGTCGAGGACGCCGACCCCGCCCTGCAACCGCTCAGCTGTCTGGAGGAGAGGGGGCCCGCGCAGGCGCTGGCGAACCGGTTGCGCCGCGGCTTCCGGTCGCTGCTGGCCGAGCGAGGCGTCGATCTCGCCTACGGCCGCTCGCTGCCCCGGCGGCTCCGGGAGGCCGGCCTGGTCGGCGTGGCGGCCGACGCGTCCTTCCCGGTCAGCGACCCGGCCTGCAACTTCCTCGAGGTGGCGACGGTCAACCTGGTCCGGGACCAGCTGGTGGACCACGGGCTCGCCACCGAGGCCGAGATCGAGGAACACCTGGCCAACGTGGCGGCGGGGAAGCTGGACCTGGCCCAACCGCCGATGATCTCCTGCTGGGGCCGCCGGCCTCCCGCCTGAGCGGTACCGGCGGGGTCCCGTGGCGCGGCGGTCACAGCATCCTGGTGGAATAGAGGCCGTGCCCGATGCCCCGCCTGATGCCACTGGGCCTGATTCCACCGGGCCTGATACCACTTCGCCCTGCTCCGCTGGGCCCGAGTCGCTGTTCCACCCGGCCGTGGCGAGCTGGTTCGGGCGGCGGTTCCCGGCCGGTCCGACGAACCCGCAGTCGGCGGCCTGGCCGCACATCGCCGACGGCCGTGACGTGCTGGTCGCCTCGCCGACCGGCACCGGCAAGACGCTGACGGGGTTCCTGGTCGCCATCGACGCCGCCTACCGGGCCGCCGAGGCGGGGGCGCGGGAGGGCGGCGCCCCGGAGGTGCTCTACATCTCGCCGCTGCGGGCGCTGGCGGTCGACGTGCACGAGAACCTGCACGTCCCGCTGGGCGAGATCCGGGAGGAGGCCGCCCGGCTGGGCTACCCCGACCCCGGCCTCCGCGTCGCGGTGCGCACCGGCGACACCCCGCCGTCGGAGCGGGCGGCCATGAAGCGCCAGGCGCCCGACCTGCTCGTCACCACGCCCGAGTCCCTCTACCTCCTGCTGACGGCGCCGGCGTCGCGGGCGATGCTGCGCGGGGTGCGCACGGTCATCGTCGACGAGGTGCACACGCTGGCCCGGGACAAGCGGGGCAGCCATCTGTCGCTGAGCCTCGAGCGGCTCGACGCGCTCGTCACCGAGGGCGGCGGGCGCCTCCAGCGCATCGGCCTCTCGGCCACCCAGCGGCCGCTGGACCTCGTGGCGCGCCTGCTCTCGGGCGTGCACGACGGGCGCCCACCGACCGTGATCGTCGACTGCGGCCACGCGCGCGACCTCGAGGTGGCGATCGAGCTGCCCTCCACCGAGCTCGAGGCCGTCATGAGCGGCGGGCAGATGTCCGACATCCTCGACCGCATCGCGGAGCACACCCGGCACCACCGGACCACCCTCGTCTTCGTGAACACGCGCAAGATGGCCGAGCGGGTCGCCCATCAGCTCGCCGAGCGGCTCGAAGGGGAGGAGCCGGGCCGCGGCGGCGGTGACGTGGACGCGTCGCTCCTCGTGGCGGCGCACCACGGCAGCCTCTCTGCCGCGCGGCGGCGCATCGTCGAGACCCGCCTGCGCGCCGGGGACCTCCGGGCGCTCGTCGCCACGGCGTCGCTCGAGCTCGGCATCGACGTGGGCCCGGTCGAGCTCGTGTGCCAGATCGGGTCGCCCCGGGCCATCGGCACCTTCCTGCAGCGGGTCGGCCGGGCCAACCATCACCGCGACGGGACGCCGGCCGGGCGTCTCTACCCGACCACGCGCGACGAGCTCGTCGAGTGCACCGCCCTGCTCGCCGCGGTGCGCGAGGGCCGCCTCGACCTGCTGGAGCCGCCGGTCGCCCCGCTCGATGTGCTGGCCCAGCAGCTGGTGGCCGAGGTCGCCGCCACCGACGAGCGCGACGTCGAGGCGATGTGGGCGATGGCCCGGCGGGCCGCCCCCTACGCCGAGCTGAGCCGGAAGGACTTCGACGACGTGGTGGCGCTGGCGAGCTGGGGGATCGAGACGGGACGAGGGCGGCGCGGCGCGCACCTGCACCATGACGCGGTGAACGGGCGCCTGCGGGCGCGCCGCGGCGCCCGCCTGGCGGCGTTGACCGGTGGCGGCGCCATTCCCGAGACCGGCGACTACCGCGTCGTGCTCGACCCCGACGGTGTGACCGTTGGCTCGGTGCACGAGGACTTCGCGGTCGAGGCGACGGCGGGGGACATCTTCCTTCTCGGCACGCACTCGTGGCGGGTGGCCAAGGTGGAGGTCGGGACGGTCCGCGTCCATGACGCCGGGGACCTGCCACCGACGATCCCGTTCTGGTTGGGCGAGGCCCCGGCGCGCACGGCCGAGCTCTCCGAGGCGGTGAGCGACCTGCGCGCCGAACTCGAGCCGCTGCTGTGCGCGCAGGACGGCGACGCAGCCCGAGCCCTGGTGTGCCGGCGGGCCGGCACCTCCGCCGAGGTGGCCCAGCAGGTCGTTGCCTACTGCGCCGCCGGGCTGGCCGCGCTGGGGCACCTGCCGACCCGCGAACGGATCGTGGTGGAGCGCTGCTTCGACGAGAGCGAGGGGTCGCAGCTGATCATCCACGCCCCGTTCGGCGGTCGCATCAACCGCGCCATCGGCCTGGCCTTGCGGAAGCGGTTCTGCGTGTCGTTCGACTTCGAGCTGCAGGCGGCGGCGGACGACGACACCGTCGTGCTCTCGCTCGGGCCCCAGCACAGCTTCCCGCTGACCCGCGTGCAGTCCATGCTCACGAGCGCCAAGGCGGCCGAGGTGCTGACCCAGGCCGTGCTGCCCCACCCGATGCTCGCGGCTCGCTGGCGTTGGAACCTCAACCGCGCCCTCGTCCTCCCCCGCATGAGCGGAGGCAAGCGCCGCCCCATCCACCTGCAACGGATGGAGTCGGACGACCTGCTTGCTGCGGTGTGGCCCGGACTGGCGGCCTGCCAGGAGAACGCGCCGCCCGGCCCGGTGGCGGTGCCGGACCACGTCCTGGCCCGTCAGACGGTCCACGACTGCTTGCACGAGGGGCTCTCCGTCGAGGGCCTGGTCGACGTGTGGGCGAAGCTCGAGTCGGGGGCCATCGCCGTGCACACGGTCGAGTCGTCGGAGCCCTCACCCCTCTCGCACGCCATTTTGAGTGGGCGCCCCTTCACCTACCTCGACGACGCGCCGCTCGAGGAGCGACGCACCCGGGCGCTCTCGTTGCGCCGCGGCCTCGGTGAGCTCGGTCCCGGCGGACTGCCCGTGCCCGCCGACGAGCTGGCTGCGCTCCACCCCGACGCAATCGCCATGGTGTTGGACCAGGTCCGCCCCCGCCCGCGTGATCCCGACGAGCTGCACGACCTGCTGCTGTCCCTCGTGTCGGCCCGTCCGATTCCCGAGTGGTCCGGCTTCTTCGGCGCGCTCGTGGGTGCGGGCCGGGCGAGTGTGCTCGACGGCTGCTGGGTCGCCACGGAGCGCCGGGACGCCGCCGCCACGCTGGGTTCGGACGATGACGCGGCCGCCGCCTGTGTCGCCGGCCACCTGCAATTGGCCGGACCGGTCCAGGTGGCACAGCTGGTGGCCGATGCGCCGCTGCCCGCGGGCGCGCCGATGGGCGCCCCCCTGACGGAGGCCAGGACGCGCACGGCGCTGGCCCGGCTCGAGTCCAAGGGCTCGGCCATCGAGTTGCCGGACGGTCGCTGGTGCGCCCGCAACCTCCTCGTCCGCCTCCACGGCGCGAGCCGGAGCCGGCGGCGCGGCATGGTCGAGGCGGTTCCGATCGCGGACTTCGTGCGCTTCCTGACGCACTGGCAGCACGCGGCGCCCGACGGCCGGGTCGAGGGGCGGGCCGGTCTGCTCCAGGTGCTCGAACAGCTGGCCGGGATAGAGGCACCGGCGGTGGAGTGGGAGGCCAAGATCCTGCCGGCCCGGGTCACCGGGTACGACCCCCGGTGGCTCGACGAGCTGTGCCTGTCCGGCGAGGTCGTCTGGGGGCGTCTCACGCCGCGCCCTGAGCGCGCCGGCCGAAGTGGTGTGCCCTCTCCGGCCACTCCGCTCGCCTTCGTGCTGCGCGACGACCTCCCGACGATGCTGCGCGCCGTGCGGGCCGGCTCCGTGGCGCCCGAGCCCGAGGTGGGCGCGGCCGCAGACGTCCTTGCCGCCCTGCGCACCCGCGGCGCCTGCTTCCGGCCCGAGCTCGCACCGCTCACCGGCCGGCTCCCCGCAGAAGTGGACGAGGGTCTCTGGGACCTGGTCGCCCGCGGCCTCGTGACGGCCGACGCCTTCTCGGCCGTGCGCTCGCTGCTCTCGGCACGGGATCGTTGGCGGACGCGCACCGTGCGCCGGCCGTCCGGACGGCTGGCCCGCCGCCGCGCTCCGGTGGGATCGGGGATCGGGGAGGGCCGGTGGTCGCTGCTGCCCGGGCCCGAGGCACTCGGGCCGCCGGCGGTCGACGACGGGGTGCTCGTGCCCGGCAACGAGGAGTTGGCCGAGGCGGTCGCGCGCCAGTTGCTGGCGCGCTGGGGCGTGGTGGCCTGGGAGCTCTGGAGTCGTGAGTCGTTCAAGGTGCCCTGGCGCGAGGTGGTGTGGGCGTTGCGTCGCATGGAGGCGCGGGGCGTGGCGCTCGGTGGGCGCTTCGTCGCCGGGCTCGCCGGGGAGCAGTACGCGCTGCCCGAGGCCTTCGGCGACCTGCAGGCGATGCACCGGCGCGCCGGCAACGGCGAGGAAGTGGCGGTCGCCGGTGCCGACCCGCTCAACATGACGGGCTCCATCCTCGGTGGCGCCCGCGTCCCGACCCGGCGCAACCAACGCGTGGTGTACCGCGACGGCCTGGTCGTGGACCACCTCGAGGCGGGGTGACCTCGTGGCGCACAAGCGGACAATCGATCTGAACGCCGACGTCGGCGAGGCCCGTGACGCGGCGGGTGCCGAGACCGAGCGCGCCCTGCTCGGCCTGGTCACTACCGTCCACATCGCCTGCGGTGGCCACACCGGCGACGAGGCGACCATGGCCGCCACCGTGGCCGCCGCGCTGGAGCATTCGGTGCGGGTCGGGGCCCACCCCTCCTATCCCGATGGCGATGGGTTCGGCCGCCGCCCGATGGAGATCGACCGGGGAGAGCTCCGGTCCTCGTTGAACGAGCAGCTGCACGCCCTCGACAGTGTCTGCCGGACTGTCGGTACCGCGTTCGAGTCGGTGAAAGCACACGGCGCCCTGTACGCCGAGGTCGCCAAGGGAGGGGCGATCTACGAGACCTTGCGCGATGTGGTGCGCGACGGTTGGGGAGACGGCCCGCTGCTCGTCTTGCCGTCGGGATGCCGCGCCGTGGCGATGGCGCTGCGCGACGGGATGCCGGCGTGCGAGGAGGGCTTCTGCGACCGGGCGTACCGAGGCGACGGGAGCCTCGTGGAGCGCGGCACGGTCGGCGCCGTGCTGACTGATCCCAAGGAGGCGGCGGCGCAGGCGCTCAGCCTCGCCCGCGGCGCGGTGGTGGCCAACGACGGCACCGTCCTCACTCGCTGGGTGGACACGCTGTGCGTCCACTCCGACTCCCAGGGGGCCGTTGCCATGGTCACCGCGGTCCGTCAGGCGATGGCGGACTCGGGCATCGACGTGGTCGCGCCGGCGCATGCATGACGCACTCGGTCCCCGTCGGGGAGGTACGCCGCCTCGGTGACCGCGCCTTCCTGATCGGCGCTGACGGCCCGGAGGCGGCGCGGTCGTTGGCCCGGGCGCTCCAAGTCGCACTCGGTGACGGCGACGGTGAAGTCGGCGGTGGCGGCGAAGACAGCGGTGGCGTCGTCGAGTTGGTGTGTGGCTTCGCCACCGTCGCGGTGCTCGTCACCGATCCCGAGGTGGAGCTCGATGCGCTGCAGGCAGCGGCCCGACGGGTGGCCGCCGCGTTCGGCGGCCACGAGGACATCGGGAAGGGATCGGGTCGGCTCGTCACCGTCCCGTGCGCCTTCGACGGGCCCGACCTGGCGGCGGTCGCGGTATCGGCGGGATGCACCGAGCACGAGGTGGCGGAGTACCTGACGCAGCGACCGCTCAGCGTGGCGGTGGTGGGCTTCTCTCCCGGGTTCGCCTACCTCGACGGGCTTCCCGAGCCGCTGCGCGCCGTGCGCCGGCACGACCGCCCGCGTCCGGTCGTGCCCGCCGGGTCGGTGGCACTGGCCAACGGCCACGCGGCCGTCTACCCCACGGCTTCGCCGGGAGGGTGGCAGCTCGTCGGCCGCACCGGCATCGCACTCTTCTCTGCTGAGTCGCCCCCCTACGCGGTGCTGGCCCCGGGGGACCGGGTCCGCCTCACTGTGGCCGGACCCGGTGAGGCGGACCAGCCGGAGCCCACGCCGGCGCCGGCGTGGTCGCCGCCTCCGGGCGCCCGACCCGTTCTGGAGGTGATGGCGCCTGGGCTGCGAGCGGTCGTCCAGGACGGCGGCCGGCGTGGTGTGGCAGCCGCGGGGGTCCCGCGGGCCGGGCCGGCCGACCCGTTCTCGTTCCTGCTCGCCAACGCACTGGTGGGGAACCCGCAGGATTCCGGGACGATCGAGCTCACCGGCGGCGGCACCCGCCTGCGCGGCCTGGGCCCGTCCCACGTCGCCGTCGTGGGGGCGTCCCCCCAGGTCCGGATCGACGGCACGGAGGTCTCGGCCGGTCACGTGCTGTCGCTCGACGCCGGCCAGGTCCTCGAGGTGGGGCCACTCCGGCGGGGGTGTCGCACCTACCTCTCCGTCGCCGGCGGGATCGTCGGCCCCTCGGCGTTCGGGAGCCGATCCAGCGACGAGCTGTGCGGCCTGGGCCCCGGCCCGCTCGCCCGGGCACAGTTGCTCTACGCCGGGCCGTGGGCCCCGCCCCTGGGCGGCCATCTGCGCCCGGGCACCGCGACCGAGGTCCAGGAGTCGAGCGCGCCGCTGGAGCTCCGCGTCGTGCCGGGTCCCCACGCCGAGCGCTTCGGGCCCCACGCGCTGGCCCGCCTGGCCGGCGTGGAGTTCAGCGTCGAGGGGGACAGCAACCGCGTCGGCATCCGGCTGCGGGACCCAGCGGCCGCGGGGATGCTGCGCTGGTCCGCGGGTGAGCGAGGCGAGCTCGACTCCCAGGGTGTCGTCACCGGGGCGGTGCAGGTGCCGCCCGGCGGTGACCCGGTCATTCTCATGCCCGACCACGCCACGCTCGGGGGCTACCCGGTGCTGGCGGTGGTGGTCTGGGCCGACCTCGGAAGGCTCGGCCAGTGCGCACCCGGCGCCCGGGTGCGCTTGGTCCCCATCGGGCACGACGAGGCCGACTCGGCGGCGCGGGAGCTTCGGCGCACCCTGGAGTCAGCCGTCATCGGCCCCTACCCGCTCTCCGCGGGCTGAGGTGGTCAGACCAGGAGTTTCACCGCCGTGCCGACGCCGATGACCACGACGGCGACGCGGAGCGCGGGCGCCGGGAGGGCCAGGGCGAGCCGGGCCCCGACGTAGCCGCCGACCAGGCTGCCGGCGGCGAGCAGCCCGACCGCCTCCCAGGCAAGGCCCCCGTGAATGAGGAACACGACGGCTGCGATGCCGTTGACGAGCATGGACAGGACGGCCCGCAGCCCGCTCGTGTGGGCGATGGAGACCGGGAGCGCGAGGCCGAGGATGGCCAGGAACATGACCCCCATGGCTGCGCCGAAGTAGCCCCCGTAGATGGAGGCGGCGAAGACGCCCGCCACCAGCAGCACGGGCCGGGTGCGGGGGTGGGCGGAGCCACGGTCCAGGGCACGCCGCAGCACCGGTTGGGCGGCGAACAGGGCGGCGGCCCCCAGGACCAGCCACGGCACCACCGCTTCGAAGGTCGCCGGTGACGTCGTGAGCAGGAGGAGGGCGCCGGCGACCCCACCGGCGAGGGCCACCGGGGTCAGCCGGGCCAGGCGCCGGGACTGGTCGCCGATCTCCCTGCGGTACCCGGCGGCCGAGGCCAGGTACCCGGGCCAGATCCCGACGGTGTTCGTGATGTTGGCCGTGAGGGCCGGGTAGCCGAGGGCGAGGAGGATCGGGAACGAAATGAGGCTGCCGCCTCCCGCCACGCCGTTGAAGACGCCGGCGCCCACCCCAGCCAGGACGATCAGCACGACGTGGGAGGCGGGCATGCCGGGCAAGAGTACGGGAACGGGCGCGGGCTCCCCCGGGCTGGCCGGGCCGCCGTGCACGCCATGGGCCCATAACAGGGGTTTGTAGGCGCGAATTATTTCCTCCGCCAGCGCAAGGTCGGTTGAAGTCCTCAACGGCATCGGCGCAGCAGCGACCGGGTCGACCGGGTCCACCACGCCGTCGCTGCGCTCGCTGCCACTGACCTCGGGTGGTGGCACGGGGACGCTGCCCAGCCTTCCGCTGACCACGTCCACCGGCTCGCTGCCCGCGCCCAAGACGGTGAGTACCCCGGTGGCGCCCTCGAGCGGCGGGTCGACCACCATCAACGTGCCGCTCCCCTCCATCGGCGTGAGCAGCGGCTCCGGGCTCACTCTCGGCCTTCCCCAGGCGGCCCTCCGGGACCGCGCCCATTAGCGTGCGGAGCCGCCGGCAACGACCGCACCGGCTCCCCGTTCACCACAGGAGGTCCCATGGTCCGGCTGACATGCCTGCTGCGCCGCAAGGAGGGCCTCACCCCCGCCGAGTTCCACGCCCACTGGCAGGACGTCCACGGCCCGCTCATCGCCGCCAGCCGGAGCGGCGGCCACGTCGTGCGCTACGAGCAGCACCCCCGCCCGCTGAGCGACTACGCCGGGGACGCCGACCCCGGCTTCGACGGCGTGACGGTGCAGTGGTTCGAGAGCATGGACGAGTACCGGGCCCACATGGCGGAGCCGGACTTCCCCGACATCTGGTCCGACATCGAGCGTTTCCTCGACACCGACCGCTTGCACTTCGTCCTCACCGAGCACCCGCGCGTCGTCATGGGCGACGACGCCGGCTCATTCCCGCTGGCCTGACTCGGTCGGGGGCGCCAGGGCGGTGAGGCCCGGCCCGGGACTGGGTCCGGGTGCCGCGCCGGGGCTGGAGCCGGCGGCGGGCACCGGCGCCGTGGCGGGGTGCCCCGAGGTGTCCTCGGCGTGGGCCTCGGGGCTGGGTGGGGCCTGGGGTGCGACTTCGGGCACCGCGCGCAGCGTGGTGCGCGCCGGCGGGCGCGTTGCCTCGGCCTCGGAGCGGCGGCGCTCCATCACATCGACGAGGTCGCGCCACTCGCGCCCGCCGACGCGCGCCACCTCCTTGGGCAGACGTCGCAAGAGGCGGTCGACGTCGCGCCGGTACCGCTCCGCGAGGCCACCCATCACGAAAACCGTTGCCGCCGGCAGGTGGGCCTCGCCCGTGGCCAGGTCGGCCAGGCGGACGGAGGCGACCTCGGCGTCCTGCATCAGGCCCAGCTCGTCTTGGAGCGTGGTGAGCCGGCGGACGAACCGGGCGGTGCGGCCGCCGTAGACCTCCGAGCCGAACTCGAGCGCGTAGCGCAGCCGCTTGCACGTGATGCGGAGCCGGTGGAAGTCCGCCACCTCGCCGGACTTCTTGGCCCGCCGGCCCGCCTTGGCCACCTTGTCATGGCGCGCCACCACGAGGTCGGGCAGACCGATCACCGCGGGGAGTCTCGTGGCCACCGAGCGGCGGGCCGGCCCCTGCTGCACCATGGCCGAGAACCCCTTGGCCAGGCGGTCCCAGCGGACGGAGTCGAGGCCGCTGAGCATGGCCGCGCGGGCGGCGTCTCGCTCGCGCTCCAACAGCGCGGACAGCTCGGCGAGGGGGTCGTGATCGTCGGGTCGCGCCCCGGCGCTCCAGCCCGCCGTGGCGGCGGCCATGTCCGCCAGTCCCGCCATCTGCACGTCCAGGTCGCGCACGGCCCCGAGCAGGCGGCCCAGCCAACCGAATTCCTCGCGGAACGACTGGGCCCGGACGGGCAGGACGTCGGCGAAGAGGGCGAGCGCGGCACGCAGGCGCCGGGTGGCGACGCGCATGTCGTGGAGTTCCTCGGGGTCCTCGCCGAGGCGCGTGCCGGCCTCCTTCTCGCGCACGACGGCAAGCTGGCGGCGCAGGACGGCATAGGCGAGCTCGCCCATGGTCGAGTCCTCCGAGATGGAGGTGGAGCCGAGGTCGGGCGAGCCGGGGATCTCCTGACCCAACGCGAGGAGGCCGGCCTCGAACTTCGAGAGGCGCGCCGGCTGGAGCCCGCACGAGGTTCGGAGTTGCTCGACGATCGACTCCAGCGCGTCCACCCACTCGGCGTTGGCCTCGACTTCGACCCGGCGCAGTTGCATTGGCCGCTGACCGTTGCCGACGACGATCACGGTCTCGTCGAGCGCGATCTCTGCGGCATCGACGCCGCCGACGCGCAACGCGAAGGGCCGCCGCCGCGTGCGGACCTGGAGCACCTCGTGCAGCCGCCGGGAGCCGACGATGGCGTGCAGCCGGCGTCCGACCGGTCCCTCCGGACCGAGCGCGGTCACGCCGGCGGGAGGAAGGACCTCCGTGACCTCGAGGCGACGACGCAGTCCACCTCTCTCGGCGGGCCGGGTGTCCTTGAGGGTGACCTCGTCGTGACGGCCCCGGCGCCGGGTGCGGACGACGAATCCGGCCCGCGCGATGCGCCAGTCGTCGGTGTCGAGATAGGAGTCGACCTGCCGCCGCGGGGTCCGGGCCAGCGCGGTGAAGGTCCCGCCGTCACCGGACTCGACGGCGAGGGTCGGGAGCGTGGCCAGCCACCGCTCCACCGGCCTCAGGTCCAGGGCGTCGAACTGCCATTCGATCTCGACCGGGTCGCGCTGGTCCCGGGGTCCTTCTCCGGTGGTGTCCGACATCGGGTTCACGTTACTGCGGGTCCCCGTTCCCCTTCCCGGGCCGGCGCGATTGCCGCCAGTTCGCGACGGCGCGGCGGTAGTGTGCGAGGCAGTGGCGCGAAGAGTGATGACCGCGGAGCCCCCATCGTCGACCGACGTCGTGCAGGCCGCCGGCGGGCTCATCGTCCGCCGGCAGGGCAGGGCGCTCCAGGTCGTCGTCGCCCACCGGCCGGCGCATCTCGACTGGTCGTTCCCCAAGGGCAAGCTGGAGCCGGGCGAGAGCTTCGAGACGGCCGCCCTGCGTGAGGTGCGGGAAGAGACGGGCATGTCCTGCCGGCTCCTCCGCTTCATCGGGCACACCGACTACCTGGACCGCAAGGGCCGGCCCAAGGCGGTGGCCTACTGGGTCATGGCGGCAGAGTCCGGCTTCTTCACGCCCAACGAGGAGGTCGACGAGCTGCGGTGGCTGAGCCCCGAGGCGGCGAGCCGAGCCCTCTCCTATCCCCGTGATCGGGAGCTGGTGGCCGTCCTTATGGCCGCTGACCAGGTAGAACCCCTCATCTAGCCTCTCGCAAAATTCCCTCAAAATTTCTCTGAGATTCGTGGTTTAAGGGAATCTGGATCGGGAATAATGGGCCGTAGCGATCTACCGCCTGATCGCACTGCCGACGTCTGTGCCCCAGTCGAGAGCTCCAGGACCTATCGCCAAGGGCCCTGAGACAGCGTTTTTGACGTCAATCGACTGGGGCACCGTCGGCGTAGCTTCCGCAAGCCCGTCGTGACGGGCTGTCAGGCGTTCTGGGGCGGGGTCTCGTGCACAATGACCCGTCCGGTCATCTCCATGGGCGTGATGGCCAGCAGCGCGTGACGGTCGCCCCCCGCCCAGGACTCGAGGTCGAGGGACGACAGCCGTTGGACCTCGTCGGGCTGCTCGATGCGATGGCACGGGCCGGTGACGAGGACGCTCCAGCCCTCGCTCACTGCCTCGTCGACCCGGTCGATCTCGAAGCCCACGATCTGCCCTCCGCCGAGAGCCGAGGCCTTGGCATCGTCGGTGCTGAAGACGACCTGGTCCTCGGTGAACTCGAAGTTCACCGGAACGGCGACGGGCCCCCGTTCGGCGGAGAACACGATGCGGCCGATCCCGCCGACCGAGAGGTGGGTCCGGCATTGCTCGGCGGTGAGCTCCACCAGTGCGGCATGCGGCACCGGACGGCCGTGACCGGGCGGCCGGTCGGCGCTGGCGCCCAGGAGCTCGAAGGGGCTGGTGTCGAGGGCGAGCGCGATCAGCAGCAGCGTCCCGCCGCTGAGGCCGGCGTCGGGGGTTCTCTCGAAGTAGGCGAGGTAGCCGGGGTCGACTCCGGCCTTCGCCGCGAGCTCGTCCACGCTGACGCCCAGTTCGTCGCGGCGGGTGGCGATCCGCTGCGCCAGATCGGAGGCGTGCGGAGCGGTGTGATCGGGTGCGGTCATGGATTCATCCTGAACGGCGCGGGGCGCCGGGGACAGGGCCCATGGTCCCGCCTCACAAGACCAGCACGGCGGAGCCGTTGACGCGGTCGTCCTTGAGGTCGCGCAACGCGGCGTCGGCACGGTCCATGGGGTAGATCATGGTGGACACGCGCAGTTTGATGCGAGCCGCCTCGGCGAGGAACTCCTCCCCGTCGCGTCGCGTGTTCGCCGTCACGCTCTGGAGGGTCCGCTCCTCGAAAAGGTGGTCCTGGTAGTTCAGGGCGGGAACGTCGCTGAGGTGGATCCCCGCGATGGCCAGCGTTCCGCCGCGATCGAGCGCGGCGAGGGCGGGCGGGACGAGCGTGCCGACCGGGGCGAACAAGATGGCCGAGTCGAGCGCCTCCGGTGGCGGGTCGTCGTCGCCTCCGGCGCTGCTGACCCCGAGCGACAGTGCCAGTGCCTGGGCCTCGGGCGACCGGGTCATCACGTGGACCCGGGCCCCCCGGGCCAGCGCGACCTGCGCAGTGATGTGCGCGGAACCCCCGAAGCCGTAAATCCCGAGGCGGCCTCCGTCGGGGACGTTGGCCCGTTGCAAGGCCCGGTAGCCGATGATCCCGGCGCACAGCAGCGGCGCGACATCCTCGTCGTCGAACCCCTGCGGCAACGCGTAGGCGTAGGCCTCCTCGACCACCACGTACTCGGCGTACCCCCCGTCGACGTCCCAGCCCGTGAAGCGCGGATCGATGCAGAGGTTCTCGCGGCCCGACGTGCAGAAGCGGCACACGCCACAGGTGTGGGCCAGCCACGGCACCCCGATCCGGTCGCCTTCGCGCCAGCGGGTCGCGCCGGGACCGAGCCGGTCGACGATGCCGACGACCTGGTGCCCGGGGGTGACCCGGGCGTGGCGTGGCTCCAGATCGCCCTCGGCGAGGTGGAGGTCGGTGCGGCAGACGCCGCAGGCGCGCACGCGCAGTCGGACCTGTCCCGGTCCCGGTTCGGGCACGGCCTTGTCGACCCGCACCAGAGGGCCGTCTTCGACCGGCCCGGGCCGGTCGACGACCCACGCCTTCATCAGGTCCGACATCGCGATCAGCGTAGAACGCGCCCGGGGGCCAATGGACCTTCGGCCCTAGGTGGACCCGGCCGAGGGCGCGAGGCTGGGCCCGTAGCATGGACGCGAACGAGGAGACGATGATGCCTGCCCTGTCCCGGGCCGTGGATGACGCTGCTCCCGCGCTTCCGGTCGGTTACCCGGTTGACCTCGAACGCGACGTCGTCGGTGACGGCGGGCTGTGCTACCACCTCCGGCCGATTCGGCCCGACGACGCGGCGCGCCTGGTCGAGTTCCACCGCCACCTGTCGCCCCACTCGGTCTACCTTCGCTTCTTCACCTTCCACCCCACCCTGTCCGCGACCGAGGTGGCTCGCTTCACCACCGTTGACTACGTCGACCGCCTCGCTCTGGTGGCCACTGTCGGTGACCGGCTGATCGCCGTCGGTCGTTTCGACCGGGCGCCGGGCGCGTCGGAGGCCGAGGTGGCGTTCGTCGTGGCGGACGAGTTCCAGCACCACGGGATCGGCTCGCTCCTCCTCGACGAGCTCGCCCGGGTGGCCCGGCAGCGGGGTGTCGAGGTCTTCAAGGCAGACACCCTGGCCGAGAACAGCACCATGCTCGACGTCTTCCGCCATGCCGGGTTCCCGGTCACCTCGAGCATCGAATACGGGACGGTGATCCTGCGCTTCCCGATCGCGCCGACAGACGAGTACCGGGCCGCGTTGGCCGCCCGCGAGGCGCGGCGAGGCACGCCGGGAGGCGCGTCGTGACGACGCTCGTGGTGGCGGGGCCCGCCGGCCTGGCCGAACACGACGGCGGGCCCAACCATCCCGAGCAGCCGGCGCGCCTGTTCGCGGTCATGGACGGCGTGCGCGCGCTCGGTCTCGAGGACGCCGTCGTGTACCCGGCCATCTCCGAGGCGTCGGTCGACCAGCTGTCACGCGTGCATGCCCCGGCCTACCTGGCCGAGCTGGAGGCCTTCTGCAACCGGGGCGGGGGCGACATCGACCCCGACACCTACGCCCGGCCGGACTCCTGGACGGCCGCCCGGCGCGCCGCCGGGGCCGGATTGGCGGCGCTGGCCGAGCTCGAGCAGCGGGGTGAGGGCGTCGCGTTCGTCGCGGTCCGCCCGCCGGGCCACCACGCCACCACGGACAGGGCGATGGGGTTCTGCCTCGTGAACAACGTTGCGGTTGCCGCGGCCTCGCGCACCGCGCTGGGGGAGCGTGTGCTCATTGTGGACTGGGACGTGCACCACGGGAACGGCACGCAGGCGATCTTCTGGGACGACCCCGACGTGCTCTACGTCTCGACCCACCAGCACCCGCTCTTCCCCGGGACGGGTCGCCCCGGGGAGGTCGGCGGTGCGGGCGCACCCGGCCTCACCGTCAATTTCCCGCTCCCGCCGGGAGCCACCGGCGACGTGGTCCGCGCCGCGATCGACGCGGAGGCACGCCAGACGATTGAGGCATTCGCCCCGGACTGGGTGCTCGTCTCCTGTGGCTTCGACGCCCACCAGGCCGATCCGCTGGGTGAGCTGGAGCTCTCCAGCGGCGATTTCGCGGAGCTGGCCCGAGTGGTCGGCGACTTCGCGCCTCAGCCCGGCCGTCTCGCTCTCTTCCTGGAGGGTGGGTACAACCCGGTGTCCCTTCGATCCTCGGTGCAGGCGACCCTCGGGGCACTGCTGGGGGTGCGAGACGAGGTGTTCGCGCCGACCGAGGGCGGGCCGGGGCTCTCGCAACTGCGGGCCGATCGGTCCGAGCGCCTGCGCGCCATCGACCGCGTCCACATGGAGGTGGGACCGTGAAGGATGCGGGCTGCGTCGTGGTCGGATTCGACGGCTCGGCCGATGCCCTGGCGGCCGTGGCCTGGGCGGCCACAACCGCCGCCGCCATGGGCGCCCGGCTCCGCGTGGTGCACGCCGTGGGGCTCCTGGAGCACGCGGGCATGTCGGATCCCGCGCCTGTCGACGGCGACGCGGCCGTGAAGGTTGCGGTGGACGCGGGGTTGGACCCCGCCGCGGTGGAGTGGTGCGTCGTCGACGGCGATCCGTGCTCCGCACTGCTGCGTCAGGCCGAACCACCCGGGACGGCCTCGCTCCTCGTGGTCGGGTCACGGGGTTCGGGTGGGCACGCCGGCACCCTGCTCGGGAGCACCAGCCTCGAGCTCGCCGAGCACGCCCGGGTCCCGGTGACGATCGTGCCGCACTCGGTTCGGGCCACCTGAGGCCGGGGCGGCGCCCTCAGCGCACCACGACCACCGAGCAGGTGGCGTGGCGGGTGCAGTACTGGCTCACGGATCCCAACAGGAGCCCCTCAAAACCCCCGCGGCCCCGCGAGCCGACCACCAGCAGGTCGGCGCCCTCTGCCGCCGCGACCAGCGCCGGACCGGGTTGCTGCTCCACCGTCTCGCCGCTGGCGGCGATCCCGGGGGCGACCTCGTCGATGTGCGCCAGCGCGCGGTCGATGGCGTCCTGCGCGCTCTGCCTCACGTCGGCCACCGTGCTGGTGAAGGCGTAGCCCAACGCCATCGGGTACAGCCAGGCGGCGACCAGGTGCAGGGAGGCGGCCCTCCGCTGCGCCTCGCCGATGGCCCAGTCCAGGGCGCGCTCGGCGGGAGGCGAACCGTCGATGCCGACGACGATCCGCCGCGCCGGATCCGCCATGGCCTATGCCGTTGCCCGGTGCACGAGGACAGGGCAGTGGCCGTTGGTGGCGCAGTACTCGCTGACCGAGCCGATCAGCATCCCGACGAACTCGCCATGACCACGGCTTCCCACGACGAGGAGGTCAGCGCCCTTCGACGCCTCGACGAGGATCGGCGCCGGGTGCCCGTTCACCACTCTGGGGTCGATCGCGAGGCCGGGGTGCTCTCTGCGCACGGCGGACAGGGCGGACTCGAGGGAGTGCCGGACGTCCTCCTCGGGGTCGAAGTCGGTGGGCACCGGCACGGACCAGCCGTAGCTCGTCGGCCACTCCCACGTCATCACCGGCTCCAGGGTGCTGCCGGTCAGGTCCGCCTGGCGGGCGGCCCACGACAACGCATTGAGCGAGGAGGGAGACCCGTCCACGCCCACGACGATCCTGCCCGTGCCGGCCGCCACCTCGGGTGTCATCTCTCCGTCTCCTTCTGCTTTGCGTCGCCGATGAAGGTGCCCGACGGGCTATCCCCCGAGCGGCACCTTCCAGGTCAACTCGGTGCCGCCTCCAGGCGCGTCGGCGACGGTGAGGGTGCCGTGAAGCTTCTCCGCGCGTCGGCGCAGGTTCGGGAGCCCGAGGCCGCCGCCCTCCGACGCGGCCGCTCCGGTGATCCCCACGCCGTTGTCGGTGATGATCATGCAGCACGACGCGTCGTCCACCGTCACCTGCAGCGAGGCACGGGTCGCCTGGGCGTGCCGCCCGACGTTGGTCAGAGCCTCCCGGGTGGTGGCGAACAGGTGCTCTTGGAGGTGCTCGTCCATCGCGGCGTCGAGCGGGCCCTCGAAGGTCAGGTCGACCTCGAAGCCGACGACTGCGGCGAGTTCGCGCGCCAGGTTCGTGATGTCGTCGCGGATGCCGCGGCTGTCGTCACCCATCCCGAGCTCGTAAATCGTCGACCGCACTTGCGCGATCACCCGGTCGATCTCCCCGACGGCGTTGCCGAGCTGCGTGGCCGTCGCAGCAGGCAAGCGCGCGGCCATGCTCTGCAGGGTCAGACCCAGCGCGAAGAGCCGCTGGATGACCGTGTCGTGCAGGTCGCGCGCCACCCGGTCCCGGTCCTCATAGACGGCCGAGCGTCGGACCCTGTCATGGAGGCGGGCGTTCTCGATTGCGATGCCGGCCGACAGCGACAGCGCGCCCACGAGCGCCTCGTCGTCGTGGGTGAACTCCGACCAGCCGATCTTTTCGGCCAGGTAGAGGTTCCCGTACACCTCGTCGCGCACCTTGATCGGCACCCCGAGAAAGGACGTCATGGGCGGATGTCCGGGAGGGAAGCCGAAGCTGTCAGGGTGACTGCCGATCTCGTTGATGCGGAGCGGCTTGGGATCCGCGATGAGCAACCCGAGGACACCGCGGCCCGTTGGGCGCTGGCCGATGCTGGTCTCCTTCTCCTCTGAGAGGCCGACGGTGATGAAGTCGGACAGGGCCTGCTTCTCCTCGTCGAGCACGCCGAGCGCCCCGTAGCGCGCCCCGGTCATGGAGCACGCTTCCTCGACGAAATGGCGCAGAACATCGGCTAACTCCAGGTTCGATTCGATCAGCAGCGTCGCCTCGAGCACCCTGCGGAGCTTGGTCGGATCCTCAATTGAGCGGAAGGGCACCGAGGTGAGCCTATTCGGCCGCCAACGGGACTTCTCCACGTGTGGCCCGGACAGCGGCCGAAGTGGGAGGATGAGGCCCGTGGCTCTGGGTGTGTTCCTTCTCGACGACCACGAGGTGGTCCGGACCGGGCTCCGGGCGCTCCTCGAGGCCAGTGAGGACATGAAGGTGGTGGGAGAGGCGTCCACCGTCGCCGAAGCCCTGGCCCGCATCCCGCCCACCAAGCCCAACGTCGCCATCCTCGACGTGCGCCTGCCCGACGGCAGCGGGATCGAGGTCTGTCGGGAGATCAGGTCGAGCTTGCCGGAGATCGCCTGCGTCATGCTCACGTCCTACGCCGACGACGAGGCGCTGATGGCGTCGATCATGGCCGGGGCGGCCGGTTATGTCCTCAAGCAGGCGGGCAGCCTCGACCTGCTCGACACGATCCGACGCGCCGGGGCTGGGCAGTCCCTGCTCGACCCTGCGTTGACCGAGCGCGTCCTGGCGCGCCTCCGGGACGGGCCGGCGGTGGACCCCCGCCTCGCCACCCTGACCCCACAGGAGCGTCGCATCCTCGACCTGATCGCGGAGGGCTACACGAACCGCCAGATAGCCGAGACCATGTTCCTGGCGGAGAAGACCGTGAAGAACTATGTGTCGAACCTGCTCGCCAAGCTCGGCATGGAGCGGCGGACCCAGGCCGCCACCTTCGCCGCCCGGCTCAACGAGCGCTCGTCGCACGATGCTCAGACGGACGCAACGGGCACCTGAAGCTGTGCCGCGGCAGGCGGGTGCCTAACAGCCTTCGGTCGATACCTCGAGGCTGATTCCGCGGTCGCGCAAGGCGCCCTCCAGGCGCTCGCGTTCCTGCTGTGGTTGCTCGAAGCGGCTCGGGTCGGACTCGATGCCGTTTCGTTGGGCCACCTCGAGCAGGGCGATGTCGTAGCCGATCTCGAGCGCCAGGAGAATGGAGACCGTTTCTGTGTCAGCGCCCACGTGATCGACCTTCGACAGCTCGGTGCGGGCGCGGTGGAGCTCGTCGACAGTCACACGCTCCGCCGAACCCGGCTCCGCGGGTGGACGTTGCCTGAATGCGGCGTCGAGAAGTTGGGTGTACATCGACATCGGCGGCTCCAACGTGACCTCCACCGATCGCCAGTCTCAAGACGACGGGTGGAGCCGGCATTCTTTCTTGCTGCCCAACGAACTGCTCGGACGAACCGAGGACTCCTCCCTTCGATGGTGTCGGGCATCCTCTCTGGGGTGCGATCAAGCATGCGCGCATGCGTTGGTGCATGGGCAGGGCCAGATGTCACAAGGGTGTGCACGTACGCCTCCCCGCATCCCCGGTGTGACCTTCGGCCCTACTTGGCGCAGGCGTCGTCCACGACAATTTGTTCGTACCCCGCCCGGCGCAAGGGCAGATGAAGGGAGCCAAAGGTGATCCTCGTCGAAGAGACGTATCAGGAGGGCGGCGGATTCGGAGCGGGGGACGGGTCGACCCAGGCGCTCCGCCGTGAGGTCGACGACCAGGCCTGGCGTAATGACGTCGCCCTCGAGATGTGGATCGACGTGACGTCGGACCCTGTCGGGATCCGGCTCGCCGGAGTCCTGGACGAGTCCACCGGGACGAACCTCTTCGATGTCGTCGCGGACTGCGTGGCCGAGGGGCGGCTGGCCTTCGCTCTCGACACCAGCGGACTCCGGATAGGCGATTCGGGTTGGCGCGTGATGGGCCGGATCCGGGAGCAGATCGAGCGTGCAGGTGGGAAGCTGCACTGGGACTTCGGCGGGCTGGCATAGAGAGCGAGCCTGGCGCAGTGTCGGAGGCTCCGTCGTGCCCTGAACCGATGCAGGACCCGGCGGACCCACCGGCACGATTGGTCGAGACGCACATCTCCCTGCTCGTCTTCGTCGCAGACCGCGTGTACAAACTGCGTAAGCCGGTCCGGTTCGGCTTTCTCGACTTCACCGACCGTGCCGTGCGCGAGGCCGATTGCCGCCGCGAGGTCCAACTCAACGGCCGTCTGGCACCCGACGTCTACCTGGGAGTCGCCGACATCGTCATGGACGGCGTGCTCATCGACCACATGGTCGTGATGCGTGCTCTTCCGGCCGAGCGACGGCTCGCGACCCTGGTTCGATCGGGCGCCGACGTCGAAGGGTGGTTGAACCAGGTCGCGGGGGTGCTCGCCGCGTTCCATGCCCGTGCCGAACGGTCGCCCGCCATCTCCGATTCGGCCCGCCCGGCGGCCCTGCAGGCGCAGTGGAAGTCCAATTTCGAAGAGACCGAGCGTTTCGTCGGCCCGATCCTCGATCCGGGCTCGGACCGCCAGATCCGCATCCTGTCAGTCCGCTGGCTCCAGCAGAACCAACCACTCCTCGCAACCCGCGTCGCCTCGAGTCGAGCGTGCGACGGCCACGGCGACCTCCAGGCCGAGGACGTGTTCTGTCTCGACGACGGCGTGCGCATCCTCGACTGCATCGAGTTCTCGGACGACCTCCGCTACGGCGACGTGTGCTCCGACGTGGCGTTTCTGGCGATGGATCTCGAGCGTCTGGGCCA
This sequence comes from uncultured Acidimicrobiaceae bacterium, assembly GCA_963837125.1. Classification (GTDB taxonomy): domain Bacteria; phylum Actinomycetota; class Acidimicrobiia; order Acidimicrobiales; family RAAP-2; genus Bog-473. The sequence continues at coordinate 31,667 of CAWILW010000001.1, read as the reverse complement.
CCCGGAGGCCGCCGCTGAGTTCGTGCGCGACTACGAGGCGCAGGCGGCCGACGACTTCCCGCCGACGCTCCTGCACCACTACATCGCCCAGCGCGCCTACGTACGGGCGAAAGTGGCCTGTCTGCGGGCACAGCAGCTGGACGGAGAGCATGCACACGAGGCGCGCGAGCTGCATGCATTGGCCCTGCGGCACCTGTGCCTGGCGCAACGGGCGCTCGTGCTCGTCGGCGGCCTTCCCGGCTCGGGGAAGAGCACGCTGGCGACGGCGCTGGCGGTCGAGACCGGATGGGTACTCTTGCGCTCCGACGAGATTCGCCGGGATGTGCTGCCCTCGCCTCCGACTGCGGTCGCGTCGGATCCCGACACCGGGCGCTACGCCCCGGCGGCAGTCGACGACGTCTACCACGAACTGCTGCGCGGGGCTGCTCGCCACCTGCGTGACGGTGAGCCGGTGATCCTCGACGCATCATGGACCGACGGGACGAAGCGCGCCGCGGCCGTTCGGGTTGCGTCCGATGCCGGGGCCCAGCTCGTGGAGCTCTGCTGCGTCTGCGACGACGCCGTCGCGGCAGCGCGGATCGAAGAGAGACGGTCTCGGGACCGTGACCCCTCGGAGGCGACAGCTCGGGTCCGGATGGTCATGCAGGAACGGTCAGACGCGTGGCCGACGGCCACGACCATCGATACCACGAGCCGCAGTGTCGCCGAATGCGTCTCGTCGGCTCTCGGCGTCGTCGCGGATTCCCCTGAGGGGTAGCGGAGAGCGGGCGGGACCTAAGGACAATGTCCTGGTCTAATTCGGTTGCCACACAGCTCACTCACTCGACTTGCGCCAGAAGGCACCAGCGCCGTCGATGTCGACTATTTCGTCATCGATTCCGTGAGCCTTCCGGTAGTCGGTTACAGCCGCCGCGCAGGCGTCGATTACGCCGTAGTCGTCGATGATGCAGTATCCACCGGTTGACAGCTTCGGGTACAGCGGCTCGAGCGCTTGGATAGTCGACTCATAGAGGTCGCCGTCCAACCGAAGAACGGCCAACTTGTCGAGGGGCGCATCAGCCAAGGTGTCCCGAAACCAACCCACGATGAATTCCGACTTGGTCGTCCAGGAGTCCGTAGCGTTCGAAATTCTGACGCACCTGCTCCAGCCCCACAGAGAGAATCTCGAACCGCGTGAGGTTCCAGCCACGGTCAGCTGGGTAGCGGAATGGGTCTGGCGGCGGAAATCCTTGGAACGAGTCCGCGACCCAGACTTTGCGGTCGATCACCTCGTGTGCCTTGAGGACTCCCCGCATGAAGATCGCCACGCCGCCCCGCCATACTCCAGTCTCGATGATGTCCCCGGGGATGTCGTCGGCAAGCACGCTTTCGATGCAAGACCGGGCGTTTGCCAGCCGTTTGAGCCCTACCATTGTCTCCGCCCTGGCTGGCCAGTCCCTCCCGTTTTCCCGTGCTTCTCGGTCGTACGGTCGCTTGCGCACCACCTCCAGCCTGGCCTTGCCCAGAAGGGGCGCCAAACGGTCGGCGGCTCGGGCTAGCCGTGAGGGCGACCATGAGGATTGGATTCCAACAACCCTGTCGTTGTCCTCGAACATTGCGCGGGTCAGCGTCGCGCGAGTAGGTCCAGGTAGAGGTCTGCGGTCATCTGGGTTCCCACCGCGACGCATCCTAGAGCGTTCACCGAATGAGCTTCCCGCCCCAGCGGACCGTTGCTGTTGGTTGTTGATCATGCTGCGTGCGCGGCTTCTTAGTCCGCGGGGCTCAACATCAGGCAGTAGCCGTGGCGTCGACGCGGGTTGTGCCAGGCCTCGATCCATTCGAAGATGGCCTGGGCCAGTTGCTGCACGCAACAAACCGGACAATTGGAGAGCCCGCCGTGCAGCAGACCACGAGTCACCGGGCCCCTGGCAAGGCCCACCCGCACGCAGAGGCCGGGGTTCAACCCCTCCGTGCTCGATGAGATCGGGTTCACGCGCTCCGACATTCGTCGGGCCCGCTCCGACAGCGATGGGGCTATCCAGCCGCGAGCAAGGCCAACAGTTGCGGAGGGCGCCATCATGCCAGTTGAGGACGTTCGGCCCTGGCTCCACAGGGCCGTCCGATGCACGCTGATGGTGGACGAAGTTCCGGATCATCAACGAGAGGAGGACCGTCATGTCGAAGGTGACACCAGAGCCAGGCGCAACGGCCGAAGATGCGCCGAGCACCACGTTCGTCGACTCGATGACGGGGACGGTGGACCAGTGGAGGGCCCGGATCGACGAGCTCATGGTCCAGGCCGATCTGGCCAAGCTCGATGTTCGGGAGCAGGCCACGAAGCAGCTGGAGATCGCGCAGAACGCCTGCCTGGCGGCCTACGCGAGGTTGCGTGACGCCGGGCGGGACGCGACGGCGAATGCCGACACGCTCCGGGACGGGGTGCAGAAGCTGCTGCAGGATGTCAAAGCAGCCTTCGAGGCCGCACAGGAGGTCATTGCGCGGGGTTGAGTCGGACCTCGCGACGAGGGCCCCTCACGCCTCGTCGGACGGGTCCCCGGACCGGCCGGCGGAGGGTGCCCCGCTCCGGCTGTGCAGCATGATGTCGGCGAATTTGGCGTAGAGGGCCATCGGCTCCTGCGAGCGGACCAGGACGTCGAAGAGCTCCGCCATGGAGACGACGCCGCTCGGCCGGTCAGTGATGTCGAGCACGACGAGGTGCCGGATACCGAGGCTCACCATGAGTGCAGCCGCCTCTGCGACGCTGGCGGAGGGCGGCGCCCAGCTCGGATGCTCAGAGGCGATCCCGGCGATCCCGTCGTCGGGGCCTCGTCCCTCCGCGAGTGCGCGCGCCAGGTCGAACTCGGTGACCACGCGCAAAGGCTGCTCATCCAGGATGGCGCAGGACACGCCGTCCCTGACCATGGCGGCGGCGACCTGGGAAAGTGTGTCCGCCCCGGACACCGTGGTGGGTGGGCGCAGATGCATGCCGCCGAGGGTCGCGTCGAGGCCCTCGAAGGAACGGTTGCTCATAGTCGTGACCTCGGTGATCAGGTGCCGCCGGGCAGGGACATCGTCCCGTCCGAGAGTATCGGGACTCCCCGAGGGCGGATGGCCATTGCGCCGGTGGCGCGCCCAGAACCCGGAATTGGAAAATGGCGACCGAGGGGGGTGGTCGCCATTCTCCAAGCACCGTTGTCTGGGAAGAGGAAGGTGTCAGGATCATTCTAGGGGAGGCTCATGGTCGGACAAGAGCCGAAAGTAATGGATTCGAGGCCTCCGGCCCCCCCTCATCGGGACTAAAGACCGTGGTCAGAATGTATGTCCGGGTGCGAGAGTAGATGCGATGCCCACCGTCTGCACCGTCGAGGAGGCCGTCGCCATGGTGCGGCCGGTCGACATGATCGGCTTCGGGCTGGGCCCGGCCAATCCCGACACCTTCCTGACCGCTCTGGGCGGCCGCGACGACTGGCAGGACCTGCAACTCGGAGGGGCCCTCTGCCTCAACTTCTACGAGGTCTTCACCAAGCCCGGCGTCACGTACCGCTGCGGATTCTTCGGGCCGGCGGAGCGGCTCCTGCACTCGCTGGGCCATCAGGTCGAGCTGGTGCCGGGTGGCTTCCGCCAGATGGCGCCGATCCTGGCCAAGTTCTCACCCCGGGTGATGATCGTGCAGGCGGCACCGCCCGTGGAAGGCACAGTGAACCTCTCGCTGCACCTGGGAGCGACGCGACCCGAGTTGATGCGGGCCGGCGAGGACCCCGACCGGCTGCTCATCGTCGAGGTCAACCCCAACCTGCCCCGAACGAGGAGCCTGCCGCCGGAGTACTCCAACACCATCCCCCTCGACCTCGTCGACGTGCTGGTCGAGACGAATGCGGCGCCCTTCGCCCTCCCCGAGCCCCCGACCGACGAGGTGGACGCGGCGATTGCCCGCAATGCGTTGGCCTACGTGAAGAACGGGTCCACGCTGCAGACCGGCATCGGCGCCATTCCCAATGTCGTCGCCACTGAGCTGGCCAAGGGGCCCCTGAGCGGGTTCGGCGTCCATTCCGAGATGTTCACCAACGGCCTCATGCGGTTGCACCAGGCGGGCAAGGTCGCCAACGACGCCAAGGGGGTCTTCGACGGCGTCTCGGTCACGACCTTCGCGCTCGGGTCGGCGGAGCTCTACGGATGGCTCGACGGGAACGACAGTGTCGCCTTTCTTCCGGTGGAGACGATCAACGACCCCACCGTCGTCTCCCGGAACGCCAACCTGGTCTCCATCAACGGGGCGCTGTCCGTCGACCTCTACGGACAGGTGGTGGCAGATGCGATCGACGGCCGGCAGATCTCCGGAGTCGGCGGGCACGAGGACTTCGTGGCGGCGGCCGAGTTGCATCTCGACGCCCATTCACTGATCTGCCTCCGCTCGACTGCTGTGCGCGACGGCGAGATGGTCTCCCGGATCGCCGGCCTCCTCCCCGAGGGCTCGGTCGTCTCCACACCCCGCCACCACACCGGGGTGGTGATCACCGAGCACGGCGCGGCCGAGCTCACCGGGCTGACGGTCAGCGAGCGCGCCCATCTCCTCGTCGAGATCGCCCATCCCGACTTCCGGGACGATCTGCGCAAGGTGGCCGACACGATCGGCCGGGCCTGACGCCCGTCGAGGACCCGACCGATCCCGTCACCTCCGCGCGCGTCACCCCCGGTCCGGCCACGATGCGCTCGTGACCGACGCCTCCACGACGGTCACCACGAGCTCCGGCTCCCGACCCCCGCTGCAGCCACGGCGACGGTCCCGCTCTTCAGGAAGTCGCGGCGTTTCATCTGTGACATGGGGCATCCCTCCTCGGGCCTGTCTCGTGCGCAGTCACACGAGGAAGCGCTTCGGCCAGGCGATCGCTGCGGAGGCTCGTCGTGCAGCGGACCCGGATGGCCTCTCGACATCGTCGGGGTCGGCTGAGCGACCAGACGCACGCCGGCTCCCCGCCGGGCGGTTTCCCCGGCTGCGCAATCCATTCGTTGCTCGGTATCTGCATCCGATTCTCCGTTCCCCGAACAGGGTTCGGAGCGTCGGTCGAAGGCGGATGTCAGAATCCGCAGAAAGTTCGCGAAGTCCGGGAGCCCCCTCGGCGCGCCGCACGCACGAGCGGCTAGGAATCTGTCATGCGGATCGTGACCCTTGGTGTTGGTATTGGCGGCCTGGCGCTGTTTGGCCTTACTCGGACCGGCGGCGAGCGGTGAGCCAGACCGAGGAACCGACTCGGGGTGGTCCCCGGACCCTCACCGTCTACGGGGCGCCGTGGTGCCCCCACTGCAAGCGGGTGAAGAAGTTCCTCGCCGCCCATCGCATCGCCTACGTCCCCGTCGACATCGAAGAGCGGCCCGAGGCGATCGAACGTCTCAAGGAGAAGCAGGGCGGCAGGCAGATCATCCCGATGGTCGAATTCGGTGACGGGTCCTTTGAGGTGAACCCCAGCGACGAGACACTGGCGAGCCGCATCGGTCTGGTCCTCGAAGCCGACCGCGCCGCCTATGACCTCGTCATCATCGGCGGCGGACCGGCCGGGCTGGCGGCCGCGATCTACGCCGCCCGGGAAGGCATTGACGCCATCGTCGTCGACGCCAGCGCCCTGGGCGGCCAGGCCGGGATCAGCGACCGGATCGACAATTACCCGGGGTTCCCGGACGGCATCTCGGGCGCGGAACTGGCCGATCGCTTCGTCGCCCAGGCTCGTCGCTACGGGTTGGAACTCCTGTCGGCCGTTTCGGTGACCCGCGTCGAGCACGACGGTGACGACATCGTGACTTCGTTGTCGTCGGGCCAGGAGCTCACTTCGCACGCCGTGATCGTGGCCACCGGATCGACCTACCGGCGCCTCGACGTACCCGGCGAGGACGATCTCATTGGTGCCGGCGTCCACTTCTGCGCCACCTGTGACGGGCCCTTCTACAAGGGGGCCGACGAGGTGATCGTCATCGGGGGCGGCAACTCCGCTCTGGAGGAAGGACTGCATCTCTCCGAGTACGCATCACGGGTGCGCGTGCTCGCCCGATCCGGCCTTACCGCGTCGCCCATCCTCCAGGAGCGGGTGCGGTCGGACCCCAAGTTCGTCGTGCAGACCGACGTGGACATCGTCGAGCTCGAAGGCGAACGGAACAGGTTCGCCGCCGTCATCGCCCGCGACCGTGCGGACGGCACCAGCCACCGGTTCCCGGCCGCGGCCGCCTTCGTGTTCATCGGTCTGCAGCCCAACAACGCGTTTCTCAGTGATGCAGCGGAGCGCGACGGCGGAGGGTTTCTCGTGACCAGCGCCACCATGGAGACGTCGATCCCCGGCGTCTTCGCGGCGGGAGACGTGCGTTCTGGGTCGACGAAGCAACTGGGATCGGCAGTGGGCGACGGGATCGCTGCCCTCCTCATGACCCGGCGACACCTCGAAGAACACCGCCACAAGGCCGTGGCGCTCGTCGACAACTGAACCGGTCGCGACGGCCGGGAGCGACCGGCCGATGCGGGAATCCCAGTGGACACCCGACGCCGGGCCGAACGGCGCAGCAGCACAGCGAAGAAGGCCAGGGGTGCGAGCACGCTCAGGGCCGCGGTCACCACCGCCATCGTCGCTCCTTCTTCATCACCGGTGGCCCCCTTTCGCACCCAGGCACACAACGTTGGCGAGCGGGCTCAGCGGCGGCGGCGGGCGCCGAGGGGATCGCTCGTGGGGTCTGAGATACTGGCCCCGTGGCGGCCTCGGTGAGCGATTGGGTCAACGCGCCGGCGGGTCGTCGGAGCCGGTGAGCGACGGGGCCGCCGGTCCCGGCGCCACGCGGCCGGTGCGGGTGGAGGCGGTGGTCTCGGGGCGGCTGGCGCCGTCGAGCCGGTTCCGGGTGTTCCAGCACGTGGCCCCGCTGCGGGCCCTCGGGGTCGAGGTCACGGCCCGCCCGCCACGGGTCTCCAAGTACGCCTCGGTGCCGGCGTCGTGGCGGCGCGGCGAGTTCACCGCCCGCCTGGGCCGGACCGCCCTCCCGGTGGCCAAGCTGGCGGCGCGCCTGCCGGCGGTGGCGGGGTCGTGGCGAAACGACGTGACGTGGCTCGAACGCGAGATGCTGCCGGGGCATCTCACGTTGGAGCCGTACCTGCACCGGCCGCTCCTCTTCGACATCGACGACGCCATCTGGCTCCTCTCGCCGGGGCACGACCGCGCTGTGCGGGCCACCGCCGCACGGGCCGCCTGCGTCATCGCCGGGAACGATTTCCTGGCCGACTACATGAGCGCGCACGCCCGCCAGGTCGAAGTGGTTCCCACGGCGGTCGACACCCAACGGTTCTCGCCGGCAGAGAGGTCCGGCCGCGGCTTCGTGGTCGGCTGGACGGGGTCGGCCACCACGTTTGGCTACCTCGAAGCGATCGCCCCGGCCCTCGGCCGGTTCCTCGACACGGTGGCCGACGCCACGCTGGTGGTGATGGCGAACCACTTCCGGGCGCTGCCGGGCGTCGCGGCCGAGCGCGTCGAGTTCGTGGAGTGGAGCCCGGCGAACGAGGCGCCGGTCGTGGCCGGCTTCGACGTGGGGCTGATGCCGCTGCCGGACTCGGACTGGGCCCGCGGCAAGTGCGCATTCAAGATGCTGCAGTACCTGGCCTGCGGAGTCCCCGCCGTGGTCTCGCCGGTGGGGATGAACGCGCAGGTGCTCGCCATGGGCGACGTCGGCCTCGCAGCGTCGAGCGAGGACGAGTGGGTCGAGGCGCTCGTGACCTTGGCCCGCGACCCCGGGCGTGCCGTCGCGCTCGGCCGGGGCGGTCGGGACCTCGTCGCCAGATCGTTCTCGGTCCCCATCGTCGCCCGCCAGCTGGCCGGTTTGATGACCGCCTACCGCTGAGGGTCCCCGCCGGTGCCGGGATGCTCGAAGCGCGGGACCCGGTGCGAACGCTCGGGCAGCACGCCCATGCGTCGCGCCGTACGACTGGGCCCGACGGCGTAGGTTCGCGCCAGAAGCCAGAAGCGCGCTCGGCGTTCGCCTTTGGCGAACAGGGCGCGGCGAGCCGCGGTGAGCGTGGCGGCCACTTGGTAGGAGCGCCAGCCCCAGGGTCCGTGCCACTTGCGGATGTAGCGCTCGAGCCCGGCGTGGGAGCGCACCAGCCGCCGATGGTCGTCGTCGTCGGTGCCGGCGCCCTCATGGAGAGCTTCGGCGTCGGGACTGAAGCCGATCCGCCAGCCGGCTCGCGTGGCGCGCCGCTCCCAGTCAGTCTCCTCGGCGTAGAGGAAGAATCCTTCGTCGAAGCCGCCGAGCGCGACGAGGGCCGTACCCCGCACCAACAGGACCGACGCGATCACGAAGTCCCAGTGCCGGTCGAAGCGAGACAACCCGAGCGCCTGGCGCCATGCCCCGACCGGGGTCGGGAACGGCCAACACACCGGCGAGGCGATCGGAGAGCCCGGCTGGCGTTGGGCCGGGGCGACACAGCACAGTTCGGCCGACGCGGCGAGCTCGCGCCCGAGCACCTCGACCGCCCCGGGCTCAATGACCGCATCGGGGTTCAACAACAGGACGTCGAGTGTCGAGAGGTCGAGGTCGGCGAGTCCGAGATTGACGGCGGCGGCGAAGCCGAGGTTCTCACCGGGGTCGAGGTAGCCGGCCCCCGCCTCGGCCGCCAGGGCCCGGGTGTGCGGTGACGAGGAGTTGTCGACGACCGTGATCGGGTAGCGATGGTCCAAGGTGCCGAGACAGCGCCCCAGGGCGTCGGGGTCGCCGTAGGCGACGACGAGGACGTGCACGGGGCGCCCGGTACCGCCCGCCGAGGCTGCGACGTGGTCGCCGAGTTCGTCTGGCATGGGCACCAAAATGTATCCCGGCCCGGTCCCGCCGATCCTCGTCGCTCCGTCCGACATCCGAAGCGTCCGGATCGCTGCGGCGACGGCTCGGCTAGCGGGAGGGCCCCGGGGTCCCCTTCCGGCTCCGGTTCGTTCTGCTCCCGACGTAGCGCAGCGCTTTGGTGACCTTCCAGCTCCGCGAGTTGTAGACCTCTTTCAAGGCACGCTCGGCGGTGACCCGCCCGGCCATGTCCAACAGCCCGCTGGCCCATGGCGAGGCCGTGGGGAGCGGACCGGGGTCGAAGGACCGATGGGCACCGTCGAGGCGCCCGAGTACGTCGAGCAGCTGGCGCTGGCTCTCGAGGTAGGGCCAAGTCGGATCGCCCGCCTGGTGGCGGTACTGCGTGTCCACCATGGCCGTCGCCCGCTCCACGTTCCAGCTGCCCCGCCACGGCGCGAGCTGCTCGAGGGAGTCGAGCCATGCGGCGATCTGGCGGTAGACGTCGTGGGGATGCTCGACGAGTGCCTCGTAGGAGGTCGCGAGCACTTCCATGCCGCCGAGCGCGTGCAGTGCGGCGAGGTTGTAGTGCTCCCACAGGGCCACCCCGTGGAACAGGTTGAAGCCGTCTCGGGTGGCCAGTGAGCGGGCCACGGCCAGCGGGTCGCGCCAGACGAACACCGCGGCGAGGGGCCCGTCTATCCGGCGCTGCCAGTACGGGAGGAGGAGGCACGCCCGGGGGTCCTTCCACACGAGCGGCCCCGAGCCGGGGAACGCTGCCGCCGCCGCGGCGGCCGCCTCGGCGTCGAAGTCTCGGGCCGCCGCGGAGTCCGCCCACGCCTCGGGGATCTCGGGGGGTCGCTGCCAGGTGCCGCCCAGTGACCGCAGCACCCGCTCGTCGAAGAGCAGCATCCCGACACTCTCGAAGTGGTCGGGGTTGGACTCCGTCCACTCCACGCGGTCCTCGTCGTTAGGCAGGGCGAGCCCGAGTGCGCCCATCCCCCCGGTGAGGGCCGACGTGCCGCTGCGATGGGTCCCGATCACGAGGACCCAGGGCCCTTTGGGCATGCCGGAACGAGGTGGAGGCACCGACAAGGATCCGAGACGCAGGCCCTTAGAGCTGTGTCGCGAGCCCCACGACGGGCGCGTTGAGGGGGATGCCGCCCATGGAGCCGTAGAAGTTGGCGTCACCGAAGTCGAAGATCCCACCGTCCCCGCCGTCGAAGCGGTAGCCCTGTCCGGTCGTGGTCGACGAGATGCCCACGATCGGGGCGTCGAGGTGCTTGCCACGCATTGAGCCGTAGAGCTTGTCGTTGCCGAAGGGGTAGATGCCGCCGTCCGCCGCCACCAGCCAGTAGCCGCTCCCGCTCGGCAGTGCCGTCATCCCCACCACCGGGGAGTGGAGATTGATGCCGCCGTCCGACCCGTAGAAGGGTGCGTTGAACGGGAAGATCCCGCCGTCGGCGCCCACCATCCAATAGCCGCCGGTGGCGGCGTCCGCGGCCATGTCGACGATGGGCTGATTGAGATGCAGTCCCCCCATGGACCCGTAGAAGTGGGCGTCACCGAAGCTGAAGATCCCCCCGTCGCCGCGCCACCAGCCAGTAACCCCCGCCGTCGGGCGTCGGCGTCATGCCGACCACCGGCTGATTGAGATGGAGGCTCCCCGTGGACCCGTAGAAGTGGGCGTCACCGAAGCTGAAGATCCCGCCGTCGGAGGCCACCGTCCAGTAGCCCCCCCCGTCGGGCGTCGACGCCAGGCCGACCATGGGTTGGTTGAGGCGCGACCCGCCCATTGAGCCGAAGAACTGCGCGGTCCCGAAGCTGAAGATCCCCCCGTCGCTCGCCACCTGCCAGTAACCCTGGGTGGGGTTGGGGTAGAGGCCGCCGTTGCCCACGGTCTCTAAGAACGGTGCCGGCCGGTACTCGGTGGCCACGCCGGTCGTCGTGATGTAGAAGAAGTAGTAGAAGGGCTGGGTCGTGGTGTTGGGCGGCACCGAGACGGTGGTCGTCGGTTGGCCGTTGGTGCACGGCACGGTGACCGGCAGACCGGCCAGCGGCGGGTTCGAGGAGAACTGACACGTGATGGCGTTCGTGGTGGTGGCCGTCAGCGTCACCGAGCCTCCGCTGCCGGGGAGGATCGCCGGCGTCCCCTCGAAGTTCTGGACCGTCGGTTCCGGCGGTGTGGCCACCGTCACGTAGTTGGGGCGGGTGGCCCCGTTGTTCTGTCCGGTGATGTTGACTTTGAAGGAATAGGTCTTCTTCTCCGAGAGGTTCTCGGGCAGCGTGACCGTGGTGGTGGCGCTCCCGTTGGTGCCGGTGCAGGGCAGGGTGAGCGGCAAGCCGCTCACGGCGGGGACCGAGACGAACTCGCAGGTGTTCGCGTTGGTCACCGCCACCGACAAGGTGACCGTCCCGCCGGTCCAGGGAAGCGCCGTGGGGGTCGTCGTCCAACTCACGATGGTGGTGGCCGCCGGCGTCTCCGCTCCGGCGGCCGTGGAGAACCCGAGGGTGGTGGCGAGGACGGCGACGGGGACCAGGGCGAGCAGGGCCCGCCGCACGGATCCCCGTGCGAACCGGTGCCGTGCCGCTCCCGTCGATTCCGCAAGCATCTAGGTCCCCACCCTCTCTTCACCCCCAACGACTCAGCCGAGCAGGACGCCGTGGATCTCGTCTGGCTGCGCCAACCGTATCGGAGGCTAGACCCCTGCGCAGCCCGGCCCCTGGCAACGGGGGACGACAACGCCGGCCGGCACGAGCGGCCTGCGCCCGGCTCCCGCCGGGTGCCCCGCCACGCACGAATGCCTCAGTCGGTGGTCGGCTCCTCGGGGCTCGGCGTCGGGGCGGCGGGCGGTGACGGCGCCGCCAGCAGGTCCCCCGCCGAGGCGTCCGGCGCCTGATCGCGGCGCTGGATCCGCACGGCCAGGACAGCGGCCAGGACGAAGGCGATAACGGCGATCAGCGCCGCCAGCGCCCCGCGCTTTCGGTAGTGGCCGTACTTGAGGGCCTGTTGGCCGGGGATGTAGCTCGGCAGTGCGTGGATCTGCACGGTCAAGTACTCGATGGCGACGAACGCCGCGAGCACGCCGACGACGACCAAGATGATGACCCCCACCCATTTCATTGGCGGTCAGGGTACCCGACGCTCTGTCGGTCGTCCACAGGTGGGGCTCCGAGAACCTCACGCAGAACAGGGCTTTCGTGCCTGGCCCGCCCAGACACCGGGCCACCGATCGGCAACGATGGTGCAATTGGGATTGCAGGGCGGCGCCAGAGGCGGGCGGGCACCGGATCGAGCCCATGCCGGTCGCCGACTATGGCGAACCGAATTTCTGGCTGACGTGCATCCTCGTCGACCCGACGCGCTTTGGGGCGGGCCGAGAAGAAATCCGCCTCGCCTTAGAGGCGGCCGACGTCGAGCGCCCGGGAGGGCTCAGTCGGCCTTGGGATCCTTGGGGCGCAAGGCCGAGGGGCGCGAGAACCGCCGGGGCTTTGCCGCCACCGCCAACTCCTCGGGGTTGCCGGTGTGGGGGGCGTGCTTCTTTCCGTGACGGCCCCGCTCGAAGACGACGATGCTGTCGTAGAAGTGGATCGAAAGTGTCGACGCCGTGAACTCGGTCGGTTCCAGCGCACCGCGGGCGTGATCGGCGTTCAACTCGTCGATCAGGTCCTTCGCAATCTCCATGAACGATCCCGGCTCGCGCAGCCCCCCGCCGTACTCGGGCCAGTAGGCAGTGTGGAGGTCTTCGATGAGGTAGACGCCACCGGGGGCGGTCTGGGGGTACAGGTGGCGGAACGTCGCCGCCACGTGCGCCATGACGTGGCTCCCGTCATCAAGGACCATGTCGGGGGGGCCGAACTCGTCTAAGACCGACTGGAGGAACCCTGGGTCGCTCTGGTCGCCGGTGCGGATCGAGATCTGGTCTTCTTCGTAGCGATGCTTGTCCTCGATGTCGAGGCCGATGATCTGGGCGTAGGGGCCGAGGAACTGCTTCCACAGTTGCAAGGAGCCCCCCTGGCCCACACCGATCTCCCAAAAGAGCGCCGGCCGGTTCTGGTACCGCTCGAAGTGACGTTCGTAGACCGGGAAGTAGTGAGTCCACTTGTGGGCCGGATGGCCGCTGTGGGTGAGGAAGTCCCGCCAGAGCTCAGGCACGGGAGGCATCGTACATGGGGGACAAACTCGTGCCGCCTGCGTTTCTTGTGCTGTTACCGGGGCGCGCGGCTTGGGCCAGCGCGCCCGGTGCGTCCTTGGTGCCGATGAACAACAGATCGAAGGCCAACGTGTGCAGTGCGGTGTTCGACGACGACCACGAGTTGTGGCGGTCCAACCAATAGCCGATCGGCGGGAAGATCTGATGCAGGTGGTAGGTGGGGAGCTTCAAGACGTGGAAGGTGAGCGCGGTGTAGTACTGGGCCAGGTAGCCCAGCGCCTCGAACGTGCCGCCGAACACGCTGACCTCCCCACCCTCGAAGACCTCCGAGCACAGCTGGGCGAGGCCCTGGGCGGTGAAGCGCCAGTAGTCGTGGTCGTCGTGGCGCGGGACCGTCGAGGGCACCGAGATGACCACCGTGCCGCCGGGCTTTAAGACCCGATGGATGTCACGGAGCACGGCGAGTGGCTGGGGGACGTGCTCTAGGAGTTCGAGGGCCAAGACGAGGTCGACCGAGTCATCGGCGACGGGCAGCGCCGCGGCGTCGGCGCTGAAGTCGACGTTGCCGAGGGGCCGGATGTCGGTGGCGAGGTAGCGGCACGTACAGACCGGCTCGAAGCGGCGCACGATGCCGCAGCCGATGTTGATCACCAGGGCGTCGTCTCCCAGGGCACCGAGGCGCTCGTTGATCACCCGGTCGCGACGCGCCAGCGCGCCGTTGCGCTCGGGGTCGCGGCCCTTGCGCCGTGGCCGGGCGGCGGGTGAATTCACGGTCTTGGCCATCAACGACACTCCAACGTTCCGGGCACCTCCGGCGCAGGCCGCCGTGGGGGGGATCGTAACCCTGTCGCTTTGCGTCGGGGCACGGTTAGGAGAGCACCTCGTCCCAGGTGTCTTCGGTCTTGGTGACCATGTCGGCGACGGAGTGCCGCTGCGCTTCGGCCTGTGCGGCCGCCCCCAGCCGGGCCCGCTCGGCGGGATCGGCGAGCAGGCCGTTGATCGCCGCGGTGATCGAGGAGATGTCCCCGATCGGCACGAGGACACCGGTGACCCCGTCGTCGATGAGAGAGCGCGGGCCGGCGGCGTCGGCGGCCACCACCGGCTTGGCGGCCGCCATCGCCTCGATGACGACGAGCCCGAACGGCTCGCGGCGTGCCAGGTGGACCACCACGTCGGCCGCCGCCATGATGTCGTCTTTTACCGCGTCAGAGACGAACCCGGTGATGGTGACGGTCTCGTCGAGTCCGAGCTCGGCGCGCGTGCGGCGAAGCACCCGGGAGTACTCCGACTCGCTCTCCCATCCACACAGCACGCCGCGCACGCCGGGATTGGCTTTGGCGACCTGGGCCATGGCGTGGATGAAATCGAGCTGGGACTTGTAGTAGTCCACCCGGCCGAATGTGGCCACCACCGGCGCGTCGGCAGCGATGCCGAGTTGGGCTCGCGCCCTGGTCCCGTCGCCCTCGCCGTGGCGGGCGAGGTCGATTCCCGGCAGGATCGTCGATGTCGGGATCGAACGCCCGCGTGGCACCCCGCCCGAGGCGACGATCGTGCCGAAGATGATCCACGACGGGCGAAGCGACGCGAGCAGCCTCGAAGAGATGCGGCGCTTGAGCGAGGGCCCGGTCAATGGGTCATAGATGTTCCACACGACCGGGACCCGGGCCCACCGGCCCGCGAGGCTCGCATACAGCATGGTTGAGTTCTCGTTGCTATGGACGAGTTCGATCCGCTCGCGGCGGATGATGTCCTTCAGCTGGCGGGCCACCTTGACGACGTTTCCGACATCACGCCAGCGGGTTCGTTCCACGACGTGGACGCTGAAGCCTTCGTCACCGAGGCGCTTCGGCCACGAGCCGTCCTTCAAGCAGGCGATGGTGAGCGAGACGCGTGTCGGATCGGCTCGGTGGATGATCTCGTCGAGCATCATCTGGGTGCCGCCGTCGATCTCGCCCACCGAATCGACCAAGAGGACGCGCCGCGGGGCTCGCTCAGCCGTCAATCCGGGTGCTCGCCTGGTAGAGGCTGGGCGCGGGCTTGCCGAAGAGCAACCGGCGCACACGGCGTTCGATCCGCCGCCCGTTCAAGCTGTAGCGCAGGTCCGAGACCTTGGAGAAGCGGGTGGCGAGATCGAGCTCGTCGTCGAGCGTCGACTCGCCGAGGGCGATGCGGTACAGGCGCGACAACAGGGACTTGCCGCCGCGCAGCTCGGCCGCCGAGCGGTCCTCCAAGATGGGGCCCATGCCCTTGTTGTAGAGGGTGATCAAGATGGGGGCGTCCGCGAGCACCGGGGCGGGGGACTGGAACGGTGAGAAGAAGCGCTTCCAGTCGTTCCACAGCACCGGAGCGATCTTCGACGACGGGATGTTGCCGTAGCGGTCGTCGCCCATGAACGGGCCGAAGGCGTCCGCGACCAGCGCGCTCCACGAGAGCTGGCCCCAGTCGTCGCTCTCGGCCAGGGCGCGGTCTTGGGCCTCGATCCACTTCTCGATGAGTGGTGCCCCGGCCCGGGCCACGATCAGGCTCGAGAAGAAGCGGCCGTCGACGTCACGGCCCCAGCAGGCCAGGTCGTGGTCGGCCACGTAGGCGGTCAGGGGCTCGAGCGGTGCCATGGCGATGGTGTCGGCGTCGAGCCAGAGGCCGCCGTGCTGGTACGTGAGCCTGGTGCGGGCGTAGTCCGAGCGCTTGGCGGGGAGGGGGAGCCGCCGCCAGATCGACGGGTCGAGGTCGGGGATCCAGTCGAAGACGGTGTCTTGGTCGAGGACGTGCAGCTCCATGTGCGGGCCCACGTGACGGCGGATGGTCTCGAGGCACAGGTCCAGGTAGGCCGGGCACGTGCGACCCGGCAGGTCCTCCCAGTACATGAAGACCGGCGTGCGTTCGCTCAACGGGGGCCGGCCGGGATGAACGAGGGCTCGCCAATCGCGGTGGGCCCAGTCACGGTGGGGCCAGTCACGGAGGTGACGTGGGGCCCGGTGCGAACACCTCGTCCGCTTCGGGCAGTGCGGACGCCCTCGGCGTGCGGATCGAAGAGGCCGGCGATGCCACACACGGCTCAGACCCCGCCCGACGTGGCGCTCACCGACGCGGACCGGCTCCGAGGTCGGCCCCCCCTGGTTCGGCCATCACGAGATCATCGGCCCCGCCGTGGGGTGGCGTCAAGCGCCCGGAGCCTGGAATTACGCCGGTTGTGAGCCCCCCGGCCCTATGGCATCCTGCTTTGGTGAGAAGGGGGGCGCTGTGAGCGTGGGCCGTCGCGCGTTGCAAAAGCTGCCCCCCTCCCTGCGCCTGGCCACGCTCCACGCGCTGGGCCGCTACGCCCCCTGGGAGCCCCAATTCGACTTCACGCCCCCGGCGCTTCGTCCGGGCGAGGTCACCGGGGCGCCCGACTTCGTGGGAATCGGGGTACAGAAGGCCGGCACGACCTGGTGGTACGGGCTGCTGGTGGCCCATCCCGACGTCTCCTCGCGCCCCGACATCCACAAGGAGCGGCACTTCTTCGACCGCTTCGCCACCACGGCCTTCACCTCGGCCGAAATCGCCCGGTACCAGGGGTGGTTCCCCCGCCGGCCCGGGACCCTGGCCGGCGAGTGGACGCCGGACTATTTCTCCTCGCCGTGGGTGGCCCCCCTCCTGGCCCGCGCCGCTCCTCAGGCCAAGCTGCTGCTCTTGCTGCGCGATCCCGTGGAGCGCTTCGTATCCGGTCTCGACCACGCGGCGCGTAGCGGTCGAGCGGCTTCGGGTTCGGTCATCGTGGACGCGGTCGAGCGCGGCTATCTACGACCGCGCCCTCACCCAGTGGCTGGAGCACTTCGACCCCGCGCAGTTGCTGGTGCTCCAGTACGAGCGGTGCGCCGCCGATCCGGCCGGCGTGCTGGCGGCGACCTTCGAGTTCCTCGGCCTGGCGGACGTGGCCGTGCCCGCGACGTCGCGTCCGCGCTCGGGCGGCCCCGGCTACGCCCTCGACGACGATGCCCGGGCTCGACTGGTCGAGCTCTACGCGCCCGACGTTGCCGCGCTGTGCGCGCGGCGCCCGGAGATCGACGTGGGCCTCTGGGCGAACTTCGCCTACTTGGCCGATGCGGTGTCGTCGTCGCCGGGACCCCGAGACGAGGGGAGCTCACCGACCCGACGGTGATAGTTGGGGTGCTCGCCCATCCGGCCGAGCACCCCGTCCCACAGTCCGTGGACGATGGCGACGCGCTCGTCGTTGCTCTGGGCCTGCTGGAGCTTTCGGGCCGAGTAGGCCACGTGCCAGATGTGCCACGTCGGGTCGCCGTGGCGGCGGGCCAGGGCGAAGGAATTCCGGGCGTGGTAGTAGGCGCGCCAGGCTTCGTCACCGTCGGTGGGCCGCCGCGCCGCCAGCACGCCGCGCCGGCCCTCGGTGGTCTGCTGGGCGGCGACCTTCTCCGCCGCCTCCACGTCGACGAGCACCTCGAGGCCCGCTTCGCGGATACGGCAGTACCAGTCGAAGTCCTCGAGGCCGAAGTACCAGTCGGTGTCGGGGAGGATGCCCCGCTCGAACACCCGCCGGGACATGACGGTGGCCCCCCAGGAGCCGACATGGGTCGGGGCCAGCGCGTGCGGCGTGGTGGCCGGGGGCACGTCGTTGACCGTGTGCGATCCGCGGCCGATGAAGCTGCGACCGAAGGCCACCACGGCCCCGACGGGTTGGTGGCCGTCGTAGGCGGCGATGCGCGCCATGAGCCCCGAGAGGCGTGGCCGGGGCAGCGGGAGGAGACCGATGTCGTCCTCGCACAGATACACCCATGTGGTGTCGGGATCGGAGAACGCCTCGGTGATGCCCACCTTGAAGCCGCCGGCCGGCCCCAGGTTCTCGGGCAGCCGGACCATGTTCACCTTGGCCTCGAGCCCGGGATCGTCGAGGCCGCCCACCCCGTTCACCACCACGATGATCGACTCGGGAGCCAGCCCTTCCACCTCGAGCAGCGACCTGGTGAGGTCGCCGGCGAGGGTGGGGCGCATGTGGGTGAGGATCACGGCGGTGACCCCGTCGAGGTCTCCTCGGCCTTGGGGGCCGTCCGGTGCCGCCCGTTCCGAGGCCCTCAGTTGATCTCCCAGTCCGCCCGGACGTACACCGGCGTCATGATCATCACGCCGTCGGGCGCCCGCAGGGGCTCGGCCCCGAAGGCGTCGAAGGAGGCCACCGGCTGCCACGGCAGGTACACCTCGTTGCCGACCGACGGCGGTTTGTCGATGCAGCACCAAAGCGAGAAGTGGCCCTTGGGCAGCGGCAGGTGGCTGAGGCGGCACTTGATCTCGAAGTCGCCCTCGGGGATGAAGGTGATCTGGCTCACGACGAACATGGGAAAGGCGGTCCCCTGGGAGACGCCGATGAAGATCCGCGCCTCGAGGGGCTCGGGGGCGTTCACGGTGAGGCGGACGTCGACATCGGCCTCCGAGCGGATGGGCCCGTCGTCGGCCGACTTGATCTCGGCTTTCAAGGCCCGGAGCTTGCCGTCGGTGGGCACGATCATCGAGGCGCTCTGTTCCACCGAGGTCCGGTACATCTCGACCACATCCTTGGTGGGCCCCTGGGCCTGCACCACGGCGTCGGCCAGCCAGATGGCCCGCTCGCAGCTCGCCTCGACCGAGGCGAGGTCGTGGGAGACATAGATCAAGGTGGTGCCCATCCGGACGATCTCGCCGATGCGGGCCAGGCACTTCTGCTGGAAGTTGGCGTCGCCGACCGCCAGGACCTCGTCCACCAGCAGCACGTCGGGCTCCAAGAAGGCCGAGACCGAGAATCCGAGGCGCATCTGCATGCCCATTGAGAAGAACTTGACCTGCCGGTTGATGGCGTCGGTCAGCCCGGCGAACTCCACGATCTCGTCGAAACGCCTGCGGATCGTGGCCCGGCTCATCCCGAGGACCGCGCCGTAGAGGTAGACGTTCTCCTTGCCCGTGAGGTCGGGGTGCAGCCCGCTGCTCACGCTCAGCAGCGCCCCGATATGCCCTTGCACCTGGCACCGGCCGGCGGACTGGTACGTGACCTGGCTGATGATCTTGAGGAGCGTCGTCTTGCCCGAGCCGTTGATGCCCACCAGAGCCACGGACTCGCCGGGCTGGACTTCCAGGTTGATGTCCTTTAAGACCCAGCGGTAATTGCGGCGTCCCGCTGACTTGAGCGAGCCCTGCAGTCGCTTCATCTGGTCGTAGAAGAGCGGCACGGTGAGGTCGGCCCGGAACTTCTTCCAGACGTGTTCGACCTGGATCGTCCCCTCAGGCAATGTCGGCAAAGCTCACCTCCAACCGCTTGAAGGTGCGATAGCCGACCAGGAGGTACATGATGGCGCCGAGCGTGGCCAGGCCGATGAGATTCCAATCGGGCTGCAAGCCGAGCAGCATCGTGCGGCGCACGTTGTCGATGACCGGGCCCAACGGGTTCAAGAACGAGTAGATGGGCAGGATCCACGCCGGGAGCTTGGAGAGCGGCCAGATGACCGGCTCGACGAAGAGACCCAACGAAATGATGATCGGGAGCACCTGGGCCAGGTCGCGCATCTGGATGATGATCCCGGCCACGGCCAGGGTGATCCCAGCGGCGAAGAGCACTTCGATCAACATGAACAACGGTGCCCACAAGGTGGCGATCCTCGGGGCCCGGCCGAAGATGACGAACAAGATGGCCAGCGGGAACCACGAGAGCACGGTGTTCAGCGCCGTGACCCCCATGTTCTCCAATGGGAAACACTCCCGGGGGAACTGGGTCTTGGCCAACAGGGCCTTGTTGGCCAGCAGCGAGCTTCCTCCGGATCCGAGCGCGCCGGCGAAGAACGTCCAGCACAAGATGCCGACGAAGGCAAAGAGGGCGAAGGGGATGCCCTCGGTCCCGAAGGTCTTGGCCCGCGAGAAGACGATGACCATGATGGCCAGGGTGAGCAAGGGGGTGAGCAGCGCCCACATGACGCCGAGAGAGGCCTGCTTGTACTGGACCCGGAAGTCTCGCTCGGCCAGGGTGTACATGATCTCGCGGGCGTGCCAGAGCTTGCGGGCTGACGCCACCATGGACACCTTGTGGTGGTAAATGAGCTCGGGTGGGGGCTCGTCGGGGATGGCCGCGACGTCGGTCACGACGAGAGCGCCCTGATCCGACGGATCAGGCTCTACTACCAACACTGCCCCTCCCATTCTGAGACAAAGGTCCCCTGTGGCAGTCCAAGTCCAGGTGGTGACATATCCGCTCCCGCCTGGCCAATCGGGCCCAGCCACGAAATTGACTTGTCGGCAAGTTTATCGCCCACGGGGACCAGGAAAGGCCGCAGCACACGGCCGGTAGCATCGCCCCGTGTCCGGGCGGGGGGAGTGCGCTTCCAACGGGTCTGGGGGCCGCCCCCGGGTCTTGGTGGTCATCAAATGCATGGGGTACGGGGGCGCCGAGCGGCTCCTGGTCGACATGCTGGCGGTACGTGACCGCCAGGGCTTCGACTACGAGTTCGCCTACGTGCTGGCGGCCGAGAACGGGCTTGTGCCGGCGGTGCGGGCCAGCGGGGTCCCCGTGCACGAGCTGGGGGCCCGCAGTGACTTCGACCTGCGCTGGACGGCGAGGTTCCGCCGCCTCCTGCTCCACGGCCAATTCGACATCGTCCATTTCCATCTGCCCTACACGGCGGCCGTCGGCCGGCTCGTGGCTGCTTCGATACCCAAGTCCCGGCGTCCGACCCTCATGTACACCGAGCACAGCCTGTGGGATCGGACCCCGACCCCGGTCCGGGTGCTCAACCGAAGCACCATCGGGCTCGACGAGGCCCTGGTAGTCGTGTCGCCGGCGGCCCACGACGCGCTGCCGTCGGCATTGCAGGCACGGGCCCAGGTGGTCGTGCACGGGGTGGATCTGTCCTCGGCGCAGGCCCTGGTGGCCCGACGAGATGAGATCCGCCGTGAGGTCCGTGCCGAGTTGGGTGTGAACGACGACGAAGTGCTGGCGATCACCGTGGCCAACCTCCGTGCCGAGAAGGGCTACGACGTCCTCTTGGAGGCCGCCCACCTCGTCGCCGAGCGGGGCCTACCCGTCAGGTTCGCCGCTGTCGGACGCGGTCCGCTCAAAGAGGAGCTCGAGACTCGTCACGGCCAACTGGGACTGCACGACGATTTCAGGTTCCTCGGTCCCCGAGGCGACGTGCTGCGCCTCCTGGCCGGCTCGGACATCTTCGTGCTCCCCTCGCACCACGAGGGAATGCCGGTCACCTTGATGGAGGCGACGAGTATGGGTCTGGCCATCGTGGCCACCAAGGTCGGTGGGGTGCCGGGCATCCTGACCGACCACGAGAGCGCCCTGCTGGTTGCCCCGGGACGTCCGGACCTCATGGCCGACGCCATCGCGCACCTCGCCGCCGACCCCGAGCTGCGACGCCGGTTGGGTGCGGCCGCCCAGACCTTGAGCACGCGCTTCGACGTGGCTGCCGCCAGTCACCAGATCGAGGAAATCTACCGTCGCTTGGGCCGACGCACGGCCTGAGCGAGACGTCAGGAGGGCGGGGCCTTCGACTCCTGCGCAGCTGAACAGCACCAAGAAGGTGGTGATCTCATGGAGGTCGCGGACGGCCCGCACCTGCGCACCGGGCGCGAGACGTTGCAGGGTCATCGAGAGTGGCTCGTGAAAGTGGACCACCGGGGACCCTGACGTGCTCGGGTGCTCATAGCCCGAGATCAAAAGGGCGCGCGACGCCGAGTCGGCCAGCCGGCGGACCAGCTCTTCGTAGGTCGTCGTGTCGGGCTGATGGATGAGGACGTCCAGGCAGATCGTGAGTTCGGCTTCCACCGGCCAATCGAAGATGGTTCCCACGTGGTAGTCGCCGTCGGGCCGGCCGAGTTTGGCGAGGCGCGTGGCTTCCTCGGAGAGGTCGAGGCCGGTGTAGTGGCCGAGCGGGATCCCTCTCGTCGCCTGGCCGTCGCCACACCCCACGTCGAGGGTGGACGCCGGCACGAGCTCGGCGGCGATCCGGTTGAGCAGTTCGCGTTTGTCGTCGAGCGCCTTTCCGCGGCTGCCGACTCCCGATCCGAGTTCGGGGTCGGTCTGGTAGCGCCACTGCCAGAACAACGAGTTGGGGAAGGACTCCTGCCAGAGCTCGCCGATGGCCGCGTTCACGCGGCGGATGCGACGGTCGACGGCGGGCCGGCCGGTCGGCGACAACAGCCCCATCTTGTCGACCCTCGTGTGGTAGTGCAGGACTGCCGGCGGACCCGTCCGGCGGGGGAGAAACTGGGGTTCGTTGGTGGCCAGGTTCCAGCGTCGCTTGAGTCGGACCGCGTCGAATCCTTCCGCGGCGATCGCGAGCGCCATGGCCACCTGGTCGACGAAGGTCCCCCAGTCCCCGAGGAGCTCGCGGCGTTCCAACAACCAGCGGGCCCAGTGGGCCCACGCCGCCGCTACCTCGGGCAGTTGCGCGCCGGGGACCAGGTAGAGGCCCCCGTTGCCGTTTCCGGCGATGGTCGACTGCCCCGACCGGCGGTCAAGCGGCTCGAGAGGTGGGAGCGCGAGGGACGCCTCGCTGAAGACGGCGCGGAGCGTGTCGAGCCGGGGGATGGCGAAGTCGACCAGCTTGGAGGCCACGGCGCGATCGGGCAGTGGAAGGGAACGGGGATCCTCGCAGAAGGCGACGTCGGCGTCGGTGAGCACCGCCATCCCCTCCACACCGATTTCCGCCAGGCACAAGGCGCCGGCGATCTTGTTGCAGTGGGGGGAACGGGGATCGAAAGGCTCGATGGGGCGGACGGCGACCCCTTTGTCCTCGAGCAGGGCCAGGGCCTCCGAGCTCGCGCCACCCACGGCGTGGACGACGAGATCGCCCGGGTCCACGCCGGCAACGCTGTGGAGCGAGGCGAACCAGCGCAGCGCCTCGAGGTGAAAGCGCGGGTCTTGGTCGACGACACAGGCGAACGTCCCGCGGCCGGTCTGCCTACTGTTCCCCCCTCCTCGCGACCGCATGGCGGCTCAACTGTAGACACTCCTCCGAAGGGCGTCCTCACGGTCGTTCCCTCTTTCCACCGCCCAGGAGCGGGGGAGAGCCATCGGTCCGTCGCCCGATTGGCCGCCCCACGCCGGCCGAGTCCGATTGTCGAACGCGCCGATGTCCATCGTGCCTGACTGGATAGGAGAGCGACTCGCACCCGCTAACGTCACGCGCCGTGCCGACATTGGCGGTCGTGATCCCCACTACTCACTGGGTGTCCGAGGTGACCGCACTTGGCGAGCAGGTGCGCTCGTCGTCACCTGTTCCGACACGGATCGTCGTGGTTGACAACGGACCCGAAGCCAGCGCGGAGGACTGGCCGAACGAACTCGAGGTCGTCGTCGATCAGTCCTACCTCGGCTCGGGCGGCGCGTTTTCCCGCGGTGCCGTCGTAGCGCTCGAGTCACGGCCGGACTGGACGCTGCTCTTGGACCACGACGCCGAGATCGCGCCGGAGACCATCGGATCGATGTTGGCGGTCGCCGAGCGCGACCCGACCGCGGTTTATGTGGCGCGGGCTCACGGGGCGGTGTGGGCGTCGTCGAGTTGGCGCGGCCCTCTCTACCGGGTTCCCGAGTCGGGAGGCTCCTTGGTTCCGCTGGACTTCGCTCAATGGTCGGGGTTCCTGCTGCCGACGCCGGCGCTCGAGGCATTGAGCGACTTCACATCTGACTACTTCTTTGGTTGGGACGACTACCGGTTCAGCGTGTACCTGAGAGCCAAGGGATTCAGGTTGTCGGGAGTGCCCTCCGTCGTCGTCTTGAATCGACGGCGACCCGGGCAGTGGGAGAGCTCTTGGCGCCGCTACTACGGTGCCCGGAACCGGATCCTGCTCAGCTCCGACCTCTACGGCCGTTGGTCCTGGGCGGCGATGCGAGCTATTTCGACTGAGGTAGTCGGAATGCGGCATGAACCTCGAGCTCGCGCCCGAGGAATCAAGGACGCACTGACCGGGCGTAGAGGGGAAGTGGTGTCGCCGGGGGGTACCCGAATGTGAGTGCACCGCTCTGGGAGGGCCGGTCGGGCAAGTTAGAGCATGCCGTGTCACCCCGGGCCCATCGGGTGAACGGAGGACAAGTTCCGAACCGCAACGTTGAAGTAGCGCAGTCCTGCGTTCGTTTGATGGGGCTCGCGTGCCCGATGCCGCTGATCAGCGCTGCGGGCAAGTAGTGATCGACGAGACACAAGAGCTATGGCGTCCACGTCAACAAACAGATCTCAGCTAGTCGGCCGTGACTTGCCGCCCTTCATACGCCGCGGCTGTGAGTCTCGCACGGAATCGCCAATGCCCACGCAGCGAAGGCGCTCGACGAGTGGGTACCCCCACCGCCCTTCGCCGGCCAGCCCTGGATGGCGTCTTCGATCTCGAAGATCGACGTCCCGGCTCGGACCCCTTCAATAGATGAGGTCGTTGGCGGCGTCAGGTTGCAACTTCTGGTCGATCTTGGGCATCACTCACGCCTCCAACCGGTCCCAATCCGAGGGAATCCGCCCTTGGCGCAGCGGTCAGCCGGGCCAGATGAGAGAACCGAGGACCGCGCCATAACCGTCGCACGGGGCGCTACTAACTGGTGCTTGCTGGATGTGCTCTATGGCGCAGATGGAACGTTCCGCGCTTCCCCCACCTTCTCCCGCTCGAGACGCATCATCGCGCGATGGGGCTCTCCTCAAACAAGTCCACACAGCTCTGGGTTTGAGCTTCTTTGCCCGTAGGGCATGCCGCTCAACAAACCACCAGCTCGCGACGGCAAAGGGAATCGTGCACAGGACGGTAACCAAAAAGAACGGCAACGCTCCCCAATGATTCACTCCGAAGATCGTGAGAAGAACCTGAGCCGGGTACGCGTAGATATAGGTCCCATAGGAATAGTCATTCCGAGCGCCGACCCGTTGCAGCGGAAGGTGGATGCCGAGCCAGATCATCGGATAGGCGATTAGTGCCACGAAGAGCCCCGAAGAGGCGAAGACCCAATAGTCGCCAGCGGAACTTGTCGGAAGCCACAAACTGCCCAGGAGTGCTGCAGTGCAGCCCAGAGCGAGGAGCCCCGAATCAGCCACACGGTCTCGGTAGAGGTAGATCAGAGTCCCAGTGAGAAACACAACGCCGAACTTGATGAACCACATGATCCAGAAGTTGTGACCTCCTACAAACTTATCGTGGAGGCTGGGAATGAAGGTGAAGAGAATCTGGAGTCCCCAGACGCCAGCCGCAAGGATTGCCACGGCCAGGCGACGCCGCAGAAGCCCTGTGATAGCCAGAGCTGCCAAGACCAAATAGCAAAGGAACTCATACATGAGGGTCCAGAGGGGGTTATTCCAGTAGCGCGCATCAATCGTGGGTTGTGTGATCCTGAGCCACCAGTTGTGCAGTACCCATCCTGATGGGCTTGATGTTGACGCTACCCAGGACGTAAGGATGCCGAAGTTCTGAAGGGGAACCATTGAGGCAATGACCGCAACCACAATCAGACATACCCAGAAGGCAGGGAATATCCGAAGGAAGCGCTGCCAGAGATAACGGAGGACGTTGTTGTGCTCCGCACTGCTTGCTATGAGGTAACCACTTATCCCGAAGAATCCAAAAACTGCGATTTCCCCGAGTCCCATTCGATGGAACATGTTCTCCCAGGAACCCTGCACGGTGTGAGAGAACACAACGCAGAGGGCGAGCGCCAGCCTGAGGAAGTTGAGGCTGTTGTGACGCGGCGAGAAGGAAGCGCCAATGCTGGGACCTGAGGGGGTACGCCGCGACCCCATGTCTGTCTCTGCCACCCGATTGCCCCCCAGTGGTGCCCGCAAATGGTGAGCCTACAACGAGCCCATTCTTTGGTCCATAGTGACCTCTTGACCGACGCCAATCGACCGTAGTCGCGGCCGTCGACTGAAGCCGCGTCGAGAGGGGTCTCGTGAATCACCTTGGGTCTGATGGAGGCTCGTTCTGTTTGTTTGCAAGCCTTGGCGCGCTTCGGGTCGGCCGCTTGGTCCAGTTCGGTCCAAGCCGGCAGTCGGGTTGTCAAGATGATCGGAGACGAGCACCATGCCTTCCTCAAATCCGCACTGAACGGCATGCCGATCGAATCGAACTCCACGCCGACAACGGCGTCCGCTGCCAACTGGTAGACGTGCACCGGCAGGACGGTCGCCTTGCGCCCGATCCACTCGTACCGGTCACGATCGACAGCACGCTCGCTGATCCTCCCAGCCAACAACTTGTACCTTCCCTACGGTGAAGGGTGCGCTCGAACCGAGAGCGGGTGCGGCTGGGGGAGGCTCGACCCACTGCTGGACTTCGTATCCACGCTCGTCCGCGCCCGTCGGCGGAGCTCGAGCGAGGTCTCGATTAACAACGCGGCGATCAAAATTGCGAACGTCGCGACCGCGATGATGATGCCGACACTGAATGTCTTCGGCCAATAGTGCAGCACGACCGTGCTGGTGCCGGCGGGGACCGTGACCTGCAGCATGATGCCCTCATAGGTGCGCACCGTCGTGGCATGGCCATTATCGGTAGCGTTCCATCCCGGCACCGACGTCAGCCGCAGATGAAGGATGCCGGGCGAGGCGGCATGCACGACGAGCTGCCATGTCGACGGGTTGGGGTGCTCGACGGCGACGGGCGTGCCGGCGGGGTGGGTCGCTGTCACCAACGTCGCTGGGTACGCCTTGGGCACCCGGTACAGGCTCTCGCCGTTCAGGTGCGAGACGAAGGCGGTGCCCGCTGGGCCGCGCACGCTCGCCGGCACCAAGATGTAGCGGGCGCCGTAGAGCTGCGCGAGCGGCACCGAATCGATGGCGGGGCAGTAGCTGTAGAAGCCCGGAGCACCGGCCGATCGGCCGGTCTGGCGACGGAACGCAGTGAAGTAGGCAGCCGGAACGAGCGGGTCGTAGAGCGCCATTTCGTGCACGCCGAAGAAGGCGTTGACGTTCGGGGTGATACCCAGACCGGTGCACACAATGGTGTTGGTGCCGAAGGCCACCGTCGAGTCGCCGACGGTGCGCTGCAGCGCGACCTCGGCGGGTGACTCGGTGAAGTAGGACGAGCTCGACGCCATGAGGGGCTCCCCGGCACCGAGGAGGAACGCGGTCTGGCCTACCAGCAGCGCCAGTCCGCCCCAGACCCCGACCCGCTTCCACGGTGAACGCCCGTCCGGCGTATCGCCGAAGTGTCGCCGGGCGAGGGCGAGCGCCCCGATCGTCAGCAGTCCAATGACCGTGCCGACCACCGGTCCGGTGAAGCTGCGGTCGCGGAGCACCTGTTCGGCAGCGGTCAGTTGACCGGAGTCGAACAGCCACTGCCCGGCCACGATCACTGCGACCGCGCCGAAGCCGCAGAGCGCGATCACCTGCACCCGAGAGTCGCGCCAATGCCGAACGAGGACGTCCACGCCCTGGCCGGCCAGTAGGGCGAGGACGAAGGCCATGGGCAGCAGTGACCGGTGCCACAGGATGTGGCCGACTGCCGGCAGCCCGTCGAGGAACGAGTTCAGCGGTCCGACGTAGGCGATGGCGAACATGACGATTGCCACGGCGCCGAGGGCGGGCACCTCGGGCCGCCGCCACCGGGTGCAGGCCGCCAGCAGCACCATGACGAGGGCTGCGACACCGACGTAGGCGGCGGTCTCGACGTAGAAGAAGTACCCGAACCAGTGGTTGCCCCCGATGGGGAGCCCGTCGTACCCCTGAAAGAGCAGGTACACCAGGTTGTGGGTCGGCAGGCCCTGGTCCGGTGGGATGGAGTTGCGCAGCGAGCCCTGTTCGAGCTGCAGGCCCGGCAGCAACAGCGGGGCGGCCAGGGCGAGCCCCGCCGCACCGGCCAGCGCCAGGTCGAGTGCGGGACGTGCCACCGCCCCGCCTCCGAAGAGGGGCCGAGAGCGCAGACCCAAGTAGACCGCCAGGAACAGCAGCAGCGCCATACCCATCAGGCCGAGCACCTCGGGTTGGCCTGCGTAGACCGCGCACGCCACCACGACCGCCATGAGGGCGATCGGCAACGCCCGCCGCCTTCCCCGGATCACGTACAGGGCGGCGGCGAAGAGCCATCCTCCCCACGCCATCACCGCGGTGTGGGGCCAGCCGAGCCATCCGACCATGGGGCCGCTCAGTTCGAACGCGGTGGCGGCGAACGCCGAAGCCAGCGCACCCAGCCGCAGCGACCGGGCCAGCGCGTACGTGCCGGTACCGGCGATCAACAAGGTCACGATCGTCTGCACGCTGAACGACAGTCGCAGGGGAAAGAGGTAGCCCACCAGGGAGGGGACGCTGAAGGGCGCCGACTGCCAGTTGAACGCCAGCGGCATGCCCAGCGCGCTGTACGGGTTCCACAAGGGGAGATGGCCGGCGTGGACCTGCCTCCACGACAAGGCGGACCACACGTTCATGGCGTTGACGATGTCTCCCCGCTGGGAGCTCGTGACGACGACGTGCGCGTTGTAGGAGAGCCCGAATTGGTCGAGCGCGATGAACGGACCGAAGGAGGCGCCGCGCACCAGCGTGGGGCCCAGCAGGGCGAGCGCCGCGCCGGCCACCCACGCGAGGCCCAAGAGGTCCGGCCACCGCGCCCTGAGGCGTTGTGTGCGGCTCGAGGGGTCGTGTGTCACGGTCGTCACCTCGGGGTCGGGGCCGGTTGGTGGCCGGCGCGCCCGGTGGGTGTGGCGTCGGGCGCCGCCGACGGTTCGAGGGAGGTTCTCGCCTGTGGCGCCACCTGCCGCCGCCGCTGCTGCTGTCGCAGTGCCCAACCGAACGCGAGCGCGAGGACGACGGCGCACGTGCCCGCCAGCACCAGTCCGACCGTGAACGAGGTCGGCCAGTAGTGCAGACACCACGACGTGGCGGCCGGGCGGCACAACGGCCTCGAGCATGATGCCGGCGAAGCGGGTGAGGGCCAGTGGTCGGCCGTCGATGGTGGCGTGCCACCCCGCGACGTCGGTGATGCGGAGGCGCAAGACGACGGCGCGGTCGGTGTGCACCGTCACCTGGCGGGTGGAGGGTGAGGGGCTGATCATGGCCACCGGTGTGCCCGGGGCGCGTGTCGCCGGCAGGCGACCGTCCGGACCGAGCGGCGTCACGGTGGCGGCCGCTGCGCCCGGGATCTCGTACAGCGACTCGGCCCCCACACGCTCGACAAAGACGGCACCGGACGGACCGGGTCCCCCGCCGGGCTCGAGGACAAAGCCGACGCCGTACAGCCGCGCATCGGCCGCGGTCCTGACCGCCGGGCAGAAGGCGCTCGGAGGCACGTAGACACCGGCGGACCCGCCGGTGTTGGCGTACCACGAGGTGAAGTAGGCGTAGGGGGTCATGGGGTCGTAGGCGTCGAACTCGTGGATGCCGTAGAGGATGTTGGCCTCGGGGAGGATGCCGAGAGTCGGCGGCACGAAGCACGAGGACTGGCCGAAGGCCAGACACATGGTCACCCACGGCGTGCCGCAACGATGCGATGGGCGCCGACGCGGGAGCGACGCTGGCGCTCGAGGTCCACATCGGCGCGCCTGCGGCCACCAAGAACACAGTCTCACAACCCAACAGTGCGACAGCACCCCAACGACCCCACCTCGGGTCTGCACCCCTGGGTTGCCCGCCGCAGGTCGTTAGACTTTGCCTCGTCGCCCGGTCGGCGATTGAGAGCACACCTGTCACGGCTAAGCCGAACAGCACCTCGATGGTCGGCCATACGAAGCCCTGCGAGCGCAGGGTCGATTCGTGTGCGGTGAGGTGGCCCCGACCGAGGAGCCACAACCCCGCGAGGAGGAGCGCTGCCACGACGAAACCGGCGACTGTCAGGCGGCGCACCGCCGCGGACCGCCAGGACCGGGCGAGGACGTCGAGGCCGATGGCGCCGAGGACCGCCACGGCCAGGCTCAACGGCACGAGGAGGAAGTTCAAGGCGAGGTGGCCGACGACTGGCAGCGTGCCGATCTGGTGGACCAGGGGAGACACGAAGACGGCGGCCGCTCCCACTAACAGGACCGCGGCGAGTGCCCGGATCTCGGGCCGTCGCCACGCGATTCCCAGAGCCACCACGCCGAGCACGACGACGATGACGCCGACGTACATGGCCGACACGATGTAGTCGTTGCCTGGCCACTGGCTGCCGGCGACCGGGGTGCCGTCGTAGTTCTGGGTGAGAAGGTGGATCAGGTCCCGCGCGGGAAGGGCCTGGTAGGCGACGCGCGCACTGCGCACCGACCCCGAGATCAGCTGCAAGCCCGGCAGCAGCAACGGCGCGGCGAGCGCGCAACCGGCCAGGGCACCGAGCACGATGTCGGTCAGGGGTCGCCGGACCGGGCCTGATCCGCCGAGCGCTCTGGCACGCTGGGCCAGCATCGCCACCACGAAGACGCCGATCACCAGTGCCACCGCCGAAAGCATGTCTGGCTGCCCGGCGTAGATGGCCCCCGCCACGCCCGCCGCCAGCATGGCGACCGAGCGCAACCGGTGGCGTCCCCGCAGCGCCAGTACGCATGCCGCGAGGATCCACCCGCCCCACGAGGCCACCGAGGCGAGGGGCCAGCCGAGGACGGTGAAGAAGGCTCCGCCCAACTCGAACACGGTGCCGGCGAACGCGCACGCCACGACACCCAGGCCGAGCACCCGGCCCAGCACGTACGCGCCGGTGCCGGCGACGACCAGCGTCACGAGTAGCTGCACTGTGTAGACGAGGCGCAAGGGCCCCACATAGCTGACCAGTGCGGGCAGCGAGAAGGAGCCGGCCTGCCAGTTGAATGCCTGCGGTAGCCCGAGGGCGTTGTACGAGTTCCACAGCGGCAGATGTCCCTGATGGATCTGCACCCAGTTGATGACGGCCCAGGGCACCGTCTCCGCGATCTGGTCGCCCGTTTGGGCGATGTGGGGCGCCACCCCGTGGTGCGTGGTGAGGCCGTACGCCGACAGATCGTCGAACGGACCGAGCGACACGCCGTGCCGGAGCGCTGGGATCAGTACAACGACGGCGGCGACGACTACCCAACCCACGCCGCACGCCTCGCGGACCCACCGACGCGTTGCCCGCGCGGGTGCACTGCTGGGTCCCTTCTCGCAGCGGCGGGGGCGAGGCTGGTGGGAAGAATCGTCACGTCTGCTGGTGCGAATGCTCGGGTCGAGGCACCGGACGCATGGGAGTGTCGGCGCTTGTGCCTCGGGCCAGGCGCCGCCGACGACGCCAGCGGGGATGCCCTAGATGCGGGATCAGAGTCCCTGCCTGCGAACGTGCCATCAAATCACCGCCGTCCCCCTGCGCAAGCCCCGCCCCTTTGGTCGTGGTCTCAGCCCTGGCGGAAGCCCTTGAGCTCCTCGCGCCACTGCACGCCTTCGACCGGGTAAGGCACGTAGAAGCTGAACCGGTCGGCGACATCGCCGTAGCGCTCATGGACGCGTACAGATACCTCGTCGAGCGGCGCCAGCACGGCGAAGGCCGCGAGCATCTCGTCGGTGATGAGCTCCTTCATGGCACTAAACTAGCTGACGCCCGATCGAATTCGAAGACCCACACTCAACCCTCAACGAGCAGGCCGTTTTGCCATAAGGCTTGTCCACCAGATGGGGGAAACTCCTCAAGGCGTGGGTGGGGTGAGGGTTCAGGAGATAAGAGTCCCTGGTCCGAGGATCTGTCAAGACATAGGAGAGTCCGAACTGGAAGGGTTCTCCTATGGACAAGGACCATTTCTTGACCGAGGCGCACCTGCGGACGGGACGTCCGCTCGCCGCGCTGGCGGCGGCGCAGCAGGTGAGCTGGAGCTGGCTTTACAGGGACTTCGGATTCACGGGGGGT